>NZ_JBDPGJ010000005.1:0-597771 GCF_040839445.1 Aquibium pacificum | reverse complement strand
TAGGCCTTGTACTCGCCGAAGTACTTCGTGATCGCAGCCGTCAGCGACGTCTTGCCATGGTCGACGTGGCCGATCGTCCCGATGTTCACATGAGGCTTGGTGCGCTCGAATTTACCTTTTGCCATGTCTCTTTCCCTGGACCCGCGACGGGCCTGTTTGCGGTTGCGGGGCGATTAGCGGCTACCGCCGGAAAAGACAAGGGGCCGCAGCGCGCGGAGCAATCGCATTCATTGTCCGAGAAGGCCGCTTGACGCCACGTAGCCGCTATGCAGGATCGCCGCCGGCTCGGAGGGGGTGCTGATGCGGATGATCCTGATACTGCTGTTGTCGGCTATTGTGGGGAGCGGCACGGTCGCGCTCGTAGCGGGAGTGCCGGAAGGGCCGCTTTATCATCAGTTCCTGGACGAAGACTGAGACAGCTGCGACCGGCGGCCGACGCGGAGGTTCGGTTTGCAAGAGCGAAGCGATGGATGAGAGCGGATGGAGCGGGCAGCGGGAATCGAACCCGCACCAAGAGCTTGGAAGGCTCATGTGATACCATTTCACCATGCCCGCAGCGGGGAAACACCTATTCGAGCCCGCCGGGGAGGTCAAGGGTGATGTCGGCAAGCCCCACCGACCCGCCCCCGGACGGGGCGGGACATCGTGTCACCGATCGTCAGACCGCCTGGTAGGCGGCGATCACGGCCTCGACCTGTGCCGTGCTCATGGCCTGCAGCTGCGGCGTGGTGAGTGCCCCGAGCTGCTCCTCGCTCAGGCCTCCGATATCGTCTGTCGACAGTCCGGCGATGCCGCTGGTGCTGATGGCGGAGATGTCGTCGGTCGAGAAGCCCTGGATGTCCTCCAGTTCCATGGCCGCGATCTGGGTGGCGCTCAACGCCGCGGTCTGCGCGGCGGTGAAAGCCTCAGTCTGGTCGGCGCTCATGGCGGTGATCTGATCGGCCGTGAGGCCGGTCACCGCGGCGGTGCTCAGCGCCGCGACGTGGTCGACCGTCAGCGCGCCGATCTGGTCGGTCGACATGGCGGCCACCTGGGCAGATGTCAGTGCGCCGGCTTGAGCGGTGGAGAGGTCGCCGATCTGGTCCGTCGTCAGCGCGGCCACCTGGGCAGATGTCAGTGCGCCGGCTTGAGCGGTGGTAACGGCGCCGATCTGATCGGTGGTGAGCGCCGCAATCGCGTCCGTGGACAGGCCCGCGAAGGCTTCCGTCTTTAGTGCCGCGATCCCGTCCGTGGAGAGTTCGGCGATGTCGTCGGCGCCGAGCGCGCCGGCCTGGGTCGCACTGAGTGCGCCGACCTGGTCCGTGCTCAGAGCCCCGACCTGGGCAGTCTTGAGACCCGTCACCGCCTTCACGCTGAGGGCCGCCACCTGGTCCGTGGTCAGCGCGCCGATCTAGTCGGTCGTCAGTGCCGAGACCTGTGCCGCCGTCAGTGCGCCGATCTGGTCGGTCGAAAGGTCGCCGATCTGGTCGGTGGTCAGGGCAGCGACCTGCGTGGTCTTCAGGGCAGCGATCTGGCCGGCAGTGAGGGCGCCGAGTTGGTCGGTGGTTAGCGCCGCGACGGCATCGGTGGACAGGCCAGCGATGGCCTTGGTGAAGCAACGGCGCCCTCCCGTTCGGAGCCGCTTCACCCGCTTCCGTCGGCAGGAGGCCGGCTTTGCGGCACCTTGGACGGAGTCCTTGATAGAATCACTATCAGACGAGTCTCTAAGCAATCATTAACGGTCCGCCAAACTTCCCGGCTCCAGCCCGTCGGAGGGCAAACGGCGCGCAACGATCGTCCTCACGGTCTCCGGGCCGGCCAAGCCTGTCCGAGATATCCGGCACTCTGGAAAGCAAAGGGAGACTACGCCGGAAGCGGCGTGCGACTGCGTGTGGGTGTGATGAAGATCGTTCGGGACAGTCCGTGCGTCACCACGGCGGAAGTGGCGCGATGGCGGCAGTTCGGACCGCATCGGTCCGCCTCGTCGGCTCGGCATCCTGGTCGCGGTGGTGGAGGGGGCTGGATTCGAACCAGCGTAGGCTGAGCCAACGGATTTACAGTCCGTCTCCTTTAACCACTCGGACACCCCTCCAGACGCGATCCGGAGCCGTGCATACGAGGCACTCGCGCAATCCGGGCGACCAGCGAATGGCCTCCCGTCTCCGCGAGGGGCCTTATGGCGACTGCCTTCCGGCGTGTCAACCGGAACCGCGGCCGATTTCGGGACTGGTTCCATCATCCCTGGGACTGGTCCCGGCCGGCGGTTCGCGAACGGGCGCGGGCCGGTATCCTTCCGCGCGTCGCGACGCTATAGAGACCGCATGAGCGACGATCAGAATTCCGGAACGCCGAAAGACAGCCACTATGCCCGGCTTCGCCGCGCGCACCGCGACCAAGGCCGCGGTGCGCAGCCGCGCCCGCGAAGCCCGGCCGAGGGCGAACCCGCGCTGGACGGTCTGGTGCGTCTATACGGGCTGCACACCGTTCGCGCGGCGATCGACAATCCGCGCCGCAAGATCGCGCGCCTCGTCGTCACCCGGAATGCGCTCGACCGGCTCGCCCTGGGGGACACCGCCGCCCTGCCCTTCCCGGTCGAGATCGTAGAACCGCGCGAGATCGACCGGATCCTCGGCGGAGAGGCCGTCCACCAGGGGGCCATGATCGAGGCGCGGCCGCTGGTGCCGAAGGCGCTCGGCGCGCTCGGCGACAGCCCGCTGGTCCTCGTGCTCGATCAGGTCACCGACCCGCACAACGTGGGCGCCATCATCCGTTCGGCCGTGGCCTTCGGGGCTGGCGCGCTGATTACGACGCAGCGCCACAGCCCGTCGGAGTCCGGCGTGCTGGCGAAGGCGGCGTCCGGAGCGCTGGAGCATATCGACCTGATCGAGGTGCGAAATCTGGCCGCCGCGCTCGGCGAACTGCATGCAGCGGGTTTCAGGACCGTTGGTCTCGATTCGGAAGCGCCCGAACAGATCGAAGGCTCGTTCCAGGGCGATCGCATCGCACTCGTTCTGGGCGCGGAAGGAAAGGGCTTGCGCCAGAAGACCCGCGAGACCGTATCGGCCCTGGTACGGCTCGATCTGCCGGGCGCCATACGCTCCTTGAACGTCTCCAACGCGGCCGCAGTGGCGCTCTACGCCGCGCGAAGGTTCCTCGACCGCCCAGTGTGAGGCCGCAATCGCGCGTTCGTGATCGCGATCGGTACAATTCGAACAAATTTGTTTGCGATTTGTTAGGCATACGTCAGAGGAGGACGATGTATGACCCTGCTCCACACGCAGTCCGCGCGATCCGCCAAGAAGGCGGCCCTGTGGACCCCTTGGGGCAACATGCCCCACCGCCCGTCCGCTTCGCCCCTGCAGCCGACCGAGACCCGCGCGGGAAAGTCGCAGAAGACGCCGGCACCGGCAAACGCCGGAAACAGCGCCCATCGAATAGGTTGAAAGAGCGGCTGCCCGGGCCGCGGACCGTTCGCGGCGCCGAGATTGTCCGCATCTCGGAGTAGATTGAGGCGGACGGTTTCGCAAGGGCGGCGGGAGATGGCGCCTACGCGCGACCCGCCCGGCCCACATCCTCGGTCGTCATCGCGACGCCGTATTCCTCGCGCGCGGCCTCGTGGCTGACCCATTCTTCGCGATCATCCTCCAGAATCCGCCTCGAATCGCGTGTAAATGGGTCGCCGTAGCCACCTCCGCCGCAATCGACACTGTGGATGAACTCGCGCTGACGCCGGACGAAGGTGCAGACGTTCGGCTGTCTCGAGAACACAGCTTTCAGGTCGTTGTGGGGAAGCTGGGCGCGGCGTCGGCGGCGCATCGAGGCCGGCCAGTTCCACCGTGCCGGCGACGCTCAACCCCGTCTCGACCGGCATAATGAAGACCTTGGGACAAACGGCATGTTTCTGCCGGTCGTCCCGACATCACTTGCTTCGGTCACCCAGCGCTTGAACGGGAAGGCATTTTCAGAGGAGAGTGGTGCCCCCGGCAGGAATCGAACCCGCGACCTTCGGTTTACAAAACCGCTGCTCTACCAGCTGAGCTACAAGGGCATGGCGGTTCCGTTAGCATATTCGGCGGCGCAGTAAAGGCTTCAAGACATCACTGTCCCGCTCACGGCGGCGGGAGCCGCGCTTTTCCGACGTGCGATTGCATGCTACCCCGCGCCGGTAGCCGCCTCCTCTTCCCTGGGATTGCGGGCAACGCGGAGCGGGAATGCACAACACGCTGCCAACGCTGTCGTTCATCGCGGCCGAGACGCCTGAGGCGCAGGAGGCTGCCCGGCGGCTCTCGGCGCTCTACGGGCAGAGCCGCCCGGAAGAGGCCGACGTGATCGTCGCGCTCGGCGGCGACGGATTCATGCTGCAGACGCTGCACCAGAACATGAATGCCGGCTGCAAGATCTACGGCATGAACCAGGGAACCGTCGGCTTCCTGATGAACGAGTACCGCGAATCCGACCTGCGCGAGCGCGTCGGGGCCGCCATCGCCGAGACGATCCGCCCCTTGCGCATGCATGCCGTGACCGACCGTGGCGAGGAGGTCGACGCCCTCGCCATCAACGAGGTGTCCCTCCTGCGGCAATCCTACCAGGCCGCGAAATTGCGGATCACCATCGATGGAAACGTCAGGCTCGAGGAGCTGATCTGTGACGGGGTAATGGTAGCGACGCCGGCGGGCTCCACGGCCTACAACCTGTCGGCACAGGGGCCGATCCTGCCGCTCGACGCGCCGCTGCTCGCGCTGACGCCCGTCAGCGCCTTCAGGCCGAGGCGCTGGCGTGGCGCGCTGATCCCCAATCAGTCGACCGTCAGGTTCGACGTTCTGGAAGCGGTAAAACGCCCGGTCAACGCCGTGGCCGATCATACGGAAGTAAAATCCGTCGTCACGGTGACAGTAAGCGAATCGCGTGACGCGACCGCGACCATCCTGTTCGACGCCAGCCACAGCTGGGACGAGCGGATCCTGACGGAGCAATTCCGCTATTGAGATCCGCCGATGCCCCGCCGACCGCTAGAACTTGTAGCTGACACCGAGCCGTACGGTCGTCACACCATCGACGAATACGGTATCGCCGGCGTCTGCATCGGGCACTTCTCCGCCCGCGAAAGTGAAGCCCGGCTCGACATCGTAATGGATGCCTTCAAGACGGAACAGCCAGTTTCCCCATGCGTATTCGACACCGCCTCCGAAAGCGAGGCCCCAGTCATCATCGGAAACGGAACCGACTCCGACGAGCGGATCGAAGACACTGGTGAATTCGTAATCCGCGTAGCCAGCGCCCAGTGTGCCGTAGAACAGGACGTTGTCCGCAGCAAAACCGAGACGGCCCCTGACACTTGCCAGCAGATCGACCTCGGAAGTGATGTTGACCGTATTCGCACCCGGCGAAGCACCTTGGAGCGTGTCGTCGAGCCAGCCTCCGCTTACGTCGCCTTCGATGCCGAAGACGATGTTGTTCCATTGCCAGTTGAAACCGGCATGCGCACCCAAGATACCGCCGTTGGTATCGAAGTCGCCAATATTGTACGGACCGCCAGGAACGCCGCCGCTATCGAAGACGCCATCGGTCTCGGCCCAGCCGTAGCCGCCATGTATACCGATGTAGACGCCCGTCCAGTCGTAGACCACGGGCGCTGCAACCGGCGCGACATAGGGTTCGACCACGTCCGCTGCCAAGGAGGGCCCTGCGAATCCAACAGCCGCGCCAAGCACCGCAAGTTTCGCAATCTTGCAAATCCTCGAATTCATTCCTGCATCCTCTCCATCAAGATCGACAGACCGGCCCCGCATTCCGAATCTGCTGAGTGACAAAAATAACAGCGTTGCCGACGCTCCCCTAGTGCGAAATTACAACACTCTCAGACCAAGTTCACAGTTGGTCGAGGGGGGCTCAACTACTGCTTCTTAACCTGTGTTAATATCTGCTATCTTCCGCGCCTGGGTTCCGACCACGCCTTGGCCGCCCACCGAGTCTCCCGGGCATGGAACCGAAGGCGCGCCCGTCCGTTGCAAATCAGGTACGGAACGAGCGCAAGGTTGACATTTTCCGCGCTGCACCGTAACGCCACCAGGAACCATTGGGCCGCTTGAGCCCGCGCGCAGCGCCCGCAGGGCGCGGTATAAATACCAAAGATAATCGAGAGATCGTGTCAGCAGACGACCAGAACGCTCAGGAAGCGGTAACATTTGCAGACCTCGGTCTGTCTCCCAAGGTATTGGCCGCCGTTACCGACGCAGGCTACACCACCCCCACCCCTATCCAGGCGGGCGCGATCCCGCATGCCGTGCAGGGCAAGGACGTGCTGGGCATCGCCCAGACGGGCACCGGCAAGACGGCAGCCTTCGTGCTGCCGATGATCACGCGCATCGAGAAGGGCCGCGCGCGGGCGCGCATGCCGCGCACGCTGATCCTCGAGCCGACGCGCGAACTCGCCGCGCAGGTGGAAGAGAATTTCATCAAGTACGGCAAGAACCATCGGCTCAACATCGCTCTCCTGATTGGCGGCGTGTCCTTCGACGAGCAGGAAAAGAAGCTGGAGCGCGGCGCCGATGTGCTGATCGCGACGCCCGGCCGGATGCTCGATCATTTCGAGCGCGGAAAGCTGCTTCTGACCGGCGTCGAGATCCTCGTCATCGACGAGGCCGACCGCATGCTCGACATGGGCTTCATTCCCGACATCGAGCGCATCTGCAAACTCATCCCCTTTACGCGCCAGACGCTGTTCTTTTCGGCCACCATGCCGCCTGAGATCACCAAGCTCACCGAGCAGTTCCTACAGGCGCCGGTGCGGGTGGAGGTGTCCAAGGCTGCCTCGACGGGCGTCAACATCACGCAGCGCCTCGTCAAATCCGGCAACAAGGGCTGGGACAAGCGCGAGGCCCTACGCAACCTGATGCGCGAGGAAGACGCCACTCTCAAGAACGCGATCATCTTCTGCAACCGCAAGGTGGACGTCTCGGAGCTTTTCCGGTCGCTCGTGCGCCACGGCTTCGATGCAGGCGCCCTGCATGGCGACATGGACCAGCGCGCGCGCATGGCCATGCTGGCGGGGTTCCGCGACGGCAAGCTGCGCTATCTGGTGGCCTCCGACGTCGCCGCGCGCGGGCTCGACATTCCCGACGTCAGCCATGTCTTCAACTTCGACGTTCCGATCCATGCCGAAGATTACGTCCACCGCATCGGTCGCACGGGACGCGCCGGCCGCCTTGGAAAATCCTTCACGATCGTGACGAAATCGGACGCGAAGTACCTTGACGCGATCGAGAAGGTGACCGGCAACAAGATCGAATGGCACGACGGCGACCTGTCGACCGTTGTACAGAGCGAGGGCGAGGACGACGCTCCGCGGCGCGGCCGCGGCGCGCCCAAGCGAGGTTCCCGCAAGGAAGAGAGCGGGCGTCCGCGCCGCGCCCGTGCGTCGGAGAAGCCGATCCGTAACCCCGTCGCGGATGTCGTGGAAGAAGCGGTCATGCAACACCCCGCTCCCACTGCTCCCGCCGAGACGCAATCCCCGCCGCCCGCCCAGAAAGTTCGCCGCGAGGAGATCCGGTCGCAGAACGCGCGCCGCAAGGATGCGCCGGTGGAACGGCCCGAGCCTCGTCCGGCGGAAGAACGCGCAACCGCGAACACCCATCGCGGGCGGCGCAAACCCGACGACATGGCCGATGGCACCGTCGGTTTCGGCGACGACATGCCGGATTTCATGAAGGTCGCCGTGAAAGTGTGATTGTCCGGGTCCGCGCTCTCGCGGCCCCACAGCCCGCCTTTCGCCAGGCCGAACACGTCCTTTCCTGGCCCATCACCATTGCGTCGCTGGCGGTAGATAATGCCTCGCCGCTTTCCCATCGTTCCGGACGATAGGGGCGCGTTGCGTCCGGGAGGAAGACTTGACCCACACCGCGGCCGCAGACAGCCATGCGCCGGACGGCAGCCATGCTTGGTTCCGTCTCGGCATCTGCATGCTGCTCGGCACAATCGGCAGCGTGGGCATGTGGGCGATCGTGGTCATCCTGCCCGCAGCGCAGGCGGATTTCGGCGTCAGCCGCGGCGAGGCATCCCTCCCCTACACGCTGACCATGGTCGGTTTCGCCATCGGCAACGTGGTGATCGGCCGCTTCGTCGACCGCATGGGCGTGGTGGTTCCGATCTCGGTGGCGGCGGTGATTTCGGCGGTTGGCTTCGTCGCAGCCGGACTCGCGCCGAGCAACTGGATGCTCGCGGCCGCGCAACTCCTGATCGGAATCGGAACCGCGGCGACCTTCGGGCCGCTGATGGCGGACGTGTCGCGCTGGTTTGAGCGGCACCGCGGCATCGCGGTCGCAGGGGCGGCGAGCGGCAACTACATCGCCGGCACGATCTGGCCCTGGGTCGTGACCTGGGGAATGACGACGGAAGGATGGCGCGTCACCTGCGCCGCCATCGGCGTCTTCTGTCTCATCACCATCGTGCCGCTGGCACTCTTCCTCAAAGCGCGGCCGCCGGAGACCGATGGCGGCAGTGCCGGGACTGCACCGCAGCCCAAGTTCAAGATCGACCTCTCGCCGCGGGCACTGCAATGGCTGCTGATCGTCGCCGGCGTCGGCTGCTGCGTGGCCATGTCGATGCCGCAGGTACACATCGTCGCCTACTGCGCGGATCTCGGCTACGGCGTGGCGCGCGGCGCGGAAATGCTGTCGCTGATGCTCGCGGCCGGCATCGTCAGCCGTCTGCTCTCCGGCGTCGTGGCCGACCGCATCGGCGGGGTGAAGACGCTGCTCATCGGCTCGGTGCTGCAGGGTTTGTCGCTGCTGCTCTACATTCCCTTCGACGGTCTCGTCTCGCTCTACGTCGTCTCGTTCATCTTCGGCCTTTCGCAGGGCGGCATCGTGCCGTGCTACGCCATCATCGTGCGGGAGTACCTGCCGCCGCGCGAGGCCGGCGAGCGCATCGGGATCGTCATCATGGCGACAATCGTGGGCATGGCCCTCGGCGGCTGGCTGTCGGGCGTGATCTACGACATCACCGGCTCCTACGCCGCCGCCTTCATCAACGGCATCGGGTGGAACGTGCTCAACGTTTCGGTGATGCTGTTGATCCTGACGCGGACGCGCCGGCGCCGCGAGGCTTTCGCCTGATCAGAACGCCTTGAAGGTCAGCGTCGTGAGGGTCCGAAAGATGCCCGGTACGTTGGCGACGTTCTCGTCGATGAACTTGCCGATGTCGACGCTGTCGTCGATGTAGAGCTTCATCAAGAGGTCGTAGTCGCCGCTGGTGGAATAGAGTTCCGACGCGATCTCGCGCTCGAAGATCGCGTCCGCGACTTCGTACGTCTTTCCCGGATGGCACTGGACCTGGACGAATACGGCTCTCATTCGCACTCCATCTATCGCATGTGACCGGCCTGGCCGGCTTGCCACCGACCTTCCGCCCTGCGCCCTAGCCTGTCAACAAGGTGCGCGTCAGCGCATGGGTCGGATCGGCCAACCCGTCGATGACGTTGAAATGGTGGCGGTCGGGCTCTTCCACGCAGGACGTCTCGGCGCCGCAGCCGATCCACGCATTGGCAAGCAGCGCATTCTGGCGGATGAACTCCGAGCGCTCCCCCGCCCCGACCCAGCAGCAGATGCGGGCGCCGGGCGCCGGTTCGAGCAGCGCGGGGCTTTCCGAAAGCGCTTCGCCATCATCGATGTGCAGGGTCTGGTTCTGCTCGATGCGCATGATCGGACGCAGGTCGTGCACGCCGGAGATGGACACGACGTTGCGCAGCCGCGAGCGCGTGGCCTCGGAAAGAGGCGTATCGGCGCAGACCATGCGCGAGACGAGGTGGCCGCCGGCCGAATGTCCTGTCAGGAACATGGGACCGTCGATCTCGCCGGCAGCATGCTCGATCGCGCGGCCGATCTCCCGCGTGATGCCGGCGATGCGGATATCAGGGCAGAGCGTGTAGGACGGCATCGCCACCGCGAAGCCACTGTCGACGCTTCCCTTTGCCAGGTGCGACCAGAAGCTGCGGTCGAAGCGCAGCCAGTAGCCCCCGTGGACGAAGACGACGAGGCCCTTCGGCGCGCCGTCGGGAAGGAAGAGATCGTAGGCGTTGCGTTCCCGCTCCCCGTAGCGGACGCCGAGACGGGCGCGGCCACTGGCCTCCATCTCGTCCCGGTAGGTCTTCGCCGGCACGATCCATGCATCGGGCCATCGATCACCTCCCGGAATGTTCGGGCCGTTCGCGTAGGCGTCGTTCCAGTCGGCAATGCGGCGGTAGATCATCGGCGGCCTCCTCCACGGCTTCTAAGCAGGCGCAACGCATCGGGCAAGCCGTGCCGGCATAAACGCCGCATCATAGCGCCAGTGCCGTCTCCTGTTTGATATCCTTCAGCACCAGGTTCGTGCGGACGTTGGCGATGCCCGGCAGGCGGAACAGGAAGCCTTCGAGGAAATCGTTGTAGGCGGCGAGATCGGCACAGACGATGCGCAGGTGATAGTCCGCCTCGCCGGTCGTCGCGAAACAGTCGAGCACCTCCGGCCGGCGCTTCACTTCCGCGATGAACGTGTCGACGTGGTTGTGGTCGTGGCGGGTCAGCGAGACGTGGACGATCGCGTGGAAGCCCATGCCGACCGCGGCGGCATCCACGATGGCGCAGTAACGGCGGATGATGCCAGCCTCCTCCAGCGCCTTCACGCGCCGCCAGCATGCCGAGGCCGACATTCCCGCGATGTCGGCAAGCTCCTGGTTGGAGACGCGGCTGTCGGCCTGCAACGCCGCCAGGATTCGTCGATCCTGTTCTTCGAGTTTCGCCACTCATGCCTCGCTGCGAAAATTTTCTCCGAATTGCAAAGCGATAACGAAGATTCCTCTCACACGCCATGCCAACTTTCGGAATTCTGGACAAACATTCCGGCCGATCCAGCTATGATGGGAGGACCCAGTGGGAGGTTACCTTGACGGCACATGATCCCATCCGCGATTTCTCGCGCTACAAGCTGCAGGACCGCTACACCGAGACATCCGGCCGCGTCTTCATGACCGGCACACAGGCGCTGGTGCGCGTCGCTCTGGACCAGGCGCGGCGCGACAGGGAGGCAGGAAAAAATACCGCCGGCTTCATCTCCGGCTATCGCGGCTCGCCACTCGGCGGCCTCGACCTCGAACTCTGGCGCGTGAAGAAGCTCGTCGAGGAAAGCCGCATCGAGTTCCTGCCTGCGGTGAACGAGGATCTGGCGGCAACCGCCGTGCTCGGCAGCCAGCAGGTCGAGACCAATCCGGACAGGACCGCGGATGGCGTCTTCGCGCTGTGGTACGGCAAGGGGCCGGGCGTGGACCGCGCCGGCGATGCGCTGAAGCACGGCAACGCCTACGGCTCCTCTTCCAACGGCGGAGTGCTCGTCGTGGCGGGCGACGACCATGGCTGCGTCTCTTCCTCCATGCCGCACCAGTCGGACGTCGCCTTCATGGCCTGGTTCATGCCGACGCTGAACCCGGCGAACGTTGCGGAGTATCTCGCCTTCGGCGAATGGGGCTACGCACTGTCGCGCTTCTCGGGCATGTGGGTCGGCTTCAAGGCGATCTCGGAGACTGTGGAATCGGCCGCTTCGGTCGAACTGAGACCCGACCGTGTCTTCGCCCTTCCCGATTTCACCCCTCCCCCCGGAGGCCTGCATTACCGCTGGCCGGACCTTCCAGGACCGCAGATCGAGGAACGGATGGAGGCCAAGAAGCAGGCCGTCTTCGCCTTCGCCGACGCGAACCCGATCGATCGGCACATCTACGACGTCAAGGACGCGCGCTTCGGCATCGTCACCACGGGCAAGGGCCATCTCGACCTGATGGAGGCGCTGCGCCTGCTCGGCATCGGCGAGGCCGAATGCCGCGAGCTCGGCATCGACATCTACAAGGTCGGCATGGTCTGGCCGCTGGCACGGCGCGACGCGCTCGACTTCGTGCGCGGCAAGGAGGAAGTGCTGGTCGTCGAGGAGAAGCGCGGCATCATCGAGAGCCAGTTCAAGGAGTATTTCTACGACTGGCCCGGACACAAGCCGCGCGTCATGGTGGGCAAGCGCGACGAGACCGGCGAGCGGCTGGTGCCCTGGACCGGCGAACTGTCCCCGCGCCAGCTCGTGCCGATCGTGGCGAAGCGACTGGAAGGCATCTTCCCGGACCGCGGCTTCATGGCGCGTGCGGCCGAAATCGTGGGCGAAAAGGCAATTTCCCTCAGCGTCGAAGGTGCGACGCGAACGCCGTATTTCTGTTCCGGCTGTCCCCACAACACGTCGACCAAGGTGCCCGAGGGCTCGAAGGCGCTCGCTGGCATCGGCTGCCATTTCATGGCGAGCTGGATGGACCGCGAGACCACCTCGCTGATCCAGATGGGCGGCGAAGGCGTGAACTGGGTGGCCTCCTCGCGCTTCACCGGCAACGGGCACGTGTTCCAGAACCTCGGCGAAGGCACCTGGTACCATTCCGGGTCGATGGCCATCCGGCAGGCGGTCGCGGCGAACGCGAACATCACCTACAAGATCCTGTTCAACGATGCCGTTGCCATGACCGGCGGCCAGCCCGTGGACGGTCCCGTCTCGGTGCAAGCGATCGCCCATTCCGCACGGGCGGAGGGCGTGGTGCGGATCGCGCTGGTGTCGGACCAGCCGGAGAAGTTTCGTGCGGGCGATTTTCCCTCCGGCGTGACCATCCACCACCGCCGCGAACTGGATGCGGTCCAGCGCGATTTGCGGGACATTCCCGGCGTGACGGTGCTGATCTACGAGCAGACATGCGCGACAGAGAAGCGGCGGCGCCGAAAGCGCGGCACGATGGAGGACCCGAAGAAATTCGCCGTCATTAACGAACTCGTCTGCGAGGGCTGCGGCGACTGTTCGGTGGAGTCCAACTGCCTGTCCGTCGAGCCGGTGGAAACCGAGTTCGGCCGCAAGCGGCGGATCAACCAGTCCTCCTGCAACAAGGATTTTTCCTGCGTGAACGGCTTCTGCCCGAGCTTCGTCACGGTGGAGGGTGCGACGCGGAAGAAAAAGTCCGGCGTCGAACTCGATCTTGCCAGGTTGGCAAGCGGCCTGCCCTCGCCCGACCTGCCTTCGCTGGAAAAGCCCTTCGACCTTCTGATTACCGGGGTCGGCGGGACCGGCGTCGTCACCATTGGCGCGCTGGTCACCATGGCGGCACATCTGGAGGCGAAGGGCTCCTCCGTGCTCGACTTCACCGGCTTCGCCCAGAAGTTCGGACCGGTGCTCTCCTTCGTGCGGATCGCCCGCTCGCCCGAGGCGATCAACCAGGTGCGGATCGACAAGGGCGCAGCCGACGCGCTGATCGGTTGCGACATCGTCGTCTCCTCCTCGCCCAAGGCCTCGGCGACCTACCGGCCGGGCATGAGGGCGGCCGTCAACCTTGCCAAGATGCCGACGGGCGACATCGTGCGCCGCCGCGACGCCGACCTCTCGGTCGACAAGCGGCTTGCGGCCATTGCCGGCGTGGTCGGCGAAGGGGCGCTGGCCGCCGTCGATGCCAACATGCTCGCCGAAAAGCTCTTCGGCGACAGCGTCTTCGCCAATGTAATGATGCTCGGGTTCGCCTGGCAGCAGGGGCTCGTGCCGGTCTCCGAGGAAGCGCTGCGGCAGGCGATCGAACTCAACGGCGTGGCGACGGAGGCCAACCATCGCGCCTTCCTGCTCGGCCGCGTCGCGCAGGCGATGCCCGAGCGGCTCGAGAGCCTGATCGGTCCGAAACCCGCGCCGAAGGAGACACTCGACCAGTTGGTCACCCGGCGCGAGGCTTTCCTCACCGACTACCAGGACCGGCGCTACGCCGAACGCTATCGGCTACTCGTCGACAAGGTGCGCGAGGCTGAGAGGCCGCTCGGCTCCGAAAGCCTGACCGACGCAGTGGCGCGCTCGCTCTTCAAGCTGATGGCCTACAAAGACGAATACGAAGTCGCGCGCCTGCACACCCAGACCGGCTTTGCGGAACGTCTTCGATCGGAATTCGACGGGGACTTCCGCGTCGTCCATCATCTGGCACCACCTCTCCTCCCCGGCGGCAAGGACGCGCGCGGCCGCCCGCTGAAGCGCGCCTTCGGCCCCTGGATCAGGACGCCGTTCCGGCTCCTGGCGCGGATGAAGGGTCTTCGCGGCACCCCGTTCGACCCGTTCGGCTACACGGCGGAGCGGCGCATGGAGCGCGGCCTGATCGGCTGGTACGAAGCAAAGATCGAGCGGGCGCTTTCCGAGCTCTCCCCCGATACCCTGCCGCGCCTTGCCGATGCCATGCGATTGGCGATGCAAATTCGCGGCTACGGACCCGTCAAGGACGAGGCAGTGCGGCGCGTCCGGACGGAGATGGAGAAACTGCTCCCCGGCTGACCGCGATCGGCAGCGCGATCCCACTCCGCAGGATCCGGGGAGCGGCTCAGTGCGTCCACGGCACCTTCTGGCCGGAAAATTCCTTCCAGCGGGCTCTGAGTTCATCTTCCACGATGGTCAGGTCGCGTGCCTGCCAGCCGTGGACGATGCCGCAGGCGCGGTGGAAGGCCGCCGGCCGGTCCTGCATCGTGATCTTGCCCAGCAGCAGGTCGGTCGTCGCCATGTCGTTGTAGCGGCCGAGACCATCCTGGAGCCGCGACAGCGCTTTCATGAACGGGGCGGCCTTCTTGCTCTTCGTGCACAGCGGCAGAAGGAAATCCGTCAGATACCGCAGCTTCTTGACGGCGAGCCTCAGCTCGTGCCGTTCTTCCGGCTTGAGCTTCGAGAACTTGCGCCCGCGCTTCAGCACCTTGCGGAACTGCCGGTCGAGAACGGAACTCGCATAACCCGATGCCGGATGGCCGAGACGTTCCAGGACGTCCGCCGCAGCATCGGTGCGCCACCCACGGGCTTCGATCCAGCGCCCGAGCGCCAACGGAAACCGCAGCGCGCGCATATCGCCCAGCGCGGCGCGAGACGTGTCGTAGCCACGCGTCCGTTCGTCTCCGGCATGCCGCAGCAAAAGATCGAAGCCCTCGACGTCCGGGCACCCGGTGGCAATCGGCGGCACCGTCTCGCCGATGAAAACGTCCCAGTTGCGCGCGTCCCCCTGCGCACCGGCGATCCACTTCGCGTCCTGGCCGAAGGAAGCGGCCTCCGTCGATCCGGTCGATTTGTGGACGATGTTGAGGATCGAGCGGAGCCTTCTCAGCGCGACGCGGACCTGATGCACGCCCTCCGGATGGCGCCCATCGAGCGCGGACGGCCTGTTCTCGACGAAGTGCCGCAATGCCGTGCCGAGCATGCCCGCGAAAGCCTCGTCGAGTCCCACGCGGGGCGGCAGGTCCGCGCTACTCGGCTTCTTGAAGCCCGGGGGGCGATCCAGCGTGAGATCGAAGCCGCGCGCGGCCTTGCTGTAGAGGCTCATCTCGACGGGCGCGAGGTCGAGAAGTTCGAGCCCGATGTCGTACAGCGTGCCGACCCTGCCGGACACGAGCTCGAGTTCGATCTCGCTCAGGACCTCGCGCCGTTCTCCGGCGACGACCTCGCCCGTATCGACGGCGAGTTCGATACAGGCGTCCGGCAGATCGAGTTTGCGAGCCCGGCGCTTCACCTGCGTGTTCACGACGGACGCCAAATCCGCGCCCTCGACCGCCTTGCGAAACGCTTCGGGCACGTCCTCCGGCAGGGCCGCGAGGTCGGGTTCCATCGTCCGGACGGGCACTTCCCACTCGCCGCGCCCGATCATGCCTCCGCCGGCCGACCCCAGGGACTTGACCGTCATGACATGCCGGCTGCCGCTCTTGCGGACCCGCAAGGTCCAGCCTGCGTTCCACAATCTCCGCTCGGGCGTATCGAAGTAGACGGAGCGCAGGTTCCGCACGGTGCCGCCGTTGCGCGCATACCGTTCGATAACCGGCGCGCTGGCGAGCGCCGCGAGGTCTTTCGGCTTGACCAGGAGTTTCAGTTCCACTTCGACGGACGCCTTCTTGCCGTCGTTTGCCGACCGCATGTGATCCGCCACCTCCTGGCTCATCGTTCCTGTCGTCACTTTCCGCTGGTTGCGAAGATTTCAGGCCGCCGAAGCCAGACCGTCGAGGCATTTTCGGTCACAGTCAACCCGCCGTCCGACAATTGAAATCCGGTGCTCGGATCGGAACGGAACTTTTGCCGACTTAGCCCATTTAGGAGAAAAACCACTTTCCGTCGCTATCCCGGGGCGGAAGAAGACGCGACAGGTGGGGTGGTTCCAGCGTGCAATCTCTGAATTCGAACTTACTGAGCGGCCTCCGGATCCTGGTGGTCGAAGATGATCTGCTCATCGCTATGGACATGGAGGCGACGCTGGAGGACTTCGGCTGCCACGTGGTCGGTCCTTGCGAGCGGCTCGACAAGGCCATGGCGGCCGCCGATGAAGAGATCGATGGCGCAATCGTCGATATGAATCTGCGCGGGGAATACTCTTTCCCACTTATCGAAAAATTGCGCGGGAACGGCATCCCGACCGTCGTATGCAGCGGCTACGTCGATCTGCCAGATATCAAGCTGCGGCTGAAGGACGTTCCCATGCTTCCGAAGCCCTGCGCCACCGACAAGCTGCTGGAGATCATACAGCGGACGTTTGTTCGCGAGCAGCGCCGTGCTCAAGCTGCGGCGAACTGAATCTCACATACCAATCCGGTCGGTCGAAACCCGATCCTGGCCTCTCCGTCCAATTCATACTCGGCGCTGCGCGCGATCAGCGTGTGGCCGAAGCCGGGCTCCGACGTCTCCACGAGTGGACCACCCGTCTCACGCCATGTGAACTGTATCTGCTGCCCCGCGCCGACATCGGGGCTTTTTTTCCATTCGATTTCCACCTTTCCGCTATCCGTCGACAGGGCGCCGTACTTCATCGCGTTGGTGACGAGTTCGTGAAAGATGAGGCTGAGGGCAAGCGCGGCTTTGGGCTCCAGCACCACGTCGGGTCCGGAGATGCCGATGTGGACGCCCTGCCCCGGCCGAAACGGATGCAGTGTTCTTTTCAGAACCTGCCGCAGGTCGGTTTCACCCCAGTTGGATTCGAACAGAAGCGCATGGGCGTCGGAGAGCGCACGCAAGCGACTTGTGAGGGTCTGCTGGTAATCCTCGACGGTGCTGCTTCTCGACGCCGAGCGTCGCACGATGGACATGACCGTTGCGAGCGTGTTCTTCACACGATGGCTTAGTTCCGCCACGAGGAGCTTCAGCTGCTCTTCCGCACGCCTCCGTTCCACCTTTTCGCGCGCCTCCGCCAAGGCTCGGTCGATTGCCGCCGGCAACCGCATCAGCCGCTGCTTCAGAACGTAGTCCGTCGCTCCCTTCTTGAAGGATTCGATCGCTATCTCCTCGCCCAGCACGCCGGAGACGAAGATGAACGGCGTGTTCGGCGCCTTCTCGATGGCGAGGTCGAGCGCCGCCATGCCGTCAAAGCCGGGCAGAGAGTAGTCAGAGAGAATGACGTCGCAGCAGCCATTTTCCAGCGCCTCGACATAGTCCCGCCTGCCGATAGCCCGCAGGATATCTGGTTCCGGCGATACCTGACGCACATGTTCCGAAATCAGTTCCGCATCGAAGTCGCTATCCTCGAGAAGGAGGATGGTGACCTGCCTGTCCGTAGTATCCATCATGGGCGGCGAAACCTCCGAGGGGCCTCGTTCAGGATCGCCCAGAAGACCCCCAGATCCTGGATGGCCTTGAAGAACTCGGAAAATTCCACCGGCTTTACGACGAACGCGTTGACGCCAAGCGCATAGCTTCGGACGAGATCCTGTTCCTCGCGCGAGGAGGTCAGCATGACCACCGGTATGTGCTTCAGGTCATCGTCCCCCTTCACCTGCTGCAGAACCTCGAGCCCGTCGATCTTGGGCAGCTTCAGGTCGAGCAGGACGACAGTGGGATCGCTGCCGTCGCGACCCGCATACCGACCTCGCGCATAAAGATAGTCGAGCGCTTCCTCGCCATCACGGGCCACAACGATGTCGTTTGCCAGCTGGCACTTTTCCAGCGCAGCGAGCGTAAGCTCCAGATCCTTGGGACTGTCCTCCACCAAGAGGACCGGAGGAAGTTCAGCCACCGTACTCTCCTTTCTTCTTCACCGGCAGCGCGAAGTGGAAGCGCGCGCCTCTGTCGACCTCTCCTTCGGCCCAGATGCGACCGCCATGCCGCTCGATGACGCGGCGCGACAGGGCCAGCCCGATGCCGGTTCCTTCGAAATCCTCGACACGCTGGAGTCGTTGAAACACGCCGAAGAGCTTGTCGATGTAGGCCATATCGAAACCGACGCCATTGTCGCCGATGGCATAGATGGTCTCTTCGCCCTCTCTCCGGCCACTGATCGATATCACCGCCTCTTCCTTTGGGCGCGTGTACTTGACCGCGTTTTCGACGAGGTTGTGCCAGACCTGCCTGAGCAGCGTCGCGTCTCCCCATGCCGAGGGGAGCTCTTCCACGTTCCAGACAATCCGTCTCCCCTTCGCTGCCAGGGCGAGCGACTGGCGAACCTCGTTCACCACTTTGTTCATGTCGACGTTCTTGAACGCCAGTTCGGTCCGACCGAGGTGGGAGAAGTTCAGGAGGTCGTCGACCAGGCGCCCGGCCGCAACGGCGGATTCCGCGATGGTATCCAGATAGTGCCGGGACTTCTGATCCAGGTTCTTCTCCCGCTCGCGCAGGAGTTCCGAGAACCCCACGATGTGACGGAACGGCGCGCGCAGGTCGTGCGACACGGAATAGGAGAAGGCTTCGAGCTCCTTGTTGGAGCGCTGGAGGTCTTCCGTCAGTTGCGCCAGTTCCTCGGCCCTGCGCAAGACGATGCCGACGACGGCATCGCGCAGGTTTCGCGCTGCCGCGATCTCCGTCTGGCTCCATGGCGTGGAGCGATGGCGGAGCTGCTCCTTCCATGCCTCGAATGATTTTCTCGGATGGATCCGACCGGCCTCGCGCACCACTTTGTGGGGGTCGCCGCCCCAGGCGACGGTCCGCACCACTTCGGGTCGGAACCAGAGCAACCAGCTCGGATACAGCTCCGAAATCGTGATGGCGATCAGCCCGCTGCCGACATCGGCGAACTCCGCGGCGTCAGGAAACTCCTCGGCGAGGTGGTCGGTGGAGACGATGTCTGGTGTCCCCTTGCGTTCCAGCCAGTCCACGATCGAGCGGATCTGTGCTTCGCCGGGGCATTTACCGGCACACCAGCATCCGTCTTCGGCCACGATGGCGGCCCCGGAGGCGCCGACCTGTGCGAGCAGATCCTGCTCCTGGGCGAAAATGCCCTTGCGCCAGTCCGAGACATAGGTCATGGCGGCCAGAAGCCGGCGCGACGTCTCTCCCAGTTGTACTTGTTTGGCGACTTCGCGCGCCCTCTCGCGGCCTGCGATCTGCATCGCCGCCGATTGCACGGCGAAATCGCACGCGTCCCGCACGTTCAGCGCCACCATGTGCGGATTGCGGCTATGGCACGCAACGAGGCCCCACAATTTGCCATCGACAACGATCGAGACGGACATCGAGGCCGCGGTCCCCATGTTGCGCATGTATTCGAGGTGGATCGGCGAGACGCTGCGCAGGATCGAGAAGCTTAGGTCGAGCGGCTGCCCCGTGCGCGGATCCTCATCCGGATCGATCGAAACCGGGACGTAATTCACGTCGGGGATGATCCTCACGCGGTTGAGACGGTAGAGTTGGCGTGCTTGCGCCGGTATGTCGCCGGCGGGAAAGCGCAGTCCGAGATACGACGGCAGAACACCGTTGCCGTCCTCTCCGATCACATGGCCGTTCCATTCCTCATCGAACCGGTAGACGAGCACCCGGTCGAAACCGGTGAGGCCGCGGATGTGCCGGGCCAGAAGTTCGGCGGCCCCTTGATCGTCCCGCGCCGCCGCCAGGCTGTCGGCAAACCGCCGCAGTCGCGGAAACAGCCGCTCCACCGACCTCTCCCCATCAACTGGAACCGTCTCCAACTCCAGCAGCAGGGTTTCGCCCGACCGATGCGCCGCGGCATTCATGGGACGCCCGCCGATGTCGAACTGTTGCTGGAACCCGCTTTCCTCCAAGCTCATCTCGTCCGAGATTTCACGGGCGATGTCCGGGAGGATGTCGGCCAGCCGCGCGCCCGCTTCGATCGACGCGCCGAGCATCGATGCCGCGTTCCGGCTTGCCTGCAGGATGGTCAGGTCCGACCGATCAAGCACGAGCAACACCCCGTGCGGCTGAATGGCGCCGGGAATGTGGATCGGCTCGCGCGCGCAGGCCTCCAGGTCTTCGGATATCGGATCGGTCAAGCCATCTCCTCTTTTCCGCAAAGACAAAAATACATCTGATCAAAGGTCGTGACCGCGCCCGCGACGACCTCATCATGCGCCGATACGGGCACGCGGTCGCCAATCATGGTCTGGAAACGCCGCCACATCACGCCGACGTCACGGCCGTAGCTGGCGAAATAGGAAAGCCCCCGCTCCGGGACCCACGGGCTGTGCTCCAGCCAGCGATTGATGACCTGGCCGCCGAGCGTCGATCCTTCAACTACGTAGAGCGAACCGAAAGCCCTCTCCAAGGATGGCGATCCGAGATCGATCCGCTCGGCATGATCGGTTCGCGGCACGGCAAGCCCCAGGGCGGCGAGATCGCGCCCGATCAGATGCAGTTTGCGGCGGGGGTCGAAGAAGTCCCGATCGACTGGCGACGCCTCGATCCAGGACTCCCAGGACGAATAGAAGCGATGGAACTTGCCAAGAAGGCGAACGATGTTCATTCGCGTCACCGTGTAGGGAGTGAGGCCCATGTCGCGCTCGAGACGCACGTGCCGGCTCCTGGTCTCTTTGCGAAGCCGTTCCATGAGTGGCTGCGGTAGTGGCAAGACGCCCTCTTGTCTTTTCAGTTTCGCCCACGCGCGCGCCGCGCGCACACGCGACCATTCGCCGATCATCGCGAGCGCAGAGAAACGCATCAGGTGATCGAAGGTTCACGCGACGACAGAGCCTCACGCTTCCTCGTTGTTGAAGCTTTCCAGGTCAGCGGTGATCCGGCAAACGATGCCGTCCGGCTCGAACTCCATCTCGACTCGGCAGTCGATGGTGCCGGAAAGGCCGGCCTTGATCAGGCGCGTGCCCGCGCCGCTCCTGGCAGGCGTGCGCACGGGCGGTCCGCCTTCCTCGCGCCAGGTCATGGTGAACCGCGGCGCGTCGCCTTCCGTGTCTATGCCCCAGGTCAGGGTGACGTTTCCTCCCTCGCCCGACAGCGCGCCATACTTGGTTGCGTTGGTGGAGAGCTCGTGCAGGACGAGCGACAGCGACAGGGCGGGACGGGAGGCGATCTGCATTTGCGGTCCCTCGGCGCGGATGCGCGGCATGCGCAGATCGTCGTGGACCTCCATCGTCTTCCGGACGATCTCGCCAACCGTCGTCTTCCCGCTGGAGCCGGAAATCAGGCTCTCATGAGCTCCCGCCAGCGCATGCAACCGCTCCGATATGGTCGTGCCCGCCGTCTTCATGTCGGTAGATGAGCGAAACGTCTGGTTGACGATCGCCTGGATCATGGCCAACTGGTTTTTCAGGCGATGGCCCAGTTCCTTTCGGCGCAGCGTCTGCAACTGCTCGGCCTCGACCTTTTCCGTGACGTCGTGTCCCTGCACGAAGATGCCGCTCACCTCGTCGTCCTCGGTGAAAATCGGCTGGTAGACGAAGTCGACGTAGCGCTTCTGCGGTTCCGCGCCGTGCTGCTGTCTGAGCGACACCGGAATGCCGGTCCCGACGTAAGGCTCCCCGCTGCGGTAGACCGCGTCGAGCAGGTCGATGAAACCCTGGCCGACGACCTCGGGCAGGGCCTCCGCGACGGTGAGCCCGACCAGACTGCGGCCGCCCACGAGGCGCTCGTAGGCGTCGTTTGCAAGTATGAAATGGTGACCGGGGCCGCCAAGGATACCGATGAAGCCGGGAGCCTGCTTGAACATGTCGCGCAAGAGTTCGCTCTCGGCACTGATCGCCTGGTTGGCGGCCTGGACCTCCTGGGCACGCTGGAACACACCCGCTTCCGCAATGAGTTCGCGCGCGCCCCGCTCACGGAGCTTCTGCAACTCGGTGATGTCGACGGTGTGCTGGAGGATGAACCGGAACTGGCCGTTCCCGTCGAAGATCGGCGTGTGCGTCGCACTCCAGTAACGCATGTTCGGCGGGTCGCCGGGCTGCGACGTGTCATAGGGAATGACCGCGATATAGTCGCGCTCGTGCGTCATCAGCACCTTGTCCAGCGACCGGCGCAGGAGGTTGTAGCTCGCACTCTCGGTCGGGCTTGGAAAGGCGTCGAAAAGGTATCGCCCGACGATCTCTTCACTGCTCCCGCGGCCCACAGCCGAGAGATAGGCGTCGTTGCAGGTGACGATGTTCAAGGCTTCGTCGAAAATGACGTAGGCGTTCGGCGAGCCCTTGAACATCGCTTCAAGGTCCAGCGAACCGGCATCCGTTGTTCGAAACAGTTCGCTACTCCCGACCGCTGGCCTTCCTTCGGGACGATTCTATAACCGGAATCCGCCGTGCAGGTCCACTGTCGCGCGGGGGTGCCGCCTCGGGCCGCACAACTGGTGCAATTCGGCAAGACAATAGCCGGCTATCGCCGCCTCGACGAAAGCCACGGCGCGCAAAACCGGACGGAAAGAAGATACCACCGGCCCGTCGAAAGGCGCGAGATCCAAGCAGAGCAAGTGCTTGAAAACAATGGCGCGAGTGACGGGGCTCGAACCCGCGACCTCCGGCGTGACAGGCCGGCACTCTAACCGACTGAGCTACACCCGCGCACCGACATCGGGGCTTGCGCGCCCGTCGTCGTGGGCGGTGAATTAGGCGCTTCGACCCGGTGTGTCAAGCGCATAGGCGGCGCGCGGCGAACTAGTTTTCGCACATCGCATCGACCGCCTCGCTGCCGCTGCGGAACTTCACTTTGTCACGAAGCAATCAAGCAAGACAGGCTTGCACACGGGTGGCAAACCACTTAAATCGCGCGCTTGGGGCGATTAGCTCAGTTGGTAGAGCGCTTCGTTTACACCGAAGATGTCGGCAGTTCGAGCCTGTCATCGCCCACCATTCCATCCCATTGAAATCACTTGAACCGCTTGACTGCCAAGGGTTTTTGTCCATTCTGACGTTACAAAAAGCGTTACAAAATGGATTGGCCGTATGGCAGGCAAAGTCAGACACCTCCTTAATCGCGATGGCCGCTACTTCGCCCGGCTCGTCATCCCGCCTGCCCTCCGTCCGTATCTGGACGACAAGACCGAACTGCGGACGGCACTCGGTCCCGACCGTCGTTCGGCGCTCGCCAAACTGCCGCGGGCGGTAGCAGGTCTTCAGCACCAGATCGGCCTAGCGGAACAGAGGCGAAAGCAGGTCACCGGAAGCGGTCCGACCGTGTCGCGCTATCCTCTTTCAGCCGCTCAAATTGCAGCGGTCGACTACCTCAGCCAGATCGAATTCGACGCCGAAATCCGGATGTCCGACAGCCGGTATGCAGCGGCGGAAGTAGACGCGGATGAAGCCCGGCTCTACCGCGATGGCTACTCCGGCAAACTGACTGATGATGAACTCGACGAACTCGTTGGACATCGCATCCGACGCGCCCAGCTCAGGGGCAACACTTCCGCTGAGAAGGGCTCCCTAGAGTGGCGATCGATCGCTCACGCCCTTTGCGTCGCCAGCTATGAAGCTATGGAACGTCAGCATGAACGCAACGAGGGTGTAGTTACCGGCTCACCATCCCACCCGCTGCTAACGAATGCGCTTGCCGAGAAGCAAGAGCCGGAACACGTCATCAACTTCGACCAGATCATCGATGCGGAGGTAACCCGTCGCGCACGGGGCAAGGATGCGAAGCCGTTCCCGACATCCACGATCAAGAAGTATCGGGACCCCGCTGCTGAGTTCGCGAAATTTCGAGGTTCCGACAACGCCGCGACGGTTACCGCCGATGAAGGCAAGGCGTGGATGGAAGCGATGCAGGATGAAGGGGTGATCGGAAACCGCACGATAAAATACAAGTTCCAGAACGTCCGGACGATTATCAATTGGGCACGAAAGAGCGATCCGAAGAACTTCCTTCCTACCGGCAACCCCCTCTCCGACCTTCAGTTGCCTGACTTCAAGACGGTCCCGTCATATCTGCGCGCGTTCACGATGGCTGAAGCTCGGCTTGTGCTGGCGGCTGCTCGTAACGAAACGCACCTGATCTTCCGCTGGATACCATGGCTATGCGCCTATTCGGGCATGCGAGTGAGTGAAGCCGGATCGCTGCGCAAGGAAGACTTCTTCGAAAGCCACGGTCGGTGGTTCTGGCGCGTGACAACCGTCGGCGGAAGGTCGCTGAAGAATGAAAGCAGCGAACGCCGAATCCCCGTTCACGCCGCGCTTGAGGCCGAGGGCTTGATCGAATTCGTCAAAGCTGCACCGACCGGCCGGCTCTTCATCGGTAAGACAAAGGCGGACGTGCAGATACAACCCCGCATGTCCGCTTGGGTCCGCAGCCTGATCCCCTTCGACAAGCGACCCGAACTTTCGCCCAACCACGGTTGGCGACACCTATTCGAAGACTTCTGCCGTCGAGACAATGTGCCGGAAGATGCACGCCGATACATCACCGGCCGCACCGACGGCGGCTCACAGGACATGTATGGGCGCAGTGAAGTGATGCTTCCGGGGCTCGCCGCTGCGATGGACCTAATCGCACCATTTGATGTCACCTAGATCAGAATCTCTCAAATTTGTCAATATGATAAATCTTTCTGATAGCACAAAATAGGTATTTGTTCCTAGATCAGACACTGCTACAATACTCTGGAAATGGAGTTTGTAGCATTTGCGTGCGCGTGACTTTCTGAGTCGGCTTCTCCGAAGCGGAACCGAAACCAAAGCGGTTCCGCTTTCTGATTCATCGGCATACGACATCTTCGGCGGCATCCCCACGATTGCCGGCCCGACGATCAATGCCGCTACTGCGCTTCGCGTCCCTGCGGTGTTCTCGTCGGTTGCACTGATCTCGGGCGCGTTGGGTTCGCTTCCTGCGAAGGTGTTTGTCTCCACACCTTCCGGGAAGCGAACCGCCAAGGATCACCCCGGCTACCGCCTCGTGCATGACGAGGCAAACGACTGGACCAGTGCCGGCAAGCTCCGGGCGCAACTCACCGCAGACGCCCTGCTCTTCGATCACGGATTCGCCTTCGCCAACCGGGTGAACGGCGGTGTTGTGGAGTTCATCCGCTTGGACCCGATGCGCGTCACCATCGAAGCCGATGAGGCTACCGGCGAGCCCTACTATGTCCACCGCGACAAGGCCGGCCGACCGACCACCTATGGCTACCGCGATATCCTCCACATTGCCGCCCCGCTGGATATCTCCCCGGTAAAGGCCGGCCGCGAAGCGATCGGCTTGGCGACCATCCTTGAGCGGCATGCCAGCCAACTCTTCGCCAGCGGCGCAAAGCCGTCGGCGCTCTTCTTCAATGACAACCGCAAGGGCGGTGCCGACGGCAGCAACGGAGCGAACGTCGTCAAAGGGATCAAGGCGGCGTATCGGGCGGCGACTTCTTCGGGCGGCTTCACCGAACCGATGGTGCTGGATGACGGCTGGAGATATGAGCAAATCGCGCTCACGTCCGCCGACGCTCAGTTCGCGGAAATGCGAACGGAACAGATTGTCGAGATCGCCCGGCTCTTCCGCGTCCCCCCTCACCTGCTCTTCGAACTCTCCCGCGCCACATGGTCCAATGCGGAAGAGATGTTCCAGTCGTTTCTGACTCTGACCCTCCGGTCATGGATGGATGATTGGGAATGGGCTTATGCGCGCGTCCTGCTCACGCCTGAAGAGCGCGCCGAAGGCTTCTATGTCGAGTTCGTCGTGGACGATCTCTTGACGGCCAATGCCGCCACGCGCGCCACGACCTATCAGCAATATCGCGCCATGGGCGCGATGACAGCGAACGAAGTGCGCGCCGGGCTCAATCTGAAGCCAATGGACGGCGGCGATACGCTCGCCAATCCGAACATCACGCCGGGCAATTCCGCAACCGTTGCGGATTCGGCCAACGACAATGCTTCACCCCGGAAGGACGCCGCATGACGCACGTTGCCTTCTTCGGCGACGGCGAGCGCAGCTTCGCCCTTCCGCCCGAACTCATCATGGAGCTTGAGCGGAAAACCGGAGCTGGCATCGGCCTTCTCTGCCGCCGCGTCTTCGCGCGTGACTTCGCCCTGGCTGATCTTCTGGAGACGATCCGGCTCGCCCTCATCGGCGGCGGCGCTTCGCCGAAGGAAGCCGCTGATCTTATCGCCGCATACGGCGCACCCCGCCCGATCTCCGAGACCTTCCCCCTCGCCGCTGCAATCCTCGAGACCGTCTTCTTCGGCAGCGCGACCAAGCTGGACGACGCCAATGGATAAGCTCGAATTCAAAGCCAAGTTCACGGTTGATGAGGTCGGCAGCATCACCGGCATCGCATGGCCATTCGGCTCGCCGGATCGCGTTGGCGACGTCATCCACAAAGGCGCATTCAGCGTGTCGGCTGCGATGCCGATCCTCTTCGAACACGATCCCGATCGCATCGTAGGCACGTGGGAGCATGTCGCCGAGAGCGACGCCGGCCTTGAGGCTAAGGGCAAGCTCTTCCTCGATGCCGTGCCGCGCGCTCGCGACGTTCACAACCGCCTTCGCGCCGGCCGCATCAACGGCCTTTCGATCGGCTTCCGAGCCGGTGAGACGAAGGCCCGGCCCGGCGGCGGACGCGACATCTACAGCCTGCATGTCTCGGAAATCTCAATCACCGCGAACCCGTGTCACCCGGCCGCGCGCATCCTCACCGTCAAGTCCGCTGGTGACGCGGCAGTCCAAGCTCAGAAGGAACCAGCCATGGAAAATGAAGACGTGAACCAGCCGGAGGCGAAGGCCGATCCGGTGATCGACAAGAGGGACTTCGATGCCCTGAAGGCACGCCTCGACAGGATCGAAGCGAAGTCCAACCGCCCCACCGCCGCGAACAACAATCATCCGGCCCCCGCAAACGACAATGCCGAGACGAAGGCGTTCGGCCTGTATGCGCGGCGCGGCCTTGAGCAGATGAGCGCCGATGAGCGCAAGTCGCTTACCGTCGGCACGTCCGCATCCGCCGGCTATCTCGCACCCGAGACCTTCGCCGCCGAACTGATCAAGCTACTCAAGGAATTCAGCCCCATCCGGCAGTATGCCCGCGTCGTCACGATCGGCGCGCCCGAAACCAAGTATCCCCGCCGCGTCGGATCGCCCACGGCCTATTGGGTTGGCGAAACCGCCAATCGCACGGCTTCGCAGGGCAGTTATGAGCAGCTTTCCATCAAGCCACACGAACTCGCGACCTACACCGACGTTTCGGCCCAGCTCTTGGAAGACAACGCCTATGATCTCGACGGCGAGCTTCAGCAGGAATTCGCCGAAGCGTTTGCCCTGGCCGAAGGCAAGGCGTTCATCGTCGGCACCGGCGACAATGACAATCAGCCGACCGGCCTTCTCACGAACGCCGACGTGGCGCAGATGGTCACCGGCGCAACGGCATCGTTCCCGGCGAGTAACCCGGCCGACGTGCTCATCACCCTGTATCACAAGCTGCCCACCACGCATGCGCAGCGCGGCGTGTGGATGATGAACCGGAACACGCTCGCCACCATCCGCAAGTGGAAGGACAGCGACGGTCGATATCTCGTCATCGATCCGATCACCGCAGGCATGCCTCTCACCATGCTTGGCCGGCCGATCGTGGAATGTCTGGACATGCCGGACATTGCAGCGGGCGCGTTCCCGATCGTGTTCGGGGATCTTCAAGGCTACCGCATCATCGATCGCATTCAGCTTCAGGTTCTGCGCGATCCGTTCGCGCGTGCCACGAACGGCGAGGTGCGCTTCCACGCTCGCCGTCGCACGGGCGGCGATGTCACGCATCCCGACCGCTTCATCAAGCTGAAGGTCGCGGCGGCTTAAGCGGGCCCGAAGTCAAAGATCATGCGGCTCGCATCTCCCCCGATCACGATCACGGTTGACGGCGCGAAGGCTACCCTTCGCCCGTCGCTGCGAGCCGCATATCTGTTGGAACAGAAGCACGGCTTCAAAGCAGTGCTGCAAGGCGTCAACGATGGAAACGTCGGCATCATCGCCGATATTCTCGCAGTCGCTGACGATGAAGAGACCGTTGGAAAGCTCCTACGTGAGATCGGCGCAAACGGCACGCTCAAACTCGAATTCCTCCGGCCGGCGCTCATCGAATTTCTCGCCATCCTCATCGGCCTTGGAGACGATGAGGAAGAAGCCGAAGCGGCGAAGACCCCGATCACCCTTACCGACTACTTCGAACAGCTATTCGAGATCGCAACCGGTTGGCTCGGCTGGACGCCAGATCAGGCGTGGGCGGCAACGCCGCGCGAGATCATAGCCGCACAAAGCGGCTTCATTGCTCAGCGCAATGCCCTTCTCACCGCAATCTTCGGCAAGCTGGATGAGCACGATCCGCGCGAGGAAGTGAGCGAAGAGCAGGTTCTCAGCGGCCTTGCCACGCTTAAGGCGAACGCCATGCGGGGGAAACGGTAATGCCATATTCCCGCCTGTGCGCTTGTCAGAAGATTATTCCGGCCGGCGAGCGCTGCGAATGCCAAGTCAAGGCCGATCGCGCGCGCAAGGCTCGCCATGATCGCCGCCGGCCTTCGGCACGGGAACGCGGCTACACCGTCGAATGGGAACACGCACGCGCCGACTTCCTAGCAGCGCATCCCCTTTGCTTCCGTTGCGGCGCCCCTTCCACGGTGGTGCATCATTCCATCCCGCATCGCGGAAACATCGCGCTATTCTGGAACCGTCGGCACTGGCGTCCCGCATGCAAGCCCTGCCACGACGGCCCGCTTCAGTCAGCGGAGCGCCGGCCATGAGACGCACCGACCTTCTTACCGTTGGCGGCATCACTCAGTCGATCCTCGAATGGGCACTCGATTACGGCATTACGCCCGAAATGATCATGGCAAGGCTACGCGGCGGGATGAAGCCGCACGTTGCTGTCGCCAAGCCAATGCGAACGAAGCCGGGCGATCGTCTCCCCGACTTGCTCAGCCTCCTACCGGGGGCGGTTGCCGATTTGGAGGCTTCCAAGGGGACCGGCGCGGGGAGCAACGCGCAAGAGACACCCGAAACAGATTTTTCTAATATCGAGGTTTCCCGATGATCGCGACGGCCGAAGACCTTCGCCAGCACCTCAATCTTGAGCCCGGTTTCGAACCCGATGCTTTGCTCGATCGGAAAATAGCTGCCGCAGAAAGCTGGATTTCCGCATATGTCGGCGAGCCGATCGGCGAGCTTCAGACCGTCCCGGCTGCGCTTGTGGAAGCTGCGCTACAGCTTGCGGCTCATCTGTATGAGAACCGGGAAGCGACCCTTGTGGGGGTGTCGGCGGCTGAGCTTCCCTTCGGCGTGATCGATTTGATCCGTCCTTTCCGAGTCTGGACGATCTAGCCATGGCCGTTTCCCCCCAAGTTGCGCGGCTGCAACGCCGCATAGAAGCGATTCCACAGGAGGTTCGCAAGGCTGTCTTGCCGGCCCTTGAGCGTTCCGGCGAAGAACTCGCCGACACGATGCGGACGCTGGCACCTGAAGACGAAGGCGACCTCAAGGCTTCGATCGCCGTCACCCTCCCCGGCGAGTCGACCCCGGCCTATTCGCAACCCGGCGGCGCACGTATCGCCGGCGAGTTGGAGGTGCTTGTGACAGCCGGCAACAGTGAAGTTCGCTATCCACACCTTCAGGAATACGGCACAGCACGCCATGACGCGCAGCCGTTCTTCTGGCCGGCAGTGCGGCTCCTACAGAAGAAAGTGAAAAACCGGACAAAACGCGCTGTTGCTAAAGCAGTTCGCGACTACTGGAGGCGCACGTGATCGAACCGTCGCTTGCCCTTCAGGCTGGCATCCGAGCGCACCTAATAGCCGCGCCGGCTGTCATGGCGCATGTCGCCGCCGATCAAGTTCGGACCGGCCCTACCCGCCCGGAAGACTTCCCTTCGATCATCATGGCGGGAGCGCAGACGGAATTCCTTGGCCGTGCCGCCGGCAACCAATACAGCGCGCGCGTCAATCTCGACCTGCATGTTTGGGCGATCGAAGCCGGCGCTGACACGGCGAAGACGATCACCTTCGCCGTCCAGAATGCGCTTTTCACATGGCCGACGATGAGCGGCGGCGAGCTTGATGCGTTCGCCGTTACTCACGCGATCTTCCCGCGCGACCCTGATCCCCAGTTCGGGCATGGCGTCATGAAGATCGAAGCTGTTGTCCGATGGAGACTGTGATGCGCGCCGGCAAGCTTGATCGCATCATCACCATAGAACGGAAAACCGAAACGGTTGCGGATTCGGGTGCTGTTGTCGTCGCTTGGACGAATGTTGCCAGCGTGCGCGCGGAACTGGTGAACGCTTCGCTCGCGGATCATACGGCAAATTACGGGACCGCCGAAGAAGGTTCGATCGTCTTTCGCGTTCGTTACCTTCCCGGCGTCGCTGCCCCCGACCGGATCGTCTATAGTGGGATATCCTACGATATCCTCTCGATCAACGAAATAGGTCGCCGACGCAGTTTGGAAATTCGTTGTGGACGGGTTCGATAGTGCGCGGCCTGAAACCTTCCACGATCGTTGCCGGCACCTCCCCGGTCACGAAAATTCCCTCCCCGCCGTCGTATCTGTCCAAGGATGCGAAAGCGGAGTGGCGGCGCGTGGCTCCGATCCTCATCGATGAGCGCAGGGTGCTGACGATCGCCGATCTCGCCGTGCTCGAGAACTTCGTGATCGCTACCGGCACCATGCGCGAGATGCATCGGCTTCTTCAGGCCGAAGGCTACGTGCTTCCGAACGGGAGGCGCCACTCCGCCGTCGGCATCCTCACCGCTGCCCAGCAACAGCAACTCCGCTGCGCTGGCGAGCTTGGTTTGACGCCATCGGCACGGTCGCGCGCCGCAATTATGGAAGCCGCCGACGATGAAGATGACAATCCGTTGGCGGTGCGGTGATGGCGAGCACCTATCCGGCATGGATATTCGACGGGAGCCCGATCGATGATCCGCTAGGCTACGGCGAGCGTGCCGTTGAATTCCTTCGCCGCCTGAAGCACCCGGCGAGCACTGCGCCGAAGAGCACATTCCAGCTTTTCGACTTCCAAGAGCGGATCGTCCGGCGCATCTATGGTCCCCGCCACCCGGACGGTCGGCGCGTGGTGGAAACCGTCTTCTGGATGATCCCACGCGGCAACCGGAAGACCAGCCTCGCCGCAGCTCTTGCACTTCTTCATACGATCGGTCCGGAACGGGTTCGCGCCGGGCAAGTGATCTTTGCCGCGTCCGATCGCGAGCAAGCCGGACTCGGCTTCCGCGAGGCTGCGAACATCGTGCGCATGGACAAGAGGCTTGTCGCGGCCACGCGCATCTATGACGCCCACAACAGCGCGAAGAAGATCGTCTTCAAACCCGATAATGTATCGCTACAAGCGATCTCAAGCGACGGCGCTGCGCAGCATGGGAAGACGCCCGCCTTCGTGCTCGTGGACGAAATCCACGTCTGGAAAGGCCGCGACCTTTGGGAAGCGCTCAAGTCCGGTCTCGTGAAGACCAGCAACACCTTGATGGTGATCGCCACGACGGCCGGCCGTGGAAACGAAAACATCGGCTTCGAACAATACGACTACGCCCGGAAGGTGGCCTCTGGCGAAATCGAGAACCCGGCCTTCCTGCCGATCATCTTCGAAGCCGCCGCGAACGACAATTGGCAGGATGAAGACGTTTGGCACCGCGTCAATCCTGGCCTGAAGCACGGCTTCCCCAACCTTCACGCCATGCGATCTCAGGCGAAGGAAGCGGAGCACCGGCCGGCCGAACGCCACGCCTTCGAACAATTCAACCTGAACATCTGGAAAGCGGCTTCCCGTGATCCGCTGTTCGATATGGCCGTCTATGACGCCGGGCGCGATCCGCACTTCGATCTCGCCGACTTGGAAGACCTGCCCTGCTACGTCGGCGTGGACTTGGCCGTGAATGGGGACCTAGCTGCCGTTGTTGCAGCGTGGCGGCATCCGGACGGCCGCGTGGCCATCCATCCTTGGTTTTGGGTTCCCGGCGATGATCTCGCCGGCCGCGCGAAACGCGATGGCGTCCCCTATGTCGTGTGGAAGGACGCCGGCTTCCTAACTGCCGTCGACGGCCCGGTGATCGAACCCGAGATGATCGAAACGCATCTTCGCGAATTGTGCGCGACCTACTCAGTTTCGGAGATCCTTTTCGATCCGCACCTTGCCCGCATGACAATGCAGCGGCTCGCCGCGGATGGATTTCCGGCAATCGAGTTCCGGCAGGGACCGCTCACGCTCGGCCCCGCGATCGGCCACCTTGAGCGCACGGTCAACGGCCGGCGCATCCGCCACGACGGGCACCCGATCCTCCGGCACCACATTGACAGCGTGGTCGCCACGCGCGGCGATACCGGCCTTGTGCGGATGCACAAGGCAACCCGCTTCGATCGCATTGACGGGGCGGTCGCTGCCGCCATGGCCGTCGGACGCGCTATCGCTGCGAACGACAACGCCCGGTCGATCTATGACACCGACGACTTCGAAGACATGCTTGCAGCTTAGGAACCGCCATGCCCACGGATGAAGAAAGACTTGTCGTCGCCTTGGAAGCCCGGGTTCGGGACTTCGAACGCAACTTCCTCCGCGCAAGCCGTGTCTCCGGTGAGCAGTTCACCCGGATTGAACGGCGCGCAAAGGAGTCCGGCGATCGGCTAGAACGAACCATGGGCGCTGCCACGGCGCGAATGAGCACCGCCATGAAAGCCGGGCTCGCCGGACTTGCTGCCGGCGGCGTGATCGGCGTTGCCGGCCGGCTCGCCGACGTGGCGAAGGGCATTGCCGAGATCGGCGATGAAGCTCGCCGCGCCGGCTTGGACGTGAAGGCGTTTCAGGAACTCAAGTTCGTCGCCGAGCAGAACCGGATCGACGTTGATGCGATGGTCGACGGCATCAAGGAACTCAATCTTCGCGCCGACGAATGGATCGTCACCGGCAGCGGCCCGGCGGCTGAGGCATTCCAGCGGCTCGGTTATTCGGCCGCCGATCTTGAGCGTAAGTTGAAAGACCCATCCCGGCTCTTCACCGAAATCATCGGCAAGCTCGAAAGCTTCGACCAGGCGGCACGCATACGCATTGCCGACGAAATCTTCGGGGGCACCGGCGGCGAGCGTTTCGTGCAACTCATCGAACAAGGCGAGCGCGCCCTTCGCGATCAGATCGACGCCGCAAACGATCTCGGCATCGTGCTGAGCGATGAGGTGATCGCGCGCGCCGATGAGGTTGACCGGAGGTTCCGGATGATCGCCACGACGGTCAGCACGAACCTGAAGGCGGCTATCGTGGAAGCTACGACGGCATTGCAGCGGTTCATCGACAGCTTCCGCGACTTCGATAATCAGCAGGCGGCGACGCTCGGTTCCCAGCTTGCCACGATCGGCAAACAGCGGCTCGACCTTGAGAACCGGATTCTGAAGCTTCGCGGTGAGCAGCGGGACGCGGTTCCGGGCAATCCCTTTGCGCCCGACTACGAAGAGCAGATCGCCACCCTTGAGGCTGAGCGGGCCGCGCTCGGCGAGACCGAAGGACAAATCCTTCGCGTGATCGAAGCGCGCCGGAAGGCATCGGAGCAGACGCCTGCCGCCACACCGCCGGCAATGCCGCCAGCCCCTCCCCGGACGCGCACCGGCGGCAGGACGGCATCCACGCGATCGGCAAGCGCAGACAGCGCCGCACGCGAGCGGCAGGCGGTCGCCGATCTCATCGCTGAGCTTGAGGAAGAGCTTCGCCTTGTCGGCGCATCGGAACAGGAACAGCGTGCGGCGGCAGCGGCACGACGCGCCGGATCGGCGGCGACCGATGAGCAGCGGCAGCGCATCATCGCCTTGAACGAAGCGATCTATCAAGAATGCACCGCCCTTGAGACACAACGGGAGCGGATGCAGTCGATGGCCGACGTGACGCGGGAGTTCATCTCCGGCTTTCGGCAAGACCTTCTCAGCGGAGTCCCGCCGTTGGAAGCGCTCGGCAACGCGATTGGCCGGCTGAGCGACCGAATCTTCGATGAGCTTCTGGACGCACTCTTCACCGTCAAAGACGTCGGCGCTGGCGGCAGCGGTGGCGGCTTCTTTCAATGGCTGCTTTCGTTCTTCGGCTTCGCCACTGGCGGCGAAGTGAATGCCAAACAGCATGCGCCGAAGGTGAAGCGGCTCGCTGGTGGCGGTCACGTGCTCGGCCCCGGCACGTCCACATCAGACAGCATTCCGGCGATGCTGAGCGACGGCGAGTTTGTCGTGAACGCCGCTGCCACGCGCCGGCATCGGGCATTGCTTGAGGCGGTGAATGACAATCGACTGCCGGGTTTCGCATCCGGCGGCTACGTCGGTGAGGACGCGCCAAGCCTCCCCCGCATGCTGAGGGCCGGCAATGACAACATCGCCCCGTCTGTCGAAATCAATGCGCCGATTACGGTCAACGGCTCAGCCGGGACACCGGAACAGAACGCCGACCTTGCGAAGAAGATGGCGAAGGAATTGGAGAACACGATGCGCGGCGTGGTGATCTCAGAGATTCGCACGCAAATGAGGCCAGGGAACCTCTTGAACAATCGCGTCACCCGGTAAGTGCCCCTGCCGGCGGCAGCTTGTAGTGAAAGGCGATTTCTGCCGCCAGCGGGCGATCCTTGGGGCTTTAGGACCACACAATATTTTACGCTCGCCCGGAAAGTTTGACCACTCACAATCTCGGGCGAGGCCGGTGTGCTTTCGATCGACCGGCGAATTTGGGCGTCCATGTGGGATCTGCAAAATCGCGAAGTCTGATCAGCATCCCAGCGGCTCGGCCGCTATATTGTATCTGACACAGAAAAAGACCGGCCACAGTTTCCCGACGGCGACCGGTCTCAATGGAGACTTCACATGTGCGCATATAGCGCTTCTTCGCACGGGATGCAGCCCGCTTCGGAAAATATTCCTACCTCCCTCAGCTCAGCGAAAGTTGACAAAAAGGCAAACGGCAGGCGGCAGAAATCGCCCTACCGGGATGCCCGCTTCCGCCATATGTTCCAAGGGCTCGCGGATGTTGAAGCGCTCGACCGTTCGGAGAGGACTTCAGTTAGTAGGTCTGTAGGTGGTGGGGCAGCTTCTCCCACCTCTACCCCTACACCGCTACAGCCCTCCCTTACACCTCTACAGCTTCACTCGCCCTCGCCTGCTCAAGCTCACGCGTCCACATCCTCACTCACCTACTACCCCGAATACCTCACGCCCGAACGTCAGGCCGAGAATGACCTCTTCTGGCGTCCCTATGAAGTTCCGACGCCCGGTCTTCCCCAGCATCACACGCCGGCCCCGTGGCGCGATCTAAGTGACGTGTGGAGGTTCGAGTGGTTTCATCACGCCCTGCGTCTCAGCGGCCCGCTACGCGGCTTTACGCTGAACTTCTCCCGGGAAGTGGAAGCCCAGGTTCGTCAGGAGCCCAAGTCGGCGAAGTGGCTTGCGGATCGTATGTCCCGAAACCTGAAGGACGTGCTCGGCTATCGTCCGAACTTCTGGTTCGCCTTTGACGTGACGGATAACAGAACCCGTCCCCATACTCACGGCGAAATCGCCGCCAGTGAGGAAGAGCTAGCGCTTGTCCGGAAGGCCATGAGGTTTGCCGGTGGCGAATGGGAGCACACGCGGCAGCATCAAGTCCATACGACGCGGGGCGGTGCGCCCGACGTGGGTTGGGTGAACTACATGGTGAAAAACCGCTTCCACGTTCGTCCGCACTCTCCCCGCTTTCAAGCCCTTCCCCGGCCTATCAATGGTGACTGGTATTTCGCAGTGAATGAGGTTCGTAGCTTGGCGGAGGAAGTTTATACTTCCCGGTTGAATGAGGTTATCTCACTATTTTGCCCCACGAAATAAGTAAGAACGTAGTTATGTGATGCTTGTTAAATCATATTCTTCTACTTTTCTGCTTTACAGCGACTCACGAATGATTCAAGGAATCCCCGCAACTCACTGCATGGGGGAAACCACTTGGACCATTACCTTCCGGACCACATTTACCACGCGCTTGTCCGGGCGCTTCTCACCCTTGAGCCCTGTCCGGTCACCGGCGAGCCAGCCGACTATCAGGTGCATTTCGTGCTCGGAGAGATCGGCGGCATCTGGCCGGCGAGTGCAAAGAAAGCGCCGGGCGGAACATCTTCAGCAGCGCGAGCTTCGTTATCGTTAGATTCAGCTTGACACGCTAACGCGCTATGTGGCATACGGCTGCAATACTGAAGGAGATCGCAATGCCGCTCACCAACGCCGAACGACAGAAACGCCATTATGAGAGACGGAAGGAGATGCAGAAGCGCGCACCCGATCTTGTGCGCGCTTTCGCTGCACGGCCCTTCTATGAGTTCTATGGTGAGAGCGGCGACGCCATGAGCTTCGAAACGGCTCTCGACATCGCCGGTATCGAACCGCCCTCCTTCGATGATGACTCCGGTCCCGCATCGTTCTCAGGCGAGATCGAAAGGGGCGATCCCGGCAATGAGACCTACCACGGCCAGGCCAAGTCCATTGGCCGCGCGGAAGTGATGGTCGGAACACTAATGAGTGCCGCCGCTGAGCTCGCCGGCATCATCAATGCTTACAAGGTGGATGCGATCGAGCGCGAGGAAGAGCGTCTTCACGCCCTCGCCGATGGATCCACACCCGACAAACGCCGTGAGATTCTTGAAGAGCTTGTCCGGCTCAACAGGATGCGCGACCGGCTGAAGAAGCGGGTCCGCTGGGAATTGCCACAATGGGAACTGAAAGGAGAATGAGGACATGACTGACTTCAGCGTAGAACTCGCGGACCTGGACCTCCGCGAAGTCGTGACCAAGATCGACATGCAACCGGAGCCCGCTCCTGTCGAAGTGAAGAACCTCCCGACGGTGCCCTCGGCGAAGTTGCCCGCTCAAGTATCTTCCGGCACGTGGTATCAGGGCGTTGATGCGGATATCGCGGATGAAGCCCGCGAGACGGCCGATCGCATCCGGAAGCGCATGCATGGCAGCATCATCGATACCGGCAAGGACTTGCTGGCGGTGAAGGACAAGCTCGGTCACGGAAGCTTCACCGGGTGGCTCCAACAGGAGTTCGGATGGTCGGAGCGCACGGCACAGAACTACATGAGCGCGGCAGCACTCGCCGCCGAATACGAAAGCGTTGCGGTTTTGCAGCCGACGGCGATCTATAGTCTCGCCGCGAAGAGCACGCCGGCCAGCGTTCCCCCCGCCGTTGTCGAAGAGATCAAGAAGGGCACTATTCCATCGGCGGCGGAGATCAAGGAACGCATCGCAAAGGCAAGGGCTGAAGAGGCAAAGAAGAAGGCGGAGGCGCGCCGGCTTCAGAAGGAGACGCCGGAGCAGGCGGCGAAGCGAAAGAAGGCTGAAGCTCGCGCGGAACAGAAGCGAAAGCAGGAAGACGCCGATAGGGCGGTAGCGATGGAAAGGCGGAAGAAGGCGGCACTCGGAGCTATCAACTTCCTGAAGAAGAACCTTCCCAAGCACTTTGAAGGATTGCGCAAGCTGGTGCTGGCTTCAGAAGGCCAGTTTGATGTCGTCCTCCGTAGCGAGAAGAACTCATCATTTTTGCAGGCTACCGTGTAGAACATATTGACGCAGTTCGGAATGCAGGCGCGGCTTAGGCCGCGCCTATTTCATTCGATGGGTAATCCACCTGCCATCGCTGAAGCAATTCATCAACGTCGACGAAAACCTCCGGCAGACCGCGCTGCGTCTTCACCTCTAGCACGTGTCGTTGGTCAATTGTTCCCCTATCCGCAGGAATGACCCCTCTTCGAGTTCGCACCGGTAAGGGATTAAGCTTCCACTTCGCAGGTGTAGAAACATGATTACGTTCATCTTCATGCTTCATCTGATTAACTCCCTAGGGAACGAGGCGGCATCTCGAACAACGATGTGCGATGAACTCTTCCGCTGTAGCGCACTCTGAACGGCCATATCCTTGTCTGGAAGCCGCTTAACCCCTCTCCCAGCCGCGCTCGCTCTCTCGAGCCAGCTGCCATCTATTTGTTCATCCAAAAAACGATACGAATGTGCAACGGCAGAAACCACAATAGGTAAATCTGCCTTCTTCCCGCAGTTTCTTATCGCGCCACCTAAATCGCTTGCGAGGATATCGATGGTAATACCTAAAAGGATAGCCGCCTTGAGATGAGATTGTAAGGTTGTAGTCGGAATGTTACTTGCAGGCTCATGCGCTGACATATGTCGCGCGCGTGCCAGTCCTCTGAATTCGTTCTCTAAACTTAACGTTCCACCACCGATGTCACTCGCTATAAGGCTCATTTTGCCCCACGCATCGGTTAGGCCAAATGCAGCAAACCCCTTCTTAATGTCATCGTGTCCGACGTTCGAACCACTGCTGCTGAATCCGAAGGCAGTGTATGTTGGGGTGGAAGAGGCATAGCCGGACAACCGAGGCAAATGCGTATCCACGAACGCAAATTTCGCCAAATCATCCTTGATGAAATACAACGTGTTATTAAGCCCACCGATCGCGTCAACACTGATAAATTTCCTCAATCGATCCGGGAATTCGTGATAGAGTAATGTCGAATTGTTCATATCATTAACCATTGCATCAAATATTGATCTAGTATACTTTTCCAACAGAGCAAAAGCTGATACCGCAAGACCGTGCCGAAGTATTCGTGCGCCAACGTTGTGCTTATCATCGATAGGCATTTTATCCTGAAGCAATATATTATCAGTAAGCTCTAACATACGTTGAATTGCAGAGTAGTATTCTTGTCTATAATAAGGCATGCTAGACCGCCTCGAGCAGTTCTCGCATCTTGCCTATCCTGTAGCGAATGCGTTGAGGGGTATTTGTCCCGGTTCTCACCGCCTTATCAAATTCTGGGTCAGAGAATAACTGTCTGGTAGCATGCTTGACCTGCGGCTTCGAAGATTCCGCTTTTTCAACTACTTCCTCCGTAACCTCGGATGCGGCAATCATCTGCGCATCATACATTCCGGCAAGAGTTTGATCGCGCCAGCCCTGCCCTTCTGGGCGCCTGAATGCGAGATTTCCCCAGATACGCTCACATCGTCCGATCGCATCCACAAAGAGATGACTCAACTTCTCAATCTCTTCACTACTAGCCTTTTGCTTTCGCCGCATAAAGTCGTCCATTTCACGGATTAGGCTGCCACTAAAGTTTTCGAATCGCTCGCGCAGAGTTAAAAACCGCAATACAAATTCAGCGTCGCTCATCTCCTTATAAGCCGCTGATCGTGTATTCTCTATCTTCAATTGATGGCGGAGAAAGTGATTCTCGGATAGAATGTATATTCTGTCGTTAAAGTCGCCGCGGAACGCTACGTTCCGAATCTCTTGCGCGTTTAATGCTTCCCCACCGCGATTCAGACGCAAAAACACCTCATACTTCAACAGGGGATCCGTCTGCTTTAACAGTGTCACAACTCGTAAATATGGGCGCAAGCGTAGCGAGTTTACGACTTCACTAGGCAAATCACCGAACCGAACGCCTTCAGCAGAACGGAGTCGCTCCATACTCCGCAGGGCGAACTTTCCGGAAATGAAATCAGCGATCGCTCTGAGCCGCTGCTTCCCATCGATTGCGGTATATGTTCCATCCATTTCCTCTGCGAGATATACCGGCGGAACGGGAACATTCAGCAGGAACGACTCGATTAACGCGGCTTGTTTTTCAGTGGACCATCGCTCCCTTCGTTGAAACCCAGGCTCAAGGTCGATGGCTCGTGTATCTACCATGCCTGCCAGCGTCCCCAGCGGAAGGTCGGCTGTCTGCACTACAAGCTTGGACTGCGCCTCGCGAAAGCTCGAGACAATATCATCCTGCACGTGCATTCCATTCCCCCAAAACTCCTGAATGCACCCTATCTCGAGTTTCAGGGTATGCAAACTATACCAACCGCCAGCTTGACGGCTCGAGGTATTTGTTCCTATTTTGTTCTCGCCGACTGGAGACTAGGACATGCCACGCCGAAAGAGGCACGACCAGATCAGCGGCTTCCATCTGGACCGAATCGAGCGGCAGGTCGGGTTGCTAGGCACCGCGCTTATTGAAGCGCAGACATCGCTTACGCCCTTCCGCGCTCACTCCGACGCGGTATCCGACCTTCAACAGTTCCTAATAACGACGCTCAATCTCTTGAACGATCGACCGGCTGATTTCCGGGAGCATCACCGACCGCCGATGTCCGAGGACTAAATCGTATCTACAGCGGATAACGGAACATCGACCAGATAGTTTTTAATATATTTGCGCAAGGCAATGCATAGATAATGTAAATCCTGATAATTTGCTTCTTCTGATACGCCTGACTCAAAATAATACTTGTATTTTATAAATGTATCGTCATTACTGTTGAGTATTTTTTGTAGATCTTCTCTGCTCCCGTTTGATTCTTTCGAATAAATTTGAGATATTATTTCTCTCGTCTGAGCTTTTAGTTCACTGTATAGCGAACTAAGTTTATGCCCGCAAGCGTTTTGTAGTGTCTCGCTTCTAATAATAGCCCTTAGGAACAACTCCGCCGATAATGCTAGACACACCACCGCTGGAATCAAATAAATGACAACCGCTTTACCGTCATCGCTAGTGTCTTCTGCCGAAGCCCGGGGGGCGGCCGCGTCAAAAAAACTCTCTGCATTGTTCACTATTTGATAAAAAGTCTTGTCCACTTTCTGGATGTCCCTCCAACGTGGGAATTATACACTGAAAGCGTCTGATATGATATCAAAAAAAAAAGGCCTGGAGCGCACTGATATTCGAACGGGATCTCGTCTCTCTCGAACGACTCCGCACCTGGCCCCCATTTCGCCCTCATGTTTGGGGAACTTAGCGCGCCAAGTCGCCCTATTTTTGGAGCGCAAGGGTGTCAATTTTTCGCACGTTACAGTGTTACATATTAGAAGTTATGCAATTATTATTTTTCCTTAAATAACATTGACTTAGATCACTTCTCGATGACAGATTCGGCAGTTCGAGCCTGTCATCGCCCACCATTTCCGCCCGGACCGGGCAGGATCTGGCCGCAAGTCCGGTGATATTCCGCCAGCCTCTGACTTTCTAGCCGCCGACGCTTTCCGCCGGGACCGGCCGAATGGATGGCATCGCCGCGCGGACGAGTTCGTGCAGCACGTCCGGTTCGCTCTCGAAGATGACGAACAGCCGGGCGCGCATGCGCGGTTCCCAGAACTTGTTGATGTGCTCGGCGACGCCCGCGACGCCTTCGTCGTGCGGCTTAGATGCGAAGAAGGCGGCGATCTGGTTCGCCATCCGCGCGGTCTTGTCATGCGACATTCTGGGCGTCTCCACCTTTCAGGCGTTCGGGGTGAGCGAACACGTCGAACTCGTCGCCGCGCACCAGCGCGACCAGCATCATGCCAGCCTGATCGGCGGTTCGCACCGCGAGCGCGGTCGGCGCCGAAACCGCAAAGATCGCCGCCGATCCGATCGCGGCCGCTTTCTGAACCATCTCGACCGAAACCCGCGAGGTGATCACCACCGCGCCCTGCATGCCGTCGATGCCGGCCCGCGCGAGCGCCCCCGCCAGCTTGTCCAGCGCGTTGTGGCGGCCGACGTCCTCGCGTGCGGCCACGATGCCCTTTCCCGGAACATAAAACCCCGCGGCGTGGACGGCTCCCGTCTCGGCATGCATGGGCTGGGCTTTCGACAGGAGACGGACGGCCTGCACGATATCGGCCGCGGAGAAGGAGATTTTCGCGCCGGCGACACTCGCTACCGACCGCATCGCCTCCTCGATCGATTCGATGCCGCAGAGCCCGCAGCCGACGGGTCCGGCAAGGCGACGGCGCCTGGATTGGAAACGCGTGTTGGCACGATCCACCAGGCGGATCTGGATGTCGATGCCCTCGCCCGCCTGTTCGATCTCGATCGTCTCGATCTCGCCGGGTGAGGCTATCACGCCCTCGGTCAGCGAGAACCCGACTGCAAAATCCTCCAGGTCGGCCGGCGAGGCCATCATCACGGCATGCGTGGTTCCCGCATAGGAAAGCGCGACAGGCGTCTCCTCCGGCAGCGTCCGTGCGGCCGCGCGGGTGCCGGAGGCGCGGCGCGCGATGCGGGTGATGGAGGTGAGCGGCTCTCTCAAAGGGTGAACGTCCTACTCCGCAGCTTCCAGTCGGCCCTCGATGCGGCGGCTCATGCGGGCCTGTTCCTCGTATTCGCGCTGCCAGTCGCTCGGGCCGTTCGAAGGTGCGACCTGCACCGCGGTCACCTTGTACTCCGGACAGTTGGTCGCCCAGTCCGAGAAGTCCGTGGTGATGACGTTTGCCTGCGTGTCGGGATGGTGGAACGTCGTGTAGACCACCCCCGGCGCCACGCGGTCGGTGATCAGCGCCCTGAGCGTCGTCTCCCCGGCGCGGCTCGCCAAGCGCACCCAGTCGCCGTCGCGGATACCGCGCTGCTCGGCGTCGTGGGGATGAATCTCCAGCCGGTCCTCGTGGTGCCACACGACATTGTCCGTGCGCCTGGTCTGCGCGCCGACATTGTACTGAGACAGGATGCGGCCGGTCGTCAGCAGCAGCGGGAAGCGCGGGCCCGTCTTCTCGTCGGTCGCGACGTATTCAGTGCGGATGAACTTGCCTTTGCCGCGCACGAAGCCGTCGACATGCATGATCGGCGTGCCTTCCGGCGCCTTTTCGTTGCAGGGCCACTGGACGGATCCCTTCTCCTCCAGCAGTTCGTAGGAAACGCTGGCGAAAGAGGGCGTGGTCTGCGCGATCTCGGCCATGATCTCGCTCGGATGCGTGTAGGCCCAGGTGAGGCCCATCGCCTGGGCGAGTCGCTGCGTCACCTCCCAGTCGGCCAGGCCGTTCTTCGGCGCCATCACCTTGCGCACGCGGTTGATGCGGCGCTCGGCGTTGGTGAAGGTACCGTCCTTCTCCAGGAAGGTCGAACCCGGCAGGAAGACGTGGGCGTAGTTGGCCGTCTCGTTGAGGAAGAGGTCGTGCACGACGACGCATTCCATGGCCGCGAGGCCCGCCGCCACATGATGCGTATCCGGATCGGACTGGAGGATGTCCTCGCCCTGGACGTAGATGCCCTTGAACGAGCCTTCCACGGCCGCATCCAGCATGTTGGGGATGCGCAGGCCGGGTTCGTTGTCGAGCTTGACGCCCCAGAGGCTCTCGTAAACCTCGCGGACCGCCTCGCCCGATATGTGGCGATAGCCCGGCAGTTCGTGCGGGAAGGAGCCCATGTCGCACGCACCCTGGACGTTGTTCTGGCCGCGCAGGGGGTTCACGCCAACGCCGCGCCGACCGAGATTGCCGGTCGCCATGGCAAGGTTGGCGATCGCCATGACGGTGGTGGAGCCCTGGCTGTGTTCGGTGACGCCGAGACCGTAGTAGATCGCGCCATTGCCGACGGTGGCGTAGAGGCGGGCGGCGCCTCGAATGGTCTCGGCCGGAACGCCCGAAACCTTTTCGACCTCCTCCGGCGAGTTGCGCGGTTCGGCGACGAACGCCGCCCAATCCTCGAACTCCGACCAGTCGCAACGCTCGCGGATGAAGGCCTCGTCGAACAGTCCTTCGGTGACGATCACGTGCGCCAGCGCGGTGACGACGGCGACGTTCGTGCCCGGCCTCAGGGGCAGATGGTAATCCGCCTTCGCGTGAACCGAGTTGACGGTTTCCGTCTCGCGCGGATCGAGCACGATCAGCTTCGCGCCCTGGCGGATGCGCTTCTTCATGCGGGAGGCAAAGACCGGATGCGCCGCCGACGGGTTCGCGCCGATCACCATCATGACGTCGCAGTCCTCGACGGAATCGAAGTCCTGCGTGCCGGCCGAGGTGCCGTAGGTCTGCCCGAGACCGTAGCCGGTGGGCGAATGGCAGACGCGCGCGCAAGTGTCGACATTGTTGTTGCGGAAGCCCTGGCGGATCAGCTTCTGGACGAGGTAGGTTTCCTCGTTGGTGCAGCGCGAGGAGGTGATGCCGCCGATGGAGGCGCGGCCGTACTGGTACTGGATGCGCCGGAATTCGCTTGCCACATGCGCGAAGGCCTCGTCCCAGGTGACTTCGCGCCACGGATCGGTGATCTTCTCGCGCACCATCGGATTGAGGATGCGGTCCTTGTGGGTCGCATATCCCCAGGCGAAGCGGCCCTTGACGCAGGAGTGGCCGCGATTGGCCTTGCCGTCCTTCCACGGCACCATGCGCACGACTTCCTCGCCGCGCATCTCGGCCTTGAACGAGCAGCCCACGCCGCAATAGGCGCAGGTGGTGACGACGGAATGTTCCGGCTGGCCGATCTCGATGACGCTCTTTTCGGTCAGCGTCGCCGTCGGACAGGCCTGCACGCAGGCGCCGCAGGAGACGCATTCCGACGACAGGAAGCTCTCGTGCATGCCCGGCGAGACGCGGCTTTCGAAGCCCCTGCCCTCGATGGTCAGTGCGAAGGTGCCCTGCACTTCCTCGCAGGCGCGCACGCAGCGCGAACAGACGATGCATTTCGACGGGTCATAGGTGAAGTACGGGTTGGACTCGTCCTTCGGCATCCAGCGGTCGTTTACCTCGCCGTCCGCCCGGCCCTTGGCGAAGACATGGTTGTCGCCCTCGTAGCCGTAGCGCACGTCGCGCAGACCAACCGCGCCCGCCATGTCCTGCAATTCGCAGTCGCCGTTAGCGGCGCAGGTAAGGCAGTCGAGCGGATGGTCGGAAATGTAGAGTTCCATCACGCCGCGGCGGATGTCCTTCAGCCGTCCGGTCTGGGTATGGACGACCATGCCCGGCGCCACCGGCGTGGTGCATGAGGACGGCGTGCCGTTGCGGCCCTCGACCTCGACGAGACAGAGCCGGCACGAGCCGAAGGCGTCGACCATGTCGGTGGCGCAGAGCTTCGGGATGGCGATGCCGGCCTCCATCGATGCGCGCATGATCGAGGTGCCTTCCGGAACGGTCACCGTGAAGCCGTCGACGGTCAGCGTCACCTGCTTCTCCGACCGGGAGGCCGGCGTGCCGTAGTCGATTTCGTGGATCAGGCCCATGGGAGTGCTCCTAGCCGTCCTGCTTGCTTGCCAGCGTATGCGCGACGAGCGCGTTGGCGTGGCCGTGTCCAAGACCGTGCTCGGCTTTCAGCCAGTTCACGATCTCCATGTGCTTCATGCCCGGCTTCGACTGGATCAACTTCGCCCAGTGCTCGATCGGATGACCGTAGGTCTTCTCGATCGACGGAAAGTAGGAGGCGGGATCCTTGATCTTCTCGGTCATTCAGCGGCCTCCGCGACAGGCCGCGGCGCGAAGTCCTGCGGGAAGTGGTTGATCGCGCTCATGACCGGATACGGAGTAAAACCCCCGAGCGCGCAAAGCGATCCGAACTTCATCGTGTTGCAGAGGTCCGTGACGAGCGCGAGGTTCTTCTCGGGCTGGATGCCCGAAGCAATCTTGTCGATGGTCTCGACGCCGCGCTGGGAACCGATGCGACAGGGCGTGCACTTGCCGCAGCTTTCGATGGCGCAGAACTCCATGGCGAAGCGCGCCTGCTTCAGCATGTCGGCCGTATCGTCGAACACCGTGATGCCGGCATGGCCGATCAAACCGTCCTTCGCCGCGAAGGCCTCGTAGTCGAAGGGCGTGTCGAACATCGAAGGCGGGAAATAGGCGCCGAGCGGACCGCCCACCTGGACGGCCTTTACCGGCCGGCCCGACGCGGTGCCGCCGCCGATGTCGTTCACGATCTCGCCCAGCGTCATGCCGAAGGCGGCCTCGAAGAGACCGCCGTACTTCACGTTGCCGGCGATCTGGATCGGGATGGTGCCGCGCGAACGGCCGAGACCGAAATCCCTGTAGAAGGCCGGGCCCTTGTCGAGAATGACCGGGACGGAGGCGAGCGATATGACGTTGTTGACCACCGTCGGCTTGCCGAACAGGCCTTGCAGCGCCGGCAGCGGCGGTTTGGCACGCACGACGCCGCGCTTACCTTCGAGCGAATTCAAGAGCGAGGTCTCCTCGCCGCAGACATAGGCGCCGGCGCCGACCCGCACTTCCATGTCGAACATGTTCGGTGAGCCGAGCACGTTCCAGCCGAGCATCCCCGCCTCGCGCGCGATCTCGATCGCGCGGCGCATCACGCTGACAGCGTGGGGATATTCGGAGCGGATGTAGACGTAGCCCTTCGTCGCGCCGACCGCGATGCCGGCGATCGCCATGCCCTCGATCAGCACGAAGGGGTCGCCTTCCATGATCATGCGGTCGGCGAAGGTGCCCGAATCGCCCTCGTCGGCATTGCAGACGATGTACTTGTTGGCGGCTTTGGCGTCGTGGACGGTCTGCCACTTGATGCCGGTCGGGAAGCCCGCTCCGCCGCGGCCGCGCAGGCCGGATTCCGTCACCGTCTTCACCACGTCGAGCGGTGCGACCGCCAGCGCCTTCCTGAGGCCGGCAAGGCCGCCGTGGGCTTCATAGTCCGCCAGCGACAGCGGATCGGTGATGCCGCAACGGGCGAAGGTGAGCCGCGTCTGCCGGGCCAGGAACGGGAGGTCCTCGGGCCGGCCGAGCCGCTTCGGGTGCGCAGCGCCGGAAAGGAAATCCGCCGCGAAGAGCGATGCAACGTCGCTCGGCCTGACGGGACCATAGGCGATGCGTCCCGCATCGGTTTCAACCTCTACCATCGGCTCGAGGAAATAGGCGCCGCGCGACCCGTTTCGCACGATCGTCGCTTCGATGCCGCGCACTTGAAGCTCCGCCGCCATCGCCTTCGCGACCTTGTCCGCGCCAAGCGCAAGCGCACCGGAATCGCCGGGGATGTAGATGGTACGGGTCACGAGCGGACCTCCGCGGCGATCTCATCCACCATGTCGGCATCGAGGCGCCCGATCACCGCGCCGTCCAGCATGGCCGCGGGCGCGCAGGCGCAAAGGCCGAGGCAGTAGACCGGCTCGAGGGTTACCGAACCGTCGGCCGCCGTTTCGTGAAAGCCGATACCGAGAGCGGATTTGACCATCGCCGCCACCTGGTCCGAGCCCATCGACTGGCAAGCTTCCGCCTGGCAGAGTTTCAGGACGTGCCGGCCGGCGGGATGCTTTCGGAAGTCGTGATAGAAAGTCGCGACCCCGTGGACTTCCGCGCGGGAGAGATTGAGTTTCTCGGCGATGATCGGAAGGGCTTCGCTGGGAACGTAGCCGAACTCTTCCTGTATCCCAAGCAGGATCGGAAGCAGCGGTCCCTCAAGGGCCGAATGCGCCTCGACGATTTCCGTCGTGCGGGGCTCGATCTGGGTACCTTGCGTCTGCATCGAGCAGCGCCCTCCCGTCCATGATCTTGAATGATCTATCATGAACGCAAAGGAGTCCCGGAATCAATAAAGCCGATCCGTCGGTCGATAGGAAGTTTCTATCGAATCTCCCTTGCACGTCAGCGTCGGCGTCGCGCGCGGCCAAGGCTATCTGCTCTGCCAGCCCCCGCAGCCTCGTTCATTCGGCCGAACGAATCGGCCGCCGTAGCCTGAAGCGGGCCGGGTTGACACGGCGCCTCAGAGCTTCGATGGAGCCATGGGTCCGAGATCGGCCGCGAGCCGACGCGCCTGTTCGAGGAATGCGGCAACCAGCGGCGTATGCGGCTCCCGCCGCGCCACCACAAGACCGACCAGATGGCTCGCGTCCGGCTCGACGATGGGGATAGCCCGGATCGGCTCGACGAAGCCGAAAGTCTCGGCCAGGTTCATCGGCATGATCGACGACCACTTGCCGGTGCGGATGTGGGAGAAGAGCACGATCATCGAATTGGACTCCAGCGTCGGCCTCGCCGTTGCCCCGGCTTCGGCGAGATGCAGATCGATGATGCGCCGGTTCTGCATGTCCGGCGTCAGCAGGCATAGCGGCAGTTCCGCGACCTCGGCCCAGCTGATCCTCGGCCGATCCGAATAGGGGTTACCGGCGGCGGTGATCAGGTGGTAGCGCTCCGAGTAGAGCGGTACCGACACGACGTTGCCCAGCGGCTCATTGTCGAGGTAGGTTATGCCCGCGTCGATATCGAGATTTCCGAGCATGGACAGGACCTCGATCGAGGTCCGCGACAGCACGGAAAACGATACCCCGGGGTGCTTTTCGCGAAATGGAGTCGTCAGCATTGGCGTCATGGCGAGCGCGGTGGGGATCGCCGCAATCTTGAGGCGGCCCGAAAGCCCGAATCGCGCGGCCCGCATCTCCTCTCGCATCGTGCGCGCGTCGCTGGTGATGCGCTGCGCCCAGGCCAGCACCTGCTCGCCTTCAGGCGTCAGCCCCTGGAAGCGGGAGCCCCGCCTAACCAGCATGACGCCCAGAATGTCCTCGAGCTGCTTGATGGCGGCCGAAAGCGTCGGCTGCGTGACACCCAGTTCCTCGGCGGCGCGCCCGAAATGCTGGGTCTTCGCCAGCACTATGAAGGATTCGAGCTTGTCGATCATGTTCTATCCGCTCGCGCATCGGACCGCGCGATCGGCGGCATGGCAGCGCGAGCGGGAAGGTTCGCGGCGAGCCGTTGGCCGAGCAAACGGCACTCTCCGCCGCGAACAGGGAGGGGGTCCGGTGTCGTCCGGCCCTCCAAACCCGTCGGAATGGTCAGTTGACGGCGTCCTTGAGGCCCTTGCCGGCCGAAAACTTCGGCACGTTGCGGGCAGGAATCTGAACAGGAGCGCCGGTCTGCGGGTTGCGACCCGTGGAAGCCTCGCGCTTGGACACCTCGAAATTGCCGAACCCGACCAGACGGACGTCGCCGCCCTTCTTGAGTTCGCCGGTGATCACCGAAAAAACAGCTTCCACAGCAGACTGAGCGTCGCTCTTGGAAAGTTTGGCCGCCTCCGCCACAGCCGATACGAGTTCGTTCTTGTTCATGAAATCCTCATATTGTTTAATAGACCGCATTCTTGCGACTCCACGGTCGCGGCGGGACTCTAGTGACATCGCGCGCGACAACCAAGCCGCAAATGGGCGAAAACCCCGGAATCCTGCGGTTTTTTTGCCCCGATGAATGGAAAAGGCCGGGCGCTTGGCCCGGCCTTCATTAGCAGTCACATCGGGCAGCCGGCTCAGTGAGCCAGGGAAGCAGCTCCTGCCTCCTCACCCGCCGGCTTCTTGGCCGCCTCGATGGGCTCGACCCACTCGATCGGCTCAGGCATGCGCAGCAATGCATGCTGCAGAACCTCGCCGACCCGGCTGACCGGGATGATCTCCAGGCCGCTCTTCACGTTCTCGGGGATATCCGCCAGATCCTTGGCGTTCTCCTCGGGGATCAGCACCTTCTTGATGCCGCCGCGAAGGGCCGCGAGAAGCTTTTCCTTCAGCCCGCCGATCGGCAGAACGCGACCGCGCAGCGTGATCTCGCCCGTCATCGCCACATCCTTGTGCACGGGGATCCCGGTCAGGATGGATACGATGGCGGTGACCATCGCCACACCCGCGGACGGACCGTCCTTGGGTGTCGCGCCCTCCGGCACGTGCACGTGGATGTCGCGCTTGTCGAAGAGCGGCGGTTCCACGCCGAAGTCGATCGCCCGCGAGCGGACATAGGATGCCGCCGCCGAGATGGACTCCTTCATGACGTCCTTCAGGTTGCCCGTGACGGTCATCTTGCCCTTGCCGGGCATCATGACACCCTCGATCGTCAGCAGTTCGCCGCCGACCTCGGTCCATGCAAGCCCGGTGACGACGCCGAGCTGATCCTCGCCCTCGACCTGACCGAAGCGGAACCGCGGCACGCCGAGGTAGTCGGACAGATTGTCCTGCGTGATGTCGACGGATTCCTTCTTCGTCCTCAGGATCTCGGTCACGGCCTTGCGCGCGAGCTTCATCAGTTCGCGCTCCAGGCTGCGTACGCCGGCTTCCCGCGTGTAGGTCTGGATGATCGCCCGGATCGCCTCGTCCGCCACCGAGAACTCGCCGTCCTTCAGCGCATGGTCGCGGATAGCCTTCGGCATCAGATGCCGCTTGGCGATCTCGACCTTCTCATCCTCCGTGTAGCCGGCAATACGGATGATCTCCATGCGGTCCATCAGGGCCGGCGGGATGTTCAGCGTATTGGCCGTCGTCACGAACATGACGCTCGACAGATCGTACTCAACCTCAAGATAGTGGTCCATGAAGGTCGAGTTCTGCTCCGGATCCAGCACCTCCAGCAGGGCCGAGGACGGATCGCCGCGGAAATCCATGCCCATCTTGTCGATCTCGTCGAGCAGGAAGAGCGGGTTGGACTTCTTGGCCTTCTTCATCGACTGGATGACCTTGCCGGGCATCGAGCCGATATAGGTGCGGCGGTGACCGCGGATCTCGGCCTCGTCGCGCACGCCACCGAGCGCCATGCGTACGAACTCGCGTCCGGTTGCCTTGGCGATCGACTTGCCGAGCGAGGTCTTGCCGACGCCGGGAGGCCCTACCAGGCACAAGATCGGCCCCTTGAGCTTCTTCTGCCGGCTCTGAACCGCCAGGTACTCGACGATCCGTTCCTTGACCTTGTCGAGGCCGAAATGATCGGTATCGAGCACGTCCTGTGCGAAATTGAGGTCCTGCTTGACCTTCGAGTTCTTGCCCCACGGTATCGACAGCAGCCAATCCAGGTAGTTGCGCACCACCGTGGATTCGGCCGACATCGGCGACATGGACCGCAGCTTCTTCAACTCGGCATTGGCCTTGTCACGGGCCTCCTTGGAGAGCTTGGTCTTCTTGATGCGCTCCTCGAGTTCGGCTGCCTCGTCGCGGCCGTCCTCGCCCTCGCCGAGTTCCTTCTGGATCGCCTTCATCTGCTCGTTGAGGTAGTACTCGCGCTGGGTCTTCTCCATCTGGCGCTTGACGCGCGAGCGGATGCGCTTCTCCACCTGCAGCACCGAGATCTCGGCCTCCATGAAGCCCATGGCCTTCTCGAGCCGCTCCCGAACGGAGAGCGTGGCAAGCATTTCCTGCTTCTCGGGAATCTTGATCGCCAGGTGTGAGGCGATCGTGTCGGCGAGCTTGGAATAGTCCTCGATCTGCCCGGCCGCACCGACGACCTCAGGCGAGATCTTCTTGTTCAGCTTCACATAGTTCTCGAAGTCGGAGACGACCGAACGCGCGAGCGCCTCGATCTCGACCTCCTCCTCCTCCGGCTCGGGAAGCGCATCGGCATGGACCTCGTGGAAGTCTGCCCGGTCGGTGAAGGACGAGATGCGCGCACGGGAGGTTCCTTCAACGAGCACCTTCACGGTGCCGTCGGGAAGCTTCAGAAGCTGGAGGACGTTCGCCAGCGTGCCGACGTCGTAGATTGCGTTCGGCTCCGGGTCGTCGTCCGAAGCGTTCATCTGGGTGGCGAGCAGGATCTGCTTGTCGGCCCCCATCACCTCTTCGAGCGCCTTGATCGACTTCTCGCGACCCACGAAAAGCGGCACGATCATGTGCGGGAAGACGACGATATCGCGCAGCGGGAGGACTGCGTAGACGCCGTTCGACGAGGTTGGTCGAGTTGTCTTGGACATTGTCTTGCCTTTCACTTCACGGCCGCCATGAGCCAACCGCGAATCTCATTGTAGCCCCGGTGTTGCTCCACGCCTATCCACGAGTTGGGAGTGCTCGACAGCACGTGAAGATCGACCGGTCCGATAATCGTTAATTGGCGTCGCATCCGACAAAGATCAAGTGCCCGCGCCGGCCGGGAAAGGGCGCCGTGCGGATGCCCTCGGCAGGCCTCGCGCCCTGCGTCAGGAAGGCTGGACGCCGCATCCGGAGACTGTAGCGGAACCGGGTAGCGACGAGGATCAGGATCGCGATAGCGCCGCTGACCGCGACGCAATCTGCACTCGGACGAACGGCACGCTTCGCCGCCGGAAAGGAACGTCAGTCGCGGGACCCGCTTCAGGCGACGCTGCCCTTTTCCTTCTTCGATTCGGAATAGATGTAGAGCGGCCGGGCCTTGCCGGTCACCACATCGTCCGAGATCACGACCTCCTGGACACCTTCCAGCGCCGGGAGCTCGAACATCGTGTCCAGCAGGATCGCCTCCATGATGGAACGCAGCCCGCGAGCGCCGGTCTTGCGCTCGATGGCGCGCTTGGCGATCGCCGTGAGCGCGGTCTCGTGGAAAGTGAGTTCCACGTTCTCCATCTCGAACATGCGCTGATACTGCTTGACCAGGGCGTTCTTCGGCTCGGTCAGAATCTGGATCAGCGCTGGCTCGTCGAGGTCCTCGAGCGTCGCCAGAACCGGGAGGCGGCCGACGAACTCGGGGATGAGGCCGAACTTCAGGAGATCCTCCGGCTCAACGAGACGGAACACCTCGCCGCTGCGCCGGTCTTCCGGAGAGGAAACCGTCGCGCCGAAGCCGATGGAGGTCTTGCGGCCGCGATCGGAGATGATCTTGTCGAGGCCCGCGAAGGCGCCGCCGCATATGAACAGGATGTTGGCGGTGTCCACCTGCAGGAACTCCTGCTGCGGATGCTTGCGACCGCCCTGCGGCGGCACGGAGGCAACGGTACCTTCCATGATCTTCAGCAATGCCTGCTGGACGCCCTCGCCCGACACGTCGCGGGTGATCGAGGGATTGTCCGACTTGCGCGAGATCTTGTCGATCTCGTCGATGTAGACGATGCCGCGCTGGGCGCGCTCGACATTGTAGTCGGCCGACTGCAGCAGCTTGAGGATGATGTTCTCGACGTCCTCGCCGACATAGCCGGCCTCCGTCAGCGTCGTGGCGTCGGCCATCGTGAAGGGCACGTCGATGATGCGGGCGAGCGTCTGGGCGAGCAGCGTCTTGCCGCAGCCGGTCGGTCCGATCAGAAGGATGTTCGACTTGGCGAGTTCCACGTCGTTGTTCTTCGACGCATGCGCGAGCCGCTTGTAGTGATTGTGGACCGCGACCGACAGGACACGCTTGGCGTAGGGCTGGCCGATGACGTAGTCGTCGAGGACCTTGAGGATTTCCTGCGGAGTGGGAACTCCCTCGCGGGACTTCACCATCGAGGTCTTGTTCTCCTCGCGGATGATATCCATGCAGAGTTCGACGCATTCGTCGCAGATGAATACGGTCGGACCGGCGATCAGCTTGCGAACCTCGTGCTGGCTCTTGCCGCAGAAGGAGCAGTAGAGCGTATTCTTGGAGTCGCCGCCGCCGCTGTTGCCGATTTTGCTCATGCCTTCCAGTCCTTTCAGTCCCTGCCGGCCGGTTGCCCGACTTCAGGGCTTAGCCGTCCGACGGTCAAGCGTGCCGCCTCCTGATCCTGCATGCAGGCCCCGGCACCTTCGAACGATACACAAAACACGAGGCGCAGCAACGATTCGCCAAAACAGGCCGAGGCTATCCCCCGGGAACTCAACATAGGCTTAACGTAGGCCGCTGCCAGCCCCGTGGGAACACCTATATGTGACAGAAATGCCGCAGAATGTTTCAAAAATGCGGCATCGCGCGTGGATGGCCCCAATGCCGCGGAAGATCAGGTCGCCGGCGCTGCCTCGATCGCCTGGCGCGTCGAGATCACCTTGTCGATCAGTCCGAATTCCCGCGCCTCTTCGGACGTCATGAAATGATCGCGGTCGAGCGTCCGCTCGATGACCTCGTAGTCCTGCCCGGTGTGCTTGACGTAGACCTCGTTGAGGCGTCGCTTCAGCTTGATGATGTCCTGGGCGTGGCGCTCGATGTCGGAGGCCTGTCCCGAGAAGCCGCCCGACGGCTGGTGAACCATGATGCGCGCGTTCGGCGTGGCGAAACGCATGTCCTTGTGGCCGGCGCACAGAAGCAGCGAACCCATGGACGCGGCCTGGCCGACGCACAACGTCGACACCGCCGGCTTGATGAACTCCATCGTGTCGTAGATCGCCATGCCGCTCGTCACCACGCCGCCAGGCGAGTTGATGTAGAGCGAGATCTCCTTCTTCGGGTTCTCGGCCTCGAGGAACAGAAGCTGGGCGCACACGAGCGTCGCCATGCCGTCCTCGATCGGCCCGGTAATGAAGATGATGCGCTCCTTGAGCAGCCGGGAGAAGATGTCATAGGCCCGCTCGCCCCGGTTCGTCTGCTCGACAACCATCGGAACGAGGTTCATCGCGGTTTCGACGGGATCTCTCATTGGACGTTTCCTTCGTGGGAGCGATTCGGGCGCATGAAACTGCGGAATCGGCAAGTGACTTGTTCGCGCTAGATAAGGCGCCGCATCCCGCTCGCGCAAGGGCGAGCGAAACATTGCTGACGCCAAAGCGGGCGGATGGTTTACCCGGCCTCGGCTCGGAGCCAGGCAAGCAGCCCCGGAAGGTCGGGTCGATCGACATGTGTCGCCACACGCCGCCCCACCGCCGCGCCGAACTTGTAGCCGTGCCCCGAGCAGGCCGAGACGATCAGGCACTTTCCGCGCTCGTCCGCGAAGAAGCGCTCGTCGGCGGTGAAGGTGTAGGCGCAGGTGACGACATTCTCCACCCTATATTCGTCGAGCCGCACCATGGGAGGCGAAAACAGATCGCGGATGGCGTCGCCCTCGCCCGGTTCGGGTACACGGCGTGCATCGGCGTCCGCGGAGGCAAACTTGTGCAGGCCCGAACCGAACTTCAGCCCGCCCTCGCCCGACGGCGGAATGATGTAGCCGTCGGTCTGGCCGCCGACGTCGAGGATGACCGGCGCCGTCCGCCATTCTTCCTTCAGGTCGGCGGGCGGTTTGAGATAGACGACGGCAGTGCGGTAGGTCTTGAGGTCGGAGACGAGGTCGGGGAAGAGCTTCGTCACCCAGGCGCCGGCGGTGACCACCACCCAGTCGGCCGACAGTTTTTCTCCCGCGCCGGTGGTGACGGTTCCCGCGACCGGATCGACGGCGCTAACGCGGGTGTTTTCGAGAACGGTGGCGCCGTGCGTCCTCAGCCAGGCGGCAAGCCCGGATGCGATGCGCCGGCAGTGCAGCGCGCCGCCCTCGGGCGAGAAATAGGCGTAGCGGATTGTGGCGGCGTCGAGGAACGTCCAGCGCCCCGCCGCCTCTTCGGGCGAGAACATCTCGAAGCGAAAGCCGCCCGCCTTCAGTCCCTCCAGATAGTCCTCTGCCTCATCGCCGGCTTCGCGTGACACGCAAAGGAAGCCGCGCGGGTCGAGGTGACTCTCACCGAGATCCGCCCACATCTCGTCCCAGGCCTCGTAGGCCTCGGTAATCGCACGGCCGTAGCCGGTGCCGGACGGATAGGCGCGGCGGATGATCCTGTGGTGATCCCCCGACGCGGCGAGCGGATTGGGGATGCTAACCTGCTCGATCAGGGTCACCTCGTGCCCCCGCTTCGTCAGCGACCAGGCGGTGGAAAGGCCGGCAATGCCGGCACCGACGACGATGATGTTCAATGGTGCGTATCCGTTCCGTTTCGCGAAAGGCTGCCGAAGGCGCCGGATCATGACACTACGGACTGGCGCGGTAGGAACAAGCCGCACTAATCTGCGGGCATGAGTCCAGTCTTAGACGCCCCTTCCTATCTCTCGCTCGACGCTCGAAGCCGCCAGACAAGCCTGGACCCGCATACCGCGGCGTTCGTACAGGATCCCTACCGTGCCTACGCCTTCCTCCACGCCCACGCTCCGACCTTCTTCTGGCAGGAGTACGGTTTCTGGTGCTTCGCCGGTCATGACGACGTCAACCGTCTCCTGCGCGACCGGCGTTTCGGGCGCGAGAAGCCGGAGGGCGCGGCGGAGGACGGCTATGCCGGCCCGCGCGATCACCTCGTCGATTTCGATGCCTTCTCCTCCCATTCGATGCTGGAGCTGGAACCGCCCGCGCATACGCGCCTTCGCACGCTGGTAAACCGTGCCTTCGTCTCGCGGCAGGTGGAACGGCTGCGGCCGATGATCGAGAGCCTGTCCCACGCCCTGGTCGACAGCATAGAGGTCGACGGCGAGGCCGATCTTCTTCCCACGTTCGCCACGCCGGTGCCGATCACCGTGATTGCCGAGATGCTCGGCGTTCCCGCCAGCATGAACGACCAACTGCTCCACTGGTCTCACGACATGGTCGCCATGCACATGTTCGGCCGTACCCGCGAGGTCGAGGTGCGCGCCAACACAGCGGCGCGCGAATTCGCCGATTTCCTCACCGGCTATGTCGAGGAGCGGCGCAAGACACCCGGAGACGACCTGCTCTCCGTGTTGATCGCGGCGCGGGACGGCGGCGACAGGCTGTCGGATGCCGAGCTGACGGCGTCGGCCATCCAGCTCCTGAACGCGGGCCACGAGGCGACGGTCCACCAGATCGGCAACGCCATCCGCGCGATCCTGCACCAGGGCGGCGACCCGCGCCGCTTTTTCGCCGGGCCGGGAGCTGCGGCGGCGACCGTCGAGGAATGCATCCGCCACGACGCGCCGCTGCACATGTTCCGTCGCTACACCTATCAGACGGTCGAGATCGAACCCGGTGTCACGGTCCGGCCGGGCGAGCAGATCGGGCTGCTGCTGGGCGCCGCCAATCGCGATCCTCGAGCCTATTCCGAGCCCGACCGATTCGATCCCGGGCGCATCGACCAGAAGAACGTCTCCTTCGGCGCCGGCATCCACTTCTGCATCGGCGCGCCGCTCGCGAGGCTGGAGATGGAAGTGGCGCTGTCGGTCCTGTTCGACCGGCTTCCGGGTCTTCGTCTCGCCCAGGAGCCGGCTTATCGGGCCACCTACCATTTCCACGGGCTGGAGAAGCTCGATTGCCGCTGGTAAGCCGCAAAAGCAAGGAAAGCACTGAGATCGCTCCCAGTGCCTCCCTGTCCAGATCGGTTCCCTGGCCCCGCGCGGGCCTCCAAAGAAGCGCCGCCCGAATCGGGTTTCCGATGCTGAGGGTCCCGAAGAACGCTGGTCCGCTAGGAATTCGCGATTTCCGGCACCTCGCCCGCTTTCCCCGAAAAGGTTCCGCAGGCGCGCCATCGAAGGACTTGACCGGCCTTCATGGCAGCATCGGCTTCGCCTTCCGCGTTCCAGACCGCGTCGGCGTATCCGTCGGACCCTGGTTGCCGCGTCGCGACGGGCGGACCCGCCACGAACCGGCTTCCGGTACGGCCCCAGGCTTTGCTCCTTGGCTGGTTCCCGCGGTCCCTGCGAGGCCTCCGAGCGCCTGAGATGCCCTTACGTTAGGACCGTCATCGTCACGCCGCAATCCGCGGCGGGCTGTGGAAAGCGGGGAATGCGTGGATGGCCAACGACAGATTTCCACAGGCCGGAGATCCCGTCCTCAAAGACGGATCACATACTCCTTGCGCGTGGTCTCCAGAACCTCCCAAGTGCCCTTGAAACCCGGACGGATCACGAAGGCGTCGCCGGCCGACACCGTCCGCGTCTCGCCATCGTCTCCGGCGATCACAGAGCGGCCCGAAAGGATGTGGCAGAACTCCCACTCGTCATACTCGATGCGCCATTTGCCGGGCGAGGCCTCCCATATCCCGGCATAGACACGGCCCTCCGCCTCCTCCACGTTCCAGGTCCGGAAGCGTGGATCGCCGGAGATCACCCGGTCCGCCGCAGGAGTGCCCTCCTCCGGCTCCACACCAGTGGTATCGACGGAAACCAGCAGTCCCACGGATGTCAGGCCTTCGCGAGCGCCTGTTCGAGATCGGCCATGATGTCCTCGACCTCCTCGATGCCGACCGACAGGCGGATGACGTCCGGTCCGGCGCCTGCCGCGATCTTCTGCTCGTCGGAAAGCTGACGGTGCGTGGTCGAGGCCGGGTGGATGATCAGCGAGCGGACGTCGCCGATGTTGGCCAGATGCGAGAAGAGCTCGACCCCCTCGACAACCTTCACGCCGGCATCGAAGCCGCCCTTCAGCCCGAAGGTGAAGACGGCGCCCGCGCCTTTCGGCGAATACTTCTTCATGAGCGCATGGTTCGGGTCCGAGGCGAGGCCAGGATAGGAAACCCAGGACACTTTGGGGTGCTGCGACAGCCAATCCGCCACCTTCAGAGCGTTGTCGCAGTGGCGCCGCATCCGCAGCGACAGCGTCTCGATACCCTGCAGGATGAGGAAGGCGTTGAACGGCGAGATCGCCGGTCCGAAGTCGCGCAGGCCGAGCACCCGGCAGGCGATGGCGAAGGCGAAGTTGCCGAATGTCTCGTGCAGCACCATCCCGGCATATTCCGGCCGCGGCTGCGACAGCATGGGATAGTGGCCGCTCTTCGACCAGTCGAACGTGCCGCCGTCGACGATGGCGCCGCCCATGGAGTTGCCGTGGCCGCCGAGGAACTTGGTCAGCGAATGCACCACGATGTCGGCGCCGTGCTCGATCGGCCGCAGCAGGTAGGGCGAAGCCATGGTGTTGTCGACGACGAACGGCAGTCCGTGCCGGCGCGCGATCTCGCCGATCGGCTCCAGATCCACGAAGATGCCGCCCGGATTGGCGAGGCTCTCGACGAAGATCGCCCGCGTCTTGTCGTCGATCTGGCTTTCGATGGTGGAGAGATCGTCGACGTCGGCCCAGCGCACCTGCCAGTCGAAATTCTTGAAGGCGTGGCCGAACTGGTTGATCGAGCCGCCGTAGAGCTTCTTGGCCGAGATGAAGTTCGCCCCCGGCTGCATCAGCGTGTGGAAGACCAGGAGTTGCGCGGCATGGCCCGAAGCGGTCGCCAGCGCGGCCGTGCCGCCTTCGAGCGCCGCGACCCGCTCTTCCAGCACCGCCTGGGTCGGGTTCATGATGCGCGTATAGATGTTGCCGAAGGCCTTCAGCCCGAACAGCGAAGCGGCATGATCGACGTCGTCGAAGACATAGGCCGTCGTCTGGTAGATCGGCGTCGCCCGCGCGCCGGTGGCGGGGTCAGGCTGCGCGCCGGCATGGATGGCGAGCGTGTCGAAGCCGGGTGTGCGCTGGGTCATGTCCGTATCCTCCCTCGAATTCTTCACCGGCATTCATGGCAAAGGCCGCGGCAAAGCGCAAAGGAGATTGTTACTGAAATTGGCTGGCGTGAGGAATCCCTTTCCAGCCTCAACCGATCGACGAAGACGACGCATTCCTTGCGCCGGAACGTGGGCACATCCCCGCCTCAACGCTCGATGGTGGTGTTCCGCCTGATCTTTTTTTGCAGGAGAAGCACGGCGTAGAGCAGGGCCTCGGCGGTGGGCGGACACCCGGGCACGTAGATGTCGACGGGAACGATGCGGTCGCAGCCGCGCACCACCGAATAGGAATAGTGATAGTAGCCACCACCGTTGGCGCAGCTTCCCATCGATATGACGTAGCGCGGCTCGGCCATCTGGTCATAGACCTTGCGCAGTGCGGGAGCCATCTTGTTGGTCAGCGTACCGGCGATGATCATCAGGTCGGCCTGCCGCGGCGTCCCAGGCAGTGCCATGCCGAAGCGCTCGAAATCGTAGCGTGGGCCGAACATCTGCATCATCTCGACCGCGCAGCAGGCGAGACCGAAGGCAAGCTGATGGAGGGACCCCGTGCGCGCCCATCCGATGAGGTCCTGAGTGCTGGTCACGAAATATCCCTTGTCGGCCAGGGTCTCCGAGAAATCGGCGCGGGGATCGTGTGTTAGCGGGTTCTCATCGAGCATCGCGGCGTCGCCTTGCATTGGCATCCATGCGGGAGCGATGATTGTGCGATGATCGACGGGAACGGTATTGAAGCGAAACGACGCCGGACGATCGGATGCCGATGACGCGAGCCGAGACGACACCCGAGGCGCGAAGTGCCTCGCTTCTCCTGCCTCGTCCCTCGCTCGCAACCTGTGTCGTGCTGGGGATCGTGCGCGACACCCGCGGGCGGACACTCGCGCACGGGGACCGGTTCAATCACTTCCCCCTTTCGCCCTATTGCTCGCTGACCTGGCACTTCGAGGGACGGCTGCATCTGGTGAAGACCGATGCCGAAGCGAAGGCGCCGGAGACCGGAGCCCCGCTGCCCAGGCTGATGGTCTCCGGACCCGGCAGCGGACCGGTGACGACCTGGAGCGCCGGCCCGGTGTTCGTCCTCACGGTGAGCTTCTACCCCGACGTCTGGGAAGCCCTGACCGGAACGAGCGTCTTGCCGCTGTTCGACAAGCATGTCGCGGGCGAGAACGTGTTGCCGCCCGACGTCGTCGAGACGTTGCTTCCGGTGTTTCGGGAAGGAAGCGCCGAGCAGAGATTTGCACGCTTCGAGGAGCAAATTGCGCCACGGTGGGCACATCGGCGGCCGAAAGGCGGGGTGTCTCCCTTCTGGATGCGTGACTGGGCGACAGCATTGGCGGCGCGCGCGGCGCTGTCGAGTACGGGCCGCAGCCTGCGGCAGCTGCAGAGGCGCGTCAAACACCAGACGGGACGCACCCAGCGCGAACTCGCGCTGCTGGTGCGCAACGAGGAACTGTTCGCGCGGGTGATGTCGGACGAGCCGGGTACCGCACCGGACCATGCCGGTCTGGCCGTCGATGCTGGCTTCGCGGACCAGGCGCACATGATACGCGAAGTGCGTCGGATGACGGGAATGCCACCTGCGAGGATTCTCCGGCTCATCGCAACCGAAGAGAGCTACTGGCCATACAGACTGCTCGGGATGCGTTACGGCTGATCCCACCCCGCGGGCGGGGTTCGACAGCGACGAAATCTACCTCTGCCTGATGCCGAAGCTCTGGAATCCCTGGCGCATGACGGGCTTCTTCGACGAGATGAGGCGGCTGTTCACGCCGTTCCAGCCGATCTCGCCCGAAAGACGACCGTATTCGATCTTGGGGCAGCGGTTCATGACCACTTTGATGCCCACGGCTTCCGCCTTGGCCGCCGCTTCGTCGTTGCGCACGCCGAGTTGCATCCAGATCACCTTGGGAAGCGGGGCCAGCGCGAGTGTCTCGTCGACTATCGCAGGGACGGCATCGGAGGCACGGAATACGTCGACCATGTCGATCGGCTCGGGGACCTCGGCAAGTCTCGCATAGGTCATGCGGCCGAGCATCTCCCTGCCGGCATGGCCCGGATTGATCGGGAAGACCGTGTAGCCCTTGTCGATCAGGTACTTGGTGACGAAGTGCGAAGGCCGCACATCGTTGGCCGAGGCGCCGACGATCGCGATTGTCTTCACGTCGTGAAGAATGCCGGAGATGTAGCTGTTTTCGTACGCGTCGTGGTTCATGCGCCCGGTTTGCAGCACCGCAGGCGATCAATCAAGCCGTATCGCGATGGCCGACACTCTCCATTCGCCGCCGCGCTGCTCGAAGCAAAGGTGGGAATTGAGATAGGGCGCGAAATGGCTGGCGTGCGGGCTGTAGGACGTGCGGAAGAAGATCGTATCGCCGCGCGGGTCGAGAATTCCCAGCCAGCCGCCCGAGCGTTTCTGGCCCGGCGATATGGGCACCATCTGATAGGGTTTGGGCCAGTTGATCCCGGCCAGGCCCTCCGCCCCACCGCTATCCACGACGGCAGCGATCGCCCATTCGCGGCGGTCAAGGGTTCGCAATTTGCCGTCAAGGGCAATCCAGTCCGGCCAGGAAATCCTGCCGTAGCTTGCCGTGCAGATGCGTCCGCCCAGCCATTCCGTACGCCCGACTGTCGGCTCGGCGGCGAGTCCCGCGAGCGCACGCATGTCGTAGCGTCTGTTTACGACGGGATCGATGCTTTCGCTCTCGCGCGACAGTCGCCCGGCCATTTCGAGCGCCCTTCGGGCCGGATGCAGGCCGAGCGACACGAACTCCTCGTTGTATGGCAGTCCGCCCTGCCCCACATAGAACTCAACCTCGTCCGCTAGGAATGGCAGCATGGCATCCGGATCGAGCAGCCTGCCAGCGGGTGAGGCGACGAGTGTCTCGCCGGCTTCGATCAGCGCGGTTCTGAACGCGGTCAGACCGGCATCGGCGGAATAGCTGTCGTCGGTTTCGAGCACGATCTCGGGATAGAGTAGCGTGGCATCCTGTGCCGAAACCCCGGCATCCGAGGCGAGCAACAGGACAAGCGCCGCGGCCAGACGCGTGGCCATGGTCGATATCTCCGCCGTCCCTTCATCGACAACAGACTGGACGATAGCGGCGAGAATCCGGCGACTGTCAGCCGGGCAGCGAGATCGTTCCGTCGTCCGCGATCGTAAAGGCAGGATTGTGCGCCACTTCCCATAGATGCCCATCGGGATCGGCGAAGTAACCGTACCAGCCGCCCCAGAAGGCGCGGCCGGCTTCGCGGACGATCCGCCCTCCGGCCTTCGCGGCAGCATCGAGGACGGCGTCTACTTCCTCGTCGGAGCGTGTGTTGTAGGCGAGCGCGACGCCGCGAAAGCCGGAACCCGCCTCGTCCACGCCGGCGTCGGTGGCCAGTTCCTTTCGGGGCCAGAGCCCGAGAATGATCCCGCCCATCTGGAAAAAGGCGACACCCTCGGTGACCTTCGGATTGCGGACGAGGCACATCGCCTCATAGAAGGCAACGGCACGATCGAGATCGACTACGCCGAGTGTGACGATGGAGATGCGGGGCTCCATCAGTGCCCCGACCATTCGGGCTTTCGTTTCGCGATGAAGGCGTCGATCCCTTCCCGCGCGTCATGCGCCATCATGTTGTCCACCATCACCCGAGACGCGTGTTCGTAGGCTCCGGCGAGTCCCATCTCGGCTTGGGTATAGAAGGCTTCCTTACCCATGCGCAGTGCCAAAGACGATTTGGCGGCAATCGTTCGGGCATATTTCTGAACGACCTGATCGAGGTATTCAGACGGGACGACGCGGTTTATCAGCCCGTATTCCCGGGCCGCGGTGGCATCGATCATCTCCCCGGTCAGAAGCATTTCCATCGCATGTTTGGCCTTCACCTTGCGCGAAAGCGCGACGGAAGGTGTCGTGCAGAACAGGCCGACATCGATACCGTTGACGCCAAACCTCGACCGGTCCGTCGCAATCGCCAGGTCGCAGCTTGCAACGAGCTGGCACCCGGCCGCCGTTGCAATGCCGTCGACGGCGGCGATGACGGGCTTCGGCAGACGCACGATCGACTGCATGAGCCTCGAACACACGGCGAACGTGTGCTCGAAGAAGCTTCGGCCACCATCGGGGTCGGTCCTGTGGGAAGTCATCTCCTTAAGGTCGTGCCCCCCGGAAAACAGTTTACCGGCCGCGGCGATCACCACCACGCGGACGGCATCGTCGCCTTTCGCGCGGTCGAGTTCCGCCTGCAGCGCATCCATGGTGACAAGCGAAAGCGCATTCGCGGGCGGGTTCGACAGGGTCAGCGTGAGCACGCCGCCCGAAAGGTCCGCAATCACCGGCCCGTCAGCTTCCGGGCGCTTCATTGCTACCACCTCAGCCATGGAAATCTCCTCGTGAACGCCGTCCGGCTGGCCCAAGAGAACTAACACGGACCGCCTTGAAGAACAGCCGGGAAATGGCGAAGCTGTTTGACGTTTACGCAAACGGAACCGGAACAGGGAGGAGACGGTGCCGAAGGTGCTCTACGAGAAGGACGGCCGGATCGGGCGGATCACGCTCAACCGTCCCGACGTGCTGAACGCGATCGACGACGACCTGCCGCGCGAACTGGCCGGCGCCGTCGAGCAGGCGAACGCCGATGCCGGCGTCCACGTGATCGTGCTTTCCGGCGCGGGGCGCGCGTTCTGCGCCGGATACGACCTCACCTACTACGCCGAGACCGCCGGGGGCGCCGGCAATTCGGTCACCCAGGACATGCCTTGGGACCCGATGAAGGACTACGCCTTCATGATGCGCAACACGGAACTCTTCATGTCGCTCTGGCGCTCCTACCGGCCGGTGATCTGCAAGGTACATGGGTTTGCCGTCGCTGGCGGATCGGACATCGCGCTCTGCTCCGACATGATCGTAATGGCCGACGAGGCGGAGATCGGCTACATGCCGGTGCGTGTCTGGGGGTGCCCCACGACGGCGATGTGGGTCTACCGGCTGGGGCCGGAACGGGCGAAGCGCATGCTCTTCACCGGCGACAAGATCAAGGGAATTGAAGCCGAGCGCATGGGGCTCGTGCTCAAGTCAGTGCCCGCCGCGGAGCTGGACGGCGAGGTCGAGCGTCTGGCAGAGCGCATGGCCGGCGTTCCGGTGAACCAGCTGATGATGCAGAAGCTGGTCGTGAACCAGGCGATCGAGGCCATGGGGCTGAAGCAGACGCAGATGTTCGCGACGATCTTCGACGGCATCACCCGGCATTCCCCCGAAGGGCTGAACTTCAAGCACCGGGCGGAGGAGATGGGCTGGAAGCACGCCGTGCGCGAGCGCGACCTCGGCACGTTCGACTGGACGCAGAACCGTCCGATCAATGCCCCGAAGACCTGACGAGATACCTATGGATGGCATGACGAAGAACACCCCTCCCCTGGTCCCGGTCATGAATACCGAGGAAGTCAACAGGCTGATGGGCGAGGTCTACCCGCAGCTCAATTCCGAGTATGCCGACTATGTCGCGACGGATGTCTTTCCCGGCGGCTGCACGGTCCGGCTCAATGCGAACGAGCGGCACCTGAGGCCCGGCGGCACGGTGTCGGGCCCGTGCCTGTTCACGCTGGCCGACATCGGCGGCTACGTCTGCGTGCTGTCGCATGCCGGGCCCGACGCGCTGTCGGTGACCACCAACCTCAACATCAACTTCGTGCGCAAGGCCGGACCCGGTCCGATCGACGGCCATTGCCGCATCATCAAGCTCGGCAGGAGCCTCATGGTGTTCGATATCGACATCGTCGCGGGGCCGGAACGGCTCACCGTCGCGCATGCGACCGGTACCTATTCGGTGCCGCCGAAGCGCTGAACGGATATTCTCAATGTGGTATCAAATTACCTTATTTGTAAGTGCTTGATTTTGCTTCCGTTTCTACCCGTGCCCTGCGACAATTGCGCTTGACGTGCATGGCGCCCTCGCCTATAAGCCGCCTCGAAGCAGCGGCCCGACGGCCGCCGTTTCATTTTGGCGGGTCGAATGCCCGCCAATGCAAGCAACAAGAAACGCCTTTCGTGCCCTCAAGGAACGGAAGGTCCGACAGGAAAGTAGCCCGATGAAAACCTTTTCGCAGAAGCCTGCGGAGGTGACGAAGAAGTGGGTGCTGATCGACGCCGAAGGCCTGGTCCTCGGACGTCTTGCAACCATCGTCGCCAACCGCCTGCGCGGCAAGCACAAGCCGACCTTCACCCCCCATGTCGACGACGGCGACAACGTCGTCATCATCAACGCCGACAAGGTGGTGCTGACCGGCAAGAAGTACAACGACAAGATCTACTACTGGCACACCGGCCATCCGGGCGGCGTGAAGGAACGCACCGCCCGCGACCTGCTTGAGGGTCGTTTCCCCGAGCGCGTGCTGGAAAAGGCCGTCGAGCGCATGATCCCGCGCGGTCCGCTCGGCCGTCGCCAGATGAAGAACCTCCGCGTCTATGCAGGCGCGGCCCACCCTCACGAGGCCCAGCAGCCCGAAGCGCTGGACGTGGCCTCGATGAGCAAGAAGAACGTAAGGGTACAGGCCTATGGCTGATCTCAACTCGCTCGCCGATCTCGGCACCGCAACCGGCGTGACCGCCGAACAGCCGGCCGCGGCTCCCGTCTACGTGCAGAAGCTTGACGCGCAAGGCCGCGCCTATGCGACCGGCAAGCGCAAGGACGCCATCGCCCGGGTCTGGGTTCGCCCCGGCACCGGCCGCATCATCGTCAACGAAAAGGACTTCAACGCCTATTTCGCGCGTCCGGTGCTGCAGATGATCCTGAAGCAGCCGATCGTGGCGGCCAACCGCGAAGGCCAGTACGACGTCGTCGCGACCGTCGTCGGCGGCGGTCTGTCGGGACAGGCCGGCGCGGTGCGCCACGGCATCTCAAAGGCGCTGACCTACTACGAACCGACCCTGCGCGGCGTTCTCAAGAAGGGCGGCTTCCTGACCCGCGACTCGCGTACGGTCGAGCGCAAGAAGTACGGCAAGGCCAAGGCCCGTCGTTCGTTCCAGTTCTCCAAGCGCTGAGTCGGGCGGGGAAACCCGCCTCTCCTCCCGAACCCGATCAAGGCCGCCGCGCGCGGCCTTTTTCATGCCTGCCTTCAGGCGGTGCGGATGACAGCAACCGGGCGGGGACGCTCGTCGCCCCGGTTCGCCAGCCGTTGCGCGAGCCTGCGGAATGCCTGTTGGCCCGGACGCTCGATCACCCGGTAGGTGACGTAGCTGATCGCGACGATCATGCCCAGCACGCCGACGATGGCGAGGTCGCCCGCGTACCTGTTGCCGAAATCGAGCACGAGGCCATGCGCGGCGTTGCCGTCCATCGGCCGCAGGATTGCGGTTCCGAGCACCTTGTCGGCAAGCCGTCCGACGTTGAGGCAGCGCAGGAGGATGAACATGTGGATCATGTAGATCGAATAGGAGAGCATGCCCGCCATCAGGAAAGGCTTCCAGCGCAGCAGCCGGCTGACATGGCCGCCTTCGTGCGCGAAGACGTTGATGGCAAAGGCGAAGACCAGCGGAGCGGCGAACGCGGCCGCGTTCTGGTGGCTCGCCCTGACGAACTCCACGAGGCAGCCGACCGCCGCGACCTCGGCGATGGTCCAGGCGAGTTTTGCCGGGTACGACGGCTCCCGCCGCAGTTTCTCCCTGGTGCGCGCCACGCCGGCGATGACGGCCCGGTGCAGAAGAACGCCTAGGCAGAAGCCGTAGAGCGCCCGCACTGCGCCGAAGTCGAAGGTCGATTCCATACCCTTGGGGGCGGCGAGCAGCAGGACCGCAAGAGAAGCGACCGCCCCGATCGCCGCCGCGATCCAGAGCCTGCGTCCGAACAGCACGGCGGCGACCCCGAAGAGCAGGTAGGAGAGCAGTTCCCCCGAAATGCTCCACGCGGGCGTGTTCCAGGTGAGCCCGTCCTCGAAGCCCCACGCCTGTACCAGAAGGACATTGGCTACGATGGAGGAAATATCGTTGCTGCCGGAAAAGGCGGGATCGCTCGCGCTGCCAAGCGAAGGGACGAGCGCCTTGGCCGTCTCGAAAAGCAGATAGAGGAGCAGCATCACCGCGTGCAGCGGGTAGACGCGACCGAGGCGCTGCACCACGAAGCCAACGAACTGCTGCCGCGAGTTCACGCGGCCGGCATAGGCGTGGGCGATCACGAAGCCGGACAGAACGAAGAAAAAGTCCACGAAGGTCTCGCCTGCGCGGACGAGAGGAAGATCATGGATGTTGCTGACGATCTGAACGTGAAACAGCACGACCATGACGGCCGCGATGCCGCGCCAACTGTCGAGCACCTGGAAGCGCTCCGGGATGGCCGGGCTCATGTCCGGGACGGAAAAGGTCGATCTGGTCTTCACTTGCGCTTGCCTCCGCTTGCGCCTTCCCTGTCCCGAAGGAAGACACCCTGTTGCCGCGTGACCCGTCCCTGCCCCACCGCTGCAATATCCGTGCCGGTCGCTTGAGCGGCTTTCCGTCATGGATTACCAACGGGAGCGAACAGGAACCAATCATGCCGGCTTCGACAATCGACCACGCCTTTACCGCCCGCTCCATGACCGGTAGCGCCGGCGACCCGACCTACGCCGGCGCGCTGTCCTTCATGCGGCGTCGCTACACCAAGAACGTGAAGGGCGCGGACGCCATCGTCTGGGGCATCCCTTTCGACGCCGCCGTCACCAATCGGCCCGGCGCCCGCTTCGGCCCGCAAGCGATCCGACGCGCGGCGGCGATCTTCGACAACGACCCACAGTATCCCTTCCACCGAGACCTGTTTGCCGATCTCGTTGTGGTCGATTATGGCGACTGCCTGCTCGACACCGGCAATCACCAGAAGACGCCGGGCAAGATCGAGCGCGACGCGGCGAAGCTCCTGAAATCCGGCGCGTTCCTCGTCTCACTCGGCGGCGACCACTTCGTCACATGGCCCCTGCTGAAAGCCCATGCGGCCAGGCACGGCAAGCTGGCGCTCGTACAGTTCGACGCGCATCAGGACACCTGGTTCGACGACGGCAAACGCATCGACCACGGCTCGTTCGTGGCGCGGGCCGTGCGCGACGGCGTCATCGATCCCGAGCGCTCGATCCAGGTCGGCATCCGCACGCATGCGCCGGACGATTTCGGCATCAGGATCCTCCACGGCTACGCCGTCGAGGAAATGAAGGCGGCGGACATTGCGAAGGCCATTGTGGCGCGGACCGGCGGGGCGAAAACCTATGTCACTTTCGACATCGACTGCCTCGACCCGGCCTTCGCGCCCGGCACCGGGACGCCCGTCGCGGGCGGCCCCTCCTCGGCCAAGATCCTGTCAGTGCTGCGCCAGCTCGGCGATCTCGACATGGTGGGGGCCGATATAGTAGAAGTCGCCCCGGCCTACGATCACGCGGACATCACCGCGATCGCGGGCGCCACGGTCGCCCAGCACTATCTGGGCCTACTCGCGGAGAAGAAGGCGCGCCTGCGATGATGCGACGACGAACAGGACCGGCCGGCCCGGACAGGCTCGCTCTCTGAGTCAGCGTCTTCGCGCACTGATTCACCGCCTTCCGGGACAGATTCCAGCCATGGCATGAAGCCATTGACATTCTTTCCTTTTCAGGCGGACGAAATAGTCATGAAACCGAAAATCTTTATCGACGGCGAGCACGGCACCACGGGGCTACAGATCCGGACCCGGCTCGCCGGTCGCACCGATCTCGACATCATGTCCATTCCCGAGGCGGAACGGCGCAACCGCGCCCTTCGGGAAGACATGCTGAAAGAAGCGGATGTGGCGATCCTTTGCCTCCCCGACGACGCTTCGCGCGAGGCGGTCGGCATCCTGGAAGGCGTGAACTCGACCCGCATCATCGATACCTCCACCGCCCACCGGACGCATCCCGACTGGGCCTACGGCTTCGCCGAGATGACCAGTGGGCTGCGCGACCGGATCGCCCAGGCCCGGCTCGTCGCCAATCCGGGGTGCTACCCGACCGGCGCCATCGGGCTCATCCGGCCACTGGTGGAAGCCGGCATCCTGCCTGCCGACTACCCAGTCACCGTCAACGCGATCTCCGGCTATTCCGGCGGGGGCAAGCAGATGATCGCCCAGATGGAGGACGAGGCGAACCCCGACCACATCGCCGCGCCGCATTTCCTCTACGGGCTTACCCTGTCGCACAAGCACGTTCCGGAGATGCAGCAGCACGGATTGCTCGAGCGGCGGCCGATCTTCTCACCGAGCGTCGGGCGCTTCGCGCAGGGCATGATCGTGCAGGTGCCGCTGCATCTGGCCGACCTGAACGGCGGTCCGTCGCTGGCGGATATTCACGGCGCGCTCGCCTCGCATTATGCCCGGCAGACCGTGGTCGAGGTCGTCCCGCCGGAGGAAACCGCGAAACTTGCGCGCGTCGATCCGACCGCGCTGAACGGCACGGACCGGATGAAGCTCTATGTCTTCGGAACCGAAGGCAAGGGGCAGGCAAACCTCGTCGCGGTGCTCGACAATCTCGGCAAGGGTGCCTCGGGAGCGGCGGTCCAGAACATGGACCTGATGCTGGGGATGGCGGCTTAGCCGCCGCCTTCCATCAGTTGCGAACCACTATCGCGGTCTCATCCGGATAGCTCCCCTTCGTCGCCCGCCAGTGGGCGGCGGCGAAACCCAGCACGATCAGCGCGAAAGCCTGGTGCAGCAGTGCCCAGCCGATATCGACGACCGTCAGAAGCGTGGTGACGCCGATCGCCGCCTGAAGAAGCACGAGGTGAAACAGCACGACGGCACGGCGCGCGTGGGTGCTGGCGCGATCTGCCGACCGCGCCGCGAAGACGTGCCAGAGCGCGGCAAAGAAGAGGATATAGCCCCCCAGGCGATGGACGAACTGCACGGTCTTGGCGTTCTCGAAGAAGTTGAGAAACCACGGCTGCTGGACCAGGAGGTCGCCGGGAATGATGCTGCCGTCCATCAGCGGCCAGGTGTTGTAGGCAAAGCCCGCGTTGAGGCCGGCGACGAGGCCGCCGAGATAGATCTGGATCAGGACCAGGAAGACCAGGATACCGGCGAAGCGCCGTGTCTCCGGGGCGGATCGCCGGGCCGAGTGCGGAGCCAGTCCGCGCGCGACCGCCATGGTCGCGGCGAAGATGATGCAGGCGATGGTAAGGTGGGTGGCGAGCCGGTACTGGCTGACGTCGGTGCGTTCGACGAGGCCCGAGGCCACCATCCACCAGCCGACCGCGCCCTGGAAGGCACCGAGAAACAGGATGCCGACGAGCTTCGGCTTGAGGCTCCGTTCCAGCCTGCCCGTGACCCAGAAAAAGGCGAGAGGCAGTGCGAAGACGAAGCCGACCCCGCGCGCCAGCAGCCGGTGCGTCCACTCCCACCAGAAGATGGTCTTGAACGCGTCGAGGCTCATGCCCTTGTTGATCTGCTGGTATTCGGGGATCTGCCGGTATTTTTCGAACTCCTCCTGCCACTCCGCGTCCGAGAGCGGCGGAATGACGCCGTGGATCGGCTTCCATTCCGTGATCGACAGGCCGGACTCGGTGAGTCGCGTCGCGCCGCCGACGAACACCAGCGCAAACAGCATGACGAGAACGACGTAGAGCCAGCCGCGGACGAGAACGCGGTTGTGCGCCTGCCGCTCCAATCGGTCGTGAAGCACCGGTTCTGCAATGGCTGTCATGGGATCGGTCCAGATGCACGGGAATGGAATGCTCGTGAACGATCACTGTGGCGCTGGCAAGGTTGGTTCGCGCGGCAAGCGGTCGCGCCGCGGGATCGGTCCCGGTCGCGGGATTGCGCTTGGCGGCCCGCTCGCTAAAAGCGAGCGAAAGGAACCGAGATGCCCGTCCGCCTGAAAAAACTCGTCGGCATGATCCTGCTGGTTGCCCTGGTTGTCATCTACGCCCTGGTGGCGACGGCGATCGCAACCGCCCGCCTGGGCGAATCCAGCTGGATCGTCCACCTCGCCTATTTCTTCTTCACCGGCCTCTTGTGGGTGCTGCCGGCGATGTGGATCATCAAGTGGATGGCGACCGCGCCCAAGCCTCGCGACTGAACCGCTCGGTACTGCTTGTCTGCAAGATCACACGGTGACGACGCGTCTCCCGCGATTGGCTATGGGCGTCGTGATCCCCGACAGCATCGTACCGACATGCTGCACGCGCTGATACCGCCCGTTGATGGAAATGCGCGGCAACGAGTGGAGGTGCGCGGCGTGCTCGGCTTGCAGCAGCCCGTGGCGCGTCGTGACGGCCGACGCATACCCCGCTTCCCGGGCGAGCTTGACCTCGCGGGGGCCGACAGCGGCATCGTATCCGTAGGGATAGGCCATGTGGCGCGGCTTCCGGCCGAGTTCCATCTCGAGGATCCCTGCCGCATCCGCGATCTCGCGGCGCGCCTTCTCCTCCGGCAGTCTTCTCAGATTGTAGTGATGGACCGTATGGGCGCCGATGGTGACCAGCGGATGCGCCACCATCCCGCGCAGCTCGTTCCAGTCGAGCAGGGCGTTCCTGCCGAGTTCCTTGGGGTCGAGCCCAGAGGACCACGCCAGTTCGCGAACCACGTCGAGTTGGTCTTCCTCGGCGACCTTCTCGGTGAGGTAGTTGTGGATCTCGGTATTCGCGCGGAACTTTTCCGCCGTGGTGGCGCAGTCGAAAACCATCCTGCCCTCGGGTGTCTTCAGATAGACCGTCGGGCGGCGGCTGACGACTTCCTCCAGGAGCTCCCACCAGAGGAAGACGTTCCCTTCGGTCAGACCCGGAGCGACGTAGATCGTGATCGGTGCATCGTGCGCTTCCAATACAGGCAGGGCTTCAAACAGGTTGTCGCGATAGGCGTCGTCGGCGGTGATGGTCACGAACCTGCCCCCGCGCCTGCCGCAGGCAAGGCGCTCCACGGTTTCGTCCATAGAGACGAATTCGAAGCCGAGACGCTTCACCTCGGTCAGCAATTCGTCGAGGAAACCCGGCGTGACCGTCAGGTGCCGGTTCGCGCCGATGGTGGTGAGCGGCGCGACGTTGACACGGTGAAGCATCAGGATGGCGCCGACCCCCGAATAATAGCGGCTGGCGAGCGGGGCCAGGAGCGAAAAGCGGATTGCGTTGAGGATCAGCTTCCTCAGCAATTCCCCCCTGTCGATCATTCTTTCACCATTTGCGGATAGGCTCCGCATCCTGAAGCAGGCGCGAGGTAGCGCCGTGTCAAACAGATTTATTAGGCCCGAAGGATAAAGGTATGGTTGACGCGGACGCTTCCACCGACCTGCATTTCCGGTCCGACGGGCTGCCGCTCGAGGGCGCCGGCTCGAAAGCGCCTGCCACGTCCGCGGCGCGCTGTCTCACCGGTTCGGCTGCTCTCTCCGCCTATTCAGAATTCTGTGCCAAGGCGCTTTTCGCACCGCCCCAGGCCCCGCGTTGGGTGGAAGCCTGGGCGCGGAACTGCAATGAGGACGTCGTCGTCGTTTCATGGGAAGGCGACGCCGGCAGCATTGCGATCCCGCTCGAAATCGTACGCGAAGGCGTATTCCGGATCGCGCGCTTTCCCGGTGGCAGCCACGCCAATGGAAACTTTCCGGCCCGTCGCGGGGAAAGCGGGTTCGAGCTCGACCCCGGTTTCCGCGCGTCGATGGCAGCGGCGTTGCGGGATGTGCGTCCGGACATCGATCTGGTGCTTCTCGAACGGCAGGTCGCAGCGTTCGAGGGAGTTGCGAACCCCCTCGCCACGCTCGCTTCATGGCAGAGCCCCAATCCCGCACTCGCGGTCGATCTCGCTGGCGGATTCGACGCGGTGCTGGAGCGGGCGAGCGCCAAACGCAAGCGCAAGAAGCATCGCTCGCAGATCAGGAAGTTCGAAGCCGCCGGTGGATTCAAACGCATCCGCGCGACCGATCGTGCCGAAACCGATGCTCTGCTGGAGGCCTTCTATGCAATGAAGGCGACGAGGTTCGCGACAAATGGCATTCAGGACGTCTTCGCCGACCGTACCGTCCGGGACTTCTTCCGCGATCTGTTCGGATCCGCCTGTGAAGCGGATGCGAAGCCGGATTTCTTCCTGCACGGGCTCGAGATCGGTGGAAAGCTGCGCGCGGTAACCGGCTGCAGCCTCACGCCGTCCTCGGTGATCTGCGAGTTCGGATCCATCGCGGAGGACGAACTCGCGTCAACCAGTCCCGGTGAGTTCCTGTTCTTCGAGAACATCCGCGAAGCCTGCAACGACGGCATAGCCTTCTATGATTTCAGCGTCGGCGACGAGACGTACAAGCGGCTCTGGTGCGACATCGAGACGAGGCATTTCGACGTCGCCATTCCGCTCGGCGCCAAGGGCCGTCTGGCGATCGGCCTCCGACAGGCGACCAATTCGGCCAAACGTCTGATCAAGTCCAACGAGGTCGCCTGGAAGCTGGTGAAGCGGCTGCGCCGCGCGACGGCCGGCAAGGACAAGGGCATGTAGCGCCCTTCCCTTCATCAAACCGCGACCGGACGCCTCAGGCGGCGTTCCGCTCGTCGGGAACCGGTGCATGCGGCGGCTCGTAGCCGATCGGCGTCACCAGGAAAGCCTTCTCGAACCCGACCGACTTCAGTTCGTCTTCGGTGGCCGAGACCGCCGCGTCGTCTTCCTCGATCACGCTGATCACGACCTCGCTCGCGCCCGAAGCCAGCCGCTTGATGCTCGCTCCATCCGCCGGGCCGCATTCGACGATCACCATGTCGTATGCCGTCGTCAGCGAATCCATGATGATGGGGAGCCGGTCCACAGCGCGCATCGCTCGTGCCGGATCGGAGTTGCCGACCGGGATGACGTGGCAGTCGGAGTAGAGGTCCGGATGGATGACATCGGTGAACTGGGCCTTCGAGCAAAGCAGATCGGTGATGCCGGGAAGTTTCGCGCCGTCGAGCATCGGACCCGACACCGCGCCGGTCGAGGTGAGGTCGAGAAGCAGCGTCCGCAGTCCGGCATCCGCGACCTCCCGCGCCACCATGACGGCGGCAGCGGCACCCTCGTCGCCTTCCGGCGAGACGAAGACGGCGCGGGAGGCGCCGCGCGCGATGAGCCGTTCCGCCGCATCCTCGATCGATACCTGTCCCTTGGTGAAGACGGGCGCCGCAACGGCCCGCTGTTCCGGTTCGCGAGGAGGGGCGACGGCGGCAGTCGCGACCGGAGCCAGATCGGCGTCCTCGTCCGCTTCAGGGTGGGCCGGCATGACGACCTGCCGGACGGGCTCCGCCGTAGTGCGGTACGACGGCCGCATGGCGCGCCCGCTGAACAGTTCCCGCATCAGCGTGAAGACCACCATGATCAGGAGCGATGCGGCGAGCGCGGCGCCCGTGATGGGGACCACCTTCGGGAAATAGGGCTCGGAAGGAACCGACGCCCGCGAAAAGATTCGCGCGTCGGCGGGCAGGTAGTCTCGATCCTTGCGCGACACCGCCTCGCGGTAGCGCGACAGATAGGATTCCAACAGGTCGCGCTGGGAGGCCGCTTCGCGTTCCAGGGCGCGAAGTTCCACCTCCTGCTCGCCGACACGCGCCGATTCGGCCTTCAGGCGGTTCACTTCCGCGATGAGCTCGGTCTCCCGCAACCTCGCCGCATCCGCTTCGGTTTCCAGCCCTTCGAGCACCTTGTTGGCCTCGCTGCGTATCTGTGAATCGAGATCGGCAAGCTGAGAACGAAGCGCACGGATGCGGGGATGATTGTCGAGGAGAGTTGCCGAAAGATCGGCGATCGTTGCCCTGAGCTGCACCTGGCTTTCCCGCAGCCTCTGGATCAGCGGCGAGGACAGGACTTCCGGCAGGGATTCGATCGAGGTACCGGCGGCGAGCGCATTGCGCACCGCCGAAGCCGTGGCTTCGCTCGAGGCGCGGTTTGCCTTGACCCGGGACAGTTCGCTCGAGAGCTCCGACAGTTGCTGGGTGGCGAGCACCGAATTGTTCGACCCCATCAGAAGGTCCGACCCGCCGCGGAAATCGGCGACCCTCCCCTCAGCTTCCTTCACCTTGTCGCGCAGATCGGCGATTTCGGGTTCCAGCCACTCCGTCGCATCCGTATCCGACTGGGCCTTGGCCTTGCGCTGCAGGGCGAGATAGGCATCCGCGATGGCATTCGGCACCTTTGCCGCGAGTTCCGGGTCCACGGACGAGAACTGGACGACGATGACGCGCGATCCCTCGACCCTGTAGACGGTCAGCTTCTCGCGGAAATTCTTGAGCACCCTTTCCTCAGGCGGCAGTTCGACGGGATCGTTGCGCAGCCCGGCGATGATCAGCAGCCTGCCAAGCATGGAGACTTCGCCGGACGCCTCGAACTCCTCGAGCCTCGCCAGCCCCAGATCGCCCGCGACCTGTTTCAGCAAGTCGGACGACGAAATCACCTCGACCTGGCTGGTGACGCCCTGGTCGTCGAGCACCGGCGAATTGCTTCCATTGGCGTCGGGACGCGTGAAGACCGATTCACGCTCTTCGATCAGAAGCCGCGTCTCCGCCTTGTAGTGCTTCTGCGCGGTCGAAGCGAGGATGAACGCGAGGGCGGTGACCGCGAGAACGACGAGGACGATCCGCAACCAGTCGCGCGCAAGGCTGGCGGTCAAGGCGCCGATGTCTATGTCCACGTCGCTTCCGGGGGCGTGCGGGCCGGCCATGGCAAGTCACTCCACTCTTTATCGGAGCGACCGTAAACAACTATGGTAACCGCGCGGTTAAGAAACGTGCAACGCAAAATTAACGATCGTTTACAGAATCTTACCGGTAACCATCCAAGCACGACGGTTGTGTTTGGGCGAGGCTCGCCTTTACCGCCCATTAACCCTAACAGGCGGATAACGGACGCGCAGTCCACGCAACCGGGCCCCTCGCCCGGCCGCAGTTGAAGGGTGTGTGTCCGCCAATGAAGCGCCAGTTCGCACTTTCCATAGCCGCGATCGCTACGTTCGCCGTAGCCGGCTGCGCCGGCTATCGGCCGGTTCCGCCAGCCTTCCATGCCGCGATCTCCAAACCCTATGTGCTCGACGCCGGCGACCGCGTGCGGATCACGGTCTTCGAACAGGACGGACTCACGAACGTCTACAACGTCGACCAGGCAGGCTACGTCTCTTTCCCGCTGGTCGGCGCGATCGCCGCGCGCGGCCATACGGCATCGGAAATCGAGCAGCAGATCGCGCAGAAGCTCCAGAACGGCTATCTCCGCGACCCAGACGTCTCGGTCGAGATCGACCGCTACCGCCCGATCTTCGTGATGGGCGAAGTGGGTGCAGCCGGACAGTATTCCTATGTGCCTGGAATGACCGTGCACAAGGCCATCGCGGCCGCCGGCGGCTACTCGCCCCGCGCCAACCAGGCGAACGTCGACATCACGCGTGACATCAACGGCAAGGTGTTGACCGGCCGCGTCCTGACTTCGGATCCGATCCTGCCGGGAGACACGGTCTATGTCCGCGAGCGACTGTTCTGAGCAGCGGTAGACGGTCTCCGTGCCCGAGAGCCTGCGAATCGTCCACTGCTTCCGGTCGCCGGTCGGCGGGATTTTCCGTCACGTCCGAGACCTGGCGGGCGCACAAGTGGCGGCGGGGCACCAGGTGGGAATCGTCTGCGATTCCACCACGGGTGGAGAATACGAGGCCCGCATGCTCCGCGAGCTCGAGACGAAGCTTCCGCTTGGCGTCCACCGGACGCCCATGCAACGCCACATCGGGCTCGGCGACCTATCGTCGGCCTGGAAGACATACGACATCATCAAGGAATTGCGGCCGGACGTGCTGCACGGACACGGCGCCAAGGGCGGCGTCTATTCGCGCATGTTCGGCACACTCTTGCGGGTATCCAGGTATCGCGTAGCCCGCCTCTATTCGCCCCACGGGGGCAGCCTGCACTACGACGAGAAAAGCGTCACGGGGCGCTTCTTCTTCGCGCTGGAGCGCATCATGGAGCGTCTCTCGGAGCACATCCTGTTCGTATCGAGACAGGAGCGTGACACCTTCGTGCGCAAGGTCGGCCCGCCGCGCGCGCCGAACACCGTGGTCTACAACGGCGTGACGGGCCGCGAGTTCGAACCGGTCGCCGCGTCCGCCGATGCGGCGGATTTCCTCTACATCGGCATGATGCGGGACTTGAAGGGACCGGATCTCTTCATCGAGGCCCTGCAGCTCGCCGAAAGAGCCACCGGCCGCCGGCTCAGCGCCTTCATGGTCGGCGCGGGAGAAGACCGGGACAAGTACGTCGCCCAGGTGGCCGAGCGCGGACTTGCCGACCGGGTGCATTTCCGCGACCCGATGCCGGCGCGGGAAGCCTTCGCCTTGGCAAGGATCGTCGTCGTTCCGTCGCGCGCGGAGGCGATGCCTTACATCGTCTTGGAAGCGCTCGCCGCTGGCAAGCTCATGGTCGCCACCTCGGTTGGCGGCATCCCGGAGATATTCGAGAACGCCCCGGCGGCGCTGGTCGAACCCAGCGCGCAAGCCATCGCCGCGGGAATGGCGCGGGCGATCGACGATGAAGCCGCTTACGCCGCTGTCATGCCGTCGGGAGAGGAAGTCCGCGCCCGATTCGGCGCCGACGCCATGGCGAGCCGGATCGAAGGGATCTACCGGGAAGCGCGCAGGAACTGAGTTCCGCCGAGAAACCCTCCGCCAGGCCCTCCCAGCGTCAATCGCTTGAATCGAACGTTCCCGGTCAAGGGAGTGTTAGGGCATTTCGTATAGGACGGGGCTTCAACGGGTCTCGCCATGAACCAGATCGATCCAACGTCGCGTTTCACGCCCGATGCCGTTCGCCGGTTCGAGGAGGCGAAGGACGAGCGCAGCAAGAATGCCGAACTCGGTTCGGTCGCTCGGCAGGTCGCATCGCAGTACCGGCGCGACACCATGTCCCCGGTCATGGTCAGCGGCAAGTTGCGCATCCTGGAGTTCCTGCTTCTGCTCCTGGCTGGCGCTCTCGCCTACACCTACAGGATCGGGGTTCCCCAGCAGTTTGACTGGGACTACCTTGCCGCTATCTTCGGCGGTTCGCTTTTGACCGTTATCCTGCTCGAGTTCACCGATTCCTACCAGATGGCGGTGCTCCGCAAGCCTCTGGCACACATGCGCACGTTTGCGCTCGTATGGTCAGGCGCCTTCGCCGCAATGGCGCTCGCCAGCGTCTTCATGAAGAACTCCGCGGATTTTTCGCGGCTCTGGTTCGCCGGATGGTACGTGTCGGGCTTCATCATCATCCTGGGCCTGCGCCTGGTGATGGCACGGCTGATCAAGCGCTGGGCGCGCAACGGCGTGATGGAACGGCGCGCCGTCATCGTCGGCGGCGGACAAGCGGCCGAGACGCTGATCCGCTCGCTGGAAAAGCAGGCCGACAACGACATCCGGATCTGCGGCATCTTCGACGACCGCGATGACCGCCGCTCGCCGCCGATCGTTGCCGGCTACCCGAAGCTCGGCAACATCTCCGAACTCATCGAATTCGCCCGCGCGGCGCGCATCGACATGCTGATCGTTTCCCTCCCGCTGACGGCGGAAGCGCGCGTGCTCTCGATGCTCAAGAAGCTTTGGGTGCTGCCCGTCGACATCCGCCTGTCGGCGCATTCGAGCGAACTGCGCTTCCGGCCCCGCGCCTACTCCTACATAGGCTCGGTGCCGCTGCTCGACATATTCGACAAGCCGATCAACGACTGGGATTCGGTGGCGAAACGGGCCTTCGACATCATCTTCTCCCTGATCGGCATCGCGCTCTTTGCGCCCGTCATGCTCGCGACTGCGATCGCGATCAAGCTCGACAGCAAGGGGCCGATCCTCTTCAAGCAGAAGCGCCATGGCTTCAACAACGAGGTCATCGAGGTCTACAAATTCCGATCCATGTACGCGGACCAGTCCGATCCCACGGCGAAGCGGGCCGTCACCAAGGGCGACCCTCGCGTGACCCGCGTAGGCCGCGTCATCCGCAAGACCTCGATCGACGAACTGCCGCAGTTCTTCAACGCGCTTCTCGGCAACCTTTCGCTCGTTGGCCCTCGTCCGCACGCGGTGGCCGCACAGTCCCACAACCTGCTCTATACCGAGGTGGTCGACGGCTACTTCGCCCGCCACAAGGTCAAACCCGGCGTCACCGGCTGGGCCCAGATCAACGGCTGGCGCGGCGAGATGGACACGGACGAGAAGATCAAGAAACGGACGGAGTTCGACCTGTTCTACATCGAGAACTGGTCGCTCTGGTTCGACCTCAAGATCCTCCTGATGACGCCGATCCGCCTGCTCGACACCGAGAACGCATATTGACCGCGCTGACCGGCGATTTCCGGTCCTACGGGCCGCCCGTCACCCGAGCGGCGGTGAATGCGAAGCTTGTCTCGCTACTGACAGCAGGCGCCATCTCGATCGGCGTGTTCCTGTCGGGCTTCGTCATCCGCGAACCGGCGCCCTACGAACTCTACATGGTGGCGCTGATGGCGATCTGGGGCCTGTTCGGCCTCAGGATTTCGCGCAGCTTGACGCCTCTGGTCGTCCTCCTCGTCACCTTCAACATCGGCGGCATGATCGCCATCACGCAGATGGAGGTCCTCAAGGAAGCGCCGCTCTACATCGCAGTGTCCCTGTTTCTCGCCTTCACCGCGGTGTTCTACGCCGCCGTGCTGGAGGCGAGGCCCGATCTCTACCGGCTGATGTTCATGGCATGGCTCGCGGCTGCAGTCAGCACATCCGCCTTCGGCATTCTTGGCTATTTCCACGCTTTTCCTGGCGCCGAGATGTTCACCAAGTACGAGCGCGCGGCTGGCGTTTTCGAGGATCCCAACGTCTTCGGGCCCTTCATCACCCTGCCCGGCATCTGGCTTCTCCACAGAGTTCTGACGGGGCCTGTCGGACGGATGCCGCTCTACGGCATTCCGCTCCTGATCATCGCGTTCGGCCTGTTCCTGTCGTTTTCGCGCGGCGCGTGGGGGCTGTTCGCCTTCAGCGCGCTGATGACGGCTCTGGCACTGTTCGTCCAGCACCGCAGCGGCCTCTTCCGCCTCCGCATCCTGCTCATGGGCGGCGCGGCCCTCGTCCTGCTCGTCGTGGCGCTCATCGTGGCGCTGCAGATTCCGGCCATCGCGGACCTGTTCAGCGCGCGCGCCCAACTCGTCCAGGAATATGATTCCGCACGCCTCGGACGCTTCGCGCGGCACGCGATCGGCTTCATGCTCGCCACCGAAAAGCCGCTCGGGATCGGGCCGCTGGTGTTCGGCCTCACCTTCGGCGAAGACACACACAACATCTGGCTGAAGGCGCTGATGGACTACGGCTGGCTCGGTTTCGCCGCCTGGTTCATCATGATCATGTGGACGCTCGGGGCCGGATTCAGAATCCTGTTCAGGGATCGTCCCTGGCAGCCCTATTTCCTGTGCGCCTACGTCGTCTTCCTCGGCCATGTGCTGCTCGGAACCGTGATCGACACGGATCACTGGCGTCACTTCTACCTGCTGCTCGGCATGGTGTGGGGCGGGCTGGCGCTCGAAGCGCGGCACCAGCACGAGGCAACCCGAATTGGGCCGGTCCGCCATCGGCGCGACGCAATGGCGATCGGCTAGAATCCAATCCTCAGGGTGCGATCGTCGCCGTCTGCGGCAGCACGTAGGGCATGCCCATGGGCGCCGGGACGCCGACCTTCATGGCGCACTCGAACACCCGCGAAATCAGTTCGTCCCTCAGCACCTCCGCGGGGGTGCCCGAAGCCGCGATCCGGCCCCGGTGCATGACGTAGATCCGGTCGGAGAACATGGATGCGAGGTTGAGGTCGTGGAGGATCGCCACCGTCCCGCCTCCCCTGTCGGCGAACTCGCGCGCGATGCGCATGACGGTCAACTGGTGCTTGATGTCGAGGCTCGACACCGGCTCGTCGAGCAGGAGGAATCGCGGATTGCCCTCCAGCACCGGCGCCCACACCTGGCACAGGACGCGGGCGAGCTGGACGCGCTGCTGCTCGCCGCCCGAGAGCTCCTGGTAGAAGCGTCCCCCGAATCCCTCCAGATCCACCTTGGCGAGCGCCCGTTCCGGCAGCCGCGCGGCCTCTCCCGGCAGGACCCCGGAACGGCCGCCCGTCAGGCCGAGCTTGACGACTTCGCGGACAGTAAAGGGAAACGACAGGGTCGCGGCCTGCGGCAGGACAGCACGGATGCCGGCAAGCTGCCAAGGCTTCAGGGCCGACATCGAGCGCCCCGAGAAGGTGATCTCGCCGGTGAAGTCGAGGTCGCCGCACAGCGCGCGCATGAGCGTCGTCTTGCCAGAGCCGTTGGGGCCGACGATGGAGACGAATTCTCCTGGACGCGCCTCGAAACTGGCGCCGGTGACGATCCGCTTGTTGCCGATGAAGACGTCGACGTCGGTCGCTTCGATCACGGTCGAGGCTCCTAGAGGTCCAGGATGCCGCGCCGGCGCAGCAGTATCCAGAGGAAGAAGGGGGCACCGACGGCCGCCGTCACGATGCCGATCGGCAATTCGGCCGGCGCGACGATCGTTCGGCTGACCGCGTCGGCGGCGAGCAACAGGGTCGCGCCGAGCAGGGCGGACGCCGGGAGCAGGTATCGGTTGTCGGGCCCGATCAGCAGCCTGAGCAGGTGGGGCACCACGATACCGACGAATCCGATGCCGCCCGAAACGGCGACGCACGCCCCCACGGCGGCCGCGACTGCGACGATGGCGACGTTCTTCAGGCGCTGCACCGGAACGCCGAGATGATGCGCCGTCGCCTCGCCCAGGCTGAGCGCGTTCAGGCCGCGTGCCAGGAAGGGTGCAGCGAGAAGGGTAACGACGATGATAGGGGCTGCGGCCGCGATCTTGGTCCACGTCGCGCCGGCGAGCGACCCCAGGCCCCAGAAGGTGAGATCGCGCAGCTGCCGGTCGTCGGCCAGATAGACCATGACGCCGGAAAACGCCCCGGCCATCGCGGCGAGCGCGATGCCGGCGAGCAGCATGGTGGCGATGGAGGTCTGGCCGCGCCGGGTGGCGACGCGATAGAGGATCAGCGAGGTCGCGAGGCCTCCCAGGAAGGCGGAGAAGGGCAGCGCATAAATGCCGAACATCTGCACGACGGGACCGAGCGCGGTGGTTCCCAGCACGATTACACTGATCGCCCCCAGCCCGGCGCCCGCCGAAACGCCGACGAGACCGGGATCGGCGAGCGGATTGCGGAACAGACCCTGCATGACGGCGCCCGAAACCGCGAGCGCGGCGCCGATCAGGATACCGAGGATCACGCGCGGCAGGCGGATGTCGTAGACGATGATCCGGTCGCGGGCCGAGATCGCATCGGCACCGGACATGACGTTCCAAAGCAGCGTCATTGCGGAAGTGTGCGACGCGCCGTAGCCGAGGCTGGCGAGCGCGACCACGCCGAGAAGTAGGCCGCAAAGCAGGATCGCGAGGCGCGCGCGTGCCGACCGGTCGCCTTCGGCAGGATGCTCCCGGCGCGGTCGTGTCGCCGCCATCATCGTCTGGTCAGTCACGTCCGGCGCCGTCAGTTCGTGATCTCGTCGTCGTAGAGCCGGACGGCGAGGTCCTTCACCGCGGCGGCGGTCCGGGTACCGAAGCCAAGCAGATAGAGACCGTCCATCCGGATCACCTGCCTGTCTTTGCCGGCGGGTGTCGCGGCGATCGCCGGATGCGAGAAGAGTTCGTCCTCGTCGATACTCAGATCGCCCTCGCGATCCATCATCAGCACGACGTCCGGCTGCGCCTCGATCACGGCCTCGTCGGTCAGTTGCTTGTAGCCCGAATAGCCGGTGATGGCGTTTTCGCCGCCCGCTAGCTCGATGATGCCGTTCGCCGCGCTGCCCGTACCGGAGGCAAGGATCTTTCCGCCTTGCAGGCTGAGGATGAACAGCACCTTCTTGCGGTCCTTCACGTCGGCGGTGATCTTGCGGGCGGCATCGAGGTCGTCTGCCACCTTCGCGGCGAAAGCCTCCGCCTTCTCGGGTTCGCCGATAGCCTGACCGACCGCCATAATCTTGTCGATGATACCCTGGCTGTCGAATCGCTCGGGGATCACGACCAGCGGCACGCTCGCCTTCTGCAGCACCTGGATGGCTTCCGGAGGGCCGCTGCCCTCGAGCACGAGGATGCCGTCGGGATTGACGGACAGGACGCCCTCCGGCGAGAGCGCCCGCATGTATCCGACGTCCGGCAGCGCCAGCGCCGCTTCCGGATAGAGGCTCGTGGAATCGCGCGCCACCAGACGGTCCTCCTCGCCGAGCGCGTAGAGGATCTCGGTGATGGAGCCACCGACGGACACGAGGTGCTGCGCACCGGTGGGCAAAGCCTCCACCTGAGACGCCATGGCCGAGCCGCCGGGCGGCGGCGCGAGCAGGGGTGCCAGCGTGAGGACGAGGGTGAAGCCGATCGCACTAGCGCGCGCGATAGCGCGGGGGGATTTTCTCAGGGACATGTCATGCCTCCTCAAGCCGCGCTGGACCGTTCGAGCCGGGGAAGACCCTCCACGATGGAGCGCCATTCGGCGCGCTCGTTGGTGCCTTCCTGCCGTTTGCCGAAGAACTGGATGATCATCGAACCGTCGGCGCCGTAAGCCTCGATGGAGGAAACGTGGCCATCCCTGTTCGGCTTGCGCACCGCCCAGACGTCCGTGATGTGATCGGTCCTCAGATGAAGGTGGAAGGTCGGATCCATGACGTTGATCCAAGGCCCCATCGGCTTGATCTCGGTGATCGGCCCAGAGTGGATCTGGATGCAGCCGCCATTGCCGACGAAGCACATGATCGGCACTTGCTCGTTGGCGACGATGCGCATCAGCGACGGGATGGCGTCGTCGGCGAGCCGCCACGCGAAGTCCGGGCCGACCAATTCCACGGCCTGCCGGCGCGTCAGCTCGAGATCGCGCAGGATCCCGACGAACTGGTGCACGTCCGTCATGCCGCTCCAGCGCGCGCGCAAATCTTCCAGGTCGGCGCGCAAGCCCGGATCGTTGGCGGCTTGAACCAGGCGCGGGCCGGCGGTCGGAAGTTCGTCCGACTGGTCGGGCGAGAACAGGATCGCCACCAGATCCTCGTAGGCCTCGAGGTTCGAATTCTCGCGCATGTGAATCTTGTGGACCGCATCGCCGGCGGCGTCGAAGAATTGAAGACTGCGCCGGATGTCATCGCCCTCCCCCTTCTCGACCGCGAAGCCATGAACCCAGTGCTTTGGGAAAATACGAAGGTCGATCTCGCTGCCGAGCACCATCGAGGCATGCTTGCCGGAAACCGGCTTTTCATAGACCCCGATCTTCTCATGGACGGCGCTTTCGTTGCGCGTCAGGGCCATGACCTCGCCGAGCGCGGTGACGCCAGCGAGGAGTTTCTCGACGTCGGCCCGGATACGGCGCACGCCGAAGCCGCAATGGGCGGCGACCAGCTGACACTCGGTCACGCCGAGCTGGCTCGCGAGATCGCGCTCGCGCATCTTGGGATTGTCGGCCCTCGCCTGCCGGATCGCGGCAGGGGACGGGAGGGAAGCAGCGGTCATCGGCGCACCTACTTGTTGAGAATGAGCTTGCCCTGGCGGGTGATCTTCAGCCGGTAGAGCGAACCCTGGTGTTCGATGCCGATCTCATGCTCGCCGAGAAACAGCGCCTGGCTGGTGAGGGTTCTCAACTGGCGCGGGTCGCCGCGCAGGAATCCGCGCGGGGCCGGCTCGTTGCGATGGTCGCGGTACGACAAGTCGTACGAGGTGCGGGTCGTGGTCACGTCACTGAACCTCCGTTCGCGCCTGGCTCGCGTCGCTGGCTTGGCTTGGTTGAATCTCGCGTTCTTATTGTTGACACCGTTTATCAGGTTTAATAGTGAGCGCAATACCGGAGTCTGAGTTTCATGTTTTCCGGTAAGACGATCATTCGCAAGCGAGCCGCACGGCCAGCCAGCATAAACCGACAGATCAAGGAGTTGGGGTATGGGGTTGGTGGCACGAAACGTCGCGGCGTTGCTCGGTGGAGCCGCGTTGAGCGCGGTGGTCGCACAGATGGCCGGCGCCCAGGAGGAAACGCGGACGAACACGGAAGAAAAGCAGGGCCGCGTTACGATGCTGCAACGCCTGGTTTTCGGCGCCGGCATGGAAAAGGTCGCAATCGACACGCCGCAGTCGGTCACCGTGATCGAGCAGGAAGACATCGACCGCATCCAGGCCACCACGGTGGGTGAGGTTCTGGAGCGCGTACCGGGCGTGAACACCTCCGGCTCCGAACGCGTTCTCGGACAGACGTTCAACATCCGCGGCATCGGTGCGCCCGAATCGGCGAACGAGGAAGGCCGCATCATCGTCACCGTCGACGGCGCCAACAAGTACTACGAGCAGTACCGCATGGGCGGCTTCTTCTCCGATCCGGAGCTCTACAAGCGCATCGAAGTGCTGCGCGGTCCCGCCTCCTCGACCCTCTACGGATCGGGTGCGCTCGGCGGCGTCATCCGCTTCGTGACCAAGGACGCGTCCGACTTCATCGCGCCCGGCGATACCGGCGCACTGCGCCTGAAGGGCGGATACCAGAGCAACCGCGACGGCTGGCTCGGATCGGCCATTTTCGCCCAGCGGTTCGGCGACGCCGAGTACCTGTTCGCCGGCAACTACCGCATGGCCGATTCCTACGTGACCGGCGACGGAACCGTGGTGCGGAGCTCCGACTTCGAGGCCTGGTCCGGCCTTGCCAAGGGTACCTTCAAGGTCGGCGACGAAGGCACGCTGCGCCTTTCCTACCAGCACTGGGATTCGGACGCCGACGATCAGGACTACGCCCAGGTCGGCACGCAGGACATATTCGGAACCGTCGACCGCCACGTGATCGACCGGACGGCGGTGATCAGCTACGAAAACCCGTTCCTCGACAGCGACTGGCTCGACCTGAAGGTCTCCGCCTCATACTCTAACACGACGGTCGACCAGACCAATGCCTCCGGCAATCCGATGTTCGGATTGACCTGTGCCACCAGTGCCCTCTTCTGCGACACCGAATACGGCTACGAGACGTGGCAGTTCAACGTCGAGAACACGTCGGGGTGGAGCGGCGAGAACTGGGAAAACTTCCTCACCTATGGCTGGCAGACCGCATATCAGACCCGCACAGCGGAGGCGCTCACCGTTGCCGGAACGCCGGGCGGCTTCAACTTCCATCCGGAAGGAACGGATCTCAAGACAGGCTTTTTCGTCCAGAACGAGTATATCTGGAACGAGCGGCTGACCATCATACCCGGCATGCGCCTGGACTGGCATGAACTCTCGCCAGGATCGCGAGTGGTCGATCTGGACGGCAATCCGGTCGCCGACACCAGCGACACCGCCATCTCCCCCAAGATCGCCGCCCATTACGAGTTCAATGACACCTTCGCGGTCTTCGGCTCGGTCGCGCATACCGAGCGCTTTCCGACGCTGGACGAGGTCTTCTCGACCGGAAGTTCCAGCCGCACGTTCCTGCCGAGCCTCGATCTCGAAAAGGAAAGATCGAACAATTACGAGCTCGGCTTTGCGGTCTCCGGCTACGATCTCGTCCAGACTGGCGACGGGCTGCAACTGAAGACGACCGGCTTCTACAACGACATCTCCGACCTGATCACCCTCAACCCCGATCTCGTCTCCGGCGAGAACGATATCCCCGGATACGAGAACGTCCAGAACGCCGTGATCTACGGCTTCGAGGTCGAGGCGGCGTACGATTCCGACTATGTCTTCGCCAATCTCGGCTACTCGCACGTCATCGGGAAGAATACGGATACCGACACCTTCCTGACGACGGTCGCCCCGCATGAGGTGAACCTGACGCTCGGCGGAAGGATGCCGCAGCACGATCTCAGCTTCGGCTGGCATGCGCGGTTCGTGGCCGATCCCCAGGAAGACTCCCGCGTCACCTCCACGCCCCTGCCCTCCGGTTCGACCCGCTATGCCGAGTCGTTCAACGTTCACGACGTCTTCCTGAACTGGCAACCGAAGGATGGACAGTTTGCGGGCTGGGAGATTCAGACCGGCGTCGAGAACATCTTCGACACGCAATACAAGGAGTTCCTGAACAACGACCCCGCCAAGGGCCGCACGTTCAAGATATCGCTCAGCAAGCAGATAGGATGGCAGTGATGCCGAAGACGACGGCAATTGCACGGATGCTGGCGGCATCGATCACGATGTCGCCGCTGGCGGGCGCAACCGCGTTCGCCCAGGAGGCGGCGGCGCAGCCTTCGCTGACCCTCGAACTCAACGGCTTGGAGCCGTCTTTGGGCGGCTGCCGGCTCACCTTCCTGGTCCGCAACGGGCTCGGCGCCGCGCTGGAGAAGGCGGCTTTCGAGATCGCGCTGTTCGACAGGGCAGGACTCGTCCAGCGGCTGACCGCACTCGACTTCAAGGACTTGCCGGACGGCAAGACGAAGGTGCGCCAGTTCGACTTGGCCGAGACCGACTGCGCCGCGGTCGGGCGCGTGCTCGTCAACGGCGCGGTCGCCTGCGAGGGCGAAGGCGTGGAGGCTGGCGCCTGCATCCGCCACCTCGACGCCACCACCAAGGCGGCGGACGTGGCGTTCGGCAGCTGATCTCGCCGCATCGACGAGCATACCCGACGGACAGGACCCCACCATGACCAACAGCGTTATCGAGAACATGCGATCCTTCCTCGAGCTCGGCGGGCCGGTGGTCGCCATCCTTCTCGTACTGTCTGTCTTCGCGGTTGCATTGATCCTGCTAAAACTGGTGCAGTTCTGGCGCGAGCGCGTCGGCTTCCACGGAGCCGCGCAACGGGCGCTGCACCTGTGGGTGCATGGCAGCTACGGCGATGCGCGGCAGGTCGCCGATGCCGACCCGTCGGCGGTCGGCTCCGCGCTGGCGGCGGCGATGCGGCTTTCCATGACGCGCAGCGTTCCCAAAGGCGTGGTCGAAGACGAGGTCGGGCGGATCGCGGTCGGCCGGCTGCACGACCTGCAGCGCGGTTTCCGCGCGCTCGACGCCATCGCGCAGATTTCCCCGCTGCTCGGCCTGTTCGGAACGGTGCTCGGCATGATCGAGGCCTTCCAGCAGTTGCAGGGCGCCGGCAACGCCGTCGATCCGTCCATCCTGGCCGGCGGCATCTGGGTCGCGCTGCTCACCACGGCGGCCGGTCTCGCGGTCGCCATGCCCGTCTCGCTGGCGCTGACCTGGTTCGAGACGCGGGTGGAAAACGAACGCGTGGCGATCGAGACGCTCACCACCAACTTCTTCTCGCAGCACGCGCTGGGCGAGATCCGCGCCACCTCCCCCCGCACCGAACCGTCCGCCGCGGGGTTGACCGGCCCCGGAGCGAGCCATGCGCATTGATGCGGGCTACGGCGCAAGGCGCCGGCCGATCTCGGTCACGTCGCTGATCGACGTGATCTTCCTGCTGCTCCTGTTCTTCATGCTGTCGTCGACCTTCACCAAGTTCGCCGAGGTCGAGATCGTCGGTGGCCGCGCGGGCGCCAACGGGCCCGGTGCGGCGCCCGGCATCCTGCTGCGGGTGAACGGGGATGTCTGGACGATCAACGGCGTGCCCGTCGGCGAGGAGCGAGCCGGCGCGGAACTGAAGCGCTTGGAGGAAGCCGGCGCGGTGTCGGCGGTGCTTCTGGTGCGCGGCGAGCTGAGCTCGCAGGCGCTCGTCAGCGCCGTCGAGCGTGTCCGACGGGAAACCAACCTGACACTGCAAGTCGCGAGATAGGACGATGCGGCTGCCCAGGCCCACCGCACGCACCAACCAGGAAAGCACGATCACGCTCATCAACGTGGTCTTCCTGATGCTGATCTTCTTCCTGATCGCCGGTTCGCTGACGCCGCCGATGGACAAGGAGGTGGCGCTGATCAGCACCGCGCAATCCGACCAGGCCGAACCGCCGGACGCGCTCTTCGTGACGGCGCAGGGCTCGATCCGCGCGCGCGGCGCCGAAATCACGCCGGCGGAATATGTCGCCAGGATCCGGCAGGACAGGCTCCTCCTCGACGGCGACGAGGTCACCGTCAAGATCGCGGTCGATCGCGACCTTCCGGCCGAACGTCTGATCGGCATCATCGCCGAATTGCGCGATGCGGGTGCAAGCCGCATCACCATCGTCACCGAGCGCGAGATGCCATGAAGCGTTCGCTCAAATGGACCGCCGCGTTGCTGGCATCGGGCGTGCTGCATGCCGCTGCCGTCGCTTTACTGCTGCGCGAAACATCCGACGAGGTGCAGATCGAAGGCCCGGCCGCGATGGAGATGGCAGTGCTCGGCTCGTTCGAGGATGCCTTCCAGGCCGACGATCCGGTCGAACCGGTCGACACGGTCGCCCCCGTCGAGGAACCGTCGGTAGCGGCCGAACCGGTGACGACGCCCGAGACGGTGGCCGAAACCCCGAGCGCGGCGCGGCCGGTGGAGACGCCAGTGGCAGCCCTGACCGAAACCGCCCCCGCCGCCGCGGTCGCCCCGGCGCCGGCGGCCGAGCCCATCACGGCCGAAGCGATCGAGGACGTGGTGCCGGAACAGGCTGACCAGGCCGAACCGGAGGTCTCCGAACCGGTGGAGAGCGAGCCGACGCTGCCGGCACAGGTGAACGTTCCGGCACCCGCCGTCGCTTCCGAGGAAGCCCCGGAGCCCACGGAGACCCGGACGGCGGTCCCCATTCCGACGGAAGAAGCGCCGGAGACGACGCCCGCTCCGGCCGCGCAAGCGGTTCAGGCGGCCCTGGCGGAACCCGTCGAGGCACCGGCGCCGGATGTGGTCGAGGTGCCCCCGCAATCGGCAGTCGAGATGCCTGAAAGCGTCGCCGCCACGCCTGCCGAAACCGAACCGGCCGATACGCCCGAAGACGCGCAGGAGGTTCAGACCACCCTCGCGGTCGTTCCGCCCTTGACCGAAGCCGTCGAACCTGTGGAGGGCGAGGAGGTGGTGGAGGCCGTCGAGGAGTTCCCAATTCCGGACGACGTGCCGCTTCCGACGGCCCGCCCGGAGCCGCCGGCCGTCCGCGAAGCCGCCGTGCGGCCCGACCGCGCGCGGACCGAACCGCGGCGACAGCAGCAGACCGAACGCAAGGCCGAGCGCAAGCCGGCGCCTCGCGCATCAGGCGACGGCGGCCGGCAGCAGCGCAGCTCGACGCGGGGCCAGGCGAGCGGCAGCGAACGCGGCAATGCGGCGGCGAGCGGCACCGGCAGCCGCAGTTCGCAGGCCGGCAACGCTGCCGTCTCGAACTATCCCGGACAGGTCGCTTCGAAGTTGAGGCGCGCGGTGAACTCGGTCTCGCGCTCGGCTCGCCGCGGTGCCCGGCGCGACGTGCACGTCACCTTCGTGGTCACGTCGAGCGGCGGCCTCGGTTCGACGCGCATCACGCAGAGTTCCGGCTCGGCGGAACTCGACCAGGCTGCACTCGCCGCGGTGCGCAAGTCCGCACCGTTCCCGCCTATTCCCGCCGCCGCCGGCCGCAACAGCTGGCAGTTTTCCATCCCCCTCGGCTTGGCGCGATAGCCGGTCCAGGGACGGCCCTAGACCGGCGCGAGGAAGTCGGTGCTGAATGCCAGAACGGTGTCCAGCATAATGCCGCCATCCGTGCGGGAGATGCGGTTCTCGAGTGCGGCGCGCGTCGTCGGGAAGAGCTTCCGATCGTCGCCGTGGGAAGCGTCGAGCTTCTTGAAGCCCATGTCCCAGTTTCCGAACAGGCGCCGGGAAATCGTCTCCTCGTTCAGGATCATCACGTTGCGGTGGCGCGGGTCGCGCCGGATGCGGCTCACGAGCGACCGTACAGCGGTCACCTCCCCTTCCAGCACCTGCAGGAAGACGCCTTCTCCGGCGAGCAGCATTCCGGTGATGCCTTCGCGGGCATTGTTTCTCCGCGAAACTGTGAGGATCGCATCGAGAAGCTCATCCGTCGTTCTCTCGGTGGCACCGCTCGCGTACAGCAGTCGCAACATACCAGCCATGTTGGAAGCCTCCACGTCTCCAGCCGTTCCGGTGGACTTTTTTATTGTCTATTTTGCTAATGTACGAATGTTTAGAATTTCTTCCACGGGCGCGTTGCCACGCGGCATGATCGGCGGGATGAAGTGGGAAACTCGTTTTGAATTGGCGAAATCAACGCGTCCCTGTCAAAGACCGCCAATTCCTACGTCTTCACTGTCGACGTTTCGGCGCTTTCCCGATATTCGGAGTCGGCAGGGCATATAAGGGTTTGCTGTTCGGCCAGGTGTTGCTTGATGTCGCACCATGACCGATGCAGTCTCTTCGGAGCGGGCAGCAAGGGGTACCGTCGGAACGTATGGAACAATACAAGCTCAAGTACACTCAATACCTATCGAAAATACTGGATGGAGTGGATCCGAGGGACGACGCGCAGGTCGAGGCGGGTTACGACCGGCTACGCGCCGCGAACGAGAAGATGCTCGACAACAACAGGCATCTTTCTGAATCGGGCCAGGCTGAGGAACTGCGCGCCGCGGTCGAGGCGGTCATCAACGATCATCGCGAAAGCCGTGCTGGAGGCCCGGCGTCCGATATGCCTCGCGAGCAGGCCTCCATCCATGAAGATCGCACGGAACCCGTTGCGGGTCGAAAGAACCGTTCCGCCTGGGCTCTTCCCGTGCTGGCGGGGTTCGTCGGGGGCATCGTGGTGGGCGCAGCCACGCTGGGGACGCTGGCAGCTGCCTCCGTCATCGACATTTCCTATGGGGAGCGGGGGCGCATCAGGACGATGCTCTACGATGACTTCCGGGCTTCGGCGGGGGGCTTCGAGTCCGCCCGCTCTTTCCTCGACTTGGCGGAGGCCGGAGTGAAGCGCCTCCAGGCGGAGGATGCCACGAGGCTGACCAAGCTGGCGGGCCGCAATTTCCGTCCGATTGCGGGAATCGATGCGGAAATCGGAAAGCAGGCGCCGAAAGATCTGCCGAAGGGTACGCGAATCCTGGTCCGCGCCGACGACAAGGCCTACAAGGTCATCGTCACCGGCCCCTTGTGCCGGTACGCCCACATTCTCGAGCCCGAACTCGTCGATCCGAAGCGAGCAAATGCCGGCCCGAACTGCTCCGCCTTCGGGCGCTGGAACGAGGCAGGGCTGAACTTCTAGATCGGAGACCGGTCTTCCGTCGAACGGCGCAGGAGTATCCACACCATCCCCTTGGGCAAACGTCTCCCGATTGCGCCGGAGATCGGCTTTCGGACCGGTCCGCCGAATTTGCGCTTGCGCCGCAACCCTTCCGAAGATAAGGCTTCCCGCGTGTCGGAGCGTAGCGCAGCCCGGTAGCGCACTTGACTGGGGGTCAAGGGGTCGTGGGTTCGAATCCCGCCGCTCCGACCATTCAATATCAGTAACTTACCCCTTTTCAGCCCCTAGATCAGGGAACTCTTGTTCAACCGGGCGAGGTCCTTGGAGATTTCGTCCGAGGCAGTCTTGAGAACCGGGGCGTAGCGGTCGCAGGCGTCGTTCTGCGAGGGAAACGCCGAGGTAAAGTATGTCAGGCCGAGGCTGGCGACCACGCGGTCATTGTCGTTGAACACCGGCACCGCGATCGTGTTGGAGTTACGCGGCTCCACTTGGGGCGAGCGAAGCGCGTAGCCGCGTTCGCGCGTCACCTGGACCAACCGGTCCAGCCTTTCGGGATGGCGTGCCAGTTCGTCCTCCGGCTCTTCCGAATTCCTCAGCATGCCGACGATCAGGTCGAATTCCTCCTTCGGCGTGAAGGCGAGATAGGCCAGCCCCATCCCCCGCGTGATCAGCGGCAAGCGCATGTTCACGGTCTTGTGGAAGGGCGAGACCGAACTGTCCGGCACCGTGCTGAAGCGCACTACCACCGCATCGCGGTCGAGCAGCGAGATGGAAACGGGCCACTGGTACTTCCTCGTCACCGCGATCGCCCACGGCCGCCCGGCCTCAACCACCATCGGCTCCTTGTGGTAGCCAGAGCTCAGAGAACCGACGAGCGCGCTCAACTGGTAGCCGCCGACGCGCGGATCGTTCTCGACATAGCCGGCATGCTCCAGCGTTTGCAGCATGCGGACCAGCGTTGGTTTCGGCAGCCCCGTGCGCGCGTGCAGGTGGCCCACGGATGTGTAGGGCTGGAGGTTCATTTCCTGAAGCACGCGCAGCGCACGCTCGACGGCTCTGATGCCCATTGCGACCTCTCGGGGCGGATCCCGTTCCGCCAGACGAAATACGGCCGTTTCTGAAGTTGTGGCTTCGCCGTGTCAAGACGTAAGGCAAGGCCGCTCACGAAGAGGAGGAAAGCATGGCATCGGCAAACCATCGCGAGGCGGCGCGCGAACTCATTGCCACGATCGACGACGATGTGGCCAACAGGCTGCTGAAGGGCGCGGTCGACCTCCACGTCCATTCCGGTCCCTCGACCATGCCGCGCCAGGTCGACCACTTCCAGGCCGTGGAAGAAGCCGCTGCCGCCGGGATGCGCGGCATCATGTTCAAAGACCACCACTATTCAGTCGCTCCCTTCATCCCGATCATGGACCGCGTGCTCGGTCACCTCGGCGTGGCGATGTATGGCGGCCTCGTGCTCAACAACTCCACCGGCGGGCTCAATCCCTTCGTTGTCGATGCCCAGCTGAAGCAGGGCGCCAAGCTCGTCTGGATGCCGACAGCCCAGTCGGCCAACCACATCCGCAGTTCGCACCGCAAGACGCGGCTGGCCTCCAACGTCCAGCTGAAGTCCTCGCCGGGGATCACTGTGGTCGATTCCTACGGGGAGATCCTCGACGTCGTGAAGGAGATCCTCGACTCGATCGCCGAGTTCGACGCGATCCTGTCTTCCGGACACCTGCACGTCTGGGAGATCTGGAAGCTCTTCCACGAGGCGAAGAAGCGCGGCGTCAAGCGGCTGCTGGTCAACCATCCGATGTACGGCCTGCACTTCACGTACGAGGACATTGCCGAGATGGCCGACTTCGGCGCTCATATCGAGCAGTCTGCCTGCCTCTACGTCGATTCACGCTTCAACGTATTTTCGCCGGAGGAACTCAAGGAGCACATTCAGGCCGCGGGGGTCGCCCACTCGTCGATCGGCTCCGATCTCGGACAGGTCGACAACCCCACGCCGGTGGAAGGAATGCGCCAGGCGATCAAGCTCTGCCTCGCGCTCGGCTTCAGCGAGGATGAAGTCCGGCTGATGGTGCGCGACAATCCCGCGAGACTGGTCGGACTGGAAATAGAATAGGCTCCTTCGTACCGCGCGGCGAAGACCTGCGCGGACGAACGGGTCCGGGAGGAACCATGGCGGAAGTCGAAGCAGACGCATCGAAATTCGAAGCCGGGCCACGCAAGCTGGCGGGCCTCGCCCGCTGGGCCGTGCGTGTCGCGGCCTTCGTCATCCTGGTCCTCGCGGTCAATCAGGTCTTCAATTTCGGCTTTTTCGTCGGCTACACCCTGATCGACCTGCGCTACTACTACGCCATCATCGCGCTGGCGCTGTTCTGCTGCTTCATCGTCTATCCGGCAAGATCGAGCGCGCGGACCCTGGCGCCCAGCTGGTACGACTGGCTCCTTGCCGTCGCCACCGTGGTCGTGTGCGGCTACTTCCTCGTCAACGCGCTCAACATCGCACTGCGCGGCTGGGAAATGGCCCCGCCGGAGACGGCCGTCTACTTTTCCTTCGTGCTGTGGCTTCTGGTGCTGGAGGCCGGACGACGCGCCGGCGGCCTGCCGCTGGCGATCGTCGTCCTCCTGATGTCTCTCTACCCGATCTATACGGAGTACCTGCCGACGGCCATTTCCGGCTTCGCGTCGGGTCCCGTCTATACCGCCGCCTATCATGCCATGGGCTCGGAAAGCATCATCGGCATCCCCATGCGCACCTTCGCGCAGCTGATTATCGGCTTCCTGCTCTTCGGCGCCGCCCTCCAGCAGACCGGGGCCGGCAAGTTCTTCATGGACCTTTCCTTCGCGCTGCTCGGAAAAGTCCGCGGCGGCCCGGCCAAGGTCGCGATAGTCTCCAGCGGTCTGCTCGGATCGATGAGCGGCAGCGTCATCACTAACGTCCTCACCACCGGCATAATGACCATTCCCGCGATGCGCCGCATCGGCCTGCGCGGCACGGTAGCGGCCGGCATCGAGACCTGCGCGTCCACGGGCGGCGTGCTGATGCCGCCGGTGATGGGCGCCACCGCCTTCGTCATGGCGAGCGTGATGAACGTGCCCTATGCGGACATAGCGCTCGCCGCCATCATTCCCTCTTTCCTGTATTTCTTCGGCCTGTTCGTTCAGATCGACGCGATCGCCGGCAAGGAGAAGCTGAAGGGACTGCCGGCCGAGGAACTGCCCTCGCTGGGCACCACCCTGAAGGAGGGATGGTACTATATATTTGCCTTCGCGCTCCTCATCTACATGCTGCTCGTCATGCGGCGTGAGGCTCTGGCCCCCTACTACGCGACACCGCTCCTCATCCTGCTCAATCAGATGTTCTCGAAGAAGCACCGCTGGGGGTGGAGCGACGTCGGGCGGTTCTTCGACGACCTCGGCTCGCTCTTCGCCAACATGGTCGCGATCCTCGCCGCAGTCGGCATGATCATCGGCGCCCTGTCGATGACCGGCGTGGCCGCGACACTGGTGAATGATCTCCTGAGGCTGGCCGATGGGAACTCGTTCCTGCTGCTGCTGATGGGCGCGCTCACGGGGCTGATCCTGGGCGTCGGCATGACCTCTACGGCGGCCTACATCTTTCTTGCCATCCTCCTCGCCCCCGCGCTGATCCAGGTGGGGCTGAACCCGATGGCCGTGCATATGTTCATCTTCTACTGGGGCATGCTGTCCTTCATCACGCCTCCGGTGGCGCTCGGCGCCTTCGCGGCGGCTTCGATTGCCAAGACGCCGCCAATGAAGACCGGCTTCGAGGCGATGCGCCTCGGCAGCGTCATCTACTTCATCCCGTTCTTCTTCGTGCTGGAGCCGGCGCTCGTGCTTCAGGGCACGGCATCGGAGATCGTCACCTCGACGCTGCTGGCGCTCGGAGGGATCGCGCTATTCGCCTGGTCGCTGCAGGGCTACATTCCGCTGGTCGGCCCGCTTTTCGGCGGGCGCTTGTATGGGCTGCCGCTGCGCATCGTCCTGCTTTGCGCAGCGATCCTGATCGCCTTGCCGCAGGAAGGCGTTCCGGGCTGGTCGGACATCGAGCTTCTGCTGGCGGCGCTGGCGATCGCCCTGCCCGTCGTCGCGCTGGCATATTTCCAGAACAGGGCCGCAAGCGGCCATTCCGCGGTCGCATGACGGCCGTATCAAGCAAGGAGAGACAATCGTGAAACTCGGTACGATCAACCATCAGGGGCGGCCCGCCCTCGTGGCCATGAAGGATGGCGGGACCGTGCTGCTGTCGGAGCTCTATGGGAGCGCGGGGCTCGGCACTCCGCCCGCGACGATGAACGACCTCATCGAGGGCGGCGAAGGAGAGCTTGCGAAGGCCCGCCAGGCCGTCGAAGGAGGCAATGCAACGCCTCTCGACGAGGCCGGCATCGACTGGCTGCCGCCGCAGACGCGGCCCACCAAGGTGCTCGGGGTCGCCTTCAACAACATGGGCATCCGCAAGTCCGCCCATAAGGATCCGGGCGTGCCCAACTTCTTCCTGAAGGCGCCGTCCTGCCTTACCGGTCACGGCAAGCCGGTCATCATGGAGGAGCACTACGGCGAGACGATCCCGGAGCTGGAACTCGCCGCCGTCCTCGGAAAGAGGTGCAAGAACGTCTCGGTGGAAGAGGCGCGCGAGGCGGTGTTCGGCTACACGATCACCAACGACGTCACCTCGCACGGGCTGAAGTTCGGCCTCGATTCCATCGCGACCACGCGCGAGCCGGACCTGATCCGTCCGCACCATCTCGCCTGGCGCAACAGCCACGGCGAGGACGATCGCGACGTCTATTTCGTTTATCACACGCGCTCCAAGGCCACAGACACGTTCGGCCCGATCGGTCCCTGGCTGACCACCGCGGACGAGGTCGGCGACCCCAATGCCCTGGAAGTGAAGGGCTGGTTCGACGGCGAGCCTTTCGCGGTGGATTCGACCAGCAGCTACCGCTTCAAGGTCGAGGAAGTCATCGCCGAGGCGAGCCGCTACTTCACGCTCGAACCCGGCGACGTCATCTGCTTCGGCACCTCGGCCAAGGGCGTCGGCAAGTTCCCCAACGGACATCGCTCGGTCAACATGCACAAGCTCTCTGGCGTCATCGACATCGAGATCGAGGGGCTCGGCCGGCTGTCCAACCCTGTCGTCCACAACTGGAAGTGACCCGGCACGGCGACATGCGATACAGCGCAATGCGGGTGATAGAATTCGCCGCAGCGGGCGGGCCGGAGGTGTTGCGGATCGCGGAGCATCCACGACCGGTGCCGGGACACGGCGAGGTGGTGATCAAGGTCGCGGCGGCGGGTGTCAACAGGCCGGACATCCAGCAGCGACGCGGGCTCTATCCGCCGCCGCCCGGTGCATCGCCCATTCCCGGCCTCGACGTCGCCGGCATCGTCGTGGCGGCCGGTCCGGACGTCTCCGGCGTGTCGGTCGGCGATGCCGTCTGCGCGCTCGCCAATGGCGGCGGCTACGCCGAATTCTGCTGCGTCCCGGCCCTGCAATGCATGCCGGTTCCGCGCGGCTTCACATTCGTCCAGGCGGCGTCGCTTCCCGAGGTCTACTTCACCGCCTGGAACAACGTGATCTGGCTTGGCCGGCTCGCCGAGGGCGAGAGCCTGCTGGTGCAGGGCGGCACGAGTGGCGTCGGCATGGCAGCGATCCAGATCGCGCGTAAGTTGCGCAATGCCACGGTCTATGCAACGGCGGGTACCGAGGAGAAGCTGGCCGTCTGCCGCGAGACCGGCGCGCAGGCGGCGGTCAGCTACAAGGGTCCATGGGATGACGAGATCCGGGCGCTGACCGGCGGCGAAGGCGTGGACGTCATCCTCGACGCCCAGGCAGGCCCTTATACGCAACGGCAGCTCGATCTGCTCAAGCCGGACGGGCGTCTGATATTCATCGCAAGCCATCTCGGCGAGACGGCCGAGGTGAACGTCCGATCGGTGGTGCGGCGCAGGCTCACGCTCGCTGGCTCGACCCTGCGTCCCCGACCGGCCGCGTACAAAGGCCGAATTGCCGCCGAGCTGGTCGAACAGGTCTGGCCGCTGCTGGAGAGCGGCGCGATCGCCACACGCATCCACGCGGTGTTTCCGTTCGAGGACGTACGCTCCGCCCATCGCCTGCTCGACGAAAACGAGCAGATCGGCAAAGTGGTCCTGTCGGTCGACCCCTCGCTTGCACAAACAGTGGCGCGCTCATTGCCGGACGGGAGAAACTGATGCTGACCGTAGAACATGCCTCCGATCTCGCGGCCCATGCCGGACAGGCAATCGGCCACTCCGGATGGGTCGAGATCACGCAGGTTGCGATCGACGATTTCGCCCGCCTGACCGGCGACGACCACTGGATTCACGTCGACGTGGAGCGCGCTGCGCGCGAAATGCCGGGCGGGAAGACCATCGCCCACGGGCTCTATGTCGTATCCCTGATGCCGCGCATGCAGCGCGACATCTACAAGGTGGAAAAGCGCGGCCGCGGCCTGAACTACGGCTACGACAGGCTTCGCTTCGTCCTGCCGATCCCGGTCGGCAGCCGTGTGCGCCTTTCCCTCACCATCGTCGAGGCCGCCCCCCACGCGCGCGGGACGCGGCTCACCAGCGAAGCGTCGATGGAGATGGAAGGCGCGGACAAGCCGGCGATCGTGGCGCGGCACATCATGCTGATCGAGAACCCCTGAGGGAGTGTCCCGGTGACTGAAGCCTCGACGGAAGAGGGCGAACTGGTTGCACGGATCCTGCGGCACGGGACCGAGCGACCGCGAGACGTCGCGCTGGTCTGCGGTTCGGAGACGCTGACCTGGTCTCAACTGCGTGACGACGTGCTCGGCGTTGCCGGCGCCATTGTCGCCGCATCCGGACCGGAGGTCGGCAGGATCGCGCTGCTCGGCACCGCGAGCGTCGGGCTTGCCGTCTCTTATCTCGGCATCGTGGCGGCCGGCGGCTGCGCAGTGCCGCTGCCGGTGTCAGCGCATCCCGAGGCGCTCGCGGGGATGCTCGCCGACTGCGAACCCGGTCTCGTCTTCGTCCAGGACGGCTACCAGTCGCTCCTGAAGCCGGACCATCCCGGACGTGCGATCGTTCTCAATGGTGCGAACCGGAACGGACTCCCCACCGCGTTCCTGCAAGGCGGCCAGCCGCTCGCCGCGGCGGTCGTCCCGGCACCCGAAGCCCCGTTCAACATCATCTACAGCTCCGGTACGACCGGGCGCGCCAAGGGCATCGTCCATTCCCATTCGATGCGGTTTCGCCAGGCCGCGCGATCGCTGTTCGGTATCGACGGGTCGAGCACGATGTTGCTTGCCACGCCGCTCTATTCCAACACCACGCTTATGCCGATGCTGGCGGCGCTGTTCCATGGCGGGCGCGTCGTGCTCATGCCGAAATTCGAGGTCGAGGCCTATCTCGACATCGCCGAGCGCGAGCGCGTCACCCATACCATGCTGGTTCCGGTCCAGTACCGGCGCATCCTGGCCGCCGAGAGCTTCGCCCGGCGCGACCTCTTGTCCTTCAAGGTCAAGCAGTGCACGGGCGCGCCGCTTCCGGCCGCAGACAAGCGCGAGATCCTCGCCCGCTGGCCGGGGCGGTTCGTCGAGGTGTACGGACTGACGGAAGGCGGCTGCACGTGCATCCTCGACCTCGCCGCCTTCCCGCAGAAGGCACACACCGTCGGCCGGCCGGCGGCCGGGAACGAAATCCGCGTGATCGATGACGAGGGAAACGACGTGCCGCGCGGCGAGCGCGGGGAGATCATCGGCCGCTCGGCCACCATGATGTCCGGCTATTTCCGCAACGAGGAAGCGAACGCAGCCTTCCGGTGGCGCGACCGCGACGGCACGCTCTACCACCGCACCGGAGACATCGGCATGTTCGACGAGGACGGATTCCTCGTCCTGCTCGACCGCAAGAAGGACATGATCATTTCGGGCGGCTTCAACATCTACGCCTCCGACCTCGAGGAGAAGCTGCTGGCCCACCCCGATGTCGCCGAGGCCGCGGTGATCGCCGTCCCAAGCGAGAAATGGGGCGAGACCCCGCTCGGGCTCGTCGTCGCGCGGGACGGCCGCAGGCTTGAGGCGGACGCTCTGCTGGCCTGGGTGAACGGCCATGTCGGGCGCACGCAGCGCCTCGCGGCCGTCGAACTTCGCCCCGACCTCCCGCGCAACAATGCCGGCAAGATCCTCAAGCAGGACCTGAAGAAGCCTTATTGGGAGACATCCACATGAGCGAGACCGGGAACACCGGACTGAAGGGCCGCGTGGCGGTCGTCACCGGTGCAAGCAGCGGCATCGGCCGCGCCACCGCCATCCGGCTAGCGGGGCTCGGAGCGTCCGTGGTCGTCGGCTACAACAGCCGCCGCGAGGCTGCCGAGGAGGTGGTGCGGTCGCTTCCCGGCGAGGGACATGCGGCGCTCCGCATCGCCATCGACGACACGGCCTGCGTGGCGGACGCCGCCCGCGCCGTCGAGGAGCGCTTCGGGCGGCTCGACGTGCTGGTCAACAATGGCGGCGCCACAGAGCCGGTGCCGGCCAACGATCTCGACGGGCTGACGGACGACATTTTCGACCGGGTGCTGCGCGTGAACCTGCGCGGACCGTTCGCGGTCGTCCGCGCTTTCCGGCCGCTGCTCGAACGCGGCACGAACGCGGCCGTCGTCAACGTCTCTTCGATTGCGGCGCGCACGGGGATGGGCTCAAGCCTCGCCTATTGCGCGGCCAAGGGCGGTCTCGACACGCTCACCGTCGGCCTCGCCAAGGTGCTGGCGCCCAAGATCCGCGTCTTCTCGGTCTCCCCGGCCGGGGTCGATACCGATTTCGTGGCCGGCCGGACGCGTCAACAGCTGGAGGCGATGGCGGCGAAGATGCCGCTCGGCAAGATCACCAGCCCCGACGACGTGGCGCAGGCCGTCATCGCCTGCATCACGCTGCTTACCAGTTCCACTGGCATCATCGTCCCGGTGGACGAGGGCCGGCACCTGTAGGCGCTACGAAGGCTTTCCCGCCTCGGCCTCCGCCGGCCGGCTGGGCACCTGGCCGAGCGAGACAAGCGACATCACCGTCTCGTCCTTCTGGTTCATCACGGTGACCTGTGTCCTGATGATGCCGAATTCCGGCCGCGTCTTGTGCCGCTCCGTCGCGACGACCTCTCGCTTGACGCGCAAGATGTCTCCCGGCTTCACCGGCCGCCGCCACCGCAATTCATCGATTCCGAGGCCGACCATGGGCGTCTCGCCATAGCCGCCGGACTCGACGAAAAGCCGCATGGAGAGCGCCGCGATCTGCCAGCCGCTGGCGATCACCGAGCCGAACCGCCCCTGCGCCGCCTTCTCCGGATCGGTGTGGATCGGCTGCGGGTCGTATTCGCGGGCATAGCGGATGATGTCCTCCTCGGACATCACCACGGACTTGCTCGTCCAGGCCTCGCCGAGCGAAAAATCCTCGAAATAGCGTCGCACGGGCTTTCCCTTTTCGAATTGCGGATGGTTGTCTCGCGCGAGCGTCAGGTGCTCGGCGGTGTTGCGCGTCGCGCGGCGGAATCCCGGCGCGCCTGCTCGAGTTCCTCCAGGATGCGCGGCATGCGCGCGGAGGCCTGTTCTTGCAGCGTATCGTACATGCTGTTGCCATGCGCATCGATCGCCACGGTGACCGGTCCGAACCCGTCGAGCCGGAACCGCGACAGCCGGAACTGTTCGATCAGGTCGTCCCAGGCGGTCTCCAGCCTCTCCACCGCCCCGATGCTGAGCAGCGGCGAGGCGCCCCCGGGCATGGAGAAGTAGACGCCACCGACTTCGCGCAGGGCCTCCACGCAGGCCCGGCCCATGCCGCCCTTGCCGCCGGTCGCTGTCAGGCCCAGCCGGCGGATGATGCCGGGCATATAGTCGTCGAAGCGGGTCGATGTCGTCGGGTTGACGTAGTTCGTCACCCAGCGATCGCCCTCCGCGCGGCAGGAACTGCCCATGTGGAAAAAGGCGCTTCCGGCCTTCGGGAACGGCAGCGGTTGGCCACGGTCGAGTGCCTCGGCCATGCGCTGGTGCGTCGGGAACCCGGCCGTGATGGTCACCTCGCCGTCGAGGATCACGGTATCGCCGAGCCTGAGCGCGCGCGCCTCATCGCGCGAGAGCGGCAGTGTCAGGCGCGGCAAGGCGGGCGGAGAGCCGTCACTCAAGGCGCACCACCTTTCCGTCGTCGTGGATGCGGGCAGCCGTACGGCGGTTGATCCAGCAGTTGAAGCAGACGGCGACCGGCACGAAGCCGTGTCCGTGAGAATAGTCCACATGGACCGCGAGCGCGGTCGTGTCCCCGCCCGTACCCATCGGTCCGAATCCGGTCTTGTTGACGGCGGCGAGCAGCCGTTCCTCCATGTCGGCGACCATGGGATCGTCGTGCCTGGTGCCGATCCTGCGGAGCGTGGACATCTTGGCGAGCTTGGCCGCGTTGTCGAAGGAGCCGCCGATGCCGACTCCGATCACCACCGGCGGGCAATGCTGCGACCCCGCCTCCATCACGCATTCCATCACATAGCCTTCGATGTCGGCGAGCTTCGGATAGCTGAAGACCTTCAGGTCGGCCCAGCGCCCGGAACCCAGCGCCTTGGGCGAGCAGGTGATGTCCATGTAGTCGGCGCCGTCGGCCACGTCGAAGGAGACGATCGGCATGTCCTTGCCGGTGTAGCTGCGCTCCAGCGTCAGCGGATGCGTGATGAACTTCAGGATCGGCGGCTGGATGGTTTCGACGAGATCGGCGAAGCCGTCGACGAAGGCGCGGCGGATGTCGCCGTCGAGCGTCAGCCGCGTCCCGATCTTGACGAAATAGGTCGGGAACCCGGCATCCGAGCAGGCATGGCGATCCTCGCGTTCGGCCGCGCGTGCAGCCGCCTGCATGAAGTCGAGTGTCCGTTGCGATGTCGGGTTCGTCTCGCGCCGGCGCGCTTCGGCCAGCGCCTCTAGCGTGTCGTCGGGCACCTTCTTGAGCGACCAGCCATAGAGATCGCGCGCGACCTGCCTGACGACGTCGTAGGTAATCGGCAATGCGTAACCTCCCGGAATCCGGCCGTTGCCGGAGCCAAACGCAGGTACTGCCTGCGGACTGCGGGCGCAAACGGGGAGCACCGGCATTTCGCATGCCGGAATGGCGGAAGGTGGAGCGACCGCCCGGTTTGACTGCTCCCGCGCTTTGCGACACGGCTTGCACGCAACGGAGGAACATCATGGCGGCAGCAGACGGTCACGACAGGATCACGGTCGATGCCGGCCGGGCAAGAGCGTTTCTCGCTGACCTCTTCGCGGCAGCCGGAGTGGACGAAGCTTCCGCCCTGCTCGTCGCCGACGGACTGGTCGAAGCCGACCTGCAAGGCGTCGGCTCGCACGGGATGCTGCAGGCTCCGACCTATCTGCGCCGGCTGCGGGCCGGCACGATCGACGGCAAGGGCGCGCTCAGGCTGGTCCATTCGAGCGCGGCCGTGAGGGTCTACGATGCCGGCCTCGCGCTCGGCCATGCCGTCGCGAAGGGGGCGATGGACCGCGCGGTCGAGACCGCCCGGACGCATGGGCTGGCAGCGGTCGCGGTCCGAACCGCCACACATTTCGGCGTGGCAGGGCGCCACGCGCGCGCCGCGGCCGAGGCCGGGATGATCGGCATCGTCATGTGCAATACCCGACCGATGCTGGCCGCTCCCGGCGGGACGAGCGCCATCGTCGGCAACAATCCGCTGGCGATCGCGATCCCCGTCGCCGGGCGCGCGCCGATCGTCCTCGACATGGCCATGAGCGCGGTTGCCATGGGCAGGATCCGCCTCGCGGCACAGCGCGGCGAGGCAATCCCGCCGGACTGGGCGCTCGATGCGGGCGGCCAGCCGACGACCGATGCGGCCGCGGGACTTGCCGGCGTGCTCCTGCCTGCCGCCGGCGCCAAAGGCTACGGACTTGCGCTGATGGTGGATTTCCTCTGCGCTCTGTCGGGCGGATCGGCGCTCGGCGAAATCACGTCGATGTATGGCGATCCATCCGCGCCGTCCGATTGTTCCTGGCTCTTCCTGACCATCGATCCGGCGCATTTCGGCCTGTCCCAAGCCTATCCCGAACGCGTCGCCGAACTGGCGGCCTCGATCGTCGCGACGGCCGGAGAAGGGGCGCTGCCCGGAGAGCGAAAGCTGCGGGCGGAACGTCAGTCCCTCGGCAAGGTCGTCGTGCCAAAGACCCTAGCCGACGATCTGGAACGATTGGCGGCCGAATTCGCATCGCCGGCGAGACGGATTGCGGACGACTAGAAACCCGGGCCTTTGCGTCCGTCTGGCGAAACGCTCGCGAGACGGTGTTGCGGCCGCAGGCGCCGCCGATAGGATCGCCCGAAACGGAGGCCCACCTGCCCGGTGGCGGTTCCTCCAACCGGTCACAGGGAGGCTGCATGCACGACGTACACGAATTCTATATCGATGGCCGCTGGACGGCTCCAGACGAGCCGCGCCGCCTGCCAATCATCAATCCCGCGACTGAGGAAGAGATCGGGCGCGTCAGCCTCGGTACCGCCGCCGACGTCGATCGCGCCGCCCGCGCCGCCCGCCGGGCCTTCGCGTCGTGGAGCGAAACGTCGCGGGAAGAGCGCCTGGCAATCCTCGGGCGCATCGTCGAAGGTTTTCGCGCCAGGCTGCCGGAACTCGCACGCCTGATGACGATGGAAATGGGCGCGCCGATCACCTTCTCCACCGAGCGGCAGGCGACGGTGGCGCTGTTTCACTTCGAGGAAGCGGTGCGCGTGCTTGCCCGCTACGAATTCGAGCGGCCGGAGGGCGTCGGCATCGTCCGGCGCGAACCGATCGGGGTCTGCGGCCTCATCACGCCGTGGAACTGGCCGCTCAACCAGGTGGCGTCGAAGGTCGCGCCGGCGCTGGCCACCGGCTGCACGATCATCCTCAAGCCGAGCGAAATCGCGCCGCTGAGCGCCAGGGCGCTGGCCGAGATCATCCACGAGGCCGGCGTACCGGCGGGTGTCTTCAACCTCGTGAACGGCGACGGCCCGACCGTGGGCGAGGCGATCGCCAGCCACCCGGAGATCGACATGGTTTCCTTCACGGGCTCGACTGGCGCCGGCATCCGCGTGGCCAAGCTCGCCGCCGACACGGTGAAGCGGGTGGCGCAGGAACTCGGTGGCAAATCGGCCAACATCATCCTGCCGGACGCCGATCTGGCGAAGGCGGTGGTGGCGGGCGTCCACGCCTGCAACACCAATGGCGGGCAGAACTGCCAGTCTCCGACGCGCATGCTCGTTCACCGCTCGCAGCGGGACGCGGCGGTGGAAGCCGCGCGCGGCGCGATCGGCACCATCCGGCTTGGCGATCCGACGGATCCTGCAACGACCATGGGACCGCTCGTCAGCCAGTCGCAGTTCGACAAAGTGCAGGCGCTGATCGCGTCCGGCATCGAGGAAGGTGCCACGCTGGTGGCCGGCGGGCCGGGACGCCCCAGCGAATTCAACCGCGGCTACTATGTCCGCCCGACCGTCTTCGCCGACGTGACGCCCGACATGAGGATCGCGCGCGAGGAGATCTTCGGGCCGGTGCTCTCGATGATCAGCTACGACAGCGAGGACGAAGCGATCGAGATCGCCAACGCGACGCCGTTCGGGCTGGCCGGATTCGTCCAGTCGAAGGACCCCGACCGGGCACGGCGGGTTGCCAACCGCATCCGCGCGGGCCGGGTCTATCTCAACGGCGCCGGTTTCGACCGCAGCCTCCCCTTCGGCGGCTACAAGCAGTCCGGCAACGGACGCGAATTCGGCATCTTCGGCTTCGAGGAATATCTCGAGGTGAAGGCCATCCTCGGCTACCCAGCCGCCTGAGCGCCGTTTCGCAGCACGGAATGCCGGGCGAGCGGGTTTGTTTGATGCGGGCTCACCCGGTAGTCAGGACGCAGCCCCGCTCCAGGCGGCGCAATGAATCAATCGCGGAGGAAACCATGTTGAGCATGACGAGACGATTTGGCGGCGCTGCCGCCCTCCTGCTGTTCGCCACCACGGCGCCGACGGCACTCCAGGCACAGGACGTCGAACTGCCCGATACGCTGGCCGTCACGTCCTATGACGTCGGTGCGGCGTCCTACAACCAGGCCGTGGCGCTCGGCACGGCACTCGGGAACGCCTACGGCACGTCGCTGCGCGTCTTGCCGGCGACCTCGGACGTCGCCCGCCTCATCCCGCTCCAGCAGGGCCGCGTCCAGTTCGGCGTGGTCGGCTCGGAATCCTTCAACGCCGTGGAAGGCACCGAAGCGTTTTCGGCCCCGGAGATCGGACCGCAGCCCTTGCGCATGCTCGTCGGATCGAATTCCGACAATTGCTTCACGCTCGCGCTGCGGGGTGACGCGGGCATCGAGACCATCGACGACGTGAAGGGCAAGCGGATCGCCTTCGTGGTCGGAGCGCCCGCGCTCCAGAGCAACGTCGCCGGCTTCCTTTCCTTCGGCGGCCTGAGCTGGGACGATGTCGAGAAGGTCGAGGTCGCGAGCTTCGGCGCGTCGTGGGAAGCCCTGATCAACGATCAGGTCGACGCCATCACGACGCTCACGACCGGAGGTCTCGCCCAGCAGGCGGCGGCTTCCCCCGCCGGCCTGAAATGGCTCCCCTTGCCGGCGTCCAATGAAGAGGGCTGGAAGCGTCTCCAGGCCGTGAAGCCGCAGTTCTCGCCGCGCAAAGCCACGCTCGGGCCGAACATCTCCAAGGAAAACCCGCTGGAATGCGCAGGCTTTCCGTTTCCGGTTCTCCTGACCTATCCGGACCAGGACCCCGACCTCGTCTACAACCTCACCAAGGCCGTCAACGAGCAGTTCGACAACTACGTCAAGATCGAAGCGGCCATGGTCGGCTGGTCGGAAGACCGGCAGGACTTCCAGTGGGTGGTGCCTTATCACGAGGGCGCGATCCGGTTCTGGAAGGAGAAGGGTCTCTGGACCGACGAGGCGCAGGCTCACAACGACGCGCTGGTGAAACGCCAGGAACTCCTGACGCAGGCCTGGGAAAAGGTTGCGGACGCGCCGGAAGGCGAGAAGACCGAGCGCTGGCTCGAGGAACGCCGCACTGCGCTGAAGGCTGCCGACCTTCCGACCTACGAGTAGTCATCCGGACCGGGCGGGCTCGACCCGCCCGGTCGATTTTGGGCGACCGCCCTCCCCGTCGACGAGACGAAACGCTACGCCCGCACGGAATAGCCGCCGTCAACCGGCAGCGCCGCGCCGTTGACGAAATCCGAGGCCGACGAGGCCAGGAACACCGCGGGTCCTGCGAAGTCCCGCGGGTCGCCCCAGCGGGCGGCGGGCGTGCGGCCGATCACGGCCGCCTCTGCCTCGGGAAACGAGGCGCGGAAACGCTTCGACAACGGCGTGTCGATCCAGCCGGGGAGGATCGAGTTCGCCTGGATGTTGTCTTTACCCCAGGCGACGGCGAGCGCGCGTGCGAGCTGGACCAGGCCGGCCTTCGACGGCGAATAGGCGACCTGGGATGCCGCCGCCAGGTTCGCCGCGATCGAGGACACCATGATGATCTTTCCGCCGCCCTGCGTCAGATAGTGCGGATAGACCGCCTGGCTCAGCAGGAAAGCGGCGCGCAGGTTCGTGTCGATGACGTCGGTCCAGTCCTCCAGCGTAAATTCCTGCGGCTGCTTGCGGTAATTGGTGCCCGCGTTGTTGACGAGGATGTCGACCCGACCGAAGCGCGCCACCGTGTCGGAGACCAGCGCCTTGCAGGCTTCCGGCGAGCGAAGGTCGGTCGGTATGCCGGCGGCGGTTCCGCCCTTCGATACGATGCCGGCCGCCGCCTCGTCGCAGACCTCGGGACGGCGCGAGGAGATCACCACGGCCGCGCCGGCGGCCGAAAGCGCCTCGGCGATGCCCCATCCGATACCGGTGCCGCCGCCCGTCACGATGGCCACCTTGCCGCTCAGGTCGAACATGGTCATGTTACCCTCTCCCCCTCAGGAAACCTTGTCGCCGCCCGTCGCTCCGGCACGATGGCCGAGCGCCGCCGAAACCGCGGTAGCCGCGCCGACGACCGCCGAAAGCTGTTCCGGTGCAGGCTCCGCGGGAAGGAACTGGACGAGATCTACGATCGCAAGGGTGCCGGCGATCGCTCCGCTCTCGTCGAAGATCGGAGCGGCCAGCGCGTTCAGGCCCATGGCGGATTCGTTCGCGGCCACGGCCCAGCCCCGCTCGCGGATCATGTCGATTTCAGCCGAAAGAACGGCCGGATCGGAGATGGTGTGGGGGGTGCTCGCCGGCATCGGCTCGGCGAGGACGCGGTCGCGGAAACCGGGATCGACATGGGCCAGCATCAGCTTGCCCTGCGCCGAGTTGTGGAACGGCAGGATCGATCCGGGCTTGACGCCGATTTCGATCGCCGAGCGGCCAGACAATGTCTGCATGATGCGCGCCCCGTCGTGCTCCAGTTGACTGAGAACACAGGTCTGACCGAGCCGCTCGCGCAGATCGCGCAGATAAGGCAACGCGGTGGCGGAGAAATCCATGCTTTCCGATACCTGCCGACCGAGCGTCACCAGGCGCATGCCGACGAGGTATCTCCCGGTCTGCGGCGACTGCGTGACATAGCCCTGCTGGACCAGTGTCCGCACGTGGCGGTGGATGCGGGTCTTGGTCGTGCCGAGCGCCTCGGCAAGGTCGGTGACGCCGACCGGCTCGGCGGCGCGCGCCAGGGTCTCGAGCACCCTCAAAGCCAGCACCACGCTCTGGACTCCACCCTCAGGAGCGATTTCGCCGGTCGTGCGCGGCATTTTTCGGTCTCCTCGCGCAATCGTCGCCTCGTCGCCAGTCGCGCTTGACATTTAACGCGGCTGTGGCAACCTGTCACGCAGATAATAACACTGTTACGCCTACCGTAACAAGGGAGGAATTTGGTGCAAGGAGTTTCGGCAACCGGACCATTCCGGCAAAGGGTCGTTTCGGGTGAGCGGATGTTTGGAACATTCCTCAAGACACCCACGTCCCATGCCGCCGAAATCCTGGCCCAGGAGGGATATGCCTTCGTCGTGATCGATGAGGAGCATGCCCCGTTCAATCCCGAGACCACGGACCGGATCCTCGCCGCCTGCCGGGCAACCGGCATCGCCGGGGTGGTCCGCGTCGCCGATACGGGGCAGATCCTGCGAGTCCTGGATTGCGGCGCGGCGGGCGTGCTCGTGCCGCATGTGGACAGCCCTGAGCGTGCGCGGCAGGTCGTTGCGATGGCGCGCTACCGCGGCGGCGCTCGCGGTTTCTCCAACACCACCCGCGCGGGCGGCTTCGGCGCCACCGGGATGGCCGAGCACATCGCGGAGCAGGACGCTGGCGTCGCGGTCGTCGCGATGATCGAGGACCCGCGGGCGATCGACTGCATCGACGCGATCGCCGCCGTGGACGGCATCGACGCCTTCTTCATAGGGCGCGGTGACCTGACGGTGGCCTACGGCGCGCAATCGCAGGCCGCCTCCGAGGTACGCGGCGCGGTCGATGCGATAACCGCGGCGGCGCGGAAGGCGGGACGCCGCGTCTTCGTGATGTCCGGAACGCCCGAGGATGCAGCCGAGCTGTCGGCCAAGGGCGCCACCGGCTTCATCATGGCTTCCGACCAAGGCTTCATGCGCCAGGGCGCCAAGGCGGTCTTCCAAAGCTACGCCGCCGCGCTTTCCGAAAAGCAGAGTGTTTGAACATGTATGACAAGAACGACCCCCGTTCCGCCCTCGCCTCGGCCAGCCCCTCGGGTCCCGCGCCGACCGGCCTCATCGCCGAACCTCAGCTCGGGCTCTTCTACGAGAGCGAACCCGCAAGCGACGATGCGTCCGGCCGCACCTGGTATCACCGCGGCTGCAACTTCGTCCTGTCGTGGAGCGACGCCAAGGCCGGCGGCCGGTTCGAGCGCTCAAGCCAGCCGGATGAATACGTCGTGCTGCTACCCGAGAAGGGGAAGGGAGCCCGGATCACCTGGAACGGCATGACGACCGAGGTCCCGGGTTTCTCGATCGCATTCGTGCCCCCGGGCGACAGCCTCGTCGAGACGCAGTCGGACGGGCCGCTCTGCCGGCTGTTCACTGTGAAGTCCGCCGATCTGGTCGCGCTCTGCCCCAACCATAACGCCTACGACCAGCCGCGCACGCATATACCGTCGTTCCAGCCCTGGCCGGTTCCGCCGAAGGGATGGGCGGTGCGCCACTATTCGCTCGATGTGCCGAAGGAGGCGGGGCGCTTCGGGCGCATCTTCCGCTGCACGACCTTCATGGTGAACTATCTCGACCCACAGCAAGGCCCGCGCGACGTACACAAGCTGTCGCCGCACCATCATGACGACTTCGAGCAGTGCTCGCTGGCGGTCACGGGATCCTTCACCCACCATCTGCGCTGGCCCTGGACGATCGACATGGACGACTGGCGCGCCGACCGCGCCGACCATGTCCAGTCGCCGTCGTCCTACGTCATTCCGCCGCCGGTGATCCACACCACCCGCGCCATGGACGCGGGATTCAACCAGCTCGTCGACATCTTCTGCCCGCCGCGTTTCGACTTTTCGGAAAAGCGCGGCTGGGTCCTGAACGCCGACGACTATCCGATGCCGGCGAATTGAGGAAGCGCCTATGTCGACGACAGGAAACAACGGGCGCGAAGCGGAAGTCGCCGAACTTCTGAAGGGCGCCATCGACCTGCACTGCCACAGCGGACCGGCGGCCATGCCGCGCATTCTGGACCATCACGAGGCACTGCTCGACGCCGCCGAAGCGGGCTTTCGCGCGCTCCTCTACAAGGACCACTTCTATCTCGGGGTTTCGCACTGCGTGATCCTGGAGAAGCTGGTGCCAACCGACGTCAAGCTCTATTCGGGCCTCGCGCTCAACAACGCCAGCGGCGGCATCAACCCGCACGCGGTCAACCACGCGGTGAACATCGGCGCCAAGATCGTCTGGCTGCCGACGCTGTCGGCGAAGAACCACATCGACCAGGCAGAGGGCCACGGCAAGATCTTCCCGAAAACGGCGAAGAAGATGCTGCCGCCCGACCCGCTTTCGGCGCTCGACGCGAACGGCAGGCTGAGCGACGCGACGAAGGAGGTCCTGGACCTGATCGCGGAGGGCGACATCATCCTGGCGGGCGGGCATCTGCCGGCTTCGGAGCTGATCATGGTCTTCGAGGAAGCCGGCAAGCGCGGCGTGAAGAAGATGCTGGTCAACCACCCGACATACATCGTCGGCTGTACGGACGAGGATATGAAGGCGCTGGTCGAACTCGGCGCTTACCTGGAACACTCGATCAGCATGTTCGTCGAAGGCGGCGGCAAGATCTTCGGGCCTGACGAACTATCCCACTACATCCAGGTGGCAGGCCCCGAGCGTACGGTCCTGTCCTCCGACCTCGGCCTGCGCGGATCGCCGCGGCCGCTGGAGGGCTTCCGGCAGATCGTCGCGATGCTGCTGGACCTGCAGGTGTCGCCGAAGGACATCCACACGATGATCGGAGACAACGCAGCCAGGCTTTTGAATCTTCAGTGACCGCCGGGGTGGCGCCACTGTCGACGTGATCTTGAACGGGAGGATGCAATGATCACCAGACGTACCTTGATGCAGACCGGCGCCGCAGCAGCGGCCATGACTGTGGCGATGCCCTGGGTAGCCCGGGCCGAGCCGATGAAGGTGCGGCTTGCCCACGCCGCGAACGAGATCCATCCGGGCCATATCGCAGCGGTGGAATTCAAGAAATCGCTCGACGCGCTGGCGCCGGGCGCTTTCGACCTGACGATCTTTCCCAACCGGCAGCTGGGCGACGACCAGCAGAACGGCGAGAGCTGTGTTGCCGGCACCCTCGAGTTCTGCGGCTGTTCGGGCGCGATCACATCGCTGGTGACGGGAACGAAGACGCTGGACAGCTACCAGCTGCCGTTCCTGATCAAAAGCTACGATCACTTCGTTCAGATGGCACTGAGCCCCGAAGCGGACGCGATCCACGAAAGCCTGACGGCCGGCGGCCTCGTCGGTCTCCAGACGACCGACATCGGCCGGCGCAACTTCGCCACGATCAAGGAGCCGGTGCGCAAGCTCGCCGATTTCCAGGGCCTGAAGACGCGTATCGTCCCGCTCGAACTCCACAAGGTCATCTGGGAGACCGTCGGGGTGAACCCCATCGGGCTGCCCTACGGCGAGGTGTATGGCGCGCTTGAGACCGGCACCATCGACGCGGTCGAGATCAACGTCTCGTCGATGCTGGGCGAAAAGCTGTGGGAGGTGGCGAAGAACTTCACGCTCACCGGCCACTACCCTTGGCACAACACGATCTCGGCCAACGTCGCATTCTTCGAGGGGCTGCCGAAGGAACTGCAGGACGCCGTCCGGCAGGCCGGCAAGGATTCGGTCAAGCCTACGCTGGACTATACGGCCAAGCAGGACGAGGACGGCCGGGGCGAGATGATGAAGAACGGCGTCCAGATCTTCGAACTGGAAGGACTGGACGAGTTGAAGGCCAAGGTGGCGCCGATCGTCGACACCTGGGGCGGGAAGTCGCCGCTGATCGCCGACTTCGTCAAAGCCGCCCAGGCCTGAGGGATACGGACGCCCCGATGCACGCCGACTCAGTCGAAAACGTGCCGGGGCGCCCGCCCGGCAGCTGGCCCTTCGCACTCTACCTTCGCCTGATCGAAGGTTTTGCCGGCATCACGATGGTGCTGATCCTCGTCGTGATGGTGGCACAGGTCGTTGCACGTTACGTCTTCTCGGCCTCGCTCATCTGGGCCGAGGAACTCTGCCGCTACGTCCTGATCTGGCAGACATTCCTGTTGCTCGGCGTGGCCTACCGGCGCGGCGAGTTCGTCGCGGTCGACCTCGTTCCGCTGATGCTGACGCCCCGGGCGCGGCTCGTGCTGAAGGCCGTGATGGCAGTTCCGATCCTTCTGTTCCTAGTGCTGATCATGATCTACGGCTGGCGCTATGCCGCAGCCGTGCAACGCCAGACGATCCCGGCGCTGGATTTCATCTGGACGTCGCTCGCCGGCCACAACCTGAACGTCTCGGTCCGATGGGTCTACGTCTCGGTGTCTGCGGGTTCGGCGCTGCTGGGGCTGCACGTCATCGCGGATGTCGCGGAATCCTGGCTGCGCCTGCGCCAGGACGAGGCCCGTCTGCCTCGCGGCGGCAAGGTCGGGGTCAACTGATGGGCGCGTTCCTCGGCGTCTTCGCCCTCTTTCTCGTCACCGGGGTTCCCATCGCTCTGGCACTGGGCATCGCCGGCGTCGCGTTCCTGTGGCTCTCGGGCAACGACATGATGCTGTTGCAGTTGCCGCAACGCATGATGGCCGGCGTCAACCAGTTCGTGCTCCTCACCATTCCGCTCTTCCTGCTCGCCGGCACGCTGATGAACGCGGGCGGGATCACCGACAGGATCGTCAACTTCGCCCGCGCGACCGTCGGACACCGCCGCGGCGGCATGTCTTCCGTCACGGTGCTTTCGGCCGGCTTCTTCGCCGGCATCTCCGGCAGTGCCAATGCGGAAGCGGCGGCACTCGGCTCGATCCTGATCCCGACCATGAAGAAGCAGGGAATACCGGGGCCTTACGCCGCCGCCCTCGTCGGGGTCTGCACCATCGTGGGGCCGATCATCCCGCCCTCGATCACCATGATCATCTACGGCGTGCTGTCGGGAACCTCGATCGGGCAGCTGTTCCTTGCCGGCGTCGTGCCGGGCGTCCTGCTCGTCGTGCTGTTTCTGATCTATGCCGGCTGGCGCGCGCGCCGCGACGGCTTTCCCGTCTCCGAGCGGCTACCGATGGCGCAGCGTCGCAGCGCGTTCATAAGCGTCATGCCGGCGCTGCTGCTGCCGCTCATCATCCTCGTCGGCATCAAGACCGGCGTCTTCACCCCGACGGAGGCGGCCGCGGTGGCGGTGGTCTACGCCCTGATCGTCGGCATGGCCTACCGCCAGCTCTCGCCCGCGCGAATATGGGAGGCGCTGGTGGTGACGGCGATCGTCACCTCGTCCATCCTGTTCATCACCTCGATGGCGAGCATAGTCGCCTTCGTGTTCACGCTCGAGCAGGTGCCAGCCCGGATCACCGACCTGATCCTCTCGGTCACGGACAACCGCCTGCTGATCCTGCTCTTCCTGAACCTGTTCCTGCTGCTGCTCGGCATGTTCATCGACCCGATCTCGATCCTGATCCTGGCCATGCCGATCCTCCTGAAGATAGGCCTGCTTCTCGGCATGGATCCCGTGCACTTCGGCACGATGGTGGTGCTGAACGTGGTGATCGGCATGGCGACGCCGCCGGTGGGCATCCAGCTCTTCATCGTCTCGGCGGCTTCCGGCGAGCCCTTGACCCGCGTGATCCGCGAGGCCATTCCCCTGGTGTGGATCTGCATCGTGGTGCTGGCGCTGGTGGCGCTGTTGCCGCCGCTGACCCTATTCCTGCCGAGCGCGCTTATCCCGGTGCACTAGGAATGGCGGGACTGCGGCCGTCTCCCGGCTCGATGGACGCCGGGAGGTTCCCTGCGGCCGCGCCGATGGATCAGAACAGGCTCTTGATCCTCTCAACGCGTTGCCGGTCGGACGCCTCCAGGTTCGCGAGACCGGGCGCCTGTTCGATGGTCGAGACAAGTTCCGGTTTCAACTCCTTCAGATACCTCACGATGACGGCGGCATCCTCGTCCGAGAGACCTTCGTACTGATTTTCGGCGGATGGCTTGAAGGGGTCGATGAACAATCCGTCCTTCAGGCCAATCGTGCCGAGAACATCGTAATTGAACGCATCCGAAATGGCCTTGTTGTGCGGCTGCGTCGCCTTGATGATGCGCTTGCGGACATCGTCGCTAAGGATGGAATACTGGTCCCAGCCGTGCCGCAATCCTATGGTGCTCAGGACGGCGGAAAACTCGCGGGTAACCTGCGGATTCTCCGCGAAAAGCCAGTTCATCAGCCGCTGGAACTCGACGCACTGCCGACAGAGGCGATCATTGGTGGTCATGTTCGAATCCACGCCGCGGATCGGCACGGTGTATCCCAGAACCCTGATGAAGAGATCGTCGAGAATGTTCGCCCCGAGCACTTGCGATCGTTCGAATGGCCGGACGACGATCGAGGCCGGACCGAACGTTCTCGCCCACTTGTCCACCAGTTCGAAGTAATTGGGGACGAACCAGGAGCCGTCGAACCTCCACAGCTGTTCGAAACTGTATTTATGGCCGGCGGCCTTCACCACCTGATTTAGAGCGGAATCGACGTAGAGATCCTGGCGCCGGAAATCGATGACGATTTTGACGTCGAACTCCGCGAAAGTCACCCCGAGGAGGTGTACCGTCGCCGGCGGAAGCCAAACCAACGCTTCCTGCGATATGATCACGATGTCGGGATTCTTCTCCGAGATCTCGGCGAGCATCGCGCCCAGGGCGGACTCAGGAGAGGACGCCTCGGGCATCCACCATTCCTTCGAAGACGCCAGGGCCGAATGGAACTTGTGATGCCCGGCCGCCACCTCATGCCGGCCCGTGCTGGGATACAGGATTCCGTGGCGCGCCAGCGTCGCGGGATTGGCAGCAAGGGTTTCCTGGATGAACGAGGTTCCGGTCTTTCCGGTCCCGACATGCAATATTAGCTTTTTCTTGCGCACACTCATTGCCCCCCATCCTCAGTTTCTTATTATTGTTCTGTTTATTGTTATTTTACCGGACCTTACGCAGCGAAGAACCGCTTCGACGCCGCCAATCTCTGACTATAGGACAAAATTCCAATCTATCCAGCCCTCACAACGGAACCGAATGACGCAATACGAGCGTCCGATCCACGCGCCTCGCGCTATGCCGACACGTTGTAGACGTCGATCGACGCCCGACCTTGAAATGCGGGAGTTACTCAACCGAGAGATATTCGTTCAGATTCTTGCCCGGCGCTGGCTGATGCGCCCAATGCTTTCGTATCGTCGTGGCAGTCTTCGAAGCTGCCTCGGCCCCGGCGATCTCGTTCACCGTCCGCATGATCATGTTGTGCTCCCGGTAGAACAGGTCGCTGAACACCGTCCGGGATGTCTGCGCGCCAGAAGACCGGCGGAAGTAATTCGTCGCTTCCCGCTCGAAGAAAATATCCCCTTCGCGGCACATCCTCAGGTAAAGCTCCCAGTCTCCGGCGAATTTGTATCTCAGGACAGAAGAGAAGTCCGGGATAGCTTCCCTTCTGAAGACGACGCTCGAGACGTTGATGAGCGTGTTGGCCTGCGACAGCACGCGCCTGATTTCTTCCATACCCGAAGCCTTGTAGGAATTGTTCCACAAGTACGGATGCAGCGGTTTGAAGTCGTCCTGGATGGCGCCGAATTTTTTCCCATCCTGGTTGATGAACCACGTCTGCGAGAACCCCAGTGCGACCTTCGTATCCTGGAACGCCTTCACCATGTGCGCCAGGAAACTGCGTGAGCACACGTCGTCGGACTCCGCAATCCACAGGAGTTCGGCGGATGCCAAGGTCCGGGCGAGTTCCCACTGCTTGTAGGAGTTGCCGGAATTGACCTCGTTGAACTTCTCCCGCGTGAATCTCGAAAAACTTCTCGAATGTCTCCTCATGATCTCGATGCTGGCGTCGCCCGAGCAGTCGTCGAGAAGGATGAGATTCATGTACTTGTAGGATTGCGAAACGATGGAATCGATGCGCGCCGGCAGAAAGCGTTCGTGACGGTAATTCGGCACCGCGACATCGACCTTCGGATTGAAATGCCCGAACTGTGCGAGCAGTTCGACGACATAGTCGTCGAAATCCATGTTCTGCTCGATGTAGTCCGTTCGCAGGCTGCGCGTCTGTTCGGGCTCCCGATCGGCCAGGTATCGCTCCAGCGCCGCCAGGCGTGCTTCCAAATCGTCGGCGTCGGGAAGCAGCTTTCCAAACTCGGCGATCAGGCTGTCGCAGCCACCCACCCCGCGGAAACCGACCACCGGAAGCCCCGCCATGAGGGCGTCGACGACGGCATAGGGCATGGGATCGTTGCGCGAAGCAAAGAAATACGCGTCGGCGACTTCATAGATGGCGAACAGGACATCTTCGTCGATGTTCGGGATGAGCAGGACCGAGCCATCCTGCCGGGCCACGTCGAGTTCCGCCTGGACGTCGCAGACCTTCTGGGGCGAACCGACCCACACGAACCGGACATTCGCGGACGGATGTGCCACGCGATAAGCCAGTGCGGTCCTGTGGAAGCGGTCGAAGCCTTTGCGTCCTTCGAGAGTACCCACACAAAGGACAATCCTCGTTCCCTTCTCCTTCAGCGCCCTGATCTCTTCCGGCGGCTGCACCCGGGGCTGCACCGCGGCGCCGTCGGCGCGCGTGATGCGGAAGTGCCCCTGGCGGCGGACCATCACGTTGCCGCGCGCGGCTCCGTAGGCAGTCTCGACGCTTCTGCGGGTCTCCTCGCTCGGATAGACGACTTTTTCCAGCACCGGGAGGGCGCCGCGCACAACGTTGCCGAGGCCCAGGAACTCGATGGATTCGGCCATTTCGTGGACCAGACAGACGGTCTTGATGCCATAGCTGTGCACTCTTTCCAGGAAACGCAGCGCGACCGCAGTATTGGCGATGCAGTCATGGAACCCGAGCATTCGCGCGGTGCGCAGGACGTTCTCCAGGAGCGCAGGATTTCCGCCGACGATGAAGGTTGGGGCAATATCCTTGTACTTTCGCAAGTTCGCGCCGCCGTCCGCCAGGATGATCATGATCTCGTAGTCGAGGACCGAGGTCAGCGTCTTGGCAAGCGCCAGCAGCAGCCGCTGCGCGCCGCCCACTTCCGCGTTATGGCCCATCAGGATCACGCGCCGCTTGCGTGCCGGGACGCCCTGGGGAACGCCAAGGCCGATACTCGCCTCGTCATCCCAGTTGGGATAACGCCTGTTCAGGTGCTCCTGAATGTCACGCAGCCGCTCCGGCTCGAAGGCGTCGGCCAGCCAGCTGCCCATCTCTCCGATCTTGTTCGTCAGGTACTCCGCCTTCACGAAGGCGAATCCGTGTTCCACCAGTTGCTGTGCGCTGTGCAAGGTGGGATTGAGGTCGCGTTTGCTCGGATGGTAGCAATCTTCCCTGAGAAGGAAATCGACCGTGAATCCGAGCGAAGAGATGCGCTCCGCCAACGGAATCTCGACCTTGTCTATGACGTCCTGCTTGGTCTTCAGGTCGTCGATGGCGAACACTTCATGGATGAGGTGCCCGAAACGGCCGGGATCGTAGGACATCAGGAAGGTCTGTCCGTGGGGGCTGACCTCCAGGTTGTGTGTGGAAAACAGCCAGTCCGCCTTGCTTGAGGCGTGCGCCGCGATCGTGGCTCCGACCCCCGCGGAAACGGGAATGAGACTGTCGTTCGTCAGGATGACGCGCGGGTAGTCGGTGAATGCGCCTAGAAGCGCGTGTGCGTCCCTCCAACCACCGAAATCGAAGCCCGCGTTCTGGCGACAGATCACCGCGTGAACGCCTTCGGGCACTCCGGAGTCTTCCGGGGTGAGCCGGATCGGCTGGTGCAACAGGACCACGAGATTCACGTCGAGCTTGAGGTACTCCTCGCAGATTGTGCGCTGGATTCTCGACAGCCGGGGATCGTGACAGAAGATGACCAGCAGGACGACCGGCTTGTCCGTGTTCAGTTCCCTGTAGCTGAACAGCTTGGGTGCATCATTGCTGAATGAGATTTCGGAGTGAATCCTGTAAAGCGCGCGGGAGGGATCCTCGTCCTTGATCTCGACGTGCTGGGAGGCGGTTCGCGAAGTATTGGTAAGGATGCGGCCCGTGTTTTCGAGGATGCGCAGGCCGTGGTGAACAAGCGGATTGATCGCCTTGCCCGCGAGTTCATGTTCCCGCATGTAGTAGGACGTGCCGAAGGTCGGGGAAGGGTTCCGGCCTTCCTTGTAGCCATAGTACCGATAATGCACGACCGGATCGATACCTGCCGCGGCCACGTCGGCATAGGTCTTGAGATAGAAGTCCCGATCGAACTGCGCTTCGATGAGCTTGTGTTCGAGATCGAGCCCGCCCAGGGCATTCCGGATCAACTCTATGCCGTGGTGAACGAGCGGATTGATGCCCTTTCCCTCGAGGCCATGGGCTTTGATGTATCTGCTCGTCGAAAACAACGGAGAAGGATCGCGCCCTTCCCGCCAGCCGAACAAGGAATAATGTTCCGCGGGGTCGATCTCGCGTGAGCCGATGTCCTGATACCGCGTGCGGTAGAACGTCTCGTCCAGCTGCGCGCGGACGAGTGAAAGCTCGATCATCTGGCCGTCGCTCAGGGTTTCCTTCCGCGCGGTGGACTCGATGATCTGCAGCGCGTTGTGGAGCAGAGGATTTATACTGTCCCGATCGAGGTTGTAGCGTTCGGCATAGTCCCGGCTGTTGAAGGATGGCGACGGGTTTCGCCCCTCGCTCCAGCCAATGCGCATGTAGTGGGATACGGGATCGATCTCCGATTCCAGCAGATCGGGATTGTTTCGCAGGTAGTATTCCCTGTCGAACTGCATCTCGGTGAGCTTGTATTCGAGATAGCCGTGACGCTCCCCGAAGGCGCCATTCAGCTCGCGCAATCGCCGCAAACCGTAGTGAACGAGCGGGTTGTCCTTCGAACCGTCCAGATCGTGATCGCGCATATACTCGCGCGTGCTGAATGCAGGCGAGGGATCTCTCCCTTCCTTCCAGCCATGGGTCATGAAATGGAGGACCGGATCCACGCTGTCGGCCGAGAGATCGCCGTAGACGGAAAAATAGAAATCGCGATCCAGCAATGCCTCGGATATCTTGTATGCGAGCGTGTCGCGCAGCTTTTCCGCGGGGTCCTGCACCCGGTCGGCCGCCCCTTCTGCAATCGCTTCGTCCGACGATCGTATCGTACTTTGCATGAGGTGAGGCCTACTTCTTCTTCAGAAAACTATCGAAGCGAACTGTTCGGTTCACGCCCTTCGCGTACGCCGAATTCTATGTAGTGCCGCAGCGGATCGACCCCGGCCTTCGCGACGTCTTCGTTGCGGCTTAGATACCAGTCGGGATCCACGATGCGGGCGCGGCGGAGAAGCGCCATCTGGCCGCGCAAGCGAAGGCCGCGCGGCAACAGTCGCCACATGCGATTGCCCAATACATATCCGATGATGCGTCCCCTCTCCTCCATTCCCGCACGACGAACTCGGTCGAGCTCCTGCTGTTGCAGCATCAGTTGACGCTCGGCCTCCTCTCTCTGGCCCGCGAGTTGGGCCTGGAAATCGTTCCTAGCCTTTTCCAGTTCCAGCTTGTGTTTCCGCGCCTCCTCCGCGGCCTGCGAGCGCAGCCTCTCGGTATCCGCATTCGCGTCTGACAACTCGCTCCTCAGGAGTTGCAGGTGTTCCTCGAGCAGATCGGTCTGCCTGGCGGACGCTGCCTGCGTCTCGGCGAGAGCCTGCCTCACCGATTCCACCTCGGACAGCGCGTCGGCTTTCCCGCTTTCCGCGTCCTTGCGGGCGGCTTCCTGAGCAGCATTCTTCGCGCGCAGGTCCTTCATGTCGGAGAGCAGGAGCGACACCTGCTCTTTCAGCCCCGCTGCGGTCTTTTCGGTCTCGATCCGCGCGTGTCTTGCCTTGCCCAGATCATCCCGCAGCGAGGAGATTTCGCGCGTTCGTTCGCCGAGGAGTTGCTGCGATTCTGTGCGCGTCTTTTCAAGGAGCGCCTCGGCGTCGGCGGTTCGCCTGGTCGCTTCTTCCAGGAGCTTCGATGTCTGCTGTAGCGCGTCGCACGCGCTGGTCAGTTCGGCCGCCGTCTGTTCCACCTCGAGCCGACGCTGGGCCAGCGCGCTGCTGGTTTCGGAGAGCTTGTCGCGAAGTGTCTGCGCCTCGCGCTCGGCCGCTTCCCTTTGAGCGATCTCCGTGTCGAGCTCAGCCGACAACTCGGCCAATCGTTGTGCCGCCTGCGTGCGGTCCTCGGCTGCGGCTGCTTCGCTTGCAGCGAGCTTCGCCTCCGCCTCCGCGCGCGCCACAGCAGTCGTCGCGGCTTGCGCGCTTCGCTTCTCCAGTTCAGATTGGAGGCCCGACAACTGCCTTTCACGCACGCCGGCTTGCTGCCTAAGAGAAGACAGCTCCTGCTCCGCGACGGACATCCGCTCACGAAAGTCATTCAGCGCGGCAGTGCGCCTGGCGATCTCCGCCTGCAGATCGGCAAGTTTGGTATCGCCCTCTTCGATCCGCCGGCGCGAGGCAGCGAGTTCCTCTTCCAACTGCTCGGATTTCTGCGCGGCCGCGTTCGCCCTTTCCTGCACGTCATTGAGGGCGGCGGTGCGTCGGGCGATCTCGGCGGCCAGTTCGCCGAGCTTGGTTTCCGCCTCTTCGACACGTTCCTGCGAAGCGGAGAGGTCGCCCTCCAGTTGCTTCGCCTTCTGCGCGATCGCCGCCGAGGCCGCTTCGGCAGTGCTCGCCCTTTCCCGCACCGCATTCAGCGCTGTGGTTCGTCTGGCGGTCTCCGCCGCCAGTTCGGCCAGCTTTGTCTGTTCCTCTGCCATCCGACCGCGCGAGACGGCGAGATCCTCCTCGAGCTGCGCTGCTCTTTGTTCGGCGGCCGCCAAAGTCTCCTCGGCCGCACCCGCCCGCTCCCGGATGTCGTTCAAAGCGGCGGTACGCCTGGCGATCTCCGTCACCAGTTCGCTGATCTTGTTCCTGCTCTGCTCGATGTGCTCGCCAGAGAGAGCGAGTTCCTGCTCGAGCTTCCTGGCTTTCTGCTCGGCGGCGGCCGAAGCCGCCTCGGTCGCGCGCAGCTTCGCCTGGGCTTCCTTCAAGGCCTCCGCTCTGCGCGTGGCCTCGCCATGCAGCTCCGAAACCTTGTCCTGTGCCGCCGCGAGCTTGCCGGCGTTTTCCGATACGGTCTTTTCGAGCCTCACCACCCTGGTTCGCGCCGTCCGGCCGGTTTCGATGAGACGCGCGAAGGCCGGCGAAGCCGCATTGAAGTTCGCGCGGATGTCGTCCAGCGCAGGTCGGTCCCCGGGCCGCTCTTCCGTTCGCGACCAGTCCAGGAGAATGGAGTAGGTATCGCGAAGCCACTCTGACAGATTGGGGTTCTCCGTGACGGTTTCCGGTGCTTCCGTGTGGTGCCGGTAGCTTGCCGAGAGGAAGGCTTCGACATCCTCTGCGGTGCGATTGGAAAACCGGGGCCATGCGATGCCGAGAGCTTTCTGGGCATCCTTGGCAACACGCGACCAGTTCTTCATCAACTGATCGTACGTTGAGAACAACCGAGGAATGTCGCGGGAAGCTGCTTCGGCATCGAGCACGTGGCGGAGCCAAAGCAGCTGGCTGAGTTCGGTCTCGAGGCCGTCCCGCCTCTGCAGCGATGCGGCCACTTCGATAGGGTTGCGAAGCGGCAGGATAGCCGCCGGCGCCACCTTCGATGCCTCCAGCACGTCGAGCCAGAACGGCAGCAGCCGGCTGATGCGCGGATCCTTCATCACGAACAGGCGCGAGGTGCCGTACTCCGCGTTCAGCGTCGCGACGGCCTCTTCCCGGAATTCCTCTGCCTTTGCCGACGAAAACCAGCCGGGATTGAGCTCCAGCCAGTCGTCCCAGCCGGAACCCGCGGACTTGAGTATCCGATCGTTCAACTGCCGGATGGGCTCCGATTCCCAATGCCCGGCCTCGTTGTACGGGTTCCCGGCCATGATCGTCTGGGGAAGATCGCAGCCGAGCAGGTTGACCACGCGCGCAAGCGCCGAGGTCCCGGAGCGATGCATGCCAAGAATCAGCACCGCAGTCCGCCGCGGTGCCTTCTTCGTCTTGCGGGCTTTTGCACCTTTTGAAGTCTTAGAGGCTGCCATCTACTCGTTTCCAAGCGAACTCGTCGCGACCATTGCCCTATCGGCCGCCGCTTGGTGCCGCGACCAGCCGTTCCACCACACGATCGCTCGAGACCCGCCAATCGGGCGCCACCCATCCGAAAGCATCCAGGAAACGATCGGTCGAGAGCCGCGAATTGGCGGGCCGCTTTGCCTTGGTCGGAAAGTCCGCCGTCGTTATCTCGCGGACCTCGGCCCACGGTCCCCCGAGCGTGCGGCTGGTACCCAGCACATGCGCAGCAAACCCGGCCCAATGTGTATCGCCGTTGCCGGCCAGATGATAGGTGCCGAATGGCGCCGCATCGCTTCGCAGTCGCTCGGCGGCGGTCAGGATCGCGTCCGCGATGTCGTGCGCGGAGGTCGGGTTCCCCCACTGATCCGCCACGACGGAAAGCGAGTCGCGGTCGGCGGCGAGCCTCAGCATCGTCTTTACGAAATTCTTTCCATAGACGCTGTAGACCCAGGCCGTCCGAAGGATCAGATGGCGCGGGTTCGCGGCAGCCACCGCCCTTTCGCCCGCCAGCTTGGTCGCGCCGTAGACGCCAATCGGCGCAGCGGGGTCGTCTTCCCGATAGGGCCGTTCACCCCCGCCGGAAAAGACGTAGTCGGTCGAAAGATGGATGACCGGCGCGCCGATCCCGGCTGCGGCCGCGGCCACCGCGCCGGCGCCTCGCTCGTTGATTGCGGCAGCGATCTCGGGCTCGTCCTCGGCTTGGTCGACCGCGGTATAGGCAGCGGCGGAGACGACGATGTCCGGGCGGGCCGCCCGGATCGCCGCATGCACGCTCGCCGGGTCGGCAAGGTCGAGGTCGGGCCGTCCGGCAGCGATGATCTCGAGCCGCGGCCGACCCGCGGCCGCCTCGATCAGACTGCTGACGACCTGTCCCTGCCTGCCGGTGACGAGTATCCTCATGCCGTGCCTGTCTTGGCCACTCCGAGCCTCTCTCCGGCATATCGGTCCGAACGGATGGGGCCCCACCACCACTCATTGTCGAGATACCAGTCGATCGTGCGCGCGAGCCCGGTGTCGAAGCTCTCCTGGCGCCGCCAGCCGAGCTCGCGCTCGATCTTGGACGAATCGATGGCGTAGCGGCGGTCGTGTCCCGGCCGGTCCGTCACGAAGGTGATAAGGTCCCGATAGCTCGCGCCGCGCTTGCGCGGACGCTTCTGGTCGAGGATGTCACAGATCGACTGCACGACTTCCAGGTTGGTGCGCTCGGCGTGCCCGCCGATGTTGTAGCTCTCGCCAACGACGCCCGTGGTCGCGACCAGTTCAAGGGCGCGGGCGTGGTCTTCCACGTAGAGCCAGTCGCGGACGTTCGCGCCGTTGCCGTAGACCGGCAGCGGCCGTTCGTCGAGCGCGTTGAGGATGACGAGCGGAATGAGCTTTTCAGGGAAGTGATAGGGGCCGTAGTTGTTGGAGCAGTTCGACAGCACCACCGGCAAGCCGTACGTCTCGTGCCAAGCGCGCGCGAAGTGATCGGAGGCCGCCTTCGAGGCCGAATAGGGGGATGACGGCGCGTACGGCGTCTCCTCGGTGAAGATGCCGGAATCGAACGGCAGGTCGCCGAAGACCTCGTCGGTCGAGATGTGGTGGAAGCGGAAGCGCTCCTGCGAAGCCGAGGACAGCCCCTTCCAGTAGGCAAGGGCGGCATTCAGCATGCGGAATGTTCCGATGACGTTCGTCTCGACAAACGCGCCGGGCCCGTCGATTGAACGGTCCACATGGCTTTCGGCCGCCAGGTGCATCACGGCCTCGATCTCTTCGGCCTTCAGGATGTCCAGTACCGCCGCATCGTCGCAGATGTCCGCCTTGACGAACCGATAGTTGGGCAAGTTGTCGATCTCGCGCAGCGACGCCAGATTTCCGGCGTAGGTCAGCTTGTCGACGTTCACGACCCGGTTATCGGGATTGCGTGCAAGCAGCCGGCATACGGCCGATCCGATGAAACCGGCTCCACCCGTGACGAGAATCCGCACTGTTCTACCTCATCAATCGAAAATATCTGCATCGGCGAGCGGCGGCGCGCGCAAATCCTTTGGCGAAAGCTGCAACTCGTCCGCTCCCAATGGCCAATCGATCCCGATCGACGGATCATCGTAGCGGATCGCGCGGTCGTGCTCGGGCGAATAGAAGTCCGTCGTCTTGTAGATGACCTCCGTGTCATCCTCCAGCGTCACGAAGCCGTGCGCGAAGCCTTTGGGCACGAGGAACTGGTTCCACTTGGTCGCGGAGATCTCGATCGCGTGCCACTTACCGAACTGTGGCGAACTTCGACGGATGTCGATGGCGACGTCGAAGATCGCGCCCCTGACGACACGCACCAGCTTGTCCTGCGCGAAGGGCGGAAGCTGATAGTGGAGGCCGCGAAGCACGCCGCGACGGGCCGAATAGGAGTGGTTGTCCTGAACGAAGTCCAGGTCGACCCCGGCGTCCTGCAACACCTTCCTGTTGTAGGTTTCGGAAAAGAAGCCGCGATCGTCGCCGAAACGCTTCGGAACGATCTCGAGAACGCCTTCAAGCTCGTTCTTCCTGATTTCCGTCATGTCTGCTCCAGTTCTGCGACGCGTCTGCGCAGATAGGACGCATATTCGTTCTTCCCCAGGCGATCGGCGCGGGCATAGACCTGCGCCGGACTGAGCCAGCCCATCTCGAAGCCGATCTCCTCCGGACAGGCGATCTTCATGCCCTGCCGGTGCTCGATCGTGCGCACGAAGGATGAGGCTTCGTGGAGGCTATCGTGCGTGCCCGTGTCGAGCCAGGCGTAGCCTCGGCCGAGCTGGTGCACGTGGAGACTACCCTTCTCGAGATAGTGGTTGTTGACGGAGGTGATCTCGAGTTCGCCCCGTTCCGACGGCTTGATCGAGGCGGCGACGTCGACGACGTCGTTGTCGTAAAAATAGAGCCCGGTCACGGCCCAGTTCGACTTCGGCTCCGCGGGCTTCTCCTCGATCGAGAGCGCCTTTCCCGTCTGGTCGAACTCGACGACGCCGTAGCGTTTCGGGTCCTCCACATAGTAGGCAAAGACCGAGGCGCCGCTCTCGCGCGCCGCCGCGGCCTTGCACATGCTGGAGAGCCCCTCTCCGAAGTAAATGTTGTCGCCGAGGATCATCGCGACATTGTCGTTGCCAATGAACTCGCGGCCGATGATGAAAGCTTCGGCGAGGCCGTTCGGGTGCGGCTGCTCCGCGAAACTCAAGTTGATCCCGAAATCTTCACCGCTGCCCAGAAGCTCGCGGAAGACCGGAAGATCGCGCGGCGTCGAGATGATGAGAATATCGCGGATTCCGGCCAGCATGAGGACGCTGAGCGGATAGTAGATCATCGGCTTGTCGTAGATCGGCAGTATTTGTTTGGAGATGGCCAGCGTAAGCGGATAAAGCCGCGTCCCGCTGCCTCCTGCCAAAATAATACCCTTGGCCATTGTCACCCCATCCTATTGGAATTCCAGATGCGCGCACGGCCGCTCTGGCTGTTGGTGCCCCACTGTACCGGTCGAGTTCTTGCAGGAACCGTCCCGGAAAATCAATTCCCGACCGCGGCGCGGTTCGACAACCGGGGCGCGGAAACTTCCGATGGGGCATTCTTGCCACGCACGCCCTCCGCGAGGCCTCTTCCAACACCGTAGAGCGTGATCCCCTGGCGGGAGGTCACGACCGGATCGAAGACATTGCGGCCGTCGAAAATGACGGGTTCCTTCAGCATTCTCTTCAACTGGCCGAAGTCCGGTGCGAAGAAGCTCTTCCATTCGGTGACGAGGAGGAGCGCATCAGCGCCTTCGAGCGCTTCCTCCTGCGTTTCGCAGAGTTCCAGGCCATCGACCTCGCCATAGATCCGGCGGCACTCGTCCATGGCTTTGGGGTCGTAGGCGCGAACCTTAGCCTTCGCCGCCCAGAGTGCCTCCATCAGCACCCGGGACGGCGCTTCGCGCATGTCGTCGGTGTTCGGCTTGAAGGCGAGGCCCCACATCGCGAAGGTCTTGCCGGCGATGTCCCCTCCGAAGTGCTGCAGTATCTTGTCGAAGAGGAAGCGCTTCTGCAGATTGTTGCGACGCTCCACCGACTTCATCACCGTGGCGTCGAAACCCACCTCGTCTGCGGTTCTGATCAGCGCCTGGACGTCCTTGGGGAAGCACGAACCGCCATAGCCCACGCCGGGATAGATGAACTGGTAGCCGATGCGCGGATCCGAGCCGATGCCGAGCCGGATCTTCTCGATGTCGGCGCCCAGGAGTTCGGCCAGGTTTGCGATCTCGTTGATGAAGCTGATCTTCGTGGCAAGCATGCAGTTCGCCGCGTACTTTGTCAGTTCGGCGCTGCGGATGTCCATGCTGATGATCTTCTCGTGGTTGCGGCTGAACGGCGCATAGAGTTCGCGCAACACCTTTTCGGCCGCTTCGCTTTCCACACCCACGATGATCCGATCCGGCTTGCTGCAATCCGCCACCGCGGCGCCTTCCTTGAGGAACTCCGGATTGGACGCGACGTCGAAAGTGAGATCGGGCCGGTTCCGCTCGGCCAGGCGGGCCTTCATCGTCGCCTTGACCTTGTGGCTCGTCCCCACCGGCACGGTCGACTTCACCACGACGATCTTGTGATCGGCCATGTTGGCCGCGATCTGGTCGGCGACGCCCAGCACGTATTTGATATCGGCCGAACCGTCCTCGTCCGGCGGCGTGCCGACGGCAATGAACTGGAGAGTGCCGTGCTCGATGCCTTCTGCTGCGTCCGTGGTGAAGACGAGCCGGCCGGCGGCGCTGTTTTCCTTGACGAGCCTTTCCAGACCGGGCTCGTAGATCGGAACATGGCCCTGCTTGAGGCCTTCGACCTTGCGGGCGTCGATGTCGACGCAGATCACGTGATGTCCCGCCTCGGCAAGGACCGCCGCCTGCACGAGGCCGACGTAACCCGTTCCAAAGAATGTCACCTGCACTTCAAGTTCTCCACTCGCATAGTCGGCCGGCTCCTGTCTTCTCCGCAGGACCCGAACCGATCTCGTGTCGAGGACGGGCCGCAAACAGTCTGCCAACCCCATCCACGAAAGATTGCATTGAACCCATGAAACGAGAGGCCGTCAAAGGTAAGCGATCGATCGGCGAAGTCTCATATGCATGTATTGGGAGATGCCGACCATCACCGCCCGCCTCCTAGTACAGTCCCGCAATCGATGCAACGCCGATGGTGCCGGTGCGTCAGGCATCCGGTTTCGCTTCATCGAAACCTCGGCTATCCGCAAGTGGCAACCGGAGCGGGAAGCCTGTTCGACCCGCTTGAACCGCGCTCATCCGCTCCGGCCGCCTGCTCGAACTCACCAGGTATTCGTGCCGAATCCTACGGCCTCTCGAACCGATAGCCAAAGGCCTCGACATCTTGACGGCAGCGTCGGCCCACCTCCTCGGCGAGTTCCGACGAGTAGTAGGTGGAGTAGTGGGCGTGCTTCGACGCGTTGACACGCTTCAAGTCGAGCCGTCTGCCAATCCTGTCCGCCAAGGCAGCATTGAGATCGTTCTCGAGACGCTCGAAAAGGCCGACGAAATCGACGATGAGGTTGCCGCCGCCAGGCGCTCTGCCGCCTGGCTCACGTCCGCACGTCGGGATGCGTCCGTCTCCCTGCCAGTTCTCTACAAGGACTTGAGCCGTCAATTTTGTGATGGGTAGATGCCTACCAACGCGACACACCACATCAACGCGAGGTAGGGGCTCCGCTTGCCGATCGCCTGGCCGCCCCCGGTATTTGCAATCATGGCGGGATCCATTACTTTGTCCGCAGGACCATCATGATACTGCGGGGAGGTATCGTTGGCGCCGAGGAAATCATTTGCCGGCCCCTTCTTGTTCGCGTCCGAACTGGTTGCCCTGACGCTATGGTTGTGCGGCGGCATGTTGTTGATCCCGATGGTCAGACTCTCGGCGCCGCCCGTCTGTCCCAGAATGTAATTGGTCAGTCCTGGTCCGGTGCCGTTGTGGATCGGTGCGCGTCCGCGCAAGTCCGGCAGAGCGAACGTCGTTTGCCCATTGCCGCCATACGTGGTGCCAAGGATCGAAAACAGTGCGGTGTTCTGCGAGATAGCTAGTAGACTGCCGTCGGCCCGACCCCAGCCGCGCGGGCAGAAATTGCCGCCGAACAGCATGAGTTGGCCGATAAACGGTTCTGCCTGCGCATTTGCCGGTGAGGACGTGAATGCGGGGCCGGACAATATTGCCGCGACGGCAACAGCTCTTATGTACCTGCTCTGTGTTTTCATCGAATACTCCTGGTAAGAATTTCTCGATAGCGGAGCATTCCTGTTTCTTTTGGGAGCGTTTTGCAAGACAAAAGCGCATTTTCGGTTCAGCCCGGAATAGTTTTAGGTGAAACATTTAGGCGATATTTGGCGGAATCTAATGCATCAGGATTAATGTCCATGGCGCGCAGCAGCGCAGGGAGCACACTGCCTTCTGCAGCGGTCGCGCCGTCATAATCGACGATCCGAACGGTGGCATGGAAATGGTCGCGAAAGCCGCGTACCAGCGCATTAAAGTCGAGGAGCCAACTATCTTCCTCGACATATAGAGCCGACGTAGGATCGTCTGAGGGAACTCGACCCGGCTTCTTTAGAAGCTGTACTCGGTAGGAACGCAGGAAATCGGCTGGCTTTCGGAAGACAAGCACCACCACGAAGTCCTGCCCGGCCTGGCCGAACAGATGCCGCAGCCTCAGGAACTCGTCCTCATGCCGAAGGTAGGAGAGATCTTCGTTGGTGAATATTTGATGATTTGTATTGGAACGAGAAAGAAACGATTGAACTTTGACGCTTACGTTGCGTTCATATTCCGCTCCCAGCTGTAGATCGGGCCAATTATGCTTAGCGAAAGAGTCCCGATCGAGCCTCAGCGAAGCCAGATGCAGTTCCGTGTGATTTCGGGGGTTTCGGTGGGAGCCTTCGAATACATCGTAATCGAGGAGCCGTAGCGCCTCCGTATTGTCGGCAATCATGGCTTGAAAGGACTTCGAGCCTGTTTTGTGTGTGCCGGCGTGAAGATAGATCGTCATGTTCGGCGAATGATGTCCCAGCGCGTCGCCTCGTTCGTATGCAACGCTGCAAACCGTCTGAAAACGGTATCGTTGACAAGCACACGATTGATAACTTCCACGGTAAGCCGCTGGACAGAATCAGAGCAGTCGGCGTTCAGCCTGTCGATGCGGCCAAGGAGATTGCGAATCATGTCGCCTCGCACAACGCCATAACGTGTAACGCCGTCGAAAAGCACGACCTGAGGCGAAGCGTACATACGTTCAGCGCCCTCGCGTGCGAGGTGCGGCGCGTTTATCGCCCGTCGCTCGGTTTCATAGAGCTTGACGGTATTTGCGACGGCGGACGCGAGCAAAGCACGGCTTCTGCTGGCCTCGTCCTGAGCGTGATCGGCGAACGTGTCACAGGCCGATACCAGCCAGCGCAGGTCCAGTTCCTTGCACAGGTTCTCGGCGATGCGTGACCACATTGACAGGAATTCGGTGAGGGCAATTTCCAGGCAAACTTCCCGTCTGATCAAGACGATCAGTGCGGCATGCAGCAATCCAAGTTCGCTGCGCCCAGCGAATTCCTGTTCAAGATTGCCGAGATGCTTTTCCAAATTCGGGTGGCGGCCAAGCTTTATGTGGAAGTCGCGAGTGACCGTTGTCGATCGCAACTCCTCCAGTGACTTCGACAACATCCGATCAACCAGCGCTATTCCGGTTCGATCCCGAGGCATGATACGGTTCGAATCCATGATCAAGGCTCATCTCTTACACATCCGCAAGACGGGGGGCACCGCAGTCAAACACGCTCTGCGGAATTGCCCCGCTCCGACCTATATCGCGCTGTGGCCGCACAACAAACGGCTTAGTGACATCTCGCTGGGCGAAAAGGTAGTTTTCGGCGTCCGCGATCCGGTCCCGAGGTTCGTCAGCGGCTTCAATAGCCGGCTTCGGATGGGCCGGCCGCGCAACAATCGCCCATGGACACCCGAGGAGGTTCGGGCATTTGCACGGTTCAAGACCCCAAATGAACTCGCAGAGGCTTTGTCCAGCGCTGACCCAGAACGACTTGAGGAAGCCAGGCGGGCCATGCTTGGTATCCGTCACGTTAGCCACCCTCTTTCGCAGACGCTCGGATCGCCCGAGTATCTTCGCGAACGAAGCGACGACATCCTGATGATCCTGCATCAGTCCGATCTCGCGTCGGATTTCGATGCGCTGAAGCGCAAGCTCTGCCTTCCACCGGAATTGCGCCTGCCCGACGACGAGACCGCGATGCACCGAACACCGGTGGGGTTTGAGACGAGGCTCAGCGCCATCGGGAGGCGAAACATTGAAACCTGGTACGAAGCGGATTATGCCATCTACCGGGAGAGTCTCGCACTACGGGACCGATTGTTATAGTCTGGTTGTGTTGGCGTGGAAGAACTCGATCTCGGGGCCGAGGATGTCGCGCAGTTCTCCCATGACCAGATCGTTGCCCATGACGTCTTGACTGTGCTGCGCATATCCGCTCATCGGATTCGCGTTCTCGGCCTGCCTTGGCCCCGTGACACCGAGTATGTCTTCGAGGCGCAACAGTTCCTCGTCGAGTTTGTCTCCGTCGCCGACGAAATCGAACGTCGAAAGATCGACGTCCCGGAAGAAGAAGTCCCTATAGAAACCGCTCATCTGCGGCAGTCGCGCAAAAGTGACAATGTCCATCCGGGTATCCAGAACATGCTGGTGAAGACTGTGGCCGCCGGCGGGCGTAGCGAGCCAGTAGAAGTAGTGAGAAAGTGTCCGCCGAACTGGCTCGCGAAGAAATGTAATCCTCACCGCATTCTCGACGGCTTCGTACTTCCGGGCCCAAAAATGACCATGAACGACCTTCGCCCCTTCGGGCAATACACGAACGCTTGAATGACGTGCGAGAAACTCAGCCTCCCGAATGTTCATCTCCGATATGGGATCCAATGGCCGGTCCCGGTAGTCCCGTAGGACATGCGCCTCCCCGAAGACGCCCTCCAGCCATCCCCGGAACGATATGCCGGCGCATTTCGGTACGTGGACGGAAATGATCGGCCTTCGCTTCATTGTTCCAGAGGCCGTTCGTACCGACCTGTCTTGCGTTTGGTTGTTTGGATTATCAATAGAAAATGAGGTACTAGGGCAAGAAAATAGGGAGATCATGTATTCCACTGCGGTTACCGCCCCGCTACCCAAGCCTGTGCACCATAATATTTAATTTTCGTAGCTTTTTTGGCGATCCCGGCAGGATTCGAACCTGCGACCATCGGCTTAGAAGGCCGGTGCTCTATCCAGCTGAGCTACGGGACCGGCGGTCCGGCGCGGCGCCGGACAGGTGTTCGTGAGGGGCGCTCAGTGCGTCCAGGGTATCTTGCGGTCATAGCGGAAATTGTCCGAATAGGAAATCTGGCGGCGCTTGATCTCCTTCGGCTCCTGGACCCTGAAGGCGAGTCCCTGCTTCCTCGCGTAGGCGACGGCTTCTTCCCTCGTGTCGAAGACCAGGCGGATCTGGCTCTTCATGTCGCCGGAGGTCGTGTAGCCCATCAGCGGATCGATCTTCTTGGGCTGCTCGGGATCGAATTCCAGCACCCAGCGGCCGGTCTTGGCCTTGCCCGACTGCATGGCGGTTCTGGCTGGACTGTAGATGAGGGCTGACATTGTCGATCCTTTCGCTAGCTCGCAAGAGCGTCCGCACCCGGACCGAAGCCCGGCGCGCGGCGGCTGGTCGGAGTGGCAGGATTCGAACCTGCGACCCTCTGGTCCCAAACCAGATGCGCTACCAGACTGCGCTACACTCCGACGTCCGCCTAGGAGGCGTGGGATACACAGGAAGGCCGCGAGCCGCAACTGTTTTGCAGTCCACCGGCACGCTTCAAAGTTCGAACTCGCCCTGGCCCTGGTCCATCGCGGTCACCACCTGCGCGGCCAGCCCGCGGGTGATGCGGGACTTCTGCTCGAGGGCGGCGCGATCGAGCTTCTCCACCACGCGGCCCGCGGTGGAAAGCGAACGCTCCATGCGCGAGACGAGGTAACTCACCACATGGGCCTCCACGTCGAGTTGGCGGTCGGCGAAGAGCTTGGTGATGACGCCGGCGAGCAGCATGTCGTCCGGTTCACCGATCTCGACGACCGTCGCAGCCTTCAGGCGGGATTCCAGATCGGGGAGCGAGACGCCCCAGGCAAGCGGGAAAGTGCGCGACGTCATCAACAGGAAGGAATTCGCCGCACGGACCGAGTTGATGAGATGAAACAGCGCCGTCTGGTCAAAGCCTCGCGCCTCGACGCCGTCGATAAGGACCGGGCGGCCCGCCTCCGCGACCTGGCAGGCTAGGCCGAGCCCTTCAAGCGGTATGCGCTGCGCGTCGGCCGCCTCGGCCCAGACCGCGCCCAGGTGCGTCTTGCCCGATCCGGTCGGCCCCGCCAGGATGACGACCGGAGAGGGCCAGTCGGGCCATCGGTCGATCGCCGCCACCGCCTTGGCGTTGGCCGGGGAAACCACCAGGCTGTCGCGCGAGAACTCGGCATGGTGCCCGAGGTCGAGCGGCAACTGCCGCGGGTTCGCCTTTGCTTTCACCGACATGGCATCAATCCGGGCGCCGGACGGGCACGATGACCGGATCGTGCCCGCGATACATCGGCGATTCCAGATACCGCGACAGAGCGAAGCGCACCAGCACCGCGACAGCCGCGGCCGCCGGCACGGCGAGCAGCAGGCCGACGAAGCCGAACAGCGATCCGAAGGCGAAGAGCGCGAACATGAGCCAGACCGGATGCAAGTTGACGCTGCGACCGACCAGCTTGGGCTGCAGGATGTTGCCCTCGATGAACTGGCCCGCGAAGAAGATGCCGGCCACGATGGCGACCATGATCCAGTCGGGCCAGAACTGCACGAAGGCCACGCCCACCGACAGGACAAGACCGACCAGCGAGCCGATGTATGGAACGAAGCTGATCAGGCCCGCGACCAGCCCGATCAGCAGCCCGAAGTTCAGCCCCGCCGCCGTCAGCGCCACCGCATAGAGGACGCCGAGGATGATGCAGAGCGTGCCCTGCCCGCGCAGGAAGCCGGCGGTCGACAGGTTGATCTCGGTCGCCAGGCGACGGACCGTGCCGAGATGTTCGCGGGGGATCCAGTTGTCGACGGTCGCCACCATGCGGTCCCAGTCGAGCAGCATGTAGAAGGCCACGACCGGCGTCACCACGAGCAGCCCGCCGATGTTGATCAGGGCCAGGCCAGAGGTCCAGAGCGACTGGAAGAGCCCGGTCAGGAACCCCGCTCCCTGCGTGATCAGCGTGCTCAGCGCCTCGCGCAGGCTGTCGGACTTCACTCCGATCGTGCGCTCCAGCCACGCCGGGTCGAGGTTCGTCACGAGCGACTGGAGCTGCGCCAGGTAGGCCGGCAGGTTCGCCGCGAAGCCGGCGAGCTGCGTGGCGAGGATGGGCACGATGATCATCAGCGCCAGCACGAAGGAAACGACGAATGCGATCAGTATGGTGATGGTGGCCGCCAGCCGCGACATGCCGAAGCTCTCGAGCTTGTCGGCGACCGGATCGAGGAAATAGGCCAGCACCATGCCCGCCACGAAAGGCAGCAGGATCGAGCTGAAGACCAGCAGGAATAGGATGAAGACCACACCCGTCGTCAGCCAGAACATGACCTGGCGCCGAAACGAGGCGTTCGCCGCCGCATCTCTGTCGGGTTCAGCCTCTGGAGGTTTCGCTCTCGCCATCACCGTTCATGTGCCTGAGCCAGGCGACGAGATAGGCCGCGCCGGAAGCCGCGGTCAAGATGCCTGACAGCACCACAAGGGAGAGGCGAAACAAGCCGGGCTCCGCCTCGAAGGAAAGCTGGCCGAGAACCAGGGCCGCGAGCACGATCTGGACCGCCGTGTTTGCCTTCGAGACGAGAAGCGGCTTCATCGCCACCGGATTGCCCATGATGGTCGAGAGCAGCACCCCGCCGACGATGAGCCCGTCGCGGGAAACGGTCGCGATGACGAGCCACAGGGGCAGTTCCCCCATGTAGCCGAGCACGACGAAGACCGAAACCAAGAGGAGTTTGTCGGCCATTGGATCGAGATAGGCGCCGAGTTCGGATCGCTGGTTGAAGTGGCGCGCGATGAAGCCGTCCACGCCGTCGGATACGCCGGCAACGAGGAAGCCGGTCAGTGCCCAGCCCATTTCTCCGGTCAGAAGCGCGAACACCACGGCCGGCACCAGCAGGAAGCGAAGGATCGTGATGAAGTTCGGGACGGTCAAGTTTCGGTCTCGGCAAACGCCTGTGGATACGGGCTGAAGATGGCTGCTGGCGTGGCCGCGTTCAAGGAGCCAGCGGCGTGGGGAAATCCATCCACCAGTTGCGCCACGGGATCGCGCCCGATGCGGGCGCGCTTCTTGCAGCACCGGCGTTCTCATGCGATGGACCGGGCAGGAACACCGTCAACCGACAGGCACGGGTCAATGAGCGACGGCAGGAACGGGCTCACCTATGCGGACGCCGGCGTGGATATCGACGCCGGGAACGCCATGGTGGAGAAGATTAAGCCGCTGGTGCGCGCGACGCGCCGGCCGGGCGCCGACGGCGAAATCGGCGGGTTCGGCGGGCTGTTCGACCTCAAGGCGGCTGGGTTCTCGGACCCCGTGCTGGTCGCCGCCAACGACGGCGTCGGCACCAAGCTGCGCGTCGCCATCGAATCGGGCATCCACGAGACCGTGGGCATCGACCTCGTCGCCATGTGCGTAAACGACCTCGTTGTGCAAGGGGCCGAACCCCTCTTCTTCCTCGACTATTTCGCCACCGGCAGGCTCGACCCGGATCAAGGCGCCGCGATCGTTGCCGGCATCGCCGAAGGCTGCCGCATGGCGGGCTGCGCGCTGATCGGCGGCGAGACCGCCGAGATGCCGGGCATGTACGCAGCCGGCGACTACGACCTCGCCGGGTTCGCGGTCGGCGCCGCCGAACGCGGGCAGCTGCTGCCCACCGACGACATCGTGGAAGGGGACGTCATTCTCGGACTGGCCTCCTCGGGCGTGCACTCCAACGGCTTTTCACTGGTGCGCAAGATCGTCGAGAAGAGCGGTCTCGGATGGGACGATCCGGCCCCCTTCGCCACGGACATGAGCCTTGCCCGCGCCCTGCTCGAGCCCACCCGCATCTACGTGAAGCCATTGCTCCACGCCGTGCGCGGCACCCACGGCATCAAGGCGCTGGCGCATATCACCGGCGGCGGTTTCCCCGACAACATCCCGCGCGTGCTGACGGACGACTGGTCCGCCGAAATCGATCTCGAGGCGATCGACGCTCCGCCGGTGTTCGGCTGGCTGCAGAAGACCGGCGGAATTGCCGATCTCGAGATGCTGAGGACGTTCAACTGCGGCATCGGCATGATCGCCGTGGTCTCCGCCGGACAGGCAGCGCAGGTCGCGGCCGTGCTCAACCAGGCTGGCGAGACGGTCTCGCCGATCGGCCGCATCTGCCCCCGCCGCGACGCCGGCGTCATCTATCGCGGAGCCATCGAACTGTGAACGCAAAGAAGAGGGTCGCCGTCCTCCTGTCCGGCCGCGGTACCAACATGGAGGCGCTGCTGGCGGCGGCATCGGCGCCTGAGTATCCGGCCGAGATCGTCGGTGTCCTGTCCAACAACGCATCGGCTCTCGGGCTGGCGACCGCCCGGGCGCGCGGGATCGATGCTGTTTGCATCCCGCAGAAGGGTTTCAAGACCCGCTCTGAGCACGACGCGGCGGTGTCGGAGGCACTTTCGGAGTTCTCGCCCGACATCGTGTGCCTTGCAGGCTACATGCGCGTCCTCACCGCCGACATTGTGGCGGCGTGGGCCGGCCGCATGATCAACATTCATCCGTCCCTGCTTCCCGCCTTCCCGGGTCTCGACACGCACCGGCGTGCGCTCGAGATGGGAGTGCGCATCCACGGCTGTTCCGTTCATTTCGTGACCGAGAAGACGGACGACGGCCCGATCATCGCGCAGGCGGCGGTGGCGGTGCTGCCCGAAGACGACGCCGAAACTCTCGGGCAGCGCGTGCTGACGGCGGAACACCGGCTCTACCCGATGGCGCTGTCGATGGTGGCAAGGGGCGAAGTGCGGCTGGAAGGGGACAGGACGGTCTTCGCAGGCCCGGGCGGAAGCGATCCCGACCAGCGATTGTACTCGCCTTCGCCGGAAGAGATGTTCCGCCGGCAGGAGACGGACCTGGAGCACCTGGCCCGGTTCACGCCTTAGGTCAGTTTGCCGCCCGCACCCACACCCGGTTGTCGTGGAACGCCGCGCCGCCGTAGGGCGCCGCTGCGTCAGCGCCGGTCAGGACGTTGATCCCCTCCCCGCGCTCATGCGCGGAATTGGGCCAGATGCCTTCCGCGATGACGACACCGCGACGGACGCCGTCGAATAATCGGACGTGCAGGACGATCTCGCCGCGCTTGTTGCCGAGTTCGACGCGGTCGCCGTCTGCCAGGCCGAGCACCAACGCGTCGGAAGGGTGGATCATCACCTCCGGGCGCTTCTCGCGCGTGACGGAGCCGGGCGTCTCGGAGAAGCTCGAATTCAGGAAGGAGCGGGCCGGCGAAGTCGCCAGGCGGAACGGGTGTTCTTCGTCCGCGACTTCGATCAGATCGACGTGATCGGGATATTTGGGCAACTTCTCGTGCGGCCCCATCAGCCCCATCGACTTCGGCGGCTTGTTGGGCGCGATGCCGCCCTGCCATTGCGGCTTGAACCGGAACTTTCCGTCCGGATGGCCGAAGCCCGACACGTAGTGCGCCGTCTCGAAATCAGGTTGCAGGTCGGCCCAGCGTTCTTCCCTGAACGTGTCGAACGTGCCGAGGTCGCGCCTGCCCAGCATGATTTCGATATGCTCACGCGCACTCATGCCGAAGCCGGGTCGGTCGGCGACGCCGAGGCGCTTGGCCAGTTCCTCGATGACGAAGAGGTTTTGACGCGGCCCTTCCGGCGGGTCGACGAGTTTGGGCCCGAGCGTGACATGCTGGTTGCCGCCGCCCTTGTAGATGTCGTCATGCTCCAGGAACATTGTGGCCGGCAGGACTACGTCGGCGAGCTTCGCCGTATCGGTCATGAACTGCTCGTGGACGCAGGTGAACAGATCGTCGCGTAGCAGGCCGCGCTTCACCAGGCGCTGCTCCGGCGCGACATTGGCGGGATTTGTGTTCTGGACGAGCAGCGCGGTCACCGGCGGACCGCCCTGCAGTGCGTCGGCGTCTCCGGTGAGGACGCGGCCGATCTGCGACTGGTCGAGATGGCGGATCGACGGGTCCATCATCGCGCCACCCTGGACAAGGGACGAATCGAGCTTCAGCACGCCGCTGTTGGAGTGGAAGGCGCCGCCCCCCTCATATTGCCAGCAGCCGGTGACGGAGGCGATCGACAGGGCAGCGTGCATGTTCACAGCGCCGTTGCGCTGACGGGCGAAGCCGTAGCCGAGACGGAAGAAGGTCCGCTTCGTCGTCCCGACCAGCCGGGCGAAGGCCTCGATCTCCTCTACCGGAAGTCCCGTGATGGCGGAAGCCCATTCGGGCGTGCGGGTTCGCAGGTGCCGTTCCAGCCCGGCGGGATCATCGGTGTACTTTTCGAGATACGCGCGGTCGGCGAGCCCGTCTCGGAAGAGGATGTGCATGACCGCGCAGGCGAGCGCGCCATCGGTGCCGGGCTTGAGGATCAAGCCCATGTCGGCCTGCTTCATCGTCGCGTTGTCATAGATGTCGATGACGACGATCTTGGCGCCGCGCTCCTTTCGGGCGCGCACGGCATGCGTCATCACGTTGACCTGCGTGGCGACCGCGTTGGTGCCCCAGATCACGACGCAGTCCGATTTCGCCATCTCGCGCGGATCGGGGCCGGCGAGCCTGCCGGTGCCCATCACGTAACCGGTCCAGGCGAGGTTGGTGCAGATCGTGTCGAAGAACCCGGAATATTTCTTCGCGTGCCGCAGGCGGTTGATCGAATCGCGCTGCACGAGGCCCATCGTGCCGGCGTAGTAGTAGGGCCATACCGTCTCAGAGCCGTGCTTCGCCTCGGCCGCGAGGAATTTTTCGGCCACGAGGTCCAGCGCGGCCTCCCAGCTCGCGTCCTTCCAGCTTCCCTCCCCCTTGCCGCCAGCGCGCACCAGCGGCTTCAGGAGCCGGTCGGGATGATGGATGCGTTCGGAGTAGCGTGCCACCTTGGCGCAGATCACGCCGGCGGTGTAGCTGTTGTCCTTCGCGCCGTGCACCCGGCCAATGCGATCCGGCCCGAGGACCTCGACGTCGAGCGCGCAGGTCGAGGGGCAGTCATGCGGACAGGCCGAATGGCCGATGCGGATGGGCGCGTGCTGGTTCATACTGCGACATTAGCCGCTTTCGAATGCCCGTTACAGGCCGCGCGGACGAATTCGTTTGATCGGATCGATCGCGCGTGGTGATGCATTGCGGCCAAACGTGAAGCCGAGCCATGAACTACCGCCACGCCTACCACGCCGGAAACTTCGCCGATGTCGTCAAGCACGCCGTGCTGGCGCGCATCATTGAGTACCTGAAGCGCAAGGACAAGCCGTTCCGGGTGATCGACACCCATGCGGGTACGGGGCTCTACGACCTTTCCTCCGAGGAGGCACAGAAGACCGGCGAATGGCGAGGCGGTGTTGGTCGCCTGATGGACGCGGAGCTTCCCAAAGAAGCCCGAAAGCTGCTCGCACCCTACCTCGATGCCGTGCGCGTCCTCAATCCGGATGACAGCCTCCGCCTCTATCCCGGTTCGCCGACACTCGTGCGCCAACTGCTTCGTTCGCGCGACCGCCTGACCGCCGTCGAACTCCATCCGGCGGATGCCTCGCTCCTGAAGGCGCGGTTCGCCGGCGATTTCCAGGTCCGGGTCATCGAACTGGATGGCTGGCTGGCGCTCGGAGCACAGCTTCCGCCGAAGGAGAAGCGCGGTCTCGTGCTGATCGATCCGCCCTTCGAGGAACCCGGCGAGTTCGACCGCATCGTCGAGCGGCTCCGCAAGGCGCACCGGCGCTGGCCGGGAGGTATCTATGCGGTCTGGTATCCGATCAAGGAGATCGGTGCGGTCAAAGGCTTCCACGATGCGCTGCGCGAGGCGGGTATTCCAAGAATCACCGATTTTTCGATCCTCATTCGAAGCCCTTCATCGGAACCGACACTTGACGGCTGCGGGATGCTGGTCGTCAATCCGCCCTTCCCGCTGGCCGACGAGATGCGCACCGTCATGCCCGCGCTGGCCAGATGCCTCGGCGAACGGGGTTCCGGCAGTTGGCACGTCGAAGAGATCGCGGGCGAGGCCGTGCCTTCGAACGACGGCTGAGAAGGCCGACTAACGGAAGACCCTCCGCTTCAGCCGTTCCAGGCCGAGGAAGAAGCCGCCGATGCCGTTCGGGCCGTAGGGCTCGTAGGCCCGCATACTGACGATCAGCCCGTCCTTCACGTCGACGACGAAGACCTGCGGGAAGGAGAGCTTCTGGCCGCCTTTCAGCACGTGATTCGTGTCGACCTCGAATGCCGCGCTGCGGCCATCCGCGCCTTCGAAGACCCGCGCGATCCGGAAGCCGAACTGTTTCATGACCGAAAGTCCCCAGACCAGACCCTTCTCGATCTCGGCCCGGCCGCGCATCTCGGGATTGGGATAGTGCGGATCGATCAGCACGCCGTTCTCGGCAAAACACGCGAGCGCCGCGCGAATGTCGGCCGCTTCGGCTGCCCTGAACAGGCGTTCGACGACGCCCCTGACATCCTCTTGCATCGGCCGTTCCCCCTGCCCGCGTCGCTCACTCTATCCTTCGGGAACGGGAAGGCAAACGAACTGTCTTGACCGTTTGCCGTCCCGCCCGCAGAGTGCCCCTCGAAACACAATTTGTACCCAGAATCCGGCAGGTCCACATGAAGCGTCTCGCGGCATTGGCAACATCGGCAGCGCTCGCAGCCGGCGGGTCGTTGTCCATCTCCCAGCCGGCAAACGGCGCCGACCTTTCCAGCGGCTATTACGTGGACGGCAGCATATGCAGCGAGGGATGGGTGCTTAAGCGCGTTTCGGACAAATTCCGATATCAGGTTCAGCACGTCCCGAACCTTCCGGATGTCGCGATCGTCGATTTCCGCAACGTGCAGCTGCAGCGCTATCTCGATTCGTCCGAGAAATGGCCGGTCCCGCGCACCTACTGCGAAGCGACGGTCCTTCTGTCTGACGGTTTGAACCGCACCGCCTGGTACTTCATCGAGGAAGGAATGGGCTTCGCCGGCGTCGGCTCCAACGTGGAAGCATGTGTCGACGGTTTCGATCGCTGGAACGTCTACGACGGCCGCTGCCGCGTGGCGCGGTAGACGTCGTTTCCTCCCTCGCCCCACAAGTCTCGATTTCCAACCGCTGCGGATCCCCATGACGCGCATCCTCTTTTCGAATGCATCGCCCTACAGCGCCAAGGTCCGCATGGCCGCAGTCCATGCGAAAATCCCGTTCGAATCGGTCGCGGTCGACACGAACGCGGAACCGGCGATGCTGATGGATGCCAATCCACTGGGCAAGATCCCGGTGCTTATGACGGAGGACGGCGCGGCGATTTTCGACAGCCGGGCCATCACGCAGCAACTGAACCGCATGTCCGGCAACCTGCTCTTCCCGCGCAACGCCCTGAAGCGCGCCGAAGCCGAACGGCTGGAGGCGCTCGCCGACGGGATCGCGGATTGCCTGCTGGCCCATGTCTACGAACGGCGCTTCCGGCCGGAGGAAAAGATCCACCAGCCGTGGCTCGACAAGCAGTGGGCGAAAGTTACGCGCGCGCTCGATCATTTGAATGCAAATGCGCCGCGCCTGAGCAAGAAGATCAACGCGGGCCACATCGCGTTGCGGGCAGTGCTCGGTTATCTGTCGCTTCGCTTCGGCGAGGAGTGGCAGCGTGGCAGGGCCAAGCTCAAGCGGTGGATGAAGCGGTTCGACGAAACCTTCCCCGAACTGCTCGAATACCTCCCGAAATAGTATCCGGCGCCGAATATCGGACCAGAGACACGGAAGGCCGGACCTGGTGAGGTCCGGCCTTCCGATGCTTTTATAGGCAAGCCGGTCGTGTTGACCGGCTGGACTCAGAACTTGAAGCCGAGGCCGAGCAGGAAGTTGTTGGACGTCGAGTCCACTTCCGTAGCGCCGCCGGTCAGAGCGAAGTCTTCCTTGCCGAGGTCGGTGTAGCGGTATTCACCGCGTACGAAGACCTTCTCGGTCACCTTGACGTCGGCGCCGACACCAGCCGTCCAGCCGAGCATCGTATTCTTGTCGGAGGTAAGGCCGTCCGACACTTCGACGTTCGCGGCCGCGCCGCCACCCGTACCGTAGACGAGGATGTTGTCGGTGGCCGCAACGCCCATGCGGGCGCGCAGCGAACCGTTGATGCCGTGCTCGGTGGTGATGCCAGCATTGGTTCCGTCGGTGCCATCGTACCCGATGTCGGCTTCGAGACCGTAGACGAACATGCCGCTCTGGCCGTTCCAGCCGCCGAAGACGCCGCCGTTGAACCCGTCGGTATCGATCGAGTTGCCGGGAACCTCGTCTTCGCCGCTGAAGTTGTAGCCGCCCTGCAGACCGGCATATCCGCCAGCCCACGAGGCCACGGGAACCTGGTCGTACTGGATCGGCGCCGGTGCCGGCGGCTCTTCGCCGATGACGTCAGCCGCGAAGGCAGGCATGGCGCCCATGAATGCCGCGAACCCGAAGGCGGCGGCAACATTCCTGGCGGAGAGAATCTTGTTTGACATTGTTATAGCTCCTTAGCCGTACTTTGCGGAGACGCTCTGGTCTCCTACTCTGAAACGCGCCCCGACCCGCTGGGAGGAATGGTCTCGGGCCGGGCGTGTTCCGAATGTCGGTGACAAATGCGGCTGAACCGAAGGACAAAAGGGGTCATCGGCTGGCGGCGAAATGGCGGAAAGATGACGTGTCATTCGTGCAACAGGGGCGCTTCGCGGCGAGCCGAACCGGCATGAGCGGGGATCGCCTGACACTGACAAGTTTATGAAAAATCGAAGTATTTGCTCGAAGTCGGGTCCCGCGACCGAGAAGCTGTTCTGATGATCGCCTGCCGCGAACACGGGGGGTATACCGCTTCCTTTCCCGATTTGGCCGCATATATGAATGGAACACTAACGAAGCGGGTGGAAATCATGGCGGAAAAGGCGGTTGCGCTGGTCACCGGCGCGGCAAAGCGCATCGGCGCGGCAATCGCGGCCGACCTTGCCGCGAACGGATTTGCGGTGGCGATCCACTGCAACCGCTCCTGCGCGGAAGCCGAGCCCCTTCTCGCTTCGATCGCAGATGGTGGCGGACGGGCGGCGATCGTCCGCGCCGATCTCACGAACCGCAGCGAGGTGGCCGGGGTGATTCGTGCTGCGGAAGCCGCTCTCGGGCCCGTCCGTCTTCTGGTCAACAACGCGTCGGCATTCGAGAAGGACGAAGCGCAATCGCCGGACTGGAGCACCTGGGACCGTCACTTCGCCGTCCATCTGGAGGCCCCGGTCCGGCTTTCATCCGACATGGCGCAGCGTCTGCCGGACGGCGACGCGGGACTGGTCGTCAACATCGTCGATCAGCGCGTCTGGAAGCTGACACCGCAATTCTTCTCCTACACCTTGTCCAAATCGGCGCTCTGGACCGCCACGCAGACCATGGCGCAGGCCTTCGCGCCCCGCATCCGCGTCAATGCGATCGGACCCGGCCCGACGTTGAGGAACGAGCGCCAGGGGGAGTCCGATTTCGAGGAGCAGAGGAAGGGACTTCTCCTGAAAAGTGGCCCAATGCTGACGGAATTCGGTGCCACCATACGATATCTCTGGGGAACGCCGTCGATCACCGGACAGATGATCGCTCTCGACGGTGGCCAGCATCTTGCCTGGCAGACGCCCGATGTGACAGGCATGCGCGAATGAGCCCGACCAAGACAGAGCATCGCCGGCTTCCCGCCGGCCGCAAGGAACGTCCCCAGACCGATGGAGACGACATCGCCGGCTTCCTGCCGGGTGCCGACAACGACGATCCGGAAGGCGACGAGGAGAACGAAGCCGAGGCGTTCGAGACAACGGCGGCGGCATCCGAGGTGCCGGCGGTCGAGTGGGATTCGGCCTCGATCGATGCGGCGGGCAAGAGCGGAACCGACGTCATCGCGCATTTCGTCAAGCGCCTGCCCAACGCGCCCGGCGTCTATCGCATGATGAACGCGACGGGTGACGTCCTTTACGTCGGCAAGGCGCGCAGCCTGAAGAAGCGCGTGTCCACCTACGCGCAGGGCCGGTTCCACACCAACCGGATCGGACGCATGGTGCGAGAGACGGTCTCGATGGAGTTCGTCGTCACCCGCACCGAGATCGAGGCGCTCCTGCTGGAAGCGAATCTGATCAAGCGCTTGCGGCCGCGCTTCAACGTCCTGCTTCGGGACGACAAGTCGTTTCCCTACATCCTCATGACGGGCGATCATCCCGCCCCCGGCATCTTCAAGCACCGCGGCGCGCGCTCGCGCAAGGGCGAGTATTTCGGCCCCTTCGCCTCCGCCGGCGCGGTCGGCCGCACCATCAACGCGCTGCAGCGGGCGTTCCTGCTCAGGAGCTGCACCGATTCGGTCTACGAGAGCCGCACCCGGCCCTGCCTGCTCTACCAGATCAAGCGCTGCTCCGGTCCCTGCACCGGCGAGATCGGCGAGGCCGACTACGCCGAACTCGTCAACGAGGCCAAGGACTTCCTGTCGGGCCGCAGCCAGAAGGTGAAGGCCGAAATCTCCGGCGCCATGCAGGAGGCATCCGAGGCGCTCGATTTCGAACGCGCAGCGGTGTTCCGCGACCGGCTCTCGGCGCTGAGCCACGTCCAGAGCCATCAGGGCATCAATCCGCAGTCGGTCGAGGAGGCCGACGTCGTCGCGATCCACCAGGAAGGCGGACAGAGCTGCATCGAGGTCTTCTTCTTCCGCACCGGTCAGAACTGGGGCAACCGCGCCTACTTCCCCAAGGCCGATCCCTCGCTGGAATCCGCCGAGGTGCTCGGCGCCTTCCTCGCCCAGTTCTACGACGACAAGCCGTGCCCGCGTCAGATCCTGCTGTCGCACGTCGTCGAGGAGCAGGAACTGCTCACGCAGGCGCTCGCCACGAAGGCTGGCCGCAAGGTCACGATCTCGGTTCCCCGGCGGGGCGAGAAGAAGGGGCTGGTCGACCACGCGCTGCAGAACGCCCGCGAGGCGCTGGGCCGCCGGATGGCCGAGACCTCCTCCCAGGCGCGGCTGCTGGCCGGACTGGTCGATGCCTTCGGCCTGCAGCGGCCGCCCCGGCGCGTCGAAGTCTACGACAATTCCCACATCATGGGCACGAACGCGGTCGGTGCGATGATCGTCGCGGGTCCGGAAGGTTTCGTGAAGAACCAGTACCGGAAGTTCAACATCCGCTCGACCGACATCACCCCCGGCGACGATTTCGGCATGATGCGCGAGGTGATGGAGCGGCGCTTCTCGCGGCTCCTGAAAGAACACAGCGAGGCGCCTGGCGCGACGGTGGGCGGGAGCGCCGCGGACGGCGAAAGCGAGGACGACAATAGCGCCTTCCCCGCCTGGCCCGATCTCATCCTGATCGACGGCGGCGCGGGGCAGATGTCTGCCGTCCGCAAGATCCTGTCCGAACTCGGCATTGAGGACCGCGTGACGGCGGTCGGCGTCGCCAAGGGTGTGGACCGCGACGCCGGTCGCGAACGCTTCTTCGTCGCCGGGCGCGAGCCGTTCATGCTGCCGCCACGCGATCCGGTGCTTTACTTCATCCAGCGCCTGCGCGACGAAGCGCACCGCTTCGCGATCGGCTCGCACCGGGCGCGGCGCAAGAAGGAGATGGTGCGCAGTCCGCTCGACGAGATCGAGGGCATCGGCCCGTCGCGCAAGCGAGCGTTGCTGCACCACTTCGGCACCGCGAAGGCGGTGGGAAAAGCCGGCGTCGAAGACCTGATGACGGTCGAGGGGATCTCGGCCGGCATCGCCCGGCAGATCTACGAGCATTTCCACGAAAACGGCTGATCGGTCCGTGGCCCAAGAATCGGCGGTCCGGTTGCGGTTGACCCCGGCCCACTCCATCTGGTTTGTGTAGCGCTCACTTTCGGTCCGGACATCCATGGCTAGACGCGCATTCAACCTGCCCAATCTCCTGACCTATGCGCGCATCCTGGCGGTACCGCTGGTGCTGTTCTGCTTCTATCTCGAGGGGCGCGCGCGGCCGACGGACTTCTGGCGCTGGTCCGCCTTCGCCATCTTCGCCGTGGCGAGCATCACCGACTATTTCGACGGCTACATCGCGCGGATCTGGGCGCAGACCTCGAACATCGGCAAGATGCTGGACCCGATCGCCGACAAGCTCCTGGTCGCGGCCGTGCTGCTGCTGCTTGCGTATGATCGCACGATCGACAAATGGTCGCTGTGGGCCGCGATCATCATCCTGTGCCGCGAGGTGCTGGTGTCCGGCCTGCGCGAATACCTCGCCGAACTGAAGGTGAGCGTGCCGGTGACCCGGCTCGCCAAGTGGAAGACGACCCTTCAGCTGGTCGCGATCGGATTTCTGCTCGCCGGCCCCGCGGGAGACAAGGTTCTGCCCTATACGACCGAGATCGGCATCACGCTGCTGTGGGTTTCGGCGCTGGTGACGCTCTATACGGGCTACGACTATTTCCGCGCCGGCCTCAGACACATCATCGACGAATGACGGCAAGCTGATGAAACTGATCTACTTCGCCTGGGTGCGTGAACGCATCGGCCGTTCGGAGGAAGAGGTGGCCCTGCCGCCGGACGTGGCGACGGTGGCGGACTTGCTGCGATGGCTGAAGGCGCGCGGCGAAGGCTACGAACACGCCCTGCAGCACCCCGAAGTGATCCGCGTCGCGATCGACCAGGAACATGTCGACCATCGCGAGACGATCGCCGGCGCCTCCGAGATAGCCCTGTTCCCGCCCATGACCGGAGGATGACGTGCCGGACGCATCCGTGACACCGGTGGTCCGCATACAGGCGGAGGATTTCGACCTCGCCGCCGAGGTAGCCGCGCTCTCGCGCGACCGCAGCGACGTGGGGGCCGTGGTCACCTTTTCCGGCATCTGCCGCGATGACGCAGGCGCGCTCGCCGCGCTGGAACTGGAGCATTATCCCGGCATGGCGGAAGCGGAAATCATGCGCATTGCCCGCCAGGCCGCCGAACGATGGCCCCTGACCGGCCTCACCGCCATCCACCGCCATGGCAGGATCGCGCCGGGCGAAAACATTGTGCTCGTGGTCGCGGCCTCGGCGCACCGGCAGGCGGCGTTCGAGGCCGCCTCCTTCCTGATGGACTTCCTCAAGACCCGCGCCCCCTTCTGGAAGAAGGAACACCGCCGCGACGGAACGCAAGGGGGGTGGGTCGATGCACGCGATGCGGATGAAGCAGCCGCCTCGCGGTGGAAATCCGAATAACGTCGGGAGGTTACCTAAGGTTAATCATCTTTCGGATTGCTCGCCTGTATTAGAGTTTTCTCAAGGGGGCCGCCGTACGATTGCTTCTGGTCGGAACGGCAACGGCAGCGGAAATGGACTGGCTGGTCGATGGGATTGCAGCCTTCTCAAGCGGTGACAATCGCTCGATCCTGCTGTCTGTCTTGACGGTCGCCCTGTCGGGTGCATTCGCCTGGCGCTACCGGCGGCTCTACCGCAAAGCCATGGATGAGAACGACAACACCCGCGAACTCATCGAACATCTGTCCGAGGGCGTATACCGTTCGTCGATCGACGGCAGCCAGATCAGCGCCAACCGCGCCCTGGTGAAGTTGAACGGCTACGAAGAAGAAGAAGAGATGCTCGCCTCGGTGAGCGACATCGCGGCAGAATGGTACGTTGATCCGACCCGCCGGGATCAGTTCCGCGAAATCCTCCACCAGAACGGTTATGTCGAGGACTTCGTTTCGGAGATATTCAGGCACAAGACGCGAGAGCGGATCTGGATCACCGAATCCGCCCGCATCGTGTACGACAAGAAGACCGGCAAGCCGCTCCACTATGAAGGGTCGGTGCGGGAGATTACCGAGACGATTGCGCGGCTGAAGCTCGAGGAGAAGTTCAGAAAGCTGACCAGCCACCTGCCCGGCGGCCTGTTCCAGCTGACGGCGAATTCGGGCGGCGTGTCGAAGATCGATTACCTGAGCGAAGGTTTCCACCGCATCGCAGGCATACCGCTGCGGCGGCACTACGACGACGCCTCGCTGTTCCATTCCTTCGTTCATCCCGAGGATCGCGAAGCCTACGTGGACGCGTTCCGCAACTCCAACCTCGGCCTGACGCCGATCGACCACGAGTTCCGCATCCGCACCGCGGATGGGCAGGAAAAATGGCTGCGCATGTGCGCCCAGCCGGAAGCCGGCGAAGGGTGCACCACCTGGTACGGATATGTCTCCGACATCTCCCTGCGGAAGCGCCAGGCCCTGGAGATCGAGAAACTCGCCTATTTCGACCCGCTCACGCAGCTTCCGAATCGCAGGTTCTTGGTCGAACGCATCTCGGCCGCGGTCGGAGAATGCGGCCGCAACGGCCGCAAGAGCCTGCTGTTCTTCATCGATCTCGACAACTTCAAGATCCTCAACGACACGCAGGGCCACGACGTCGGAGACGCGTATTTGCGGGAGATCGCAGAAAGGCTCAAGGGCTGCGTGCGCGACACCGACACCATCGCGCGCATGGGCGGCGACGAATTCATCCTCATGATCGAAGACGTTGCCGGCGACCAGCCCGCCGCGGAAGCGATGGCGGCCGGAGCAGCGAACGACATGCTGGCGGCGCTGCGACGACCGTTCGAACTCGGCGAGATCCGCCATTCCTCCTCGGCAAGCATCGGCGTGGTGGTGTTCGACGGGACTGAGCGCAGGGTGGACGAGATCCTGAAGCGGGCCGACATCGCCATGTACCAGGCGAAGAGCACCGGGCGCGACTCGGCCGCGCTCTTCGACCCGTCCCTGATGGAGTGTGAGAACGAGCGCTACGTCCTCGTCGGCGACCTGCGCAAGGCCATCGCGGACGAAACCCTCGAACTCCACTATCAGCCGCAGATCGACAGAACCGGCAAGATCGTCGGCGCCGAGGCGCTCCTGCGCTGGAACCATCCCGTGCTCGGGCCGGTGTCGCCGCTGCGGATCATACCGCTCGCCGAACAGTCGGGCCTGATCGGCAGCCTGTGCCGGTTCGTCCTGAAGACGGCCATCCGCAAACTGGCGGAGTGGTCCGAACGCCCGGAGACGTCGCAGCTTCGGCTGGCGGTGAACGTGAGCGTGAAGACTTTCGGCACCAGCGGTGTCGTCCGCTTCGTCGAGGATCTCGTGGCCGCCAGCAACATCGACGCCTCTCTCCTCACCATCGAGTTCGCCGAAAGCGTAACCGTCACCGACAATGCCGCGATCGCGAGCCGGATGCGAGCGCTGAAGGAGATGGGGATCCGCTTCTCGCTCGATGATTTCGGCAGCGGCTTCTCCTCGCTTGCCCGCCTCAAGAAGCTCCCGTTCGACGAGGTGAAGATCGATGGAGGCTTCGTCACCGACATCGAGAATTCGGAGAGCGACCGCGCGCTGGTCCGCACCATCCTCGCCATGGCGAACACGCTCCACCTGGAAGTGGTCGCCGAACATGTCGAGACGAAGAACCAGGAAGCCTTCCTGCACGCCTTCGGCTGCGACTGTTTCCAGGGTTTCCTCTACAGCGCCGCGCTGCCCGCAACCGAATTCGAGACGATGATCCTGTCCGCGATAAGCGGCACGCAGGGGCCCGAACATCTCGACCAGCTTATCGCCTAGTCTTGCCATGAAAAAGGCCGGCGCGAGCGGCCGGCCTTCGACTGGAAATTCCGTAAGACAGATGGTCAGCCGACGATCTCGATGTCGGAAAACCAGTACTTGATCTCCTGAGCGGCGGTCTCGGGCGCGTCCGAACCATGGACGGAGTTTTCGCCGATCGACAGGGCGTGGGCCTTGCGGATCGTGCCCTCGGCGGCATTCGCTGGGTTGGTGGCGCCCATTACTTCGCGGTTCTTCGCAATCGCGTTCTCGCCCTCGAGCACCTGGACGATAGCGGGTCCGGAGGACATGAATTCGGTCAGTTCCTGGAAGAACGGCCGCTCCTTGTGAACGGCATAGAAGCCTTCCGCCTCGCGCAGGCTCATCCACACGCGCTTGGACGCGACGACGCGCAGGCCCGCATCCTCCAGCATCTTGGTGATCGCGCCGGTGAGATTGCGCCGGGTGGCATCGGGCTTGATCATCGAAAAGGTGCGTTCGATCGCCATCGTCAGTTCCTTCTGCAGTCGGATTGGGGAAGTGGCGGCTCTATACAGGCCGCCCCCCGCGATGCCAAGGGGACAAGATGGCGGGGAAGCCCGTCGCCGGAACGGCGGCGTCAGGCCGCAGCGGAGACTTTCGCGCCGAGACCGTCGTGCAGATGCAGGCACCGCTCGAACCAGTCGCGAACCGGATCGTCGTCAGCGAGCGGCTGGTAGGACGAGACGATGCGCGCCCACTGGAAGGCGCCGAAGACGATGTAGTCGCAAAACAGCGGAGACTGCCCGCCGATGAAGGGCTGTACAGAGAGCGTGCTGCGCAGCGGCTCGAGGGAGGCCCGGAACGCCGCCAGTTTCTCCTCGCGTCCGGCCGGCACCTCCTCGATCGGCCGGCCGAACCGCTGTTCGCGCGTGCGCCGGAAATGTGCCTTGTCCTCGGCATCGAGGCAGTCGTGGATGTCCATCAGCACGGCCGCCCCGAGATAGGAGTGGATGGTGAGTTGCGACCAGCGTTCCACGAAGCGCGCCATGGCCTTCCCGCCGTCGCCGCCAAAGAGCGTCGGCCGGTCCGGATAGGTCTCCTCCAGATAGAGAGCGATATCGAAGGAATCCGAGACCAGCCGGTCGCCGTCCCTGATCAGCGGAACGGTCTTGGTCGCACCCTCTTCGACCCTGGGAATGGCCGTGAAGGGAGCAGGCATGGACTTGTATTCCAGCCCCTTGTGGGCCAGCGCCATCGAGATCTTCCAGCAGTGCGGGCTGAACGGTCGCGCCGCGTCGGCGCCGACGAGTTCATACAGCAGAATGGCCATTGGATCGGCTCCCCGGCAGGTGTTAATGGGAGCGTCAGTTGAACCCTTCCCGAGCCGAAAGAAAAGAGGGATGAAGCACCATTTCCAGATGCTCGCCGCCTATAACCGTTGGGCCAACGGCCGGCTTTACGATGCCGCGGTCGACTTAACGGATGCCGAGTTCGCGCAGGACGTCGGCGCGTTCTTCAGGTCGATGATGGGCACGCTCAACCACATCCTGGTCGCCGACCGCATCTGGATGAAGCGCTTCACCGCGCATGGCGAAGCGCCGAGGTCGCTCGACGCCATCATCCATCCCAATCTCGACCCGCTGCGGATCGCGCGCGAGGCGGAGGACGAGAGGATATCTAGCTGGATCGAAGGCCTCGAAGAGAAGGCATTCGCCGGTCGATTCTCCTACATCACCGTCACCGACATGCGCACCGTTAGCCAGCGGCTGGCGCCGGCCCTGACCCACTTCTTCAACCACCAGACCCATCACCGCGGCCAGGCGCACACGATCCTGTCCCTGCTCGGCCGCGAACCTCCAAGCCTGGACATGATCTATTTCCAGCGGACGGAGGAAGGGCGGCAGTTCGCGTGAGGATGGTGACCCGGCTGCGTTCACGCGGTCGATCACCGCAGAACCGAAAGCCCGAGTTCCCTCTCGATTGGATCGAAATCACGGTCGTTGTGGAGCAGTTCGGCGCGGTTCTCTATACACCAGGTGGCGATGATGACGTCTATCGTGCCACGTACCGTGACGCCGCGACGTCGAAGGTATCGGTAGTTGGAGGCGGCTTTCGGAGCGAGCGCCGCTCCGCAAAGGGTAACGATGCGGAACGTTGCGATAGCCGCCTCGACCATCCGCAGTTCTCGACCTTCGCGGGTTCCCTGGAGGACTTCGGTCATGACGAGATCGCCAAGGACGATCTCGTGCTGTCCAAACAGATCGTCCAGGCGCTGCGACGCTTCCGAATACGGCTTGGTCAGGTACTCGATCCAGACGGATGTATCGACGAGGATCATTTGTCGCGGCGCATCGCGTCGAGATCACCCTCCCATTCAACCTTGCCGCGCAACGCGCGCAGAGCCTCCGCTCCGCGACGCGACCGCACCAACATGGCGAGCGCTTCCTCGACCGTCTCCTTCTTGGTCTTCTTGCCCGAGAGCCGCATCGCCTCGGCCATCAGTTCATCGTCGATGTCGATGTTGGTGCGCATGGATTCCTCGATGTGTATCGAGCTTGCATTCATACACCTCCAAGACGACGCTGCCAACGCCGCCCTTGCGTCCGCCGCCCTGCTCCGTCATTAAGCGCCGGCCATGATCACGCTTTCCGACATCTCCTTGCGCATCGCCGGGCGCCTTCTCATCGACCATGCCTCGCTGTCGCTGCCGGCGGGCGCGAAGGCCGGCCTCGTCGGCCGCAACGGCACGGGCAAGACGACGCTCTTCCGCGCCATCACCGGTGAACTCGCCACCGAGACCGGCACGATTTCTCTGCCGAAGAACGCCCGCATCGGCCAGGTGGCGCAGGAAGCGCCAGGCACCGAGGAGCCGCTGATCGAGATCGTGCTGAAGGCGGACAAGGAGCGCGCCGAACTCCTGGAAGAGGAGAAGACGACCACCGACGCAAACCGTATTGCGGAAATCCACATCCGGCTCGCCGACATCGACGCGCATTCGGCGGAAGCGCGCGCCGCCACCATCCTGGCCGGCCTCGGCTTCGACGAGGACGCGCAGAAGCGGCCAGCATCATCTTTCTCCGGCGGCTGGCGCATGCGCGTGGCGCTCGCAGCCGTACTGTTTTCCGAGCCGGACCTGCTGCTCCTGGACGAGCCGACCAACTATCTCGATCTCGAAGGCACGCTCTGGCTGGAAAACTATGTCTCGCGCTATCCGCACACCGTGCTCCTGATCAGCCACGACCGCGACCTGCTCAACCGGGCGGTCACCTCGATCGTCCATCTCGACCAGAAAAAGCTCACCTTCTGGCGCGGCGGCTACGACCAGTTCGAGCGCCAGCGCGCCGAACAGATCGAGCTGCAGGAGAAGGCGCGCGTCAAGCAGGACGCGCAGCGCAAGCACCTAAAATCCTTCGTCGACCGGTTCCGTGCCAAGGCTTCCAAGGCCCGCCAGGCGCAGTCGCGCATCAAAGCGCTTGAGAAGATGAAGCCGATCGCCGCGTGGAGCGACGAGACTGTGCGGCCGTTCTCCTTTCCCGAGCCGGTTAAGAGCGTAGCCTCCCCGATCGTCGCCATCCAGAATGGCGCAGTCGGGTACGAGCCCGGCAAGCCGATCCTCAAGAACCTGACGCTGCGCATCGATGAGGACGACAGGATCGCTCTGCTCGGCGCCAACGGCAACGGCAAGTCCACCTTCGCAAAGCTGATTGCCAGCCGGCTGCAGCTCGACACCGGCGGCATCACCATCGCGCCGCAGCTGAAGGTGGCGATGTTCGCGCAGCACCAGCTCGACGACCTGCGCCCGGATGAAAACGCCATCGAGCACGTGCGGCGCCTGATGCCGGACGCGCCGGAATCCAAGGTGCGCGCCCGCGTCGCGCAGATGGGGCTCGCGACCGAAAAGATGACGACCGCGGCGAAGGACCTTTCGGGCGGCGAGAAGGCGCGGCTGCTGATGGGGCTGGCCTCGTTCGAAGGTCCGAATCTTTTCATCCTCGACGAGCCGACCAACCATCTCGACATCGACAGCCGCGAATCCCTCATCCATGCGCTCAACGATTACCCCGGTGCGGTCATCCTGATCTCGCACGACCGGCACCTGATCGAGGCGACGGCCGACCGGCTGTGGCTGGTTAAGGACGGCACGGTGGCGCCCTACGAGGGCGACCTCTCCGACTATCGCAGCCAGATCACCGGCGGGGCGGCGGACAGGCGCGAGAAGCGCGAAACGGACAAGGCCTCAAAGGCGGACAAGCGCCGGGAGGCCGCCGCCCGCCGCGCGGCGATGGAGCCGGTCGCCAAGCAGGTCCGCGCCACGGAGGGGTTGATCGATCGCACGCGCAAGAAGCTCGACGGCGTGGAGGACGAGCTTGCAAACCCGGCGCTCTACGAGAAAGATCCCAAGAGGGCGACGAGGCTCGCCAGGGAGCGCTCGGAACTCGCGGCCGCGCTGGCGCGGCACGAGGAGACCTGGCTGCAGCTCTCCGCCGAATACGAGGAGGGGATCGCCGAATGAGCATCAGGGCCGCAACGCATGGCGAGATCAGGGTCGTCACGATCGACCGGCCCGAGGCGCGCAACGCCGTCGATCCGGAAATGGCGACACAGCTGTTCGCCGAGTTCGTGGCATTCGATCGCGACCCCGCGCTCAAGGTGGCCATCCTCGCCGGCATCCCGGGCGCCTTCTGCGCCGGCTTCGACCTGAAACGCGCGGCGGGCGGAATGGACGAGACCTGGTATGCCGAGCACGATCTCGACGCGAGCTTCGACGGACATGGCGACCAGCCGCGGAAGGGACCGATGGGGCCGACCCGGCTGTCGCTTTCCAAGCCCGTTATCGCCGCCGTCTCCGGACCGGCCGTCGCGGGCGGCATGGAACTGGCGCTCTGGTGCGACATGCGGATAATCGAGCGTTCGGCCTACATGGGCGTCTACTGCCGCCGCTGGGGCGTGCCGCTGATCGACGGCGGCACGGTCAGGCTTCCGCGCATCGTCGGGCACGGTCGCGCCATGGATCTGATTCTCACCGGAAGGCAGGTCGAGGCCGAGGAGTGCCTCGCCATCGGCCTCGCCAACCGGCTCTGCGACGAAGGCGCCGCGCTGGAGGCAGCACTCGAACTCGCCGAGCAGATCAGCCGCTTTCCGCAGTCCTGCATGCGCGCCGATCGAAGGTCGGCCATCGAGCAGTGGTCGCTCGACGTTCCGCATGCGCTGGCCAACGAATGGAAGAGCGCCGAAACCTTTCGGGCGGAGGGCAGCAAGGGCGCCGCGCGGTTCGCATCCGGCAAGGGGCGGTCCGGCGACTTTTCCGAGATCTGAGGTGCCGGGGGACCGCAGGCACGCATGTGCCTACTACTCCTGCTCCTTTTCCTTCCCCTTCTCTTTGTCGGTCTCCGCTCCCCTGCCCCACTTCGGCTGCTCGGCCGCCACCTTGCGGTTGAGGATGCGCCGGCGGCGGAACATCGCCACGAATCCGACAAGGCCGACGAGGATGAGAATGTAGCCGATGGGAACGGCACGTGCGTCGAGGTCGAAAGCTCCCGCGTTCAGGATCAGGCTGACGCGGACGAGCGGAAGCTCTTCGACGTCCGCCCGTTCAACGGTGAAGACGTAGTTCTCGTCGCCGTCGACCGGATCGATGGTGGCCACGTCGGCGCGGTAGACAATGCCGCCCTGAGGGCTCGCGGACTTCGACGCGGCGTTCTCGAAGGAAACCGGGGCGACGAGGACGGTCCGCCCGTCCGTGATCGCGGTTATCGTCAGGACCGCCGTTCCCTCCTCCGTCGTGAACGGCGTCGAGGTCTGCATCTCCACCGCGACGCTCACCGGCGCCTCGGAGGGCGCGAGGGCGACTTCGGCCGGGGTGAAGCCGCTGCCCTGCCCGAACACCGGGAAGATGCCGATCTCGTATCCGCTGACGTTCCTGACCGCCCAGGGATAGCCGACCCCCAGTGCGAGGCCGGCAAGAAGGATGATCAGGAAGAAGAAGCGCATGCTTGGCAGTCCGTTCTTGCGGCCATCGCGTCGACGAGCGATTTGGCACGCACCCGAGGCGATGTCCAGAAATGGCCGCGCGGCGGCCCTTTGAGTTCCGTCCGGGAGAGCTCTACGCCTTCCGCTGCCACCGGCGATCCGGCGTCTGCTGCCAATACGTTGCCTGGTGCCCGGCGGATCGCACGGCACGCCAGTCGTCGCGCGCCAGCGCGACCTGCGCTTCGTCATGTCCATCGAACATGAAGACGGCGCGCTGATAATCGTCGAGCGCCGGCGCACGGGCGCCGTCGACGATGAAGCGGATATCAGCAGCGTTGGGATTTCCGCTGCCGGTCGTGAGGAGAACGGGCTGCTCCGCGGCATGCGGATCGCGATCGGTGCCGTGCGCGACGAAGGAATCGTCGCGAAACGTCCACAAGTGCTGGTCGAGCGAGTCCCGGCGCTCCTCGCTGCCGGTCTGCACGACCGCCCGCCAGTCGCGCGCCAGCGAGCGCTCGAGGAGCGGCGGAAGCGCATCCTCGAGCGTCGATTCTGTCAGGTGATAGAAGAGGATTTCGGTCACGCCTCGTAGTGGTCCCTGACCAGTCGGTCGAGCAGACGGACGCCGAAGCCCGATCCCCAGGACTGGTTTATGTCGTTCGCCTGCGATCCCATCGCAGTGCCCGCGACGTCGAGATGCGCCCAGGGCGTCTCCTTCACGAAGCGCTGCAGGAACTGTGCGGCGGTAATGGCGCCGCCGTACCGTCCGCCGATGTTCTTCATGTCGGCGTTCTTCGAATCCAGCAGCTTGTCGTATTCCGGCCCCAGCGGCATGCGCCACACCTTCTCGCCGGTCGCGTGGCCCGCCGCAAATAGCCGCTGCGCGAGACCGTCGTCGTTGGAGAACAGCCCGGCATGCCCCTGCCCGAGCGCGACCATGATCGCACCCGTCAGCGTGGCGAGGTCGACGACGAAGCCCGGCTTGAAGCGGTCGTTGCAGTACCAGAGCGCATCCGCCAGCACGAGGCGGCCTTCCGCATCGGTGTTGAGCACTTCGATGGTCTGGCCGGACATCGAGGTGACGATGTCGCCCGGACGCTGCGCGTGCCCGTCGACCGAATTTTCGACAAGGCCGATGATCCCGATCACGTTCGCCTTGGCCTTGCGCGCGGCAAGGACGTGCATGAGGCCGGTCACGGCGGCGGCACCGCCCATGTCGCCCTTCATGTCTTCCATGCCCGATGCAGGCTTCATCGAGTTTCCGCCGGTGTCGAAGGTCACGCCCTTGCCGACGAAGGCGATCGGCTGATCCTTCCCCTTGCCGCCGTTCCAGTGCATCACCACCAGCCGCGCACCGCGAGGCGACCCCTGCGCGACGCCCAGTAGCGCGCCCATACCGAGCTTCTTCATCTCCTTCTCGGCGAGGATCTCGACCTTGACGCCAAGGTCCTCGAGTGTCTTCGCCCGGTCGGCGAACTCGACGGGACCAAGGATGTTCGCCGGTTCGTTGACCAGATCGCGGGCGAGACAGACGCCCGCTGCCACCGCTTCCACGTCCGCGAAGGCCTTCTTGGTCCGCGACGGATCGGCGCAGTGGATCGTCAGCTTGGCGATCTTCGCCTTACTCTCGGTCTCCTCGTCCCTATCCTTGCCGTTCTTCCTGGTCTTGTACTTGTCGAAGGCGTAGGAGCGGAGCAGGAATCCGAGCGCGAAGGCCGCCGCCGCATCGCCGTCGGGGGCCCCGCCCGGCAGATCCAGCAGGAGCGCCGCCTGATCGGTCTTCTGGACCATCGCGCAGGCAACACCGCCGAGCTTGATCCACGCCTGCTCGTCCAGCTTCTCGACCTGTCCGACGCCGACGACGCAGAACCGATCCGCCTGCGCTCCCTCGGGCGCCCAGACTTCCAAGCGCGCGGCCATCTTGCCAGTGAATTTCGCCGCGCCGGCCGCACGCATCACGGCTCCGGATGGGTCGATCGATTTGACGGCACCGCCCAGACCGCCTTCATCGGCCATGAGGAGAACGACGGTGCCGGATTTCGGCGCGGCGGTCAGTTTCGCAAAAGCAATCGAAGGAGGTTTATGCATGTCATCCCGGTTCTGTTCGAGGTGAATTGGAGATCGAACACATATCTAGATCAGGGGGAAGGCCTCGTGAACCTGATTGTGATCGCATTTGCCTCCCCGATCGCTTAACCGCGCCTTAACCCTGCTTCTTTGCCCTTTTTTAGCCCTGCTGACCCATCATGGATGCGGTCGGGACGAAAGAATTCTGAACGCAGACGAAAGAGCGAGCGGTTGTAACGCCGGCCTCGTACGGATAGCCTGCCTGGCGCATCGGAGCGAAGGGCTAGGGACAGGAGCGCTGGCATTCATCCAATGAAACTCGTCGAGCGATATATCTTCTCCCGTGCGATGAAGGTATCGGCCAGCGCTCTCGCGGTCGCGCTCGGCATAGCGTGGACGACGCAGGCGCTCAGCCGCATCAATCTCGTGACCGACAGCGGCCAAACGGCCATGACCTTCTTCGAGGTGGCGACGTTGCTGCTTCCCACGGTCGTCGGCGTCGTGACGCCGTTCGCCCTGATCATCGGCGTGACGCAGACGCTCGCGGCGATGAACCAGGATTCCGAACTCGCGGTAATTTCGGCATCCGGGACGTCGCGATGGACGATCGTGAAGCCGGTCCTCATTCTCGCGCTCCTTGCCAGCGCGCTCTCGTTCTTCGTCGACAATGCCATAGAACCCGCGGCACGCCAGCGCGTGCGCGACATCGTCGCCAACGCCAATGCGGACATCCTTGCCTCGGTCATCGAGGAAGGGTCCTTCCGCAAGATCCAGGACGGCCTCTTCGTCCAGGTCTCGGAGCGCCTTCCGGACGGACGTCTCGGTGGCATCTTCGTCGCGGATTCGCGCACGAAGAACGTCGACCTCGCCTTCTATGCCAAGAACGGGGAGATCTACAGCGAAGGCAACGACCGCGTGCTTTTCATGCGCGACGGCGAGGTTCATCGCAAGACGCCTGGAGGCGACGTCTCTGTCATCAAGTTCGTGTCCTACGCATTCGACCTCTCGGAGTTCAAGGCCAAGTCGGACAGCGTCTTCCTGTACCCGAAGGACCGAACCCTCGGATACCTGCTCCAACCCGATCCGGGCGACACCATCTACCAGCAGGTGCCGCTTCTCTACGTCGCGGAACTGCACCGGCGGCTTTCCGACTGGACCTACTCCATCGTGTTCGCCCTGATCGCCCTCGCCGCCGCGGGCGACGTGCGATCGCACAGGCAAGCCCGGATTCATCCGATGGTCGCGGCAATCGCCTATGCATTGCTCGTGCGGTGGGAAGGATATTTTCTCGCCGACAAGGTGGAGGACAGCCGCGCCTTCATACCGCTCGTCTATGCCGTGCCTCTCGGAAATTCGCTCTTTGCCCTCTACTTCGTCGTCACCGGACGCCTGCTAGAACTCCCCGCTTCGTGGGCCGACACTTTGGGCAACCGCGTCGCATCGCTGGGGGCATGGTCCAGGCGCATGATCGGAAGGCTCAATCCGCTGCGGCCGATGGAGGGCAGACCGTGATCGGCTGGACCCTCGGGCGGTACTTCTTCCGGCGCTACGTGGTGATCACCCTGTGGTTCTTCGCCGGAATCTCCGCTCTCATCTTCATCATCGACTTCACCGAGCAGGCCAACCGCTTCGGATCGCTCCCCGGCTATTCCCTGGAACTGGGGCTGGCAATGACCGCCCTGCGCATTCCGCTGATCCTTCAGCAGACGGTGCCGTTCGTCGCGCTGTTTTCGGCGATGGCCACGCTGATTGCCCTGAACAGGAAATACGAACTGGTGATCGCCCGTGCCGCCGGTGTCTCGGCATGGCAATTCCTGCTGCCCTCCTGTATCGGCGCGCTGATGTTCGGGCTGCTGACGATCTTCGTCCTCAATCCGATCGCGGCCCACGGCGTGGCGCGGACAGAGGTGATCGAGAGCGAACTCCGCTCCGGCCACTCGAACGAGATTTCGGCGTCCTCGGCGCCCTGGTTGCGGCAGAAGACCGATGGCGCCGAGACCATCATCGGCGCGCGCGCCGTGCTGGATTCGGGTCTGACGCTTTCGGACGCCGTCTTCATCCACCTCGGCGAGAACGGCAATATCGTCAAGCGTCAGGATGCCAGGCTCGCGAAGCTGGTAGATGGATATTGGGAACTTCACGACGTCCGCGAGTCCGTGCCGGGCGAGAAACCGGTCACGGTGCAATCGACGCGCGTGGCGACTAACCTGCGCCCTGAATTCGTCCAGGAAAAGCTCGCCCGCCCCGAGGCGACGCCGTTTCTCGAACTCGGCGAAAAGATCGAAGTCGCGAAGGCCTATGGTTACGCCGCAAACGCATTTGCGATGCAATATCACTCGCTTGTAGCAATGCCGGTGCTGCTGGTCGCGATGACGCTCATCGCGGCGACGGTGTCGATGCGTTTTGTCAGACTCGGTCAATCGGCCACCCTGATTCTGGGTGGCATCCTCTCGGGGTTTCTGCTTTATGTCGTCACGACTCTGGTCAAGGCGTTCGGCAGTTCGGGGATCGTGCCGCCGGTCATCGCAGCCTGGATGCCGGTGGTCGTCGCGATGTTCTTCGGGGTGACCTTTCTGCTGTACAAGGAGGACGGTTAGTTGGGGTTGGTGAGGGGAAGCGGACCGACCGCTCGCGCGCGGCTGCTTTGTGGCGCGACGGCTCTGGCGTTGCTTTGCGCACTCGGCGCCACGAACGCGTATTCCCAGAACCTGCCGTCATTCGACGCGGGCGCGGACGAGGACACCCAGATGTACCTCGAAGCGGACACGGTGATCTACAACAACGACCTTCAGACGGTCACGGCGCAAGGTCAGGTCCGGATCAAATATGGCGGCAGCCGGCTGGTGGCGCAGCGGGTGGACTACAATCAGCGCACGGGCCGGATCGTGGCCTCCGGCAATGTCGAGATCCTCGACAAGGAAGGCACGCGCATCTTCGCCGACGAGATCGACGTGACAGAGGATTTCGGCGACGGCTTCATCAACGCGCTTTCCGTTGAGACGACCGACGATACCTACTTCGCCGCCGAAAGCGCGGAACGGCGCGGCGGCAGGGTCACGGTCTTCAACCAGGGTGTCTACACGGCGTGCGAACCGTGCGAGGATCGCCCGGACAAGGCTCCGATCTGGCGTGTCAAGTCGCGGAAGATCATCTGGAACGGTGAAGAGAAGGTGGTGCGCTTCGAAGGCGCCCGCTTCGAATTCTTCGGGCTGCCGATCGCTTACCTGCCCTATTTCGAGATGGCGGACCCGACCGTCCAGCGCAAGAGCGGTGTCTTGCGGCCGACGATCGGCTACTCGAAATACCTCGGCGCGAGCGTATCTGTCCCCTATTTCTTCGCCCTGTCGCCGACCTACGATCTGACCGTCACCGGCACCTACTACGGCAAGCAGGGCTTCCTGACCGAAGCCGAATGGCGCCAGCGCTTCAATAACGGAACCTATACGGTGACTATCGCCGGGATCAGCCAGCAGGATCCTAGCTCTTTCGATCCGGACTATGTGGACAGCACCGTCGAGCGGCGCGGCATGATCGGCACGCGCGGCACCTTCACGATCAATCCGCGCTGGTCCTTCGGGTGGGACGTGCTCTTGCAGAGCGACTCGCGCTTCGCCACCACGTATGGAATCGGAGGATACGGAGCCTACCGGCGCACGGATGAAATCTATCTGACGGGACTGAACGACCGGAACTTCTTTGATCTCCGCTTCCAGAAGTTCACCGTCCTGGATCGCTATCACAAAGGCATTCAGTTCGACCCGCGGCAGCCCTGGGTGCTTCCGTCGCTCGATTATTCCAAGACCATCGACGAGCCCGTCGCCGGCGGCGAACTGACCTTCGACCTCAACACGGCGATCGTCCATCGCAGCGACCGGGACTATGCAAGCGGCGCACCGGCACTGCGGGGCATCGAAGGAACGACCGGGCGGGTCACGCTTGAGTCGGAGTGGAAGCGCAGTTTCGTCACTGACGGCGGCCTCCTACTGACGCCCCTGCTCAACGTGCGTGGCGATGCCATCGGGGTCGATGCATCGGATTCCACCATCGCGGCCATCAATCACATGGCAGGCAAGCTCGGCGGATCGCGCTATTCCTACGACGGCTCGACCTACGGCACCGTCGCGTCCGACATACGTTCGTCCTATTACCGCGGTATGGCGACAGCCGGACTGGAGGCGCGCTGGCCCGTCATGTTCTCGACGACGAGTGCGTCCCACGTGCTTGAACCCATCGCACAGCTTTTCGTCCGGCCGGATGCTCCCTACGGGGATACGCTCGGCATTCCCAACGAGGACGCACAGAGCCTGGTCTTCGACGCGGCATCACTGTTCGAGCGGGACAAGTTCTCAGGCTACGACCTGATCGAAGGGGGCACGCGGGCCAATCTCGGAGTCCGCTATACCGGTTCGTTCGGCGATGGATGGACCGCGTCGGGCATATTCGGGCAGTCCTACCATCTGGCCGGCACCAACCCCTATGCCTCGCCGAACCTGGTGAATGCGGGGGCGTTCTCGGGGCTCGAGACCGACGTCTCGGATTTCGTGGGGTACGTGGACCTCGACACGCCGGTCGGTCTCAAGTTTTTCGCCGGAGGGCGATTCGACGAGAGGACCTTCGAAACGAGACGGGCGGAGATTGGCGGGTCGACATCGATCGGTACGACGAAGCTGAGTGCCACGTATGCCTTCATCCAGAAACAGCCGCTCTACGGGTTCGACATTGATCGCGAGGAAATCCGCCTCAGCGCGTCCAACAAGCTTAGCGAAAACTGGCGCATCTTCGGAAGCGGCACGTACGACCTGAATTCGAACACGCTCGCCACGACCCGCATCGGGTTCGGGTACGGAGACGAATGTTTCACCTACATGCTCACCTTTGCGCGCGATGAAAACACGAGAAACCATAAAGTCGACTACGATGTCGAGTTCCGCATCACGTTAAGAACACTCGGCGACTTCGGGACGTCGACCGGCGAAGTGACCTCTGAACTCGGCATCGAATGACCGCGTCATGCTTTCGCCGCATAGGAATCGCATGCGTCACCGCTTGAACTTCCTATAGCCAGACAGGATCTATCGTATGATGACTGCCACGAGGCGCCTCACCTTCCCGGCACTCCTGGCCGCTTTCGTGATCGGCCTGGCCGGGCTCTTCGCTGACACGCGGGGATATGCCAGCGAGATCAAGTACATCGTGAACGATGTGCCCATAACGAGCTACGACATCGCGCGCCGCGCCGCTTTCCTGAAACTGCAGCGCCGTTCCGGAAGCGCCTCCGATGCCATGATTGAGCAGGCCCTGCAGGTTTCCGAGATCAACCGCAGGCGTATCAAGATAGCGGACCAGCAGGTGGATGATGCCTATGCGCGCTTTGCCGCCGGCAACAAGCTCTCCGTCGCCCAGGTCGACCAGATTATGGCCCAGAGCGGTGTGACCAAAGCGCACTTCAAGGATTACATCCGCGCCCAGATGGGATGGAGCCAGGTGCTCGGTGCAAAGGTTCGGTCCGAAGCCCGGATCAGCGAACAGGACGCGGTTCAACGCATGCTTCAGCAGGGCGGAACAAAGCCGACTGCAACCGAATATCTGCTTCAGCAGGTCATTTTCGTCGTCCCCGCGTCCGAACGATCCGCGCAGCTTGGGAAGCGCAAGCGCGAGGCCGAGGCCATGCGCGCACGTTTCAACGGATGCGATACCACGCGGGAGTTCGCGAAAGGGCTGCTCGACGTGACTGTCCGCGACCTCGGCAAGGTGCTCGCGCCCGAACTTCCGCCGGATTGGGCGGAGTCCATCAAATCCACGAAGACGGGCCAGGCGACGGCGGTTCGCGAGACCGATCGCGGCGTGGAATTCATCGGCATCTGTAGCGCGCGCGAGGTCTCCGACGATCGTGTCGCCCAGATGGTGTTCCAGAGCGAGATCGCCGGCGAGGAGAAGCCGTCCAAACTGTCCGAGGAGTATCTGGCGGAACTGCGCAAGAATGCGCGGATCATCCAGCGCTGACCAGCCGCCGCTGGCGCTGACCTGCGGCGATCCGGCCGGGATCGGGCCGGAGATCACGATAGCAGCGTGGCTGGCGAGGAAAGAGCGGCAGGTGCCGCCCTTCTACTTCTTGTCGGACCCGCACCTCATGGAAGCGCGTGCCCGGCGCATCGGCGCATCGGTCTCCTTCGTCCCCTGCGCGCCGCAAGACGCATCGAGGATATTCCCCGAAGCGATTCCCGTCGTGCCCCTCCGGGCTTCGCTGGCTGACCGTCCGGGCGACGCGGACAGCCGCGACGCGGCCGGCATTCTGGAAGCGATCGACCGGGCCGTCGCCGACGTGAGAGCAGGAATCGCGTCGGCGGTCGTGACGAACCCGATCGCGAAGAAGCCTCTCTACGAGGCCGGGTTCAAGTTTCCCGGCCACACCGAATATCTCGCCCATCTCTGCGAGCTGGCGTCAGGCGCGCCGGTTCAGCCGGTCATGATGCTTGCTGGACCACAGCTGCGGGCAGTGCCGGTCACCATCCACATCGCGCTTGCCGATGTGCCGAAGACGCTCACCACCGATCTCATCGTCTCGACCGCCCGCATCGCCGCACACGATCTGCGGTCCCGCTTCGGGATAGAGCGGCCTCGCCTGGCGATTGCCGGTCTCAATCCGCATGCGGGCGAGAACGGCGCGATGGGCGGCGAGGACGAGGCCGTCGTTCGGCCGGCGGTCAATCGGCTGCGTACGGAAGGCATCGAGGCATTCGGCCCCCTGCCCGCGGACACCATGTTCCACGCGCGGGCGCGGGAGACCTACGACGCCGCGATCTGCATGTATCACGACCAGGCCCTCATTCCGGCCAAGGCGCTGGCCTTCGACGAGACCGTGAACGTCACGTTGGGTCTGCCCTTCATCCGCACCTCGCCCGATCACGGAACCGCGTTTGACATCGCGGGAAAGGGCATCGCGCGGCCCGACAGCCTGATCGCGGCGCTGAAGATGGCGGCGGAGATGGCGCGGCGCCAGCGCAACGTCACGCTCGCATGAGTTCCGACGGGTTGCCGCCACTGCGCGACGTCATCACCCGGCATGGCCTGATGGCGAAAAAATCGCTCGGCCAGAACTTTCTCCTCGACCTCAACCTGACCGGCAAGGTCGCGCGCGCTGCGGGTAATTTGGAAGGGGCAACGGTGATCGAGGTCGGTCCGGGACCCGGCGGACTGACGCGGGCATTGCTGGCGCATGGCGCCCGCCGCGTCATCGCCGTCGAGCGCGACGAGCGGTGCCTGACGGCGCTGGCGGAGATCCAGGAGCGCTATCCCGGCAGGCTGGAAGTCCTGCACGGTGACGCGCTCAAGACCGATTTCCGCTCGCTCGCCGAAGGCGAGACCGTCAGGATCGTCGCCAATCTTCCCTACAACATCGGCACGGAATTGCTTGTCGGCTGGCTCACCGCCGAGCCGTGGCCGCCCTTCTACGCGTCCATGACCCTGATGTTCCAGCGCGAGGTCGCCGAACGGATCGTCGCCGCGCCGGGCAGCGGCAGCTACGGGCGGCTGGCGGTACTGGCGGGCTGGCGGACGCAGGCCCGCATCGCCTTCGACCTCCCTGCCCAGGCCTTCACGCCCCCGCCCAAGGTCACGTCCGCTGTCGTGCACCTGATTCCTCGGCTGGAGCCGCTCCCCTGCGAGGCAAGCAAGCTGGCGCGGGTCACGCAGGCTGCATTCGGCCAGCGCCGCAAGATGTTGCGGCAAAGCCTGAAGAGCCTCGGGGGCGAGGCTCTGCTGGAAAAGGTGGGGATCGACGGCACACGGCGTGCCGAAACACTGTCGGTCGAGGAGTTCGTCGCTCTGGCGAATGCGACCTGAGAGGCGCTACAGCTTCTCGTCGAGCAGCCCCGAGACGAACTCGAAGAGACCCGGCCGGCGGTCGCGCCTGAGACGCTCCGCTGCGACGATCGCCTTCACCGACGAGAACGCCGCGTCCAGATCGCTGTTGACGACGATGTAGTCGTATTCGCGCCAGTGCTCGATCTCCGACCGGGCATTGCTGAGCCGGGCAGCGATGACGGCCTCCTGGTCTTCGGCACGGCGGCGCAGCCGGTCCTTCAGCTCGCGCATCGACGGCGGCAGGATAAAGATGGAGACGATGTCGCCCCGCATGCGCTCACGCAACTGTTCGGCGCCCTGCCAGTCGATGTCGAACAGCATGTCGCGGCCTTCCGCGATCGCCCGTTCTGCCGGCTCACGCGGCGTCGCATAGAAATTGCCGTGGACTTCTGCCCATTCGAGCAACTCGTCATTGTCGCGAAGATACTCGAACTCGCGCTTGCCACGGAAATGATAGTGGACGCCGTCGATCTCGCTCGCCCTGCGCGGCCGTGTCGTGACGCTGACGGAAAGCTCAAACTCCTTGTCGCTCTCCAGCAGGTTGTGCGCGATTGTCGATTTCCCGGCTCCCGACGGGGAAGACAAGACGAGCATGAGGCCGCGGCGCCGAATGCTCTCGGCCGGTTTTCTCTCGACCATCGTCATCTACTCCAAGTTCTGCACCTGTTCGCGGAACTGATCGACGACCGCCTTCAGTTCCAGACCGATCGCGGTCAGCGCGGTGGCATTGGACTTGGAGCACAGGGTATTCGATTCGCGGTTGAATTCCTGTGAAAGAAAATCGAGCCGCCTGCCGATGGCGCCCCCCTTCGCGATCATCTCGCGCGCGAGGGCGATGTGCGCCTTGAGACGATCGATCTCTTCCCGGATGTCGGCCTTGGTCGCCAGGAGGGCCGCTTCCATGTGGAGCCGCGATTCATCCAGCGAAGATCCTGTCGCCTCCATCAGCATGCTCACCTGTGCTGCAATGCGGTCTCGGATGACCGCCGGCTCGCGCGAGGGATCGGCCTCGGCCTTCAGCGTCAGGTCTTCGATCGTCGCCAGATGCCCCAGCAGAATCTGCGCGAGCGCCGCGCCTTCGGCGAACCGCGCGCGCTCAAGATCGGCAAATCCGTCCGCGAGCGATTGAAGCACCGCGGCATCGACAGCCGCGCGCGCCGCTTCGTTCTGGACGAGATCGGGCACCTCCAGCACGCCACGCAACGCCAGCAGACCGTCGGCTGTCGCCGGCTGACATCCGAACCGTTCCTGAAGGTCGCGCGCCAGCTTTGCCGCCGTCTCCAGGAGTGCTTCGTTGAGGACGGGCTGCGCGGCGGTGCCTGTGCGCGAGACCGCAAGCGTGGCCTGGACGTTGCCGCGTGCGAAACGCTTCTGCGCGGCCTGTTTCACCGGCTGTTCAAGCCGTTCGAAACCCGGGGGCAGGCGCAGCCTGACCTCGAGCCCCTTGCCATTCACCGACCGGATTTCCCAGGAAATGGCCATGCCGTCGTGTTCCGCCCCGGCACGTGCGAACCCCGTCATGCTTTGAACGGCCATCGTGTCTCCCGCCCGAAATGCGTTCAGTCGCCGCTTCCCGCTTCCCCGGCGGCTGGCGCGACTGTCTCCTTTGACGTCCGCTCGAATTCGCGCCAGCGGGCGACGTTGCGGTTATGCTCGTCGAGCGTCTCGGCGAAGACATGGCCGCCGGTGCCGTCGGCAACGAAGTAGAGATCGTTCGTCTGCGACGGGTTGGCCACGGCTTCGAGCGAGGCTCTTCCCGGAGTGGCGATGGGCGTCGGAGGCAGGCCGTCGATCTGGTAGGTGTTGTAGGGTGTGTGGTTTTCGATATCGGACCTGTAGATGGGCCGGTCCGAGGGCTTCCCCTTGCCGCCGAAAAGACCATACACGATGGTCGGATCCGACTGCAGGCGCATGCCCTTCCTCAGCCTGTTGATGAAGACGGCGGCCACACGCGAACGCTCGTCGGGCTCTCCGGTCTCCTTCTCAACGATCGAGGCAAGCGTCACGAATTCGTTGATGTCCTTGATCGGCAATCCCTCGGCGCGGCGCTCCCAGATGCTCTCGACGAGCGCCTTCTGCTGGGCGACCAGCCTCTGGATGACCTCCTTGCGCGTGGTTCCGCGCGTAAAGCGCTGGGTATCGGCCACGATGCTGCCCTCGGGCGGCATTTCGTCGGGCATCTCGCCGGTCAGGGCCTCGTGCTCGGCAATCCGCTGGAAAGCCTGCTCGACGGTCAGACCCTCCGGAACCGTCAGCGAATACAGAACCGATCGTCCGCTCTTGAGGAGTTCCATGATGTCGCGCATCGAAGCGGTCGGCTTGATCTCGTACTCGCCGGCCTTGAGGCTCGCGTCGTTCCCGTAGGCCTGAACACCGTAGCGGAAGATGCGCGCGTCGCTGATCAGGCCGCGTCGTTCGAGCAGGGTCGCGATCTCCCCTACTCCCGAATTCGGCTGAATCATCACCACGTCGCCTGTCCGGGAAGGGCCCGGCGATTCGAACTCGCGCTTGCCGAAGTAGAGAAGCGCGCCGGCCGCCAACGTCAGCAGCACGATCGACGACATGACGAAGTTGAGGAAGACCACGAACTGGTTTCGCGATCCCCGCGACCGGCGCACGCGCCGTGGAGGTGGAGTTCCCATCTCGGGTCTCAGCGCCTCTGTGGCGGATTTGGGGACAATCGGTTTCGGAACATCGCTTCGTCTGCCAAACGTTGCATTGTCTTCGGTCGTCATCCTCGTCCCAAGGCTCCCTCGAACGGCGTTCGTCTCGTTGCAACCGCGAACGTCCAGTTTCCGTACTATCCCAGCACGGCAGTTTTTTGATCGGATACGCTCCGTCGGCAGGAGGCGGAATCACGACGTGATCACCGGAACACTATTGACGAATATGGCAAAATTCGCGGCTTGCGCCGGTCAGCCATCGTATCGCTGAAATACCAGAGATGCGTTCGTGCCGCCGAAGCCGAAGGAATTGGAAAGCGCGATGTCGATCCGGCGTTCGCGAGGCGTGTTCGGGACGAGGTCGATGGCGGTCTGCGCGGAAGGATTGTCGAGATTGATAGTAGCGGGCGCGATGTTGTCGCGGATGGCGAGCACGCAGAAGATGGCCTCCGCAGCACCGGCCGCACCAAGCAGATGACCGATCGACGACTTCGTCGACGACATCGAAATGCCGGGAGCGGCATCGCCGACCAGGCGTTCGACGGCGCCGAGTTCGATCGTATCGGCCATTGTCGACGTGCCGTGGGCGTTGATGTAGTCGACGTCCGACGGCGATATCCCTGCGCGTTTTAGCGCCGCCTTCATGCAGCGGTAGGCTCCATCGCCGTCCTCGGAGGGCGCGGTGATGTGGTAGGCGTCTCCACTGAGCCCGTAGCCGGTGACCTCGGCGTAGATCTTCGCACCGCGCGCCTTTGCGTGTTCGAGTTCCTCCAGAACGACGACCCCGGCGCCCTCGCCCATGACGAAACCGTCACGGTCCCGGTCGTAGGGACGCGACGCCTTCTCGGGCGTATCGTTGTAGGACGTCGAAAGGGCACGGCAGGCGGCGAAACCCGCAATCGACAGGCGGTTGATCGGCGCTTCGGTCCCGCCAGCCACCATTACGTCCGCGTCCCCGAGCCCTATCAGCCGCGCGGCATCGCCGATGGCATGAGCACCCGTGGAGCACGCTGTCACCACGGCGTGGTTGGGGCCCTTGAGTCCATGCCGGATCGAAACCTGACCCGAGACCAGATTGATGATGTTGCCGGGGATGAAGAAGGGGCTGATGCGGCGCGGGCCGCGCTCGTGAAGGATTAGGGCGTTCTCGGCTATCCCTTCGACACCGCCGATGCCGGAGCCGATCATCACGCCCGTGGCGCACCGATCGTCGTCCGTCTTCGGCTCCCAGCCGGAATCCCTCAGCGCCTCGTCCGCCGCGGCTATGCCGTAGATGATGAAGTCGCCGATCTTGCGCTGGTCCTTTGGCTCCAGCACGAGATCGGGATTGAAACTTCCGTCGCTTCCGTCTCCGCGCGGGATGACGTTGGCGATCTTGCAGGCAAGATCACCCGTCTCGAAGGTTTCGATCCGGCGCGCCGCGCTCTTCCCCGAAAGCAAATGCTTCCAGGAATGTTCGACGCCCGTTCCGAAGGGAGACAGGAGACCAAGACCAGTTACGACGACACGTCTCATGCGAAATCAGCCGGCGAGCGCCGAAGGCGCCCGGCGCTTCAGGCCGAAGCCTTCTCGATGAACTTCACGGCATCGCCGACCGTCAGGATGGTTTCCGCCGCATCGTCGGGGATTTCCACGCCGAACTCTTCCTCGAAGGCCATCACGAGTTCGACGGTATCGAGGCTGTCGGCGCCGAGATCGTCGATGAAGCTCGCCTGCTCGGTCACCTTGTCCGCGTCGACGCCAAGGTGCTCGACAACGATCTTCTTCACGCGTTCTGCCGTATCGCTCATTTCAAAACCCTCGACTTCGGTTCAAGTTGGTCTTCGTTAGCGGCAGGTCAACCGCTAATCAAGCTGAAAGATGGCACCGCTCCGGCCTGTCAACGGCGCATTCCGGTGCGACGGTTCGATGCTGGAAACCTGCCGCTGAGACGGAAACGACCGTCTCTTCGCTGGCTGGCGCCGCATATCACGAACCGTCGCCAGCCGCAAAGCGGTATTCCTCGCCCCGCAAAGCGTCGGCGGCGTCAGATCATCGCCATCCCACCGTTCACATGGAGCGTCTGGCCTGTCACGTAGGCCGCCTCGGCCGATGCCAGGTAGACCACCGCCGATGCGATCTCATCGCCCGTTCCCATCCGCTTCATGGGAATCATGCCCAGGATGGCGTCCTTCTGTTTGTCGTTGAGCTTCTCGGTCATCGCCGATTCGATGAAGCCCGGCGCAACGCAGTTCACCGTGACGTTGCGCGGGGCGATCTCCTGCGCGAGCGACTTGGAGAAGCCGATCATGCCGGCCTTGGAGGCGCAGTAGTTGGCCTGGCCGGGATTGCCGGTGACGCCGACCACGGAGGTGATGTTGATGATGCGGCCGAAACGGCGGCGCATCATCGGATGGGTCAGTTCGCGCGTCAGACGAAACACCGACGTCAGGTTCACCTCCAGGACCGAGTCCCAGTCCGCGTCGGACATCCGCACGAAAAGGCCGTCCTTGGTGATGCCGGCATTGTTGACGAGGGTGTCGATGCCTTCGAGCTCGGCCTCGGCCTTCTGTCCGAGCGCCTTCACCTCGTCGCGGTTCGAGAGGTTGGCGGGAAAGACCTTGACGCGATCACCGAGTTCGGCGGCGAGCGATTCGAGCTTCTCCTGCCTCGTTCCATGCAGGCCGACCGTCGCGCCCTGCCTGTGGAGAGCCCGTGCGATCGCTTCGCCGATACCGCCGGAAGCGCCGGTGACGAGGGCCTTTCGCCCGCTGAGATCAAACATCTTCATCTCCTTCGGTTTTCGCGCTGATCTTGCCGCACCCGGATGCGTCCGCTTCAGCCGAATGTCGCGAGCGCGGCTTCCACATCGGCCGGTGAGTTGATCGCCACAGCGTTCAGGTTCCGATCGATGCGTCGGGCGAGACCGCACAGCACCTTGCCGGCGCCGACTTCAAATAGAGTGCCGACACCGTTCGCCGCCAGCCACTCCACCGTTTCCCGCCAGCGTACGCGGCCCGTCACCTGCTCGACCAAGCGGCGCCGGATCTCGTCGGGATCGGTGACCGGCGAGACCGTCACATTGGCAACGACCGGTACCGACGGTGCGTTCATGTCCACCTTCGACAGCGCCTCGCGCATCGCTTCGGCCGCCGGCTGCATCAGCGCTGAATGGAAAGGCGCGGAGACCGAAAGCAAGAGCGCGCGCTTGGCTCCCATTTCCGTGCACAGCCTCCCACCGTCCTCTACGGCGGCCTTCGTCCCCGAAATCACCAGCTGCCCGCCGCCATTGTCGTTGGCGATCTGGCAGACGCCGCCAGAGGCCTTCGCGCAGGCGTCCTCGACCTTCTCCTGTTCGAGGCCGATGATCGCCGCCATGGCACCTTCGCCCGCCGGAACGGCCGCCTGCATGGCGTTGCCGCGGATGCGCAGGAGCCGCGCGGTATCCGCAATCGAGAACACGCCCGCGGCGCACAGGGCCGAATACTCGCCAAGCGAATGGCCGGCGACGTGGGAGACCTTGTCCTTCAGCGAAAAGCCGCGCGCCTCCATGGCTCGGATCGCAGCCATGGAGACCGCCATCAACGCGGGCTGGGCGTTGGCCGTGAGGGTCAGCGTCTCTTCCGGACCGTCCCAGATGATGGCGGAAAGCTTCTCGCCGAGAGCCTCGTCGACTTCCTCGAAGACGCGGCGCGCCTCCGGAAAGGCGTCGGCCAGGTCCCTGCCCATTCCGACCGACTGGCTGCCCTGCCCGGGAAAGGTGAATGCGATGCTCATCGGGCGATCTCCCCGTCGTTCTTCTTGCCGGAGCCTGTGCGGCAGGACAGGCCGTCAAGTCAAGGCCGCGGCGCCGGGCGCAGCCTGTTGGAGTTCTTTACATCATGGGCGCATGTTGGTATGTTCTCCAACATGAAGGCGAAGCTTCTGATCCGTCAGCGGATTGAACTGTCGGATGTCGCGTTCGCCGAAATCGTCATCTGGCGCGTACCATCGCCCGTTCGTGGAAGTGCTCATGGATACAAGTACCGCATGGCGCTGGTCGTCGAGGGCGTCTGCCGCGTTCGCTATGACAATGAAGCTGGAAAGGGCGATCACAAGCATGTGGGAGACAGGCAAATGGTCTTCCCGTTCGAAGGTTTGGAAACGCTGCAGGAAGCATTCTGGCGGGACGTGGAGCAATGGCTGAATCGGAAATGAGTACCGTCGTCTTCGAGATTGCATCGCTCGACAGGGTGAAGAAGCGTGTGGCGGCCGCCTTTCGCGGCGAGCCGCAAGGGCAGTTCATTTCCTTCAACTCGGTCGAACTGTTCTCGTCGATCCTCACGCCCAAACGCTGGGAGATCATCAAGGCGATGACGGGCCAGGGACCGATGTCGATCCGCGAAGCCGCGCGGCGCGTCGGCCGCGACGTCAAGGCGGTACATGGAGACGTTCATGCTCTCATCAACGCCGGCGTCCTGAACCGGACCGAGGACGGCAAGGTCGTTTTCCCCTACGACGCGGTCCATGTGGACTTCACCATCACGAAGGCGGCCTGAACCGCCTCCGGGTCGACCCGTCCTGTCTCAGTTTGCCGGCAGCGCCGTCTCGACCAGCCTTGCCCAGTACGAACAGCCGACGGGGATAATCTCGTCGTTGAAGTCGTATGCGGGATGATGGACGTAGAGTCCGTCGCCCTGGCCGAGATAGATGAAGGCGCCCGGACGGGCTTCCAGCATGAACGCGAAGTCCTCGCCGCCCATCACCGGCGGCGTGTTGGTGTCGACCCGGTCGCCCGCGACCTGCCGCGCGACACCGGCCGCGAACTCGGCCTGACGCACATGGTTCGAGAGGACCGGATAGTTGCGCTGGTAGTCCAGCGTCGCTTTCGCCCCGAAGGCGCGCGCCGTATGTTCCACGACCTCGCGCATGCGCTCCTCGAGCAGATCGCGCACCTCCGCCGATAGCGTCCGCGCCGTACCCGTGAGCCGCGCCGTCTGCGGGATGACGTTGAAGGTGTCGCCCGCCTTGAAGGTAGTGACGGAGACCACCGCGGCCTCGACCGGATCGACGTTGCGCGCCACCACCGACTGGAGCGCCGTCATGATGTGCGCACCGACCAGCGTCGTGTCGACGCAGCGCTGCGGGCGCGCCGCATGGCCGCCCACGCCCTCGATGTCGATGACGAACATGTCGGCCGCCGCCATCATCGAACCGCTTCGGATGGCGAAGGCCCCGGCCGGGAGGCCTGGCGCATTGTGCAGGCCGTAGACCTCGTCGATCGCGAAGCGATCCATCATGCCTTCATTGACCATCTCCCGGCCGCCGCCGCCGCCCTCCTCCGCGGGCTGGAAGATGACGACCGCCGTGCCGTCGAAATTTCGCGTCTCCGCCAGATACCGCGCGGCACCCAGCAGCATGGCCGTATGGCCGTCATGGCCGCAGGCATGCATCGCTCCATCCGTCTTCGACTTGTAGGGACGGTCGACAATCTCCTGGATCGGCAGCGCATCCATGTCGGCGCGCAAGCCGATCGTGCGACCGCTGTCGCTCTTGCGGCCCTTGATGACGCCGACCACGCCGGTGCGTCCGATGCCCGTCACGATCTCGTCGACGCCGAACTCTTTCAGCTTCTCCGCCACCAGCGCGGCCGTGCGATGCACCTCGAACTGCAGTTCCGGGTTGGCATGGATGTCGCGACGCCACTCGGTCACGTCCTTGTGGAATTCGGCGATGCGGTTGATGATCGGCATGTCCTGAGACTCCATTCTTTCCTGGTGCGGCCAATTTTGCCTGCCGGAGCACCGGCCGCAATGGGAAATCGACAATCATGGCCCGCTTCTGGCTCCCGATGGTATCCGGCGGCTTGCGGGCACGCGGCGAGCGACCCATCTAGGGCAGGCCGAACCACCAGCATCATCGGGATTTCATGGGCTTCTGGACAGACCTTCTGCTCGTTCTGCTCGGGATGGGGCTGCTGTTTGGAGGCGGAGAGTTCCTGGTTCGCGGCGCCGTTTCCGCCGCGCGCCGGTTCGGTGTTTCCGAACTCGTCATCGGCCTGACGATCGTCGGCTTCGCGACGTCGACGCCCGAACTGCTCGTTTCGGTCCAGGCCGCCCTGAAGGGCAGCCCGGAAATCGCCGTCGGCAATGTCGTCGGCTCGAATATCGTCAACATCCTTCTGATCGGCGGTTTCACGGCGCTCATCGCTTCGGTGGCAGCTCTCGGCGGCGACCTGAAGCGGGACCTGCGCGTGATGGTCGCCTCGTCGGCACTCGTCCTGCCGGCCGCCGCCTGGGGTGCGATCCCGCGCCTTGGCGGGCTGCTGCTCGTCGCCCTGCTCGCAGCCTACCTCTACGCCCACTACCGGGCGGCGCGAAACGCCTACGACAAGCCCGGTCCCGCCGATGATCTCGTGGCGCCGGACACGGTTGGGATGGAGCCGCTCTGGCGCAGCATCGCCCTCCTCATCGGCGGCATCCTCATGCTCTTTGCGGGCGCCAACTGGCTCGTCGACGGGGCGAGTTCGATCGCCCGCGCGGCGGGCATCTCGGACGCGGTCGTGGGGCTGACCGTCGTCGCCGTCGGAACCAGCCTGCCGGAACTCGCCACCTCCATCGTCGCCGCCTGGCGCGGGAGAACCGGCGTGGCGCTCGGCAACGTCGTCGGCTCCAACATCTTCAACGTGCTCGGTATTCTCGGCGCGACGGCAATCATCGCGCCGCTTCCGATCTCCGCCCGCTTTCTCTGGTTCGATGTGCCACTGATGATCGCGATTAGCATCGCCTTCGCCGTCATGCTGACCGCGGGCGAGCGGCTCGGGAAAGCCGCGGGCGCGGTCATGCTTGCAGGATACGCAGTCTACACCGTCGTATTGTTCGTCAGCCCGATGTGAATCCCGGGCCTTGCAAAGCACGCAGATTGCCGTATAAGCGCGACCACTCTGCCGGTCCCGACTGGGGGCTGAACGGAGGGCCCGTGCATTTCTCCAGGTTTTTCAGGGAAATCCGCGTGTGTGAAGGTGCAAGCCTTCCGCCTCCCGTGTCTCCGCTCTCGACCGTCTCATCGAATGCGCCTTTCTTCTCCGCGAACGCGGAAAGAGCTGTCGCAGAGGCTTTAGCCGTTGGGAACCGGACGAGCGAAACGAAGAAAGGCAAGAAAGCTCATGGCTCTGTACGAACATGTGTTTCTCGCCCGCCAGGATCTGTCCTCGCAGCAGGTCGACGGCCTTGTCGAACAGTACAAGGGTGTCATCCAAGCGAATGGCGGCAGTGTCGGTCGGGTCGAGAACTGGGGACTGAAGTCCCTCACCTACCGCATCAAGAAGAACCGCAAGGCCTATTACACGCTCATGGACATCACCGCCCCGGCGGCGGCGATCCAGGAAATGGAGCGCCAGATGGGCCTGTCGGAAGACATCCTGCGCTTCATGACGATCCGTGTCGAGAAGCATGAGGAAGGCGTTTCCGCAATGATGCAGAAGCGCGAAGAGCGCAGCGACCGCGGCGACCGCTTCGGCGACCGCCCGCGCTTCGGCGACCGTGACCGCGGCCCGCGCGGCGGCGGCGATCGTGACCGTGGCGGCGACCGCGACGATCGCGGCCCGCGCCGCCCCCGTGAACAGTCCGAGGGAGCTTCGCACTAATGGTCGACATCAACCAGATCCCGACGCGCCGGCCGTTCCATCGCCGCCGCAAGACCTGCCCGTTCTCCGGCGCCAATGCGCCGCGGATCGACTACAAGGACGTCCGTCTTCTGCAGCGCTACATTTCCGAGCGCGGCAAGATCGTCCCCTCGCGCATCACCGCGGTCAGCCAGAAGAAGCAGCGCGAACTCGCCCAGGCGATCAAGCGCGCGCGCTTCCTCGGCCTGCTGCCCTACGTGGTGAAGTGATCCGGCCGGCCGGGCGGCTCGACCGCCCGGCCTTCCGCCGCTTCGGGTGCGGCGCGAGATGGTCTTCAGAAATCCCGAGTTGGGCGCCATCGCCCTAACTGCCGCGACAGGCAGGACAGCGACATCGACGCACAGCGCGTCCGACACGGCTTCCTGACCTGTTCCCGAACCGATTTGGCCGCAATCCGGCCCGTGAAAGGACAAGACCAATGGAAGTCATTCTTCTCGAGCGCATCTCCCGCCTGGGCCAGATGGGCGATACCGTCAGGGTGAAGGACGGGTTCGCGCGCAATTTCCTGCTTCCGCAGGGCAAGGCGCTGCGCGCCAACGAAAACAACAAGAAGAAGTTCGAAGGCCAGCGCGCGCAGCTCGAAGCGCGCAACCTGGAGCGCAAGTCGGAGGCGCAGTCGGTCTCCGAGAAGCTCGACGGCATGTTCTTCGTCGTCGTACGCTCGGCCGGCGAGACGGGCCAGCTCTACGGTTCCGTCTCCCCGCGCGACATTTCCGAACTGCTGACGGCCGAAGGTTTCTCGGTCAACCGCAACCAGGTCGAGCTCAACAATCCGATCAAGTCGATTGGCCTCACCAACGTCGTCATCGCACTTCATCCGGAGGTCGAGGTGACGATCACGCTCAACGTCGCGCGCTCCGCCGACGAGGCCGAACGTCAGGCGGCCGGCGAGAAGCTGGACTCCCTGGAAGCGATCTACGGCGAGGACATCAACGAGAACGCACGTCCCGATGCATTCTTCGATCCCAACGAGGAGGGTTTCGAAGAAGAAGAAAACGCCTGATCCACCCGGATCATCCGAACAGGCTCAATACCCGGGCGGAAACGTCCGGGTATTTTTTTGCTTGAAGGAACATGCCGAGCAGTTGCATGTTTCGGGATCGCTCCGGAAAGTGACCATCGGGGCGAGAGGAGCTTGTTCAGTAAGGGGTGTGTGTCGATGAACATTCTCTTGCGCAACGTGATGGAGCGACTGGTTCGCACCGGAAATCTCGCCATCGTCGATCCTGGTGGCTCGACCCATACGTTCGGTGACGGAACGGGCCCACGGATCACAATCGCCATCCGCACACAGCATGCCGAACGCGCGATCGGATTCGATCCCATGCTCGCCGTCCCCGAAACCTACATGGACGGCGAAGTGGACGTGGTCGAAGGCGACCTGATCGATCTTTTGCGGATCGCTTATCAGAACATGGGCCCGAGCGGGCTCGACGTGGCATGGACGCGAGCCCTCGAAAGCGCCCGCAGTGCCTTCCGCCGTTTCCAGCAGATCAACACCACCGTGCGCGCCAAGCGCAACGTGGCTCGGCATTACGACCTTTCGCCGGAACTCTACCGGCTCTTCCTCGACAACGACATGCAGTACTCCTGCGCCTATTTCGAGAGCCCTGACGTGACACTCGAGGAGGCGCAGCTCGCCAAGAAGCGGCACATCGCGGCCAAGCTGGACCTGAGACCGGGGCAGACCGTCCTCGACATAGGCTGCGGCTTCGGGGGCCTGAGCCTCTATCTCGCCCGCAATTTCGACGTCGACGTCGTCGGCATCACGCTCTCGGAGGAACAGCACGCGATCGCCACCGAGCGCGCTCATGCCGAAGGTCTCGACGCGCACGTGCATTTCGAACTGCGCGATTACCGCGACCTCTCGGAGCGTTTCGACCGCATCGTGTCGGTGGGGATGTTCGAGCACGTCGGCGTCAACCACTACCGAACGTTTTTCGACAAGTGCGCCACCCTCCTCAAGCCCGACGGCGTGATGCTCCTGCATTCGATCGGCCGGTTCGGCCCTCCGACCGCCACCAACGCTTTCATCCGCAAGCACATCTTCCCGGGCGGATACATTCCCGCGCTGTCGGAGGTGCTGCCTTCGGTCGAGCGTGCCGGTCTGATGACGGGCGACGTCGAGATCCTGAGGCTCCATTATGCCGAAACGCTCAGGCACTGGCGGCAGCGGTTCCTGGCCAACCGTGAACGCATCAAGTCGATCTACGACGAGCGCTTCTGCCGCATGTGGGAGTTCTACCTCGTCGGATCGGAAGCTGCCTTCCGCTGGCAGGACTTGATGGTGTTCCAGATCCAGTTGACACGCAGCAATTCGGTCCTGCCGATTACCCGCCAGTACATGCTGGAGACGGAAAAGGGTCTGGCCGAACACGAAGCCGCCGAGCCCGGCCATCTGCCGGAAAAGTCGTCGCACAGCCGTATGTCGGAGCCCGGCGAATAGATGGTCATACGCTAGACTTCTTCTGCTTCCGGCTTCGGCGCCGAAGGAAAACCACCGTCAGCATGGAAAGCCGAAGCGTGTCTCGCTCCGGCTTTCCCGTTTCGTTCGCATCCGCGAGTCGGCTAGACTGTCGCGTCTCGGGATCGATTCGCGTCAACCGACATTTCATCCTTTCGAGCCCGGGCTGTGGAGAAGTGTGAATCACGGGCGGTGAGGTGTATTCGCGCCCCATCGTTCGGCCACTTCTGATACCCGGTTGGCGGACAGGGAATCGACGGGAAAGAAATGGCAGAAGCAGTCCGCAAGCTCGCCGTGGCGGAAACACCGCTCTATCGCGAAGCGCCGAACAACATCGAGGCCGAGCAGGCGCTTCTGGGCGCCATCCTCGTCAACAATGACGCGTTCTATCGCGTCTCGGACTTCCTGAAGCCGCCTCACTTCTACGAACCGCTGCACCGCAAGATCTACGAGATCGCCGGGGAATTGATCCGGATGGGCAAGATGGCCAACCCGGTGACAATGAAGACATTTCTGCCGGCTGACGAAAAGGTCGGCGATATCACGGTCGCGCATTATCTCGCGCGGCTTGCGGCAGAAGCCGTGACCATCATCAACGCGTCCGATTACGGACGGGCCATCTACGACCTCGCGACGCGGCGCGCGTTGATCACCGTCGGCGAGGACATGGTCAACATCGCCTACGACGCGCCCGTCGACATGTCGCCCTCCGACCAGATCGAGGACGCGGAAAGGCGCCTCTTCGAGCTTGCGGAGACCGGACGCTACGACGGTGGCTTCGAAAGCTTCACCGACGCGGTCAAGACCGCAGTGGACATGGCCAACGCCGCCTACATGCGCGACGGCCATCTCTCCGGCATCTCGACCGGCTTCCGAGACATCGACCGGCGGCTCGGCGGGCTGCAGCCGTCGGATCTGGTCATCCTCGCCGGGCGCCCTGCCATGGGCAAGACATCGCTCGCCACCAACATTGCCTTCAACATCGCCTCGGCATACCAGCCCGCCCAGCAGGCGGACGGCTCATTCAAAGCCGCCAAGGGAGGCGTAGTCGGCTTCTTCTCGCTTGAAATGTCGTCCGAACAGCTGGCCACCCGCATCATCTCGGAGCAGACGGAGATCTCCTCATCGAAGATCCGCCGTGGCGAGATATCCGAGGTGGACTTCGAGAAGCTCGTCGCCTGCGCGCAGATGATGCAGAAGACCCCGCTCTTCATCGACCAGACCGGCGGCATCTCGATCGCCCAGCTGGCCGCCCGCGCGCGGCGGCTCAAGCGGCAGCGCGGGCTCGACGTGATCGTGATCGACTACGTCCAGCTGATGCAGGGCTCCTCGTCGAAATCGAACCAGAACCGCGTGCAGGAGATCACCGAGATCACCACCGGCCTCAAGGCGCTGGCGAAGGAACTGCAGGTGCCAATCGTGGCGCTGTCGCAGCTGTCGCGCCAGGTCGAAAGCCGCGACGACAAGCGCCCGCAACTGGCCGACCTGCGCGAATCGGGCTCGATCGAGCAGGATGCCGACGTCGTGCTTTTCGTCTATCGCGACGAATACTACATGCAGAACAAGGAGCCGGAGCCCGGCACGATGGAACACCAGCAGTGGCAGGAAAAGTTCGAGCGCGTGAAGGGCAAGGCCGAACTTATCATCGCCAAGCAGCGCCACGGGCCGACCGGCACGGTCGATCTCGCCTTCGAGGGCCAGTTCACCCGCTTCTCCGACCTTGCGGACGAAGGCCACCTGCCGGAACGATTCGAGTAGTCGGTTGGACGAGGCGTTTCACATCCGGGAGGCCGGGACCAAACCTCACCTCGCCGGTGGTCGCCTGACGATCGACCTGCGTTCGCTGCAGGCGAACTATCGCGCCCTGGCAAAGGTGGCCGCGCCCGCCGGCGTCGCCGGCGTCGTCAAGGCTGACGCCTACGGCATCGGGATCGCCGATGTCGTTCCGGCCCTCGCGGCCGCCGGATGCGACACGTTCTTCGTCGCCCTGCCCGAAGAAGGCTTCGCGGTCAGGCGCGCGGCGCCGCAATCCCGTATCTTCGTCCTCAACGGTCTCTTCGGGCTGGACGCGGCCGAAACATACGCCAGATCGCAACTGATCCCGGTGATCAACACCGCCATCGACCTGACGATCTGGGAACGCTTCTGCGGACGGCAAGGTGCCGCGCATCCCTGCGCCATCCACGTCGACACCGGCATGAACCGCCTCGGCATCACGCCGGCCGAGGCAATCGCCTTCGCAGACGAGAACATGCTGACCAGGGCGGTCAATCCCGTGCTTCTGATGAGCCATCTCGCCTGCGCCGACCAGCGCGACGATCCCAAGAACCGCAAGCAGCTCGAAATCTTCCGCAACGTTGGGCGCGCGTTCGGCGAGATGGAAGCGAGCCTCGTCAACTCCTCCGGCCTGCTCTTGGGCCGCGACTTTCATTTCGGCCTCACCCGGCCCGGTATCGCCGTCTACGGCGGATCGCCGGCTCCGGGGGTGACCATGCGAACGGTTGTGACGGCGGAGGCGCGCGTGGCGCAGATCCGGTATGTCAAGGCGGGCGAGACGATCAGCTACGGCGCGACCTCTGTCCTCCAGCGCGACAGCATCATCGCGGTTGCCGCCGTCGGGTATGCCGACGGCTTTCCGCGCGCGGCGTCGGGCAGCGGCGTGCCGATCCGCCAACTCTTTCCCGGAGGCAACGGCTTCGTAAACGGCCGCCGCGTACCCATCATCGGACGCGTGACCATGGACCTGACTATGTTCGACGTGACCGACCTGGGCGCGGACGGCATCGCCACGGGCGATCATATCGAGCTTTTCGGACCCAACCTGCCGATCGACGAGGCCGCGCGGGCGGCCGGGACGATCTCCTACGAACTTCTCACCCGGCTCGGCCAGCGCTATCACCGAGCCTATATCAGCGCCGAGCCGCCGGAATCGAAATCATCGTGACCGGGATTGGCCAGCATGGACCATGCTGCTTCGTTGACGGAGAAGCGTCGATCTGCCAATCAGAACACATAGTGAACAGAATATCCTGATGGCAAAATCGCGCGTCCAGTTCATCTGCCAGAACTGCGGTACGGTGCACAACCGCTGGGCAGGCAAGTGCGACGGCTGCGGCGAGTGGAACACGCTTGTCGAGGAAGGTACGGCGGGAGGCATCGGCTCGGGGCCGGCGTCCACGCGCAATGCCCGCAAGGGCCGCCCCGTGACGCTGACTTCCCTGTCCGGCGAAATCGAGGACGCGCCGCGCATCGCCAGCGGCATCGGCGAACTCGACCGTGCCACCGGCGGCGGCTTCGTGCGCGGCTCCGCCCTGCTGGTCGGCGGCGACCCGGGAATCGGAAAATCCACGCTGCTCACGCAGGCGGCTGCCGCGCTCGCCCGCCTGGGGCACAGGATCGTCTACGTGTCGGGCGAGGAAGCGGTGGCACAGATCAGGCTGCGGGCCCAGCGCCTCGGCGCGGCCGATGCGCCCGTCGAACTCGCCGCCGAGACGAACGTCGAGGACATCCTCGCCACCATCGCGGAAGGACGCAGGCCGGATCTTCTGATCCTCGATTCGATCCAGACCCTGTGGACGGACATTGCCGATTCGGCGCCCGGGACCGTCACGCAGGTCCGCGCATCGGCGCAGGCGATGATCCGATACGCCAAGTCGACCGGGGCCGCGATCGTGCTGGTCGGCCACGTGACCAAGGAAGGCCAGATCGCCGGACCGCGCGTGGTCGAGCACATGGTGGATGCCGTGCTCTATTTCGAAGGCGAAGGCGGACACCATTACCGCATCCTTCGCACCGTGAAGAACCGATTCGGCCCCACTGACGAGATCGGCGTCTTCGAAATGTCCGACAAGGGACTGCGCGAGGTCGCCAATCCGTCGGAGCTTTTTCTCGGCGAGCGCCATGCCAAGGCGCCGGGCGCCGCCGTCTTTGCGGGCATGGAGGGCACGCGCCCCGTGCTCGTCGAGATCCAGGCGCTCGTCGCCCCCTCCCCCCTCGGAACGCCGCGCAGAGCAGTGGTCGGCTGGGATTCGGCGCGACTCTCGATGATCCTTGCGGTGCTGGAAGCGCATTGCGGGGTCCGCTTCGCGCAGAACGACGTCTACCTCAACGTCGCCGGCGGCTACCGCATCACCGAGCCGGCAGCCGATCTCGCGGTCGCCGCCGCACTGGTTTCCTCGCTCACCGGACTTGCCCTACCCGCCGATTGTGTCTATTTCGGCGAAATCAGCCTTTCCGGCGCCGTCAGGCCTGTCGCGCATGCGCAGCAGCGGCTGAAAGAGGCGGAAAAACTCGGTTTCGGGCAGGCGGTCCTGCCGGCCGGCAGCGGGGACGTGGCGGGATCGATCGCAGCGCGGTCGTTCCAGCCGGATGCGCTGGCCGACCTCGTTGCCCGGATCGCGGGAACGAAGCGCGGCCGCGAGGCGGACTGACGGATTGGAGTAGGCGACGATGCCGATTACGCTGCTTGACGGAATTCTCGTCGGCTTTGCGCTTGTTTCCGCGATCCTAGCGATGGTCCGCGGTCTTTCGCGCGAACTCCTCTCCATTGCCTCTTGGGCGGCGGCCGCGGCGGCGGCCTTTTTCTTCTACCCCTTTGTGCTCCCCTACGTCGCACCCTACATAGATAACGACAAGATCGCGCTCGCCGCCTCGGCGGCCATCGTTTTCCTGCTCGCCCTGATCGTGGTGACCGTGATCACGATGAAGGTGGCCGACTTCATCATCGATTCGCGCGTCGGCGCGCTCGACCGGACGCTTGGGTTCGTATACGGCGCGGCGCGAGGGATCCTGGTGATCGCGGTGGCCCTGATGTTCTTCAACTGGCTGGTCGGCGACAACAAGCCGGCATGGATAGCCGGAGCGAAGTCGCTGCCCCTGCTGGAAAGCATCGGCGCGAAGCTGCAGGAATTGCTTCCGGACGATCCGGAGAACTCGATCCTCAAGCGACTGACCGACGGCGATGAAGCCGAGCCGGCCGGAGAGGCCGAGACGAACAACTGATCCGCCGCTTCCATTCAGGCGGAGAACCGGCGCTACGGGCGCGGAGGCAGTTTGCAATGGCAGACTCAGTGATCGGCATTCACGACGACGACCGGGAGACATCCGCCGGCGAAGCCGACGATCATTTCCACGACGAGTGCGGGGTGTTCGGTATCTTCGGCCGCCAGGACGCGGCGGCGATCGTCACGCTCGGCCTGCACGCGCTCCAGCACCGGGGACAGGAAGCCGCAGGCATCGTCTCCTATGACGGCTCGCAGTTCCACGTCGAGCGCCATGTCGGGCTCATCGGCGATACCTTCACCAAGCAGTCGGTGATCGACCGGTTGCAGGGCACGCGCTCCATTGGCCACACCCGCTACGCCACGACCGGCGGGGCGGGCCTGCGCAACGTTCAGCCGTTTTTTGCCGAACTCTCCGACGGCGGTCTTGCGATCGCCCACAACGGCAACATCACCAATGCGATGACCGTCCAGCGCGCCCTGCAGAAGCAAGGCGCGATCTTCTCCTCGACATCCGACACCGAGACGATCCTGCACCTGGTGGCGACCAGCAAGCAGCGCGACACCAATGCCCGTTTCGTCGAGGCGGTGCGGCAGATCGAAGGCGCCTTCTCGCTGGTGGCGCTGACGTCCAAGAAGATGATCGGCTGCCGCGATCCGCTCGGGATACGGCCGCTCGTGCTCGGCGACCTCGACGGCGCCTGGATCCTCGCATCTGAGACCTGTGCGCTGGACATCATCGGCGCGCGTTTCGTGCGCGATCTCAAGCCCGGCGAGATGGTGGTCGTCACCACGAGCGGCATCGAGAGCCATTTCCCCTTCGAGCCGGCGAAATCGCGCTTCTGCATCTTCGAATACGTCTACTTCGCCCGCCCGGATTCGTCCGTGGAAGGCCGCAACGTCTATGACGTCCGCAAGAAGATCGGGGTGGAACTGGCGCGCGAAAGCCCGGTGGATGCCGATATCGTCGTCCCCGTCCCGGATTCCGGAACGCCGGCGGCGATCGGCTTCTCGCAGGAGGCGGGGCTGCCGTTTGAACTGGGCATCATCCGCAACCACTATGTCGGCCGCACCTTCATATCGCCGGGCGATTCGATCCGGCACATGGGCGTGAAACTGAAGCACAACGCCAACCGGCGGATGATCGAAGGCAAGCGCGTGGTGCTGGTCGACGATTCCATTGTGCGCGGCACCACCAGCCAGAAGATCGTGCAGATGGTGCGCGAAGCGGGTGCGAAGGAAGTGCATATGCGCATCGCCTCGCCGCCGACCCGCGCCTCCTGCTTCTACGGAGTCGACACACCCGAGAAGGCCAAGCTTCTTGCCTCGCGCATGTCGGTCGAGGAGATGGCCGATTTCATCCGCGTCGATTCGCTCGGCTTCCTCTCCATCGATGGCCTCTACCGCGCCGTCGGCGAGACTGGACGTGACGCGCAGGCTCCGCAATTCTGCGACGCCTGCTTCAGTGGCGAATACCCCACCCGGCTGCTCGACTTCGAAGGCGCCGACAACGTGCGCTCGCTGTCGCTGCTGGCGACCGGAGGGCAGTGATAGGGGCTTTCGTCCCTACGGCGTGACCAGCTTCAGGCCGACGATGCCGGCGACGATAAGGCTGATGCAGGCGAGGCGGATCGCATCCGAGGACTCGCCGAAGAGCAGGATGCCGAGAACCACGGTGCCGATCGTGCCGATGCCGGTCCACACCGCATAGGCGGTGCCGAGCGGCAGCGTCCGCAGGGCGAGACCGAGAAGCGCGAGGCTCACCGTCATGGAAAGGATGGTGGCGAGAGTGGGCCACGGCCGCGTGAACCCCTCGGTGTATTTCAAGCCGACCGCCCAGCCGATCTCGAACAGTCCAGCGGCAAACAGTATGAGCCAGGACATCGTCATCTCCCATGCAGGCGATGAGGCCGTCCCCATCCGTCATTGTCGCAAATGCAGGGTCGTCCCCGCGGCGCGGAAGTAAGCCAACGCGTCCGACGCCGCAAGCCGCCGGGTTTCGTTCGGGAGACATTCATACTAAGAGCCGGTCTCGATGATCTCTGGAGATACCTCCCGCATGAACGCGCATCCCGACCTCACCGGCCGCACCGCCCTCGTCACCGGCGCATCGCGCGGCATCGGCTATTTCATCGCCAGGCACATGGCGGCGGCGGGCGCGCATGTGATCGCGGTGGCGCGCACCGTCGGGGGGCTCGAGGAACTCGACGACGAGATCAAGGCCGAAAACGCCCGCACGGGCAAAGGCGAGGCGACGCTGGTTCCGCTCGACCTGACCGATATGCCGGGCATCGATCGCCTCGGGGGAGCCATCCACGAACGCTGGGGCAAGCTCGACATCCTCGTGGCGAATGCGGGCGTGCTCGGCGTCATCGGGCCGCTCGCGCATATCGAGGCCAAGGTCTTCGAAAAGGTGATGGCGGTGAACGTCACCGGGGTGTGGCGCCTGATTCGCTCAGTCGATCCGCTGCTGCACAAATCGGATGCCGGCCGCGCCATCATCCTGTCGTCGGGCGCCGCCCACAACGCGCGCGCCTACTGGGGTCCCTACGCGGCCTCGAAAGCGGCTGTCGAGGCGCTTGCGCGATCCTGGGCGGACGAGACGAAGAACACGCCGCTCCGGGTGAACTCGGTCAATCCGGGTGCGACCCGCACCGCGATGAGGGCGCAGGCAATGCCGGGCGAGAACCCGGAGACGCTGCCGCACCCATCCGAGATCGCCGGCAACATCGTTCCGCTGGCGAGCCCCGCGCTCACCGAGACCGGACTGATCTTCGACGCGCGCTCGAAGAGTTTCCTCTCCTACCAGATGCCACGATAGCGGGTTTCCGGGCTGCCGCGCATTCGCGGCGGACTGGCGTACGGAACGATTTTCTTCCTGACGCCGTCCGCGCGGGAAAGAATTCCGCTGACAGCGGCACCTCCGCATCTCTGAACGGCGAAAGTTCCCCTGTGACGGCGTATCAGGATGCTCTTTGGGAGTTCATCCGCCATGGATCTCGTTCCGCTCATTGATGCCGTCGGGGAAAACGGCGCCGCCCTTGCAGGTGGCGCGGTTCTCGGTCTCGTGTTTGGCTTCTTCGCGCAGCGGACGGCCTTCTGTACCCGCACCGCGGTTCTCGACCTGGTGCGCGGCCGCGGCAACGCCGCGCTCGCCACCTGGGCCGCCGGGTTCGCCGCCGCCGTCCTCGGCGTGCAACTCCTCCTCTACACCGGTTCGATCGAAGTCACCGAGACCCGATTCTTCTCCACCCCGCAGAGCCTGTCGGGTGCGCTGATCGGCGGCGCGCTGTTCGGCCTGGGCATGGTGCTCGCGCGCGGCTGCGTGTCGCGTCTTCTCGTCCTCGGCGCCTCGGGAAATCTGCGCGCGCTTTTCACGCTGGTGATCCTCGCGGTCTTCGCACTCGCCACCTTTGACGGCTTTCTCGTTCCCGCCCGCGATGCGATCGGCGGCATTTGGAGTTCGGCCGCGATCGGCGGCAACGACCTGCTTGCCCATGCAGGGCTGGACCGCATCGGAGGCGTGGCGATCGGCGTCGTACTCGCAGCCGCGGCTCTCGCGCTCGCCATCTCCACGCGCCTTTCCCCGGCGCGTTTGGTCGGCGGCATGATCGTCGGCCTCACTATCGTCGGCGGGTGGTACTTCACCTGGCAATTGTCGCTGCAGGTTTTCGAGCCGATCCAGGCCGAGAGCCTTTCCTACGTCCGCCCGCTCGCCACCACCATCGGCCTCGGCACGGGAACGGAGGCCGCGGCCGGGCTCGACCAGGGCCTGCTCATCGGCATCCTGGTCGGCGCCTTCGTCGCCGCGGTGGCGTTCCGGCAGTTCCGCATCGCCACCTTCTCGGAGCCGGGTACGCCTTCGGTGCTGCGTTACGCGCTCGGCGCGGCGCTGATGGGCTTCGGCGGCATCCTCGCCGTCGGCTGCACCATCGGAGCCGGCTTCACAGGCGGATCGGTACTGGCCGTCACGTCTCTGCTCGGACTGGCGTCCATGGTGGCCAGCGCGGCGGTTGCGGACCGGCTGATCGATGGCCGCCGGCCGGCTGTTTCAACCGACCGGGCGCATGGAGCCTTCCCCGCCGCTGCGGAGTAGCAGCGGCGGAAATCCGCAGCGCGCGCCGCGGTTCAGGAAAACATGTCCGCGACGATCCCTGCGTACCAGCCGAGCGATTCGTCGTAGGTTGCCTTGCGAAGAGCTGCGTCCTCGTCCGCCTGGCTGATGAAGCTCGTGACCGACGCGATCTTGCCTTCCTGCGGCTCATACTGCGCCCCGACCTTGACCCCGTCGTCCGTGCCGATCAGCGACCAGCAGGTGTTCGAGTATTTCGCCGGAAACGCCCTGGACCCGGTTAGGTCCGCGCGGATGTTCATCGCTGCCACCTTGGCCTGGCTGTTTGCCGAGAATCCCGACTTCGGCATGTCTCCCGCGATCGATGCGTCGCCGATGACGTAGACCGCCTCGTCCATGGTCGAGCGCATTGAGGCGGCATCGATGGGACAATACCCGCTGTCGTTGGTCAGCCCCGCGGCCGACGCGATCGCACCGGCTTTCTGCGCCGGAATGATGTTGAGCAGAGCGCCCGAGAAGGTGTCGAAGTCGGTCTCGACGGTACCCGCGGCCGCGTCGACCATCTTGATGCCGCCGTGAACGTCCGGCCCGTACCATTCGACCATTCCCGGATAGTGCTTTTCCCAGCCGGCCTGGAACAGGCCCTGCTTGGAAAACTTGTCCTTCGGGTCGAGCACGAAGATCCGCGAATTCGCAAAACCCTTCGATTTCATGACGTGCGCCATCATCGAAACCCGCTCGTAGGGCCCAGGGGGGCAGCGATAGGGGTTCGGCGGCGCAACCATCACGATGTTGTCGCCGTCCGCCAACGCATCGAGCCTTTCGCGCAGCAACTGCGTCTGGGGTCCGGCCTGCCAGGCGTGCGGAGCTCTCTGGGCGGCTTCCTCCGAGTAGCCCGGCACCGAATCCCACACGAGGTCTATACCCGGCGAGAGCACGAGCCGATCGTAAGGAATGGTCGATCCGTCGGCCATGGTGACGATCTTCCCTTCCCGGTCGACCGACGTCGCCCTTCCGGTGACCTTCCTAATTCCATAGGTCGACTGGAGCTGGTCGTAGGTATGGGTGATCGATCCAAAATCGCGAAACCCGCCGAGATAGAGATTGGAGAAGAAACAGGTGGTGAAGGTGTCGCTGTCCTCGACAAGCACCACGTCGACCGCGCCTGCGGAATCCTTCGCGACGTATTTCGCCACCGTCGCTCCGCCCGCGCCGCCGCCGATCACCACCACGCTCGGTTTTTCCTGTGCGCGGAGATAGGCGGGCATCGAGAGCGCCGCCGTGCCTGCGCCCAGCATGAGTGCGAAATGCCGTCTGTTCAGTCCGGTCATGTCTTCCTCCCTGTATGTTTCTGCTTGCCGGAACTCCCAGGTAGTCCGTTCAGTCCACGTCCATGGTGCCAAGCCATTCGGCCAGCGCGGCAATCTCCTCGTTGGACAGCCTTTCGGTCATCAGCCGCATGACCGGATTCTCGCGCAGGCCCAGCTTGTATTCGACCAGCGCCTGGACAGTGTAGTCGGTCGGCAGGCCCACGATCGCCGGGATCCCGTCGCTGTGGCCGGACGTCTGGTGACAGGTCACGCACGCGCCGCCGAGATACTCTCCGAATGTGGGATCTCCGTCGAGCGAGAGGATTTCGGTCGTCAGCGCTTCCGCCTCGAGCAGCGCGGCTCCTTCTGGCGTCACGTCCCCGCTGGTCGCGTGGGCGGGTAAGGCAAAATTCGAGAGGGCCTGCGCAATCACCGCCAGGACAAGAATGCCCGCACAAGACCCCCTTGGTCGCTGCAGCACGGCTCCTCCCAGAACCTCGTGCGCGGCCGATACCGGCGCACGCTAGTCGATACCGCCGCCGCCTTCCTCGTCGTTGTCGGGCGTGACGTCGAGAACGGCCGCATGCATGGTTATCGTCGGCGTGCCCGGCCGGCAATCGGTCATGCAGGGTTCCTTCCGGTCCGCATAGTGCGGTTCGGAAAGCCGGTCGTCCTCGATGAAGTTCGCTTCGTTCGGCATCTTCACCGTCTCGAAATTCTCGTTCGAGAGTTCGAACTGCTCATCCGTCACGACGTCGTTGAGGTAGAGCAGATACGCCGTGAGGGCGTATAGCTCGTCGCTGGTGAAACCGCGCGCGTCGCCGAAGGGCATCGCACGGTTGACGTAGTCGTATACGGTCGAAAGATGAGGCCAGTAGGAGCCGATGGTCTTCTCGGGCCGCTCCGCCTTCAGCGAGCCCTGTCCACCCGCCAGTACGGGCCATCGGCCGATACCCTCGCCGAAGTCGCCGTGGCATGCCGCGCAGCGTTCCGTGTAGATACCCTCGCCCTGCATCACGGTTCCCCTGCCCTCGGGCAAGCCCTTGCCGTCCGGGCGCACGTCGATGTCCCAGGCGGCGATCTCGTCGGGCGTCGCGGCGCGGCCGAGATGGAAGACCGTCCCCGCGCTCCGCTGTTCAGGCGGCTGCGGCTCCGTGCCGGAGGAACCGGCCGATCCGGCTTGCGCCTTCGCCTCCGCAGGCGCGGCCGGCGGGGAGGCGGTATCCTTCGCTTCTTTTTCCGGCTCCGAGAAGGTCTCCAGATAGGCGATGACGTTGGCGATCTCCTCGTCCTTCTTCAACCCCGCGAAGGCCATCTTGTTGCCCTTCACGTAACCGCGGGGATTGGCGAGATATTCGGCGATCGTCTCGTGGCTCCACACGAGACCGCCCGCGCCCGCTTCGGCCATGGAATTGGAGTACTTGTAGCCCTCGGCCGTTCCGGCGGTGCGTCCGAACACGCCGTTCAGTTGCGGGCCGACCTTGTGCTTGGCACCCTCCCCCACCGCATGGCATGCCTTGCACTTGTTGAACACCTTCTCCCCGGCCGCCGCGTCCTGCGCCTGCGCCGGCGCGCCAGCCAGAGCCACGAGGACGGCCAACGCCGCGATCACTGCATCACGATATCTCGACATTCTCGACAGTTCCGTCCTTGCCGACATGCCAGGTCTGGATGCCGTTGTTGTGGTAGATCGAGTTCTCGCCCCGCGCGGCCCGCAGTTCATCCTTCGTCGGCTGGATCAGGCCCTGCTCGTCGATGGCGCGGGACTGAAGGAACAGTTCCGAGCCGTCCCAGTCGAACTCGTGGTAGAAGCGATGGAGCGCCTTGGGCAGGCTCGGTCCGTCCAGCCGCGCCGTATGCCAGTTGCGGCCGCCGTCGATCGTCACGTCGACCCTTTTGATCGTGCCGTTGCCGGACCATGCCAGGCCCGTCAGCACCGTACGGCCCTTGCCGTGAGTGATCGGCGCCTGCGGGCTGGGGCTGGTGATGACAGACTTCACGTCCATCGCGAAGGTATGGCGCCGCGCCTTTCCGTTGGCCAAGAGGTCGGTGTATTTCGACGTTTCCTCGCGCAGTTCCCAGGGTGCATCGCCCACCTCGAGTCGGCGCAGCCATTTCACCCACATGTTGCCTTCCCAGCCGGGAACGACGAGCCGCACCGGATAGCCCTGCTCCGGCCGCAGTGCCTCGCCGTTCTGGCGGAACGCGACCAGGCAATCGTCGAGCGCCTTTTCCATCGGGATCGAGCGCGCCATGCCGGAGGCGTCGGCCCCTTCGGCGAGAAGCCAGGTGCCGCTCGCCTTGACGCCCGCCTCCTCCAGGAGGTGGCGCAGCCGCACGCCGGTGTACATGACGCAGTGGAGCATGCCGTGCGTGAACTGGCAGCCGTTGAGCTGGGCGCCGCGCCATTCCATGCCGGAATTGGCGGCGCATTCGAGGAAATAGATCCGGTTCTCGCGCGGAAACCGCATCAGGTCTGCCATGGTGAAGACCAGCGGCGTGTCGACCAGGCCGTGCACCATGAGCCGATGATCCTGCGGCGCGATCTCGGCGATGCCGGAATGATGGCGCTCGAAGCAGAGCCCGTTCGGTGTGATGATGCCGTCGAGTTCGTGCAGTGGCGTGAAATTCACCGAGGAGATCGGATCGGCCGTGAGCCAGGCGACGTTGCGTCGGACGACTTGGCTCTCGAATTCGGATGGATGTCCGTATGGGCGGCTGTCGACGCCGTCACCCGAATAGCGGTTCCAGTCCTGGATTTCGGTGATCAGCGGGTCGCCGGCCGCGCCGGCCCTGCCCGACACGCCGGCCGCGGCCAAGGCGGCGCCGCCTGTCAGTCCGGCCTTCAGGAAACTTCTGCGCGTCGATTTGTGCGCCGGATCGTCGTTTTTCGCCATCGGCTCCTCCCGGACAGCGGATGCATAGATACATTCGATTATTTCTATGTATCATGCGAATCCGGCTTTGTCGAACCGGAATCGACCCGCGTCGACGGTTTTTCAGCCGATGATCTTGACCGACCTGTTCTCGGGCAGGGAGACGATCGGGTTGGCGGCGAGCCAGGTTTCGACCACGTCCCAAATCGGAGGGCCTTCGGTGGCTTCGTTGATCGAAGCCCAGCCGGCAACCGCATATTCCTTCGCCGGATCGACCGCTTCGCCGGTCTTGAGCATGGTCATCGACGAAATCCGGCTGCCCATCGCGGCATCGGGATTGATGGAGTACCCCATGCCGCCCACACGCACCATGTCGCCGCCCTGCTGGTAATAGGGATCGGGATTGAACAGATTGTCGGCGACGTCCTCGAGGATGTCCTTCAGCATCTGGCCGGTCATCATCGAGCGGTAGGCGGCGGGGTACGTCATGCCGCAGGCGTTGTAGAGGTCCTCGGTCGTGATCGTCTGGCCCGGCAAGACCGACGTCCCCCACCTGAAGCCGGGCGACAGCGCGATGTCGGCCTCGCGCACGTCCAGGAGCGCCTGACAGATCATGTCGTCGAAGGTGCCGTTGAAGTTGCCACGCCGGTAGAGCAGCGTCTCGGTCGTCGCCAGTTCCCGCTTCAGTTCGGCTTCGAACGGCGCACGCAGGTCCCCGACGAGCCGCGTCATGTCGGCATCCGGCGCGATCACGTCGGAGAAGACGGGGATCAGCCTGTGGCGGAACCCCTTCATCTCGCCGCCGCCGACATCGAGATCGAGCCTCGTGACGAACTTGCCGTGAGAGCCCGAGGCGATCAGCAGTGTCTTGCCGACGACCACCGGTTCCGGCAGCGCATCGTGCGTGTGGGCGGTCAGGATGACGTCGATGCCGGGAACCCGCGCCGCCAGCTTCCGGTCGACGTCGAAGCCATTGTGCGACAGCAGCACGATCAGGTCGGCGCCATCGGCGCGTGCCGCCTCGACGTTGCTGGCGACATCCTCCTCGCGGATACCGAACGACCAGTTCGGAAACATCCACCTCGGGTTGGCGATGGGCGTGTAGGGGAAGGCTTGGCCGAGCACGGCGATCCTGACCCCGCCCCGTTCGAAGACCTTGTAGGCGTCGAAGGCCGGCTCGTTCCACTCGGCGTCGTAGATGTTGCCGCCGAGGAACGCGAACGGCAGGCCGTCGATGATCTCCTGGACGCGGTCGGCGCCGTAGGTGAACTCCCAGTGCCCCGTCATCGCGTCAGGCGACAGCGCGTTCATTGCATCGACCATGTCCTGCCCGGCGGTCTGCAGCGAGGTGTAGCTACCCTGCCATGTGTCGCCGCCGTCGAGCAGCAGCATACCGTCGCCCCGCTCGGCGCGGATGCGCTTCACGATCGTCGCGATGCGGTCCAACCCGCCCATCTTTCCGTAGGTTCGGGCAAGCGCGACATAGTCTTCCGAGGTCAGCGCGTAGGCGGCGGGACTGCCCGGCTCGATTCCGTAAAGCTTGAGGAAATCGGCGCCCGTGACATGCGGCGGCAGACCCGCGGCCGTCCCGACGCCGAGATTGATCGACGGCTCTCGAAAGTAAACCGGCACCAGCTGGGCATGGATGTCGGTCAGGTGCACGAGCGTCACGTTGCCGTAGCTCTCGAAATCCAGAAGATCGGCTTCGCTCAGGCGCTGCTGGGCGGACGCGCGGGACCAGCGTCCGTTCATGCCCGGCCCTGCGATTGCCGAAAGCGCGGCCGTGGCCATCAGGAATTCGCGGCGGGTAAACATCTCGGTTGCCTCCGGCAAAGGAATGCCCGGTCCGCCGTCGCGGACGGCGGAGAGAACCGGGCAGAGCGTATATCGTGCGTTGCGGGAGGAGCTTGCCGCTCCCGCCCGCTACTGGCGGACTGCCGGCGTCTCGACCGAAAGGCCGGTGCCGCGCCAAGTCACGTAGACTTCGAGCGCCATGAGTTCGTCCGAGAAGGCGGCCGGAAACTCGGCGCGCGTGTCGCGGATGCAGCCGCGGAAACGGTTGTGCAGCGACACCATGCCGCCCGTGTTGAAGCGGTAGGTCGGAAAGCCGTTGACCTGTCCCTGGCTCAGATGGTCGGCACGGATGTTCTTGCCCATGATTGCCTCGTGGCAGGAGGCGCACGCAAGGTTCAGCTGCCCTGTGCGCGTGTAATAGACCTCCTTGCCGCGATCCCACCAGCTCTGCATGTCGCCCTCGGCCAGGTCCAGCTTCACCGGTTCTCCGAGCGACTGGTGCTTGATGAAGGTGGTGAGCGCCTTCTGCTCTTCCTGGTCGAATTTGTAGGCTTCCGCGCCCATGTTCTCGGTGCGGCACTTGTTGATCATCAGTTCGACGTTGATCGGCTTGCCCGAATCAGCGTCCCACTTCGGATAGCGGGCGCCGACGCCCGACATGCTTTGCGCCGCGTCGTCATGGCACGATGCGCAGGATTTGCCGGCCGTGCCATCCACCGTATTCCAGATCGTCTCTCCGAGTTCGACCGCCAACATGCCGGGATTTTCGAACGAGTCGGCCTCGACGGAACGCGTTTCCGGCTCGCGGAAGAGCCATCCGGAATAGACCTTATCGAAAGGATGTCCCTCGGGCGCAGGCGCCACGGTGATCATGGGCTTGCCATCGATCTCCAGCGTATCGTCGACCGGATCGGCCTGGGCCGGCAGGCCGAGGCCTGCGATCACCAGCGCCGAAAGCCCGATGGCGGTCATTTTTCTTTTCACGTTGTCCCCTCCCATTCCCGGTACCTGGCCGCCGGCGCATCGCCGCCGTTGCGCCGCCCTACTTGATCTCGATGGCCTGTTCGTCAGTGTAGACCGACCCGTCATCGTCCACCCAGGTGAACTTGAACGTACCGCTCTCGGGCACCTTGGCCGTGAATTCGAAATAGGGATTGGCCGAGATCGCGGGGTCGATGTCACAGGTGAACACCGTCTGTCCGTTGAACTCGCAGGTGAACTTGTTGATGATCTGGCGCGGGATGACGTTGCCATCCTTGTCTTTGCGCTGACCGGATTCCATCGTGTGGCTGATCAGCGTCTTGATGGTGATGACCTCGCCCGCGCTGGCGGACTTCGGAAGCTTCACGCGTGGTTTTGCAGTAGCCATGTTCGTCGTTTCCCTGTCCGGTCAGCCGCCGCAGCCGCCGATGGTCACCTTGACCAGCTTCTTGTCCATGAACACCGAGCCGTCCTTCATCCGGGCCACGGCGATGACGTTCTGGGTCTGCGCCAGCCGCATGCGCGAGGTTGCGGCCGCCTCCCCGCTCATCGGCGTGAAGTGGAAGGTCGCGACCGCCGGGTTCGGATTGCCATCGGCCACGATCATGACGGATTCGACCAGATCGTCGCCTTCCATCGCGCTCTCGACCGAAACGGACACCGGAACGGTGTTGCCGTTTTCGGCAATTTCGGGCGCGGTCAGCGTGATCTTGCCCGTTTCCGGCGTCTTTCCGCCGGTAAATTCCATGATGCGCTGCTCTGCTTCGGCGGCGGCGGCAAACGCCGGCTGCGCGCCCAGGCCTATGAAGGGGATGGCGGCCGCGCCCGCCGCAAGCCCTAGCGCCTGGCGTCTGTTGATGTTCATGCGGGTTCTCCCTGCGTTTCCAACTATTCCTTGAGGGTACCGAGATAGGCCACGACGTCCTCGACCTGCTGTGCCGTCAGGATGGTCTTGCCGACCAGATCCTTTCGCACGTTCACGCCGACGTCGAGAGAATAGAATCCCGGCATGACGGTCTGTTCGCCAAAGACCTTCTTGGAATCGACGATGATGGCGCGCAATTCTTCCGGCGACCAGCGGCCGGCCACGCCGTTCATCTCCGGCCCGACATTGCCCTGGAACAGGTCGTTGGGCATGTCCGCGTTTACGTGGCAAGCTAGACAGTTGCCGAGCGAGCGATTCTTGAAGACCTTGGCGCCTTCCTCCGGATTGCCCGGCGCGCCGGTCAGCGAGGCAGTCACCGAAAGATCGTCGAACGCGACGTCGGCAGGCGCGGTCTCGGCCGCCAGAACCGGTAGCGTGACGGCGACCGCGATCGACGCGGCCAGCAGCTTTCTTCCCCCAAACATAGGCGCCTCTTCCTCCACTTCACCGGGAGCGGGTTCGATCCCGCTCCACTCTCCCTTGAACCACATTAGACGTTCGGCTCGTCCCGATCAATTCATAAATAGGTTTTTTTGAATGTGTCGAGCACAAATCGTTCAAGCCTCGTCCGTTCTTTCTCATTCCGCGTCAAGGCGGCCCTGCGCACGCAGGTCCTGAATGATCCGCGCATGGTACTTCTGGAAATGCTCCTCGCCCTCGTAGCCCTTCTCCGACACCCAGCGGAACATGTTGAGGAAGGTCCATTTCCCGAAGGCGCCGGGCATCACTGCCACGGCCGCTTCGGACACGGTCTTGCCCTCCGGCGCCGCCTCGGGAAGGAACGCGATCGTCGGGGTGAACACGAAGCCCCATTTGCGCGCCGCGGTCTTCTCGGTCAGTACCTCCCCATCGAGATCGGTAACCTCCTCGTCGCCGAACATGTTGTATTGCACGACCATGAAATGCACCTTGATGAAGTCGCGCACCTCCGGGTCCGAGAGCAGTTCCTCATGCATCTTGGCGCAGTAGATGCAGCCGCGCTGCTCGAACACGATGGCCAGCCGTTTGCCCTGCTCCGCGGCGGCGGCGATATCCTCGCCCACATCACGGAAGGTCAGTGCGAACCAGTCCTCCTTGTGGAGCCCGTCCTCGCCAATCTCCGCCTGTGCGGGCAGCAACAACAAGACCACGAAGGCGAAGGCGGGGAGCAGTTTCTTCAGCATGACGGGAATTCCTCTCATCCGATCGACTGGAAGACGGGAAAAGTCTCCAGCAGCCAGTAGGACAGCGTCGCCATCTGTCCGGTGATGAACAGCACGCCGGTTATGACCAGAAGAGCGCCCATGGCCATCTCCACCTTGTGCATATGGCGCCGGAACCTTGCCGCCCAGGCGAGGAAGCGGCTGGCGAAGAGCGCGGCGAGAATGAACGGGATGCCGATGCCGAGCGAATAGGTGGCAAGCAGCATCGCCCCGCGGGCGGCGGTGCCCTCCGATCCGGCGACGAACAGGATCGCGGCCAGAACCGGGCCGACGCAAGGTGTCCATCCAAAGGCGAAGGCGAGACCGATCACGTAGGCGCCGAGCAGGCCCACCGGCTTCCGGTTCACCTGCACGCGCGCCTCGCGATACAGCAGCCCGATGCGGAAGACCCCGAGGAAATGCAGGCCCATGATTATAATGATGATGCCGGCGATGATCGACAGCGTGTCGAAATACTGCGCAATGGTCTTGCCGACGACGCTCGCAGTGGCGCCGAGCCCGACGAAGACAGTGGTGAAGCCGAGCACGAAGGCGACCGCCGCAAGGACGATCCTGCGTTTCTGCGCCACCCCGGCGCTGTCGTCCTTCAATTCCTCGAAACTGACGCCCGCCAACCAGGCAAGATAGGGGGGAACCAGCGGGAGCACGCAGGGCGACACGAACGACAGCAGTCCGGCAAGAAATGCGCCCCAGACGCTGACATCCAGCATTGTGTCTCCTCCCTGCGCAGATTCCCGCCAACGGGATTCCCGCGCGATTTCGCTGGCAATATATTCGTATTATTCTATATGTTGCAAAGGGAATAGAGCGGCTGGATGAGCTTTCTTCGCGCCGTGGCGCAAATCGCCTTGATCGTCTTGCCGTGCGGCGTCACGCCGCTCGGCGCGGCAGAACTGTTGATGCTGGAGCAACCCGGCTGCCCCTGGTGCGCGCGCTTCAATGCTGAAATCGCGCCAGGCTATCCGAATACTGACGAAGGTCGGCGAGCACCGTTGCGGCGCGTCGACATCACGCAGGAATGGCCGAGCGATCTCGATTTCGTCGCGAAGGAGCGCTTCACGCCCACTTTCGTCCTGATCGAGGACGGCCGCGAGATCGACCGGCTGCGCGGCTATCCGGGCGACGAGTTTTTCTGGTACCTTCTCGACCAGATGATCGCGAAGCTTCCGCAAGAGACATCGAATTGAAACGACCCGGAGACGCGGCATGAGCCTGCCGAACCTCGAGCCTGGACCGCATCCGGCCGGTCTCAACGAACTGCTGGAGCAGGCCCGCAAGGCCAGCGACCTCCTGAAAGCGTTGTCGCACGAGAGCCGACTCCTGATCCTGTGCCTGCTGGCCGAGGGCGAAAAGTCCGTTTCCGAACTCGAACAGATCATGGACATGCCCCAGGCCGCGGTTTCCCAGCAGCTTGCCCGGCTGCGCTTCGACAGACTCGTGAACACCCGCCGCGAAGGGCGGGTCGTCTACTATTCCATCGCCAGCGCGGAGGTCTCGTCGATCATCGAGACGCTCTACACGCTCTTCTGCGCGCCCGTGCGCAAGAAGGAGTGACCGCGCCCGCGCGGCGGCGGAACGGGAGGAAGCGGGACGCCTCTGGAGCCCGCGGGAGGAGAGGATGACGGAACTGGCAGGCTCGCCCTGGTTCCTGTCGCTTGCCGGATTGGTGGCGGGCTTCGTCATGGGCTTTGCGGCGCGGCGGCAGCATTTCTGCACGATGTCGGCGCTGGAGCGCCACTGGTATGCCGCCGACAGCGGCGGCCTGCGCACGTGGGTCCTGGCCGCCGCGGTCGCCCTCGTTCTTACGCAGGCGCTGGTCGCGGCCGGGTATGCCGACGTCTCGGCGAGCTTCTACCTCGCGCCGAGCTTTGCCCCGACCGGCGCGATCGTCGGCGGCCTTGCCTTCGGCTTCGGCATGGCGCTGGTGGGCACCTGCGGCTTCGGCGCGCTGGTGCGGCTTGGCGGTGGCAGCCTGAGATCGCTCGTCGTGCTCGTCGTGCTCGGCCTCTCCGCGCTCGCGGCCCAGCGCGGCATCGTCGCACAGGGCCGCGTGCTGGTGGTGGACGACCTCGCACTCGACCTCTCCTTCGCGGGCGACCAGTCGCTCGGCGCGATCGTCTCCGCGCTTGCCGGCGCGGACCTGCGGTGGCCGATCTTCCTCGCCGCCGCCGCGGTAATGTTCTGGTGGGTCTTCCGGGATGGCGGCTTCCGCCGGCAAGGCGCGCGGATCGCGGTGGGCGGGGTGATCGGCGCGGCGATCGCCTTCGGCTGGTTCGCCACGACACTTGCCTACCGCAACTCATTCGATCCCGTGCAGATCGAGGCCGGATCCTTCGTGGTGCCGGTCGGCGACGCGATCCTGCAGTTCGTCGCCTTCACCGGCGTCCTGCCGGACTACGGCGTGGGCCTGGTTCTGGGCGTGGTCGCGGGCGCGGCGGTCTGCGCCTGGCGCCGACGCGACGTGCGCTGGGAAGCCTGCGACGACGCGCGCGAACTCGGCCGCCACATCGCCGGAGGGTTCCTGATGGGCACGGGCGGCGTGTTCGCCATGGGCTGCACGATCGGCCAGGGAGTCACGGCCGTCTCGGTGCTGGCCGTATCGGCGCCGATCGTCATGGTCTCGATCGCCGTCGGCGCGCGGATGGGCCTTGCCTATCTCATCGAAGGCTCGCCGCTGGCGATCTTCCGGAGCTATCCCGGACGCCCGGCCGAATAGAGCCTCAGCCGGCGGCGAACCGGTACGCGCCGCCTTCCCGCTCCACGAAGCCGATCCCCGGATGCGGGAGGTGGAAGCCGACGATGCGCGCCCTTTCCGACGCGAGGCGGTCCATCAGCGCGACGCGCGTGCGGGCGCCGAGTTCCCTGTCCTGATCACTGCCGGACGGCCAGTCGGGCCGCGCAAAGGAAATGGCCACATGGGTGATGGCATCCCCCGTGATGAAGACCGGTTCGGCGCCGCCATGGATCATGAACGACATGTGGCCGGGCGTGTGGCCCGGCGTCCCGACCGCCTCGACGCCCGGCAGGATCTCCGCGCCGGGTTCGAACAACTCGATCCGGTCCTCGATGAATGCCATGCGGCTCCTGGCGCCGACGACGAAGGTCTTGCGCTCCTCCGGCATCGCGTCGAGCGTGCCCGGCGCGCGCCAGAAATCCCATTCCGCCGAACCCATGCGGTAGGCGGCATCGGGGAAGACCAGTTCGTCGAAATCGTCGACGAGGCCCCAGATGTGGTCCGGATGGGCATGGGTGAAGATCACGTCCGTGACCTCGGAGGGATCGATGCCGGCCTCGCCCAGGTTCTCGATAAGCTTGCCGGCGCTCGGCATGAAATTCGGGCCCGAACCGACGTCGAAGATCGCCAGCCTGTCGCCGCGACGCAGGAACGTGACGTTGCAGTCCGGATTGTTGGCGTCGGCGGGAAGGCCGTGGCCAGCGAGAATCGCTTCCAGTTCCGTCTTGTCGACGTCGGGGAAGGAGAAACTCATGGGAAGCGAGAGATGTCCGTCGCTGACGACGGTCAGTTCCCCCTCCCCGGTCTCGATCCTGCCGAGGGCCGATGCCACGCGCGGCCAGGCTCCGAGCGCGGCGGCGGCCAAGACGGCACCGCCACGCAAGACCGTTCGGCGGTCCAGTAAAGTTGCGTGCCGCATAGCGTTCCTCCCGAGCCGGCGCGTCATACATTCAGTTTCTTGCATGAATTCGCACGGGATGGAAGTCCGGCGATGCTCAGAGCGCCGCGACGATGATGATCTCCACCAAGTGCTGGGTTGTCGCAAGCCGCGCTTCGCCGGTCGCGCGGGCCGGCGTGTTGGCTGGAACCACCCAGGCGTCCCAAACCTCGTTCATGGCGGCGAAGTCGCGCATGTCGGCGAGCCAGATCGTTGCCTGGATCAGCTTGGACTTGTCCGTTCCGGCTTCCGCCAGCAGGCGATCGATCGAGGCGAGCACTTCCTTCGTCTGTTCCGCCACCGGCTTACCGGGGGTCCCGACCTGGCCGGCGAGATAGACGGTGCCGTTGTGGATGACGGCCTGGCTCATGCGCTTGCCCGGCTCGATGCGGCGTACGGTCATTGCAAACTCTCCTTAGATGAAATGGTGTCTTTCGACTGTATTCCAGCGGGGCATCGGACGACCCCGCCCCGTCGCCGAAAGGGAAATCCGAGGTCAGCCGCCATCGAGCGAGCCCGCCTCCTCCTTCTCGCGCCGGCGATAGGACATCCAGCTCAGCGGGATGAAGACCAGATAGCCGATCGCGGTCACCGACATGGCCTGCCAGGGATAATTCACCAGGAGGAGCACGTAGAGGAGGATCACCAGGATCAGCGGCAACATCAGGTCGCTGCGCACGCGGCCCATGTTCTTGCCCGACCACAGGGGAATGCGGCTTACCAGCAGGAAGGCGACGAGGATGGTGAAGCCGCAGGCGAACCAGGCGAAGCCGGGCGTCAGTTCCATGCCGAGGAAGCCGAGATAGGCAGGCAGGAGCACGAGCATCGCCCCCGCCGGTGCCGGCACGCCGACGAAATAGCCCGAGCGCCAGTTGGCCTTCTCCGGCGGCGGGGCCATGACGTTGAAACGCGCGAGCCGCAGGCCGCAGGCGATGGCGAAGAGAAGCGCCGCGATCCAGCCCGGCGAGCCGGTCTGGTCGAGCACGAAGGCATAGAGCACGAGGCCGGGCGCCACACCAAAATTGACGATATCGGCCAGCGAATCCATCTCGGCGCCGAACTTCGACGTCGCCTTCAGCGCCCGCGCCACGCGGCCGTCGACGCCGTCGAGGAAGGCGGCGAGCAGCACCATGGCGACGGCCATCTCGATGCGCTGCTCGAAGGCGAGCCGCACGCCCGTCAGCCCGGCGCAGATCGCCAGCACGGTGACCAGGTTGGGCATGACCATGCGCAGGGGGATCTCGCGGAAGCGCGGGCCGCGGCCGTCGCCTTCGGGCTTGCCGTCGGCGGGTTTCGGATCGTCCGCCATCCGCTCAGATCACCCGCATCAGGGGCGTCGCCCGGCCGCCGAACTCGGCGACCACCGTTTCACCGGCGATGGCCGTCTGGCCCTGGAAGACTTTTGCCACCGCGCCGGCCGGCAGGAAGACGTCGACGCGCGAGCCGAAGCGGATCAGGCCGATGCGGTCGCCGACAGAGACGTTCGTCGCCTCCTCGACGAAGCAGAGGATGCGCCGCGCCACCAGCCCGGCGATCTGCACCGTCGCAACCTGACCATTGGGGCTGTCGATGACGATGCCGTTGCGCTCGTTCTCCTGGCTCGCCTTGTCCAGTTCGGCGTTCAGGAACTTTCCGGCACGATGCTCGATGCGGGTGATGCGGCCGCGCACGGGCGAGCGGTTCACGTGGCAGGAAAACACGTTCATGAAGACGGAGATGCGCAGCATCTCGGCCTCGCCGAGGCCCAGTTCACGCGGCGGCACGGCCGGGCCGACGGCCGAGACGATGCCGTCCGCCGGGCTGATAACGAGCCGGTCGTCGACCGGCGTCACGCGCTCGGGATCGCGGAAGAAATAGGCGCACCAAGCGGTGAGGATCATACCGATCCAGAACAGGCTGGTGGAAAACACTCCGAGGATGATCGACGCGCCCGCAAAGGCGGCGACGAAAGGCCAGCCCTCCCGGTGGACGGGGACCAGCGCGTTGCGGATGGACTCCTGGATGCTCATCGGCGGGCGGGTTTTCCGTTTGTCGAAGGGCGGATGATTAGCGGAAAGGCGTGTCAGCCGCAACGCGCCGGGTCGCGGGGTGTTCCGGAGGGACGGGAAACTGGGATGGGGAGGGCAAGCGGGAGCGTCCCCGCGCCGCGAAGCGGCCGGGGCATGCAGGGGGAGGTCGCGCGCAGCGTTCTCCGTCGGCCGCGAAAGTCGGGCGGGCCGGGCGGCGCGGTGGCGGTTCGGATACAGTTCCGGTCTTCGAAGTGTAGCGGTTACGAGGTGTCTGGCGCGGCCGGCGCCGTCACTTTGCGCGTTTTCGTCCCGGCAGAGCCGAGTGACCGCATCGACGGACGGTCTTCGCGGATCGAGTGACGCGCACGGCGCCTGGCCCGCGCCAGCATCGTGCGCAGGATCAGCGCAAGGGCACGGAAATCCGCAGCCAGACGCGTGGCCCGGTCGCTGGATTGCGAGATCGCAAGTGCGGCTGGCGCGCCGGACGGCAACCCGACGACGAAGCACCGCGCGACGGCCTCCGCCTGCACCAGGAAGGCGAGCCCGGGCAACTGGAGGCAAAGCGGCAGCGTGGCGGCGCGATCGGCCAGGCCGGCGAATGAGACGATCAACGCAAAGATCTGCTCCAGCACCTCCCCTTCCGCTTCCCTGCGCCAGTCCATTCCCTTTTGCCTCTCGTGTTGTCGGCAGAGGGATTATCGCCGCCGGGAAGAGGGCGTGGACAGATTTCGCGCAGAAAACCACAGGGGATAGCGATTTCCTTACGAACAGGCGCGCGCCCCGCTGCTTTTCGCCGCCTTCGTCCCCTCTTCATACACAAGAATCGGACAAGCCGGGCTCTCGCACGACGAGGGAACTCTTCCGCGGCGGGATAGCTTATGCAATTGGCAAGGAATGCGGCATCGCATAAGAGTCTCGCCGTCAATCAGTTGGGCATCCATGGGTACAAAGACTGGTATTTCGAAATCGCCGACTGGCATAGCCGGTTTCGACGAGCTTACCCTTGGAGGTCTACCGACCGGACGGCCATCGCTTGTCTGCGGGACCGCCGGCTGCGGCAAGACGATGTTTGCGACGACGTTCCTGATCCATGGCGCACGCGACCTGGACGAGCCCGGCGTGTTCGTGACCTTCGAGGAGCGTCCGGTAGACATTGCGGCAAACGTCGCCTCGCTCGGCTTCGACGTCGGCGAACTCGTGGAACAGGACAAGTTCGCCTTCGAACACATCGCCGTCGATCCGTCCGAGCTCGCCGAGATCGGCGATTACGACCTCGAAGGCCTTTTCCTGCGGCTTGAGCTGGCAATCGATTCGATAGGCGCCAAGCGCATCGTGCTCGACACGATCGAGAGCCTGTTCTCCGCCTTTTCCAACCCGGCCATCCTGAGGGCCGAGATCCGGCGGTTGTTCGACTGGCTGAAGGACCGCGGCATGACGACCGTCATCACCGCCGAGCGCGGCGACGGCTCTCTGACGCGGCAAGGTCTGGAAGAATACGTCTCCGATTGCGTGCTGCTGCTCGATCACCGCGTGCAGAACCAGATCTCGACCCGGCGGCTGCGGATCGTGAAGTACCGCGGCACCGCCCACGGCACCAACGAGTATCCGTTCCTGATCGACGAGGACGGCTTTTCCGTGCTGCCGGTCTCGTCGCTCGGCCTCAATCACAAGGTCTTCCAGGAGCGAATCTCGAGCGGCGTTCCCGATCTCGACGCCATGCTCTCGGGCAACGGCTTCCATCGCGGATCCTCGATCCTGGTTTCCGGCGTGGCGGGCTCCGGCAAGTCATCGCTGGCGGCCAGCTTCGTCAATGCCACGTGCACGGCGGGCGAGCGGGCGGTCTATTTCTCATTCGAGGAATCGGCCGACCAGGCCGTACGCAACATGGCGTCGATCGGCATCGACATGCGCTCGTGGCTGGATGGGAAGAAGCTGCGCTACTTCGCGGCGCGGCCGACATTCTACAGCCTCGAGATGCATCTGGCAGTCATGCTCCGCGAGATCGTCCGGTTCGACCCTTCTCTCGTGGTTCTCGACCCGATCTCGGCGTTCATGGAGAGCGGCGACCGGCGGGAGGTGCAGGCGATGCTGCTGCGCATGGTAGACTATCTCAAATCGCGCGGGACGACGGCGGTGTTCACCCACCTGATGCACAGCCAGGACGGCAACGTGGCTACCGACGCCGGATTGTCGTCGCTGATGGACGCATGGATCCTGCTGCTCAATCGCGAGGTGAGCGGTGAGTTCAACCGCGAGCTCTACCTGCTCAAGGCGCGGGGCGTCTCGCATTCGAACCAGGTGCGAGAGTTCGTGATGAGCAGCGACGGCATCAAGCTCATGAGGCCGCATCTCGGCGAGAACGGCGCCCTGACTGGATCGGCCCGAAAGTACGCCGAAGCGGAGGCCCGCCGGCAGGAGGGGCAGCGGCTCGCCCGACTGGCCGCGGCGCAGGACCAGATCGATCAGCGCCGGCGTCGTACCCAGAGCGAGATCGCTGCCCTGCAGGCGGACCTCGAGGCGGAGGAGACGTCGCTCAGGCGGCTCATCGCCGAAGAGGAAGCCTTCCAGAGGCAAACTTCGGAAGACCGCAACGAAATGGAGAGAAGCCGCAAGGCGACGGATCGATGACTGACCAAGGTTCGCAAACCGAGAAGCCGCGCAGGCTCGTCCTCTATACGGCTGGCCAGACGCCGAAATCGCTGGCCGCGATCGCAAATCTGGAGCGCATCTGCTCCGAGCACATGCCGGGCAAGTACGAGATCGAGGTGGTCGACCTCAGGCAGAATCCCAAGCTGGCGCGCGAGCATTCGATCGTGGCTATCCCGACGCTGGTGCGCGAATTGCCAATACCGATCCGCAAGATCATCGGCGATCTGTCCGATGAGCAGAAGGTGCTCGTCAGCCTGAAAATCGAAGGCGAATGATGGCCCTTGACGCGCAAACCGACCTTGCCGAGCTGAGACGGCGGCTCGCGGAAGCGGAGGACACGCTGCGGGCGATCCGCGAGGGCGAGGTCGACGCGCTCGTCGTTCGCGGGGAGGCGGCCGACGAAGTCTTCACCCTGGAAGGCGACACGGCCTCCTACCGCAGCTTCATGGAAGCGATGGAGCCGGGAGCCGCTGCGCTCGACGGAAGCGGCCGCGTGCTCTACCTCAATTCGACCTTGCGGGAACTCCTGAATTCACCCGGCGACGAGCCGGCCGGCAAGCCTTTCGTCGATCTGCTCGAACCGGCCGCACGTGCGGTCATCGAAACGCTGCTGGGCGACGCCGGCAACGGGCGCCGCAGCGGCAATCTGCAACTGCCGGGAGACGACGCAGACCTGTATTTCCTGGTATCGGTCGCGCCGCTCAAGATCGGAACGATCAGCGGCTATGCCGTAACCTTCGCGGAAGTGACGCAACGCGTCCGCGCCGAGGCAGCCGAGCAGAGCGAGCGCGCCGCGCGCGCCGTCATCGCCTCGGCCAATGAAGCCGTCATCGTATGCGACCGCGACGGCACGATCACCCATGCAAACGCCGCGGCAGCCGCACTTTCCGACAGCGAACTGGTCGGACGACCCTTCGCGGAGGCGGTGCCGCTGACCTTCCCCGATACGACCGGACTGGTTCAGGCCGACGATTTCGTCGCCATGGCGATCGCCGGCACACCGGTGCAGGGCATCGAGGCCGTCGCGACAAAGGCATCTCCCGTGAAGGACTGTCTCGTCAGCGCCGCGCCCCTGCGGGTGGTCGGCGAGCAGGTGAGCGGCTGCGTCGTGACGCTGGTCGATCTCACGCAGCGCAAGGCGGCCGAGAAGCACCAGTTGCTTCTGATGCGCGAACTCGACCATCGCGTGAAGAACACGCTGGCACTGGTCCAGTCGATCAGCAGCCGCACGCTGATGAACGAGGATACGCTGGAAGGCTTCCACAAGGCCTTCAACGGCCGGCTTCGGGCACTCGCTGCGACCCACAGCCTGCTGTCCGAGAACTCGTGGACGGACATGACCGCGCATGACGTCGTCGTGGCCGAACTCGCGCCCTTCGTGCCGGCGGACAGTTCGCGGCTGGCGCTGCGCGATCTGGAAGAACAGATCACCCCCCGCGCCGCGATCGCGCTCGGCCTCATCATCCACGAACTGGCCACCAACGCTGTCAAATACGGCTCGCTGGCGGTACAGGCCGGCACCGTCGAGGTCAGCCGCGTCTCCATGCCGACTCCCGATCGCCACGCCCTGCAACTGGAATGGCGCGAACGCGGGGGACCGACCGTGCAGCCGCCGCAGCGCAAGGGCTTCGGCCACACGCTGATCACCCGCAGCATGCAGCACTCCCAGCATGGCGGAGCGGAGCTGTTGTTCGAGCCGGACGGCCTCGTATGCCGCATCTCCATACCCGGCGACGACGTCGCCAAGATGCACGGCTAGGACGAAGACGAGCCGCGCGCGATCGCCGCGGCGTCCGCGGGTGCGTCGTCGCCGCGCCGGCCTGCGCCTCACCCCTCCCCCACCTCCGCCGTGCGGCGGCGTACGATGACGCCCATCTCGTCGGTCTCGCGCGCGATGCGGAGGCGTTCCTCGGCTTCGGTGGCTTCGCGCTGGCGGTCCCACATCTGTGCGTAGAGGCCGCCGCTGTCGAGTAGGGCACGGTGGGTGCCTCGTTCGGCGATGCGGCCGTCCTTCAAGACGATGATCTCGTCGGCCGAGATGACGGTCGATAGGCGGTGGGCGATGACCAGCGTCGTGCGACCGCGGCTCACCATGTCGAGGGCCGCCTGGATTTCCTGTTCGGTGTGGGTGTCGAGCGCCGACGTTGCCTCGTCGAGGATGAGGATCGGCGGGGCCTTCAGGATGGTGCGCGCGATGGCCACGCGCTGCTTCTCGCCGCCCGACAGTTTCAGCCCGCGCTCGCCGACCATGGTGCGGTAGCCGTCGGGCAGGCTCTCGATGAAGGGGCCGATCTGGGCGAGTTCGGCCGCCTTGCGGATCTCCTCCTCGCTGGCGTCGACGCGGCCGTAGCGGACGTTGTAGGCGATGGTGTCGTTGAACAGCACCGTGTCCTGCGGAACCATGCCGATGGCCGCGCGCAGGCTCTTCTGGGTCACGTCGCGCACGTCCTGGCCGTCGATCGTGATCGAGCCCGACTGGATGTCGTAGAAGCGGAAGAGCAGGCGCGAGATGGTGGATTTGCCCGCCCCCGAGGGGCCGACGATCGCCACCGTCTTTCCCGGCGGCACCTCGAATGAGATGCCCTTGAGGATCGCCCGCTCGGGATCGTAGGCAAAATGCACGTCGTCGAAACGGATGGCGCCCTGCGAGACGACGAGCGTCCTGGCGCCGGGCCGGTCCTCGACCTCCTGCTTCACGTCGAGCAGCTCGAACATGTTCTCGATGTCGGTCAGGCCCTGGCGGATCTCGCGGTAGATGAAGCCGATGAAATTGAGCGGCACGGCAAGCTGCATGAGCATGGCGTTGACGAAGACGAAGTCGCCGATGGTCTGCGTGCCGCGCGTGACCTCCCAGGCCGACAGGCACATGACGATGGCCATGCCGGTGCCGAAGATGACGCCCTGGCCGAAGTTCAGCCAGCCGAGCGAGGTCCAGATCTGTGTGGCGGCGGACTCGTAGCGCTCCATCGAGCGGTCAAAGCGGCGCGCCTCCATGTCCTCGTTGTTGAAGTATTTGACCGTCTCGAAATTCAGGAGAGAATCCACCGCCTTGGTGTTGGCGTCCGTGTCGCTGTCGTTCATCTCGCGGCGGATGGTGATGCGCCAGTCGCTCGCGCGCACGGTGAACCAGGTGTAGAGCGCGACGGTGACGGCGATGACGACGACATAGACCAGTCCGTAGGCGAAGCCGAAGATGATGGCGACCAGCACGAACTCGAACACGGTGGGCAGCGTGTTCAGGATGGTGAAGCGCACGATCGCCTCGATGCCCTTGACGCCGCGCTCGATGACGCGCGACAGACCGCCGGTGCGGCGCTCGAGGTGGAAGCGCAGCGACAGGCCGTGCAGGTGCACGAAGGTCTTGTAGGCGAGCTGGCGAACCGCGTGCTGGCCGACGCGGGCAAACAGCGCGTCGCGCAATTGGTTGAAGCCGACCTGCACGATGCGCACGACATTGTAGGCCACCACCAGCATGACGGGTGCCAGCAGGAAGGCCGGTAGCAGGTCGGGGAGCGGCGCGCCGTCGCCCGACAGCGCATCGGTCGCCCATTTAAAGAAATAGGGAACGACGACCAGGACGAGCTTGGCGACGACCAGGAAGACGGTGGCCCAGACCACGCGCATCTTGAGATCGGCGCGATCGGCGGGCCACATGTATGGCCAGAGATTGGCCAGCGTCGAGGTGATCGAGCCGGTATCGGCGGAGACGGTCTTTTCGGCCAAGTCTGGCTCCCTGGGTCGTTTTCCTCGGGCAGTTTCTTCTTATTGCCGCCGCTAGCGCGCGCAGCAGGAGGACAGGAGCGACCCCACCTCCCGTGAGAGCCGCGCCAGCGCCGGACGGTCGACCGTGTAGCGCGAGCGGCGGTTCTCCGGCTCGTAAAGCACCAGGCCGGCTTCCACCAGCACCTTCAGGTGCTGCGAGACGGTCGACTGCGCGAGGTCTATCTGCTCGACGATCTCGCGGCAGCAGCAGGCATCCCGCGCGGAGAGATGGCGCAGGATCTTCAGTCGGGCGGGGTGGGCGAGCGCGGCGAGTTCCCGGGCAAGGATTTCGCCTTGGGCTTCAGTCCCCGCCGAGTCGGTCTGGGTGTCGAAAGTCATCGTTCATCGTCGATAGACGATGAATTCGCCGGATGCAAGCGCGGATGCGACCTTGCCGTGCCGGGACAATCGACAAGGGGATAGCGGGAGGCCGCGGATAAGCAGCGGGTGCTCACTCGACGGTGGTGGTCGTCATCTGCTCGCCCATCGCGTTGAGATCGGCGGCTTCGCCTTCCGTGGACTTGTCCGGAACGCGGAAGACCTGGCCCGGCCAGATGCGGTCGGGGTCGGCAATCTGGTCCTGGTTGGCGACGTAGATGGTCGAGTACCGCACGCCCCGCCCGTAGACGCGGCGCGAAATGCGCCAAAGCGTATCGCCGCGGCGGATGATGACGGCGCCCTGCACCGACTGGAGCTTTGGCGCGGTGATCTCGGCCGGCTCGGCCGGTTCGCCCGAACCGGGGGAAACGGCGGGGTCGGCGGCAGCAACCTTCTCCTGCGCCGGAGCGTCCGCGGGCGTCGTGGCGGTTGGCGCGACCGGCGTTTTCGCAGGGCCAGGATCGGCGGCGGCAACGTCCTGGGCCGCGGAGGGCCCGGGAGCGGTGGCAGGCTGGCCTGCCGGCTTTTCGGCAACCACCGGCGCATCGGCGCCGGGAGCCGGCGGAGCGGATGCGGCCTGCTCGGCGGGGGGAGACCTTTCCGTGCCGGTTGTCGGCCTCTTCGACGGTTCGTTCGCCACGATTTCTGCTGCCGGGGCGGGCGCGGCCTTCGGCTCGGGCATCGGCGCGGGCGCAACAACGGCAGGACCTTCCGATACGGGCGGCGCGACGGCGGCGATACTCTCGCCTTCCTCGCGCTGGAAGGGCACGGCGGCGCGCGCGACGACCTTGCGGCCGCCATCGTCGAGCAGGTCGGCGCGGATGATGTAGTCGCCGACCGGCAGGTCGCGCTCCGTCTCGATCAGGAAGCGGCCTCCCTCGGAGGCGACCGTCTCGCCCAGCAGGTATTCGTTGGCGTAGACGCGCACCACCATCTTCGGCGACGCCTGGCCGGCGACGAACACCTTGCGGCCCTCGATCTCGACGGCCTCGACGCGGACGGTCGGCCGGTCAGGGGACGGCGCCGGAGCGGTCGTCTCGGGAGCGGGCCGGACCGCCTGCTCGATGACCGGTTCGGTGGGCGTCGCGAGCGCCACCTGCTCTTCCCGGTTTCCAGTATCATCGGCCGGCGCGGCCTGCTCCTGCTCGCTGCCGGCGGGTGCGGCGAGCGCCGCCTGTTCTTCCTTCGGGACGGAGGGCGATTCGGCAACGGAAGGAGCCGTGCCGGCGGGCGTCTCGACGGGGGCATCGCCGTCGGCCGCCGGACGGCTTTCCGCCGTGTCCACGGCTGATTCGCCGGTGCCCTGCGCCGGCGCGGCGAGCGTCTTGCCGCCGTCGGCGGAAGCCACAACCGGCTCGCCGGCAGCATCACCGGATTCCGGCGAAGGAGCCGCGGCGGGCGCCGGCTGCGCGCTGCCGCCATCGCCGGGCGCGGCGACCGCCGGTTCGTCCACGACCGCGACGTCCTCGCCCGCGGGCGCCGGGACAGCGGTCTCGCTCCCCTGCGATCCGGCGGCGGCGACTTCGCCTTCCGGCAAGTCGGCCATATCATCTCCGCCTTCCGGCACCGTGATCAGCTTGCTCGGTTTGCCGGGTTCCTCCACGAGCGCCAGCACCTCGCCGGCCGGCGAATCGGGAACGGAGACGAGCGCGGTCTCGACCGAGGTCGCGGCGACGTTGCTCGGCGTGGTGGCGCGCAGCACGATCTGGTAGTCGCCCGGCTTCAGGGGTTCGTCGAGCACCACGGCGAAATCGCCTTCGCCGGTCGACACCGTCTGGGCGATCACCGATGTACCGTTGATGATCTCCACGTTGGCCTTCGGAGCCGATTTCCCGGCGATCACGACAGACCCGTCCTTCTCGACGCGAAGCACGTCGAAGGTCGGCGGCGAGATTCCGGCATCGGCCGGCGCAACAGTTGTTTCTTCCGAGGGCGTTTCGGTCTGCGGCAGCGGGACTTCCGGCGCGGCGGGCGCCACGCCGCCGGGCGCCGGCGCGGCGTTTTCGGGCAGCGCGGCCACCACCGGCGGAGCGTTCCGGAAGACACCGTCGAACGCGCCGGTCACATAGCCGGCGACGGCCGCGGCGGCCGTGCCTCCTGCTATGAAAAGCAACGCTTTCCAGGGCGAAATCACCATCGCGGGAACTTTCCTTTGCCGATTGTCTTCCGTCTAGCGCGTTTTTTGCAGTGCCACAAGAAAAAGCCCGGAGGGCCTTGACCCGATATACGGGCTGCACCACCAGTGAGTTTCATGAGCACGATTCGATCCGTCTGCGTCTACTGCGGCTCCTCTCCCGGCCGGGGCGAAGTCTACACCGAGGCCGGCCATACGCTGGGCCGCGCGATGGCGAAGGCCGGCCTGCGGCTCGTCTACGGGGGCGGGACGAAGGGCATCATGGGCGCCGTGGCGGAGGGCGCGCTGTCGGCCGGCGGCGGCGTCACGGGCATCATCCCGCACTTCCTGATCAGCAAGGAGCGCACCGCGGCCGAACTCGACCGGCTCGACGAACTCGTCACCACCGACGACATGCACGAGCGCAAGCACATCATGTTCGAAAGGTCCGACGCTTTCGTCGCGCTGCCCGGCGGCATCGGCACGCTGGAGGAGATCGTCGAGATCATGACCTGGGCGCAACTCGGCCGTCACCGCAAGCCGATCGTCTTCGCCAACGTAGACGGCTTCTGGAATCCGATGATCACACTGCTCGACCACATGCGCGAGGAAGGATTCGTCCACACCGGCCACCTGGTGCAGCCGCTGATCATCGATGCGGTGGAGGACATCGTGCCGGGGCTGATCGCGGCGGGGCGCAAGACGGCGGCCGAGGCGGAGGGTGACGAGGCGGTGATCGGGCGGCTGTGAGGGGGAGCTAGCCCGAGCCGCCCAGCCGCGCCCGCAGCCGGTCGCGCAAGGCGGTGGCATTCTGGTGGTTGTAGGGCATGTGTTCGGCGTCGAAGACCTCAAGCGCCGCCTCGACATGGGTCAGCGCCGCGCGCAGGTGGGGGACGGGGTCGGCGCAGCTGTCGTGGTCGGCGAGGGACATGTGGGTAAGCGCCAGGTTCTCCTGCGTCATTGCCCAGTCCACCGGGTGATCGGCGCGGGTGCGGACCTCTAGCGCGGCGCGATAGGCCGCGACCGCTTGTCCCAGCAATTCCGCACCCTCGGCCCCGCCGGTGCGTTCGCCCTGATTCGAAAGCGCGTTGCCGAGGTTGTTCTGCGTCGTCGCCCAGGCAACCGGGTGATCGGCGCGGGTGTGGACCTCCAGTGCGGCGCGATAGGCCGCGACCGCTTGCCCCAGCAGCGCCGCCCCGTTCGCAGGCTCACCCCCGCTGGTGCGCGCACACTGCGCCCGGAGCGCGTTGCCGAGGTTGTTCTGCGTCGTCGCCCAGGCAACCGGGTGATCGGCGCGAGTAAAGACCTCCAGCGCGGCGCTATAGGCATCGACCGCCTGCCCCGGCAGCCCCGCCCCCTCAGCCCCGGCGGTGCGGCGACCCTGCTCCTGGAGTGCAGCGCCAAGGTTGTTTTGCGTCATCGCCCAGTCCACTGGATGATCGGCGCGGGTACGGACCTCCAGCGCGGCGCGATAGGCCGCGACCGCCTGCCCTAGTAGCCCCTCACCCTCGGCCCCGCCGGTGCGGCTGCCCCGCTCCCGGAGCGCAGCGCCGAGGTTGTTCTGCGTCATCGCCCAGTCGACCGGGTGATCGGCGCGGGTACGGACCTCCAGCGCGGCGCGATAGGCATCGACCGCCTGCCCCAGCAACCCCGCCCCCTCAGCCCCGCCGGTGCGGCAGCCCCGCTCCCGGAGCGCGATGCCGAGGTTGTTCTGCGTTGCAGCCCAGTCCAACGGGTGATCGGCACGGGTGCGGACCTCCAGTGCGGCGCGATAGGCCGCGACCGCCTGCCCTAGCGGTTCCGCACCCTCAGCCCCGCCGGTGCGGCTGCCCTGCGCGCGGAGCGCGGCGCCGAGGTTGTTCTGCGCCTTGCCCCATAGCCAGGGGTCGTGCCCCCGAACCGCGTCGGTCGCGACCGCGTTCCACATCGTCGCGGCCAGTCGAAGCCCCTTGCCGCCATAGCGCAAGCCGTGAGAATAGAGCCACGTGGCATAGTCGAACCGCCGCCGCGCCGGTTCCAGCGGGTCGATCTCGGCGAAGCTGTCGGCGGCAGCGGCGAGCAGGGCGCAGGCCTGATCCACCCGTCCGCGCAAGAGCGCGGTCTCGGCGCGCAATTCGGCGGTGCGGGCGGCTTCCTCGACCTCGACCTGATGGACGCGTTGCAGCAGGTCCTCGACATCGTCGAACCGGCCCGCCGAAAACGCCGCCTGCGCCGCGCCCTTGAGGTTCGACAATTGCCGCAACCCTTGCGGAATCGCCTCGACCTGCGCACGCAGCGCGCGCCAGTCCTCGGCCTTCTTGCCCAGCACCTCGACCAGCGCGGCGTCCGAGTCCTCCCATGGCCGGGGCACCTCGAACTGCGCAGCGAGTGCGATCAGCTGCGCTCGGGTCAGGGTACGCAGGTCGGACAGCGCGGCTTCGAGCGAACCCTTCTCATGGCGTAGCGCGTCGATGTCGGCCCGCACCTCGGCCGCGCCGGGGGCGATGACGCCAAGGAGTCCGTCGATCTCGGAGCGCGGTATTTCCAGCACGCGAGCGAGCTTCTGCACGGTCAAGGCGGTGACGTTGGGCAGTTTCGCGTTCTCGATCTGCGAGACATAGCCCTTTCGGTCTTCGTTGCCCAAGGCTTCGAGCGCTAGCGATTGCAGCGTCATCCCGCGCTGCGTTCGCCGTGCGCGCACCAGGGCGCCGAACTGAACCATGTCCATCGCCATGTAACTTTCCGTAACCTGCTGGAAACTCAGACGAAACGACGCCGGCCGGGAACTCCGGGCATCACCCTAGCAGAACCCGTAGAGGTTCGGAAACAGGGCCATGGAGGCGGTGATGCAGAAGTTCAAGGAAGTGGTTCCGGCGGTACTGCAGAAGTTCAAGGCAGTGGTTCTGGCGGTGCTGTGCCACCGGGTGCTGCACGGCGCGGTGGGCGCGGCCTATGCGGCCGGCGCGGTGGGGGCGGACAAGGCTACGGTCGGCTGGGTTCTGGCGGGCCTTTACCTGGTGATGGCGGCGCGAGGATGATATCGGATGGCGGGGATGGAACCCCGCGTATTTGGCGAAGGCGGACCGGTTGTCCATGCGCTACTCCCATCCGTGACAGGCCTGTCACGATAGAAGAATACCGTGTATTCACAATGTATTGCTCGCCGAAACATGCCCGGATAAAGAAGAAGCGGGCGTCCCGGACAAGATTGTCCGAGCAAGGCGGGGACGCGGCGCGCGGGCGCGATCCGAGGCCTCACCGCCGCGCCGCCGCCTCGGCCACCGCATTCGGCGCCGCCGGTGAGATTGCCGTCACAGGCGGCGTCGGTCGCAACATTTCCCGCTCGCCGGCAGGCGAGCGGGTTCAGAACTTTCGGTTCTCCGCTTTGTTGCGTTCCGGGTTCCTGATCCCCAACCCTTCCGGCTGGGTCGCTCCGGAAGCATCAGGGTGCGCCTCGTCCTGGCCATGCTCCCCCCAAGGGCTGAGCGTGGCTCCGGGCGGGCCTTCGACTTTGACAGCGCGCTTCGGAAAGATCAGTTGATCTTGCCCGTTCCGGAATTGTACGTGCCCCAGCGCTCCGTCACGGTCTGGCCACTCGCGGTCACATCGAAGCGATAGCTGGAATTGCGACGCCCACGGGTCGTGTTGCATGGCGGTCGGAACTGGTGCGTGACCGTTGTGGTGCCCGAAGCATTCGACATGACGCGCGTGGTCCCATGCTCGAACAGTCGGCCAGTCGACAGGACGTCGTACATCCGCACCCGGATCGGAACGCCCGCAACCGCGCTGTGACGCACGACGACCGACGGAGTTGCGCCCCTGCCACCAATGCTGGCGCAAAGGTTTTCCTTTTTCAGGGGAGGAACACTGACGCCCGTAATCCTGAAGGCGGACGCCGCTGCAACACTTGTCGCCGGCGCGTTTTGCGATCCGCCCTCGCTGACACAGCCGGCCAGAAAAATTGCGGCCGAGAGGCCCATAGCGCTTCGGAACAAGATCATGATTTTTCTCTCCTTTTGGGCGCCGCACGCGGCTAGCAAGTTCCTTCATGCTAGGAAGCAAGCATCTGGCGCGTCATTGTCGAAATCGGAAAAAGCGGAAGTTTCGGAAAAAACTCAGATAAAAACCCAGCTCGCTCAAGGAGATAGCGCTAGCCTTGCTCAGGCAGAGTGAAGGAACTGCATGGGCGACATGTGACCGTGGCCTGACTATCGAGAATGGCATGAGCTGCTGGATGCGGGGCGATCGATGCGTCGCAAATCGTCCACATACGCTGCGGAAGCCAAGGCGTCGGGGCTGGAGATCATCGCATGGACGGCGGATCGGCTCCGGGCCGCTGGAGGATGGCGATGGGTGGTACTTCCATTCCATCGTCGAGCCGATCCACCAGATGCCGGGACCGGACACCCGGTCTCCGCGCGTCCCCGCACCGAAGGCCTTCGGATCACGGTTTCAGCGCACGCCTGGTAGCCCGCTCGGCTTCGTCGATGATCGCTTTGACCCGTGTCGGGGCTGGGGTCGAGATCAGCTGCAGGGCGATCCCGCGCAGGAGGCCAAGGAGGGACACGGCCATCGCCTCGGGGTCGGCGTCCGGCCTCACCGAGCCGTCGCGGATCCCTTCGCGGACCTTGTCGGCGAGCAGGCGCCGGAAGCGGGCATCCTGTTCCGCGTAGAGCGGCATCAGGACGGGATCCCTGGCAATCGCCTCGCCCCACATCTGCAGGAACGCGCGGGCGGCCGGACGCTGGTTGGTGACGTTCCTCAGGTAGGCGCTAACCATCCCTGCCAACCACGCTCCGGCACTTGCCCCAGGAGCCGGGAGGCTGAAGGCCTGAGCATCGCGCATGACCGCGCGGAGCAGATTCTCGCGGCTGCCGAAGTGATGAGAGACGATCCCCCGGCTGTAGCCGGCGGCCGCGCCGACCTTCGCCAAGGTGAGCGCGCGCGACCCCTGCTCGGCGACCAGCGCCGTCGCGGCAGCTATCACCTTGCGTTCAGTCTGCTCGCGACGCTCTTGCTGCGTGCGGCGAGCGGGAGGGTGATCGGGCATCAGGACAGTTCAGACATGGGGTCGACGAAGCCTGCGGTCCACCGGCGTGCGCACTCATCGCGCCGTTAGCATGCGCGACTGAGCGCGCGCAAGCAGCCACGGAGGGAGCGCCGGTAGCGGGACTTGCGTTCCGATCCGGATATGATACTTGCTTGTTAGTCAGCAAGTATCTTAGAGGTGATCTCATGCCGCGCACGCCACTCGTCCTCGTCCATGGCAACCCCGAATCGGCAGCCATCTGGGGACCGCTCATCGGAGAGCTCGGCCGGGCCGACGCGATTGCACTGTCGCCACCCGGTTTCGGTATCCCAGCGCCTTCCGGCTTCGAACCGTCGATGACGGCCTATCGAGACTGGCTGGCATCCCAGTTGGAGCTGTTCCGCGCTCCGGTCGACCTGGTGGGTCATGACTGGGGCGGGATCCACGTCGCGGTGCTGGCCATGAGCCGCCCGGATCTGATCCGCAGCTGGGCCTCCGATGCACTCGGCGTGTTCGCGCCCGATTATGCCTGGCATGCGCGGGCACAAGCGTGGCAGCAGGAGGGCGTCGGCGAAGCCTCGGTGCAGGAATTGTGGGGAGGCGACCTGGAAAAGCGGCTTGCCGTCACGTCCGCTCTCGGGATGACCGGTCGCATGGCTGAGCGGGTCGCGGCAGGCATGGATCCCGAGATGGGTCGCGCCGTCCTCACGCTGTTGCGGTCGGCACGACAGCCGGCGATGGTCGAAGCGGGACAGCTCCTGCCCAGTGCCGCACAACGTCCGGGCCTCGCTCTCATCGCTGTCGACGACTTCGGGCGAGCCAGCGGGACGCTAGAGCAGCATGAGTGGGCAGCGCGGCGAGCGGGCGCGAAAATGGCGCATCTGAACGGGGTTGGCCATTGGTGGCCGCAGGAGACGCCCGCGCCGGTGGCCGAGGCCCTGAGGAATTTCTGGGCGGAGCTGCCGGATTCCCAGGAGGACCCGGCGACCGGCTCCCAGGGGTAGCCTTCGGGGGTCGGCGGGGTGGCGACACCCGGCCCCTGGCCACGCTGTCGGGCTTCGCGCCAAGCGCGCGATCACCTTGTCGCAATGGCAAGGCCTTCCAGGGTCGCATCTCACGCCCTGGCGCGCAGGTCCTCGGTCCACTCACCGGCGGCGCGCGCCTCTTCCTCGTGGCCCTCCTCGCGCCAGGGTTCGGCAAGGGCGGCCTCGTACCATTCGCGTATGGCCGGTTCGGCGAGCATGCGCTCGACATAGGCCGACGCTGCGCCGCCGAAATCGAGGCCGTAGGTCTGCGCGCGGAAGGCGACGGGGGCGAAGAAGGCGTCGGCGCCGGTGAAGGTGTCGCCGGCAAGGTACGGGCCGCCGAAGCGGACGAGGCCCTCGTTCCAGAGTTCGCCGATGCGGGCGATGTCGCGCTCCAGCGCGGCGGGGCGGTGCTTCAGCCTGACGCGGATGCCGCAGTTCATGGTGCAGATGTCGCGCAGCGTCTGGAAGGACGAGTGCATCTCGGCGGCGGCGCAGCGCGACCAGGCGCGGGCTTCGGCGTCGTCCGGCCACAGGCCGGGATGCCGCTCGGCGAGGTATTCCACGATGGCGAGCGAATCCCAGACCGGGCGGTCGGCGTCGATGAGGCACGGCACGCGGCCATTGGGCGAGAGCGGCTTGTAGGTCGGATAGGAATCTCCGCCGGGGAACGGGATCTGGCGCTCGGTGAAGGGGATGTTTCTCGCGCGCATCAGCACCCAAGGGCGCAGCGACCAGGACGAGTAGTTCTTGTTGGCAATGACGAGTTCGTACATTTGTCACCCTCCGCGGTGTTCGAAACCCTGCGCGGCATCGCGGCTCGATCGCGCCTGCGAGACCATGGACCAGGTGTAGATCGCCAGCGCGATCCAGATGAGCCCGAAGGCCATGGCGCGCGCCTGGCCGAACGGCTCACCGAAGACGAAGACCGCTATCAGGAAGATGCCGGTCGGCGCGACGTACTGCATGATGCCTAGGGTGGAGAGGCGCAGCAGCTTGGCGCCGAAGGCGTAGAACAGGAGCGGCACGGCGGTCGTCGGTCCGCACAGGAGGAGGAGCACCACGTCGTTCGGGTTCGACCAGACGAAATGCCCTTGCCCCGTCGCGCCCAGCCACAGCACGTAGGCGAGCGCCGGCAAAGCCAGGATCAACACTTCGAGGAAGAAACCCTGACTCGGGCCGATCGGCAGGGTCTTGCGCAGGAAGCCGTAGGCGGCGAAGGAGAAGGCGAGCGCCAGCGACACCCAGGGCAGGCCGCCGGCCTCCAGGGTGAGGATGACGACCGCGACCGCCGCCAGGGCAACGGCCGCGATCTGCGCCCGGCTCAGCCGCTCCTTGAGCAGCACGGCACCCAGGACGACGCTGACCAGCGGATTGATGTAGTAACCGAGCGAGGTTTCCACCGCCCGGTCGACGGCGATCGCCCAGACGTAGAGCCCCCAGTTGACGGTGATCAGCCCCGCCGTGAGGGCGGCCAGCGCGATGGTGCGCGGCGAGCGCAGGGCCCGCTTCAGATCGGCGGTGCGGCCCAGCGCCAGGATAACCGCGCCGGCGATCGGCACCGACCAGACGATGCGGTGCGCCACCACCTCGACCGCCGGAATGTGCGCCAGGAGCTTCATGAAGAGCGGAAGCGTGCCCCAGAAGCCGTAGGCGAGAAGGGCGTAGACGAAGCCGCGCGCGGCGCCTTCGGAGGATGCGGTCTGGGCAGTCATGGGCTTCCTATGGGCCGCGGAGGCGGCGGCCGCCAATGCAATTTGTTGATGGTTGGATGAAAATGGGCTGAAGGGAGAGACCTATTCCGCCGCCACCAGCCCGGCCATCTCGCGGTTCTTCATCAGCTTGTAGACGATGGAATCCATCAGCGCCTGGAAGGAGGCGTCGATGATGTTGTCGGAGACGCCGACGGTCCACCAGCGGGCGCCGGTGGCGTCGCGGGATTCGATGAGCACGCGGGTCACGGCCTCGGTGCCGCCGTTGAGGATACGGACCTTGAAGTCGACCAGCTCCATGTCCTCGATCTCGGCCTGGAATTTTCCCAGATCCTTGCGCAGCGCGATATCGAGCGCGTTGACGGGGCCGTGGCCTTCCGCGACCGACATGCGCTCCTCGCCGTCCACCTCGATCTTCACGATGGCTTCCGAGACCGTCTTCAGCTGGCCGTTGGCGTCGAAGCGGCGCTCGATCATGCAGCGGAAGGAGGTGACGTCGAAGAAATTCGGTACGGTTCCGAGCGTGCGGCGCGCCAGGAGCTCGAAGGAAGCGTCGGCGCCCTCGTAGGCATAGCCCTGCGCCTCGCGCTCCTTGACCAGCGATATGAGCGTGTCGAGCCGGTGATCGGCGCGGGCGACCTCGATGCCGCGGCGCTTCAGTTCGGCGACGAAATTGGCCCGGCCGCCCTGGTCCGACACCATGACGCGGCGGCGGTTGCCGACCGTCTCGGGCGGCACGTGCTCGTAGGTTTCCGGCTCCTTCAGGATGGCGGAGGCGTGGATGCCGGCCTTGGTGGCGAAGGCGGAGGAGCCGACATAGGGCGACTGCGTGTCGGGTGCGCGATTGAGCAGCTCGTCGAAGCCGCGCGACAGGCGCGAGATGCCCTTCAGTGCCTCGGCCGAGATGCCGGTGGTGAAGCGGTCGGCGAAAGCGGGCTTCAGCATCAGGGTGGGGATCAGCGTGATCAGATTGGCGTTGCCGCAGCGCTCTCCGATGCCGTTCAGCGTGCCCTGGATCTGCCGCACGCCGGCCTCGACCGCGGCGAGCGAATTCGCCACCGCCTGGCCGGTGTCGTCATGTGCGTGGATGCCGAGGTTTTCGCCCGGGATGCCTTCCGCGATCACCCTGGCCACGATGGCTCGCACCTCCGACGGCAAGGTGCCGCCGTTGGTGTCGCACAGCACCACCCAGCGGGCGCCGGCCTCGTGGGCGGCTTTCGCGCAGGCCAGCGCATAGTCGGGATTGGCCTTGAAGCCGTCGAAGAAATGCTCGCAGTCGACCATCGCCTCCTTGCCGGCGCCGCGCGCGGCCTCGACGGAGGCGCGGATGGCGTCGAGGTTCTCGTCCTCGGTACAGCCGAGCGCGACGCGCACGTGGTAGTCCCAGCTCTTGGCGACGTAGCAGATGGCGTCGGACTGCGACTGGAGGAGGCCGGCAAGCCCCGGATCGTTGGAGGCCGAGACGCCGACGCGCTTGGTCATGCCGAAGGCGACGAATTTTGCGCGGGTCGTGCGCTTCTTTTCGAAGAAGGCCGTGTCGGTCGGGTTGGCGCCGGGGTAGCCGCCCTCGACATAGTCGATGCCGAAGGCGTCGAGCATTCCGGCGATGGCGATCTTGTCCTCGACGGAGAAGTCGATGCCGGGGGTCTGCTGGCCGTCGCGCAGCGTGGTGTCGAAGAGGTAGAGGCGGGATTTCATCTAGAGGTTTCTCCGGCATGTGGAGCGTGCCGTATCGCTGGAAGATCGCGCCAGGCGCCCCCCTCTGCCCTGTCGGGCCTTTGTGGAGGGGCAGGCATCTCCCCCACAAGGCGGAGATCAGCCGGGCAGGATCTCGCCAGGCCCCCCCCTCTGCCCTGTCGGGCATCTCCCCCACGAGGGGGGAGATCAGGCGTCGCGGCGGCTTTCGCCAACCTTCGAATTTGCAGGAGAAGCGGTGATGTCGACGCTGCCGATCTCCCCCCTCGTGGGGGAGATGTCGGCGCAGCCGACAGAGGGGGGCGCCTCGCGGGATGCGAACTACGGCTCTGGAGGGCGGGGTGCGCGTTCATGAGGACTTCCCCGCGAACTGATCCGTCGCCCGGATCAGCCGGTCGAGGATGCCGGGTTCGGAATAGGCGTGGCCGGCGCCTTCGATCAGGTGGAACTCGGCATCGGGCCAGACCTTGTGTAGCGCCCAAGCGTAGCGCGCCGGACAGGGCATGTCGTAGCGGCCGTGGACGATGACGCCAGGGATGCCGTGCAGCCTGTGAGCATCGCGGATGAGCTGCCCCTCCTCCAGCCAGCCGGAATGGACGAAGAAGTGGTTTTCGATGCGGGCGAACGCGATGGCGAAGTCGTCCTCGGCGAATTTTCCGCTTGTCGAGGGCTCGGGCAGCAGCGTGATGGTCTCGCCTTCCCACAGGCTCCAGGCCTTCGCGGCTTCGAGCTGAACGGCCTTGTCCGGGCTGGTGAGGCGCTTGCGGTAGGCGCCCATCATGTCGTGGCGCTCGTCCGGCGGGATCGGCGCCTGGAAGCGCTCCCACTTGTCGGGAAACATCTCGGAGACGCCGAACTGATAGTACCAGGAGAGTTCGGCGCGTGTCAGCGTGTAGATGCCGCGCAGCACCAGTTCGCTGACCCGCTCCGGATAGGTCTGCGCATAGGCGAGCGCCAGCGTGGAGCCCCAGGAGCCGCCGAACACCAGCCATCTGTCGAAGCCCGCCATCTCGCGCAGGCGCTCGATGTCGGCCACCAGCCGCCAGGTGGTGTTGGCGTTGAGCTCGGCATGCGGCGTGGAGCGTCCGCAGCCGCGCTGGTCGAACAGGATGACGTCGTAGAGAGCGGGATCGAACAGCCGCCGGTGCGCGGGCGCGATGCCGCCGCCGGGGCCGCCATGGAGGAAGACGGCCGGCTTGGCGCCTTTCGTGCCCGCGCGCTCCCAGTAGATGGTGTGGCCGTCGCCGACCTCCAGCATGCCGGTCTCGAAAGGCTCGATCTCGGGATAGAGCGAACGCAGGGTCATCTATCGCCTCCGGGGCGCCAGTCTTCGTCGGTGTCGTGGTCGGGGTGTTGGTAGGAGACGAGGTTCGAGAGGTAGTGGGCGGACGGCAGGTCGGCCATGGTGTCCTTGCCCGGCAGTTCGTGGATGGTGTCGACGTAGGGCAGCTTGCCCTCGGTGCCCCACTGGATCGACGGCGCGATCTCCTCCGGGTGGTCGAAAGCGGCAATCGCCAGGGCGACGCCGTCCGGCGCCTCGAAGGTGAGCGGCGTGCCGCACTGGCCGCAGAAGCCTCGGAAAACCTCACTGGAGGAGCGGAATTTCTTCGGCTCGCCGCGCGTCCATTCGAGCTTCGCCCTGCCCACCGCCACCAGCGGCAGGTAGAAATTGCCGGCGGCCTTCTGGCACATGCGGCAATGGCAGACCGAGGCATCGCCGAGCGCTCCCGTGACATGGAAGCGGACCGCGCCACACTGGCAGCCGCCGGAATAGCGCGGCGTGTTGTCGAGGCTCATGGATGGCTCTCCCTGTTCCCGTCACGGCCGATGGCAGCGGGACCGCCCGGCTGCGGCGCTGCGAGGCCGGCCATCGTCACAATATGCATGCAGACGCCGTCGATGTCGCGCAGCACGTCGTGGTTCCAGAAGCGCAGGACGGTCCAGCCCTCCTGTTCCAGAAAGCACGTGCGGACGGCGTCGCTCCGCGCGATGTCATCTTCGCCGTGCTGGGAGCCGTCGATCTCGACGACCAGTCTCTTCGACGGGCAGGCGAAGTCGACGATGTACGATCCGATGGGAAACTGGCGGCGAAAGCCAAGACCCATCAGGCGGTGCGCCCTGACCTCGTTCCAGAGCTTCAGCTCCGCGTCGGTCATGCGTTTGCGCATCGACCGGGCGCGGGAGCGGTTGCTTGGAGGCGGGGGTGTGTGCGGCATGTCATGCCTCCGCGTTCAGGCGGGGTCGCGCAGCGGGGCGGTCCGTGTCCATGCCGCATTCCACGCCTCTCGCGATGGCCTGGTCGAAGTGAAGGGTGCGGAAGCATCTCGCGAGGTGCCCCCCTCTGTCGGCTTTGCCGACATCTCCCCCACGAGGGGGGAGATCAGCCGTCGCGTCGTTCCTCGGCAACCTTCGGCGTCGCCGGAGGAGCGGCGATATCGACGCTGCCGATCTCCCCCCTCGTGGGGGAGATGCCCGACAGGGCAGAGGGGGGCGCCTCGCGAGATCGTGCGCGTTTCCTGTCTCCGCCCTCACCGCTTTACCTCCCACGTCGTTATCCGCTCGCCGGTCACGGGGTCCTTGCCGTCCTTGAGCTGGATGCCCTGGGCGAGGAGTTCGTCGCGGATGCGGTCGGCCTCGGGCCAGCTTTTTTGGCGGATGAACGCGAGGCGCTGGTCGATCTGGTCTAAAATCCAGCCTGTAGGCATATCCGGCGCGAGGGAAATTCGCCAGCAGCCAGCAGCTTTCTCGGACACATACCAGCCTTTTTGCCTGAACCGCTGAACCAGGACATCGACACGCTCAGTATTCCCGTTGAGTGTTGCAGTGCGAAGCTCCAGCAATTCGCCGCGACTGCTGTCAAATACGGACCGGTCAGGATGCAATCCATTCGACCAAATGATCGCCCTGCTCAAATTCAGGACTCCCAGGAACTCCAGATCCGAAAAAAACTGTGCCACGGCTTTCACGGCATCAGGGTTCTCCGATGACGTAGCCAAAGCAACCGGCAGGGACTTGTAACTTTCTCGCAACGACTTCATTGCCGATGAAGAATCTAGGTCGTCGCTCAAAGCTTCAACAATATCCCGGCTGGGAGGTGGAAGAGGCAATTCGCGGACTTGCAGTGAATCGACGACGTATGTTTCGTGTTCAAGCAGACTGACCAGCCTCAAAGACCATTCTCGGATTTCTGCTTCCGCCTCTTCCAACCTCCTCACGCTAAAATCGATGGGCTCGCGGTAGTGCGTCATCAGCATTGCCAGCCGCAGCACCTCGCCCGGCCAGGAGCGCCCGCCGAATTTCTCCGTGTGCAGCAGATCGTGGATCGTGACGAAGTTGCCCTCGCTCTTTGACATCTTCCGGCCCTCAACCTGCACGAAGCCATTGTGCATCCAGACATTGGCCATGACGTCAGTGCCGTGGGCGCAGCGGGACTGGGCGATTTCGTTTTCGTGGTGGGGGAAGATCAGGTCGAGGCCGCCGCCGTGGATGTCGAAGACCTCGCCGAGATAGGCGGCGGACATCGCGGAGCACTCGATGTGCCAGCCCGGGCGGCCCCGCCCCCAGGGACTATCCCAGCCCGGCTCCTCGGGCGAGGAGAGCTTCCACAGCACGAAGTCGCCCGGGTTCTTCTTGTGCGCGTCGACGGCGATGCGGGCGCCGGCCTGTTGTTCGTCGAGGGGGCGTTTTGAGAGCTGGCCGTAGTCCTTCATCGAGGCGGTGTTGAACAGGACTTCGCCTTCCGCGACATAGGCATGGCCGCGATCGATGAGGCGCTGAATCAGCGTGATCATGTCGGCCTTGCCGTCGGCGCGCGGCTCGACGAATTCGGTCGCGCGCGGCTCGTACGTCGGCTCCAGGCAGCCAAGCGCCTTGACGTCGGCGTGGTACTGGTCGGCGGTCTTTTCGGTGACCTTGCGGATTGCCTCGTTGAGCGAGAGTTTTCCCGACGCGATCTCGCTACCGAAGTCGCGCAGCGCGCGGGCGTTGATCTTGTCGTCGACGTCGGTGATGTTGCGGACGTAGGTGACGTGGTCCGCGCCGTAGAGATGGCGCAGCAGCCGGAACAGGACGTCGAAGACGATGACCGGCCGGGCGTTGCCGATGTGGGCGAAGTCGTAGACCGTCGGGCCGCACACGTACATGCGCACGTTTTTCGGATCGATGGGCGCGAAGGGCTCCTTCGTCCGCGTCAGCGTGTTGTAGAGGCGAAGTCCTTCGGACATGCGATCCTTCCCGTTCCCTCAGAGGCCCGGCCGCGCGGGCGGCGGCCAGACAAAATCCCAGCCGGCTGGCCGGGGCGTTTTTCTATTCCTGGGAGAAGGGCGAAAACGTCCGGACCAGCGCGTGCGCTAGCCACAAATCCTGATGCCGATAATGGCGAACGACGTTTTCATGGCGCGTCTTATGCCGTCGGTCCGCATCCGCGTCAAGCACCCGCCTGCCGCGCGGCGCGTGCTGGCCCGGCGCGGCCAGGGGGGCCAATCCTGTGACAACGCTGCAACAGATCAGTGCAAGTTCTAACAGAAGAGCTTCAGATGTCGCTTTATTGGGAACGGTGGGCGCACAAGCCATGTTTCGGTCCAAATCGGGCAGCACTTGCGCCGCCCGCAGGCAAAGGCGCCCGCGACCAGAGAGGAACCCACAGGGGATCATGAAATGAAGCCTACCCCAATGCAAGCCGAACGCGACCGCGCCACGGCCGGCCACCTGACCCAGAAGTTCAGGGCGATCGGACCGGCCGCCATTCTCGCGGCACTGGTGTGCGCGCGTCGGAAGTCGGCCCAGACGCAGGCCGAGCCGGCGCCGGAAGTCCGCCCGGCCGAAGCGGCCTGAAGCGCGTCGCGATCTTTCAGATTCGCTCCCTGCGCTTCAGGCGTCTGTTCTTGCGCAGGTCTAGCGGCTCAGAAGAGCTTCAGCTGATCCTCCTCGCCGCGCGGCTCACGCTTCGCGGCGGGAGAGACCGGCGGCGGCCCCGAAGCCGCCGGATCGACGGGTTCCTGGATTTCGGGACCCATGTTGGCGACCTTGTTGACCTTGTCGGAGATCGGGATCGCCTCGAAGAAGCCGGGCTCCACCGGCCGCAGAAGGTCGGCGACGTCGCGCGGCTCCTGCGTGCGGCAATCGAGCCAGCGGGCAAAATCCTCCGGACGGATCACGACCGGCATGCGGTCGTGGATGTGGGCGATCTGGTCGTTGGCGGCGGTGGTCAGGATGGCGCCGGTGTCGATCTCGGAGCCGCCCGGCTCCGACCAGGTCTCCGTCAGGCCGGCGAAGGCGACGACCCCTCCCCCTTTCGGCCGGATGAGATAGGGCTGCTTTTTCGCGCCCTGGCGTTTCCACTCGTAAAAGCCGGTCGCCGGCACAAGAGCGCGGCGGTGGCGCATTGCCGCGCGGAAGGCGTTCTTCTCGGCCGCGGTCTCGGAGCGCGCGTTGATGAGCAGCGGCAGCTTCCTCGGATCCTTGCACCAGGACGGGATCAGGCCCCAGCGCACCAGCAGCGCGACGCGGTCGGGGAGATTCGAGCCAGGCTCGCGGGGCGGGCCGGCCGTCGCCATGAGGATCGGCTGCGTCGGCGCGATGTTGTAGCGCGGCGGGAAATCCTCCAGATCGAAGAGGGCCAGGAAAGCCGCGACCTCTTCGGGCGTCGCCGCCAATGTGAAACGTCCGCACATGGGCAGAGAGTTGGCGGCGTATGCGCGGAAGGTCAAGCGTGGATGTGGGGACGAGGCGTTGCCGGGGCGGGCGCAGGGGAGTAGCTCTCCCGGACATGGACGGAGAAAAGACGACGATTCCCGCCGTTTCGGTGGCGCTGCGGCGCGGTGACCGGCTGCTGCTCGTCCGGCGGGGCCGCGCGCCTTCGAAGGGGCTGCATGCGTTTCCGGGCGGACGGGTCGAACAGGGAGAGACACTGGAAGATGCCGCGGCGCGCGAACTCTTCGAGGAGACGGGGCTGCGCGCCGGAACCCTCGCCCGCTATCTCGAACTCGAACTCGAAGGCAGCGCGCAAGACCATTTCTACCGGCTGACCGTGTTTCGCGCCGACCACGTCTCGGGCGAACCGGTCGCGGGGGACGACGCCGAGGCGGCGGGCTGGTTCACGCTCGACGAGATGGCGGGCATTCCGATCACCCGGTCGACGCTCGCCGCCGCGCGGGAAATCCTGACGGGAGAATCGCCGGCGTCCTGGGTCGGCATCGACCGCGACGCATGAGGACGAAGGTCTTGCTCGCGACAAAATCCTGCGCCACGAAGGCAGCCATGTCACGGAAAGCGCGCGTTTTCGGCATCGTGCTCACCCTCCTCGTCATGCTGCCAGGCGCGGCGCGGGCCGTCGATGCGCCTTATGAGGCGCGGCTTTACAGGCTCGGGGAGGTGCTCGGCTCGCTGCACTATCTGCGCAACCTATGCGGCGAGGACGGCAACGAATGGCGCGAGCAGATGGAAGCCCTGATCGTCACGGAAAACCCGTCGCCGGAAAAGCGCAGGCGTCTGGTGGCGAGCTTCAACCGCGGCTATCGCAGCTATGCCGAGATTCACATCGCCTGCACGCCGGCCGCAGCCGAGGCCATTGCGCGCTATATGAAAGAGGGCGAGACGCTGGCGCGAGAGACCGCCGCGACGTTCGGCAATTAGGTTTATGTTAACTTTTATCGGAAAGGCGGCGTGCAAGCCGCGCTTCCTGTGCTAGAACGCTTAACGGGACATTAAGGGACTAGAGGCGGCGCGTCGCTCAAATCGGCACAGCCGCCGAAAAGGGTGGTGTAACCAATGGGACAAGGTATCGGCCAGATCGACGCGATGATCCGCGAAGAGAAACGCCTGACCGCGGTGGAAAGCCAGACCGAAGCATGGGCCGAAGGGCTTTCGGCCGGCATCGAACCGGAAATCATCGCCGAGGCGGCGCTCACCACCGCCTTCGCGGAACTCCTGCGCTCCTGCAGCGAGGAGGCGGCCCTGACCCTGCTGGACGTCATGCGGGAAAAGGTCATCGGCGGCGATTTCGACGTGAACCCCTATCATCACTGAGGCCGGACCGACCGGCGGCGGGCTTGCGGACCTTCGCCCCACACGACGTGCACCGAATGGCAGTTCGAGGAGCGCGGCCATGAGCAGGCTCTTCGCGACGATTTCTTTTCTCCTCCTGTCAGCCAGCCTCATCGCGGCCGGGGCCGCTTCGCCGGCGCGCGCGAAACCGGACGCCGCGCGCGTGCTGCTCGCGCTGAGCGAGATCCAGCAGCAGGAGCTTCCGGCTTCCGAAATCGACGAACCGCCGCCGGACAGCACGCCGGCTCCGACCGAGAGCGTGCCCTTCCCCGATCCCGTGCTGCGGCTGCCGCTGCCCGATGCGCCCGGGGTGCCCGGCGCGGCGCCGGAGCCGGGCGAACCCGACCTGATCGAGGACGTCGCTCCCGAGGTGCCAGGACCGGAGCCGGAGCCGGGACCCGACATATCCGATCCGATCGACGACGCCACGCCCGAACCGCCCACGCCTATGCCGGCGCAGCCCGCGCCGGAAGTGCTCTACGACCTGGAGCAGCTGCCCGAGGAGGTCAGGCGCATGCGCGCGCTCCTGATGGACGCGGCGCGGAGCGGCGACCTGGAACGGCTGCGGCCGCTGATCGGCACGGGCGACGGCGCGACCCAGCTTTCGTTCGGCGGGCCGGTGGACGACCCGATCGCCTACCTGCGCGACATCTCCGGCGACGACGAGGGCCAGGAGATCCTTGCCATCCTGCTCGAGGTGCTGGAGGCCGGGTACGTCCACCTGGAGCCCGGCACGCCCAACGAGATCTACGGCTGGCCGTATTTCTTCGCCGTGCCGGTCGAGACGCTGACGCCGCGCCAGCGGGTGGAACTCTTCGAGATCGTGACGGCCGGCGACTACGAGGAGATGAAGCTCTACGGCGCCTACAATTTCTACCGCGTCGGCATCGCGCCCGACGGTCGCTGGCTTTTCTTCGTGGCAGGAGACTAGCGGGGCCGATCCCGCCGCTCTTGCTCCCGCCGCGCCGGCCGCATAGGTAAGCTCCCGCCCCACAGAGACAGGTCGAAGACAATGCCCCTCGTTCGCCTGGACGGCCGATCCGTCATCGAAGTCGCCGGCCCCGACGCCGAACATCTGCTGCAGAACATCGTAACCACCGACTTGGCGGCCTTGCCGGAGGGCGTGGCGAAACCGGGAGCGCTGCTGACGCCGCAGGGCAAGATCCTGTTCGACTTCCTGGTGTGGCGCACGGGCCCCGAGAGCTTCGCGCTGGAGTGCCGGGCTGACGTGGCGGACGATTTCGCCCGCCGGCTTACGATGTACAAGCTGCGGGCCAAGGCGGATATAACGAAACGAGACCAAGGCGTTGCGGCTGTTTCGTGGCGGGATGATTCCGTTGGATCAGGAAGCGATTCAACCAGCTCGGGCACTGCTTCAGCATCTTCGAGCATCGATTCAACCGGCGCTGCGCCTGTACCCGATACTCGCTTCCCCGATGCGCTCGACGTGCGCCGCCTGTGGGGCGGCTTCTCCGGCGACGGCGGCGGCGCCGACGAATGGACGCGCCTGCGCATCCGCCACGGCGTGGCCGAGAGCGGGACCGACTACGAACTCGGCGACGCCTTTCCGCACGACGTGCTGCTCGACCAGAACGGCGGGGTGGGCTTTCGCAAGGGCTGCTTCGTAGGCCAGGAGGTGGTCAGCCGCATGCAGCATCGCGGCACGGCGCGCCGGCGCATCCTGATCGTCGAGGCCGATTCCGACCTGCCGCCGACCGGAACGCCGGTGCTGATCGAGGGGCGTCCGGTGGGCTCACTCGGGACCGTGCTCGGACAGGAAGGCCTGGCGCTGGTACGCATCGACAAGGTGAAGGATGCGATGGACGCCGGCCAATCGATTATCGCAAGCGACGTGGCGCTGCGTCTCTCGATCCCGCCAGGCATGAGCTTCTCTTTCCCGCAAACGCCCTCGGGCGAGGACGCGTGATGGCCGATCGCGCCGGGTCGCCACCGCGCGCCTGGCAGCGCATGCTGTCGGGGCGGCGGCTCGACCTGCTCGACCCCTCGCCGCTCGACGTCGAGATCGCCGACATCGCACATGGGCTCGCGCGCGTGGCGCGCTGGAACGGGCAGACGCGCGGCGACCATGCCTTCTCCGTTGCCCAGCACTCGCTGCTGGTGGAGCAGATCTTCGGCTTGCAGAACCCAGCCGCGACGCCGCAGGCGCAACTGACGGCCCTCCTGCACGACGCCGCAGAGTACGTGATCGGCGACATGATTTCGCCGTTCAAGGCGGTCGTCGGTGGCGGCTACAAGGCGGTGGAGGAGCGGCTGCAAAACGCCATCCACATTCGATTCGCCCTGTCCGGACGGGCCGAGCGGGTGAAGGCGTCGATCAAGAAGGCCGACATGGTCGCGGCCTACTACGAGGCGACGCAGCTCGCCGGATTTTCCCTGGAGGAGGCGACGCGGTTCTTCGGGCGGCCGAGGGGGATCGCGGAGGCGGAGCTGGATCTGGAACCGAAGCCGGCGGGTGTGGTGCAGGAGCAGTTCCTGGCGCGTTTCGGGGAGATCGCGGGCGGTTCGCCCTTCGGCTAGCTCTGGAGGCTCACCATGAGGGGGTCTGTGGACCACAGATAGTGCGTGGTTCGACAAGCTCACCATGAGGGCGTTCTGTGGACCGCTCGGCATGAGGGAGCTCTGTGGATCACTCGCCGTGAGGGGGTTGGTGGACCACAGCTGGTGCGTGGTTCGACGGGCTCACCATGAGGGAGTTCAGTGGACCGCCCGGCGGCATTGTGGTCTCCAAAATTCGATATGTGAGCTGTCCACTGAACTCCCTCATGGTGAGCCTGTCGAACCACGCACGATGCAGCCCTCGCAGTCCCTCCGTTAACCTTTTGTTAATCACGTCGGGTCCAAACCTTAACGAGACGGTAAGGATTCGCCCATCGTGAACTGTGTCGCCCCCATCCAGAAGAAATCGATCCGTTTTCGCGCCCGCTCCTTCGTCGCCTTCGCGCTGACGCCGGAGGCGCCGCTGGACGACTGGCTGGACGGCCTCGACCGCTGGATCGACAATTCGCCTGGATACTTCAAGGGCCGCCCGGTCATCCTCGACCTGAGCCTCCTTCGTCCCGAAGCGGATGAGATCGGGGAACTGGTCGCCCAGCTCGCCGCGCGCGCGATCCGCGTCTACGCGATCGAGGCAGACGGAATCGATACGCTGGAGCCTCATCTGCCGCCGCTGCTCACCGGCGCGCGCGAGGCGACGATAGAAGGCCTTCTGCCGCGTTCCGAGGTCAGGACCGAAACAGACGAGCCCGCTCCGGTCGAGGAGCGCAGGTCCGGCGAGACGCTGACGGTGCATTCGCCCGTCCGTTCCGGCCAATCGATCATCCACCTCGCCGGAGACGTCATCGTGCTCGGGCCTGTCGCGTCGGGTTCCGAGATCGTCGCCGGGGGATCGATCCACGTCTACGGCGCGCTGCGCGGAAGCGCGTTCGCCGGGGCCGAGGGGAACGAGAAGGCACGCATCTTCTGCCGCAGGAACGAGGCCGAGCTCGTGGCGATCAACGGCTGGTACCGGACCGCGGAGGACATGGAACCCTCCTCGCGCGGCATCCCGGCGCAGGCCTATCTGGACAATGGCGCGCTCTGGATCGCGCCGATCAAGTAACCGAACTGGAGAGACACCGAGATGGGGAAGGTCATAGTGGTCACGTCGGGCAAGGGAGGCGTCGGCAAGACGACCTCCACTGCCTCGCTTGGGGCAGCGCTGGCACAGACGGGCAAGAGGGTGGCGCTGGTCGATTTCGACGTGGGGCTGCGCAACCTCGACCTGGTCATGGGGGCTGAACGGCGGGTCGTTTTCGACCTCGTCAACGTCATCCAGGGGACGGCGAAGCTGTCGCAGGCGCTGATCCGCGACAAGCGTGTCGAGACGCTGTTCCTGTTGCCGGCCTCGCAGACGCGCGACAAGGACGCGCTCACCGAGGAAGGCGTGGCCGACGTGATCGCCAAGCTGAAGCAGGTGTTCGACTACGTGCTGTGCGACAGCCCGGCCGGCATCGAGCGCGGCGCACAGCTCGCCATGCGGTTTGCCGACGAAGCGGTAATCGTCACCAATCCGGAAGTCAGCTCCGTGCGCGATTCCGACCGCATCATCGGCCTGCTCGACGCCAAGACGATGAAGGCGGAACGTGGCGAGGACATGCCCAAGCACGTGCTCGTGACGCGCTACGACGCCGAACGCGCCGCCCGCGGCGAGATGCTGGCGATCGACGACGTGCTCGAAATCCTCTCGGTGCCGCTGCTCGGCATCATTCCCGAAAGCCAGGGCGTCCTGCGGGCCTCGAACGTCGGCTCGCCGGTGACGCTGAGCGAACCCACAAACGCGGCCGCCCGCGCCTACATCGATGCGGCGAGGCGGCTCGAAGGCGAGGACCTGCCGGTGGTCCTGCCCTTCGACAAGCGCGGCATCTTCGACCGACTGTTCAGAAGGAAAGCGGCATGAACATCTTCGAGCTCTTCAAGCGCCGGGGCACCGCCCCCGTCGCCCGCGAGCGCCTGCAGCTCCTGCTCGCCTACGAGCGCTCCAACCGCGACAAGCCGGACCTCGTGGCTGTCCTGCGCGAGGAGATCATGGCGGTGATCGCAAGGCACGTGCAGGTCGACCACGACCAGGTACAGGTCAGCATGGACCGGGGCGCCTCGATGTCGACGCTGGAGATCGACATCCAGATCCCCAACAACAAGGGCGCGCTCGCGATGGCGATGTAGGCCTGAAGCGCGTCGCGATCCTTCGGATCCGATCCCTGCGCTTCAGGTGTCCATTCGCGCATGTGTCTTTCCGAAACCGGTTCCCACTTTCGGACGACATACGCTAACCGCCTCTACCGCCCGGTACGCTCCAGGCGGTCGAGGAACCACTGGGTGAGCTTGACCCAGACCTCGTCCTTCTCGCCCGCGTCCTCCCAGCCGTGGTCGAGGTTCGGGTTGTCGTTGACTTCGATGACGAAGACACCGTCCGGCGTCTCCTTGAGATCGACGCCGTAGAGCCCGTCGCCGATGCAGCGCGCCGCGCGCACCGCCGTTTCAACCACCGCCGGCGGCGTGTCCTTCAGCATGAACGGCTTGATCCCTCCCTGGTCGGGCTTGCCGGCGCGGTCGTGATTGACGATCTGCCAGTGCTTCTTTGCCATCAGGTAGTGGCAGGCGAAGAGCGGCTGGCCGCCCAGCACCCCGACGCGCCAGTCGTATTCCGTGGGCAGGTACTTCTGGGCGATCAGAAGATCCGAATCCTCCAGCCACTCGGTTGCCAGCGTCTTCAGTTCGGCCAGGTTGCCGGCTTTCTTGACGCCGCGGGAAAACGACGAATCCGGGATCTTCAGCACCAGGGGAAAGCCGAGCGTCTGCGCGGCGACCTCCAAGTCGGCCGGCCCGGCGATCATTACCGTCGGCGGCACGGGCACCTTGTTGGCCGTCATCAGTTCGTTGAGATAGACCTTGTTGGTGCATCGGATCATCGACAGCGGATCGTCGATGACCGGCATGCCTTCCTGCTGCGCCCGGCGCGCGAAGCGGTAGGTGTGGTTGGAAATCGACGTCGTCTCGCGGATAAAGAGCGCGTCGTAGTTGGCGAGCTTGGCCAGATCGCGCTTGCCGATCGGCTCCACCTCGACGCCCATCTTCTCGGCAATCTTGGCCCAGTGTCGCAGCGAGGAAACCACCGAGGGCGCCAGTTCCTCGTTCGGGTCGACGAGCGTCGCGAAACTGTAGCGCGACGGGGTGCGGCCCTTCGAATCGCGCCATTCGCGCTGCGTGTAGGTTTCCAGGCACTTGAGGAAGCGCTCCTCCTCCTCCGGCTTCATGCGGCCGAGCGGCAGGAAGCCGATCTTGCGGATGGTCGCCCACTTGCCGTCGTCGGCGATCGTCACCTCGAGCGCGGGCGCGCGGAACCAGTCGAAGAGCAGCCGGCTGAACCGGTCGGTGGCCTTGGAGGGGGCGATGCCGAAGAACACCGCGAGTTTCGCCGGAAAACTGCCGCCGAGATCCTTGCGGCACCTGTTCAGCGCCACCTCCAGTTCCGGCAGCGCGTGCTGGTAGAGCTTGCGCTCGGACAGGTCGATCATGGTCTCGACCGTCGGGATGACCCGGTGCCCGCGCGAGGAGGCGAGAAGCGAGGCGTAGTAGCCGCGGGTCTGGTAGGCGTAGTTGTTGGAAAGGTTGATGACCTTGGGACGCTGCCCCTTGAACAGCGCCGGATGGGCCAGGTAGTCGCGGTTGGTGATTATCTTGTGCGGGGTTGCGAACGGGTCGATGTCGTTCTGGCGTCCGGTAAGGATGACCCAGGTCATGTCTTGTCGAGCTTCCCGATGATGATTGCCGCACGCAGGCCGTCGCGCCCGAACTGCGCCATGTTCATGAATATGTCGTAGGGAACGGGAATGTTCGCCGCGTCCGCCTTGGTCTCGCCGCGCTCGTCCTCGACCCAGGGATCGTGCAGCATGATATGGTCGCCGTCGTCGCCGATCGCCAGCACCCAGTGCGGCACCTTCTTGCCGAACATGAGGAAACCGCTGACGAGCACGATGACCAGTTTCCCCTCTCCGAGCGCCGCGCGAACGTCGTCCAACGTGAACGGGCGATAGCTCACCGGCAAGCCGAATTCCTCGGCACGCAAACGAAAATCAACCTGCGCCAGTTCCATCACCCGGCGTTTCTCCTCGCTGCGCACGGACTGGAGGAAAAGGGCGCCGTGGAAGGAGACCAGGATCTCGGCCGACAGGCCGAATTCCCGCGCCGCGACCGCAAGGCCGAAAGGCTCGCAACCGCCCGGTCCCGACATCATGAAGACGGTCGTCGCCTCCCGCCACAAGCGGATCTCCCGCACAGGATCGGGCACGAAGGAGGGGTCGAAGTAGGCCATCGCCATCATCAGGCAGCATGGGCCGCAGGTGAACTCGCAGGTCTGCTCGTAGAATGGCACCCGCGTATTGACCGGCACGTTGCCGCGCAGCGTCTTCTCGTAGCGCAGCGCCGTCATGCCGTCTTCGTAGTAATCCGGCTCGCGGCCGATGCGGCGATAGCCGTTGCGCTCGTAGATGGAGATCGCGCGGGCGTTGTCCTCCCGCACCTCGAGCCTCAGCATCAGCCGGTCGTTCTCGAACGCGGCCTCTTCGGCCGCCAGGAGAAGTCCGCGCCCGACGCCGCTGCCGGCGAACTCGGGACCGGCCGCGATGGAATAGAGCCGCGCCACCCCGCTGCCCTTGCGGTAGAGCACCATGCAGTAGCCCGCGATCGTCCCGTCGGCTTCGGCCACCAGCGTCTCGGCAGTCTCGCGCTCGATCAGTTGCCGGAAGGAGCGGCGGGAGATGCGGTCGGTCGAAAACACGGCATTCTCGATCGCCACCAGCGCGCCGATGTCGCTGGCAAGGGCGGGACGGATGCGAACGGACATTGGAGGAAAGAGATCCCTTGGATGCAGGCCAGTGCGCCACTGCCGGAGCACCCGCGGCGAGCCTCCGGGCGCGCTGCCATCGCGCCCGAAAGATGACGGAATTGTGGCTTCGGCAGAGGATCATCAGGCCAGATCGGCGCGGCGCGCGCAACGGGATCGCTTGCGCATCCGCATCTTTTTCGCAGCCCCTCTTTGTGAATTCCGGCCGCTGCGTTCTAATGCGGTCGATTCAGCGGAGAACGAGACTTGGATCCCATCGGAAATCTCGAAGACGGAGCCGGCCGGATGGTGATGGCCGCACAGACAATCTGGACCGAGGCGACGTCTCTGATCGTCTACTATTCGTTCTCCTTCGTCGGGGCGCTGATCGTGCTCGTCGTCGGCTACATGCTGTCAGGCTTCCTGGAGCGCTCGACCTATCGCGGTCTCGGCAGGTTCAGGGGTTTCGACGAGACGCTTCGGAAGTTCTTCGCCAAGGTGGTGCGCTACGGCGCGCTGGTGCTCGTCGGCGTCACGGTTCTCGCCCAGTTCGGCGTGCAGACCACCAGCATCATCGCAGCACTCGGCGCAGTGGGTCTGGCGATCGGTCTGGCTTTGCAGGGCACGCTGCAGAACATCGCGGCCGGCATCATGCTGCTCGTTCTGCGGCCCTTCCGCGTCGGCGAATACATAAATGCCGGCAGCGTCGCCGGCACGATCCAGGAAATCGGGCTCTTCGCCACCGAACTCAAGACCTATGACGGCCTGTTCGTTCTGGCGCCCAACAGCGAACTGTGGAACTCGCCGGTGACCAACTATTCTCGCAATCCGGTCCGCATGAACGAGATCGCCATCGGCATCGGCTACGGCGACGACATCGCGCTGGCGCTGTCGATCTACGCGGACCTCGCCGGCAAGGACGAGCGCATCCTTCAGGATCCGCCGATCAACTGCTTCGTCTCCAGCCTCGGCGACAGCGCGGTGATCGTGTCGATCCGCTACTGGACGAAGTCTCCGGACTGGTTTTCGACCAAGCTCGACTTCACCAAGGCCGCCAAGCTGGCCTTCGACGAGAACGGCATCTCGATTCCCTTCCCGCAGCGGGACGTGCATTACATCGGGGAAAGCCCGTCTTCGAAAGTGCCATCCAAAGGGCGGGGGACGGCTCGTCAGGCTGGCGGTTCGGCACGCTGACCTCGAAGTGGCCGTTCATGCCGCCCTTCCGCCCCAATCGGTTTCGATTGCGGCAATCATGGCAGGTTCCGCGGTTCGAAAATTATCTTTTCTTAACTCGGAAGCCGGAGAGCGCGGGGCTAGCCTTTGTCTCGAGGCCGGGGAGCGCCGGCGACGATCAACGCCGCGACGCGACGCTTTCGGACGGCTTCTCAGGGAGTCCCCACTCCCTCAACACCTAAGAAAAGGAGTGTCACCATGCGTGCCCTTCTCATCCCCACCACCCTTGCAACCCTTCTCGCCGCCGCCCCGTTCGCACTTGCCGCGACCCAGGACACGACCGGCGTCGTCCGCAATTTCGATCAGAAGGCGGAGACGCTGACGCTCAACGACGGCGTGATCTACCACCTCGCCCCCGGCTACAAGAATTCGGCCCTGAAGAGCGGCGAGCGGGTCCGCATCTCGTGGCAGATGAAAGACGGGATGCACTCCGCGCAGGACGTGACCATCCTCAAGTAGGCCGGTCACCGCCGGCGCCGTGCCCCGATCTGCGCCGGCGCGGCGGGAGCGAAAGCTCCCGCCGCTTTGCTCAACGGCTTCGAGCCGGCGCCGCCCGGAAAGGCGCGATAGATCAACAAGCTTGAACAATCCCTCGCAAAGAATTCGCTTCTCAGCATCGCGCGGTCCTCCTAGTCTGCGCGCCTTCGAGGAGCATCAGACATGTCGCAGGCCGCCATCCAGCAGCGCACCGCCCCCTCCCTCCCCTGGCTGATCATCATCTGCGGCTGCCTGATCGCCGCGATCACCTTCGGGCCGCGCTCGGCGATGGGGTTCTTCCAGCTTCCGATGCTTGCCGAGAAGGGCTGGGACCGCACCACCTTCGGCCTCGCCATGGCGATCCAGAACCTCGCCTGGGGCTTGGGCACGCCGGTGTTCGGCGCGCTGGCCGACAAGTTCGGCACCTGGCGCATCCTCGCGCTCTCGGGCATCATGTATTCCACCGGTCTGTACCTGATGGCGACGGCCGACAGCGTGGCCGCCCTCCACATCGGCGGGGGCGTGCTCGTAGGGCTTGGCGTGGCCTCGGGCTCGTTCGGCATCGTGCTCGCGGCCTTCGCGCGCAACGTGGCGCCGGAACGGCGCAGCATGGCGTTCGGCATCGGAACGGCGGCAGGCTCGGCCGGCATGTTCATCTTCGCGCCGCTCAGCCAGGGCCTGATCGACGCCTACGGCTGGTTCGACGCGCTGGTCTTCATGAGCTTCATGATGCTGGCCATTCCGGTGCTCGCCATTCCGCTGCGCGGCAATGCCGAGAGCGGTTCGGTGGCGCAGACCGCCATGCGGCAGTCGGTCGCCGAGGCCCTGCGCGAGGCGCTCGGCCACCGCAGCTACCTGCTGCTGGTTTCCGGCTTCTTCGTGTGCGGCTTCCAGGTCGCCTTCATCACCGCGCATTTCCCCGCCTACGTCGCCGACATCGGCATCGAGGCACGGTATGCCGTCATCGCGCTGGCGCTGATCGGCTTCTTCAACATCATCGGTTCCCTGGCCTCGGGCGTCATCGGCCAGCGCTACTCCAAGCCGATCTTTCTCGCCTGGATCTACATCGGCCGATCGGTGCTGGTGACGGCCTTCCTGATCCTGCCGCAGACGCCGGCGACCGTCATCGCCTTCGCGATCATCATGGGCCTCCTGTGGCTGTCCACCGTGCCGCCAACCAACGCCCTGGTGGCGATCATGTTCGGCACGCGGCACCTGGGCATGCTGGGCGGCGTCGTCTTCCTGTCGCACCAGATCGGCTCGTTCCTGGGCGTGTGGCTCGGGGGCTATCTCTACGACATCTACGGATCGTACGATTCGGTGTGGTGGCTGGGGGTCGCGCTCGGCCTGTTCGCCGCGATCGTGCACTGGCCGATCCGCGAGGCGCCGGTGGCGCGGCCGGCGATGGTCGCGGCGGAATAGGCCGGAGCATTCCCTCGCACCGGCATCTGTCATCCGGGTGATACATCGAACCGCTTAACCTTGCCTCCTACGGTCCAACCAACCCCAGGAGGCAGGGATGAACGAGCGATTGAACCCGGGTCAGATGCGCACACCAACGGAGATCCGGGAGGAATCCGAAGACGTCGGCCGCAACGCAAGCGGCAACCCCACGATGGGCGACATCATCAACCGCCGCTATTCGCGGCGCGGTTTTCTCGGCGGTTCGCTTGCCGTTGCTGCCATCGGCGCGACGGTCAGCCCGATGGCGCTGCTCGCCGCGGGCGAGGCGAAGGCCCAGGCGGCGGCCGGATCCCGCTTCTCCTTCGACGAGGTCGTGGCCGGCGTCGACCCGCAGCACCACGTGGCCGATGGCTATGACGCCGACATCCTGATCCGCTGGGGCGACAAGGTGTTTGCCGATTCGCCCGACTTCGACCCGATGAACCAGACCGCGGACGCGCAGGCCCGGCAGTTCGGCTACAACAACGACTATATCGGTTTCGCGCCGCTCGAAGACAGCCCCGGCCATGGACTGCTGCTCGTCAACCACGAGTACACGAACGCCGAGCTGATGTTCCCGGGGTTCGCCACGGTACGCGACGGCAAGGTGGAGCTCGGCGACTACACCAAGGAACTGGTCGACATCGAGATGGCCGCGCATGGCGGCACGATCCTCGAGCTTCGCCGCAACGCCGACGGCAAGTGGCAACCGGCCCCCGACGGGACCATGAACCGCCGCATCACGGTGTCGACCGAGATGCAGCTCTCGGGTCCGGTCGCCGGCCACAACCGGGTGAAGACCAATGCCGATCCGTCCGGCACGAAGGTGCTCGGCACGCTCAACAACTGCGCCGGCGGTGTGACCCCCTGGGGCACCTATCTGATGGCGGAGGAGAATTTCCACGGCTATTTCTCGGGCGAGCTCCCGGCCGATCATGCGGAGGCCGCCAACTACAAGCGCGTCGGCGTTCCGGCGGGATGGTACCAGTGGGCGAAGTTCCATGACCGCTTCGACGTCGCGAAGGAGCCGAACGAGGCGAACCGCTTCGGCTGGATCGTCGAGGTCGACCCGCGGGACCCGAATTCGGTGCCGAAGAAGCGCACGGCGCTCGGCCGCTTCAAGCACGAGGGCTGCGAGACCATCGTCAACGGCGACGGCCGCGTGGTTTCCTATTCGGGCGACGACGAGCGCTTCGACTACGTCTACAAGTTCGTCTCCAACGCCACGTTCAATCCTGGCGACCGCGCCGCGAACATGGACATCCTCGACGACGGCACGCTCTACGTGGCGCGCTTCAACGAGGATGGCAGCCTGGACTGGATGCCGCTGGTGCACGGCGAAGGCCCGCTGACGGCCGAGAACGGTTTTGCCGACCAGGCGGCCGTGCTCATCGAAGCACGCCGGGCAGGCGATGCGCTCGGCGCCACGAAGATGGACCGGCCGGAGGACGTCCAGCCGAACACTTCCACCGGCAAGGTCTACGTGATGCTGACCAACAACACCAAGCGCGAGGAGGCGGACGCCGCCAACCCGCGTGCGAAGAATGCGTTCGGCCACATCATCGAGATCACCGAGACCGACGGCGATTTCGCAGCAACGAAGTCGAGCTGGGAAATCCTGCTCAAGTGCGGCGATCCGAAGGTCGCCGAGGTTGGCGCCACCTTCTCGCCGGCGACGAGCGAGAACGGCTGGTTCGGCATGCCCGACAATGCCGCGATCGACGCGGAGGGTCGCCTCTGGGTCTCGACCGACGGCAACAACCAGGCCGACACCGGCCGCACCGACGGTCTCTGGGCGATCGACACCGAGGGCGAGGCGCGCGGTACGTCGAAGCTGTTCTTCCGCGTGCCGGTGGGGGCGGAAATGTGCGGCCCGCTGTTCACGCCGGACGGCGAGACGCTGTTCCTGGCCGTCCAGCATCCGGGCGACGCCGGCCAGGCGACCTTCGAGGCGCCGGCCACCCGCTGGCCCGACTTCGATGACGCCATGCCGGTGCGGCCGGCGGTGGTGATGGTGACGAAACAGGGCGGCGGCAAAATCGGCTGACCGACGCAACATCGGGTGAGCTCGAGGGAGGCGGGGTTTCGGTCCCGCCTTCTTCGTTCGCGGTTCCGGGGAGCGGTGACAGGCACCTCATCGCCCTGTCGGGCACTTCTCCCCGCAAGCGGGGAGAACGGGCGGTGTCGATATTGTTGCAAGCCGCTGCGATCAGCGGGGCGCGAGATTCCCGACCGGGAAGATGGCGCAGGTTTCGGTGCCGAAGGCGAGCAGCTTGCCGTTTTGGTCGGTGAGCCTCGCTTCGGAGACGGCGGTGGTGCGGCCGCGGCTGACGACCTTGCCCTCGCAGGCGACGAGACCGGTCGCGGGCGTGATCGGGCGGATCAGGTTCACCTTGAACTCGATCGTCGTGTAGGCCTCGCCCTTGGCCATGGTGGTGTGAACCGCGCAGCCCAGCGCCGAATCGAGCAGCGTCGCGGCCCAGCCGCCATGGACCGTGCCGAGCGGATTCAGGTGCTGGTCGCTGGGCACGCCATGGAAAACCGCCCTGCCCTCCTCGGCCTCGACGAGCGCGAAGTTCATCCGCGCGCCGATCGATGGCGCGGGGTAGTGCCCATCGATCAGCCGCCGCAGCAGTTCGAGCCCGGTGTAGAGCGCGACGTCCCCGTGCGGGATCGTGCCGAGGCCGAGCGGCGGCACGTGGCCCGGAAACAGTTCGACGGCGCTCATATAGTGCCTTCCCCCTCTTCGATCCTGTCGCGCGCCCACTCCCGCCGCAGCGCGGCCAGGAAGCCGGCGCGCGTCTGCGGCGGCTCCATGCCGCGCGGTTCGTAGACATGGCGGTTGAAGAAGAAGGCGGTCAAGCGGAAAGCGTCGTCCATCGCGCCCGCGTCGCCGCGCTGGCCCGTCCCTGCGCTCAGGAAGGCCGGCAGGGGCAGCATGCGGTCGCGGTAGGGATCGCCGGCGTGGCGCGAGACCGCCCTGCCGGACTTCGGCGAGACGTAGATCAGATCCTGGGTGGCGCCCGTGGCGGCGCAGCTCGTGAGATCGAGGCCGAAGCCGAGTTCGTCCAACACCAGGAGTTCGAAGCGCACCAGGAGCTCGGCCGCCGTGGCCGGATCCTCGAGATGCTCAAGCACGATGGAGAGCGTCTCGAACATGCCGGGATGCGGGTCACGCTCAGGCAGGAGGCGCAGATGGGCGGCGAGCGTCTGCAGGGCATAGACGGCACACGCGCTCGACAGCAGCCGCGCTGCGTTGAGCTCCAGCGGCTCGACCTGGAACATGCCGAGATGCTCGTCGAGGCGCGCGCGCCAGACGAGCTCCACCCGGTTTCCCGCCTGCAGAACCGGCTGCATCCGGCGCGAACGCCCACCGCGCACGATGCCCATGTGGCGTCCGTGCACGCGCGTCATGACCTCAAGGATGACGCTCGATTCGCCATGCCTGCGCGAGCCGATGATGATGCCTTCGTCACGCCATTCCATGGGAAGAGCTTTTCACCCCGGGGGCGGCGAAAGCAAGACGGCGCCGTCAAATCACGCGTGCGGAAAAGACATTGACCAGCGCGGGGACACGAATTCCGTCCGACGCTTCGTAGCGCCGCAAGCGATCGGCAATGACCTCGAGAATGGCGTTCCGATCCTCGTCCGTGCCGTTCTTGTCGCGCAGCATGCGGGCGATCGGACCGACATGGGAAACAACTTTCAGCACGGATTCGAGCCCCCCGGGATGGTGGAGGTCGACGCGTTCGGGAGCGCACGCCGCATCGGCGAAACCCGCGGCCGACAATATCGCCAGCACGCGCGCGGCGTCACGGAACGCCATGGGCCCCGGCGCATCGGGCGGCGAAGTTTCGGCGGGGCCAAGACGCTCGACCGCCGCCTGCTGCGGAATGGAGAACCACGGGTTGTCCTGCGGTCCCGCCCAGGACGCAAAGACGATTCGTCCGCCGGGGCGAAGCGCGGCCGCCATGTTGCGAAACGCTGCAACCGGATCGGAAAAGAACATGACGCCGAAACGGGAGACGACCAGATCATAAGCTTCCCGAGGCAATGAGCCGACCTGTGCATCAAGCACGCTGAAGGTCACGTTCCCCGTAGACAGTTCCTCCGCGAGCGCCGTCGCGCGCTCGACGAGGGGGACGGAGATATCGATCCCTTCCACGCGACCGCGCGCGCCTACCGCCTTCGCGAACGCGAAGCTCGAAGCGCCGGCGCCGGAGCCCACATCGAGGACTTTTTCTCCCTGCTGCGGGCCGGCGACGCGCAGGAGAAGATCCGTCACGGCGCCATGGAGGAGATCGAGGTCCGGCTGGAAGGTGACCCAGTTGCGGCCGGGTTGCGAATTCCAGAAGTCGCTTTGCGCTGCATTCGGGGTATCGGTCATGAGGCCAGCTTCATCACAACGTGCAGATATCTCCATCGTACCACATCTCTGCCCCGGCGTCCGCGACGAACCGGCCGAGTTTCGGCTCGCGAGCAACGATGGCAATGTCGGCGCGATTCAAGTACTCTTTCCAAGCATCTGATTTGCAAGGAGGAACGGGATGGACCGGTTTACCGGCGGCTGCCTGTGCGGCGACGTGCGGCTCGTGGCAACGGGACGCCCCTACAGGGTCGGCCTGTGTCACTGTCTCGACTGTCGCAAGCATCATGGCGCGCTGTTCCACGCCTCGGCGATTTTTCCGGCAGACGCGGTGACGATCATGGGCGAGGCGCGCGACTATGCCGGGCGGTACTTCTGCCCTCGCTGTGGCTCGACCGTCTTCGGCCGCAGCGGGGACGAAGTCGAAGTGAACCTCGGATCACTCGACGCCACCGACCAGTTGAAACCGACCTACGAATTGTGGACCGTGCGGCGCGAATCCTGGCTGCCGCCGTTTCCGGTCAAACACAGCTATGAGCACGACCGGGAGAACGAGGGCCGTTTCGAGGAATAGATACCGGCGGGCGGACGTCATTCGAACGGCGTCTTGCACCAGTAAAATTCTCTGACTATGGTCAGAGAATGGAAACGGCCCAGATCAGCACCGTGCGTGACTTCAACCGCGTCGTGACGCTCAGAACCGGCGCGGTCGACGGCAGCTATCTCGGGCGCGGACGACCGCTCGGCCAGGCGCGGCTCATCTTCGAGATCGGTCCCGGCGGCGGCGACCTGCGCGCCTTGCGCGAACGGCTGAAGCTCGACTCCGGCTACATGAGCCGTCTCCTGCGCGCGCTGGAGCGACAGGGTCTCGTCGCCGTCGAGGACGACGGCGACGACCGGCGCCGACGCCGCGTCCTGTTGACTGCCCGGGGTAAGGAGGAGTGGGCGGCCTATGACGGCCTGTCGGACGATCTCGCCCACTCGTGGCTGGCACCGCTCTCGACAAGCCAGCGCGAGCGCCTGCTGTCGGCAATGGCCGAGGTGAAGAGCCTGCTCGCTGCTGCTTCGGTGGAGATTTCGCAGGAACCCGCCGACGGCGAGGATGCGCGCGCCTGCGTGGCTGCCTACATGGCGGAACTCGCCGTCACGTTCGAGGAAGGCTTCGATCCGGCCAACGGCAATCCGACGCCGGACACGGATGCGCTGACGCCGCCGAACGGCGCCTTCCTGATCGCGCGGCTCGACGGACGGGCCATCGGATGCGGCGCGCTGCGCACGCTGGAACGAGGCGTCGGCGAGATCAAGCGCATGTGGGTCGCGCCGCAAGCGCGCGGGCTGGGCGTCGCGCGGCGCCTGCTGACGGCGCTGGAGGACAAGGCGCGGGACCTCGGAATGGGACGCGTGCGCCTCGACACCAACCGGGCGCTGACCAAAGCGCAGGAGATGTACCGGAAGGCCGGGTATCACGCCATCGGGCGCTTCAACGACAATCCCTATGCGGATTTCTGGTTCGAGAAGAACCTGGACCCAGGCTGAGGTTCCCCTTTCGGGAATATCCACCCTGATCTCGCGGTAGCAATAGGGTAATGACTCGAAGTCCCTTAATCGTGTTCGCGACAGGAAGTTGGACTACTTCTTTGATTCGACTATCTTGCAATTATCTCCACCATAAGCCTGACAGAAACTGATCGCCCGCTTCTTTGCTTCATCAATAGAAATACCACCGCCCCGACTCCAGCCGCATCCTTTCCTTGTTCCCCGAGCGAAAGCCTTTGGACTCTTTTGCTTTTGGTAGTCGCGGTATGACTTCTGGCAAACATCGCTCATCCCAGTTTGCGCCGCATAAGCATTTCCGTCACTGCAAACACACAATGCTATAGTAGCTGCGATTACCATACGTCCAATTATCATCACACACCTTCTCCAACTTGCGCTTCTAATAGTGGCGACAGTTCACTTCGGCTGGCCAGCGATATCACTTCACGGTTATCGTAATCGGATCGCCGAAAAGAACTATTTTCTCGCTGCCTTGCTTCACACCGGTCACGACTACCGCGCGGGCGGGCGTCGGTCCGCCGCAAGAATTGCTATTTCGCGTGCCAAGATCCCCGTCGGAATACCGAGCGACGGCAATATGCGGCAGATGCGCCTTGACGCGCGCCCAACTCGGTGCGGGTTCGCCGCAGTTGCCCCGAGCCCCATGAATGACCGTCGACTGGCCTATCGAGAGGGTCACGGATTTTCGATAGCGAATGTCTCCCGCCGCCGCCAAACCAACAAAGGTCACTGTTGCCGCAATTACGACTGCGACAGTGGTTGCAATTTTCCTCATACGATTTCTTTCTCCCGCAAGACGATTTTCGTCCTTTTAGCGTGGCACGCCTCTGGCCGTGGATTGCCACCCAGGAAAAGGCGCCGCATCCCAACGGCGCCTCAACCTTCCCGCCAAACTTGGCAAACATTAAAAGAAGCAACGCCTTATAGGCGTAGCCGAGGCATATCAGGATTCAACCGAATTGTTGGAAAAGGCGGAAAAATCGGAAAAAGGGACATCGGATCGTTCGATTTTACGGGACCGCCATCTATAGTCCGCCGACTAGGGCAAATCGATTGTTGGGAAATATGTCCAATCTACAACCGTGGAATGAATATCCGACATGGCATGCCCTCTTCGACGCATTGTGCCGAAATGCAAACCACTACGACAATGCCCGCCTGGCAACTGAGCTTTGCGCCAAATTGAACAACAACAGCCAGTCGGCCTATACTACCGCGCTCAAAAACTTGGCGAACTGGCGAAGTGGGAAGCATCTTCCGCGGCGCAGCTATTTTGACGCGATTTCCGAATTGATCGGTATTGACCACTATGACGGGCTCGCTCCGGTGTGGGAACAAATGTTTGCCGATGCCGGAAAGAGAGCCCAAGACAAGGCTTCGGAAGAACCGCACGCCGAGCGAATTTTTCAGCCTTCAGCGCTTCCTCAGTCAGAAATGCCAGGTCATCGATCCGCCTCTTGGCGCCGGACGGCCTTCGCCACCGCCGCTGGTATGCTATGCGCCGGGGTAGCCGGCTACGGCCTGGCCGGAATGGGCGGTCTATCAGGTGTCGAGAACGATGATCAACTTAGTATTGTGGTTTACAATCATTGGGCCCTCCAAGTTGACGACACCGTCATCTTGCATGGCGCAAGAGCCGATAGGTGCGGCAGTGCGCCGCCTGCCTGGGCGGACGTCAAGCGGAACCTGCCGCCGTCGCAATTGGGCGAATATTTGGACGGCGGTATCGCCGTTCGCGACAGTCACGCGTGCGGCGGTCCCACTCCGGTGAGGGTGGTGCGCTTCAAGGCGACGCACCCCGGGATTCAGGATTTGGTCCTCTATGACGACCCTATTTCGATCGAGGTGCAATGATGCCCTACTTAGAAATGCGGCAAAGCGATGGGATTCAAATATCGAAGTAGCGCGCGAAAAGCGTGCCGACCGAGGCGGCAGGAGCGCCGCTCCATACGCTCGCGCAACACTTCAGGATGACGCAGCCATCGGCGATCGCGTCAGCACCTTCAACAATTTGCCCATGATGACAATGGCCCGCACGGCGCGCTTCAGGTGACGAATAGCCCCCAGATCTGTTGGCGCACCACCGGTACCGGTCCATCCACAGACCTCGTCGAGGATGAGGAGAACAGAGCGCCTCCCTATCCCTGAAAATCCAAGCCCATCTCGCGGTAGCGCTCGGGATCGTCGCCCCAGTTCTCGCGTACCTTGACGAACAGGAAGAGGTGCACCTTCTGGTCGAGGATTTCGGCGATTTCCTTGCGGGCCGCCTGGCCGATCGCCTTGATGGTCTCGCCCTTGTGGCCGAGCACGATCTTCTTCTGGCTGTCGCGCTCGACGTAGATCACCTGGTCTATCCGTACCGAGCCATCGGGCTTCTCCTCCCATTTCTCCGTCTCGACATGCGAGGAATAGGGCAGTTCCTGATGCAGGCGCAGATAGAGCTTTTCGCGCGTGATCTCGGCGGCCAGCTGGCGCATCGGCAGGTCCGATATCTGGTCCTCCGGGTAGTACCAGGGACCTTCCGGCAGCCTGCCGGCCAGATAGTCGAGGAGGTCGGCGCAGCCGGAGCCGTCGAGCGCGGAGATCATGAAGGTGCGCTCGAAACCGGCCTTGGCATTGGCCTCGGCGGTCAGCGCCAGCAGGCTCTCGCGCTTCACCTTGTCGATCTTGTTGAGCACCAGGATCTTCGGCTGGCGCACGTCGGAGAGGTTTTCGACCAGAGCCGAGGCGTCGCCGCGCAGTCCGCGTTCGGCGTCGATCAGCACGAGCACGAGGTCGGCATCCTTCGCCCCGCCCCAGGCGGTGGTGACCATCGCGCGGTCGAGCCGCCGGCGCGGCTTGAAGATGCCCGGCGTGTCGACGAAGACGATCTGCGCCCGCCCGTGCGTGGCGATGCCGCGCACGATGGAGCGCGTGGTCTGCACCTTGTGGGTGACGATCGACACCTTGGTGCCGACGAGCTGGTTGATGAGCGTGGACTTGCCCGCGTTCGGCGCGCCGATCAGCGCGACGAAGCCGGAACGGGTCGCCGGTGCGGCGGGCGTTTCATGTTCGGTCATTGCTGCTGTCCCGGTTTCGACCAGACGCCTTCGCGCGCCAGCATGGCGGCCGCGCCGGCTTGCTCCGCCTCGCGCTTGGAGCGCCCGCTGCCGACGGTCGGCTCCAGATCGCCGACCACGACGCTGACGGTGAAGATCGGCTCGTGATCGGGACCCTCGCGCCCGGCGATGGTATAGACGGGCGCGGTGCCGGCCGACTGGTGCGCCCATTCCTGGAGCTCGGTCTTGGGGTCACGCGTCGCGCCACGGGATTCGCGGCTGCGCGGCTCCCAGTATTTCAGGATCAGCGGACGCACCGCTTCGAGGCCGCCTTCGAGATAGACCGCCGCGAGCAGCGCTTCCATCACGTCCGCCCGCGTGCTGCGGCCCTTGGGACCGGTCAGCGATTTCAACCCCGAATCGGCGCGGATCAGGTCGGCGAGCCCGATCTCCTCGGCCACGTCGGCGCAGGCCGCGCCGCTCACCAGCGCGTTGAGGCGCACCGCGAGTTCGCCTTCAGGCGCGCCGGGGAAGGCGTGGAACAGCATGTCCGCAACGACGAGCCCGAGCACCCGGTCGCCGAGGAATTCCAGCCGCTCGTAATCCGATCCCGTCTGCCGGCGGGCGCTCGAATGGGTCAGCGCCCGTTCGAGCCGTCCATGATCGCGGAATGCGTAGCCGATGCGGTCGCGCACGGCGTCGGCCAGAGCCTCTCCAGTCAGTCGCTTGGCGCCCATCTCTCCGTCAATCGACGAAGTTGAGCAGTCGCGACGGACGGATCAGCGACGGCCACTTCCAGATTTCTAGCGGGCTGGCGCCGCCGGCGATCGAGAAGAAGATGATGTTGGCGCGGCCGACGAAATTCTCCTCCGGCACGAACCCGAAGACGCGGCTGTCGGCCGAATTGTCGCGGTTGTCGCCCATCATGAAGTAGTGGCCTTCGGGCACGACGAATTCGCGGGTGTTGTCGGAAATGCCGTTCGGAGTGACGTCCAGCGTGTCGTAGGAGACGCCGTTCGGCAGGGTCTCGCGATAGACGTCCACCGGCCGGTCGACCTCGGTGATGTCGGGATTGTCGATCTCCCCGGTCTTCTCGCGCTGCACGCCCTCGCCGTTGATGAAGAGCTGGCCGTCGCGCATCTGGATACGGTCGCCAGGCAGTCCGATCACGCGCTTGATGTAGTCGAGCGAGGGGTTCGGCGGATACTTGAATACGGCGACGTCGCCGCGCGCGGGCGGCGTTTCCCAGATGCGGCCAGAAAAGATGTCCGGCGAAAAGGGCAGCGAATGGCGCGAGTAGCCGTAGGCCCACTTGGTCACGAAGAGGTAGTCACCTTCCAGAAGCGTCGGCCGCATCGAACCCGAGGGGATCGAGAAGGGCTGGAAGAGCAGGGTGCGGATGACGATGGCGAGAAGCAGCGCCTGGACGATTACGTTCACCGTTTCGCCAAGGCCGCCCGATTTCTTCTGAGATTTTTCCGCCACGCTCATGTCGTCCTCGGTTTCGTCTGCGGGAAGCTCTTACCGGCTACAGCCGTGCCGGGCAACGGGATTGCTGGGCGAGGTTGGGTGCTGAAGCGCTTCGCGATCTTTCAGATCCGCTCCCTGCGCTTCCGGTGAATGTTTTTGCGCATGTCTTCGTCCCCAAACCGGGGCCGACTCTCGGGAGACATGCTCTAAGGCTGCAAACATGGCCGTTCTTCGACGGAGAGCGCCTCGAGCACCACGAAGGCCTGGGCCAACGGGTAGTCGTCAGTGATCGTGACGTGCACGACGCCGCGCATGCCGGCCGGCAGCATCGCCAGCAGCCTGCGGGCGGCTCCGCCGGTGAGTTCGATCGTCGGCATGCCGCTCGCAACGTTGACGACGCCCATGTCGCGCCAGAAGACACCCTTCGCAATGCCGGTCCCGAGCGCCTTGGCGCAGGCCTCCTTGGCGGCGAAGCGCTTGGCGTAGGAGGCGACGCGGCCGCCCCGGCTCTCGGAGCGACGGCGTTCCTCGTCGGTGAAGATGCGATCGATGAACCGGTCGCCGTGGCGTTCCAGCGAACGCGCGATGCGCCTGATGTCGATCAGGTCGGAGCCCAGGCCGATGATCATCCGCCAGCCGCTGCTCCGACCGCCTGCGACTCGGCGCGGCGCCTGGCGCGCTCGAGCAGGCGGTGCTGCCGCTGCCTGCGGAAGGCCGCTACGCTCCAGCGGGTCAGAAGGTAGAAGCCGATCGCGAAGGCCATGCCGAGCGGGATGCCGCCGACCGTCATCGGCTTCAGCAGCGGGTCCCAGAGCTGCGCGAAATCGAGATGGCCAAACTTGTGCCCGAGATTCAGCGGGTCGGCTTCGCCGACCTCGCCGTAGCCGAGGATCGCGCAGCCGATCTTGTATGTCGCGGCCCAGATCAGGGGGAACGTCAGCGGATTGCCGATGGCCGTGCCGAAGGCCGAGGCGATCAGGTTGCCGGCCATGATCCACGCGAATACTCCAGCGAGGAGGAAGTGGAGGCCGAGAAAGGGGAGGAAAGACACGAAGACGCCCGCCGCCACACCGGCCGCGATCGCGTGCGGGGTGGCTGTCAGCCGCAGGACGCGTTTGACGAAATACTGCGCCGAGCGCCAGAACGACCGGCGCGGCCAGAGGAGCGTTCGCACGCGCTCCCCGAAATCTGCCGGCTTCCTGCGCCGAAACAACATTCCTGCCGTCGAGCCCCTATCTGAGATTCGGGAGAGATAGTGTTCGATTGTGTCGCGCGCGGCCACAATCGGACATGCCGCGCCATTCTATCGCACCGCATGTCTGACAGAAGTTATAGCGGCGCAATCAATCGTGAACAACAAGGATAGTCGGCCGTGTTCCACCGCGTTCGCCGGTGGCGAAAGAGCGGGCGGCAGCCGAGCCTAACCGTTCACCCTGTGCGCGTCGCTGACAGCGGGGCTGTCCCTCAACTGCGACAGCAGGCGGTTCAGGTGCTTCAGGTCCCAGACCTCGAGATCGAGGATCATGTCGGTGAAGTCCGGCGCGGTGCGCACCATGGAGAGCGTGTCGATGTTGGCGTCGTTGGAGGCAACGACCTGGGCGATCTCGGCGAGAGAGCCCGGCTCGTTGATGGCGGTCACCGAGACGCGCGCCGGAAACCGTTCCTTCGTGCCTTCATCGATGTCCCAGCGCACGTCGATCCAACGCTCGGGCTGGTCGTCGTAGGCGGTCAGCGACGGCGACTGGATGGGATAGATCGTGATGCCCGAACCCGGCTGCAGGATGCCGACGATGCGGTCGCCGGGCACCGCGCCCTCGGGCGCGAAGCGCACCGGCAGGTCGCCGCTGACGCCGCGGATCGGCACGGCCTCGGACTTCTCGTCGCCCTTGCTCTTCCTATTGTCCTTCTTCGACGAGCGGCCCGGGATCTGGAACAGCATGCCCGCGGCATTACGCAGGTTGAACCACCCCTCTTCGCGCGCCTTGGGCGGCGGCGCGGTGATGCGTTCGTCCTTGTAGTCGGGGTAGACGGCGCGCAGCACGTCCGGAGAGGACAGTTCACCCCGTCCGACAGCGGCCAGCACGTCCTCGACGTCCTTGCGCGCCAGACGATGTAGCACCGGCTTCAGATTCTCCTTGGAAAAGGCGCGTCCGGCGCGCTCGAAGGCGCGTTCAAGAATGCGGGTGCCGAGGCCCGAATACTGCTTGCGGATCGCGGCGCGTGTGGCGCGCCTTATCGCGGCGCGCGCCTTGCCAGTGACGACGACCTGCTCCCAGGCGGCCGGCGGCACCTGCGCCTTGGAGCGGATGATCTCGACCTCATCGCCATTCTTGAGTTCGGTCATCAGAGGCATGATGCGGCCGTTGACCTTGGCGCCGACGCAGGTATCGCCCACGTCCGTGTGGACGGCATAGGCGAAGTCGATCGGTGTCGCGCCGCGCGGCAGGGCGATCAGCCTACCCTTGGGCGTGAAGCAGAACACCTGGTCCTGGAACATCTCCAGCCGCGTGTTCTCGAGGAAATCCTCGGGGTTGTCGCCTTCCGACAGGGCCTCGATGGTGCGCCGCAGCCAGCCATAGGCGTTGGTCTCCTTGGAGATCGCGTGGCCGGAACCGTTCAGCTTGCCGCGCACGTCCTTGTAGATGGAGTGCGCCGCCACGCCGTATTCGGCGATCCGGTTCATCTCGTGGGTGCGGATCTGGAGCTCGACGCGCTGCCGCGACGGCCCCACTATCGTGGTGTGGATCGAGCGGTAGTCGTTCTGCTTGGGCGTCGAGATGTAGTCCTTGAAGCGGCCGGGCACCATCGACCACGTGGTGTGGATGGCGCCGAGCGCACGGTAGCAGTCCTCGACCTGGTCGAGGATGACCCGGAAGGCGAAGATGTCGGAAAGCTTCTCGAAGGATAGCGCCTTGGCTTCCATCTTGCGAAACACAGACCAAGGCTTCTTCTGACGGCTGCGCACCTCGGCTTCGATGCCATACTTCCCGAACAGTCCCGTCAGCGCCGTCTCGATCTCGCCGACCACGCCCCTGTTGCGCTCGAATATTTCGGCGAGGCGCTCCGTGACCGCCTTGTGTCCGCCGGGGTTGATGTGCCGGAAGGCGAGTTCCTCGAGCTCCTCGCGCATGTCCTGCATGCCCATGCGGCCGGCGAGCGGCGCATAGATGTCCATGGTCTCCTCGGCGATGCGCAGCCGCTTGCTCTCGGGCACGTGGTCGAGCGTGCGCATGTTGTGCAGGCGGTCGGCGAGTTTGACCAGAAGCACGCGGACGTCTTCGGCGATCGCCAGAAGCAGCTTACGCAGGTTTTCCGCCTGCTCGGCCTTGCGCGAAACGAGGTCGAGCTTCTTCAGCTTGGTGAGGCCCTCGACCAGCTTGCCGATCTCGGATCCGAAGAGTTCGTCGATCTCCTGGCGGGTTGCCGACGTATCCTCGATCGTGTCGTGCAGCAGCGCGACCGCGATCGTCGCCTCATCGAGATGCATGTCGACGAGGATCGCGGCGACTTCGAGGGGATGGGAGAAATAGGGATCGCCGGAGGCGCGCTTCTGGTGGCCATGCTTCTGCATGGCGTAGACATAGGCCTTGTTGAGCAGGGCTTCATTGACGTCGGGCTTGTAACGCTGGACGCGTTCCACAAGCTCGTACTGGCGCATCATCGACGTTTGGGCTCCGAAACGAAACATGCGCCGCGATGGACACGGCGCATGTCGTAGATAACCATGATTTCGCGCCCGCGGTAGTGCCGCGGCGGCCGGTTCGCCTCAGTAGTCGTCGCTTTTTTCCGGCGGCACGAGGCCTTCGATGCCGGCGAGCAGCTCTTCCTCGCTCATGCGGTCGAAGGTGACGGGCTCGTCTTCCTCCGGCGCGGCGGCGGCTTCGGGCGAGCTCTCGCTGCGCTCGATCATCTCGTGCGCATCGGCCTCCGGCTCGTCGACCTCGACGTGCTTCTGCAACGAATGGATCAGATCTTCCTTGAGGTCACCGGGAGAAAGCGTCTCGTCCGCGATCTCGCGCAGGGCGACGACCGGGTTCTTGTCGTTGTCGCGGTCGATGGTGATCGACGCGCCCTGCGAGATCTGACGCGCGCGGTGACCGGCGAGCAGGACGAGTTCGAAACGGTTCTCGACCTTGTCGATGCAGTCTTCAACTGTTACGCGGGCCATGCAATGCCCCTTTCATGCTGGATTGTTCCGGGATTTGTGGGCTCCATACGCCCATCGGCGCGAAAAAACAAGCATTCGGGCCAGCCGGTCCATCCCGACGATCGCACGACCCGCCCGACGCAAATCACAATTTCGCGACAAGACGCACGTTCCCCTTTGCAGCAGATTGTGGCAGGTCTACCTCCATAATCGCGCCACCACTTCTTCGGCGCTCCATTGCCAGACCGTAAGTTGCCGATCAAAGGAATTGCCATGTTCGATCCCCGCGAGAAAATCGCGCTGTTCATAGACGGCGCCAACCTCTACGCCACGTCCCGCGCGCTCGGCTTCGACATCGACTACCGGAAGCTGCTCGCCGCTTTCCACAAGAAGGGCTACCTGCTGCGCGCCTACTACTACACCGCGCTGGTGGAGGACCAGGAATACTCCTCCATCCGGCCCCTGATCGACTGGCTGGACTACAATGGCTACAAGGTGGTCACCAAGCCGGCCAAGGAATTCACCGACTCGTCGGGCCGCCGCAAGATCAAGGGCAACATGGACATCGAGCTCACGATCGACGCGCTCGAACTGGCCGACGTCGTCGACCACTACGTGATCTTTTCCGGCGACGGGGACTTCCGCACGCTGGTGGAGGCGCTGCAGCGGCGCGGCCGCAAGGTGAGCATCGTGTCGACCATGACCTCGCAGCCGCCGATGATTTCGGACGACCTGCGGCGGCAGGCGGATCACTTCATCGACCTCTCGACGCTGCGAAGCGAAGTCGGCCGCGATCCTTCCGAGAGGCCGCCGCGCCGCGTCGAGCCCGTCGAGCAGGAAGACGACGACTACTGATGCCTGCCGTTGCAGGAAGCAGTCCGGCGGAGCCTTCGCGCGACTGTCCCCTGTGCCCGCGCCTGCACGACTTCATAGCGGAGTGGCGGCACAGGGAACCGGCCTGGCACAACGCGCCGGTGCCGACCTTCCTTCCGCCGGAAGGCAGGGAGAGCGTGCGCCTGCTGGTCGTGGGGCTGGCGCCCGGCCTGCGAGGCGCAAACCGGACCGGCCGTCCCTTCACCGGCGATTTTGCCGGCGACCTGCTCTACCGCACGCTGAAGACATTCGGGTTGGCGCGCGGCCTCTTCGAGGCCCGGCCGGACGACAGCCTGGAACTCGTCGGCACCGCGATCACCAACGCGGTGCGCTGCGTGCCGCCCGAGAACAAGCCCGTGGGCGCGGAGATCGCGACCTGCCGAAGTTTCCTCATCCCGACCATCGAGAGCTTCCCGCGCCTGGAGGCGATCGTGACGCTCGGCGCCATCGCGCACCAGTCGACGGTGCGCGCGCTCGGCCACCGGGTCGCCGCCCTCCCCTTCGTCCACGGTGCCGTGCACGAGACCGCCGGCGCGACGCTTTTCCCGAGCTACCACTGCTCGCGCTACAACACCAATACGGGACGGCTGACGGAGGAGATGTTCGTCGGCGTGTTCGCCCGCGTGGCGGAGCATCTGGCGCGCTGACGCGGAAACCGGAACCATTGCCCGCCACTGGGGTTCCTGAAATCGGGCAGTGACTTTCACCGCACGACATCGAAATCGAGAGCGGTCGCAGATGCTGCGATACGAAGTGGGATAACAAGCGACATGTGGACCAGCCTCAGGAATGAACTTCGTCGTCCGGTTCCCCTGACGCTCGCGGCGCTGGCGGTGGCCGGGTGGTTCCTGCTGGTCGTCTACCTCATCGTGATGTCATCGCGCGAGAACGAGACGCAGGCCCGGATCGCGGAACTCGAAAACTCCAGGACAGACCTCGCTAGCCGGCTCGAACAGCGAGAGCAGGCCGGAGGTTCGCTGGACGCCCTCACCGCGCAGGTCGAGACGGTGACCGGCGAGATCGGCACCTTGCAGAACCGCCGCTCCGACCTGGCGCAAGAGGTCGAGGCGCAGAGTTCGGAACTCGAGCAGCTTCGCGGCAGCGCCGATGCGCTGCGCCAGGAGATGGCGGCCATCCAGGGCCAGCTCGAATCCGACCGGCAGGTGCTAGAAGACCTCGACCAGGACGTCACCTCGCGCCGGGAACTCGTGTCGCAATCAACCCAGGAACTGGCCGACGTGGGCAGCCGCCTGGAAGAGGCCCGCTTGCAGGAGAGCGAGCTGCGGGATTCGCTCGCCAACCTCAACGAGGAAGCGGCCGCGACGTCGCAGGAGGTCGCCGCCGCCGAGACACGGCTGCAGGAGGCCCGCCAGGCGGAGGCCCAGCTGCGGCAGCAGGCGCAGACCGCGCGCCAAGAACTCCGACAGCTCGAGGAGGAACGCACCGCGACCTCCGCGGCCGTCGGCCAGCTGCGCGACCATCGCGAGACCCTGACGACCGAGGTCACCCGGGCCGAAGAGCAGCGTGCGCAGCTCCAGGGACAGGTGGCGGAACTGGCCGCCACGCTCGCCGAAAGGAGCGAAAGGGTCGCCGGGCTGGAGCAGCACATCGCGGAGCTGCAGACCGCTGCCAGCGAGGCGGCGATGGCGACGGCGTCCGGCATCTACCCCGGAAGCTATCTGGGCACTTCCACCGAATCACCCGGGATCCTGCTGGACGCCCGCTTCGGCGACGACGGCACGTTCGAGATCGGGCGGCGATCCGGCGGCCCGGGCGCAGTCTCCGGCCGCTACCAGGTCGCCGATGGTGAACTCGTGCTGAGCGAGGCGAGCGGCGCGACCGGGGACGCGACGTTCCCCATGCATTGCCCTGTGGAGCCGCAGGTCGGCGGGTTCGCGCTCACGTCGGGGGTTGAAGGATGCCCGCTGGGCGGTTTCGGATTTCGCCGGACGGACTAGAAGCCGGCAGGCGACCTCCAGCGTTCGCCCTCGAAACACTGATTGACCTTCCCGCGGCTGGAAGCTCCACCATCACGGTGGATCGATCCAAGCCAACGGCAAAGGCTGACGATGATGGATCAGACGAGGATGTCGAACGGCCCGACGGGGGGCATGGGATTGGGGGGCTGCTCGCGATCCTAGTAGGGGTCGGCGGCGATACGGTATCGGCTGTCCTTCCCGAGATCCTTCACGACAAAAGAGGAGACGAGTGATGTCCTACTGGCGCTTCGCGGCGATGATCGTCACATCGACCATCGTCATGTTCATCCTGATGTATCTCAACACCTACGCCCTCGATCATATCTTCTGGAGCGAGACGCGGGCGTGGATGGCACTGCTGATGGGCGCGACCATGGCCTTCATCATGCTCGGCTTCATGATGGGCATGTACAAGAACATGCCGCTGAACATGGCGATCTTCACCGGCGCCATCGTCGTTTTCGCGGGTTCGCTCTGGCTGGTGCGCAGCCAGGCGACGGTGGACGACGTGGACTACATGCGCGCGATGATCCCGCATCATTCCATTGCCGTACTGACCAGCGAGCGCGCGCGGATTACCGATCCCCGCGTGCGGGAACTTGCCGACGAGATCATCGAAGCCCAGGTGCGCGAGATCGCGGAAATGAAGGATCTGATCCGCGATCTCGAAGCGAGGGACTGACAGAGCGCCGATCGGGTCCGCCTCAGTCCATGTCGCCGAGTATCTGCAAGGTGCGCCGGTCAGGGCCGGCGCAGAATGTGTCGATGGCCGTCGCGAACACCGATCCCGGCCCCGCCGCCTGTGCAAAGAGCGTCATTGAGGAGCAGAACTTCATGTCGTCGGGAGAGCCGAAAATGTCATGCGGGGAGCGATCCGGCCAGGCGAGCACCAGTTCCGCACATTCGGCAAGCCTTGGCCCGAGAACGGGATCGGCCAGATAGGCCCTCGCCTCCTGCAGCGAAGCGATGGCATAGCGCCGCGCCATACCGCTCGATCCCAGCCCGGCAACCTGCGGGAAGACAAACCACATCCAGTGGCTGCGCTTGCGGCCGTCTCGAAGCTCGGCGAGCACGTCGGCGTAGACAGGCTCCTGCGCCCGGACGAAACGCTGCAAGTCGTATCGATCGAGCATCGTGGCGCCTCCCGGCGTTTCCTCGGCCGGCATGGACGAGCGGAGGGGCAGTCCCCTCGCCTAGCCCCGTTCCTTCAGGAGCCGGCCCTTTTCCCGCGCCCAGTCGCGCTCCTTCTCCGTCTGGCGCTTGTCATGCAGCTTCTTGCCGCGCGCCACGCCGAGGAGCAGCTTGGCCCTGCCCTGGTCGTTGAAGTAGATCTTGAGCGGCACCATGGTCATGCCCTCGCGGTCGACGGCCTGGGCGAGCCTGGCCATCTCGCGCTTCTTGACCAGGAGCTTCCGGCGCCGCCGCGGCTCGTGGTTGAAGCGGTTGGCCTGCAGATATTCCGGCAGGTAGGAGTTGATCAGCCAGATCTCGCCGCCCTCGCTGGAGGCGTAGCTGTCCTGGATGTTGGCATGCCCGCCGCGCAGCGATTTCACCTCCGTGCCGGTGAGCACCAGACCCGTCTCAAGCGTGTCGAGGATCTCGTAGGAGAAGCGGGCCTTGCGGTTCTCGGCAACGGTGCGGTTGTTCGGATCGGCTTTCTTGACCTGTACCATGGCTGAGAGATGCGTCTTCGGCGCGTCAGTTCAAGAGGCCGGCGTGCTTCATCGCGGCGTCGATCTTCCCGGCGGTCGCCTCCTCGATGGTGACCAGCGGCGAACGCACGACGTTTTCCGCCCGGCCGAGCCGCGACAGAGCGTACTTGGCGCCGGAGACGCCAGGCTCGATGAAGATCGCCTTGTGCAGCGGCATCAGCCGGTCCTGCAGCTCGAGCGCCTTCGCATTGTCGCCCGAAAGCGTCGCCTCCTGGAACTCGGCGCAGAGCCGCGGCGCGACGTTCGACGTCACCGAGATCGCGCCGACGCCGCCATGGGCATTGAAGCCGAGCGCGGAGGCGTCCTCGCCCGACAGCTGTATGAAATCCGTGCCGCAAGTGATGCGCTGCTCGGAGACGCGCTCGACCTTGCCGGTGGCGTCCTTGACGCCGACGATGTTGGAGAAGTCGTGCGCGAGCCGTCCCATCGTCTCAGGCGTCATGTCGATGACCGAGCGCGGCGGGATGTTGTAGATGAAGATCGGCAAAGTGGTCGAACGGGCAACGGTGGCGAAATGCTCGTAGAGCCCGCGCTGCGTCGGCTTGTTGTAGTAGGGCGTGACCACCAGCAGCGCGTCCGCGCCGGCCTCTTCAGCGAAGCGGGCCAGGGAGACGGCCTCTACCGTGTTGTTGGAGCCGGCGCCGGCGATGACGGGCACCTTGCCCTTTGCGACGTCGATGCAGGCCTTCACGACCTTCCGGTGCTCGTCATGCGAGAGCGTCGGCGACTCGCCGGTGGTGCCCACGGGCACGACGCCGTTCGAGCCTTCCGCGATCTGCCACTCCACGAAGGCCTTGAAGGCTTTCTCGTCGAAGCTGCCATCCCGCTGGAAGGGTGTCACGAGAGCGGTAAACGAGCCTCTGAACATTTTTCTGACGAACTCCGTAGGCAAGAAGCGCGGGACCAGACCGCGGGGCACGGCTCCATAGCCGATTGCAAGGCCGCGCACCATAGGCGCAGCGGCTGCGCGCGGCAACAGACCGAAACCGGCCGTTCAAGGCGCGTTATCTTTTTGGTGGCCTACTTCGAGCATGGCAGATTGATTCGGGAACCTTGATGATCTTGCAGTTGAAAGCCTTTTCGGCTCGGGCTCCGGTCGCGATGCTGTGGCTGACGCTGCTGGCGGCGCCCGCGGCGGCGAAAGTGGAGCTTCCCGGAAAGGACGCGCCCATCCCCGAGCCGCGGCCAGTGGCGGAGGCCGGCGTCGATCCGTCAGCGACTGCGACGGCGGCGCTGACACAGGCGGAGGCGGACCCAGCGCCGGAACCGCCTGAACCCGAAATCGAGCCATTGAGGATCGGACTGGACGCGCTGTCGGGCGACGACGTCATCGCCGCCAAGGCCGTGCGCGACGGACTGCCGGACGGCTCGCTCGACCGGCGCATCCTGACCTGGGCCCTGGCGCTGGGCGGCTATGGCGAGGTGTCCAGCGGAGAGATCGCACAGGCCGCGGCCGAACTGTCCGGCTGGCCCGGCGCGGCGGTGCTTCGGCGCAACAGCGAACGCGCCGTGGCGCGCGAGAAGCCGGACGCCGAGCAAGTCGTAAAGTCGTTCGAGGGAACCCGCCCGCAGACGCTGCAAGGCACCGTGCTTCTGACTCGTGCCTACCTCGGCGTCGGCGAGGAGATAAAGGCGCAGGAGGCGATCTCAAGCCTGTGGGGGTCGGAAAAACTCGACGCCGGCGAGGAGCGCGCGATCCTCAAGGAGTTCGGCGACATCCTGCCGGTCGCGGCGCACCGACGACGAATGGAGCGGATGCTCTACGACGAGCGCGTGAACTCGGCGATGCGCGTGGCGGCGCTTGCGGAGGCCGAAGAACTGGCGGAAGCCTGGGCCGCGTTCGTGCGCGGCGGCAGGGACGCCGGCAAGCTGCTCGACGCCGTACCCGCGGACCAGCGCTCGGACGCGTATATCTACGCCAAGGCCAAGTACCTGCGCCGCAAAGGACGCTTTTCGGAGGCCGCGGGGCTGATGCTCGGCGCCTCGACGGACGCCACCGCCCTCGTCGATCCGGACGCGTGGTGGGTGGAGCGTCGCGTGCTGTCGCGCGAACTGCTCGACATCGGCAAGCCGGAACTCGCCTACGAGATCGCCGCCAATCATGCCGCCGAGAGCCCCGGCCCGGCGGCCGACGCCGAATTCCACGCGGGCTGGTACGCGCTTCGCTTCCTCGGCGATCCGCAAAAGGCGCACACGCATTTCGCAAGGATCCCGGAGATCACCTCGGGCGCGATCTCGCAGTCGCGGGGCTACTACTGGCTCGCGCGAGCCGCCGAGGCGGGCGGTCCGGGCGATGCCAGGGCCTACTACGAGAAGGCGGCCGCGCACGGCACGGCTTTCTACGGCCAGCTCGCGGCGGTAAATCTCGGCCGCGACACGGTGTTCGCGGGCCGTCCAGAAGCAACGATCCGGGACCGGGCAGCCTTCACGAACCGCGAGGCCGTCGCCGCGATCCGTCGCCTCGAGGAGACCGGGGACACGAGGCGCGCCGACATCCTCTACCGCGCGCTCGCAGACGAACTCGCCAGCGCCGGCGAACTGGCGCTGCTGTCGCAGATGGCCGAGGCGCGCGAGGACCATTATCTGGCGCTCAAGGTCGGCAAGGCGGCGGTGCTGCGCGGCATCGACATCGGGGCGCTGGCACACCCGGTGGGCGCCATTCCCGAGACGGCGAAGATCGAGAGCGCCGGCAAGGCGCTTGCCTATGCGGTGGCCCGCCAGGAGAGCGAGTTCCGGGCAACCGCGGTTTCCGGCGCCGGCGCGCGCGGGCTGCTGCAACTCCTGCCCGGCACGGCCAGGGAAATGGCCCGCCACGCCGGCCTCGCCTATTCGAGCGAACGGCTGACGAGCGATGCCGGCTACAACGCCACGCTCGGCGCCGCCTTCCTCGGCCAGCAACTCGGCCGCTTCGAAGGCTCCTACGTGCTCACCTTCGCAGGCTACAATGCCGGCCCCGGCCGCGCGCGGGAGTGGGCGGAGCGTTACGGCGACCCGCGCGGCAAATCCGTGGAGGAGGTCGTCGACTGGATCGAGCGCATCCCCTACACCGAGACGCGCGACTACGTTCAGCGGGTGATGGAAAACTACCAGGTCTACAAGATGCGGCTGACCGGCCGCATCGACATCGCCGGCGACCTTGTGCAGGGACGCTAAATTGCCTTCGCCGGGCGCGGACGTTACGGTCCCTCCCCTGAAACATCGGGCCGATTTTTCGGCCCGTCGGAGGCATGGCTTGACCGAGACGGACGGTTCCCGGGACTTCTTCTACACCTCCTCCGACGCGCTGCGGCTGCACGCGCGGATCTACGGGAGCGGCGGCGGGCTGCCGGTGATCTGCCTGCCCGGCTTGACGCGCAACGCGCGCGACTTCCACGAACTCGCGCTGCATCTTTCCCGGCACGGAGAGACGGGCCGGACCGTGGTGGCCTTCGACTACCGCGGGCGCGGCGAATCCGAACGGGACGCCAACTGGCGCAACTACGACGTCAGGGTCGAGGCGGGCGACGTGCTGGCCGGGTTGACCGCCATGGGGATCGAGCACGGCGTCTTCATCGGCACGTCGCGCGGAGGGTTGATCATCCACGTGCTGGCAGCGATGCGGCCGGGGGTGCTGAAGGGCGTCGTGCTCAACGACGTCGGGCCCCGCATCGACGGCGCCGGGCTGGCGCAGATCCGTTCCTACCTGGAGCGCGCGCCGAAGCCGAACACACTGGAGGAGGCGGTCGCCATCCAGCGCGGCGCCCATGGCCAGGCCTTTTCCGCGCTCGGCGACGCCGACTGGGATCGGCAGGCGCGCGCGAACTATCGCCAGGAAGACGGCCGGCTGGTTCCGGACTACGACCCCGCGCTCCTGAAGACGATCACCAGCATCGATTTCAACGAGCCGCTGCCCGAACTCTGGGCGCAGTTCCACGGCCTCACCACGGTGCCCTTGCTCGCGATCCGCGGCGCCAATTCAAAACTCCTGTCGGCCGACACGCTGAAGGAGATGGAACGCCGCCATCCCGACCTGGAGGCGGTGACCGTGGAAGGCCAGGGCCATGCGCCGTTGCTGGAAACCGGGGATCTGCCGGCGACGATCGCCGCTTTCGTTGCCAGGGCGGAGGGCAAGGCGCGGCACTGAGCGGGGACGCGGCGCGTCGGGAGTACCGATCTTCCCGCGCACCCCCACGGCCAGCATCGCGCCTCGGGGCAGCCGGCGGCCCCTCCGCGAAAAGCCTCCACTCGGGATAAGCGGCGCGAACCCTTGTGCATCCGGCTAATCTTGTTTATCCGGGCGTCACCGGAGAGGTGGCCGAGTGGTCGAAGGCGCTCCCCTGCTAAGGGAGTAGGCCCGGAAGGGCCTCGTGGGTTCGAATCCCATCCTCTCCGCCAGCGTTTTCAGCAAGCGTCTGATTTCATTCCGCTTTATGGTGCTCATTGAAGTCAGGCCCACATCAAACCCCACATCTGCTGCCTCTTGGTTTGGCTCTAAGGGTCGTAGGCTGCTCTCTTGAACTGAATGGCTTGCCCTCCAGCGTCGAATCGCCTTATCCAGTCTCCATCTGACGAAAACGCGTCGTCAGACCATAGCGAACGGTCGCAAGACCTGATCGAAACTGAAAGCGCATGACGTGCACCCAACCCAGGATGGGTGAGCACGTCTATGTCTTCAGAGCGAGACAGCGACCGACAAGACCTTTTCTCACCGATTGATGATGCCTCTTCTGAAGGCTCATCTGGGTGAGCCGGCTCCAGAGACGCCGCCCACTGCGAAGGCTCGCAGGGGAACGCCTAAGCTTAGACCTGCCGGGGACCGCAATCTTCGGACGACCGACCCGGACGACCGTTATCTCACCGATCGGGAAGTTGCGAAACGCTACGGTGTGTCTCGCGCGACTATCTGGCGGTGGCGCAACAACGACCCTCATTTCCCGCAGCCCATTGTCGTCTCGCCGGGTACAACGCGCTGGGCTCTATCTTGCCTTCTGGAGTGGGAGACTCGCATGCCCACTGCCCCGCGCGGCTACGTGCGAGGCAGCAAATGAGCCGCTCCTACCGCGGCATTCGGCCGAAAGCCAATCGTGTACATAGCGTCGAGGATGTCATGGAGCTTTATGACACCTGTCGAAACACGATCACCAATTGGGTCAAGGGAGGGCTTCGGCCCGTCGACCATCGTCAGCCGCAGCTGTTTCGCGGGTCCGAGCTGAAGCGCTTCCATGACCACATGCACAAGATGAGGTATCGCCCCTTGTCGCTGCTTGAGTTCAAGTGCCTTCCCTGTGGGACCCGCGTCACCCCTACTCCTGAGAAGTTGTTCATTTCTCGCTTACATGGCCGAGGGCTCTGGGCGATTGCACCCTGTCCCTTGTGTGAGCGTATAGTTCGGAAGGTGATTAGTGAGACGCTATGCGACGAGCTCGAATCCTACCCTGAGTCCAACATCGCCCCGGGCTTGGTAGACGAACATAAGGGCGCGATGCAGGCTGGTGTTGGGAAAGTTGGTCCCCTTCCTACTCTGTCACCGGGAGACAACGAGCGGATCATTTACGAGTACCAGCTGTACGGCGCCTGCAATGACGAGAAGACGGTCGACGCCCACCTGGCTTCGCTTCGGGACTTTGAAGCTTACCACAACGGTAGGAACCTTCGATCGCTCCAACCTGCGGACGCCGCGAAATACCGGGGATACCTGATTGCGTCTCTCGGCGAGATGAGCCGATCGACCATTCAGCACAGAGCAGCGCATATGGCCCAGTTCTTCCGGTGGCTTGTTGAGCAGGACGGATACCGGAAACTAAACAAGACGATCTGCGACAATTTCAAACTACCCAAGGGCGCCATGGCGCAAGCCCCTCGTTCAGCTGTCAGGGACTGGCCAACCACGGATGAAGTTTGCCGCATGGTTTCGTGCGCCCCGGCTTCGACCCTCTTCCAACGCCGTGACCGTGCAATCGTAGCAGCGAGCTTCCTGCTCGGCACATGAAGTAATGCGACCGCGTCGCTGCGGCTCGGGTTTGTCGACGTGCAGAGGCGCCTGGTTGTTCAGGATGCGACCCAGATGCGGATCAAGAACTCGAAAAGCCAGAAAACTTGGTGGTTCCCGGTCGATGAGGAAATTCGGAAGATCCTAATCGAATGGATCGAAGAACTGCTCGATCTCGGCTGCACCGGAGCGGATGCCCTGTTCCCGCCGGACCGTAGTCTTGCCAGCACAAAGCTACTCGAGCGCTCACTTCGGGTGGCCATAGAACCGTGTGATTCCGACACAGGTGTGAGGCGCGCGTTCAAGCGTATCTGTCAGGCAGCCGCCATCGGCTACTACAATCCGCACTGCGCGAAGCACTATCTGGCGTCGATCCGAGACGATTTCTGCAGGACATCGGAACAGCGGCGCGCATGGTCGCAAAACCTGGGGCATGAAACCGAGACCATCACTGAAGCCCACTACCGAAAGGTCTCGGAAGAACGTCAAGGCGAGATCTTCAACGACTTTCGGCAAGGCAGTTCTCTGCCAATCGAAGATTTGGAGCTTTTAGTCAGCCTGCACGAGCACGAACTGACTCCGGGGACGCCTGACTTCAACCGCGCCCGCAAACTTTCCGACGAGTGTAAATCCAGATACATCTACCCAGTGGCCGGAAGCGGCAATGAAACCTGATTTCCCATGTTTTGATTGCGGCTCGTAAGCGATTGGCAAGAAGGGGGCCGAGAACGGATTGTCCGGTTCTGGGGATCGACCAGCGGTAAGCTGCCGTTCAGCACAGGGGGGCGCGAAGAAGCAATAGGAGAAGATCTCGGAGAACCATTTCCCACGTGCAGTTCCCGGATTTTTTGCTGGCAATCCGATTCGGGCGAACGCTCACTTGGATGCCGATTCAGCGCCAACCAAGTCTTCTCCAGTTTGATCGGACAGCTCAGATGTAGGGGCCCCGTTCCTGGCCCTCTCGCTGGGAGCCGAACCGGTCATCTCCATTTTTCCCAGATCTGGAATCCCGACTCCGATAGATGCGTGCAACCGGTTCCGTCGTCGCGAGCGGCTTCGGCTCATCGATCTGCAAGTTCGGATCCGTCGCGTGCGTAGGCAATCTACATTACGCTTGGGAGCCAGAGCGTGACCGCGGGGAACAGGACCAGAATCACGATCCTGGCGCAGTCTGCCAGGATGTAGGGGGTGACACCGCTGTAGATCTCCGAAAGCGAAATATCGGCGCGCATGGAATTGAGCAGCATGACGTTGATGCCGATCGGCGGCGTGAGCATGCCGATACCGACGAGCGAGACGTTCAGGATGCCCCACCACACTGCGTCGTATCCCATAGCGAGGATGACAGGGAGGACGAAGGGAAGCGTCACGACAATCGCGGCTACCTCATCGAAAATGGCACCCAGAACGACGTATACGACAACGAGAAGAAACACGACCGCCGTCGGCGGGAGGTTCAGGTGCTCGATGCCTCCGATGATGTCGCCCGTAATGCCCGTGACGCTCACGAAATACGAGAAAATCATCGCGCCGAATACCATCACGTAGATCATGACCGTCGCTACACTGGCTTCCGACAGGACGTGGAGGAAGGTGCGGCGGTTGAGCCGTCCCCTGAGTAAGGCGAAGAAGAACGCGAAGACCACGCCGACCGCCGCGGCCTCGTTGACCGTGAAGACGCCTGAATAGATGCCGCCGAGGACGACGACAGCGAGTGTAATGGCTCCCCAGGCCTTGCCGAGCGCCTTCACCCTCTCGCGAACAGGGAGGCGTTCCGTGCGGGGCATGGCGGAAGGATTTCGCCGCGCCACGACCGAGATTGCCGTGAGATAGAGAACAACAGACAAGATTGCCGGTACGATCGCCGCCGAGAACAGTTTCAGTACCGACTGCTCGGCCAGCACTGCATAGAGTACCATGATGCTGGATGGTGGAACGATGATACCGAGCGTACCCCCGGCGGCGACCGATCCAGCCGCGCTTCCCTTTGAATAGCCACGCTCCAGCATTTCCGGCAGAGCGACTCGACCAAAGGTCGCAGTCGTCGCCACGCCCGATCCGCACACCGCCCCGAAACCCGCGCTCGCCACGATTGTCGTAGCCGCCAGCCCTCCCGGCCGGTGACCAACCAGCGCCTGGGCGGACGAGAAGATGTCGCGCGCCAGACCTCCTGCGGTGGCGAGCCCGCCCATCAGCATGAAGAGCGGGATGACAGCCAGATCGAGGCTCGACATCGTCGAAGCGGGCTCGGTCGCCAGCAGAGTGAGCGCAGGTCCCAGGCCTGCGATCGCGGCGAAACCACCGACCCCGACGACTGCCATCGCGACGCCGATGGGCACGTGCAGGATGATCAGCACGAACATGCCCACGAAACCGATCAATGCGATAGTTGAAGCGTCCATGGGTCCTGCTCTCGTCAGCGGTCGTCGGACTCGTCCGGCACAGCGGACCATACCGGCCCGGTACCGCGACCGACGAAGAGCGCCATGAGGTCGCGGATCAGGTTGGCCGCCTGAACGATTGCCGCAAAGATCAGCAGCAAAGTCGCCGCCGACCACCACGGCCAGATGGGCCAGGCAAGCACCCAGGTTTCCCGTCCGCTGCGGTAGACGCCCTGGGTGAAGGGGACGAACTGCCAGGCCATCAGCGAGATGAAGACCAGAACCACGACACTTGAGAAGGCACTGAGAGCAAGGGATGTGCGTGCGCCAGCCATAGCGCCGAGAATCTCGACCGAGATGTTCTTTCGTTCCGCGAGGTTCGCGGGGATACAGCACGCGATCACGACGCCCATGACGACGGCGCTCACATCGTTCACGCCATGCAGCGGCGCGGAAAACAACCACCGCATGAGAACATCGACGGTGGTCATGAGCGCCAACAGGAAGAGACCGGCGAAGCCGATCAGGGCCAGCCAGTGCGTCGCATTGCGCAGCCCGCGATCAATCGAATTCAACCGGCACCTCCTCCCGACACGATCGAACTGCATGATTTGGCAGACTCCCGCGGTTGTCGATGACAGTTATTGCAATGTTGTCCAACTGGCGGACACGACGACGGTCGCTGATTCTCGCGCGGACGGATCGGTGCCATCAAGTTCTTGGTGCCGATGCCAAGGGGCTGACGCGTCCACCTGATGGACGGCGCTCTCTCCGCCGGCGAAATCGGCGGCCGACCGCGCTAGTCATGCGCTGGTTCCGACTCACCATGGCGAGACAATGACCGGTATCGGCATGGATTCATCGTCCGCCGGATTCCGACCGTGTCGAAGCCGGGTCCGATCGTCGATCGCAGGGAAATGCCACATGCTGACCTCACTGGGTTACATCGGGATCAATTCGACCAAGACCTCCGACTGGGAAGGATTCGCCACCAGCCTGCTCGGCATGCAGAAAGTCGATAGCGGCGGATCGTCCCGCCTGTTCCGCATGGACGACCGCAAGCAGCGCCTGGTCGTCACGGGCGAGGGAAGCGAGGGGTTGGCCTTCATGGGTTGGGAGGTTGCCTCCCCCGACGATCTCGATGCGCTGGGCGGACAGCTCGAAAATGCAGGGATCGAGGTGACGCAGCATGGCGCGGGCCTTTCGGATCAGCGCCATGTCGCGCGGCTGATCTCGTTCGAAGATCCCGACGGAAACCGCCTCGAAGTCTTCTGCGGTCCGGAGGTCGCGAGCGATCCATTCGTTCCCGGTCGGCCGATTTCAGGCTTCAAGACCGGCGCGCTGGGCATGGGCCATGCCGTGCTGCATGTGGAGAATGTCGACCGGCTCCTGGCATTCTACCGCGATCTGCTCGGATTTCAGGTGACGGACTACGGCCTGACGCCTTATCCGCTCTACTTCTTCCACATCAACGGACGCCATCACAGCTTCGCGATGGTGGGATCGGGAAGGAAGGGCATCCACCACTTCATGGTCGAACTGCAGTCGCTGGACGACGTCGGACAAGGATACGACATCGCGCAGCAGGAACAGGAGCGGATCGCCTATACGCTCGGCCGTCACTCCAACGATCACATGCTGAGCTTCTACTCGCGCACGCCATCGGACTTTTTCGTCGAATACGGATGGGGCGCCCAGGTAATCGACCCAAAGACCTGGCAACCTTTTGAAACACATGAAGGACCCTCGACCTGGGGGCATGAGCGCGTGCATCTGCCGGAGGATTCCGAAGTGCGGCGCAGGATGCGGGAAATGCGGTTCAAGACCGCACGAGACGGCTTCCGTGCCGCGGACCCGGTGCCAAACTGCGCCTGGCTCGACAGCGTCGTTCACCGCGAATAGTCGCGCCTCCCCCGACATCCAAGACGCCAAACGGAGTACCACTCGTGCGCATAGCCTCATACCTGCTGCCGGACGGCACCAGATCATACGGACTGGTTCGGGAAGACCGGATCGTCGACTCCGGACCGCAATTGCGCGCCGAATTTGCGGACCTGCGTGCCCTCCTGTCCGCTAGTGCAACGAAACGCCTCGAGACAGCAGACGGCGGCGAGATGGGCCTGGGGGAGGTCAGGCTCCTGCCGCCCGTTCCCAATCCGGACAAGATCATCTGCATCGGCCTCAATTACATGTCGCATATCAAGGAGACAGGGCGAGACAAACCGGAGTATCCGTCGGTCTTCACGCGCTATCCTGCGACGCTGGTGGGCCACGGGCAGCCGATCGTGCGGCCGAAGATCTCGGACCACTTCGATTTCGAAGGCGAGCTGGCGGTCGTGATCGGAAAGTCCGGCAGGGCGATTCCGCAGGAAGAGGCAATGAACCATGTCGGCGGCTACACGTGCCTAAACGACGGATCGATACGCGACTACCAGCGGCATACGACCCAGTTCTGGGCCGGCAAGAACTTCGATCGGTCGGGCGCGACAGGACCCTGGCTGGTTACGACCGACGACATTCCGGACCCGGCCGCCCTGTCGCTGCAAACGCGGCTGAACGACGAGGTGATGCAGCAGACGAAACTGTCCGACCTCGCCTTCTCGATATCGGAGCTGATCGCCTATCTCTCCATCGTCACCGAGCTTTTTCCAGGCGACCTGATCGCGACCGGTACGCCAAGCGGCGTCGGCGCGTTCCGAAATCCCAAGGTCTTCATGAAACCGGGCGACCGTATAGAGGTCGAGATCTCGGGCATCGGAATCCTGGCCAACGACGTCATCGACGAGAACTGATCCAGCGCGTCGCGTCTCCGTCACCTTAACGATCAGCCGCTGCGCTATCGAGGCTGAACTGTCGTCCCTGAGCCGTTCTCCCGTTGGAAAGAGGGCAATGCAGCTTCCCGCTAGACAGACCGCGATCATCATCGAAGAAGCCGGCGGGCCGGAGGTCCTGAAGCCTGCAGACATGGCGGTGCCGATGCCCGCCGAAGGGCAGGTGGTCATCCGCGTGGGGGCCGCCGGCGTCAACAGGCACGACGTGCATCAGCGCGCGGCGGGCCGGCACAGCGATGGTCTGGCTATTCCGGGCATAGAGGTGTGCGGATCGGTGGTCGCCCTCGGCGACGGGGTTGCGCGGCCTGCCATTGGCGAGCGCGTGATGGCGCTGGTTCAGGGCGGAGGCTATGGCCAGTATGTGGCCGCGCATAGCGCCCTGACCCTACCGGCTCCGGAGGCTTTTTCCGATGTGGAGGCGGCGGCGATTCCGGAGGCTTTGTTTACGACCTGGTGGAATTTCTTCGGCCTGATGGCGCTTCAGAAGCACGAGTTCGCGCTGATCCACGGCGGTACCAGCGGCGTGGGACATCTGGCGCTCCAGGCAATGTCTGCGCTCGGCTACAACGTGCTGGCAACCGCCGGTTCCGAGCGAAAGGTGGAAGCCGCGCTGCGTTTTGGTGCGTTGGCGGCCTTTTCCTATTCCGCGGACGATCTCGCTGAACGTGTCATGACGGCGACGGATGGCCGGGGTATCTCCGCCCTCCTCGACATGTCTGCCGGCGCGCATATCGGGCAGGATCTGGAGATGATGGCGCCGGACGGGTGGATCGCGCATCTCTCGGGCGGCGGCGGCGCGGTTCTCCAGGTACCGCTGCGGACCATCATGGCGAAGCGGATCAAGCTGACGGGCTCGCTCCTGCGACCCCTGTCCATCGAGCGAAAAGCGATCGTCGCCGCCGGCCTTGTGAAAGACGTTCTACCGCTCCTTGGAACGAGGGTTCGTCCGGCCATCGCCGCCGTTTTCGACCTTGCCCAGGCGGGCGAAGCGCACCGGATGATGGAAGCCGGGGCGCATGTCGGAAAAATTTTGCTGCGCGTGGAGCAATGACTGGAGGTCAATGATGAAGTTTTACTACTCGCCCGGAGCCTGCTCGATCGGAATACACTTCCTGCTCGAAGAGCTTGCGGTTCCCTATGAAGCTGTCCGGATCGCCATCAAGGATGGGGAACAGTTCAAGCCGGACTACGTCGGCGTGAATCCGAAGTCCAAGGTGCCCGCGCTCGCGCGGGACGACGGAAGCGTCCTGACCGAGTTCGCGGCCATCGCCCACTGGCTCGCGCACTCGTTCCCGGAAAAGGGCCTGGCCCCGTCCGGTCTGGAGAACGGGGCGCGCGCAATTGAGATCATGGATTACGTCGTGGCGACGATCCACATGCAGGGGTTCTCGCGGCTTTTCCGGCCCGCGAAGTTCGCTCCGAGCGAAGCCGACCACACATGGGTTCAGGACATGGGCCGGGAGATCGTGACGAAGGCCTTCGGCGTCGTCTCCGAAAGCCTCGGGGACAACCGTTTCATCCTGGGCGATCGATTGTCCATGGCCGACAGCAGTCTGTTTTATGTGCTCTTCTGGGCAGTGGACCGGCAGAAACTCGATCTGCCGCGTAACGTGGCCGACTATTACGCGCGCCTGCGTGATCGGCCCTCCTCCCGGAAGGTCTTTCACGACGAGGGCATCGTCTTCGCCTGATCCGGTTCGACCTGGGGCGTGTCAAAGCTCGAGAGAGTCTTGGTCGGACAGTGGCCGGCGGACATGGTCGCCGCCGTCGCGCGCCGCCGCCCTCGTTAGACGTCAGTCGGTTCCTCCCTACGGGCTAGGAGCCGCCGTGGCGGGATGGATCGTGAAACCGAGCGCCGTGCGCAAGGCTTCTTCGAGTTCGGCGACCGGGTTTGACACGGCCGTCCGGGACCGCCAGGCTACATGGCCATCCGGGCGTACGAGTACGGCGCCGCTCACCGACAGTCCGTAGAGCCCGAGCCAGTCGACGTCCTGCGGCGTGGGATGTCCCGGCGCGCCGATCTGGTAGGCCGCCCCGCGCAGCCCCATCCGCGCGGTGACGGCTGCGAAGGCGTCCGCCCAAGGCCTCCCATCCTGGCCGGCGAGCAAGGTGAATCCGGAATACTCGAAGAGATCGAGTGAGGACAATGACCGGTCGCCGTGTGTGAGCCAGACATGCGGCGCGCGGCTGCCCGGACGGGCGGACGGTGTGTATGTTTCGATGGTCAGGGGTACCGGCGGCGTTCCGTCGCCGACGATGATCGCGCTTTCGTAAGCCACGCCCAGATTCTGACCGGGATAGTCGAAGTGCTCGCGCTGCTTGGGTATCTCCAGGGCAAGGCGATCCCGAACGGCCCAGCCTTCGGGACCTTCGATCTTGCTCGAGACGTTCTCGTCGTTGGCGAGCATCCCGGCGAGGCCAGAACGAGCCATCTTCTCGGCATTGCGCTTGCTCTGCTCGACATTGAACGCGCCGACCGGAAGCCGTTCTGGCTCGTAGGTGGATAGAAGTTCACGCGGCGCGGATCCGGAGAGGACATGGCCGATCTTCCAGACAAGGTTGTGAACGTCCGCCACTCCCGTGTTCATTCCCTGGCCGCCCGTCGGCGGCAACGGGTGGCAGGCGTCTCCGGCCAGAAAAACGTTGCCGACCTCGAATCGATCGGCCACGCGGGCCTGCATCCGCCACGGCATGACGCTTTGGATATCGATCTCGACGTCATCCGCGCCCACGGCCGCGCGGATGATGTCCTGGCACCGCTCAGCGGTGAAGTCCGAACGGGATTCCTCCTGTCCATAGGCGAAATTGTATGTCCACCGCGTGCGCCCATCGAGGGATATGAACACGCCGGTCGTCCTAGCATTGTAGATCCACCAGAGCAGGTATGGCCGCTCTCGCAGCCAGCGCGAGAGGTCGGCCTTGAAGTAGACGCCAATCTGCTGGCCCATCGAGCCTCCGGACATTCCGATGCCGAGGGCTTCCCTGACGAAGCTGCGCGCCCCGTCGGCTGCGATTACGAACCTGGCCTTCACCTCGCCTTCACGGTTGTCCGTCGCGGTCCAGCGAAGTCGCACCGCGTCGTCCTGCCGACTGATCTGCGTGATCTCATGTCCGAAGCGCAGAGTATCGGCCGGGGAATCCCGCTCCAGCGCCTCGCGCAGGACGGGTTCGACTTCGTCCTGTGGACACGATCTCTTCAAGGATGGGCTCGAACTCAGTTCCTGCGGCGTCGGCTTCCCGCCTTGCCGCGTCCAGATGACCCCGATTTCTTCGCCGGCGAGGCTGGTCATGAACCCGATCCCGGCATGTTGGTGGATGGGTAGCGATACCTCGCCAATCCTGGCCTCGACGCCGATCTGCCGGAAGATCTCCATCGTGCGGGCATTCACGACATGCCCGCGTGGATGAAACGACGTCGAAGGATTCCGCTCGAAAACTATACTTGAGATTCCCAGTTTCCTGAGCAGGTGTGCGGCAGTAAGCCCGACGGGGCCGGCCCCGATCACCGCAACGTCCACCTTCTTGCGCTCCACGTTTCTCTCCCGCTCAGTCCGTCAATGGCCATTCAAGAGCCTGGCGGCAGACTAAGCGGCACAGGAGGTCTCCAGCCAATCGGTCAATCCCTCGTGTCCGCAGTGCGAACGCGGTCGGTCAGACTGGTTCCGTGGCAACCGATCTCGCGTCGGGCGGATGCAGGTCAAATCTGCTTGCTCGACGAACCATCGGGCTATATGTCGAGGAATGTCCATTCTGTGGACAAGGGAGGGTGAGATTTCAGACTCTGGGCAAGTGCGCGCGGTCGAACGCGCCTTTCGGATTCTTCAAGCCATCAACACGCGAGATGGGGCGAAGGCCGCCGAAATCGCTGCGTCGACCGGCATTCCGCGTCCGACGGTCTACCGCCTGCTCGAAACGATGGAGCAGCTCAATTTCATCGTTCAGGATCGGCTCTCGAACAAGTGGCGTGTCGCTCTTCACGCGAAGTCGCTGAGTTCCGGATTTCGCGAAGCCGACTGGGTCTGTCAGATCGTGATCCCCGAAATGGTGCGGTTCGGCAAGCGGATACTTTGGCCCGTCGATCTCATGGTCCTGCAAAACGACCGGATGGAGATCCGGGAATCGACCTACTATCTGAGCCCGTACGCGCTGGACCGGGGTATGGTCGGGACGCGGTTGCCCCTCATCGACACGGCGAGTGGGCGCGCCTACCTAGCGTTTTCGTCCGATATGGAGTGCCGGAACATGATCGCCGGCCTGGAAGTCCTCTACGGTGCAAAGATGCCGCTGATGACCCGCGATGGCCCGCTCGATGCGGTCTTGGCCCAGTGCAGGGAGCTCGGAGTCGGTTTCCGAAAGCAGGGTTTTCGAGTCGATACGATGAGCATTTCGGCGCCGATTCTCCAGAATGGTTCTGTCGTGGCGTGCATCACGATCATATGGCTCAGCAGCGCCCTGAAGTTCGACAACGCGATCGAACTCTATCGTGATGATCTGCTTTCGATGACAACGCGTTTGTCGGAGGAGATTGCCCGGCTCCGCATGGACGAGGCATTGTTTTCCTGAGCACCGGCGAATGCACTCCACTCGTCGTTGATACCTTAGTTCATTCGGTCCGTGCGAGCCCCGACTTTACACGCCGCAGCGGTATCGATGACTCGATCGACTCCACGCCGCGGACCTTCGTCAGGCGGCCTACGAGGAACCTTTCGAACTCGTGCAGATCTTTGGTGGCAACTCTCAGCAGGTAATCGCGATTGCCGGTCATCAGCCAGCAATCGAGAACCTCCCGGAATTGTCCGATCGCCGTCTCGAACGCGTCCAGCGCATCATCCACCTGTTTGTCCAGCTTGACCGAAACGAACACGGAAACCCCGAAACCGAGCGCGGCCTGGTCGATGAGCGCGGCGTATCCCCCGATGACGCCTTCGGGACGACGACGCCTTCCGGCAGGGGACGATCGATGGCGCCTACTGGATGCGGGAGCCAGGCCCCAACTGCGAGGTCGTGATCGCCTATCAGGGTGCGGTGGCTCCAGAGGAAATCCGAGCGGCAGGAATGATCGGGCGGGGACGGCGGGACGTTGCGGTCCTGGGCATCACCTCGGCCGACCGCCTGAACGCTGGCTGGACAGCCGCCCAGAGGGCACGATCGAGAGGCAACCCCGAGGCAGAAAGTCATATCGAGAGGCTGTTGTCGGTTCTGCCGCGTCACTGCCATCTGATCACGGTGTTCGACGGGCATCCTGCTACACTGGCGTGGCTCGGCTCCGTCCACGGGCACCGGACGATCCCGCGCGGCGTGGAGCATTTCGGCCAAACCGGGACCATCGGTGATCTCTACCGGCATTACGGCATCGATGCCGCATCGATCGTGGAGAAGGTGAACGGTCTCACCGCAGGACGCAAGATACTGGCTGCATGACCCGGTGTACTTGAGCGCGGGTCGGACCAGATCAGGGCGCCATACCAGCGGTAAGGGCGACCTATCGAGCGCTTCCACGATCTCGGCGTCGATCGGAGTCCCAAATGTCTTGAGGATGCCTCCGAGCGTGACGTAGAATCCGAAGAGGGCAATGAGGTCTAGAACGCCCCGGCGCCCTACCGTCGTCATGAGTGATTCCAGCGTCGGACCCGAAATCCTGGTCGTGGCTGGGAGTTCGTCGATCGCCATGACGATGGGCGCATCGGTGGGATCATCAGGCACCCCGGCGACAAACGTTTGGCGGATCCTAGCATCTGACATACCGCAGGCGCGCGCCCTCACGATGTGATGCGCCCGCTCATACTCGGATTCTAGTCGATACCCGATCCTCAGAATGGCGATCTCCGACAGTTCGGGCCCCAGCGTATTGCCCGTCACGAGATGGTCGCGAAGCCCCGCCCAGCCCGCCAGAAGCGGAGGATTGTGCGCCATGACGCGGTAGACGTTCAGCTGACCGGCAAAGCCGTCGCTGAGATGGGCTATCTGAGGATCCCACTCGTCAGACAGCAGGGGAAGCAGTTCGGAATGATCCATGTTTCAGGTCCCGCTCTCCAACCGGCACCCAGCGGCCGTAGCTCGGCCCGTCACCGTGGCCAATAGGGATTCGATATCGTGCGGGACGGCGTCTCCCCGCCAGCAGACGTGACCGTCCGGGCGCACGAGCACAAGGGCACGCTCGTACGCGTCCACCGCTTCCCGGCCCGGAAGGTGATGATGCGCGAGCGGAATGGACATGTCGTCTGCGACCTCCTGGAAACGTCCACTATCGACCTCTGCTCCGCTTGTGACGAGGACGAAGCCGCGGCCGAAGAGATCCAGCGTCGAGGACCCGTCGGCAAGCCAGATGTGCGGCGCCCGACAGCCCGGCCATGTTGACGGGTGATACAGCATGTGGTCGTCCGGCGGCTCCAGCGTTCCGTCGTCGATGCAGACTGGCGAGTCTCGGTATCTGTAGCCGAGCTGGATGCCGGGCGTTACGAATTCCCTCAGCCTCAATGCTATGAGCTCTTCCTTCATCCGCATCCGCGACTCCACGCCCGTCTGGTCATCTCGATCGAGCAGTGGGTTCGACTGGATCATGGTGTCGAAAACACGGTTGTTCGCTGCTTCGTTGGTGTTTCGTACGGCGATCGGTCGGCGCTCAGCTTGGTAGCTGTCGAGCAGCCCGTCGCCGGCCCACCCCTGCAGGACCGCCTCCAGCTTCCATCCAAGATCGACCGCATCGCCGATGCCGGTATTCGCGCCGAAGCCGCCTTTCGGCCAGCGCAGATGGGCCGCGTCGCCGGCCAGGAAGACGCGCCCCACGCGGTAGCGCTCAGCCACAACGCGGTGGCCTGTCCATGGCTGGGCCTTGAAAACCTCGAACGGGAGGTCAGCACCGATGGTGCGAGACACCACCTCGGCTGGAGCAGGCAGGTTCGACAGGTCGGCATACATGGACAGCCGCCATTCGTCGGCGCCGTCGACGGATGTCAGATAGGCTCTGGTTTCATCGCAGATGGTGTGAACCTGCGCCATCGGGGCACCGAACATCCTGTCGAGGCGTGCGGCCAGGCCGGGACATCGGAAGTAGACGGCGAAGTTCGCCCCTTCTCCGAAAGCGCCTACCAAGCGCACGCCGAGCTGCTTGCGCACCATGCTGCGCGCGCCATCGCAGGCGGCAACATATCCCGCCCGGATCGTCTGTCGAACGCCTCGGTTCACGTCTTCGATCAGGCAACTCACACCACCCTCGTCCTGATCGAAGAAGATGAGCCGACAACCGTACCGCAGGTCTGCCCCGAAGGCCTCGGCGGAACCTCGCAGCGCCGGGTCGAAGGCCTTCCTGGGATAGAAGAGGCCGCCTTCGGGCGAATTGCGATCCGCCGCACCACGGTTGGAGCTGCCTTCGAACAAGGCGAGCGGCCAGCCCCACAAACGGGTGGCAAAGCCGATATTGCGTGGCCGGTCGGGCGGAAATGCGTCTCCGTTCCGAAGCGCTTGCGACAGCCCCCAGCGCCGGAGATGCTCCATGGTTCGCGAGAAGATGTTTTCGCCGGCCGGGAAACGAACCTGTCCGTCCGCTTCGTCGACCACGATGTGGGGTATCTTTCGCCAACCAAGTTCGTTGGCAAGCGAGAGGCCAACGGGGCCCGCCCCGACAATCAGAACTGGCGTGTTCTCCGCGTTCATCAAACGTCCATCCCTCAAAGACCCAAGCTCCCCGCCCTGCAGTCTGGAAGCCCGATGCAGGGCCCGATGTGGCGGGAAGGACCGCCGACGTTCGTGCTTCTTATCTCAGGCGCGGATGCTCGAACTCGACCCTCGACCCGCGATGCCTGCGGTCGAGCCGACCTTTCTCGGAACCCGGCCTCAGGACCGCATCCTGGCCCATCCCCACTTGTTGAGAGTGCGAGGCTCCTGGGGCCAGTCTTCGCAGGGGCGGTCGTGGATCACTTCGAGCTCGGCAGAGATCTCGATCCAGTTTCCGTCGGGATCCACGATGAACGCGAACAGGTTGTGTCCCGGACCGTGTCGTCCAGGTCCCCAGGCGAGCGGAATCCTCCGACTGGCAAAATGATCGCACCAGTCGCGGATGTAGTTCCATTCGCCCGCCTCGTAGGAGTGATGATCCACGCCCACTTCACTCGTCTGGAAACAGGCGATCGTGTGATGTTCGTGGTTCGACGTGACGAAGACCGTCGCCAGCGAGCGATCCTCCCGGACGACGCGGTCCACCATCCGAAATCCGAGCTTGCGGTGGTAGAAGTCGACGAACCCCTCCAGGTCCCGGCTGGCGAAGGTGAGATGCTGGAGAGGCCCCCAGATGGGTCCGCCATGATGGGGTCGCGGGGCTCCCATCGTCTTGACCGTATCCTTCCCTGCCAGGCCGAAGCAGATCAGGTTGCCGTCATTGTCCCGCACGCCGAAGGCTCCAGGATTCAAATAGGGCGAGGGGCTCGAAACGATCTCCAGTCCACTACCCCTCGCCCGTCCGCGCATTCCTTCGAGCGCATCCGCATCCCGCACCGCCAGCCCCGCATAGGCGAGGGTCTTGTCTCGTCCCTTCACTACAACGATGCGGCGGGCCGGGCCTTCGCACCGCCATTCGGAATCGGAAACCTGTTGCAAGTCCATCTGCATCACATCGGCATAGAATCCCGCGAGTCGTTCGGGCTCCGAGCTTTCGAAAGCGAGATGATGGAGGTAGGCGCCCGATTGCGCAGCGACGTAATTCAATGCCCAACCCTCCTGTTCATGGAACGTTTCCTCAGAACATGGCGAACGAGGTATTTTTCCGCATCATCGCAATTTCCCTGGCCTCGCAGATTGGAACTCATACCGGGGTAGAAGCGCATGGCTCTCTGCAGGTCATTTGCTCGACCGAAAACTAGCGGATCAAACCGGTCGCCAGCACTGGGAGGAACACGATCAGTGCAAGCACGATCAGCATCGTAATGGCGAAGGGCGCGGCACCAATGAAAATGTCGTTCAGCGAGATTTCCGGATCGTCGAGATTGGCCTTGATCACGAAGGCTGACAGACCCAGGGGAGGCGTGAGCAGACCGACTTCCACGGCGATGATGGTGATGATACCGAACCACACCATGTCGACCCCCATGCTGACCATCACCGGTTGGACCAGCGGCAGGGCAATCAGAATTATCGAGACGCTATCGAGCACCGTTCCGAGCAAGAGGACGATGGCCAGGTAGATCAGCAGCAGTACGCCAAAGCTCAGGTCAGCCGTCTCGATCCAAAGCCCCAGCACCGTCGGCAGGCGAGACAGCGACAACATACTTGCGTAAAAATGTGCGGCAATGATCAGGATGGAGATGGACGAAGTAACGAAGCCGGTCTCTATCAGGACTTTCCAGAAGCCGCGCCAGGTCAGACTTCGTCTGGCCAGCGCCAATAGCAGAGAAGCCAAGGCGCCAACGCCTCCTGCCTCCACAGGGGTAAACACCCCGCCATAGATACCTCCCATGACAATCACGATCAGCAGGGTGATCGGGCCGATCTTGTATGTGATCTCACGGGCTGAAAGACGGGAGGTCTCCTCTGCGTCGGTGGTGGGATCTCCCACATAACTCGGTCGAATTCGCGCCATTGCAGCAATGGTGAGAATGAACGCGCCCGCGAGGATCAGGCCCGGAACAATCCCTGCCGTAAACAGGTCGCCGATGGAAACTTCAGCGACTATTCCGTAGAAAATCAGCAGAAGACTTGGCGGAATAAGCATGCCGAGCACGGAAGAACCCGCTACCACACCCACCGAAAAGCGCCGATTGTATCCTTGCCGGACAAGTTCGGGGACGGCCAATTTGGTGAAGACGGAAGCGGAGGCGATGGAAGAGCCGTTGATCGCCGCGAACACGGTGTTGGCCGCGACGGTTGCCATCCCGAGGCCGGCCAGGATTCGCCTGAACGCGTAGCCTGCCACAGCGAATGTGTCGCGGCCCACTCCCGAGGCGCTAACGAGCAATCCCATCATCACAAAGAGGGGGATTACACCGAAGGAATAGCTCTGAAGTGATGTCTCTGCCGCCTTGGCAAGCAGGTTTCCCGCAATATCCACGTTGCCGCGGATCAACCATGTGGCGACGAAGGACAATAACAGCAGAACGACTGCGATATGGATGCCGAGCTGGATCAGCAGCACCATCAATGCGAGCGAGACCAGACCGATGGTCGATGGGTCCATGAAGCGTGCTCCGAAATCTAGGTCGCGGGATCGCTGCGCTCTTGGTCGTCGGACAAAGAGGGAAGGCGATCGAAAGCACCCAGAACATCACGCAGAGCGAAGGTGAGATACTGAGCGAAAGTCAGGACCGTGCCGACCAGGATAGTGAGCAGGATCGGCCAGATCACCATCGTGAACCGCCCGAAGTTGCCTACATAGGTCCCCCGCTCATAGGCCAGGAGGAACTTCGGAAAGAGATATACTGCGATCAGCACGAACATGACGGCGCCGAGAAGGTGGAAAACCGCGTCGAGCGCATAGGCAAGTCGAGGACGATCCCGGCGAAGCCGGCCCATCAATATGTCGGACCGGATGAAGCGCTCCTGCCGCAACGTATTTGCCAGTTGCATGAAAACGATGCCGACAATCGAAAGCGACACGGTCTCCGGTACGCCGTCGATCGGCTTCGAGATCAGGAAACGACCGAAGACATCGAGGTTGATCAGCACCATGATGGCGAAAATCCATGCCGCGCCCACGACCGCCATAGACGTCGCCGCGGGCCCAAGCACCCGCGTCGACGCCGTGTGAACCAGAACAATCAAATTCACGAAACCGTGGCCTTCCTTGACCGAATGTTGGCCTTTGCCCACTACTCGGCCCAATCGCGGAGCAGTTCCACGCCGGCATCCCGTGAGAGCCGCATGTAGGTGTTGAGAACTTCGGTTCCCGGTAGCCCTTGCCTGTCGGCTTCGGTCGCCCACGTCTTGGCGATGTTCGGCAGGACCTTCGCCATCCGCCGCACCTCGTCCGTGGACATGGCCACGACCGTGGCGCCCTTCTCCTGGGCCGTCTTCAGACCGGCTGATGCTTGCTCGATTGTCCGACCCGCCAGCCTGTCCTCATACTCGGAAGCGACCGCTTCCAGGACATCGCGCACTTCCTGCGGAAGACCTTGCCATACATCTTCGTTGATCGTGATGTTGCTCACGATCTGCGAGCCGAATCCGACCCTGGTGATTATCGGCGCAACTTCGTAGAACTTGAAGCTGGCCAATCCGGACTGAAACATCAGGATGCCATCGTACACGCCGGTCTTCAGGGAGTTGTAATACTCCGACAGCGCACCGGTTACCGGTACCGCCCCGGTGCCGGTGAGCCAGTTGGCAGCAAGTCCCGGCGCTCCGATCTTTCGTCCGCTCAGGTCCTCGTATCGTTCGATACTGAAGGTCGAGAGGATATCATAATTGTGCAGACCGACGACCGCGAGACGGCGCTGGTTGTACTTGATGAACTGCTCGTCCATCGCGGGAACACGCTCGCGCAGCGCGTTGAAGATCGAGATCGCGGACTTGAGATCGTTGACGCCATAAGGCGTCACGAATGTTACCTGCTCGAGCGGCAGCTTGGCGCCCTCATGCAGCGTGTTGACGTAGGCGATGTCGACGATCCCATCCTCGACAGCCTCGAACATGTCGAACTGACCGGCGATGGTGCCGCCCCAGCCTGTTGTCCATTCGATCTGGTAGCGCCCGCCTTCGGCAAGTCGCCGGTTGACCTCCGGCAGAAAGTAGTTGGCGAGTTCGGACGTACCCACGGATGCGAGCGCCAATCCGGAGCCTGCGGTCAGCGAAATCTTCTCCTGCGCGATCGCCCCGGGTGCTCCCGCAAGCGCTCCGCCGATACATGCGGCCGCTGCCGCTTTGACCATCTTTTCCAGCATTGTCGTCCTCCCTGGCAATCTTTGATTTCTGGGCTGAAGCCCAGGTCGCGTCGTCCGCTGTTCTCTAGGTTTGAATGGTCGAAATCGCCGCAGTGCTCGATTGGTCGGCTCAGCTCTCATCGGCACAATCGTGCCGATGAGAGCTGAGAACTCGAGTTGGTGCTGCGTCGTGACCTTCCGTGCCATTCTCGGCCCGCACTTGCCTCGAGCCGACACGGTCAAAGGCGCGGATTACTTCGATGCCTCTTGAATGGCGGTACTGTAGCGGTCGTAGACCGCCTGTCCGTTCGGTGTCTTCGAGATCCAGTCTGCGATCACCGTCTGGAGCCGCTCGTTCCAGCGCGCTTCCTCTTCCGGCGTCAGCTCCGTAAAGGTGCGATCGGTATCCTTCATTGCGGCCGACCTGAACTTCTCGATGTTGCCGTCGAAGGTCTCTCCCCAGAACTCGGAGAACACCATCCCCGAATTCTCGTCGATGGCCGCCTTGTGCTCCGGCGACAGGCTTTCATATTTCTTGCGGTTCATGATCACCATGATCGGCGAAGCACCGAGGTTCGGAGCGACGAGGTGAAACTTCGTCGCCTCGGCAATGCCGAAGATGGTCAGCGCCACCCATTCATTGACCGAGCCGTCGATCAGTCCGCGCGTCACAGACTCCGCGATGTTGGTCACCGTGAGGCCGCCGACGGGAACCGCGCCGAGCGCCTCGATCGTCCCGAGCAGGGTCGGTCCGGCGCCACGCAGCTTCAGCCCCTTGATGTCTTCCAGGCTTTCGACCTTACGCGTCGTCGCCAACTGCGTCGGCGCAGTGGAGAACATTCCCAGCACCACAAGGTTTTCGGCTCCGGTTCCCTGGAAGAAGCCTTCGTCGATCATCCGCGCTCCGGCGCGCGATCCAACGGTTGCGCTCGGCACGAGCGTCGGAAGTTCCATCACGGTCACTTCCGGAAATGCCCCCGGCGTATAGCCCGGCACGATGTAACCGATGTCGGCGACGCCATCGCGCACCATGTCGATGTGGGTCTGCGGGTCGCGTCCGAGAGTGCCCGCCGGAAAGGCTTCGATCTCCAGGCTGCTGCCCGCAGAGTCGGTCACCCGCTTGGCCCAAACCTGGAGAATGTCCTTGAAGATGAAGGATTGAGCAGGAACGCTCGTAACCATGCGCAGCTTTTCCTGCGCTACGGCTGCAGTAGCGACGGCAAACGACACGGAAACTGCCGCTCCGATCGCAACGAGCGCCGACTTCAAACTTCCTTGGTTAGACACATCACCCTCCCTGGTTATGGTTCGCTCGACGCGACTGCCATCCCCCGACAACATTCGGCAATCGGCGTCGGGGCCTGCGTTTTGCCGCGACCCTCATGTTCCAGGATCAAGCGGTAAGGCGCGTCCTTGGCTGCCTCAACGGCGGATGCGGAAATGTCCGCCTGGTGATAATGTGCGGCTGTCCCAAACTTCCTTACGTTTTCGCCGTCAACGAATTGCCCCGTCTCCGTCGCTTCGCGCTGAGGGGGATCTTCCAGCACGTTGTGCTTCTGCTGGGCCGCGCCGTTCCCTCGCTATCCTTTTGGTGGGCCAATGTGTCGCTGATACTGCGAGGATCGCCGCACTTGCGGAGATTGCCTCCGGACGGACGCGGCATGGCCTAGGAGAAGCGCCGCGCAAGTCGACAAGCGGGCATCTAACGCTTGCTATCTGCAGCCGCTGGTGAGAGCGCTTGAAACCGAACGAAATCCGCGAGAACAGGGCGTTGCCGAAATCTCGCAGGCTCGGTCGCACCGTCTGCAATAGAAGGAGGAAAGGCTTGTCTGAAGTCTGAATTGGGGGCCCATGCACGAACCCGCTTCGCGGGAGGGGCGCCACGACTTGAGATGGCGTAGTATTCGTAGCCTTTGAGCAGGTGGCGGCGGGCGCCGATCTCGTCGAAGGCGATCAGGCGGCTGTTCGAGATCGCAACCCGGTGGGTGTAGCGGGACAGGTAGGCAAGCACCGCCTCCGGCCCGGCGAAGGGCGCCTCGGCGTAGACGACCCATTGCTTCCCTCGGACGGGAGCAAGGTGGCGCAGGAAGGCGCGTCGTTCGGTGAGGTGCGCCATGGTCCCGAAGAAGGCGAGCCGCCCGGCGTCGTGCAGCGCGACCAACCGCGTCAGAAAGACCCGTCGGAACAGCTTGCCGAGCACGCGCACCGGAAGCGGGAAGGCTGGACGCGAGGAGATCCATCGGCTTCCGTCGGTCGCGATGCCGCCGCCTGGCACGATCATGTGCACGTGCGGATGGTGGGTAATCGCCGATCCCCAGGTGTGGAGCACGGCGGTGATGCCGATGCGCGCGCGCCGAGGTGTTTTGGATCGGAGGCGATCGTCAGCATCGTCTCCGACGCTGCCTTGAACAGCAGGTCGTAGACGAGCGCCTTGTTCTGGAACGCGATGTCGGCGACCTCGGCGGGCAGCGTGAACACGACGTGGAAGTAGCCGACCGGCAAGAGGTCGGCCTCGCGCTCGGCAAGCCACGTCCGCGCCGCCGCGCCCTGACACTTCGCGCAGTGCCGGTTGCGGCAGGAGTTGTAGGCGATGCGCAACTGGCCGCAGTCCTCGCAGGCTTCGACGTGACCGCCGAGAGCCGCGGTACGGCAATGCTCGATCGCCGACATGACCTTGAGCTGGGCGAGGCTTAGGTGCCCGGCATGGGCGGACCGGTAGGCAGGGCCTGCTGCGCGAAAGATGTCGGCGACCTCGACCGAGGCGCTCACGGCCTACTCCGGCGGTGTCTTGCATCGCCATCAGCCGGTCGAGCCGCCCGGTGACAGCGTCGATCGTCCGGGTCGAGACCTTGGCGTAGAGAGCGGTCGTCTCAAGCTTGGCGTGACCGAGCAGCACCTGGATGACGCGGATGTCGACATCCTGTTCGAGCAGGTGGGTGGCGAAGCTGTGACGCAGCGTGTGCGGGCCGACGCGCTTGCGGATGCCGGCGACCTCGGCGGCCTCCTGGACTGCGCGATGCAGTTGCCGCGACGAGACCGGATCGGTGCGGCTGCGGCCGGGGAACAGCCAGCCGTGCGGAAGCATGATCCCGCGTCGCCTGCCTTCGCGCCACCACAGCCGCAAGAGTACCAGGAGCTGCGGCGAGAGCATCGCGTTGCGGTCCTTGCGGCCCTTGCCCTGCTCGACACGAAGGAGCATGCGCGCGGAATCGACGTCATCGATCTTGAGGAGCGCGACCTCGGACACGCGCAGACCCGCGCCATAGGCAACGCCGAGCGCGGCCTTGTACTCCAGGCCCGGTGCAGCTTCGAGCAGCTGCGCCGCTTCCTCCACACTGAGCACATCCGGCAGCTTGCGGTCATAGCGGGTGATCACGAGGGCGCGCGACAGATCCCGGCGCTGCAGTGTCACCAGAAACAGGAACCGCAGCGCCGAGACAGTGCCGTTGATGGTCGCAGGTCCGACGCCCTTCTCATGCTGATCCAGCTGGAAGCGGCGGATATCGTCCGGCGTCGCGGTGTCGGGCGAGCGGCCGAGGAACGCGGCGAAGCACCGGACGTGACGAACGTAGTCCTGCTGCGTGTGGGAGCCGAGGCCACGCATGAGCATGTCGTGCAGCATGCGTTGGCGAAGCGGCGAGACGGGTGCATCGGTCGATGGGGTAGCCATGGCGAGTTCCTCTCGTTGAAGGGAACTCCAGGATCGGCTCGCCCGCCGCTACCTGTTCAAAGGCTACGAATATTACGCCATCTCAAGTCGTGGCACCCCTCCCGCGAAGCGGGTTCGTGCATGGGGGCGACACCGGGCTCAGCAGGTTTTCGGGCTAGAATAGAAAAAGATGCCGTTGTTTTAGAGAACGCCGTGTGTCCCGCACCTGCCGAGGTGCGAGGGTAGCGCGATCCGCCTGCGTCGGCAGTTTCAATCTCCGGAGCGGATGTGCAACTTTGAAGGGAGGTTCTGACCGACCCCGCCTATCGCTCGCCTTCGCCGTGCTTCTATTTTGAGGCGGCGATCTCCGCGAAGAAATTCCCAACCCGATCGACGATAAGATCTTTGTCGTTGTCCAGAGTCGCGACGTGGTAGGAGTTTTCGAGCCAGAGCAGCCGAATGTCGCTCGCGCGAACGGTATTGACCACAAGCATTGCGTTGGCTGGCGGGACGACGTGATCCTCGCGCCCATGCAGGACAAGCGTCGGGCAGGTGATGCGGTGCATTAGGTCGTGTGTCTGGGAAGCCAACACCACCACCTCGCGCATGCAGGCGACGGGCACCTCCGAATAGGCGAGTTCGACCACGCCGGGGGCCTTGATGTCGGAGCCGATACCGGGAATCCGGGCGGGCGGCGGATTGAGGGCCAGCACTTCGGCGAACTCAGGCGCGAGCAGACCGGCGGCAGGCGCAATCGGCGCGATCGCCTTCACCAGTTCGGGAAAGCGCGCCGCCATGTTGAGCGTCAGGGTGCCGCCCATCGAAAGGCCGGTAACGAAGACCATTTTCTTGCGAGCGGCGAGTTCGCGCAGGCAGCGCTCAACCTCGCCGGCCCAGTCGAGATAGCCGGTCGTCTCCATGTCGTCGGGCGAAGTGCCGTGGCCGGGTAGTCGCGGCCCGACCACCGTGAAGCCAAAACGGCGATACAGCTGTTCGCCGACGTAGCGCATGCTCTGGGTGGTGCCGGTGAATCCGTGCGAGACGACCACTCCGATGTCGTTGCCTTCGAAGGCGAAGGGTTCCGCGTCGGCCATTACTTCGATCATGCTGTCCTCCACTGATGAAATCTCTCGTTCAGCGATGTGCGCTGCGACTGGCGTAGGCGATTGCGGCGAGGACGAGAATCGCGCCCTGAGCCATCTGTTTTCCCGGTTCTCCGAGGCCGAAGCTCGTCAGGAGATTGAAGCTGAACATCAGCATGAAGGCGGCGACCGCCGGCCCCAGCATTCCGCCACGCCCGGAGCCGAATGTCACGCCGCCGAGAATCACGGCTGCCAGCGAGTTCAGGGCGAGGTCCGAGCCGAGGCTTAGACTTCCGAACCCGACGAAGCCGACCAGAAGAAAAGCGCTGAAGACGGCAAAAAGGCTGGACAGGACGTGTGCGACGAAGATCACCCTGACGTAGGGAATGCCCGAGGTCCAGGCGGCGTTCGGATTGGATCCGATCGCGTCGACATAGCGACCGAAGACTGAGTAGCGCATGAAGAGCGCCATCGGGATGAGGACCGCCAGCCAGATCGGCAGGGCCAGTGGTACGATGCCGATCCGCGTCTGTCCGAGATAGCGCAGGATTTCCGGTGCGTCGCCGGGCGACCGGAACTGGGTCAGGGCGGTGACGACCCCGCCCAGAATCAGGACCATAGCCAGGGTGACCATCACCGACGAAGCCCGCCGAATGGCGATGAAGTAGGCGTTGGCCAGCCCCACAGTCAGGCCGAGCAGGACCGACAGGAGGATCAGGACCGGTTCCGAAACGGGAATGGCGCCGCTGGTCGTTATGTAGCTGACCGCCATCGCCACGCCGCCGAAGGACAGGTCGAGCGACAGAAGCCTGATGCAGATCGACTGGCCGATGACGGCAAGGCCAAGCGGCGCGGCCTGGCGGACGATCAGCATCAGGAGGAAGGGTTGCAGCAGGTTGGGCCGCATCAGGGCCGCGCACAAAATCAGGATCGCGGTCGCGGCGTATGCGACGGGCAATCCCGCCAGCCGCGCCGCCATGTTGCGAGCCCATTGCGCGGGAGCATCGGCGGTAGCTTCGGGACTGGTCATATGCCGATCACTTTTCGCCTCTGCAGGCTTACGGCTACGAGCAACAGGACACCCGTGATTGCCTCCCGGAAGAAGGGCGAGACGCCGAGGAGGTTCATGCCGTTGGTCATGAGGCCAAGTGTGATGGTACCCAGAAGCGCGGCTGCCACGCTCCCCGTCCCACCTGACAGAAGAACGCCCCCGAGCGCGATCGCCGTCACCGAATCAAGGCTGAAGGGGCGCCCCATCGTGGGGTCGCCAGTCGCTATGCGTCCCGTCAGGTAAATCGCGGCGAGCGCGCCTGCGACCGAACAGATGACATAGCAGGCGAGCCGAATGAACCGCACGTCGATGCCGCTCAAGGCGGCACTCTGTTCGCCGCCCCCGATCGCATAGACGCGAAGGCCGAACCGCGTCCAGCCCAGAAGCAGGGTCGCGAGTGTGAGTATGGCGGCGCACCAAAAGAAGGAAGCGGGCAGGCCGAGGAAGGTCGAGCGGGCCATCAGGACAAGTTCGGAGGGTACCGTGCCGCCGGCGCCGGAAAGGAACAGGAGCGCCATGCCCTGCCCGAACGTCATCGTGCCGAGCGTCATGATCAGCGGATGGACCCCGAGATAGGCGACGCCCGCCCCGTTGATGAGGCCCATCGCCAGGCCTGTCGCCAGCGCCACCGGAACGGCGAGCACGGGATCGACAGAGACGATCAGGGCGCTGCAGAGACTGATCACCGAGCCGACGGAGATGTCAATGCCGCCGGTCAGGGCCACGAAGAGTTGCCCGAGCGCGACGATCAGGAGTGCCGTGACCTGGCTGTTCACATTGGCGATGTTCTGGCCGGCGAGGAAGTTGTCCGCTTGTATGGAAAGCGCTACGAAAATGACAATCGGGAGCCCGATCGAGACAGCGCCGAGGCCGGAGCGGCCGAAGCGGCGGGCGCGGACGACGTTCATGCTCGAGCTCCAGTCTCGTGCCGAGCGCCAAGCGCGTGCGTCATGACGATCTCCTCGGTAGCGTCGCGGGCATCGAGCTCGGCGACGATCGCACCTTCGCGCACCACCAGGATACGGTCGCAGATACCCAGATGCTCCGTCAGTTCGCTGGTGGTCAGCAGCACGGATCCGCCCGCGTCGGTGAAGTCCCGAAGCAAACGGTAGATCTCGGCCTTCGCACCCACGTCAACACCGCGGGTGGGCTCCTCCACCAGCAGCAGATCGACACCCGAACTCATCCAGCGCCCGAACATGACCTTCTGCTGGTTGCCACCGGAGAGAGAGGAGACTAGCTGGCGCGAGTCGCGCGCCCTAATGCGCATGGACTGCATCAGATTGCCGATGCTCTTGCGGTCGATCACGGCAGCTCGGGCGAGCGGAATGGTGCGCAGATGACCGATGCCGATGTTCTGCTCGATGGTGAGCGTGAGGAAGAGGCCTTCGGATTTCCGGTCTTCCGGGATGAAGCCGATCCCCTGGCGCGTGTTGCCGACGGCGGAAGACGACAACGGCACGGCCGCGCCGTCCTCACCGATCTTGCTGGCAACGCCATCCCCCGCGTGGTGGAGACCGGCGAGGGCGCGAACGATGTCACGCTGACCCTGGCCCTCGATACCCGCGAGACCGACGATCTCGCCGCGGCGGAGAGTGAAGGACACCTCCGATCCGCCTACCCGCGCCCGGTAGTCCCGCACCGTCAGGAGATCGCCCTTCAGGCCGGCGCTGCGCGGCGGATACATCTGGCCCAGTTCCCGGCCGACCATCAGCGACACGAGGGATTCACGCGACAACTCCGACGTCGGCCGCGTCTCGACATGGCGGCCGTCCTTGAGCACGGTGGTTACGTCGCACAGCCTGAATATCTCGTCGAGACGATGGCTGATGTAGAAGACCAGTTTGCCCGCGCGCTTCTGTTCGCCAATCAGGTGAACGAGCCTGTCCACGCCGGGTCCGTCGAGCGCGGCCGTCGGTTCGTCGTAAATGACGATATCCGAGCGGGCGACGGAGGCCTTGGCGACCTCGACCATGTGTTGTTCGGAAACGCTGAGATCGCCGCAGGTCACGTCAGGATCGATTCCAAGGCCGATGTGCTCCAGCGCGGCGCTCGCCATGCGGCGCATGGCCTTGCGATCCATGATCCCGAACGCGCGCGGCTCGCGACCGAGGAACATGTTCTCGGCAACCGTGAGGTTGGGAAGAAGCGTAAGTTCCTGAAAGACGGTCGCGATACCCGCTTCGCGCGCCTGAGCCGCGCCCTGGAAGCGGATCGGAGCGCCGCTCAACCTGATTTCCCCCGCATCCGCCGACTGGACCCCGGCCAACAGCTTCATCAGCGTCGACTTGCCCGCGCCGTTTTCGCCCGTGACGGCGTGCACGGTACCCCCATGCCCTGCGAAAGTGACTTCTCGCAGGGCATGGATCGGGCCGAAGCTCTTCGAAACCTGACGGAATTCGATGAGTGGCACGCGCTCCTTGGTTGCTGGAACGGGCACGCGGCCGGTCATCGCGATCGCGCTCCGGACTAGAGGGACGTCAGCGCTTGAAGCTCTTTTCGATCTCGTCCGCGGGAAGCGTGGACGGGAACCAGTAGGCATCGTTGAGATCCGGACGATAGTAGTCGTCGAAGTTCTCGGCCGTGATCGGCTGGGGATCGGAATAGTAGTAGCGGTTGACTTCCTTGCCTTCCAGCAGGGCCACTGCGGCGCGCAGTATGGCCGGACCCAGGCCCGGTGTGAAGATCGGGCCGACTGAATCAGCACCGGCTTCCTTCCAGGCGCGCAGGAAGCCGTTGTTGGCCTCTCCGGTCATCGGCACGAGCGGGCTGCCAAGTTCATTGAACACGTCGAAGCAGGCACGTGTCATGTCGGCACCGGAGAACCAGATCCCGTCGACGGGCTGACCCGTTGCCACCAGGTTCTCGCATAGTTGCTTCGCCTTCGGATAGTTCCAGTCGCCGAAGACCTCCGCGCCGATCTTGATGTCGGTTCCTTCGATCGCCTCGCGGAAGCCGTTATAGCGCGCCGTCTCCTCCCCGGAACCGGCAATGCCTCGGAAGGCCCAGATCGTGCCCTTGCCGCCGAGACGATCCTTCAGGAATTCGCCGCCAGCGCGTCCGAAAGGCTCGCCGCCGCCGTAGACGTTGACCGTCGCGCCCGGCAGGTTCTCGAGCTTGGCGAAGACGACGACCGGAATTCCAGCCTTTACCGCCGCGTCGACCTGGGCCTTGACGAGATCGTCGGCGATGGGAAGCACGAGGAGCGCATCCACCTTGTTCGTCAGCAGATCCTCGATATCGGAGACCTGCTTGGCGGGCTGCCATCCGGCATCCACGAAGCGAAACTCCTTTATCGACGGGTTCTGCGCGGCTGCGTAGTTGATCTCCTGAATCGTCTGGACGATCCAGGTGTTGCCGGTACCCGGCCAGGACATGCCGATGACCCAGGGCGCATCCTTCTTGAACGTGTCGGCGGGTATCACCTGATCGGACTTTGCGGCCAGTATGTCGGGCGGGAGAAGCTCGACGCCCTGAGCCATACTCGCAATATTGGAAGACAACAAAGCCACAGCAGCAACAGCGGTGGCACTCAAAAAGCGCTTCAGCGACATTCGATATTCCTCCCCAGGTCGCGCCGCACACTGGCGCGAAAGCCGATGATTTCGACCTTGCACGAGCCTATGCGAGCATGAAAAGAACATCAAGCGAAAGCTGCGCGAAACTGCATGTCATCGGAATCGAATTCATATATGTGAAGAAGACACGAGGTGGAGCATTCTAGGAGGATATGCACGCAGATGGCCTGCCCCAATTGAGTGGTGTGGTTTCAGCCGAAGTAGGTGACCCATCCGCTGGCGGCAGCCAACGGCCCGCGAAAGGCGCGAATTGCGGGGCACAGCCGCGCCGATGCGATGCGCGAGGTATGTCGGCTTTCAGCACTGCGGTCACTAGTGCTGAACGGCCGGATTGGGGCGCGTTGCCGTCGAAGTGCGGCGGCCAATCGAACGGCTGCTGTTCCGGCTACGCCCCCTTAAAGCCGTCGGACCGCAATCCACCCGACCCTGCCGTTGACTTTCGCCCCCAAGCTACACCTGCGAAATCATTTCCTACGGCAGTTCCAGGGCCGTCTGCTGACTGTCCGGCTCTGGCCCAAAAACGGCGAAAGCCGACGTTCGGCCAACGACCCCGTGCCGGTGGTTTGGGCTGCTCCGACCGCTGCCCGAAACCGGCCATTCGAAGGGCATCCGGATCTCGGCTCGAACGGGGCCGACTGCGAACTGTCCGCTACCGGCTGAGATACTGAGAAAGCCGACGTTCAACCAACGACCCTATCGTCGCCGCTTGGGGTGCTACCGTCGCCGACCGAAGCTTTGCCGTTCGTTCGGCTCCCCAGGGACGGCAGAGCCGGGCCGCTAACCGGACCAGCAGCTACTGAGGCGAAGTCATCTTGGGGCGACGCCTCTCGGCTTCGATGTTGCGAATGATCTGCGCAGCGAGTCCGACATGGAACACGGCGCTGGCCTCAGGCGTCGGGCGCGCCGCCGTTCGTCTACGTAGGCCCGCTCTCGGCGAGATCGTTCCACACCAACTGCCCGGTGAGCTTGCCGCCGTCGACCTCGAAGCGGTCGATGAATCGTTTGCCGAAAAACGGTGTTCCGTCCGGCCATTCGCCGCTGAGGGTACCGAAGCAGTAGACGATCATGCCGCCCTCGCCGAAGCACTCGTCGAAGGTAGTGTAGGTCTTCCGGACGAAGCGGTAGCGCTGGCGTCCGAAGGAGACGAGTTCCTCGAGCGCGGAAAAGCGGCGGTCGCCGGGAAACGTCATAGAGAAACCGTCGGCGAGGAAGCCGCGTGCGCGGTCGAGGTCGCGCGCTTCCATCGCAGCCAGAAAGGCGCGCACCGTCGCGGAGGGAGAGGGCAGCGGCATGCCCGGCGCGCGTGACACCCGGCCGCGCATGTAACTCGTGGGTTGGACCTCCTCGATGACGACCGTGATGCCGTCCAGCGGCGCGTCGATGGTGACGCGCACCGCGTCGGTCAACCGCGTCGCGAGCGCGCGGCGGGTCTCGTGGTCATAGCCTTCGATCAGCGTCATCCGGATGACCGGCATGTGTTTCCCCCTTCGCATGTGCGCTCCGCGCATCTTCGATTGACATAATGGTATATTGACATACCATTAGGCGCAACAAGCCATCGGAACGCGGAATGAAAACAGGGACGAACAAGCCTTACGAGGCTCCGAAAACCGGCGGCGGCCAAGCAAGGCTCGACGCCAACAACCGCGTTCCGCTCTACCACCAGATCTTTCTCATCCTGCGCAACCGCATCTATGGCGGCACCCTTGCGCCGGGCGATATCGTCGCCGGGGAGCAGGAACTCAGCCATGAATTCGACGTCTCGCGCATCACCGCCAAGCGCGCGCTTAACGAACTGGCCGACGCCGGCCTCGTGATCCGCGAGCGCGGGCGCGGCACACGCGTGGTCAAGCGTCCGCCGCCGCCGGCCGTCACCTCGTCGATCGAAGGCTGGCTGGAAAACATCTCGCTGATGGGCCTCGCGACCGAGGCCCGCGTACTCGATTTTGGCTATGTGCCGGCGAGCGAGGACATCGCCAGCGCACTCAGCCTGGCGCAGGGCATGGAGGTGCAGCGCGCGGTGCGTGTGCGCCTGCTCGACGCGCAGCCAATGTCCTATCTGGTGACTTATGTGCCGAGCGACATCGGCCGCAGTTTCGATGCCGACGACCTGAACGCCATGCCTCTGCTTCATCTGCTCGAGCGCGCCGGCGTCAATGTTGCGTCCGCCCGGCAGAGCATATCGGCGACGATGGCCGACGCGGCGGTGGCAAGCGCGCTCTCGATCGCCACGGGCGCACCGCTGATTGAGGTGCGCCGCGTCGTGCGCGATGCCGCCGACCGGCCGGTGGAATATCTGCGCGTCCTCTACCGCCCCGATCTCTATCGCTTCGAAATGTCCATGCGCCGGGTCCGCGAGATGGACGGCATGCGGTGGACGACCCAGACATCATCCCCGGTCCCGGCCGGAGATGCTGATTCAAGAATAACCGGGGAACACTGAATCGACCGCCGGTCGAACCAATTGGAGGTGAATTATGGCTGACGTAACGTCATCGACGAAGATCAATTCGGGCGGGCTTCGCCGCCGCGACTTTCTGGCGACCGGCGCAGCGGCGCTTGGCCTCGGCATCACCGGCTTTCCGGCGATCCTGCGTGCGCAGGCGGCTCCGGTCAAGATCGGCCTGATCCATCCCGTCTCCGGCTTCATCGCCTTCTCAGGCACGCAGTGCCGCGCAGGCGCCGAAATGGCCATAGCCGACATCAATGCGGCGGGCGGCATCAAGTCGATGGGAGGTGCCATGCTGGAGGCCATGCTCGCCGACAGCCAGGGCAAGCCCGACATCGGCGCGGCCGAAGTTGCCAAGATGACGGAAGCCGGCGTCAACGGAATCGTTGCGGGATACTCCTCGGCGATTTCGCTCGCTACCTCGCAGGAAGCTGCCAAGACCAACACGCCGCACATCGTCGATGTCGGCGTCTCCGACCAGATCGTCTCGCGCGGCCTGGCCAACACGTTCCGATTCGCGCCCGGCTACGGCAAGGTCGCACAGATGGCGGTCGCCAATCTCGACACGATCAACAAGGCGGCCGGCTCGCCGGCGAAGACCGCGATGATCATTCATGAGGAATCGCTGTTCGGCACCGGCACCGCTGAACTGCTGACCAAGCAGCTGCCCGGCATCGGCGTCGAGGTCGTCGAGGTCATCAAGCACGCCAATCCGACGCGCGACTTCACCAACATCGCGCTGCAGATCAAGTCCAAGAAGCCGGACCTCATCATCCCGGCCAACTACTACAATGAATATGTCCTTCTCGCCCGCACCCTGCGCCAGCAGCGCATCGAGGCGAAGGGCATCTATTCGGTGCTGGGCGGTGCCGCGTCGAGCTACCAGTTTGTCAAGGAATTCCCGGAAGCAGCCGAGCTGATCATGGACTGCAACCATTGGTACGATCCGACGTCGGACCTGGCGCTCGCCCGCCGCAAGGCGGCCGAGGCCAAGGGCCTGATCTACACCTACGAGGTGTTCCTGGCCTACAATGCGGTGGCCTTCCTGGCCGACGCCATCGAACGCGCCGGCTCGGCCGACAAGGACGCCGTCAACGCGGCGCTGGCCGCCTCGACCTGGGATCAGCACGGCATGCCGTATGGTCCGACAAAGATGGTCAACGGCCAGAACGAGGGCGCGCAGCCGGTAAACACGCAGGTCCAGAAGGGCATCATCGAAGTGATCTATCCGGAAGAGTTCGCCTCGGCGAAGGTGATCTTCCCGATGACGATGTAGCATCGCACGACGTCGACAGCGGCCGGGCACGACGCCCGGCCGGTTTCCGCGGCCCGGAATCCAGGCAGCCATGCCCGATAGCTCCATCATCATTCCGTCCCTGCTGAACGGCCTCACCACGGGTGCGCTCTATGCGTTGGTGGCGCTCGGGCTGACGCTGATCTATGGCGTCCTGCACATCATCAATTTCGCGCATGGCGCGCTGCTGATGCTCGGCCTCTATGCGGTCTACTATCTCAACACCCGCCTCGGCATCGATCCCTATGTGGCGCTCCTGATCGTGCCGCCGGCCATGTTCGCGCTCGGCTACGTCCTTCAGCGCGGCATCATCTCGCGTGCGGGTCACGGCCGCGACGAGAACATCCTGCTGGTGACGCTCGGTCTGTCGATCATCATCGAGAACTTGGCATTGTTCTTCTTCCGCTCGGACACGCGCACCATCGACACGCCCTATTCGTTCGAGACCGTGGAAATCCTCGGCGCCTTCCTGCCGCTGCCGAAGCTCGTTGCCTTCGTCGGAGCGCTGGCGACGGCGGCGCTGCTCTGGCTCCTAATGAGCCGCACCGATCTCGGCCGCGCCATCCGCGCGCTCGCCAAGGAACGCAAGGGCGCCCGCCTTGTCGGCATCGACACGGACCACGTCTTCGCCATGAGTTTTGGCCTTGGCATAGGCTGCCTCGGCGTTGCCGCCTGCCTTCTGCTGCCGAGCTACTATGTCAGTCCGCAGGTCGGGGGCGGGTTCGTGCTGATCGCCTTCACCATCGTCGTCCTTGGCGGCATGGGGTCGTTCATTGGCGCGCTGATCGGCGGGTTTATCATCGGCGTGGTCGAAGCGATGGGCGGGCTTTTCTTCGGCGAAAGCCTCGGCCAGCTCGGCATCTTCGTGATCTTCATCCTGGTGCTGATCTTCCGGCCGACCGGACTTCTCGGCCATAAGGCATGAGCGGCATGAAGAAGCTCGCGCTGCTCGTCCTCATCTTCGCGCTGATCGCGACGGCGCCTTTCCTGATCCGCTCCGAATCCTGGCTCAATCTTGTCATCACGACGCTCTACGCGGCGCTTCTGGGTCAGGCCTGGAACATTCTGGGAGGCTATGGCGGACAGTTCTCCTTCGGCCACGCCGCCTATTTCGGCACCGGCGCCTACACGGTGGCGACCCTGCAGGTGCATCTCGACGTCAATCCGTGGTTCGGGCTCCTCCTCGGCGGACTGGCAGCCACGGCGGTCGCCGCCTTCATCGGCTTCTCCACGTTCCGCTACGGCCTGCGCGGCTCCTACTTCGCGCTGGTGACGCTGGCCTTCGCCGAAGTGCTGCGCATCCTCGCCAATACCGTCTGGTTCACGGGCGCCGGCGTCGGGCTGCTCATCCCACTCGAACGGAGCGCGGAGAATTTCCAGTTTCCCGGCAAGGCAGGCTTCTTCTGGGTGGTCTGGGCAATGACACTCGCCGCCTTCCTGGCGGTCTGGCTGATCGGGAATTCGCGCTTCGGCGCGCAACTGATGGCGGTGCGCGACAATGAGGATGCGGCGCGCGCGCTCGGCGTCGACGCGTTCCGCGTCAAGATGGGCGCGATCATGCTTTCGGGATTCTTCACCGGCCTCGCCGGGGTCTTCTACGCGCAATATTACCTCTATCTCGACCCGCACATCGCCTATGGCGCAGCAATTTCGATCGAGAGCCTGCTGGTGCCGATCATCGGCGGCATGGGGACGCTGTTCGGCCCGCTGCTGGGGGCGGTGGCCCTGCATTCGATCTCGGAGTTCACGCGCCATCTGATCGGCGACGTGCCGGGCATCAGCCTCGTCCTCTATGGCGTGCTGCTGGTGGTCATGGTGATGTTCATGCCGCGCGGTCTGGCCGGGCTTGCGCTCCGCCGGCCATGGCGGCGCCTAGCCGGCGCGACCGTGAAGGCGGCGGAGGTCGGGCATGCTTGAAGTCCGCGGGATATCGAAGAGCTTTGGCGGGGTGCATGCCTCGCGCGACGTGACGCTCACCGTTCCCCAGGGCGGCATCACCTCGCTGATCGGGCCGAACGGCGCCGGCAAGACCACGCTCTTCGCGCTGATCACCGGATTTCATCGCCCGGATTCGGGCAGCCTGGCCTTCATGGGTGAAGACATCACCGGTCTGCCGCCGGAAGCCATCGCCCGGCGCGGCATGATCCGCACGTTCCAGATCGTGCAGCCCTTCGCGGGCCAGACGGCGCGCGAGAACATCGCAGTGGGGGCGCATCTGCGGCTGCGGTCGCGAGCCGCCGCACTCGCCCGGGCGGATACCGTGGCGCGCCAGGTCGGGCTCGGCGACCGGCTCGAAATGGACGCGGCCTCGCTCACCGTGGCCGGCCGCAAGCGGCTCGAGGTCGCCCGGGCGCTCGCCACCGAACCGAAGCTGATCCTCTTCGACGAGGTGCTCGCCGGCCTCAATCCCTCGGAGATCCGCGACGTGATCCCGATCATCCGGGCGATCAGCGATTCCGGCGTCACCATCCTGCTCATCGAGCATGTCATGCAGGCGGTGATGAGCTTGTCGGCCTATACTTGGGTGCTGAACCAGGGCGAGATCATCGCCGAGGGCATTCCGCGCGACGTGGTCGCCAATCCGAAGGTGATCGAAGCCTATCTCGGCAAGGGCATGGCCGAACGTATGGCGAACCGGGAGGCGACGCGTGCTTGAGGTCAAAGGCCTGCGCAGCGGATACGTCGCCGTCGAGGTGCTGCGGGGCGTCGACATTTCGATCAGCGAAGGCGAGGTCGTCGCCCTGCTTGGCTCGAACGGCGTCGGAAAGACGACGTTTGCCTCGATCGTCTCCGGGCTCGATAGGCCGTGGGCCGGTTCGGTCCGTTTCAAGGGCGAGGAGATCACCGGCCTGTCGTCGCAGGCGATCGTCGAACGTGGGCTGATCCAGGTGCCGGAAGGGCGGCACGTCTTCCCGAACCTGACCGTACGCGAGAATCTGGAACTCGGCGCCTATCGTCGGGCGCGTGCTAAACGCACGCACAACATCGAGCTTGTCGCCAACGTGTTTCCGCGCCTGCGCGAGCGTCTTTCCCAGAAGGCGGGCACGCTCTCCGGCGGCGAGCAGCAGATGCTGGCGATCGGCCGCGGCATGATGGCGGAGCCGGAGCTCCTGATCCTCGACGAGCCGTCGATCGGCCTCTCGCCGCTCTTGGTGGAGGAGATGTTCGCGCTCATCAGGCGTCTCAACGAAGATGGGCTGACGATCCTACTCGTCGAGCAGAACGTGCTGCAGTCGCTGGAGATCGCGGCGCGGGCGTTCGTCATGGAGAATGGCGAGATCAAGTTGTCGGGGACGCCGGCCGAGATGATGGACGATCCAGAACTGCAACGCTCCTATCTGGGGCTCGCCTGATGGCTGCAACGCTCGCCGAAAAGATCATTTCGCGCGCTGCGGGCCGCGCCTGGGTCCGTCCGGGCGAAATCGTCACGGCGCGGGTCGACCTTGCGATGATCCACGATTCAGGCGGCCCGCGACGCGTCGAGCCGATCCTGCAGGAACTGGGCGTCGGCCTGTTCGATGCCGGGAAGGTGGTGCTGATCTCCGACCATTTCGTGCCCGGCGACACCGACGAGGGCGCGCACATTCTCGAACTGACGCGCCGCTGGGCAAAGGAGCGCAAGGTCACCTTCCACGACGGCGAGGGGATATGCCATGTCGTGCTGCCCGAGCGGGGGCATCTGAGGCCCGGCATGTTCGTCGTCGGCGGCGACAGCCACTCCCCGACCGGCGGCGCCTTCGGCTGCTACATGTTCGGCGTCGGCGCGACCGAGATGGCGGGCGTGCTGGCGACAGGCGAGATCTGGCTGAAGGTGCCGGGCACGATCCTGATCGAATGGCAGAACCGGCTGGCGCCAGGCGTCACGGCCAAGGACATGATGCTGGCGCTGTGCGGCCGGCTCGGCATGGATGGCGGTAGATACCAGGCCGTCGAATATGCCGGCGAGGCGATCCGGGCGCTCTCCATGCAGGCACGCATGACGCTCTCCAACATGGCAGCCGAACTCGGCGCGCAGGCCGGGCTGGTAGCGCCCGACGCCACCACCGATGCCTGGTTGCGCGGGACGGGGAGCACGCTCGGCGACTGGGGCGGTCTCCATACCGACGCGGACGCCGAACTGCTCGAGCACCATGTCTTCGACGCGGCCGAACTAGCGCCGCAGGTGGCGGCGCCGCATTCGCCGGCCAACGCCGGTCCGGTCAGCGACGCTCCGGCAAGGCGCATCGACGTCGCCTATATCGGCGCCTGCACCGGCGCCAAGTACGAGGACCTGAAGGGCGCGGCCGACATACTGCGCGGGCGCACGCTTGCCGCGGGCGTCGACCTGATGGTGGCGCCCGCATCGCGCCGCGACCAGGAGCGCGCCGAGGCCGACGGAATCATGAAGATCTTCGAAGAGTGCGGCGCGCGCATTCTGCCCAATGCCTGCGGCATCTGTGCCGGCTATGGCACGGAGCGGCTCGGCGAGGATGTCGTGTGCATTTCCTCGACGGCGCGCAATTTCAAGGGGCGCATGGGCGCGGCCTCATCGCAGGTCTGGCTCGGATCGCCGCTGACAGTGGCGGCCTCCGCCATCGCCGGATGGATCGCGGATCCGCGCGACTTCCTGCGCGCCGGAGATGGCGAATGACCGGACGCATCTTCCGCTTCGGCGACGACATCGACACGGACCAGCTGGCGCCCGGCCAATACATGAAGGGCGGGCTGGAGGCGCTTGCGGCGCATTGCCTGGAGGGGGTGCGCCCGGATTTCGCGGCCGCGGTCCGGCCCGGCGACGTTCTGGTCGCGGGTCGCAATTTCGGCATGGGCTCTTCGCGCGAACAGGCGGCCGAGGCGCTGAGACATCTGGGCCTCGCCGGTGTTGTCGCGTTATCCTTCGCGGGGATATTCTATCGCAACGCGATCAATCTGGGCCTACCGGTCCTGGTTGCGGCAGACCTCTCCGGCGTCGAGGACGGCGATCTGGCGGAACTCGATCTGGACGGCGGGCAGCTGCGTCTCACGTCTAGGGGCAGCGTTGTGGCCTTGGAGCCCCTGCCCGACAATCTCAGGCGATTGCTGGCCGACGGCGGCTTGGTTCCGCACCTGAAGAAACGCTTCCTGCAGGAGCGCGAGAAGGCATGACGATGATCCTGAAGGAGCGATTGGGCACCCGGCCCATTCTGTTGGCGCCCGGTGTCTACGACGCGTTGAGCGGGCTGATCGCCGAGCAGGCGGGCGCAGAAGCCGTCTATCTCTCCGGCGCGTCGATCGCCTACACGCGTTTCGGGCGGCCCGACATCGGCCTCGTCTCGATGAGCGAGGTCGCCGATACGGTGGCGGCGCTGCGCGATCGCATCGCGTTGCCGATCGTGGTCGATGCGGACAACGGGTTCGGCAATGCGCTGAACGTCCAGCGCACGGTGCGCGTGTTCGAGCGGATGGGCGCCAATGCGCTTCAGCTCGAGGACCAGACGATGCCTAAGCGCTGCGGCCATCTCGACGGCAAGTCGCTGGTCTCGCAGGCGGAGATGGCGGGAAAGATTCGCGCCGCCTGCGACGCCCGCCAGTCGGAGGCGACCCTAATCATCGGGCGCACCGACGCCATCGCGGTGGAGGGTTTCCAGGCCGCGCTCGATCGCGCCGAGGGCTATCTGGAGGCCGGCGCCGACATGCTCTTCATCGAAGCCCCGCAATCCATCGCCGAGGTCGAGGGCGTCGTCGCCCGCTTTGCAGGCCGAGCGCCGCTGATGGCCAACATGGTGGAGGGTGGCCGCACTCCGCTCGTCGATGCGGCGGGCCTGGATGCGCTCGGCTTCAGCTTCGTCATCTTTCCCGGCGGCATCGTTCGCGCCATCGCGGCGACGGCGCGCGACTACTACTCCAGCCTGATCGCCAGCGGCTCGAACGATCCGTTCCGCAATCGCATGTTCGATTTTTCCGGTCTGAACGAAGTAATCGGCACGCCGGCGCTGCTTGCCGAGGGCAAGCGTTACGACGAGGGGGAACAGTGATGGCGCTCGATCCGATCACGATGGCGATCCTCAAGGGACGCCTCGAACAGATCGCCGACGAAATGGACGCGACCCTGTTCCGCTCGGCCTTCAATCCGATCATCGCCGAGGCGCACGACGCCTCGCACGGCATCTACGAGGCCGGCACCGGCGATACGCTGGTGCAGGGCAAGTCGGGCCTGCCAATCTTCGTCGGCGTGATGGCCTTCGCGGTCAAGGCGGTCATCGACAAGGCAGCGCGCCGGGACGGGGTGGCCGAAGGAGACGTGTGGATCTTTAACGACCCCTATGACGGCGGCACGCATCTGTCCGATTTCCGCCTGGTCAAGCCGGTGTTCTCGAAGGGCGAGGTCTTCTGCTGGCTGGCCTCGGTAGGCCACTGGCACGATGTCGGCGGCAACGTACCCGGCAACTACAACCCCGCGGCGACCGAAAGCTTTCAGGAAGGAATGCTGATCCCGCCGGTCAAGCTCTACGACCGCGGCGTCTTTCGCCAGGACGTCGTCGACATCCTGTCGGCCAATTCGCGACTGCCGCTCTCGCTCTATGGCGACATGAACGGCCAGATCAATGCGCTGGATCTCGGCGAAAGGCGCATGCGGGCGCTGCTGGCCGAATATGGCGACGACACCGTCGCTGCCTGCCTCGCCGGACTAAAATCCCGCGCAGCCCAGATGATGTGCACACAGATCGCCGGCCTGCCGTCCGGCACGGTCTCGGCGGAGGATTTCCTCGACAATGACGGCATCGTCGACGCGCCGCTGAAGATCGCGCTGGACCTGACCATCGACGGCGACCGCATGGTGATGGATTTCTCGCGCTCGTCGCCGGCATGCGCCGGACCGGTCAACATCTCCCGCTCGACGACGATCGCGGCCTGCTACGTGGCGCTGAAGCACATTTTCGGCGAGGTGCCGGCCAATGCGGGCGTCCTCGAACCGGTCCGGTTCATCATCGACGAGGCATCGCTCCTGTCGGTGCGTGCGCCCAAGCCGGTCGGCGGCTATACGGAAACCATCCTGCGGCTGATCGACGTGGTATTCCAGGCGGTGGCGCAGATTGCTCCCGAGCCGGCGATGGCCTGCGCCTACGGCACGATCAACGCGCTGTCGCTTGCGGGCCACCGGGCAAACGGCCAACGCTGGGTGATGTTCTCCTTCTTCGGCGGCGGCCATGGGGCGCACGGCGCCGGCGACGGGCTCAACCACGGCAACGCGCCGATTTCGACGGCGACCATCCCGCCGCTCGAAATCCTCGAAGCGGCCTATCCGGTGCGTTTCACGCAATGGGCGCTCAGGCCCGATTCCGGCGGGCCCGGCACCTTCCGCGGCGGGCTCGGCGCCATCTACGAGATCGAGCTCCTGGAAAAGCAGGCCGACGTGTTTCTCTTTGGTGAACGCGGCAAGTTCGCCCCGCCCGGTGTCGTCGGCGGCAGTACCGGGGCGCCCAACGTCTTCTACTACGAGCAGGACGACGGCGAGCACACGCCGCCGATGGTCTCCAAGATGGTCGGCATTCACCTCGAGCGCGGCCAGAAGTTGCGCCTCGAGACGCCGGGCGGCGGCGGCTACGGCGCGCCGTTCTCGCGAGACCCGGAGCAGGTCGTGCGCGACGTGGCACAGGGCTTCGTCAGCACCGGCGTGGCGCTGCGCGATTTCGGCGTGGTCGTTACCGCGGACGGCCGCCTCGACATCGACGCGACCAGGACATGCCGGGAGACGCGCGCGTGACCAGACCGACCTATGTGATCGGGGTCGATGTCGGCGGCACCTTCACCGATGTGTTCATCCTGAACGAATCGACCGGCGGCGTCGTCACCGCCAAGGTGCCGTCGACGCGCGGCGACCAGTCGAAGGGTTTCATTGAAGGCATCGCGGGAAAGGTGGCGGATTTCGCCGACATCAGCACCATCGTGCATGGAACGACGGTCGGCACGAACGCGCTGCTCGAGCGCAAGGGCGCGCGCACCGGCATCATCACCACCAGAGGGTTTCGCGACGTGCTGGAGATGCGTCGCCGCGACCGGCCGACGACCTGGAGCCTGAAAGGATCGTTCACGCCGGTGGTCGAGCGGAACGACCGCGTCGAGGTGGCCGAACGCACGCTGGCTGACGGATCGGTGCTGCAGGAAGTCGACCTCGATCAGGTGCGTTCGCAGGCGGGCGCGCTGGCCGCTGCCGGCTGCGAGGCGGTTTGTGTCTTCTTCATCAACGGCTATGCCAATGCGGAAAACGAGCAGCGCTCCGTCGAGGCGGTGCGCTCGGTCTGGCCTAACGCCTATGTCACGGCGGCGACCGAAATCCTGCCCGAGATCCGCGAATTCGAAAGGCTGTCGACGGCGACCCTGAACGCCTACCTCCAGCCGGTCGTGTCATCCTATTTGCAGCGCTTGGAGACCGGACTGGCGGCCGGGGGGTTCGCGGGCGACATGTTGATCGTGCAGTCGAATGGCGGCGTGATGTCGGTAGACATCGCCAAGCGCTATCCGGTGCGCACGGCGCTGTCGGGTCCGGCGGCCGGCGTCATCGCGGCGACTGCGATCGCCAGCGCTGCTGGATTCCCCAACATCATCACCTGCGACATGGGCGGCACCTCCTTCGACGTCTCGCTCGTGGCGGACGGCAAGGCGGCACTCGCCGCTCAGACGGCCATCGATTTCGGCATGGTCATCCGCACGCCGATGATCGAGATCACGACGATCGGCGCCGGCGGCGGCTCGATCGCCTCGGTCGACAGGAGCGGGTTGCTGCAGGTGGGGCCGGAATCGGCAGGCTCGGATCCGGGGCCGGTCTGTTACGGCGCGGGCACCACGCGGCCGACCGTCACAGACGCCAATGTCGTTCTGGGGCGCATAAATCCCGACCGGCCGATCGGCGGCAAACTGGCGCGGCTCGACGTCGAGGCGGCGCGGCGCGCCATCGACGCCGAGATCGCCCGGCCTCTCGGACTCGGCCTCGAGGACGCCGCAGAGGCGATCCTCAAGCTCGCCAATGCCAAGATGGCCGGTGCAATTCGGCTCGTGTCGATCGAGAAGGGGCACGATCCGGCGAAATTCGCCGCAATGCCCTTCGGCGGCGGCGGCGCGCTTCATGCGGGAGCACTGATCCAGGAGGTCGGGCTCGGCTCGGCCTTGGTGCCGCGCTTTCCGGGCGTCACCTCGGCGCTTGGCTGCGTGGTGGCGGACATGCGACATGATCGCGTGCAGACGGTCAACCGTCTGCTCGACCAGGTCGACGCAGCAGCGCTCGGCGAGGAGATGCGCCGAGTGGCCGACGAGACGGAGGCCCTGCTTGCCGGCTCCGGCGTCGCCTTCGAGCGCATCGACCGCATCCACGAATTCGACATGCTCTATCTCGGCCAGACCCATACGGTGAATGTTCAGGTCGATCTGGCCGGCGGACTGACGCGCGAGGCCGTCGGCGCCGCCTTCGATGACGCCTACCGCGCCACCTATGGCCGGCTGCTAGAGAACATCCCGCGCCGCATCATGAACTATCGCATTGCAGTCGTGGGGCGCCGCCCGCAGCTCGACATGGCGGTCTTCGCGCCCGTCAACGGCAAGCCGGCCGCGGAGTGCCGGCTCGGCACGAGGCGGGTCTACGCCGCCGGCGCCTTCCACGAGACCGGCATCTATGAACGCCTCGACCTCGCAATCGGTGCGGTGGTCGACGGGCCGGCGCTGCTCGAACAGCCGGACACGACCATCTTCGTCGATCCCGGTCTGTCGGCCAAGGTCGACCGATACGGCAATCTGGTCATCACACCCGCCGGAGGCCGGACATGACCGTGACATCCATCGTCCCGGCGCGAACGGGCCTGCTGATCGTCGATCTGCAGAACGATTTCCTGCATCCCGACGGCGCCTATGCGCGGGGCGGCCAGGCCAATGCGGACATCGCGGCGCTTCCCTCCCGCCTAGCGCCGCTGGCCGACGCGCTGCGCAAGGCCGGCGGCTGGGTGATCTCGACGCAGTTCAGTCTGGTGCCGGGCAAGGGCGGCGAGCCGTTCCTCTCGCCGCACCTAAAGCAGATGCGGCCGTTCCTGCGCAAAGGTGACTTCGCACCGGGTAGCTGGGGGCACCAGTTGGTCGATGTCCTGAAGCCGGCCGACCTGACCGTCGAGAAGGTCGCCTATTCGGCCTTCTACATGACGCGCATGGAGTGGGTGCTGCGCAAGGCAGGCGTCGACACGCTGATGGTCTGCGGCATCGTCACCAATGGCGGCGTCGCCTCGACGGTGCGGGACGCGCATGTGCGCGATTTCGTGACCTGCGTCGTCAGCGACGGCTGCGCGGCATTTTCGCGCGAGACCCACGAGCGCGCCATCGGCGACCTCGCCACCGTGGCAACGGCGATGAGCTGCGCCGAGGCGGAAGCGCTGGTCCGGTCCGCCTGAGATGGCCGCCGTCGTGATCTGGGATGCGACGCCGCGACGGGACGCATCGGCCGATGTCGTGATCGTCGGTGCGGGAGCCTGCGGCCTCGTGGCGGCGCTGCGCGCGCGGGCTGCGGGCGCCGATGTGATCGTGCTGGAGCGCGACGCCTCGCCGTCCGGTTCGACCGCCATGTCGTCCGGCTTCGTGCCCGCGCCTTCGACCCGCTTTCAGCGCGCCATCGGCGTTCGGGACGACACGCCGGAGCTTTTCGAGGCCGACATCATGGCGAAGTCGCATGGCGCCTCCTCGCCCCTTCTGGCACGTCTTGCCGCGACGGCCATCGGCCCCGCGATCGAATGGCTTTCCGACGCGCACGGCATCGAATGGATCGTGCTCGACGATTTCCTGTACCCTGGCCATGCACGCCACCGCATGCATGCGGTTCCGGAGAAGACCGGTGCGGCGTTGCACGCCCGCCTGCTCGCGGCAGCCGAGGCCGCCGGCGTCACCATCGTCACCGGGGCACGCGCAACGCGGCTCTTCGTGAGCGCGCCAGACCGGGTCGAGGCGGTCGAGATCGCACGGCCCGACGGCGCGACCGAAGTGATCGGCTGCAAGGCGCTGGTGCTCGCCTGCAGCGGCTTCGGCGGCAATGCCGAGCTTGTCGCCAGGCATATTCCGGAGATCGCCGGCGGGCTCTACTACGGACACGCGGGCAACACCGGCGATGCGCTCCTGTGGGGCGAGGCGCTCGGCGCCCGGCTGGATCATCTCTCCGGCTACCAAGGCCATGGCTCGCTCGCCCATCCTCACGGCATCCTGATCTCGTGGGCGCTAATGATGCGCGGCGGGATCCAAGTCAACATGACCGGCGAGCGCTTCTCCGACGAGAGCGGCGGTTACTCGGAGCAGGCAGTGCATGTGCTGGCGCAGCCGGGTGCCATCGCGTGGAACATCTACGACTGCACCATCCACGAGTTTGCCCTGGCCTTTCCGGACTATGCGGAGGCAGACAAAGCCGGCGCGATACGCGCGGCGCCCGACGTCATCGGCCTCGCGGCAGCGACGGGATTGCCGCAAGCAGGCCTGGCGGCCTCGCTGGCCGCGATCGAAGACTGCCGCCTGGGCCGGACGGCCGATCCTTTCGGGCGTGATTTCACCAGCGTCGCGCCACTCGCGCCGCCATATCACGCGGTCAAGGTGACGGGCGCGCTGTTCCACACCCAGGGCGGCCTGATGATCGACGACGATGCGCGGGTCCTGCGTGGCGACGGCGCCGCCTTCGCCAATCTGTTCGCCGCGGGCGGCGCCGCTTGTGGCGTGTCGGGGCCGCAAGTGTCGGGGTATCTATCGGGCAACGGCCTGCTGACGGCGATCGCCTTCGGCTCGGTGGCCGGCACCGCAGCCGCTACCGTCGCCCTCAGATGATCGTGAGCAGGCGAGATTCTGCGTAGACCCCGGGCGCGCTGCCGTCAGGCAGGATCGGGGCCGACTGCGGACTGTCCGGTTATGGGCGACAACGTGAGAATGCCGACGTTCGGCCAACGAGTCCTTAGCGATTTGGGGCGGTTTGCCGACCGACTGCTTTCGGGCGAGAAGACGCCGGAAGCGAACATGCGTATTGCCAGCGGCAACCTGCCGCGCGACTGGCAGGCTAATTCGCATTCCCGAACGGTTTTCCATTGTCCTACGTCGCGCACGTGCCTTCTCAGACGTTTGGAAGCACTCGGTTAAGTTCCCCATCCACGTAACGCTTACCCCTGCTGTCTGGCATGCTCGATCCCGCCATCCGCAGGGGCGCATTTCAGTCAGCTAACCTTCTTGGCAGGGTGAGGCATACACACAAACCGCCGCGGGGCTCGTTGGAAATGGAAATCGAGCCCTGATGCAGATGCGCCGCGTGGAGTGCGATCGCCAGCCCCAGGCCTGCACCCGAGCGCGTATCCGAGTTCGCCCTGTAGAATGGCTCCGTGAGATGGATCAGGTCGTCTTCGGCCGCGCCAGGACCATGGTCCCGGACGGTGATGGAATAGGTACCACCTTCCTCGCTGCCCGCGACAACGACTTCCGTGCTCTCCTCCGTATGCCGCATCGCGTTGCGAATGACGTTCTCCAGCGCGCGATAGATGAGCTCCGCTGAGCCGTCGATGTGGATCCCGTCTATCCCTTCATAGCGACAAGTGACCGAGCGCTCGGCGCCTTCGAAATTGGCATCGGCGATGATCGGATCGAGGATATCGAGCAGGTCGATCGGTCCGAAGTCCATCGGCTGATGGCTGCTCCGGTCGATGCGTGCAAGCATCAGGATCTCGTCGACCAACCGGTCCATCCTCTCGATGTCCGCTTCAAGCTGCGGAAGCAGGCCATCGATGCGGGCGGGCGATCTGCGAACGATCCCGAGCGCGACCTGCAGACGGGCAAGCGGTGAGCGAATTTCATGCGAGATGTCGTGAAACAGCCGTTCGCGGTCGCGGTTGAGGCGTTGCAGGCGCTCCGATGCCTCATCGACGAGCGCGCCGAGTTTTCGGAAAGCCCGGTCGGAGTTTCCCAGTCTCCCCGAGACACGTTCGTCGAACCGCCCTGCGGCGAGCTGGTCCAGCCCGTCGGCGATCACCTGCATCGGCTGCAAGAAGCGTTTCGCGAGCAGTAATGCGGCAAGAATGCTGACGAGGAAGCCGATGGCCAGCGGCAGGATGACCGGTTCGATCCGTGCAAACAGCCGAGGCGTCGGTGCGGTCATTTCGATGACCAGGCAGTCGCCGTCATCCAGGATCGCGATCGTCTGGTGCGCGCTGCAGGCTTCGCTCTGTGGGGTGACCTGCCGGATGACGAACTCGACCGAGGGATCTTCGGATATCGCAACCGGTTCAAGCGCTGTTACGTCCGTCCCCTGATCATGCGCTTTTTTCAGGAGTTCAAGGAGATAGGGTTGAGCACCCTTTGCCCGCCCGTTTCCCGGCGGAGGCAGGTCGAGCAGCAGAACCAGCGCCAACACCACGACGATGTTGAGAACGATCGCACCCAGGATGTAGCTGAAGAACCGCGCAATCATCGGCTACCCCGTTACGAGTTGGTAGCCCTGACCGCGAACGTTGACGATGGGAGAGCGTCCGTCGGCGAGCAGCCCCATCTTCTGGCGGATCGACGACATGTGGACGTCGATGGTGCGCTCGAAGCGCGTCAGCGGGCGTCCGAGACCGAGTTCGCAGAGTTCTCCACGGCTGACGACCTGTCCGGGCCGCGAGGCGAGGGCTTCCATCAGGTTGAATTCCGATCCGGTTAGAGCGAGCATTGCGCCCTTCCAAATAGCCTTGCGCGCCCTCGGATCGATGAGCAGATCGCCAACTTCGATCGTATCGGCAGAGCCGACTCGCGAACTCATGGCGCGACGAAGGATGGCGCGAAGCCGAGCGGCGAGTTCGCCGGGAGAGCAGGGCTTGGCGAGGTAATCGTCGGCGCCGAGATCCAGTCCGGCGATCCGGTCTACCTCGTCGCCGCGCGCGGTCATCATGAGGACGGGAATGTTGTCGACGCGGCGGATGCGGCGCAGGATCTCGATGCCGTTCATTCCCGGCAGCATGATGTCGAGGATGATGACGTCGATCCGGTGCTCCGCGACGATGGCGAGCACGTCGCGCCCGTTTACCTGGTGGAAGACGTTGAACCCTTCCTCGGTCAGGTATTCGGAAATGAGCTTGCCGAGATCGACATCGTCGTCGACGAGCAGAACATTCGCCATCCGATAGCCTCCTGGCGCTTCTTCTAGAGCAGTCCAGGCAGTCAGACGACCGGATTTTCCCAAGTTTACCCAGCTTGACACATCTTAACACGCAACCGCGCTAGGGGTTGGCCCGACCGGTCGGACAGACCGGGGCGTCAACCCGAAAAGACCTTCCCGCCATGCAGACATTCTTGCGAGCCCTGGTCTTGCTGACCCTCCTCTGCCCTGGTTCGTCCTTCGCGCAGGAGACGAGAGAAGATGGCGCCGGCTCGAATGCCGCCGCCGCCGCGCTTACGGTGGAGGCGACCAGCCCGACCACCGACGACTGGGCAGAAACGGTTCCGGCCAATGGCTGGCTTGCCGCATGGCAGGAAGCGGTGATCTCGGCGGAGATTTCCGGGCAGCGCATCACATCCGTCAATGGCGAAGTCGGCGATACGGTGAAGGCCGGGCAGGAACTGGCGAAACTCTCCAGCGATAAGATCGAAAGCGAAGTGCAGCAGCGGGAAGCCGATCTTGAATCGGCCCGCGCGGCATTCGACGAGGCGAAGGCCAACGGCGATCGGGCGCGGAAACTCAAAGGCTCGGGGGCGGCGACCGACCAGCAGATCACCGAATACCTGGTGGCTGAACGGAAAGCGCAAGCCGATCTGGATTCGGCCGAAGCCGCGCTCGCCTCCTCACGCGTCGATCTCGAACACACGCGGATACTGGCGGTCGATGACGGCACCATTTCTGCGCGCTCGGCTTCGCTGGGGGACGTCGTTGCGACCGGTGACGAGTTGTTCAAGCTGATCCGCCAGAGCCGGATCGAATGGCAGGCGGAAATCCCGCTCAAGCAGCTGCGTCATGTCGCCGAAGGCACTCGCGCCGTCATCCCCACACCCATCGGCGATGTCGAGGGCAGTGTGCGCAAGATCGCGCCGACCGCATCCGAAAAGACCGGCCGGGTGACGGCCTACGTCTCGCTCGTTCCGCCGGATGGAGACCATCCCAACCCCAAGACCGGCATCTTCGTCAGCGGCTATTTCGATGTCGGGACCAGCTCGGCGATCAATGTGCCGAGTTCCGCCATCACGCTGCGCGACGGGTTCTCCCATGTCTACGTGATCGTGGACGGCTCGCCGACGACCGTCAGTCGCAAACGGGTCGAGACCGGGCGACGCAACGGCGATCGCGTCGAGATCACGTCCGGACTCGAAGGCAACGAGACGCTGGTCAAGGCAGGGGGCGCCTTCCTTGCCGACGGATCCGTGGTGCGTCTCGTGTCCGCCAGGGAGGCGGATGACAATGCAGCCGGTGCGGCCGGCGCGGCATCGGCGTCGGATGACGCTGCGGCCTCGAGCGGAGAGGATACCGGGCAATGAATTTTTCCGCCTGGGCCATCCGCAATCCGGTTCCGCCCATCCTCGCATTCGTCCTGCTGACGATTACCGGGCTGATGGCCTTCGGTAGGCTGGACGTACAGAACTTCCCCGATATGGACCTGCCGACGATCCAGATCAGCGCGAGCCTGGAAGGCGCCGCTGCGGCGCAACTCGAGACCGAGGTCGCCAGAAGGATCGAGGACCAGCTGACCGGCATGTCGATGCTGGATTCGGTCACGACGACGATAACCGACGGCTCGGTCACCATCTCCGTTGCTTTCCAGGTCGGCAAGGATTCGCAGACCGCGCTCGACGAAGTCTCGAACGCGGTGGACGAAGCCCGCTCCGACCTGCCGGATGAGATGGATGCGCCGACCGTTTCGAAGGTCAATCTCAACGGCTCGCCGCTCGTCACCTATGTCGTCAGTTCGGACAAGCTCGACGAGGCGGAACTCAGCTGGTTCATCGACAACGACATGGAACGCGCCGTCATGAAGGTCGATGGCGTTGGCGAGGTGGGCCGGCTCGGCGGCATCGACCGGGAAATCCATGTCGAACTCAACGAGGACCTTTTGACCGGTCTCGGCGTCGGGGTCGACATCATCAACCAGCGGATCAACCAGGTCCAGTCCGACATGTCGGGCGGCGAAGCCGAGATCAACGGAAACGCCCAATCGGTCCGCACCCTGGCGGCCGTCGATACGGTCGCCGAACTCCGTGAAATCCCGATCCCCTTGCCCAATGGCGGCTGGGTGCGGCTCGACGAGATCGGCGATGTCGTCGATACCCACGCGGACCGCTCCTCGCTGGCCTATCTCAATGGCAAGCCGGTTATTGCTGCCCAGATCAAGCGTTCTAAGGGGTATTCGGACCTCGCCGTGACGGAATCCGTGCGCGAAGCCATGGCCGAGTTCGCGAGCGCCAATCCGCAGGTGACGATCGAGGAGGCCTACAGCACCATCCTGCCGACCGAACAGAACTACGAAGCCTCGATGCACATGCTCTACGAAGGCGCCGCGATCGCCATCGTTGTGGTCTTCCTGTTCCTCTTCGACTGGCGGGCGACGCTGCTTGCCGCGGTCGCGCTGCCCCTGTCGATCATCCCCACATTCCTGGTGATGGACTATCTCGGCTACTCGCTGAACACCGTCACCCTGCTCGCCCTGTCGCTGGTCGTCGGCATCCTGGTCGACGATGCGATCGTCGAGGTGGAAAACATCGAGCGGCACCTCAACATGGGCAAGAAGCCCTTCGACGCGGCGATGGAGGCGGCGGACGAAATCGGCCTGGCGGTGATCGCGACCTCGATGGCGCTGGTCGCCGTCTTCCTGCCAACCGCCTTCATGGGCGGCATACCCGGCATCATTTTCAAGCAGTTCGGCATCACCGCTTCGGTGGCGGTCCTGTTCTCGCTGCTCGTCGCCCGGCTGGTGACCCCAATGATGGCCGCCTACATGATGAGCGCCACGGGCAACCATGCGACGGAAGACGGGCGGATCATGCGCGTCTATCTCGCCGTGGTCCGCGGCTCGCTGCGCCATCGCTGGATCCCGTTCACGGCCGTGGTGATCTTCTTCATCGCCACCTATGCCATCGTCGGTCAACTTTCGACGGGCTTCTTTCCGGCCTCGGACAACAGCCAGACGCAGGTCACGATCACCACGCAGCCCGGATCGACGCTCGAGCAGACCGACGAGGTCGCGCTCGAGGCCAGCATCATCGTCGCCGGCGTCGACAATGTCCGCTCCGTCTTCCAGGCCTCGGGAAGCGCCTCGACCGGCGGCGGCCCGAGTGGCGGCGGCAGCACCAGTTCCGTTACCTCGTCGACCCTGGTGGTCGACCTGACGCCGATTGACGACCGCGACATCACCCAGTCCGAGATCGAAGCCGACCTGCGCAAGGCGCTGGAGGCGATTCCCGGCGTTCGCATCGAAGTCGGCTCGGGCGGTAACGGTACGGAGCTGCAGCTCACCTTGGCCGGCGACGACGCTGCTGCCCTGCAGGAGGCAGCCGACACTCTCGAAACGGCCGTGCGGACGATCCCGGGGATCGGCAACGTCACCTCGTCGGCTTCCCTGCAATCTCCGGAAGTCGTCATTCGCCCCGATCTCGCGCGGGCAGCCTCGCTCGGCGTGACCTCAGAAGCCATCGCGGACGCGGTTCGGCTCGCGACCGCGGGGGCCTATGATTCGGCGCTGTCGCAGCTCAACCTGCCGGAGCGCCAGGTTCCGATCCGGGCGATGCTCTCGACCGACAATCGCGAGTCCCTCGACGAGATCTCGCTCATTCCCGTGTCGGCGACCGACGGCCTGGTGACGCTCGGAACGATCGCCGACATTTCGATCGGCTCCAGTCCCAGCAAGATCAACCGCCTCGATCGATCGCGCAACATATCTATCACCATCGAGCTCAACGGTCGCAACCTGTCGGATGTGCTGGCGGAAGCGAAGGAACTGCCAGCCTACCAGAACCTGCCGAACGGCGTCGACTTCATTGAACAGGGCGATCTGAAGCGCCAAAGCGAACTGTTTACGAGCTTCGCCACCGCGATGGCGATCGGCATCTTCTGCGTCTACGCCGTGCTCGTGCTCCTGTTCCACGACTTCCTGCAGCCGCTGACGATCCTGATGGCCCTGCCACTGGCCCTGGGCGGCGCGCTCATGCCGCTCGTCCTGTCCGGCACCAGCTTCTCCATGCCCGCGGTCATCGGCCTGCTGCTCCTGATGGGGATCGTGTCGAAGAACTCGATCCTGCTGGTGGAGTATGCGATCGAAGCGCGCCGCGGCGGTATGGACCGGATCGACGCCCTGATCGACGCCTGTCACAAGCGATCGCGCCCCATCCTGATGACGACGATCGCCATGGCGGGCGGCATGCTTCCGGCAGCGCTCAGTCTTGTCGATGGCGACCCGAGCTTCCGTCAGCCGATGGGCGTGGTGGTGATCGGCGGGCTGATCACGTCGACGCTGCTGAGCCTGCTGGTCATTCCGATGGTCTTCACCTTCATCGATGACTTCGAACGCTTCGCGCTGCGGCTCTGGTCGAGGCGGAGCCATTGAGGCCGCGGTCCGAGATCATGCCGATCACGCTTCCACTCCAAGGCCGGTGAATAAGAAAATGACCTTTCCAACGCGGGTGATCGCCCTAGTGCTGTCGGCTTCGGTTGCCGGGTGCACGGTCGGTCCGGATTATGCCCCGCGGGCCATCGCGCTGAATGCGGCCTATGTCGCGGCCGCCGGCGCAGGCCGCCCGATCACCCCGGAAACCGGATGGTGGCACGCGTTCAAGGATCCGCTGCTGGACCGGATCGTCGGTTCCGGGCTGGCCGGAAATCTCGATGTCGGCCAGGCGCTAGAGCGGATCGCGCAGGCCCGCGCCAATGTGGACATTGCCCAGTCGGACACGGTTCCCGGCCTGTCGGGGTCGTCCTCCAGCACGTTCGAAGGCACGACCGGCAAATCTGCCGGCGTTTCCGCCGATGACCGGCAACTGACCAACAGCACGGTGCTCGACGTCTCCTGGCTTCTCGATATCTGGGGCAAGTATCGGCGGAACCGCGAGGCCTCGCTCGCGAGCCTCGACGCGTCCTTCGCCAACGCCGATACCGCGCGGCTGACCCTGCTTTCGGAAATCACGACGGAATATGTCAATCTGCGCCTCTACCAGGCGCAGGCGGCGATCGCGCGCGACACGATCGCGTCGCGTCGCGAAACCCTTGCGCTGGTGCGGGAGCAGCAGGCGATCGGATTGTCCAGCGGTCTGCAGGTGGCGCAGACGCTCGCCGCCCTGAACATCGCCGAGGCATCGTTGCCCGGCTACGAGGTCTCCTTCTATCAGTCGGCCAACCGGATCGCCTATCTGACGGGGCAGCAGCCGGGCGCCTTTCTCGAGGAGATCAAGAAGGGCGCGCGCATCCCGGCGGCGCGCTTCCAGCCTTCGAGCGGCATACCCGCAGACCTCCTGCGCAACCGGCCGGACATCCGTTCGGCGGAGCGGCAACTGGCATCGAAGAGCGCGTCGATCGGCGTCGCGGCCGCTGACCTCTACCCCAGCCTCACCCTGAGCGGCTCCCTGGCAGCAACCGTCGCGGCTGCCGCGACCGGTGGTTCCACCCAGTTGCTGACCTGGTCCTTCGGGCCGGTGGCCGACATTCCGATCTTCGATGGCGGAGCGCGGAAGGCGCGGGTCATGCTCGCCGAGAGCGAGGCACGGGAGCAATATCTCGCCTGGAAGGACAGTGTGCTCAACGGCGTCCGGGAAGTGGAAAACGCCCTGGTCGCCTGGCAGCGCCAGACGCGCCAGGTCGAAGCGCTGCGCCAATCGGCAGACGCCTACTCGCAGGCGCTGGACCTGGCGCGAGAAAGCTACACGGGTGGCACCTCGGCCTTTCTTGACGTCCTCGACGCGGAGCGGTCCCTGTTCGAGGCGCGCCTGTCCCTGGCGAGCGCCGAGGCGCAGCGAGCATTGAATTTCATAACCCTTTGTGTCGCCGCGGGCGGCGGCTACCGCGCCGGTGGCGACTCCTGACCACAAAGGTGGTGTCGAGCGGAAGACCTCGTACAGCAGAGTACCGCAGGTTCGTCTTCAGATTAATGCTTGGAGGGTAATTCATAGCCGACCACCTGATCGCGCGTGGTGGATTTTGTTAAAGCCGCCCTGACCGAGAAAAGTGATGCCAAGCCGTGAGGGTCGCCGAGTGAACTGCCCCCCAATTCGACCGGACACCCGGCATAAGCAGAAAGGCTCAAGCACAGGCTTGGGGATAGGCTTATGTCCGAGGACTATCAGCGCATCGCGGTGATCACGGGCGTGGCGCGCCGTCGGCAGTGGTCGACGGAAGCGAAGCTGCGGATCATCGAGAAGAGTTTCGAGCCGGGCGAGACGGTGTCGTCAGTCGCGCGGTGCAATGGTGTGGCGCCCAATCACGGCGCTGGTGAACCGGGAATTGACGCGCAAGGGGCTGCCGGTCGCCAACCGCAAGCGGGTGCACCGGATCATGCACCAGGCCGCCCCGCTTCTGGAGCCTTGCACCGGCCGGCGCGAGGGTCGCGTCCATGACGGCAAGGTGATGGTCATGCGCTCGAACCTGCGCTGGTGTTCCGACGGACTGGAGTTCGCCTGCTGGAACGGCGAGATCATCCGCATGGCGTTCATCATCGATGCCTTCGATCGGGAGATCATTGCCTGGACCGCCCTGAGCGGCGCCGGCATCAGCGGCTCGGATGTCCGCGACATGATGCTCGAAGCTGTCGATAAGCGCTTTGACTCGGCGCGCGCACCGCAGCCGATCGAGCACCTGTCCGACAACGGTAGCCCATACACAGCCAAGGAGACACGCGACTTCGCCACCGCGTTGAACCTGATTCCCTGCTTCACCCCGGTGCCTAAGCGTCTCGGCCTCTGGCCACAGAACCCGGACGGAACTGGCGCTCAGCTGATCTTCGAGGCTATGGAGGGTAGCCGAGGACGCAAGGTTTGCTCGGCTGTCCTGCCTCTCTTTCCGCAGAGTCACTTCTCCTCGACCGAGCCGACCACGGATTCGATGACCTTGGTCGCCATGGCGAACTCCGCCTGCCGGTTCTCGATGTGATGGCGCTCGGCGATCCAGCCGAACCGGGTGTAGGAAACCAGGACCGCTCCGGTCTCGTCCTGATAGACGAGGACGCGGACCGGCCAGTCGAGGCCGGCCTTCTGGTTGGCCGTCACGAAGGTGGTTCCGAGGGCGGGATTGCCGAACATGATGAGCGTGGACGGCAGCACGTGATTTCCAGCCGCATTGCCGAGCGCGGCCTGGTCGATGGAGCCGAACCAGGTGATGCCTTTTTCGGTCACGTCCTGCCGGATCAATTCGACCGTCTCCGGCACGGAATGGGCGCTGCGGACCTTTGCGACGCCGGCCGAATCCATCGGCTCGGCCGTCGCGGTTCCGGCGAGCGCGATCACGAGCGCCGCCATTGCAGTCGAGGTGTATCTGAACATGGTCATCTCCTTGTGTTTGGGACCGCCCGCCAGAGGCGGCGGGCATGTCCGAGACTGCTGGCCGGGCGCCCGTGACGCCAATGCCGATCGGGTTCGGTGTTCATGCCGGCTTTTCATGGGCGCGAAGATCCGCGAGCGGCCGCGCGCCGAGGCGGAGGCCTGCGGCGGCGGCAAGAGCTGTGGCGACCACCAGCACCGCGATGCAGGCGCTCCAGCCGACCCGGTCGTAGACCTGGCCGAGCACGACGCCTCCTGCCAGCCCGCCCACGTAGTAGGACGCGAGATAAATCCCGCTCGCGGCGGTGCGCGCGCCGCCTGCGGTTCGCCCGACATGTCCGGTGACCACCGCCTGGGCGAGGAAGGTCCCGATCGCGACCAGGGCCAGTCCCGGCAAGGCCACGGCGAGCACCGGCGAGAGCGCCATCAGGAGGCCCAGAACGGCCACGCCGAGGCCGAATACGATCGCGGCGGACGGGCCTCTCGCGGCCGACAGCCGGCCGGCCAGGGGAGTGGTGACCATCGACGGTAAGAAAACGAGATAGACCAGCCCCAGCGCCATCGGCGAAAGCCCGATCGGGTCGGCCGTCAGCCGGAAGTTCACGTAGGTGAAGGTGCCGATGAAGACGAAGAGGACGAGGAAGCCGATCAGGAAGGACCATCGCAGTGCCGGGTTCCCGAGGCATTCCCGCCAGTCCCGCCTCGGCGTGGTGCCGCCGCCAGCGCCCATCATGCGCTCGGTCGCCTTCAGCGTCGAAAGGACCAGGACACCGCCGGCGACGTTCAGCGCGGCGAAAACGAGAAAGGTCGGCGATAGCCCGAACGTGTCCGCCAGCGAGGCGGACATCAGCCGTCCGAAGAAGTTGCTCGCCACGTTGCCCGTGACGTAGGCCGCCAGCGCGCCGGTGGTGGCGCGCGGCTCGAAATGCTCGGCCAGGTAGCTCATGGTCAGCGTGAAGGCGGTCGCCATGCAGAGCCCCTGGGCCACGCGCAGCAGGGTGAAGACGGTCAGGTCGTGCGTGAAAGCCAGAAGCGAGGTGGGAACGGCGAGCACGACGAGGCTGATCCAGATGCCGTTTCGCCGATCGATCGAACGACCGAAGAACGCCACGCCGAGGCTCGCCAACGCCATGCCGAAGGTGCTCGCATTGACAGCGAAGCCCATTGCCGCCCGGCTGACGCCGAACGCTTCGACGAGCGACGGCAGGATCGCCTGTGCGGCGAAGAGATCGACCAGCGTGAGGAAGGCGATGAGCGTGATCACGCCGTAGCGCCAGCCATCCGCCGCCGCCATGCGGAACCGCCCGGAAGCCGGTGGAAAAGGGGTCGTCATCGGATGTCTCCAGATTGAAAAGGCGCCATCCCCGTTCGTTGTAACGGGGATGGCCCGGGAGAAGTGGTGGCAGGAGCAGAGGCTCGGGCGCCGATCACATGGTATGATCGTCGGTCATCTCGGGCGGGAGGATGTCTGCCGAGTAGAGGACGGCCGGAGCCGCGTCGTTGTTCTTCCACCAGTGCGCCAGGTCGCCGAATTCGACGGCGACATCGCCGGCCACGTGCTCGATCGGAACCTTGCAGGAACTGCGGTACTCGGTGATCGCGCCGGATGCGATCAGGATGTTGGCGGGGCGCATGGAATGCTCGTGCCACGGGACCACGCCACCCGGCTGGACGACGAGCTTGCGCATGCGCAGCAGGTGGCCTTTCCACTCCGCACCTTTGGACGACAGGTCGATGCTGGCGAGCACCTCGTCCGTCACCCCGGCCGGCATGGTGGCACCGGGCTTCGTAGCGCCGGCCATCACCTGGTCGGCGGGGCATTCCCCGGCTCCGGCGGGTGCGGCGGCGAGGATGGCTGCGGAAGCGATCGCGACTGCGGCTGCGAGCTTCAGCGGGTTGATGTTGCGTTTGGCGAATGCGTTCATGTCTGTGTTCTCCGTTCGCGAAGTGCCCGGCGCTTCAGGCGGGGCATGCGAAGCAGAGTGGCCGGCCGCGATCGAGAGCGGAAATGCCGGGTCCCTTTCGTTTCGATACCTGCGGCGTATCGCTCCGCCGGCGGTCACGCGTCATCCGTCGCGTCGATCGCAACCACGTGGGAAACTGGGACGGAAGGAGAGGCTGATGGTCAGGCTGCGCTCTTGTGCGGCACAGCCGCGGTGCCTGATGGCCAGCCATAGGCCCGGACCGCGCTGACGAAGGCGGCGACGGCCGGCGAGAAGCGGCGGCCGGCCATCGTCACGAGGCAAACCTCGCGCCACACCTCCGGCTCGATCACCGGCCGGACGTGGAGGCCGGGGATGACGGCGCTAAACTCGGGAATGAAGCAGATGCCGAGTCCGGCAGCGACCATGTTCTGGATCCAGTCCTCACGTTCGCTCTCGTATGAGATGTGAAGCGTCGCCCCATGATCACTGCAAAGATGCGACAGGTGATCGCGATACTCGCAGTTGAGCCGCCGGAGATAGTTCTCGCCGCCGACTTCCCGCACGGGGATGGCTGCCATGTCGGTGAAGCGATGACCGGCCGGGAACGCCAGCATGAAGCGTTCGCGAAACAGCGGGCGGGCATCGAAACGCTCCGGGAAGGCCTCGTTGGAGGACATCAGGGCAACGTCGATGTCGCCGCTCTCGATGAGCATGGCCAGACGGCTGGGAACACCCTCGACGAGTTGCAGGCGCACACCGTCGTGCCGCATGCGGAAATCGGCGAGCAACCCGGTGAAGCGGCGCGGCCCGATGGTGCACATGATCCCGACCTTGAGGTTGGCGTCCTCCAGACACAGGAAGCGCGATGCCTCCTGGCGAACGCCCATCAGTTCGTCGAGGATCTGCTGGAAACGCGGGCGCAGGAGCGCGCCCAGATCGGTGATATGGGACAGGTTGCGCTCGCGACGGAAGAGCAGGCCGCCGACCTCGTCCTCGAGCTGCTGGATAGCCCGCGAAAGAGCGGGCTGGGTAACGTTGCAGCGCTCTGCCGCACGCGTGAAATTGCGCGTTTCGCAGACGGCAAGGAAGTACCTGATGTGGTGAATGTCCATGGCCGAACCCTGCGCGCACGACCAAGCGCATTCCAATGCAATGCACGCATCGAATTCATAGCACGGCGGCATTTTCCTGTTGAGAGGCATTCTCGCAGTCTGTGAGCAGCGGCCATCGGGGCCGGATACTCTCACGGAGACCCAAGATGCTTACTCTTGCCAAAGCGGCGCTCGAACGTGCGACCGGGCGTCGCCCGCTCGAAGGCCGTAGCGCCATCGTCACCGGTTCGACCAGCGGTATCGGTCTGGGAATTGCCGAGGCGCTGGCCCGTGCCGGTGCTGCCGTCATGCTAAACGGGTTCGGCGATCCCATGCAGATCGAGGAAACCCGGACCGCTCTCGCCGATGCCAACGATGTCGACGTCGCCTATGACGGAGCGGACATGAGCGATGCCGCAGCCATCCGGCGTCTGGCGGAACGGGCGAGCGCCCGGTTCGGCCAGGTCGACATCGTCGTCAACAACGCCGGTATCCAGCACGTCGCCCCCATAGCGGAGTTTCCGCCCGCGAAGTGGGACGCGATCCTGGCGATCGACCTGTCTTCGGCCTTCCACCTGATCCAGGCCACGTTCGAACCCATGCGGCAGCGTGGTTTCGGGCGCATCGTCAACATCGCTTCGGCGCATGGACTGATCGCCTCGCCGTTCAAGTCGGCCTATGTGGCGGCCAAGCACGGCCTCGTCGGCCTGACGAAGGTCGTGGCGCTCGAAGGTGCCGAAAGCGGCATCACCTGCAACGCCATCTGCCCAGGCTATGTGTGGACCCCCCTCGTCGAAAAGCAGATCGACGACCAGGCGAAGTCGCACGGGATCGGCCGCGACGAGGTAATCCGCGACGTTTTCCTGAAGAACCAGCCGACGCGCCGCTTCGCCTCCGTGGAGGAGATGGGCGCGCTGACGGTCTTCCTCTGTGGCGAGGAAGCCTCGTCCATCACCGGGACGGCCCTGCCGGTGGACGGCGGCTGGACCGCGCACTGAGGTCAGTCGCCGTCTCATAAGGCCAGGGAGAAAACGGTCATGAACATGCATGCAAAACAAGAGGCGATCGAACCGATGGGGACGATTGCCGTATCCGTCATTCAGGAACCGAAGACGCTCAACCTCGCCCTCCAGGGCGGCGGAGCGCACGGGGCCTTTACCTGGGGCGTGCTCGACCGGCTGCTCGACGAAGACCATCTGTCTTTCGAAGGCGTGGTGGCGACAAGCGCCGGCGCGATGAACGCGGCGGTGCTCGCCTATGGCATGACCCAAGGCGGCCGCCGCGGCGCGCAGAAAGCGCTGGCGAATTTCTGGCGCCGAGTCAGCCACGCCGCCGCTTTCGGGCCGCTGCAGCCGAGCCCGCTCGACCGCATCGTAGGGTCGCGCGCGCTCGAGCACTCGCCGGCCTTCGTCGTCTTCGACCTCGTCACCCGGCTGATGTCGCCCTACCAGTTCAATCCGCTCAACTTCAATCCGCTGCGCCGCGTGCTCGAAGATTCAGTCGACGTCGACGCGATCCGCAAGTCGCGTTGCTCGATCAAGCTCCACATCTGCGCCACGAACGTCCGCACCGGAAAGGTAAAGGTCTTCGACAACGATGCGATCTCGATCGATGCGATCATGGCCTCGGCATGCCTGCCGTTCCTGTTCCAGGCCGTGGAAATCGACGGAGAGGCTTTTTGGGACGGCGGGTACATGGGCAACCCGGCGATCTTCCCGCTGATCTATTCCTCTGCGTCACCGGACGTGCTGATCGTTCACATCAACCCGATCGAGCGCGAGGAAGTACCCAAGACCGCAACCGAAATCCTCAACCGCATCAACGAGATCAGCTTCAACTCGTCGCTGCTGCGCGAAATGCGCGCCATCGCCTTCGTCACCAAGCTGATCGACATGAAGGCCGCGGGCGCGATGGATCTGAAGCGGATCTTCGTCCACGGCATCTCCGACGACGAAGCGATGCGCAAGCTGTCGGTGGCGAGCAAGCTCAATGCCGACTGGGAGGCGCTTACCGATCTGCGCGATCGCGGCCGGGAGCGCGCGGACGAATGGCTGCGCGGCAACCATGACGCCATCGGCCAGCGGTCGAGCGTCGACATCGAGGCGCGCTACCTCTGACGGCGGTGCGCCGGCCGCCTGGCGCCCGCTCTGAGAGGCCCTCCGGGACCGCCATCCCGGAGGGCCTTTCCGCGTGTGGAAGCGGATAGGGCGCGCCTATCGAAACGATGACGAGGCGGCATTTCAGTTCGGATCGGCGATCGACGAAAGTCTTCCTGACGGGACATCAAACCCGCCTTTTCCAACGAACGGAGCAGACCATGCTGGACACCAAGACGATCATCGGCACCGCATTCGCGGCGGCCGCCACCCTTTCGGCCGCGTCGGCTTTCGCCGGCCCTGCCGAGCAGCCGAGCTTCAAGTTCGAGAAGTGCTACGGCGTCGTGAAGGCCGGGCAGAACGACTGCCAGACCGCCACGCATTCCTGCGCCGGCACCTCGACCGCGGACGACCAGGTCGACGCCTGGATCTACTTGCCCGCCGGCACCTGCGGCAAGCTGACCGGCGGCAGCAATCAGCCGAAGAGCTGAACCGGTTTCTCGAGCCATCCCCAGGAGGACATCCCATGCCGAAGCAGCCCATCCCCCTCTCGATCCCCGCCGCTGCCGGCATCGGCCTGCGCTCGCCCCATATCGGGGAAATGCTGAGCCGTCGTCCGTCCGCGGGATGGCTCGAGATCCATGCCGAAAACTACATGGGCGACGGGCCTGCCGTCGCCGCCCTCGAACGCCTTTGCGAGACCTATCCGCTGTCGGTCCACGGCGTCGGACTCTCGCTCGGCAGCGCCACGGGCATCGATCGTCGGCACCTCGGCCGCCTGCGCGCCGTCTGCGACCGGTTCCAGCCGGCACTGGTCTCAGAACACCTGGCCTGGTCGCGGGCCGGCGGCGCGTTCCTCAACGACCTCCTGCCGCTCCGCTACGACGAGGAGGCGCTCGCCATCGTGGCCCGCAACCTCGACCTGGTGCAGGAGACGCTCGGCCGCCGTATCCTGGTCGAGAACCTGTCGGCCTATGTCGCTCTGGAAGGATCGACCATGAGCGAAGCCGAGTTCCTGGCCGAACTGGTCAAGCGAACGGGTTGCTGCCTGCTGCTCGACGTCAACAACGTCCACGTCTCGGCAAAAAACCTCGATTTCGACGCGCTCGCCTTTCTCGAGCAGCTCCCCATGGATGCGGTCGGCGAAATCCACCTCGCCGGACACGCCCGGAAGGACACCGATTTCGGTCTCGTCCTGATCGACGATCACGGCTCGCGCGTTCCGCCGGTCGTTTGGTCGCTCTATGCACACGTCATCGGACGGACCGGCCCTCGCCCGACACTAATCGAGTGGGACAGCGCACTGCCGTCGCTGGAAGTCCTGCTAGGAGAAGCCATGTGGGCGGATCTCCTGATGGAGACGATCGCCTTCGAGGCCCGTCGCGGCAACCGCAGACCCGCGCCTCGTCCCGCGCCGTCGTGGACAGCGTGCGTCGACAATCCCTTCGCGGCGAGCCCCGTGCGCCTGCCGGTCCTCACCGCATTCCAGACCATCCGCCCGGCCGCATGGCCGATCAGGGAGACTATGGGGAGGGTTCGCCGTGCTGCCGCTTGAAACGCTCCAGCGCCGCGTCGCCGGCGCCGTCCTCACCGGGGATGCCGCAGGCATTGCCCGCCTGCTCTGGGCCGGCCGCGCCGATCCCGTCGCGCGCATGCGCATCTACCGCAACAACACCGTCTCCTCGCTGACCGCGACCCTGATGAGCGTGTTCCCGGTGACAGTCCGGCTCGCCGGCGAGCGTCCTTTCCGCCGCGCGGCCTCGGCCTTCATCCACCATCTCCCGCCGGTCGAGCCGCGGCTCGTCCGCTACGGCGCCGAGTTTCCTCGCTTCCTCCGAACCTTCGAAGGGCTCGAGCGGATGCCCTTCGTCTCGGAGACCGCGCGGCTCGAATGGGCGATCGCCGAGGCCCTCGACGCGCCGGTCCTGCCGTCCTGTCCGGTCGCCTCGATCGCGGCCGCCATGAGGGTGACCGCACCGGACATACGGCTGCAGCCATCCTTGCGGATGCTGTTCTGCCACCGGCCCGCTCTTTCGATATGGACGGCCCACCAGGACGATGCCACCGCCGATCCCGCGGTGACGTCGGGAACCGGGTCCGAACGAATCGCCGTCTGGCGCAGAGGGGACCGTGTCGGCTTCCAGTTGCTCGGCGCGGCGGAGTTTGCCCTACGGCACGCCCTCGCACACGGCCAGGGACTGATCCGCGCCGCCGAACGCGCGCTTGCGCAAGAACCGGGATTCGACCTTGGCGCCGGCCTGTTCCGGCTCTTCTCCGACGGGCTGGTCACCGCAATCACGCAAGGAACCGACCTTTCCGCAATCCATGGAGGCTTTCATGACCACCGCTGAAATTCGCATGTCTCACGCACCCTTGACCGCACGCCTTTCGACATACGCCCGGCTTCCCGAACGCGTTCCATTCTGGGCCGTCCAGCTCACGGGCCGCATTGCCGTCGCCCACGTGTTCTGGAACTCGGCGCAGACGAAGCTCGCTTCCTGGGAAGTCACGCGGCAGCTCTTCGCCTATGAGTACGCTCTGCCGCTCATCGACCCGGACATTGCCGCTGTGCTGGGAACGGCGGCCGAGCTCGCCGGATCGGTGATGCTGGCGCTCGGCCTCTTCGCCCGCTTCGGCGCCCTGATGCTCATCGGGGTGGTGGCAACCATCCAGCTTTTCGTCTTTCCGGAGAACTGGGGCGATCACCTTCTTTGGTTCGCACTTCTCGCCCTGATCCTCGTGCGCGGTGCGGGTGCGGTTTCGATCGACGCGATCGCCGCGCGCGTCCTTTCCCGGAGGTGACCATGTTGCGCCTTGATGCGGACGCGGCGGCTCCAGTTCCTGCGATCGAGCGCGCATCTGCGCGCGTGGACCGCGCGATCGGACGAAAGCCGCGCATCGTGATCATCGGGGGCGGCTTCGGCGGCCTCAACGCGGCGATCGAGCTCAGGAAGGCGCCCGTCGAGGTCGCCCTCGTGGATCGGCGCAACCACCATCTGTTCCAGCCGCTCCTCTATCAGGTGGCGACGGCGGGGCTGTCGCCGGCGCAGATCGCGACCCCGATCCGCCGCATCCTGTCGGGGCAGAAGAACGCGACCGTCTACATGGAGACCGTGCAATCGATCGATCCGCGGGCGCGGACGGTGACGACCTGCACGCGAACCCTGTCCTACGACGTTCTCGTTCTCGCGACCGGTGCCCGCCACGCCTATTTCGGCCATGATGGCTGGGAAGCGTTCGCACCCGGACTGAAGACGATCGGCGATGCAACGGCGCTGCGTGCGCGTATTCTCACCGCCTTCGAGAAGGCCGAGGTCGGTGATCGCGGCGCCGAGCGGCAGCGCCTGATGACCTTCGTCGTCGTGGGCGGCGGCCCGACCGGCGTGGAAATGGCCGGCGCAATCGCCGAGCTCGCCCGCAAGGCGCTTGCAAGCGACTTCCGCAACATCGATATCGCCGAAACCCGGATCGTCCTCGTGGAAGCAGGCGACCGTGTTCTGCCGAGCTTCCCGGCTGGCCTGTCGCAAGCGGCGCAGGCCCAGTTGCAGGCGCTCGGAGTGATCGTGCGGCTTGGCGATGCCGTCGCCGCGATGGACGAGGAAGGGGTGACCCTGCACTCGGGAGAACGGATCCAGGCGGCGACGAAAGTGTGGGCCGCGGGCGTCATGGCTTCGCCTGCAGCGGATTGGATCGGCGCGGCCGCCGATCGCGCCGGCCGCGTAATGGTTTCCGCCGACCTCTCGATCCCCGGTCACCCCGAGATCTTCGCCATCGGCGACACCGCCAACGTTCGAGGGCCGGACGGCCGTCCCGTCCCTGGCGTCGCGCCTGCAGCCAAACAGATGGGACGCGACGTCGCCCGGCGGATCATCGCCGGACTGCGAGGACGCCGCGTGCCGCCCTTTGCCTACCGCGATGACGGGAACCTCGCCACGATCGGCCGCAAGGCGGCCGTCGCCGATTTCGGCCGCATCCGACTTTCTGGAACATTCGCATGGCTGGCCTGGAGCTTCGCCCACCTCTGGTTCCTGATCGGCTTTCGCAACCGCATCGTCGTCTTCCTGGATTGGGCCTGGGCCTATGCAACCTTCGACCGCAGCGCACGTCTCATCGTCGAACGACCGGAGCAGCCGCAGTAAGCGGATGCCGCGCCGTCCCCATGCCTTCCGCATGCCGCGGGTGCGGCTCGGGCATGCCCTCACAGCGCTGCTCCTGCTCGCGATCCTGTCGACGGCCTTCACCGTCCAGTTCCTGTGGCGCGGGACCGCAGACCGGAACGTCGACGGCGTGGTCGCGGCGCTGGAATCATCCAGCGTGGACGCTGTGCGGCGCGAACTCGAGAGCAGCTTCGCCGCCGCCGAAGCCTCGGCGGAAATCGTCAGATCGGTGCTGTTCCAGCGGACGATCACGGCCGATGACGAAGCCAAGCGCGAATTCCTGTTTCTTCCGCTTCTGCGGTCACACCCTCTGTTCGGCTGGATCGGATTCGGCTTTCCCGACGGCCGCTTCTTCGGCGCGCATGCACGATCGGACGGCAACATCGAGATGATCGAGATCGGCGCTGCCGGCCCAGACGGAGGGCGGCCGCTGCGGCGCGACGTCTATCGTCCGTTACCGGGCGACATTTTCTTTCTCGAACGGCAGAAGGGCGCTGCCACCTACGTTCCGGCGGGCTCGCCGTGGTACCGGAAGGGCTCTGCGACCGATCAGCCGATCTGGACCATGGCCGACGTCCTCGCGGCCGGCTTCGAGCCCTCCATCGTCGCCGCGAAACGCGTGGAAGTCCGCGGCGAATTCGCAGGCGTGGTCATGGTCGCGATCCCCCTCGATCGGCTGTCCGGTGTCCTTGCAAGATTGAACGTCACCGGCATGGGCGAGATCCACGTTCTCGGCGGGGACGGGACAGTGCTCGCTTCCTCGGAATCCGAGCGCTCGCTGGCCGCACGGCTCGCCGATTTTCCCGCCGAAGACGCCTTGGCGCATGCGGCCGATGGCGTGCTGTCGCACAGTTCCGACAGTGCGATCCGCACCGTCGTCAATGCCGGCGCAGCCGGACCGGTCCACGTCTCCGTGGCAGCACTTCCCTTCGACGGCTGGCGGGTTGTCACCGTCACGCCACGCTCGCGCTACACGGCCGAGATCGATCGCAACAGCCGGCGCATCACGATCGTCGTGCTCGTCCTCGTGGCGCTGGCGGCCGGAAGCGCGGTGCTGTTTGCGACGGTGTTCCTCACCTGGCCGGTGGCGCGACTCGCGGGGGAACTGCAGAAGGTCGAGCGCTTCGCGCTCTCGGCAATCGAACATCGGCCGACGCTTCTGGCCGAGCTCAACGACTTCTCGATCGCGCTCAGGAACATGGCGGGCGGGCTGGCCGCGTTCGCTCGCTACATGCCGCTCGACATCGTCAGGCCGCTCGTGGAGGGCGGCATCGACCCCCGGCCCGGCGGGACACTGCGCGAGGTGACGGTGATGTTCGCCGACATGCCGAATTTCACCGAACTGACCGAGCGGCTGGGACCGGACGTCGAGCCGTTCCTAACCGAATTCCTGACCATCGCGGTCGAGGCGGTTCATCGGGAGGGCGGCACTGTCGACAAGTTCATCGGCGATGCCGTCATGGCGATCTGGAACGCGCCGAACCCGGTTCACGACCACGCGATGCGCGCCTGCCGGGCGGCTGCGAGCATTCGCGACCGGATGCCGCGGCGCGATCCCGGGTCTGCCACGCCGCGCGTCCGGATTGGGATCAACACCGGGACCGCGCTGGTGGGGAACGTCGGCTCCGCGGAACGCCTGAGCTACACGGCGATCGGCGATACGGTAAACCTTGCGAGCCGGCTGGTCGGCACGGCGAAGGAACTCGGCATCGAGATCGCAGCCAGCGCGGCCACGGCGCTTGCAGTCGACCCGTCGGTCCACCTCCGCCCTATGGGAGTGGTCGCGATACGCGGACGTTCTGGTCGCGTCGACGTCTTCGAGGTGGTCTGACCCAGGGCCGTTCCCATCGTCCGTCAGGTCTGGATGCCGATGAGGACAAATTTCCCGGAGGTGACAGCGTGCCAGGGTTGCGGGCCCCCAGTCGGCCCCCTGTGGGCCGCGGTACGGTCGTCCTCACATTCGTGGTGCTCTCTGCTTGCGAACTGACCGAGATCCTCGGCACACCGGGACCGTCCATACCGACGGCTGCGTCAAGGGGGGCAGAAATCGGGGGTCGGCTGCTGTATGCGAGCTATTCGCCGGGTTCGACGCAGATCGGGGCCGTCCGGATCCTACGCCCGGTTCTCGTCATCTCACCCCATGCCCGGCGCCGCCGTCGAGACTTCCGGGTTGGCCCGGTCGAACCGGTCGGTCCACGTCGCCAGGGCGGGGTGTGACTCTTCCCACTCACCCTCAAAGCGAATCGACAGGTAGCCGAGCATGCCGCGCAGGGCGAGGGTAGCGGCGTCGGGTGCGAGGTCGGGGACTTCCGTTTCCAGCCGATCGAGCGTGCGCGTCGCCTTTTCCCACTGGCGGTCGATCCAGCCCTGGAACATCTTGTCTTCCGGACGGTAGCGCTTCTCGAACATGATCGCCTGGAGGCAGTCGCAGACGCCGTCACAGAGCGATTCGAATTGGGCCACCTCGATCAGCCGATCCGGATCCGCGGGATAGAGTTTTCCGCGGGACCACATGTCGAGGAAGCGCATGATGACCCGGCTGTCGTGGAGGGTGCGGCCGTCGTCCAGCAGGAAGACCGGCACCTTGCCGAGCGGGTTCGCCTCGAGGAATTCCGAAGTCGGCTGAAAGGCGTCGATGGCGCGCGACGTCGCGGGGAAGCCGACGTGAAGGACCGCCATTCGCGCCTTGGCAGCATAGGGCGACAGTTTCGAATACAGGATCTCGGCCATGTCCGGCCCTCCGCTTCGGGTGTAAGTTTCTGGACGTGCCGCCACTCAAGCACCGCGCGCGGTGGAGATCACCCGCACGAGGCGAAAAACACGCTTTCACCGGCAACAGGTTGACCCACGCGCGCGTCCGGTCGAAGACCGGCAGCCGCAACGACGTCCCGGAGCATTATCGTTGACCGAAAAACCGCCGCAGGACCTGGACCAGCATCTGGAAGTCGACCCCAAGATCTGGGCGCCGACCGACATCAACTTCATCCTGACCGGGCTCGTGGTGCCGCGCCCGATCGGATGGATCTCCACCCTGGCAGCGGACGGCGTGGCGAACCTCTCGCCCTTCTCCTTCTTCAACGTCGCGGCGAACGATCCGCCGCACGTGCTGTTCAGCATCTCGCCGACGACGAAGGACACGCTGGCGAACTGCCGCGAGACCGGCGAATTCGTCGTCAACATCGCCCATCGCGCCATTCTCGACCAGCTGGTGGAATCCTCGGCGGCGGTGCGGCCGCAGACCGACGAGTTCGAACTGACGGGGCTCAAGACCGCGCCGTCGGTCCGGGTGAAGCCGCCGCGCGTGGCCGCCGCGAAGGCGCATTTCGAATGCGTGAGCCGGCAGTTCGTGCCGGTTGGCCAGTCGATGCTGGTGATCGGCGAGATCGTGCATCTCCACATCGCCCCCGAAGTCTGGCGCGACGGGCGCGTGAGACCGGAACTGCTCGATCCCGTCGGACGCCTAGGCGGAAGCCTCTATACAGCGCTGGGCGAGGTCTTCTCGCGCCCGCCGCCGACCATCAACGAACGCTGACTGGCCGCCGGTTTCAGTCGGCGAGAAACTTCGAGATCGCTTCGGCGACCAGCCCCGGCGACTGGATGCACATGAAATGGCCGCCTTCTAGCGCCGCGAACGTGCGATCTCGCAGCGCGGCGGTTCCCGCGTCGACGGCTTCGGGCGGGCCGAAGGGATCGTGGCGGCCGGCGAGCACCAGCGTCGGACAGGCAATACCGGCGAGTTCGGGGCGCAAATCCTGGTCGACGAGGATGCGGTAGTTGGCGGCATAGCCTTCCGGATCGGCGCCGAGCCAGCGCGCGATGGCCAGCGACTTGGCATCGGGCGAGGACCAGAGGTCTTCCGGGAAGGCGCGCGGCAGCACGGTCTCGGCCAAGGCGCGCATACCATCGACCTCGATGCGGTCGGTGAGCGCCCGCGCCGCCTCGCGCCTTTCGGCCGGAACGCCCAGCGCGGGCCCGATGAGCACCAGCCGTTCGACGCGCGTCGAATGCCGCGTCGCGAAGCGCACGGCGACGGCGGCGCCCATCGCGGCGCCCGCAATCGTGACTTCGCCGCCGATGCCGAGATGGTCGAGCAGAGCGGCGACGTCGTCGGCAAGCGCGTCGAGATCGTTGGTGCCGCGTCGCTTCTCGGACATGCCGGCGCCGCGCAGGTCGTGGCGGACGATGCGCCAGCCGGCGGGCAGCAGCGGGATCATGCCGCCCCAGCTATCGAGGCTGCCACCGAGTTCGTGCACCAGCACCAGCGTGCGGGCGCCCTCTCCATCGAGGGCGTAGCGGCAGGCCGCGCCATTGATCTCGGCGAAGTTCACAACGGCCATGATCTTCTCCTATTCGACGAACTTGCCGTCGAGCACGTCCGCGAAACCGGGAATGCCGATGGTGCAGGTGTGGACGGAAAGAGCGGCCGACAGCTGCAGGATCGCGTAGATTTCGCGCTGGGTCGCGCCCTCGGCGAGTGCTGCGCGGATATGCTGGCGCACCCCGTCCTCATAGAGCGCGGTGGGCGCGGCGCAGACCGCGAGCGAGACGAGTTCGCGGTCTTTGGCCGACAGCGGCCCGGAGGCTGCGGCGTCCGCGTAGCCGCGATAGGTCTTCGCGAGATCGGGATCGATCTGGTCCATCCGATCACCATCCGTGCCGCCCGTCTCCTCGGCCAGCACCTTCAGGCCGAGATCGATCGGCTGGCGGGCGGCGAGCACCGTGGTGAGCAGGATGACCTGGAGGATCTCCTCCGGCGTCGCCCCGGCTTTCAGCGCGTATTCCATGTGTCGGCGGCCGCCGCGCTCGTACATGTGGTTCACCGACAGGTCGATGGCGATATACACGAACTCGCAGAGCTTTTTCGGCAACACGCCCGAATGGGTCGGGCCGGACTGGAAGGCTATATAGGCTTCGAGGAATTGCGGCGCGCGCTCGAGCAGCACGTCGTGGAAGCGCGCCCAGTAGCCGCGCGCGGCAATGATCCTCTCCTTCAAGGCTGCCTTTTCGGATACGTCCATGGTCTGACCTCCCTCAGTCGAGAAGATGGGCGGCGAGCCCTTCGCGTCCGTCCCTCATCCGCGCCAGCGTCGCGGTACGGAAGAGAATGCGCCGCAGCGGCAGGTGCAGGCCGTAATCCCAGGTGAAGGCGATGCCGCCATGCATCTGGACGCAGCGCTCGGCGACGCGGCGGCCGTGCTCGCCCACGTAGGAGGCGGCCGACAGGAGCGCCAGCGAGGCCTCTTCCGCCGCCGCGGTGTCCTCCTGCGCCTCGTCGAGCGCCCAGCCGGCATATTCGACCGCGGCCTTCATGGCTTCGAGCGACACCGCGCAGTCGGCGGCCATGTGCTTGACCGCCTGGTTCGAGCCGATCGGCTTTCCGAACTGCTTGCGCTCGGAGATGTAGGCGACGGTGCGTTCCAGGCAGGCATCGGCCGCGCCGACGATCTCGGCCAGCGCGAAGAGACGCAGCGCACGGTCCATGCCGTCCGCTCCATTGCCTGCTGCCGGGGCAGGCAGTCCGGAGATTTTCAGCCGGGCGGCGCCCGACGTGATGTCCGTCGTCTCCACGGGAGCGGCCTCGACATCGCCCGGTTCGACCAGGATCCAGTCGCGCGCGCCCTCCCCCGCGACGGGAAGGAGCAGGAAGCCAGCGGCAGCCCCGTGCGGGACGATCGCCTCGCCGGAAAGTTCTCCGCCGATCCTCTCGATGCCACCACTCACCGCCACGCCGGGGACCTCGCCGGCGGCGAGGCGCGACGCGATGTCGGGACGACTGCCAGAAAGGGCGACGGCGACCGCGAGCGCCTCCACCACGGGGGCGGCGACGATGGTCCGGCCTGCCTCCATCGCAACCGCGACGGCGTCAGTATGTCCCAGCGGCGAACCCTCCTCGCCCTCCCCGAACAGGCCGAGCGCGGCGAGCGCCTTCATTGGTTGGCCGGCATCATAGGGATACGGCGCGGCCTGGGTTACCGGCGGAAAGGATTTGAGGATCTTGGCGACGCTTTCGGCGAGTGTGCGTTGCTCGAAGGAGAAGTCGAAGTGCATCGTCACCTCCCCAGCCCGAGCATGCGCTCGCCGATGATGTTGCGCTGGACCTCGGAGGTGCCGGCGTAGATCGTCTCGGCGCGGATGTGCATATAGAGGAAGCGGAACCGCTCGGCTTCCGGCAGGTCGAGCACGAAATCCTCTGCGAAGATCTCTGACGCGAAATCCATGATACGCTGGTGCATCTCGCTCCAGAACAGCTTCACCACGCTCGCTTCCGAGCCGATCTCGCAGCCGTTGACGACGCGGCTTGCGACCTTGAGGTTCATGAGCCGGTGCATCCTGAGTTCGGCAAGCAGCGCCCCTGCGCGCTGGCGGAACCAGGGGTCGGCCGCCTTGTCCGACCGGCGCTTCAGGCTGGCGATCAGCTGGAGGAATTCTGCGGTGAAGCGCGACTGGCGGTAGAATCGCGCCGTTGCCCTCTCGAAGCCGAGCACGCCCACGGCCGCGTTCCAGCCTTCGTTGACGGCGCCCAGATGCGCGTCGAGCGGGATGCGCACATTGTCGAAGAAGACCTCGTTGAACTCGCTGCGCCCGGTGATCTGGCGCAGCGGGCGCACGGTCACGCCCGGTGTCTTCATGTCGAGGAGGAAGAGCGTCAGCCCCTTGTGCTTGGGCGCATCCGGATCGGTGCGGGCGAGCAGGATGCACTTGTTGGCGTGATGCGCGAAGCTGGTCCACAGCTTCTGGCCGTTGACGACCCAGTGGTCTCCGTCGCGCACGGCGCGCGTCCGGAGGCCCGCGAGGTCGGAGCCGGCGTCGGGCTCGGAAAAGCCTTGGCACCAGATGTCGTCCAGCCGTAGCATGCGCGGGATGACGGTCTTCTTCTGCTCCTCCGTGCCGAGCGCGAGAACGATCGGGCCGACGAGTTCCTTGCCGAGCGTGTTGATGCCTTCCGGCGCCGAGACGCGGCCGAGTTCCTCCGATGCGATGAGGTGTTCGACGAGCGTCAGGCCCTGACCGCCATAGGCCTTCGGCCAGTGGATGCCCTGGTAGCCCGCGGCGTAGAGCCGGCGCTCCCAGTCGGTCTGGAAGGGGGCGTTCTCGGCATCGTCGTCCGGCCCCATGAAGCGCGGCCCGCCCCAGTCGGGCGGAAGGTTTTCCGCCAGCCAGCCGCGCAGGCGCATCCGGAAGGCGTTCTGCTCGGGGGTGAAGGAGACGTCGACCATGGGCTTAGCCGGGGGTGCGCAGTTGAAGCAGCATATCGAGAGACGTGCCGCCCTTGGGAAGCGCCACGAAAGGGTTGACCTCCAGGCTTTCCACCGTATCGCGGTTGGCGGCGGCGAAGCGTGAGACCGCCACGATCGCCTGCGCCAACGCCTCGCGGTCGGCGGGCGGAGCGCCGCGCCAGCCATCGAACAGGGCGCTGCCCCGGATCGCGCCGATCATCTCTTGCGCCTGTTCGGTATCGACCGGGGCCGGTGCGAAGACGACGTCCTTGAGCGCCTCGGCCATCGTGCCGCCGAGGCCGAACATGACGACGGGGCCGAAGTCCGGATCGTTCTGCGAGCCGACGATCGTCTCGATGCCGCCGGTCAGCATCGGCGCGATCGTCGCGCCCGATATCCGCGCGTCCGGCGCATGGCGGCGCACGTCGGCCATCATGCGCGCCCAGGCGTCCCGGAGCGCAGCTTCGTCGCGGATCGAAAGGACGACGCCGCCGACCTCGGTCTTGTGCTGGATGTCGGGCGAGGAAATCTTGAGGACGACAGGCCAGCCGATTTCCCCGGCACACGCGACCGCCGCCTCGACGGTTTCGGCGAGCCTCGACGGGAGATCCGGGATGCCGAGCGCGGCGAGAAGCGCAGCGCCGGAGGCGGGATCGGCCGCGGCCTTTGCGAGGGTGGCCTGGTCCGTGGCGGAACCCGCGTCCTGGTGACGCGCGGGTCGGGCGAAGTGGCGGGCGAAATGCGTCAGGGCAGAGACCGCTGTGACTGCCCGGTTCGGATCCTCGAACACGATGAAGCCCGCATCGGTCATTTCGGCGCGGAAATCGGCCGCCGCACGGGTGACGATCGCCATGACGCGGTCGGGATGGTTTTTCGCCACCTCGCGCAGCATGGGTTTGAGCACGTCGGTGACCGAGGGCGTCTTGCCCATGTGGGCCATGAAGATGAAGAGGATCGGCACGTCGGCGCGGGTGGCAACGATGTCGATCACCTGGCCGTAGAGGCGGATATCGTTGGAGACCTGCGCGGTCGTGTCGACCGGATTGCCGGTGCTGGCGAGCGGCAGCAGCGCCCTGATCTCTTCGGCAGCGGTTGTGTCGAGCGGCGGCAGAGCGATGTTCGCCTCGGCGCAGGCGTCGGCCATCATGATGCCGACACCGCCCGACGGGGTGATGATGATCGCGTCTTCACCGGCCGGCAGCTTTCCCGTACTGGCCGCGAGCGCGATGTCGACTGCCTCCTCGATGGTGTGGGCCGACCAGGCGCCGTATGCGGCGAGCACCGCATCGAACACCTGCTTCGATCCGGCGAGCGACCCGGTGTGCGACTTGACGGCGGCCAGCCCCTGCTCGCTGGAACCGGGCTTGATGGCGATGACCGGCTTGCGCGCAAGCCTTGCTGCCTCCAGCGCGCGCTTCAGGCGCTCGCCGTCGCGGCAGCCTTCCATGTAGGCGACGATGACGCGGGTGTCGGCGTCGCCCGCCAGCCATTCGATGCAGTCGGCGACGTCCACGTCGGCCTCGTTGCCGGTGGCGATGAAGTGGCTGAAGCCGATACCGGCCTCCGCCGCGAGCGCCATGATGTAGGTGCCGACCGCGCCGCTCTGGCTGGCGATGCCGACCGTGCCCTTGCGCGGCCAGACGTTGTCGAGCGCGGCCGAGAACGTGGCGTAGAGACCGGTGTGAAAGTTGATGAGGCCGAGGCTGTTGGGGCCGAGCAGCCGCGCGCCGGCGGCGCGGCACGTAGCGGCGATGCGCTCCTGTGCCTCGCGCCCGGCCTCGTCGATCTCGCCGAAGCCGGCGCTGAAGAGTACGATCGAGCGCACACCCGCCTGAAGGCATTCCTCGATGGCGCCTTCCGCGAGCTTGGCTCCGACCGCCACGACGGCGAGGTCCGGCATCTCATCGAGGTCGGAAATGCTCTTCGCGGCCTTCAATCCGAGGATCTCGGGCCGGTTCGGGTTGATTGGCACGATGGAGCCCTGGAAATGCTCCTTCATCAGCGCAACCGGCTTGCCGCCGATCTTCACCGCGTCCGAGGAGGCCCCGATCACGGCGACGCTGCGCGCGCGCATCATGGCGTCGAGACCCGACGCCCCACCCGCGGCTGCGTTCATTTCCGCACTCCCGACAGTTCCTCGATCTCCGCCTCGGAGAAGCCCGCTTCCGAAAGTATCTCGGCCGAGTGCTCGCCCAGCCCGGGATAGCCGCGGCTCATCCGGCCTGGCGATTTATGCAGCCGGAACGGCGTCCCGACATAGCGCTCCCCGTCGCCGTGGTGGAAGATGCCTCCTACGGCCTCGAGTTGCGGATGCTCGGTTGCCTCGGCGATGCCGTTGACGATCGACACGTTCACCTTCGCACGGCTCAGCTTGTCGTGGATCTCGTGCTTGCCGAGGCGGCGCGTAACGGCCGATATCGCTTCGACCACGTCCTTGCGCAGGCGCAGCCGTTCCGAGGCCGTCCTGAAGGCCTCCACGCCGAGCGTCTCGGGATCGAGCGCGGCGGCGAGCCGCCGCCACATCTCGTCGGACGGGGCGATGATGACGACGTAACCGTCATTGGCGGGGAAGGCCTGGTTGGGCACGCTCAGATGATTGGCGGTGCCCATTCGCTTGTGCTCGTTTCCGGTCAGCCAGTAGTCCTGGTAGAAATAGCTCATCAGATGCGCGGATGAGAGCAGCAGGGACGTGTCGAGCCGCTGCCCCTCACCCGTGCGCTCGCGGTGGAACAGCGCGGCGAGCACGCCGCTGACGATCGCGAGGCTCGCGTGCAGGTCGACGATGGCGCTGCCTGCCCGCGCCGGTGGCCCGCCCTCCTCGCCGGTGATGCTCATCAGGCCGGAATGCGCCTGCAGCGCGAGATCGTTGGCGCCGATGTCGGCGAGCGGCCCGACCGGCCCGTAGGCGTGGAAGTCGCAATAGATCATTCCGGGATGCTCGGCGCAGAGATCGTCGTAGCCGATGCCCCAGCGCTCCATGGTGCCCGGCCGAAAGTTGTTCAGCACGACGTCCGACCGCAGCATCAGGCGTCGCACCGCGTCGCGCCCGGTGTCGGTCGCCAGATCGAGAACGATCGAGCGCTTGTTGCGGTTGAAGGAGCGGAAGGACGGGCTCGGCGCGCCGATCTTTTCGAGTTCCTCCTTGGTCACGCCCAGATAGCGGCATTCGTCACCGCCCTTGGGACTTTCGACCTTGATCACGTCCGCGCCCAGATCGCCCAGCATCTGGGCCGAATCCGGTCCCGCGAAAATGCGCGACAGGTCGAGGACGCGGATACCCTGAAGAACCTCACTCATTTGACATTCCCGGCGGCAGTCGTCATTCGCTCGTGCCGGTGCGCGGCATCAGACGAACACCGTGGCTTCGCCAGTCGTCAGCTTGGTTCCGGCGTCGTCCTCGCACCAGACGTCCAGTCGGCAGGCCTTCCCCTCGCCCGACGGCTCCACCGCGGTGACGCGGGCGCGCGTGACGACGATCTGGTCCTCGTAGATCGGCGCGACGTACTTCGTCCGCAGCTTGCAGCGGCCCGCCACGTCTGGGCCGTAGACGTCGATCAAAAGGCCAAGGATCCAGTTGGTGGATATCATCCCGTCGGCGATGATGCCCGGCAGCCCCTGCTTGCGCGCATACTCGTCGTCGTCGTGGATGGTGGGTTCCTGGGTGTGGATCCTGCCGTCGTCTGCGGCGATGGTAGGCTGCGCATCGACGTACCAGCGCATGCGCTCGCGCGTCATCGGACGCGGCGGCAGCGAGAACTCCGAACCCGGCTCGAGCTTTTCGGCGTGCATCTCGGTTCTCCTCACGCGGCTTTTTCGGCGGAGCGATAGGCCAGAATCACCCGATCGACGTAGCGCACCACGAGACGGCCGGTCGCAACGTTGGTCAGTTCCATCTGGAGCACCACGTAGTCGCGGCCGTTCTTCTGGTAGCGGTCCGTGATCTCGCCGCGCACGCTCAGGCGGTCACCGACGCGGACCGGCTCGAACACCTCCACGTTGTATTCGAAATGGATGCGGGCGCTGGGACCCGTTCCGCCCGGACAGGCGTGCTTATAGAGGCGCAGCTTGTCGAGGTGGATCAGCGTGGGCGGCATGACGAGATCGCCCTCGCGCCCCTGGAAGCAGGGGTGGTGCATCTCGACCGCATGCGAGTACTCGCGCACCACGAATGGGCTCAGCGTGTATTCGACCGGACCGAGCACGTCGCCCTTGTCGAGATCGCTCACAACGCCGCCTGTCGCCATACTCGTGTCCTCCACCTCGCCGCCGCTCCCCGGCGGCTTGCGCACGCAGACCTAACACGCTGCCAACAACGCCTGAACGCACAGTGGGCACAGGCTATCTTTTCGGAAATTGAAAAGATAACCGGGATATTGTAGCTGACCTCAAACGGAATGCAGGCTTCGGACGGCTGAAATGGAATGGGTACAGACCTTGCGGTCCTTCGTCAGCGCTGTCCAGCAGGGCAGTCTCTCGGGCGCGGGGCGGCTGCTCGGGAGTTCCCCGGCCTCGATCTCGCGCCATATCACCTCGCTCGAGGAGCAACTCGGCACGCAGCTCCTGAAGCGCTCGAGCCGCGCCCTGGCACTGACGGAGGCAGGCGAACTCTACTATGCGCAGGTCGAGCAGATCCTGCAGCAGCTGGCGGAGGCCAACCGCAGCGTCACCCAGCTCCAGACCAAGCCGGAGGGGGTGCTGCGCGTGCATACGCGCATGCTCGTGGGACAGCTGATCATCCTGCCTCATCTGCATGAATTCATGGCGCAGTATCCCGACATCCGGATCGACATCGTTTTATCCAACAACATCGCCCCGGTGATGGACCAGGGCGTCGACGTCGACATCCGCATCGGCAAACTCGAGGATTCCTCGCTGATCGCCCGAAAGCTCACCGGCAGCGAACGGGTCGCGGTCGCCACCCGGGCCTATCTCAAGGATCGGCCTCCGATCTACTCGCCGCAGGACCTGCGCGACCACAATTGCCTGACCTACCGGATCAACCTCGGCACGACGGTCTGGCGCTTCATGGACGCCGAAAAGCGCATCGACGAGGTACCGGTGCGCGGCTCCGTGCAGACGGATTTCGGCTACGCGCTGGTGGTACTGGCCAAGGCCGACGTCGGCATCGCGCTGCTTCCGGACTGGGCGGTGCACCGCGAACTCGCCGATGGCCAGCTCGTGCGCCTGCTGCCCGGCTACAAGGTCAGCCACGTGGACTTCGAGAACGGCGTCTACGCGGTGTTTCCGGCCAGTCGCCAGACATCCTTCAAGCTGCGGCTTTTCGTCGATTTCCTCGCGCAAGTCTTCAAGCGGGAACTGGCGAACCTCTAGCCCAGAGGCCTGTTGATCGTTGCCCGCGGAGTTGACCGCGGGCAGGTGCCCGATTGTCGCCCGGGGCGTTTCCACCTACCCTCGAAGACTTCAGGGAGACGGCGAGGAGAAAATCCCCTGTGGCGAAGCTCGTATACGCATTGAACATGTCGCTGGACGGCTACGTCGACCATATGGCCTTCGCACCCGATCCCGTGCTTTTTCGTCATTTCATCGAGGACGTGCGCAGCATGGCGGGCACCGTGTACGGACGGCGCATGTACGAGGTGATGCGGTATTGGGACGAAGATCGTCCGGAGTGGAACGACGCAGAACGCGACTATGCGAGGGTCTGGCGCGACCAGCCGAAGTGGGTCGTGTCGCGTTCACTGAAATCGGTCGGTCCGAACGCCACCCTTGTCGCGGATGATATCGCAGCGACGATCCGCGGGTTGAAACGTCAACTCGATGGAGAGATGGAGGTTTCCGGACCGGAGTTGGCGGGAAGCCTGACCGAACTCGGCCTGGTAGACGAGTATCGCGTGTACATCCATCCCGTCGTGCTCGGCGGCGGAACGCCGTTTTTCGCCAAGGCACGACCCCGATTACGCCTCACGTCGAGCGATCGCATCGGCCCTGACGTGATCAAGCTGACATACGTACCGGCATAGCCAAGCGTACCGGAATAGCCAAAACGACTGCCCAGGCGGACGCCGAAGAGATTGCGCCAGGGGACGGTTCAACCGCCGTGCTCAAGCCACCAATTTCGCCGCGAACCGCCGCAGTTCGGCGACGAAGCGCTCCGGCGCCTGGAACGGGATGAAATGCGCGACGTCCTCGAAGCGCACCACCTCGGCCTGGGGCACGAGCGAGGAGATCACTTCCGCGCTGTCGGCTGGCATCAGCACGTCCTGGCCGCCCGGGATGAGCAGGACCGGGCAGGAGATGTTGGGAAGGATCGGCCTGATGTCGATGTCGAGGAAGCCGAGCACCGACAGCGCATAGGCCTCCGGATCCTGTGAGGCGTAGCGTTCGAGGTAGCGCTCGAAGCGCTCGTCGTGCGCCATGCCCTGGAAGGTCCGTTCGGCGGCGGCCGGCAGCAGGACCTGCATGCCTTTTGCCCGAACCTCGCCGACGCGAGCGCGCAGCATCTCCTTGACCGCGTCGGCATTCCGCACGCCCGGATTGGTCATGATCAGACCGGCGCAGCGGTCGGGAGCCGCGGCGGCCGCGACGGCGGCCACCATACCGCCGATCGCGCAGCCAGCGAAGATCGCACGGCTGACGCCGAGCCTGTCCAGCAATGCGATCAGATCGGCCGCATGCTGCTGCGCCGTCACCGGCTCGGGCGGATTTGGCGTGCGGCCCGATGCCTGCAGGTCGGGCACGATGCAGCGGAAGTCCTTCGCAAGGTCCGCCACCGCCTCGTCCCAGAAGCGGCCGTCGGTTCCCAGCGCGTGGACCAGAAGGAGCGCGGGGGCGTCGGGACGTCCGTGCGTCTCGACCCTCAGTTCGACCAGTTTCGCCATCACATCACGTCCGGAGCGGGTTCGAAGCGATAGCCGCCGCCGTCGCGGCGCACGTAGCCGCCGAAGGGGCGCCCGAAATGCGAGGGCAGCAGCAGCGCGCCTTCGTCTGCCGCGTGCTTCAGGACCTTGGCGCGGGTCTCGCGCGCCATGTCCTGGTTTTCGCAGTACTTGCTGTTCCACTCCGGATACAGGATCTGGATCGGCTGGTGCATCACATCGGTGATGAAGAAGGCTTCCTGCCCCTTCGACCGGACGCGCAGGCCGGTCATGCCGGGTGCGTGGCCGGGGATGGGAACCATGTCGAGCCCCTCGCCCAGACTTTCGGTGCCTTCCACCACGTCGACCAGTCCGGCGTCGAGCACGGGCTTCACCGTATCGAGGTAGGTGTTCCACGAGGCCGGCGGCCTGGACGCGGCACCGCGCTCGGGATCGCGGGCCTCCAGTTCCTTCGCCGACATTTTGTAGCGCGCATTCGGGAACATCGGCACCCACCGATCGCCCTCGCGCTTCGTGTTCCAGCCGACGTGGTCCACGTGGAGATGCGTCAGGAAGACGGTGTCGACCGATTCGGGATCGACGCCGGCCGCGACTAGGCCGCGATCCAGATGGCGCTTCTGCATGTGGAAGCGGGGCGACAGCGGCCGGTCGCGATCGTCGCCGCCGCCGGTGTCGATGATGATCGTGCGGTCGCCGCGGCGCAGAATCCACACATGGATCATCGATTGGAGGACGTTGCGCTCGGCGTTGTAATAGTGCGGTTCCATCCACCCGCGGTTCTGCGCGATGATGTTCTCGTCCAGTCCGGCGAAGAGATCGACCGGCTCGTCCAGCACCACCTCTTCGACACGCGAAATCTTGAAATCGCCGATCTCTAGCATGCATCCTCCTTTTGCATATGCTGGCAATATAACGCCCGTATTCGGGTCGCAGTTTGCAAATTTTGCAACGATGGTTTGCAGACCTGCCGGTTATCCGCATTCTCCGCCTTCGATAATGTCGACGTCGATCGGGTCGGCGACGACCTAAGGGAGGATGCCGGCATCGTCAAACTCGATATCGATCGGCCCAGCCGATTGAATCGCGGCGCAGGCCGGGCGACAGGCAGACAGGGTGGAATGACTTCCGACATTCTGGTGGTGAGCGGTGTCGATGTGACGTTCGGCGGGATCCGGGCGCTCTCCGACGTGTCCCTCAGCGTACCCGAGCGGAAGATCACCGCGGTGATCGGCCCGAACGGCGCCGGCAAGACCACGCTCTTCAACGTCATCTCCGGATTCTACAAGGCGAATTCCGGTAGCGTCACATTCGCCGGAACCGACCTGCTGTCCCAGCCGGCTCACACGCGCTCCGCCAACGGCATCTCGCGCACCTTCCAGAACATCGCGCTGTTTCCGGGAATGACGGTGGCCGAGAACATCAAGCTCGGCGCGCATGCCCAGCTGCGCACCAGCCTGTTCGCGGCCGGGCTATACTTGGGACCCGCCGCGAAGGAGGAGCGCGAGCTGGAAGAACGGATGGACAAAACCGTCATCGAATTGCTCGGGCTTCAGGATAGCCGGGACAGCTCGGTCTCCGGCCTGCCCTACGGGACGCAGAAGCGCATCGAGCTGGCGCGCGCCCTAATCTCCGGGCCGCGTCTCCTGATGCTGGACGAGCCCTTCGCGGGACTGCCGACCACCGAGAAGGCCACCATGGCGGCACAGATCCGCAAGGTGGTCGACGAGCGCGGCGTAACGGTATTGCTCATTGACCACGACATGGAATCCATCATGGGCATGTCCGACCAGGTGGTGGTGCTGAACTTCGGCGAGGTGATCGCAGCCGGCGCCCCTGCTGACGTGCAGGCCAACCCGGCCGTCATCGAAGCCTATCTCGGGGCGGAGGCGTAGAGAGCGATGGCCCTCTTCCTCGAATTCAGCCTCATCGGACTGGCGTCCGGCGGCATCTACGTGCTGGCGGCGCTCTCCTTCGTCATTGTCTACAAGGCGACGAACATCTTCAACTTCGCCACCGGCGAGATGATGATGCTCGGCACCTATTTCTTCTATCTCTTCGACACGCAGCTCGGGTTCGGCTGGATCGTCGGCCTGGGCATGGGCCTCACGTCGGCCGCCCTGCTTGCCATCGTCATCGAGCGGGTGATGTTGCGGCCACTGATCGGACGGCCGCACATCGTGCTGGTCATGGTGACGTTCGGCGTGGGATCGATCCTGCGCGGCTTCGCCGGGCTCATCTGGGGTCCGAACGTTCGACAACTCCCCGAGACCCTGCCGCGCAAGCCGATCTTCCTCGGCGACATCCTCGTGCCAGGCAAGCTTGCCTGGGGCTTCGTCACCGCGGGCGTGATCGCGGCCCTGTTCATGATCTACTACAAGTTCTCGCGCGCCGGCACGGCGATCCGCGCCACCTCGACCGACCAGATCACGGCGGAAAGTCTGGGCATCAACATCCGCGCGGTGTTTCTACTCGCCTGGGCTCTGGCGGGTCTGCTGACGGCTGCCTCGGGCATCATCACGGCCTCGGTCAACGGCGTCACGCCGCAGCTCGGCCTCGTCGCGCTCAACGTGCTGGCCGTCGTCATGCTGGCGGGCATGACGAGCATCGGCGGCGTCATCATCGCTGGCCTTTTCGTCGGCTGGATGGAGACGATCGTCGGCGCCTATCTCGGCGCCGCCTGGCAGAGCTTCATTCCCTATCTCGTGGTGCTCGTCGTCATGATCGTGAAGCCGTACGGATTGTTCGGCGAGCAGAGGGTGGAACGCATATGACCGCGCCGTCCCAGTCCCTCCCCGCGGCCGCTTCCGGCACGAAGCCGCTCGACCCGCGCATCGAGACGATCTCGTGGATCCTGCTCGTGCTCGTCATGATCTCGGTGCCGGTCTGGGGTTCGATCTATGCCGTCTACATGGCGTGTCTCATCTCCATCAACGTCATCGCGACGGTGGGCCTGAACATCACGGTCGGCTATGCCGGGCTGCTGTCGATCGGGCATTCCGCCTTCCTGGGGGTCGGCGCCTATGCCAGCGCGCTGATGTGGCTGCACCTGGGGACACCGCTGGCGGTCAATCTGGTCATCGGAGCAGTGGCAGCATTCGCGATCGGGCTGGTGTTCGGCATCCCCGCCCTGCGCATCAAGGGCGTCTACCTGGCCATCGCGACGCTGGCGGCGCAGTATTCCCTCTATTTCGTGTTCCAGCAGTGGACGTCGGTGACTGGCGGCGACCGCGGCCTGTCGCTGCCCAAGATCGACGTCTTCGGCTTCGGCGACACGGGCTTCTACTACGTCGTCGCCTTCGTGGCGCTGATCGCGACGCTTGCGGCGCGCAACCTGTTCCGCACACGCATCGGCCGCTCCTTCATCGCGGTACGCGAAAAGGACTATGCCGCACAGGTGCTGGGCATCAACGTCGTGTCGACCAAACTCATCGCGTTCGGCATCGGCGCCGCCTATGCCGGCATCGCCGGGGCGCTGCTGGCGGCCTTCCTGCGCATCGTCAACCCGGACCAGTTCACGCTGGTGTCGTCGGTGTTCTTCCTGGCGGCCGTCGTCGTAGGCGGGCGCGGATCGATCCTCGGCTCGATCCTGGGCGCGCTGTTCATGACGCTGATGCCGGAATTCCTGCGCGAGATCATCGCGCTGGTCAGCATCGAAGGCGCCGACCTCGCCAGCCTCCTGTCGCCGTTGCGCGAGATCATCTTCGGATCGCTGATCGTCCTTTTCCTCATCTTCGAGCCGCGCGGCCTTGTGGGCTTCGTCGACCGCGCGCTCGGCCGTTCCGAGAATGTCGAGGCGCGGCAGGAGCACTAGAAGTCCCTAAACGACAACGAAACAGGAGGAGCATGACATGATGAAACTCATAAGAAGACAGGTCCTCGCCCTGGCGGGCGCGGCGATGCTCGCGGGCACAGCCGGGATGGCCCAGGCACAGGAAGAGGACCTCAAGTTCTGGGTTCCGCTGCCGCTGACCGGACCGCTGGCGGTGACCGGCCAGGCGCAGCAGGTCGGCTGGCAGCACGCCGTCGACTGGATCAACAAGGACGGCGGCATCAAGGGCCGCAAGATCGACATCGAGTTCTACGACGACGAGTACAAGGTCGAACTCGGCGTCGCCGGCTTCAAGAAGGCGGTCGCCGACGGCGACATCGTGTTCTCCGGCGGCGACGGCACGCCCTTCGTGCGTGCGATCTCGCCCGAGAACAACGAGACCTACAAGGTGCTGATGTCCTCGACGGGTGCGGCGTCCGACCTCGTGCAGACCGACAAGTACCCGCTGCACTTCCTCGTCGGCTCGAACTATTCCGACCAGATCAAGCAGCTCTTCAACTACATCAAGAGCAAGGATGCCGGGAACAAGGTTGCGATCGTTTACTCGGCCTCCGAGTTCGGCCGCGACCCGCTCGAGAACGCCCGCAAGTACGCCGAGGAGATGGGCATCGATATCGTCCTCGAGCAGGAGACGAAGTTCGTCGAGGTCGACGTGACCGCGCATGCGATCAAGGTGCGGCAGGCCGACCCCGACTACGTGATCTTCCACGGCTACGCGGCGAACGTCTGGCCCGAAATCGTCAAGCTCCTGCGCGACTACGGCGTCGAGGCGCAGATGATGGGAACCATCTTCGGGTCGCACCCGGACGTCGTGTCGACCGTGGGTGAGGCCGCCAACGGGTATCTCGGCACCGTGACGGTCAATCTCCAGATCGACCAGACGGACACCCCGATGATCAACACCATCGAGGAGTACCTGAAGACCTGGACCGACAAGCCCTACACCGGCTACGCCAACATCGGCTACATGCAGAGCTGGGCCGCGGCGCTGCTCCTGCGCGAGGCGATCGGATCGGCCATCGACAAGGGCGTCGAACTGAACGGTCCGAACCTCATCGCCGAGATGGCCGCGATCAAGGACTTCGACGGCGACGGTGTCTTCGGCACGCCGATCGCGTTCGAGAAGAACCGCATCCCCTACGGCGTTCTCTATCGCTACAATATCGAAGACGGGAAGCTGACCGTCACCGAAGAAACCCCCTGGGGCAAGATCGAGTAGTCCAATGGTTGCAGCACTGGAGATTTCCGGTCTGAAGGTGCTTTACGGGCAGGCGATCGAGGCGCTGGACGGCGTATCGATCACCGTCCCGGACGGCGGCTTCGTCGCCCTGCTCGGCGCCAACGGCGCCGGCAAGTCGACGACCCTGAAGGCGATCTCCGGCCTGCTGCGGTTCGAGAACGGTCGGATCGCGCAGGGAACGATCAAGTATCGCGGCGAGGATATCGCCGCGATACCCTCCTACCAGCTCGCGCGGCGCGGCATCCTGCATGTGCGCGAGGGACGCTTCGTCTTCCCAACAATGACGGTCGAGGAGAACCTCGAGGCGTCGCTTTTCGCGCGCGGGAAGCGCGGACCGGCGGTGGCGCGCCGCGTCTACGAAGAGGTCTTCCACTATTTCCCGGCGCTCAAGGAGCGCGCGAAATCCCAGGCCGGATATCTCTCCGGCGGCGAGCAGCAGATGCTGGCAATCGGCCGCGCGCTGTTCGCGCAGCCCGAACTCCTGATGGTCGACGAGGCCTCGCTGGGTCTCGCGCCGAAGATAGCGGCAGATATTTTTACGATCCTCGACAAGATCAGCCGCGACCGCAAGCTGTCCATCCTCGTGGTGGAGCAGAACGTCACGCTGGCACTTCGCCACGCCGCCTACGGATATGTGCTGGAGAACGGGCACATCGTCAGCGAAGGCGAATCCCAGAAACTTCTTGACCGCGATTCCCTTTCACGCCGCTACCTTGGTGGTGGCGCGCTCGCTCACTGAAGAAGGACAGCACCATGGAACTTGAGACCCTCCGGCTCGAGGTGACGGACGGTATCGCCGTCGTTACGCTCGCGCGCGCGCCCGTCAACGCACAGAACCGCCGCATGCGCGAAGAGCTCATCTGGACGTTCGATTCCCTGTCCGACCGCGACGACGTGCGGGTCGTTGTCCTGACCGCCGATGGCAAGACCTTCTGCGCCGGCGCCGACATCAAGGAACGGCGCACGATGGTGAAGCAGCCCGGCGACTACATCAGCCACAACCGCGTGACGCGCGAGTGCTTCTATGCGATCTCCGACTGCAGCAAGCCGGTGATCTGCGCCGTCAACGGACCGGCGATCGGCGCCGGTTTCGTGACCATGCTCTACAGCGACATCATGATCGCGTCGGAAGACGCCTGGTTCACGATGCCCGAGATCGACGTGGGGCTGGCTGGCGGTGGCAAGATGATGATGGAGCATATGGGCCGCTCCTGGGGACGCCTGCTCTACTTTACCGGCCGGCGCATCTCGGCGGCGGAACTCGCCCGGCTGGGAATCATCAGCGCCTGCGTGCCGGCCGACAAGCTGATGGAGGAGGCGATGACGATCGCGCGCGAGATCGCGGCCAAGAGCCCCTACGTCGTAAAGGAGATCAAGCGCGGCTTCCAGGCGGTCGAGCAGATGCCCATGCGCGACGCCTACCGCTACGAACAGACGATCACGCATGCGCTCTCCACCAGCGCGGCAACGCGCGAGGCGCAGACCGCGTTCGTGGAAAAGCGCAAGGCGGACTATTCTTCCACCTGAGGTTCCCGATGACCAAGACCAGTTGCGCGATTCTCGACGACTACCAGGACGCTGCCCGCGGGGCCGCCGACTGGAACCGTATCAGCGGAAACGTCGCCATCGAGCGCTTCGCCGACCACATCGCCGACCGGGCGGCACTGGCGGAGCGGCTGGCGAAGTTCGAGGTGATCGTCGCGATGCGGGAGCGGACCGCCTTCGACGACGACCTGTTTTCGCGTCTGCCGAACCTGAAGCTGCTCATCACCACCGGAATGGTGAACGCGGCCATCGATCTGGATGCCGCGAAACGTCACGGCGTGATGGTCTGCGGCACGCGCGGATCGGTGGGACCGGCGGCGGAACTCGCCTTCGGCCTGCTCCTGTCCGTGATGCGCAACATCCCGGCGGAAAGCGCCAATTTCCATGCGGGCGGCGACCAGTGGCAGCTAAGCGTCGGCCGTGATCTCAACGGCAAGACGCTCGGCGTCGTCGGCATCGGCAAGCTCGGCCAGCGCGTCGCGCGCTACGGCCAGGCCTTCGGCATGAACGTGATCGGCTGGTCTAAGAACGTGACGCCGGAGCGCTGCGAGGCGCTCGGCATAGGATACGCCGCGACCCTGCGCGATCTCCTTGCCGGGTCCGACGCGGTGTCGCTCCACCTGACGCTCAACGCCGAGACGCGCGGGATCATCGGCGAGCGGGAACTCGCCGCGATGAAGCGGGACGCGGTGATCGTCAACACCTCGCGCGGCCCGCTGGTCGACGAGGCGGCGCTAGTCGCTGCCCTGCGCGACGGGCGACTCGGCGGCGCCGGGCTCGATACGTTCGACCAGGAGCCCCTGCCCGCCGGCCATCCGCTGCGCGGCATGGCGAACGTCGTAGCCACGCCGCACCTGGGCTATGTCACGGCCGAGACCTACGCCATTTACTATGCGGACGCCGTCGAGGACATTGCGGCCTGGTTGGCAGGATCGCCGGTGCGGGTGTTGAATGCCTGATCGTATCGTTGCGGGGGGGCATTGACGGTGACCGTGGACCAGACGCTCGAGGGCGAGTTCGACTACATCATCGCCGGAGCCGGCTCGGCCGGATGCGTGCTCGCCAACCGCCTGTCGGCCGATCCGAAAAACCGCGTGCTGCTGCTCGAAGGCGGCGGGCGCGACAACTGGATCTGGTTCCACATACCGGTCGGCTACCTCTTTGCCATCGGCAATCCGCGCGCGGACTGGCTGTTCACGACACAGGCCGAGCCGGGGCTGAACGGACGCAAGCTCGCCTATCCGCGCGGCAAGGTGCTGGGCGGCTCCTCGGCGATCAACGCCATGATCTACATGCGCGGGCAGGCGCGCGACTATGACGGCTGGCGCCAGATGGGGCTGACCGGCTGGGGCTGGGACGACGTGCTGCCGGTGTTCATGAAGCACGAGGATCACGAGCGGCCGCCGAACGAGCTGCACGGCCGGGGCGGCGAGTGGCGCGTGGAGTATCCGCGGCTGCGCTGGGACATCCTCGACCGGGTACGCGACGCGGCCGAGGAGGCCGGCATCGTCAAGATCGATGACTTCAACGCGGGCGACAACACCGGCTCGTCCTATTTCCAGGTGAACCAGAAGCGCGGCCGGCGCTGGAGCGCGGCGCGCGGCTTCCTGCGGCCGGCGCTGAAGCGGTCGAACCTGCGGGTCGAGACCGCGGCGCTGGTCGAGAAGGTCGAGATCGAGGACGGCAAGGCGGTTGCGATCCTCTACCGCAAGGACGGAGGGCTGGTCCGGGCGAAGGCGAAGGGCGAGATCGTGCTCTCCGCCGGCGCCGTGGCCTCGCCCGGCATCCTCGAACGGTCCGGCATCGGCGATGCCGAGCGGCTGAAGGGGCATGGTATCGAGCCGGTGCTGCATTCGCCCGGCGTCGGCGAGAATCTGCAGGATCATTTACAGATCCGGCCGATCTACAAGGTCACCGGCATCCGGACGCTGAACGACGTCTACGCCAACCTCTTCCGGCGCGGGCTGATGGGCCTCGACTACGCCTTCCGGCGCCGCGGACCGCTGACCATGGCGCCCTCGCAGGTCGGTGCCTTCGTGCGTTCCTCGCCGGAATATGAGACGGCCAACCTCGAATTCCACTTCCAGCCATTGTCGCTCGACAATTGGGGCCAGGGGCTCCATCCCTTCGCAGCCTTCACGGCGAGCGTGTGCAATCTGCGGCCGTCGAGCCGCGGCTCCATCCACGTTTCGGGACCGGCGGCGGCGGACGCTCCCGCCATCCAACCGAACTATCTCTCGACCGAGGAGGACAAGCGGGTGGCGGTCGATTCGCTCAAATGGGCGCGCCGGATCGTCTCGCAGAAGGCCTTGGAGCCGTATCATCCCGAGGAATACAAGCCCGGCGCGCACATCCAGTCGGACGAGGAGATGCTGGTCTCGGCCGGCGATCTCGGCACGACGATCTTCCATCCGGTCGGCACGGCGCGGATGGGGATCGACGGAGACGAGCGCGCGGTGCTCGACGAGCGCCTGCGCGTGCGCGGCGTCCGCGCCTTGCGCGTTGTGGACGCGTCGGTGATGCCGACGATCACGTCGGGAAACACCAACTCGCCGACCATCATGATCGCGGAAAAAGGGGCCGCGATGATCCTCCAGGACCGCCCCTGAAAAATGCGCAAAAGCTATAGCTCTAACATTTGACTTTATGACCTTTTGAAATTACCAGTGAGGCATCCCCAGGGAGGAGCCTTGAATGAAACTGCACTGGTCGCCGCGATCGCCATTCGTGCGCAAGGTCATGATCGTCCTGCACGAGACGGGTCTTCTGGACCGTGTCGAGTGCGTCCGCACGGTCGTCGCGATGGCCGGTCCGCCGAACCCGGACCTCCTGCCCGACAACCCGATCGGCAAGATCCCGACGCTGGTGCTGGACGACGGCACGGCGCTGCCGGATTCGCGCGTTGTGTGCGAATATCTGGACGGGCTGCACGACGGCCCCCGGCTGTTCCCCGCCGAGACGGAAGCCCGCTTCCGCCAGCTCCGCTGGCAGGCATTTGCGGACGGGCTCACCGACGTGCTTCTCTTGTGGCGCAACGAACGCATCCGTCCCGAAGGGACGCAGTACAAGAAGCTGACCGACGCCTTCGACACCAAGGTCCGGCACGCCTTCGCCATGTTCGACAAGGAAGCCGGCGCGCTTGCGAGCGAGCCCTTCGGCATCGGCCAGATCGCGCTGATCTGTACGCTCGGGCAGATGGACTTCCGCTTCGGCGAGAGCCGCTGGCGGGAGGGTAACCCGAACCTCGCCCGGTGGTACGAAGGGATCCAGACGCGTCCGTCGGTGCAAGCGACCGCCATCAACGACGACGGCAAGGGTCCGCCCGACGTACCGTGGGCGGCCGGGCCGGCGCTGGTCTTCGCGTGACATCCATGATGAGCGAAGGTGCGACGGTAGGCCGGATTCCCTTCCCCGACGAAGAAGGGCTGACGCCCGAGCAGCGGCGCGTGGTCGATGCAGTCGTCGCAGGCCCGCGTGGAGTCCTCATCGGCCCCTTGCGCGCGGCGCTCCATCGCCCGGAACTCGCAGACGCATGGCAACGCTTCGGCGCGATGCTGCGCTACGATACCAGCCTGCCGCCCCGGCTGTCTGAACTGGCGATCCTGGTGACGGCACGACGCTGGAACAGCCAGCTCGAATGGCACGTGCATGCCGCCGCTGCGGAAAAGGCCGGACTGCCTGCTTCCGCCATGGAGAGCCTGCGCGTCGGCGAGCCGCCGCACTTCGAGGACGAGGCCGATGCCGAGGTTTATGAATTTTCCCGCGAGCTGCAGATAAGCGGTCAGGTGGGAGAGGAGACCTACAAGAAGATCAAGGGTCGCTGGGGTGCCGTCGGCGTCGTCGAATTGACCACGCTGATCGGCTACTACACGCTGGTCTCGATGACGCTCAACGCGCATCACATCCCGCTGCCCGACGGGGCCGCATCGCCGCTCGAACTCGGCGGCCCCTGCCCCGAGGACGGTAGCCTGCCCGTCAGCCTGGCGGCGATCCCGGCTTCGACGAGCCGGGCCGACGGGAGCGTATCGTGAACGACGTCCTCGAGCCGGTCGCGGCGCGGATGCCGGAAGCACCGGCCTCGCCGCCGCCGGCCGGTGCCTGCGACACCCACACCCACGTCTTCGGGCCATTCGCGCGCCATCCGGTTCCCGCGCCGTCGAGCTATGCGCCGCCAATTGCGCCGCCACCGGTGCATCAGGAGATGCTCGACCGCGCCGGGCTTTCACGCGCGGTGCTGATCCAACCCGCCCCATACGGCACGGACAACTCCGCGCTTCTGGAAGCGCTCAGCCAGCGGCCGGAGACGACGCGCGGCGTCGGTGTGCTTTCGGCGGATGCGGACGACGCCGATTTCGAGCGGCTGGCCGCGGCGAATATCAAGGGATTGCGCTTCAGCGAGATGCGCGATCCGCGCGGCGGCGGCCGCTACAAGGGAAGCATCGGGCTGGACCAGTACCTGCTGCTGGCTCCGCGCATGAAGGAGCACGGCTTCGTGCCGCACGTCTGGGCGAAGTGCGCGACACTCGTCGACCTGCTGCCGCCGGCTATCCGCGAGGCGGGCCAGCCCTTCGTCATCGACCATCTGGCCGGCATCGACATCGAGAAGGGTGTAGACGATCCGGATTTCCGGACGCTGGTCGATCTGCTGAAGGACGGCGTGATCTGGATAAAGCTGTCGCTGTGCCGCAACTCGACCGACGCGCCGAATTACGACAGCCAGCGGCCGTTCCACGAGGCGCTGATCGAGGCGAATCCCGACAGGCTCATGTGGGCCTCGGATTGGCCCTTCGTGCGCATGTACGACAAGTCGCCCGACGTTGGGCACCTTCTCGACGTCTTCACGGCATGGACCCCGGACGCGACACTGCGGCGGCGCATCCTGGTGGACAATCCGGCTTCCCTCTACGGTTTCGGGGCGCAGGCATGACCACCGGGGCCGACATGCGCGTCCAGGGCGGTCTGCCGGACTACCTGATCGTCGGCGGCGGCACGTCGGGCTGCGTGCTGGCCGCGCGGCTGACCGAGAACCCCGGCGTGCGGGTGCTGCTCGTGGAAGCCGGACCCGACCTGACCGAGGAGAGCCAGCCGGCCGACATCCGTTCGGGCAATCCGAGCCGCGCCTTCTTCACGCGCGAATTCTTCTTCGACGGCCTGATGGCGCGGTTCGGCGCGGTGCCGACCGTTCCCGATGCGCCGCGCCCGGCGGCAAAATACGAGCAGGCGCGCGTGTTGGGGGGCGGCTCGGCGATCAACGGCATGCTCGGCAACCGCGGCGCGCCGGCCGACTACGACGAGTGGGAAGCGCTCGGCGCGGAAGGTTGGAACTGGGCGTCCACCCTTCCCTATTTCCGCAAGCTCGAACGCGACCTCGACGCCTCCGGCGACCTGCACGGCAGCGACGGACCGGTGCCGATCAGCCGGCCCGATCCGGCGACGTTCTGCGGTTTCGTGCGCGGTACGCGCGACATGCTGCTGGCCCGGGGCATCCCCGCCGTCGACGACCAGAACGGTGAATGGGGAGATGGCGTCATGCGCGTGACGACCACCATCAACGAACGTGCCGAACGCGCCTCGGCGGCTGTATGCTACCTGACGCCGCAGGTGCGCCGCCGCCCCAATCTCGTCGTGGTGACCGGCAGGAGCGTCAACCGGCTGACGCAGGAGAACGGCGCCGTGACCGGCGCCGAGATCGCCGGCCCCGATGGCAACGTCAGGATCGCGGCGCGCGAGACAATCGTGTGCTGTGGGGCGATCAATACGCCGGCTCTTCTTCAGCGTTCCGGATTTGGCCCCGCCGACGTGCTGGCGCGCACGGGGGTCCCGGTCGTGCGGGAGATCGCAGGCGTGGGGGAAAATCTCCAGGAACATCCTGCGCTCGGAATCTCGTGCTTCATCCGGCCGGGCAACCGGCACTCGGATTCGCGCCGGCATCACACGCAGGTGCACTACCGCTTCTCCTCGGGCCTCGAAGGATGTCCCGAGACGGACATGCACATGGCCGTGCTCGCCCGCTCAGCCTGGCACGACGTCGGCGAGCAGCTGGGCACCTATTATCTGTGGATCAACAAGTCCTATTCCAGGGGATACGTCGCGATCACGTCACCCCAGGCGGACAAGCTGCCGGATGTCGATTTCCGGCTGCTCTCGGACCAGCGCGACCTGCAGCGGATGCGCGACGGCTTCCGCCGGGTGGCCGGCGTGGCGCTCGACCCGGCGCTCGACGCTGTCCGCGCCGAAGTCTTCCCGACGATCTTTTCCGACCGGGTGCGGGAGGTCTCGCGGCCCGGACAGTGGAATGCCTTCCAGACGGCGGTGTTCGCGCGCGTCCTCGACTTCGCCGGCTTCGCGCGCGGAGCGCTGATCCGCAGGTTCATCGCGCCTTACGACATACGCGAACTGCTCGCCGACGACGCCGCGCTCGACGCCTATCTGCACAAGGCGATCGTGGGCGTGTGGCATTGCGTGGGAACGTGCCGCATGGGCCGCGCGGACGATCCGGCCGCGGTCACCGCGAGCGACGGCCGCGTCCATGGCGTACCGGGGCTGCGCATCGGCGACGCGTCGCTGATGCCAACGGTTCCGTGCGCCAACACGAACATACCGACATTCATGCTGGCCGAACGCATCGCCGACCTCATCCGGTGGGAAAACAGCGTCTCGCCGGCCGGCCTGCAGCAGGAGACGATGCAATGACCGCCGACGTCCTTCTCTTCCTCGACGGCAAATGGGTCGCAGGGTCCTGCGGGCGGAGCCTGCCGCTCACCAATCCGGCGACCGGCGAAACGGCCGGCTCGGTGGCGGTAGCCGAGACCGCGGACCTCGACGTCGCACTCGAAGGCGCCGGCTCCACCTTCAGGAGCTGGAAGAACGCCTCGCCGGTCGAGCGCGGCCGGGTCCTGCGCCGCGCCGCCGAGCTCCTGCGCGAGCGCATCGACGAGATCGCGCCGGTGCTGACCGAACAGCAGGGCAAGACGCTTTTCGAGGCGCGCTACGAGGTGAACGCCACCGCCGAATCCTTCGACTGGTTTGCAGAGGAGGCGCGGCGCGCCTACGGACGCATCGTGCCTGCCCGCGCCGAAGGCGTACACCAGCTCGCCTTCAAGGAGGCGATTGGTCCCGTCGCCGGCTTCGTGCCTTGGAACTTCGGCATGGGTCAGGCGGCCCGCAAGGTGGGCGCGGCGCTCGCCGCGGGCTGCACGGTGATCCTGAAGGGACCGGAGGAAACGCCGAGCTCCTGCGCTTTTCTTGTCCAGGCGCTGGCCGACGCGGGCCTGCCGACGGGAGTCCTGTCGCTGGTCTTCGGCGTGCCCTCGGAAATCTCGGAATACCTGATCCCGCACCGGACGATCCGCAAGATTTCCTTCACGGGCTCCACCGCGGTCGGCAAGCACCTCGCCGCCATGGCGGGCCGCCACATGAAGCCCATCACCATGGAACTCGGCGGCCACGCACCGGTCATCGTGGCCAAGGACGTCGACATCGAGCCGGTCGCCAAGCTGATGGTCGGCGTCAAATACCGCAACGTCGGGCAGGTCTGCACCTCGCCGACCCGCTTCCTGATCGAGGAGGAGATCTACGAGACCTTCGTGGAGACCTTCACGCAGATGGCCGCGGCGGTGAAGGTCGGCGACGGTTCGAAGGAAGGCACGGTCATGGGGCCGCTCGCCAACGTGCGCCGGCTGGAAGCCATGGAAGCGCTGATCGCGGACGCGGTCTCCCACGGCGGCAAGATCCGCACCGGCGGCAAGCGCATCGGCAATGTCGGCAACTTCTTCGAGCCGACGGTGATGACCGACGTGCCGCTCGAGGCGCGCGTCATGAACGAGGAGCCGTTCGGGCCGCTTGCCCTGATGCGGCCGGTCTCCGACATCGACGAGGCGATCGAGGAGGCCAACCGCCTCGACTACGGCCTCGCCGCCTACGCCTTCACAAAGTCCGCAAAGCTGGCGAGCCGCATCGCGGCGAACGTCGAGACCGGGATGATGTCCATCAACGCGGTCGGGATCGCCTTCCCCGAGATCCCCTATGGCGGGGTCAAGGACAGCGGCTACGGCTCCGAGGGCGGCATCGAGGCGATGGATGCCTTCCTCGTCACCAAGTTCGTCTCCCACACGATGGCATGAGAAGAATGGGACAGTCTGTCGTCCAGAAGATCATCGCGCGCGCCGCCGGACGGGAAACCGTCGAGCCGGGCGAATACGTGACGGTGACGCCGGACTACACGTGCTGCCAGGACATTTCCTGGCCGGCGCGCAAGCGCATCATGGAACAGGCCGGTGTGACGCGGCTGGCGCATCCCGAAAAGCTGGTGCTCGTCGTCGATCACACGACCGCCGCCGGTATGGGCTCGCCCTACCACCGCAACCACGGCGAGATGCGCGACTTCGCCGAAAAGCACGGCGCCAACTATTTCGGCCCCGGCTCGGGCCTGCGCCACCAGGTGCTGGTCGAGCAGGGTTTCGCCCGGCCCGGCACGCTCGTCTTTTCCGACGAGCCGAACATCGCTTCGATCGGCGTGGTCGGCGCGCTGAACATCGCGATCTCCACCGAGGTCGTCGTCACCTCTGTTCTGAACGAGAACTGGATGGTGGTGCCGCGGCCGATCCGCTTCACGCTGACGGGCAGGCTGGCGGAAGGCGTACACATCCGCGACCTCGCCCAGGCGATCATTCGCGACTACGCCGAGACGGACCTGCTCAGCCAAGGCTGCATCGAATATGACGGCGAGGGCGTGGCGGGACTGTCGCTGGACGAGCGGCAGACGCTGCTCGCCTGCACCTACCACGCCGGGCCCGACACCGCGCTGATGCCGGTGGACGAGGCGGCGCTCGCCTATGCCCGGTCGCGCGCGGACGGCCGGCCTTTCGAGGTGTTCGAAGCGGACGCCGATGCCGAATACGCCTACGAGGCATCGTTCGACCTTGGCGCGCTGGAGCCGCTGGTCACCGTGCCGCCGGAGCTCCACACGGTGTCGCCGGTCGGCGAAGTGGCGGGCCTGCGCATCGATCAGGCGGCCATCGGCACCTGCGCCAACGGGCGCATGGACGATCTCAGGGCCGCGGCGTCGATCCTGCGCGGACGGCGCATCGCAAGACACGTCACCTTCTACGTCACGCCCGGCAGCCGCGAGATCTATGCCCAGGCGGGCCGCGAGGGACTGCTCTCGATTCTCGCCGAAGCCGGGGCGACCATCCTGGCGCCCGGCTGCACCACCTGCTGGGGCTACGAGGGTGTCCTCAACGACGGAGAGGTTTCGATCTCGACGCACCAGATGAACTATCACGGCCGCAACGGCAGCCGGCTGGCCCGCGCCTATCTCGCCAGTCCGATCACCGTCGCCGCATCCGCGCTTGCCGGCGCGATCGTCGATCCGCGCGGCGATCCCGCGCTGCGGAGGGACGCGGCATGACGATCTCCGGACGGGTGTGGGCCTTCGGCGACAATGTCAGCGCCGACAACGGCATCATCCAGTATTCGCAGGTGCCCGACCTCGGCAGTTTCGACATTCCGGCGTTGAAGGCGATGCTCTTCGTGCTGCTGGACCCGGACTTCCCGCAGAAGGTCGGCGAGGGAGACATCGTCGTCGCGGGGCGCAACTTCGGCCATCACAGTCACCCTCATGCCTGCGTGGCCATGCGCGAATCGGGCATCCGGGCCTGCGTGGTGGAATCGACGGACTCCGCCTTCATCCGCAAGGGCCTGAACAACGGCCTGCCCATCGTCCCCTGCCCCGGCATCATGCAGATCGCCGGAACGGGTGACCGTCTGGAGGTCGATCTCGTGTCGGGCGTCGCGCGAAACAGCAAGACCGGTGAGGAACGGCGGTTCCGGCCGTATGCGGAGAGCATGCTGCAGGTGTGGCGGCTGGGCGGCCTGGCGCCCGCGCTGAAGGAACGCGTATCGGCGGCCGGTCTGTGAGGAACGCGAGATGAGCACCAACCGTATCGCCGTCGTCGCCGCCATTCCTCCGGAACTCCGCGAAGTGCTGTCGCGCGGCAACGAACTGGTCGAGGTGAAACGCGGCGAGGCCCCCAGCGAAGGGTTCGACGTCGCGGTGACGACCAGTATCGCCGGCGCCGATACCGCGCTCTACGACCAGTTTCCAGCTCTTCGCCTGCTGCTTTGCAATGGCACCGGGCTCGAGAACATCGATCTCGCGGAAGCCGGGCGCCGCGGCATCGTGGTGCGGCATACGCCCGACGAGGTGACTGACGACACGGCCGATTTCGCCATCGGCCTGATCTACGCGGTATCGCGGCGGATCGCCGAGGCGGACCGTTTCGTGCGTGCCGGCCGATGGGACAAGGAACGCATGAGCCCGTCACGGCGCGTCTTCGACCGCACGCTCGGCATCGTCGGGCTCGGCAAGATCGGCCAAACGATCGCGCGCCGCGCCTCGGGCATCGGCATGAGCGTGCTTTACACCGGCCCACGCGAGAAGCCGGACCTAGCCTACGGCTACGTCCCGGCGATCGGCGATCTCGCCGAACGCTGCGATGTGCTGGTTCTGTCCTGCCCCGGCGGACCGGAAACGCACCGCATCGTGGACGCCGCGGTACTTGAAAGGCTGGGCCCGGAAGGCATCCTGATCAACGTTTCGCGCGGCAGCGTGGTCGACCAGGAAGCTCTGATCGCGGCGCTGGAAAAGAAGATAATCGGCGGCGCGGGGCTCGACGTCTTCGATGCCGAGCCGTCGATCGATCCGCGCTTCGCCGGATTCGAGACCGTCGTGCTCGCGCCGCACTACGCGGCGGTCACGCGCGAGACGCGCTACGGCATCGCCAACACGCTGGCGCAGGCCGCCGCCGACCTGCGGGCCGGCCGGCCAGTCCGCGACGCCGCGGCCGCATTCGGGAAGGGCTGAGAGATGGCGATCACCTACGAGGCCGTGAAGTCGCTCACCGCCGACCTTTACGAATGGTCCCTGAAGCGCATCCCCGACGACGCCAAGGAGGCGTTGGACCGCGCGGCCGCGGCCGAGACCAACGAGAGCGCGCGCAAGGTGCTCTCTATGATGCGGCGCAGCGCGGACCGCGCCGAAAACACCGACCGCTTCGTCTGCTCGGATTCCGGCGTGCCGGTCTACTTCATCAAGGTGGGCACGCAGGCGCGTTTCGAAGGCGACGTGAAGCGGGCGATCAGCGACGGTTTCGCGCATCTGGTGGAGACCATTCAACCGCCGCTCCTGAAGCACGTCACCAACCCTTTGACCAACGAGCGCAGCTACGCCGGCAAGGACATGCCGGTGGTGAGCTGGGACATGATCGACGGTGCCGACTACATCGACATCACCTGCGCGCCCAAGGCGCTGGGCTCGGGCCGCTGGGCGTCGCTTGAGATCTTCAGCTTCCCGACGCTGGAGGAGATCGAGGCCTACATCCTCGACGTCATCGTCAAGACCGCTGCGCAGCAATGCCCGCCGGTCACGATCGGCGTCGGCATCGGCGGTACCTTCGACTACTGCACCAAGATCGCCAAGCTCGCGACGCTGCGGCCACTCGGCACGCCGAGTTCGGAGCCGGTGCTGGCAGCGATGGAGGAGCGGCTGCTGAAAGCCGTCAACAAGCTCGGCTTCGGGCCGATGGGGACGGGCGGCGACACCACCGCGCTCGCCATTCACATCGAATACGCCTCTGGCCACGGGTTCACGCCGGTGGCGGTGTGTTTCAACTGCTGGATCAACCGGCGCACCCGCGCCCGTCTCTACAATGACGGGCGCATCGAGCGGATCGAGTGACCATGGCGACGCATCATCTGACACTCCCCGTCGACGTGGAAGCGATCCGCGCGCTGCGGCTCGGCGACCTCGTCACCGTCGACGGAGAGATCGTCGCGACCGGAGGACTGCCGACGCACAAGCGCATCATCGAGGCGATGGAGGGCAAGCGGGAGCTGCCTTTTCCGCTGGAGGGCGCCGGCTTCTTCCACCTGCCGAGCTATAGCAGGGATACCGACCAGGGCTTCGAGATCGTCTACATCAATCCCACGACCAGCACCCGCTTCAACCCGCTGATGCCGAAGATCATACGGCACTACGGCCTGCGCATCGTGTGCGGCAAGGGCGGGCTCGATGCCGAATGTGCCCGCGCCATGCAGGAGGTGGGCTGCGTGTATCTTTCCATCCTCGGCGGAGGCGCCACGCTCCACACGGACGCGATCAAGGAGGTAACCGGGGTCGGCTGGTCCGATCTCGTCACGCACTACCGGCTTGTGAAGATGCGGGTGGAGGACCTGGGGCCGCTCACCGTCGGCATCGATGCCCACGGAAACAACGGTTACGACCAACTCGAATCCCGGGCCAGGGAGCGGCTCCCGGCTCTGATGGAAGAGCTTCGGGTGGCACGGGAACGCGCGGCGGCGGGCGGCGGCTCCGACCCCGCTGCTTGACGGTGGTAAAAAGGTCATGTTACCGATTGATAAAGGCTATAAAACTAACCTATTCGCTGCAAAGAACCTTTGCAGCCGGCGCATAGAGCAGGCGATTGGCGGGCGAACCCCGACACGATACGCAAATATGGATCGATGATTTCGCAACTCAGCATCGGGAGGAATACATGCTGACGAAACTGACAATGATACTCGCGGGAACCGTCCTATGGACGGCTGCCGCCCAGGCCCAGGACTATCCGGAGACCAACATCCGGTTCGGGCATTCCGTTTCGCAGACGTCGACCAGTTCGCTGGCCGACGACTGGGCGGCACAGGAAATCGCCAAGCGGTCAAACGACAAGGTGAAGTTCCAGATGTTCTGGGCCGGCGCGGCGGGTTCGCCGGCCGAACTGTTCGACCTGATCTCGACCGGCGCACTCGACGCCGGCGCGCTGACGCCGAGCTGGTATGCCGCCAACCTGCCGTTCTTCGCACCGCTGAGCTCGGCGCCGTTCTCCTATCCGAACTCGGCCGCGGCGGTTCAGATCGGCAACGCCCTGCTCGCCGACATTCCGGCGCTGAAGGAAGAGGCGGACAAGAACAAGCTCCACGTCATGCGGTTCGCACAGTTCAACGAATACCACATGCTGTGCACGCAACCCCTGCGCACCATCGAGGATTTCAAGGGCCGCAAGATCCGCAGCCAGGGTGACTACTTCCCCATCGTGCTCAACACGCTGGGCGCCACCCCCGTGACCGTGCTTCCGGGCGAGTTCTACGAGTCCATGCAGCGCGGCACGATCGACTGCATCATCCTGCCGTACGACTTCCTGGTCTCGAACCGGCTCTACGAGGTCGCCAAGTACGCCTCCGAGATCACGTTCGGACCCATCGTTGCGCATATGAGCGTCATGAACCTCGACAAGTGGAACAGCCTCGATCCGTCGGTGCAGAAGCTCATCACTGACGTGCAGAAGGAAGCGGAGGCATACGACGAGAAGATGACCGCCGCCGCCAACGACAAGTCGCTCGCCACGCTCAAGGAAAACGGAGTGGAGGTGCTTCCATTCCCCGAGCAGGAAAAGCTCGAAGGGATGCTGCCCGACATGCTCGACGTCTGGTCCAAGATGATGACCGACAAGGGCATGGGCGACCAGGCTGCCGCCGTGGTGGCGAAGTGGAAAGAGCTTCGTTGAGGATGCCCGCCAAGGCGCGCGGCTCCGTCCGGGCGCCCTGACACCCAGCTTGCTGCCGGGCAGTGCCCCTCGCGCTGCCCGGGATTGTTTCGAACATCCGGGAAACGTCGATGTCAGATCCGCTGTCCATCGCCGCGGGATTCACGTTCGTGATGCTCGTGCTGATGATCCTCGGCGTTCCGGTCGCGATCGCGCTCGCGACGGCCGGAATTGCCGGGCTCTACCTGATCGGCGGCGAGATGCTCGCGCTCGGACAGCTCTACAGTGTCTCCTACAGCATTACCGCCAACTACGCGTTCGCGGTCCTTCCCACGTTCCTCTTCATGGGCAACCTGGCCATGGCGAGCGGCATGGCGACGGAACTCTATACCGCGGCGGACAGGTGGCTCGGCCATCTGCGCGGTGGCCTCTACCTCGCCACGATCAGCGGCGCCACCGGCTTCGCCGCCATCTCCGGATCGCCGCTGGTGAACGCGACCGTGTTCACCCGGCTGTCGCTGCCCGAAATGCTGAGGCTCGGCTACTCGCGTTCGCTTTCGGGCGCCTGCATCGCCTCGGCGGGAACCCTCGCCGCCCTCATCCCGCCGAGCATCGGCATGGTGGTCTACGGTATCCTGACCGAGCAATCGATCGGCAAGCTGATGATCGCGGGCATCGTGCCGGGCATCATCACGGCCCTCGGATACTGCATCATGGTGTGGGCCATGGTGCGGTTCAATCCAAAGCTCGCGCCGGCGGACCGCCCGAAGGCGTCGCGCGCCGAGCGCTGGGGGGCGCTCGGCAACACCTGGTCGATCCTGCTCCTCTTCCTGTTCATCATGACCGGCATCTACGGCGGCTACTTCTCGCCATCGGCCGCGGGTGCCGCCGGCGCCTTCGGCGCGCTGGTGATCATCGCGGCGCGCCGCCGCCTCACCATGAGCATGCTCGGCATGACGCTCATGCGCTCGGCCGAGACCACGGCGATGCTCTTCATCATCGTAATCGGCGGCATGATCTATTCGCGCATGCTGGTGCTCAGCGGCTTCGTAACCGGCGTCGTCGGCTTTACCGAGGCGCTGCAGCTGTCGCCCACGATGCTCCTCATCATCCTGGGCATGATCTACGTCGTGCTGGGCTGCTTCATGGAAGGCCTATCGCTGCAGCTCGTGACCATCCCCTTCGTCTATCCGATCATCGTGGCGGCAGGCATCGACCCGATCTTCTTCGGCATCCTGGTCATCATCATCATCGAAATCGGCGCGATCACGCCGCCGGTGGGCCTAAACCTCTTTGCCACCGTCGGCGCGTCCGAAGGCATGTTGAGAATCGAGGACATCGTGCGCGGCATCCTGCCGTTCGTGCTGCTGAACGTCGCGATCCTGATCACCTTCATCCTGTTCCCGGACATCGTGATGTGGATCCCCAACAATATGCGGTACTAGGGAGGCGGCGGTGCTGAGGAAGCTCTATATCGGCATCAACAGGGTGACGCTCTTCATCGGCGGGCTCGCCATCCTGGCGATCACGCTGCTCGGCGGGGCCGACATCATCGTCACCCTCATTTTCCAGCGGCCCATCGCCGGCGTGTTCGAGGCGACCCAGACCCTGATGGTGGTCGCCGTCTTCCTCGGGCTCGGCATGGTTCACCTCAACCGCTCCTACATCAGCGTCGACATCGCCTACGATGCCATGCCGAGTTTCGGGCAGCGGCTGAGCGACACGCTGACGCTTCTGCTCATGCTGTGCTTCTTCGGCGCGCTGGCCTGGCGCGGCTGGGGAAACGCCCTGCAGTCCTGGCGCGTCGGCGAATACACGTCGGGCATCGTGCAGTTCCCGATCTATCCGGCGAAGTTCGCGCTGGCGGCGGGATGCACGCTCGCGGCGATCAGCTGCGTCGTGGACCTTGTCGCCGGGGCTCGATTCCGCAAGCCGGCCGTCCTGCGCGAGGAGTAGCCCTCGCCCGCCCGATCACGGCGCCTCAGCGAAGCTTGAAGTCGAGCCGGACCACGTCGCCGCGATAGGTGGCGACGCCGACGAAGACGAGCGTCCCGCTGGCATCGATGGCCGAGCGGTGGACCACCGCGACCGGCGCATTGAAGGGAAGATGGAGGAGTTCGGCGATCTCCGCGTCGGCCGTCCCGATGGTCAGCGTCTGGCGCGCGTCCGTCACCTCCACGCCTGCGACGTCGGCGATGAGGCGCATCGACGTCTTCGTGCGCAGCGCCTCCTCCGTTATTCGCTGCTCGAGCCGCTTGTCGATATAGACCTCGCCGATCATGAAGGGCGAATCATTGCGCCAATGGCGGCGCCGGAAGTGCAGGTAGGAGGGCGCGCGTTCGCCAATCTGGTGCACGAGGCCCTGCACGTCTGTCGAAACGCCGCGCGCCAGCACCTCGATCGTGGCGCCTTCGCGCGCGTTGAGCAGCCCCGCCCAGTTCGTCTCGACCTGGCACCAGAGCGCTTCCTGCGGCCGGAAGGTCACGAAGGTGCCCTTGGCCCGGTGCCGCTCGATGAGGCCGTCGCTTTCCAGGATGGATAGGGCCTGGCGAATGGTCGCGCGCGCCACGTCGAATTCCGCCGCAAGCATGTCGACGGTCGGAATCTGCTGACCCAACTGCCACGTGCCGATCTCGATCTTGCGCCGGAACAGGGTCGCGAGCTGGACGTAGCGCGATATGTTGCTCTTGTTGAGGCTCACCTATGCTCGAGTCCCTGAATTTGTCGCTGTAAATCTCTGCTAGCACGGCGGGGCGGATCAGGTGAACCGAAAGACTAGTCTTTGAGTTCATTGATCGAAGGCAAGGGAAGCCGCCGTTGCCACCGGACGACCGGGCATCCGGCCCGGATCGCGGCGCGGCGGGATGCTGCTCATCCCGGATGCCAGTCGGTCACCTGGAGCACATGGCCGCCGAGCTTCTGGAAAGCGCGCTGGCGACAGGAGAAGACGATGATCTGCTGGTCGCGCGCTTGGCGGTGCAGCGCATCGAACATCTTCTCGATGCGGTCGTCGTCGGAATAGACCAGCGCGTCGTCGAGGATCACCGGCGCCGGTCTGCCGTCCTTCGCCAGGAGCCGGGCGAAGGCGAGCCGCGTCAGCACCGACAGCTGCTCGCGCATGCCGCCGCTCAGTCGCTCCACCTCCTCTTCCTGGCCGTTGCGCAGGATCTTGTGGGGAAGCAGCGTCTTTTCGTCGAAGGTGATCGAGACGTCGTCGAACAGGAGCCCGAGCAACGGGCGAAGCTCGGTCATCACCGGTTTCAAATAGGCATCGCGCGCACGGCTGCGCGCGGTCTCCAGAGCCGCACGCAGCTTCTGGAGGACGGCGACTTCCTTTTCGTAGGCCGCGACGCGGGATTTCGCAGTGGCGAGCGCCTCCACCGTCTCGCGCCAAGTTTCCTCAACGGCGTCGTCGGAGCGGGCGCGGATCTCGGCGTTGAGGCCGGCGATCTGCTCGCGCAGCGAACCGGCTTCCTTGTCGGCTGCCTCGGCCACCGAGCGAACGCGCATCAAAGTTGCCTCCGCCGAGGCGAGGTCGACGGCACCGTCCCGCAGCCTTGCCGCGACTGCCGCCTGCTCCGCCAGCCTTGCGTCGAACTCCGAAAGCCTCTCGGCGAACTGCCTCTCCTGTTCCGACCGCGTCTCCTCCGGCCCGAGGACCGTCTCGGCCTGCGTACGCTCGGCCTCGAGCGCGGCGAGCGCGGTCTTGGCAGCCACGACGGCATCGCTGGCGCGCGACTGCATGGGCTCCGCCTCGCGAAGCGCCTGCCGCGCCGCCAGACGCCGCGCCTCCGCGGCCTCGTGCGCGGCGCGCACCTGTTCCGGATCCTCCTTCAGCTCCAGCGCGTCGCCGGCAACCGCCCTGCGCGCGGCGACGTCTTCGCGCAGCTTCGCCAGCCCGTCGGGCGCAAGCGCCAACAGGCGCGCCTTAAGTTCGCGCAGGTCGCCGTCCCGGCGCTGCACGTCCACCTGCCGCCTGCGCGCGGCGGCGAGATCCTCGACGCCCATGGAAGCGAGCAAAGCGCGTCGCCGATCCTCGGCCTTGCGCAAGCCGTCGCCGCTGCCGGCCTGCCGGCCCGCCCGCAACGTCGCGATGCCGATGCCGGGGATCGAAAGCCGGGCCTGCCCGTCGTAGCCGGACGCCTCGCCGTCCGTCAGCGCCCTGCCGTCCAGGGTGACGGCCGGCGCATCCGGCTCATACTCCATCGTCACCGACGGCCGGCCTGCCTCGGCGACGGCGCGGAGCTTCGCGATCTCGATATCGAGATCTTCGAGTTCCGCGACGGTCTTTTCGGGAAGCCTCAGCGGAGCGAGGGCCGCCTCGCCTTCCTCGATGGTGCTGCGGGTGGCATCCGCCGCCGCCAGCCGCTGCTCCAGTTCGGCCACACGCTCCGCCGCTTCGCGCGACCGCATGGCAGCGTCGAGCCGGCCGAGCAGGGCACGCGCCTCCCGTTCGCCGGCTTCCGCAGCCTCGCTTTCGGCACGGGCCTTCGCGATCGCGGCTGCGGCCTCGTCGCGCCGGGTCAGAGCTTCCGCACGCTTGCGACCGGCATCGGCGAGCAGGACGCGCAGCGCCTCAGCCTTCTGGAGCGCCGCCCGGAACGTCGCGAGTTGCTTGCCGGCGGCATCGCGCCGCTCGCGTGCCAGCGTCAGGTCCGTTTCCGCGGCCCGCAGGTTCGCGGCCTTCGACCTGGCCGCCTCGAGGGCGGCCTGCGCCGTCTCGACCGCCTGCCTCCGCTCCTGTCGGTCCTCGGGGCGATCGAGTTCCGCCAACCGCTTCATCGCAACGGCCCGCGTGTCGAGCGCGTGACGCAAAGCCGTCACCTCACTCTCGAGCCGGCGCTCTTCGGCCTCCAGGCGGGCGCGCTCCTCGACGGCGGCGGCATAGCGCTCGCCGGCTTTCGGGCGGCCGGTCGGGGTGACAAGCCGGCCGAGTTCCTCCTCCGCCGTCGCCATGATCTCGGCCATGCGGCGTCCGCCAGTCACCGCCTCGACCTCGCCCTGGACGGATTCGAGCAGGCTGGCGCGCACCTGCTTCTCGGTGTCCTCCTCGGATTTTGAGCGCCTCTCGATGCCCGTCACACCCTGGCGGACCCAGAGCAGGCCCGCCGGCCCTGCCGTACCGCCCCTGACGAGGCCTTCGATGAAGTTTTCCGCTTCGTCGGCCTGCGCGACCAGCCGCCCCGTGGCAAGGTCGGTCACCTGGGCCGAGCGGCCGCCATAGAACTGCTTGGCGACGCGGTACCGTCCCGCCTCGGTCTCGATGTCGGCCTCGACACGCGGATTGCCGCCGGAGTAGGGGCGCAGGTTTCGAATGTCGCCGGCCGTGCTCGAATGCGGCTGGAAGAACAGCGCGTGCAGCGCCTCGAAGCTGGTCGACTTGCCGAACTCATTGGCGGCGCAGAGCACATTGACGCCGTCGCCGATGTTTTCGACCGCCACTCCGCGACCGGCGAAGCGCTTGACGTTGAACAGGCGGAAGGCGGAGATCTTCACGGGTTCATCGCCTGCGCGTAGGCATAAAGCCGGGCGAGAGCCGCACCGGCGACCGCGCGCTCTTCCGCCGAACGCGCCGTATCCGCCGATTCGGCAAGCAGAGCGTCGGCCGCCTCGCGAAGCGCGCCCGCGCGGTCGATCCGGTCGAGATCTCCCGCCTCGCATTCGGTCGCCAACCCCTGGTCGTCGAAATCGAGATAGGCGAAGTCGGGCCGCGCGTTGCCGATCGCTTCGGAGAGCGCCGTGCGGTCCGCCAGTCGCGCGCGGCCTGTCGCGGCGATCCGCAGGAGCGACTGGCGCCGCTGCCGCGCCTCCGGCAGGAGCGCCTCCAGGCCTGCGACGGCGTCGTCACCGTTGAGCAGTTCGAGGGTCAGCGTGTGCCAGGCGAAGCGGCCAGTCGGAAGCGCCGTCACCTCGGGCAGCGCGTCCGGTCCCTCTAGCGACACCAAAAGCGCCTCGCCGGGACGGCCATGCTTGAAGCGATCCTGTTCGGGCGTGCCGCTGTAGCGGGTGCGCGGATCCATCTCCACGCCGCCATGCCAGTCGCCGAGCGCGAGGTAGGACAGGCCGGCGCGGCGGGCACGATCGGGCGCGATCACCTCGAGCCCATCGCCCTCCTCCGAAAAGCTCCGCACCGCGCCGTGCGCGAGCCCGATTCGCAACGTCCCGTCCGCGGACGGCGCACCGTCCATCCATTCGGTCAGGTCGCGGCCGGCCCGCCGGGTCGTGCAGGGCGCGGGAAAGAGCAGCACGCCGAGGGCAAGTTCCATCGCATGCGGCTCGACCGCGAGCGAGACGTTTTGCGGCGCCTCGGCCCGCAGCGTCGTCCAGAGTTGCGTCGCCTGCAGCGAATCATGGTTGCCCGGCAGGATCACGAAGCGGATGTCGGTATGATGGCCCATCTCCGCCAGTGCCTGGCGCCGCACCTGAGGCGCGGGCGTCTCGGTGTCGAACGTGTCGCCAGCCAGGAGCACCGTTGCGGCGCCATGCGCCCGCGCATGTTCGGCCAGCCTGCCGATCGCCGCGTGGCGCGCCTCGCGCAGCGCGCCGGGCAGGTCGCCTGAAAACCGTCCGAAGCGCTTGCCGAGATGGAGGTCGCTGGAATGGACGAATCTGAACGTCATCCGGCGTTTCCTTCCACCGTCCGGCGCTGATGTAAAGCAGGAGTTGCACCGGCGGCGGCGGCCGCCCTCGCCTGCCCCTCGCCATGCTCCTCAGGCGGGTTCGGGAGCAGGTCCGGCAATCGCGGCCAGCGCGCCGAACACGGCCATCCCGACCGCGGCGGTGGCGGCAAGCACGAGCAGCGCGCCGGGGATCGTGAGGCCCGCCATCATCAGCGCGAAGACGAAGGGCGCGAAGGCGGAGGTGAACTGGCGGGCCGCGCTCATCCATCCGACGTGGCTGCCGTAGGCCGCGCGGCCGAACACCTCCAGCGGCAGCGTGCCTCCGACGATCGAGGTCAGGCCCGATCCCAGGCCGAAGAGCACGACGAAGGCGGCGAGGCCCGCGACTATCGGCGACGACGCGAGCAGCGTCGCCAGCGCGGCGGCCACCAGGCTCGCGGCGATGAGCGCCAACACCGACTGGCGCAGCCTGCCGCCGAACAGCATGTTGACCAGCCTGCTCGCCACCTGCGACGGACCGAACAGCGTCGAGGCGGCGACACCCGCCGTGCCCATGCCGAGCGCGGTCAGGAGCGGAACCATATGGAGCAGCACCGCCGACAGGATGAAGCCTTCCACCGCGAATCCGGCCATCATCATCAGGAAGACGAGCCGGAAACGAGACGGGTCGACCGCCGCCCGGTCGGGTGCTTCAATCGCGGCGACCGCCGTGTCTTTCGCCGGCAGCCTTCGTCGCGCGGCAAGCCTTGCGAGCCAGGCGTGGATCGGCAGGCAGAGGACGAGGTTGGCGGCCGCGAAGACAAGATAGACCTGGCGCCAGTCGAGATGGCTGTGAAGGAAGGTGGTCAGCGGCCAGAACAGGGTCGAGGCGAAACCGGCGATCAGCGTGAGATGGGTGATCGAGCGCTGGGCGCCTACTGGGCCGATCTGGACGATTGCGACGAAGGCGGTGGCGTAGAGCACGAAACACGAGGCGAGTTCCATCGCCACCAGCGCGGCGACAAAGCCGGAGCGCCCGGGCGCCAGCGCGCAGGCGGCGAGCGCCGTTGCCGCGGCCGCGGAACCGAGGGTCATCACACGGCCCGCGCCGTGGCGGTCGGCGAGGCGCCCGGCCTTGGGCGCCAGAAGGCTACCGAGGAAGAGCGCGGCCGACAGCGCGCCAAACACCCACTGCGGCGGCAGCCCGAACTCGGCCGCCATGTCGGGGGCCAGAATGGCGAAGCTGTAGTAGAGCGTCCCGTAGCCGACGATCTGGGTGACGCCCAGCGCCCAGATCGCCGAGGCCGGCGCCCTCGTCTCAGGCCCGTGCATCGACGTGCATTCGGGCGGCACGGACGCGGCCCGGCCCGCCGCGGCATTCGGCGACCACGGAGCGCGGCTGTTCGCAACGTTCAGGTGCCGCCTGTATGTTCGGCACTTCCCGAAAGGACGAAGCACCAGGCCAAAGAAACGATAGCCTCACGCTTGTTCCCGCTTCCGTCCGCGCAACCCTTGCGGGGGGCAGCTTCCATCCGCACAGCACTCGTCGGCCAGATAGCCGAGCAGCATCTGCATGGCGGGATATTCGGCGCGACAGATGAGCGTCGTCGCCTGCCTCTCCTGGCTCACCAGTCCCGTCTCGATCAGCCGCTTGCAGTGGTGCGACAGGGTGGATGCGGGGATGCCGAGCTTTTCCTGGACGCTGCCGACCGGCAATCCCTCGTCGCCCGCACGCACGAGGATGCGGTATATATTCAGACGCGTCGGGTTGCCGAGCGCTTCGAGTTGCAATGCTGCCTGTTCGAGCTTCATGCGAGAAGCGTAGCCATGGTGGAGGCGCCAGTCAATCGAATTTCGATGAATGTCGAAATTCGATTGACTGATGGGGACGCTTTCACGCGCATTGATCTCGGTCAGCGCGCGCTGGCCTTGAAGACGGTACCTGAGGTCAATCAGTCGAGGCCGAATGGATGCTGGAATACAGGGTCGAAGCGAGACGTATCGATGCGCACGGAAGCGTGGCGCATTGCAAGGATGCCGAGGTGCGGCTCGACACGGACGTGAACGGCAGTCGCGATGCCTTCAATCCGGCCGAGATGCTGCTGGCGGCGCTGGCGGCGTGCATGATCAAGGGGATCGAGCGCGCGGCGCCGATGCTGAAATTCGGCCTGCGGGGTGTCGAGGTGCGGCTGCACGGCGTGCGTCAGGATGCCCCGCCGAGAATGTCGGACATCGACTATGAGATCGTCGTCGATACCGACGAGGACGACCGTCGCATCGAACTCCTGCACACCAATGTCCGGAAGTACGGCACGATCTTCAACACCGTTTCCGCGGCAGCCAAGCTGTCCGGCCGAATGGTCCGCAAGGGTTGAATTGCGTCAGATCGACCGCTGGTTCACCCGTTTGGACACTTCCTCCGCGCTCTCCACGCGCTCCGAGTAGCGGTCCGTCAGATAGCCGGTGCGGTCGCGCAGCAGGAGCGTGAACTTCATCAGTTCCTCCATCACGTCGACGATCCGGTCGTAGTAGGGCGACGGCTTCATCCGGCCCTCGGCGTCGAACTCGTTGAAGGCCTTCGCCACGGAAGACTGGTTTGGGATGGTGAACATGCGCATCCAGCGCCCCAGGACGCGAAGCTGGTTGACCGCGTTGAAGCTCTGCGAGCCGCCGCAGACCTGCATCACCGCGAGCGTCCGTCCCTGTGTCGGGCGCACGCCGCCGAGTGACAGGGGCAGCCAGTCGATCTGCGCCTTCATGATGCCTGTCATCGAGCCGTGGCGCTCCGGCGAGCACCAGACCTGGCCCTCCGACCAAGTCGACAGGTCGCGCAGTTCCCTGACCTTCGGATGATCCGCCGGGACCGAGTCCGGAAGCGGCAGGCCCGCGGGATTGAAGATGCGCACCTCGGCGCCGAGCCGGCGCAGGATGCGCGCCGCTTCCTCGGTCGCCAGCCTCGAATAAGAGCGTTCGCGCAGCGAGCCGTAGAGCATGAGGATGCGCGGCGGGTGCGATGCGCGCGGGGCATCGAACAGGGCTGCCAGATCGATGGGAGGGAACTGGTCGCCGACGAGGTTGGGTAGCGAGTCGAGGTTCGTCGTTTCGTCGGTCATGGGCCTCCTCGAAAGCGCGTCTCAATTCTTCGATAAAGCTAGAAATATGGATGGAGCGTGCGGAGGTCAACCCGCCTCCGGCGGCAATCGCCCCGCCCTTCCCGGAACATTCCACCCGCTCGGCCGTTCGACCTCGCTCTGGAGGTGCGTGATGGAGACTGGTTGGTTCGCAGTACCGGTGACGGTGGCCGCGCAGCAGCCGGACGCCGTGCAGAGCGTGACGAACGCACGCGACGCGGCCGAATTCCGGCTGCACCGCTGGCCGCGCGAATGGGGCCGGCAGCACCATGCGGCGCGTTCGGCGTGCCTCGCCGTCCTCAAGGGGACGCGGGAACCGTCGCTCGCCCGCGCAGCCTTCGCCGCCGCCGCGCGCGAGGCCGACATCCTGAAGGAGGATCCGGAAATGGCCGAGAACCAGGATTTGCCGTTCGAGGACATCGTCACGGTGTCCGATCCCGTCGGCCGGATCGAGATCGGTTCGGCGCGCCAGGCCCGCGACTACCTGCAGAACGCGGAGTGGCCGAGCGGCGGCACCCAGGAGGATGCTCTGAACACCGCCCAGGCGGCGCTGGACGGCCTGCTCTCGGCCTCCGACGCGCGCGACCGTTTCATCCAGGCGGCTCGGCAGGCCGGCGTGCTGATCATCGAGTGACGCGGGACGCCGGCCGGGCCGAGCGACGTGGAAAAGTTTCGGAACGTCCTACCGCGACGCTCGTTCGCAGGACGACGGCGCCCCACCCCTCACTTCTACCGCCACCGACCGCGACCTTCGCCGGCCCTGTCACCGGGCCGGCGCTTTCTCTGCGGCGAAGGCCGCTATTGGGCGACGAACCCGCCGTCGATCGGAATATTGGTGCCTGTGACGAAGCTTGCGCGATCGGAACAGAGCCAGACGATCAGTTCCGCGATCTCTTCCGGCTTGCCGATGCGGCCGATCGGGTGCAGCGGATCCATCATCTGCGCGCTCGACTGCGCGCCGCCGGTGGACTGTTCGGCGAGCGAATCCAGCATGCGGGTATCCACCCCACCGGGGCAGATCGAGTTCACCCGGATCCCCTGCTTGCCGTATTCCAGAGCGGCGTTCTTGGTCATGCCGTTCACCGCATGCTTGGAGGCGACGTAGGGCGACAGGCCGGGGAAGCCGATCAGGCCCGCGACCGACGCCAGATTGACGATGGCGCCGCCGCCGGTCTTCAGCATCTGCGTCAATTCCGCCTTCATGCACAGGAAGGTGCCGCGCGCATTTACCGCCATGATGCGGTCGTAGTTGTCGATCGGCTGCTCGACGATCAGCGCGATCCTGCCTTCGATGCCGGCATTGTTGCAGGCGCAGTCGAGGCGCCCGAACGTTTCGACGGTCCTGGCGATCAATGCTTCGACTTCCCCCGCGTCGGAGACGTCGGCCTTTACGAAGACTGCCTCTCCGCCTTTTTCGCGAATCATCGCGGCGGTCTCCTCGCCGCCTGCGATGGTCACGTCGGAGACGACGACCTTCGCTCCTTCCTCCGCGAATTTCAGCGCCACGGCGCGGCCGATGCCGGCCGCCGCGCCGGTCACGAGTGCGATCTTGCCTGATACGATTGCCATGGGAGCTCTCCGGAACGGGTGGCTTTCTGGTGTCGGGGGATGTTTACCGCGTCGGGCGTCGTTGCTCCTTGACGGAGGTCAATCCGTGCTGAGACAGTCCCGGCTTGACGCGGGTCAACGACGGAACCGGATGAAGCTGTCAGACGTCTCAACGACAAGGGGCGACGATAGCCCCGAAGGGACGGACGCAACGGGAGGACCGCATCCGCGGCACGATGAAATAATGTTCAGCGATCGGGCAGAAGCAGGAAAGGCCCTCGGCTCCGAACTGGCGAAGATGGACCTGCACGACGCGATCGTGCTCGCCCTGCCGCGCGGCGGCGTTCCCGTCGCCGCGGCGATTGCCGATCTCCTGAATGCCCCGCTCGATCTCGTCATCGTCCGGAAAGTGGGTGCGCCGGGAAATCCCGAACTCGCGGTGGCGGCGATCGTCGACGGAAACCCGCCCGACGTGGTGCTGAACCGCGAGATCATCGAGGCCTACGGTCTCGCCGAAGAGGAAATCGACGCCCTCGTCAAGGACGAACGTCCCGAGTTGGAGCGCCGCCGCAACGCGTACCGGGGCAAGCGCAAGGTGCTTTCGGTCCGGGACAAGACGGTCATCGTCGTCGACGACGGCGCGGCGACGGGAACGACCATGAAGGTGGCGCTCCGCGCGCTGAGGCGCCGCCAGCCGCGCAGCATCGTCGTGGCGCTACCGGTCGCGCCGCCGGACACCTGCATCGAGCTCGAAAGCGAAGCGGACGCGGTCGTCTGCCTCAGTCAGCCCCCGAGCTTCCGGGCGCTGAGCCAGCACTATCGCGATTTCCGGCAGCTTTCCGACGCGGAGGTCACCCAGGCGCTGCACGACGCCGCGCGGCGCAGGAAGCTCGGCGCCGGCCCAAACTGATCGCGATCCTCGCCGCGGCGACACCATTTGCGCTTTTGATGCGCATCAAGGCGTTATCGTGCATGCTGCCTATGAAGATCACCGGTCCCCCCGAGGCAGCAACAAAATGGATGCGCCGATCTTCCGAGCACGCGGCCTGACCAAGGTCTATCGCACCGGCGAGGTGGAGGTCTTTGCCCTGCGCGGTGTCGACCTCGACCTCGCGGAAGGCGAGATGGCCGTCATGCTCGGCCCGTCCGGGAGCGGCAAGTCGACCCTGCTCAACATCATGGGCGGGCTCGACACGGCAACGTCCGGCACGCTGCATTTCCGCGACGAGGAGCTGACCGACTTCTCCGAGCGGCAGCTCACCCGCTACCGGCGCGACCATGTCGGGTTCGTCTTCCAGTTCTACAATTTGATCCCGAGCCTCACGGCCTGGGAAAATGTCGCGCTCGTCACCGAGATCGCCGCCAATCCCATGACGCCGGACGAGGCGCTGGAGATGGTCGGCCTGAAGGACCGCATGGCGCATTTCCCGGCGCAGCTTTCGGGCGGCGAGCAGCAGCGGGTCGCGATCGCCCGCGCCATCGCCAAGCGGCCGGAGGTGATGCTCTGCGACGAGCCCACCGGGGCGCTGGACTCCAAGACCGGCATCCTCGTGCTGGAGGCGCTGTCGCGCATCAACGAGGAGCTGAACACCACCATGGCGATCATCACCCACAATGCCGGCATCCGGCAGATCGCTCACCGCGTCTTCTCTTTCAGGGACGGGCGCATCGCGGAAGCCTCCGTCAACGAGGAGCGGGTCAAACCCGCCGAGGTGACCTGGTAGGCCGATGTCCGTTCTCGACAGAAAACTCCTGCGCGATATCGGGCGCATCTGGGCCCAGGTGATGGCGATCTCGCTGGTGATGGCCTGCGGCGTCATGACCATCGTCATCGCCATCGGCGCCTATCGCTCGCTCGACGAGACGCGGGCGGCCTTCTACGAGCGCTACCGTTTTGCCACCGTCTTTTCCGGGCTGACCCGGGCACCGCTCCAGCTGCGGCCGCAGATCGCTGCGATCCCCGGCGTCAGCGGCGCCGAACTGCGCGTGGCCAGGGCGGTGCTTCTCGACATGCCGGGCATGGCAGAACCCGCCACCGGGCTCGCGATCTCGCTTCCCGATCGTGGCGAGCCGGCAGTGAACCGGGTCTACCTGCGCGGCGGCCGCCTGCCCGAGCCCGGCCGCACTGGCGAAGTCGCGGTGACGGAACCCTTCGCGCTCGCCCACCGCATGGAGCCGGGCTCCACCTTCGACGCCATCATGAACGGGCGCAAGCGTACGCTCGCCGTCACGGGCATCGTTCTCTCGCCCGAATACATCTACGCCATCGGCCCCGGCGACATGGTACCCGACCAACGCCGCTTCGGCGTCTTCTTCATGCCGCGCAAGGCGCTCGCCGGCATCTTCGACATGGAGGGCGCCTTCAACGACGTCGCGCTGCGCACCCATCGCGGCGCCAACCTGCCCGACGTCATCGATGCGCTCGACGAGATCCTGAAACCTTATGGCGGCACCGGCGCGCACGACCGCGACGACCAGACGTCGCACGCCTTCCTCGACAACGAACTCATCCAGCTGCGCGCCATGGCGATGATCATCCCGCCGGTCTTCCTGTTCGTCTCGGCCTTCCTGGTGAACATGATCCTGACGCGGCTGATCGCGCTGGAGCGCGAGCAGGTGGGGCTGATGAAGGCGGTCGGCTACTCCTCCCTGGCGGTCGCCTGGCACTATGCCAAGCTGACGCTGCTGATTTCGGTCATCGGCATCGCCGTCGGCTCGCTCGCGGGCAACTGGCTCGGACGCGGGATGACACGGCTCTACGCCGAGTTCTTCTCGTTCCCCTTCCTGATCTTCCGCCAGAGCCTCGATCTCTACGTGATCGCCGCCGCGATCAGCGCTGCCGCAGCACTTGCCGGCGCGGCGCGGGCGATCTGGAGCGTGGTCTCGCTGCCGCCGGCCGTCGCCATGCGCCCGCCGGCTCCCACGCAGTACCGAACCCTGCTTGCCGGCGGCGCGCGGCTCGCCACAGTCTTCTCGCAACTGACGATCATGGCGCTCCGGCACCTCGTCCGATGGCCGGTACGCACGCTGCTCACCACCTTCGGCACGTCGCTGGCGGTCGCGCTGCTGGTGACGGCGCTGTTTTCCTTCGATTCCATAGAGTTCATGATCGATACCGTCTTCTTCCGCACCGAACGGCAGGACGCGACGCTGAGCTTCGGCACGGAGCGCTCGCCGCGCGCACTGCAGGCGGTGGCGCAGTTGCCGGGCGTCCTGCGGGCGGAAGGCTATCGCGCCGCGCCGGTCATCCTGCGCAAGGGCCATCGCGAGCGGCGCCTCGCGATCTCAGGCGTCACGCCCGGTTCGGATCTCGGGCGGGTGCTCGACGAGGACCTCGTCCCGGTCCAGCCGCCGCCGACCGGCCTCATGGTCTCCGAGCGCATCGCGACGCTGCTCCGCCTCGAGATCGGCGACCTCGTCGAGGTCGAACTCCTGGAGCGCGCCCATCGCCTGGAGAAGGTCCCCGTCACCAGCATCGTCCAGAGTTACGTCGGGCTCGCGGTCTACATGGATGCCGATGCGCTCGACCGGCTGGTCGGCGACGGGCCGCGCCTGTCGGCGGTGCGGGTCTCGATCGACCGGTCTCGCCTGGACGACCTTTACGAGACGATCAAGCGCACCCCGGCGGTCGCGTCCATCGCGCTGCAGGGCGTTTCGCGGCAGCGCTTCCGCGAGACCATCGAGGAGAACATCACGATCATGACGACCCTCTACACGGTGCTGGCCGTGATCATCACCTTCGGCGTCGTCTACAATTCCGCGCGTATCCAGCTTTCGGAGCGGGCGCGGGAACTAGCCAGCCTGAGAGTCCTCGGCTTCACGCGCGGCGAGGTGTCGAGCGTGCTCCTGATCGAACTCGGCGCCGTCGTGGCGCTGGCCCAGCCGCTCGGCTGGGCGCTCGGCTACGGCTTCTCCTTCGCGGTGGTGCGCGGTTTCGAGAGCGACCTGTTCCGCATCCCCTTCGTGGTCAGCCGCTACACGTTCGCGATCGCCAGCCTCGTGGTCGTCGGCGTCGCGATCCTTTCCGCGCTCATCGTGCGCCGCCGGGTCGACCGCCTCGACCTCGTGCGCGTGCTCAAGACAAGGGAATAGCGAGATGAAGTCCGTCTGGATCAAACGCCTCGGCCTCGCCTTGCTCGCACTGGCGATCGCGGCCGGCTTCGTCTGGGCGCTGCGCGAACAGCCAGCACTCGTCGACGTCGCGGAAGTCGTCGAGGCGCCGATGCGCGTCGAGATACGCGAGGAAGGCAAGACGCAGGTGCGCGAGGTCTATACGGTTTCGGCGCCCATTGCCGGGAGGCTGTCGCGCACCGTCCTTGACGAAGGCGACCCGGTCGTCGGCGGGGTGACAGTGGTGGCGGCGATCCGCCCGCTCGATCCGCCGCTTATCGACCGGCGAACCGAGGCCGAACTGCTCGCCGCCCGCGACGCCGCGCGGTCGGGCGTCGGCATCGCCGAAAGCGAGTTGCAGCGGGTGCGGACGGCTCTCAGGCTCGCTGAAGATGAGCTTGCCCGGGCACTGAAACTGTTCGGGCCCGGCATCATCTCCGAAAGTGCGTTGCAGAAGTCCCAGAACGCCGTCGACCTCCAGAAGGCGGCGGTCGAATCGGCCGAGGCCACCGTCGCCTTCCGCCGCGCCGAACTGGCGAGCGCGGAGGCGCGCCTGCTCCTGCCGGATGCGCCCGGTCCACAGGAGGACAGCTGTTGCGTCAGCCTGCTCGCGCCGGTCGACGGTTCGGTCCTCGCCGTGCACGCCCGGAGCGAACAGGCAATCCCCGCCGGTGCCCTGATCGCCGAGATCGGCGACACGAGCGATCTCGAGGTGGTCGTTGACCTGCTCTCCTCGGACGCCGTACGGATCGGCCCCGGCACGAAGGCGGCGATCAGCGACTGGGGCGGCGACCGCGCCTTGCAGGCGACCGTGCGGCGCGTCGATCCGGCCGCCTTCACCAAGGTCTCCGCGCTCGGCATCGAGGAGCAGCGGGTCAACGCCGTGCTCGACCTCGACGAGAGCGACGCGCGCCTCGGCCATGGCTACCGCGTCTTCGCCGAAATGACGGTCTGGGACTGCGAGGCCTGTGTGCAGGTGCCGATCTCGGCCCTGTTCCGCAGCGGCGACGCGTGGAACCTCTTCGTGGTCGATGGCGACCGGCTGCGCCAGATGCCGGTCGAGATCGGCCAGATGAACGACCGGACGGCGCAGGTCATCTCCGGCGTCGATCCGGGCGCCACGGTCGTGGTGCACCCCGCCGACACGCTCGCCGACGGATCGCTCGTCGAGCGGCGGGAGTGAATTACAACGGCGCGTCGACGCCCCGGCCTTCCGAACTTGCGCGGGTCAGGCAATGCATGGCGCAGGCGAGATCCTGCGCGGCGATGCCGAGCGAACGGTAGAGCGTGATCTCCTCCGCGCCGGAGCGTCCCGGCCTGGAACCGCCCAGCACCTCGCCGATCTCGGCGCGCACGTGGTCCTTGCCTATCCTGCCGCTTTCAATGGCGCCGATCACCTCCCCGGCCTGCGCGAAGGTGGAGGGGCGGTAGTCGACGAAGAGGGCGGCGCGGGCTACCATCTCCTCGTCGATCTCGCGCTTGGAAGGAATGGATGCGCCGACCACGTTGAGATGCGTCCCAGGCGCGATCCAGTCGCCAGACAGCACCGGCTTGGCAGACGACGTGACCGTGCAAACGAGATCGGCCCCGTCGACGGCCTGCCGGACGTCGTCCAGCACATCGATCGTCAGCGCCGGATGCCTTTCCCGGGCATGCACCGCAAATCTCTCCGCCTTTTCCCGGCGGCGGCCCACGATGCGAACCTCCCGCACGGGCCTGACTGCCACCATCGCCTCTAGGTGATGCTCGGCCTGTTCACCGGCACCAATGATGGCGAGCACGCCGGCCTCCTCGCGCGCCAGCGCGCGCGTCGCCACGGCGCTCGCGGCCGCAGTGCGGATCGCCGTCAGCAGCCCCGCATTCATCATCGCGATCGCCGAACCGTGCTTCGATTCGAACAGCACGATCGCGCCCTGATGCGAGGAGTAGCCAGCGTCCGGATTGCCGGGAAACAGGCTGACCAGCTTGATGCCGTAGCATGGCGCCGTCGCCTCCGAGCCAGGCATGAAGGCACCGGGCATGATGCCCATCATGTTCGGCTTGCCGACATCCATGATCGAGCGGAGCGGCAGGTTGGCGTTGCCAGCCGAGACCTCCTTCATAGCGCCCTCCACCACTTCGATGGCCTCGCGCATCGGCAATAGCGCCGCGATGTCGGCGTCGGAGAGGACGATCATCGTGCGCGCACCGGGCCTTCGCCCCAGTCCTCGCCGGTCAGGGGAAGTCCCAGTTGCTCCTCCAGCAGCGCGGTGTAGAGCACCGGACGGACGACATAGGGGAAATGGCCGCCACTCTCGAAACGATAGGCCACGCCGGGCCGCAGCCGCGCCCGCACGGCCTCGCGCATCGGCAGCGGGATCAGCGGATCGTCGGCGCCCTCGATCGTGGCGATGCGTTCCTTCGGCAGTGTTACCGGCGGCAGTTCAGGGCCGCGCTTCAGGGCATTGAGCCGGTTGCGCAATTCCGGTTCGGGAATGCGACCACCGACCTCCATCAGGAGCAGCTCCACCAGGTCCGACTGGTCCGGATGGATCTGCGCCCACGCCTTCAAGCCGTTGCCGAAGCCGGCCCGCAGTTCGTCGATCGGGCCGTTGTCCAGGTCGGAACTATAGGGCGCCTTCGTCGCGATCTCCGCGACCGAATGAAGCGTGTTTGCCGCGATCAGCCGCTCGACGCACTCTGGATGCGTCGCGGCGAAATGCTGGACAAGATAGCCGCCGAGAGACGACCCCAGCACGGTCACCTTGCCTAGCCCGAGCCTTTCGCACAGCGTCGCGAGGTCGTCCGACCATTTCTCGACGCCGCCGGAGACCGGATAGGACAGCGAGACGACCCGGGCGCGGTCCTTCAGCGCCTCGATCTGCTGCCAGAAAATGTCGCAACGCCCGAGCGTGCCTGGGATGAGGAGCAGGACCGGTCCGCCGGCCCCGACGTCCAGAATACCCCAGTCGCGGCCGTTCAAGTCGATCCGCTGTTCCGGATACTCGGCCGCAAAACGGTCGCGGTCGGCGATCAGTCGGTTCCTCATGCGAAGGGGTCCTCGGTCTTCGGCCAGTAGTTCGGGGCGCGCTTGGTGAAGGGAATGTTGCCGTAGTCGGGTGTGATCGAACCCGGTGTTGCCACGTGAATGACCTCCGACGCGATCGGCGCGAATCCGGCATGGAAGTGGTTTGAGGATTTCACGCAGACGATCTTCTTCGCCGAAAGATCGATGCCGATGCCGGTAAAGGCTTCGGGGTGGAAGGTCTGGGTGCGGTTGTCGTTGACGAGGATATCGACGCCGTTTGCCTCCAGCCAGACCAGGTTGCCGAGCGGCGCCGGCAGCGATCCGAAGCGCTGCGTCAGACCGTTGGCAAGCCCGCGCACGGTCACTTCGAGGTCGAGCGGCCTGCCCGACATCGGCCCGCACTTGCCGCCGAGCCTCAGCTTCAGCGTGGCGCCCACGCCCGCCTCGCGGCAGATGCGCACCGCGACGGGGTCCCAGTAGATGCCGGTTGCGACATTGGTGATGCCGCGATCGAGGATCGCCTCCAGCAGGAAGGTCGCGTCGGACGGCGCACCACCGCCGGCATTGTCGGAGACGTCGGCCAGTACCACTGGGCCGGAGGCCGCCGCGACCGCCCGGTCGAGCGCGCCCTGAATATCCGGATACGGCCGCATGATCTCATGGCGCAGGGAAAACAGGTGCCTGCCGATCTCCTCGGCCAGAGCCGCCGCTCTGTCGGGATCGCCGTCGGTGATCGCCAGCATGCGGGCACCGACGCGAGGATGGTCGCCCCAGGGAAAGCCGGCGGCGAGCGAGAGCGACAGGATGCCCTCCTCCTTCTCGCGCTCCAGGAGCATGTCCACGAAGCCGCGCATTGGGGCATAGGGCGTATGCATGGCGCAGATCATGCGGCAGTCGAACTCGCGCATGACCGGCTTTGTCCTCCCCTCGGCGGCGTCGGCAGCGAGGGTGAACAGGTCTTCCGCGCGCTCCGGAATGTCGACGTGTGGATATTCCCTGTAGGCGACAAGCAGTGTCGCGTTGCCGAGCATCTCTTCCGTCAGGTGGCAATGCGGATCGAGCAGTCCGCCGATCACCGTCTTCGGCCCGGCAATGTCGCGGCAGTGCCGGATCAGATCGCCCTCGCAGTCGTCGTAGCCGTCGGCGATCATGGCGCCGTGAAGGGAGAGCAGGATCACGTCGACGGGCCCGGCGTCCCGAAGGTCTGCCAGGATTTCGTCGCGGAATTCCTCATACACCTCCCGCACCGTCGGCCCGGCCGGCTGGGCATGCGCGGTCAGGCTCTCGACCACCTCCCAGCCCGCCGCTTCGGCGCGCTTGCGCCAGATGTGCAGCGGCGCCGACCAGTATTCGACCGGGCCCTTGGTCGCGTCGCCATGGGCGACGACGCCTTCCTCGAAGCTCAGCCGCCCGGTCGGCAGGGGCGAGAAGGAGTTGGTCTCGGTGGAGATGCTGGCGATGAAGATCTTCATGCGGGTATCGGTTCCGGCGGCTGCGTGAAATGGCGAGCGAGCTGCGCAAGCAGGTGGATGAATATGAGCGTGAAGGCGACGGGGATCGCCGCGGTGAACCAGGCCATGGAGATGCCCATCATCTCCGCCTTGCGTTCCAGCGTCCGCCCGATGAAACCCCGCGCCAGGCTGAAGTTCGGTCCGAGCAGGGAGTAATAGAGCACCGGCAGGACGAACACCGCCGCGCCGGCCGACCTCAGCAGGGCGAGCGCGGCGCCGCGCGATCCGCGGATGGAGACCATGTGCGGAAAGAGGTTCGGGTCCGAACGCTCGTGGAAGGCGACCGAGGCGCCGAGCATGCCGGCCCAGACCATCGCCCGGCGGGCGAGTTCCTCGGTCCAGACCGGCGGAGCGTCGAAGACGTAGCGGGCGACGACCTGATATCCGGCGGAAAAGGCCATGACGGCCACCGCCAGGACCGCGCCCCAGAGCGCGATCCGGTTGAGGCCGGCCGAGAGCCGGATCAGGACGGCCGCCGCCCGCAAGGCCTTATTCGCCCTTCGCCGTCTTCCAGGCGGCGAGTTGATCCGGCGTCACCAGGCCGCTCTGGTAGACCGGCTGCGAAGCCCCGCGGAAGGCGGCGCGCGCATCGTCGCCGAGTTCGGAGATCTGCACGCCCGCTTCCTTCAGCTTGCCATAGACGGATTCCTGCGAGGCGAGCCAGTCGCGGTTGGCCTTGTTGGCGGTTTCGGCCGCCGCGTCCACCTTGGCGCGGTCCTCGTCCGAGAGTCCCTGATACCAGTCCTCCGAGACGATGGTGATGCGCAGCGACGGTGTGATCTCGGCGTCGGTGAAGAACTTGATGAAGTCGGTGTGGCCGAAGAGCAGCGGGACGATCGGCGGATTCAGATAGCCCTCGGCGACGCCGGTCTGCAAGGCGTTCGGCACCTCGGCCCAGCTGACGATCGTGCCCGACGCGCCCCATGCCTCGAAGAGGTCGATCTGGCTCTCGTCCAGCGCGCGCATGCGCAGGCCCTGCATGTCGGCGACCTTCTCGACCGGCTTCTTGGTGTTGAAGATGCCCGAGCCCTGGCCGACGGTGTTGACGGCCAGCACGCGCACGCCGTGCGAGGTCGTGCCCGCGTTGATCTTCTCCAACATGCCGCCCTCGTAGAGCGCCTTGTCGACCTCGGCCATGCTCTCGAAGAAGTAGGGCAGGCGCAGGCCGTAGATCGTGTTGTCGAGCGAACCGACGATGCCGAGCGGCGACATGGAGACCTCGAGCAGGCCCTGGCTGACCTGGTCGAAGAGTTCGTCGTCGCCGCCGAGAGCGCCGCGCTGGTATTCCTCGGCCTCGATGCCGGCCTTCTTCAATTCCTCCACGAAGGTGTGAGCCCAGACGTAGCTGCCCGAGCCTTGCAGGTCGGGAGGGCTGTCGAGCGCCACCTTGACCTGGGCCGACGCCGCCCCGGTGAACGCGAGTGCCGTGGCGAACGCCGCAGCATAGGCATATTTCGAGATGTTCATGGTCCTAACCTCCTGTTGGTTTCGCTTTGTCGTTCTTGCAGGCACTTACCCCCCGCCGATGAAGCCGAAGGCACGCGGCAGCGCGAGGCTGATCTCGGGGAAGGCAACGAGCAGCCCGAGCACGACTATCTCGACGATGACGAACGGCACGATGGCGCGGGCAAGCTCCCAGTAGTCGATCCGGGCGACCGCCGAGACGACCAGCAGGCAGCCGCCGAGCGGTGGCGAGATCAGGCCGATGCAGAGATTGAAGCTCAAGACGATGCCGAGGTGGACGGGATCGGCGCCCTGGGCGAGGGCCACCGGCGCAAGGAGCGGCACCAGCAGCGCCAGCGCCACGGGCACGTCGAGCACCATACCGGCGAGCAGAAATACGACGTTGAGCACGATCAGGTACTGGATCGGCCCGAGGCCGAGATCGGCGACCAGCGCCGCGATCGCCTCTGGCAGGCGTTCCAACGCGCCGAGATGGCCGAGCGCGGCGATCGCCGTGATCAACATGAAGATGGAGCCGGAAAGCACGGCGGTCCGGCGCAACCCGTCCAGGATGTCCTTCCCGCTCAATCCGTCGTAGAGCGCGCCCACACCGAGGGCGGCGAAGACGGCAACCGCCGCCGCCTCGGTCGGGGTGGCCAGCCCGAAGACGATGCCGCCAACGATGATGAGCGGCAGGAGGAGCGCGGGCGCGGTCTGCCAGAAGGTGGCGATCAGCGGCGGCGCCTCCTCGCGGGTCAGCCGGGGGTGGTTATCCCGCCAGGCATAGAAGGCGTTGACGAGGAAGAGCGCGCCGGCGAGCAGCAGTCCCGGCACGATGCCGGCGAGGAAGAGCGCCGTCACCGACGTGCTCATCAGCGCGCCGTAGAAGATCAGGATGATCGAGGGCGGGATGATCGGCCCGATGATGGAGGACGCGGCGGTGATCGCACTGGCGTAGCTGTTGGTATAGCCCTGCTCACGCATGGAAGGCACCAGCGTGTTGGACAGCGCGGCGGCGTCGGCGACCGCCGAGCCGGAGATCCCGGCGAAAAAGACGCTGGTCATGATGTTGACGTGGCCGAGGCCGCCGGGCAGTCGTCCGACGATCGCCATCGACAGGCGGATCAGCGCCCGCGTCACGCCTCCCCTGTTCATGATCTCGCCCGACAGGATAAACAGCGGCATCGCCATCAGCGCGAAGACGTCGATGCGGGAAAAAATCTGCTGCGGCAGGACCGCCAGATAGCGCCCGTTGCCGCTGGCGAGATAGGCGACAACTGACGCCGCTCCGACGACGTAGGCCAGCGCCAGCCCGGAGACCAGCAGCGCGATGCCCGCGGCCGGCGCAAGCCAGATCACGGACGCGCTCCGCGGATGCGGCAAAGGACGCTCTTCCTCCGCGGCGAACGGCGGAAGAGATCCCTGCCGATCTCCGCGCGACTGTCTGACTCTACACGCGGCACCTTCACCCCTCGAAAGCCTGTCCCACGGAACGTAACAGAGGCTGGACGGTAGCCAAGCAAAATTTTCCAATCGGAAAATCAGCGAGTTGTGCTGGACGCCGCCGCTCCCTTTTTCGTCCCCGTGCATTCGGATCGCAATGCAAACTGAAGGTTGCCGGCGGTGCGGCAAGCGAAAGGCGCCGCCCTCCAATTAAGCGACTGCATGTTTTGCGCTGCACAATTCGGCGTCAAACCCCCGCCATGCCTGCTTTTTGGCTTCGTTTTCGTCGCATTTCAGCAACACTTGGCCGCAATCGATGTTGCGCCGCGCAAGAGGGCAAAAGTCCTGTTGAACCGGCAAACGAGTTCCGGCAGATTTTTTCCAGAAAGCGACGCCTGATCCGACGCGGGGGCAATCACGCATACGGCGACCGACCGTCGGCTTTCGAAGTGGGCGAAATCAGGAACCAAGACATGGCTATAAAGAGTCTCCTTCTGGCCTCGGCGGCGGGTCTCGTCGCAGCGACCAGCGCGCGGGCGGCGGACGCAATCGTCATCCCCGAGCCGGAACCGGTCGAATACGTGCGCGTCTGCGACGCCTACGGCGCGGGCTACTTCTACATTCCCGGAACCGAGACATGCCTGAAGATTTCCGGCTACGTCTGGTACCAGATCGGCGCCGAGAGCTACGATGGCGGTGACAGCCCGGATTTCCTGACCTATGGCGGGTATCCGGACGATGAGGGCTGGATCAAGTCGACCCGCGCGCGCGTCGAGTTCGATGCGCGATCCGACACGGAATGGGGCACGCTGCGCGCCTTCATCCGCCTGCAGGCGACCTGGGGTGAGCCAAGTGACGGGTCGGTCGTAGCCGACCAGGCCTTCATCCAGCTCGGCGGCCTGCGGATGGGCTACACCGAATCCGTGTGGAATGACTCAATCGGCGCCGGCGTCGCCTCCTACGGCTCGCATTCCTGGGGCAGCATGAGCTACGGCGACCAGCAGCGTCACCAGATCTCCTATTCCTTCGGGTCCGACCAGGGCTTCGCCGCGACGCTCTCGCTCGAGGACGATGCACTCGATGGCGACGGCTATATGCCCGACGTGGTCGGCGCTGCGAGCTACAACCAGAGCTGGGGTGCCGTCTGGGCAAAGGCCGGCTTCGACGAGGATCGTTCCGCCGTCGACGATCTGGGCGACAGCGGATTCGGCGTCACCGCAGGCGTCCAGTTCAACATCCCCGGCTTTGAAGGTTCGTCGGTGCGTGTGATCGGCTACTATTCCGACAGCGACAACGCCTATAGCGTTATCAGTCCGGTTTCGGTCGTCGGAGGCTTCGGCGCTTCCGAATTCTCGGTGATTGCGTCGTACTATCACCAATTCACAGACACATTCGGCGCCTCGGTCGGCTACCAGTATTTCAGCGACTATTACCTCCCGCTGACCGAAATCAAGTCCGGCGTCGAGGGCCATGCGGCGGAAGTGGCGTTCGTGTGGACGCCGATTGAAAATTTCGAGGTTCGTTCGGAAATCTATTACGACAACGTTGGCGAGCTAAGCTCGTTGGGTATTCCCTACGATCCTGACGGCACCGTGTCGGGTTTCCTCCGCTTCACGCGCTTCTTCTAGACGCGCCTGGACATTTTCGACCGCGCGACGAGCGTGGATTGCTCCGAAGACCCGGCGGGCGACCGCCGGGTCTTTTTTTATACGTTTGCCGGCCTCTATTTTCAGCCTTCATGGATTCGCCGTGTCCAGCGGCCGTACTCGAATCGCCGAACGCCTTCGAGACGTCACAACCACCGCCGCTGCCCTCGGTCCTCCAAGGCGACTGCCGCTTTCGTGTCCTTTCTGCAACACAGTCGGCGCAATGGAATGGCGAGACGGCGCCACCGAGATGTTCGATGTTGAACCCGCCTGCGCCGCGAGTATGGTCGGTCTCGAAGAAAGGGGCGCCGATGTGCATCTTTTTTCCGACATTGGGAATGGGGGCGGGCGGGGACGTGATCTCCAGCCAGAAAACCCAAACCTGCTTTGAAACTTTGACTGGAGGTCAACCATGAACATCAAGAGCCTGCTTCTCGGCTCTGCCGCGGTCCTGGTCGCGGCGACCGGCGCGAAAGCCGCCGATGCAATCGTCATCCCGGAGCCGGAGCCTGTTGAATACGTGCGCGTCTGCGACGCCTACGGTGCAGGCTTCTTCTACATCCCGGGCACGGAAACCTGCCTGCAGATCTCGGGCTACGTCTGGTACCAGATCGGCGCCAACGGCTACGACGAAGACTCCTCAGCCATCACTGGCGGCGACACGACCGGTTATATTGGCGGTTCTACCGGGGATGGTTGGCTGAAGTCGACCCGCGCCCGAGTCAACTTCGATGCGCGTTCGGACACCGAGTGGGGCACCCTGCGCGCCTTCATCCGTCTGCAGGCGACTTGGGGCACGCAAGTCGATGGTCCTGTCTCTGTAGACCAGGGCTTCATCCAGCTCGGCGGCCTGATGATGGGCTACTCCGAATCGTTCTGGGCAAACTCCGGTAACGGTGGCCCTTCGAACTGGGGTTCGCACTCTTGGGGTGGCATGTACTACGGCTACCAGCAGCGTCACCTTGTCGGCTATCGCTTCAATGGCTCGAACGGTTTCTTCGCCGCTGTGTCGCTTGAAGACGATACGCTGAGCGGTGAGGGCTACATGCCCGACGTCGTCGGCAAGATTGGCGTATCACAAGGCTGGGGTGCGGTGTGGGCAAAGGTTGCCTATGATGAGAGCTTCGATGGCTCCGTCCCCACTCTCGGCGGTGCTGCAGCACTCTTCGGACTAAATGATGGTGGTTGGGCGGTTCAGCTTGGCACTCAGATCAACGTCCCTAGCGCACCCGGCTCATCGTTGCGCGTCATAGGATATTGGGCTGACGGCGCGCACGCCTACAACGTTGGAAGTCCTTCGGTTATTTTCGGCCCCACCAGCGAAAGCTACTATGGCGGTGCTGAATGGTCGATCCTGGCTTCTTATAACCACCAGTTCACGCCGACGTTGGGCGCATCTGTCGCGTTCCAGTGGTTCAACGACCTCTACTACGCGACAACTGATGCTTCGTCGGGTGTCGACGCTTGGGGTGCTGAGCTGTCGGTCGTCTGGGTGCCAGTCGAGAATTTCGAAATCCGCACCGAGCTTCACTACGACGACGTCGGTACCTTCAATGTACCGGCCACTCCGGCTGGTTTCGATCCGGACGGCACGGTCTCCGGCTTCCTGCGCTTCACGCGTTACTTCTGATCGGCTTCTTAGCTGAAAAGAGAAACCCGGCGGGCAACCGCCGGGTTTTTTCGTTGGCGGACGGAATGGTGGCGGCTACGCAGGACGCGTTGTCTTATCCGGGAAATGACATGACCAACGGGTTCACGCGCCGCGACGTGCGGTTGGCGAACTGGCGCGAGCATCCCTACAGCCGCTGGTCCTTCCAGAACGTGAGCGAACTCGTTCCGGTCGCTCCGATCGGGATGCCGCGCGGCGAGGACGAAGCGTCCCCCAGCCAGGACGGCCTGCTCGATATGCAACTGAAACTGCCAGGCGGTGCGCCGATCACGGCGCTGGAGCATCTGCGGCAATCCCATGGCGACGCTTTCATCGCGATGCGCGACGGCCAACTGGTGGCGGAGTGGCATGCGCCGCATGCAGACCCCGACGCGCCGCACCTGATCTTCTCCGTCTCCAAATCGGTCGCCGGACTTCTCGCCGGCATCGCCGTGGAGGAAGGCCTCCTCGATCCCGGGGCGCCGGTGACGGATTACGTTCCGATGCCCAAGGGCGGAGCCTTTGCCAGCGCCAGCGTCAGGCACCTCCTAGACATGACCGTCAGCCTCCGCTTCGAGGAGAACTATCTCGATCGCCAGAGCGACTTCGACCGCTATCGCCGTGCCATGCTGTGGAACCCCGAGCACGATGCCGGCAATACCGAGACACTGGAGAAGGTGCTCGTCTCGCTGCCGAAGGACGATTGCGGGCATGGCGAGCGCTACCACTACGCGTCGCCGGCGACCGACATGCTCGGGCTGGTGATCGAGCGCGCCGCGGGCCGCCGGTATCACACCTATCTCGCCGAGAAGCTGTGGAAGCCGATGGGTGCGCGGGGCTTGGCCTACGTGACCGTCGACCGCGAGGGGACCGCACGCGCGGCGGGCGGCATCTGCGCCACCGCGCGCGACCTCGCCCGACTCGGCCAGCTGGTCCTTCGAGGCGGCGCGGCCGGCGGGCGCCAGGTCGTGCCGCGCTCCTGGATAGACGACATCGCCACAAATGGCGACCGCCACCTCTTCGCGCGGGAAGATGGGTCCTTCCCGAACGGCCACTACCGCTCCTGCTGGTACGCCACCGGCGACGACCACGGCAGTCTCGCGGCCATCGGCATCCACGAACAGTGGATCTGGATCGATCCGGTGCGCGACGTGGTGCTCGTAAAGCTCTCCTCCCGACCTGAACCGAGTAACGACGACGCCACGCGCCGCGAGATCGCCATGCTCGGCCAGATCGCCCGCGCGATCTGAAGCCGCCTGCCCCCTTGACGACGATCGTTCCGGACCGCCCCTCCGACTAGCATCCAGCCGCCCACACCACACGGATTTCCCATCCATGCCGCAGCGCCCTCCCCTCACCCGTCTCGCGGAAGCCCTGCCCTCGACGGTTCCCTTCGTCGGGCCGGAAAACCAGGAGCGGCAGCGCGGCGCGGCCTTCCGCGCGCGCATCGGCGCCAACGAGAGCGGGTTCGGGCCCGCCCCCTCCGTCATCGCCGCCATGGCGCGGGTCGCGGGCGACATGTGGAAATATTGCGATCCGGACAATTTCGATCTCAAGGAGGCACTGGCGCGACATCTCGGCATCGCGGCGCAGAACATCATGATCGGCGAAGGCATAGACGGGCTATTGGGCCTCGCCGTGCGTCTCTACGCCGGGCCGGGCGATGCGGTGGTGACCTCACTCGGGGCATATCCGACCTTCAACTTCCACGTCGCGGGCTTCGGCGCCCGGCTGGTCGCCGTCCCTTATCGGAACGACAGGGAAGACCTCGAAGGCCTCGCCGACGCCGTGAGGCGTGAACGGGCACGCGTGGTCTACCTCTCGAACCCGGACAACCCGATGGGCACATGGTGGGAGGCCGCCGACGTCGAGGCCTTCGTGGCGGCCATTCCCGAGACGACGCTCATCCTGCTCGACGAGGCATACGGGGAAACCGGACCCGCTTCCGCGCAGCCCGTCGTCGACTTCTCGCGGACGAACCTCGTGCGCCTGCGCACCTTTTCCAAGGCCTACGGGCTCGCCGGCCTGCGCTGCGGCTACGCCTTTGGCGACGCGGAGGTGATTCGCGGCTTCGAGAAAGTCCGCAACCACTACGGCATCAACAGAATGGCGCAGGTGGCGGGAGAGGCCGCGCTGGCCGACCAGGACCATCTCCGACATGTCGTCTCGCGCGTTGCGGGCGGGCGGGAACGCATCGCCGGCATCGCCCGCGACAACGGTCTGGCGCCGCTCGCCTCGGCCACCAACTTCGTGACGATCGATTGCGGCACCGACGGCGCCTTCGCACTGAAGGTGCTGCAGGGAATGCTTTCGCGCGGCGTCTTCATCCGCAAACCGATGGCGCCCGTGCTCGACCGCTGCATCCGCGTCAGCGTCGGACCGGAAGAGGAACTCGCGATCTTCGAGGAAGAGCTGCCACGGGCGCTTAAGGACGCGCGCGGCTGAACCGCCGCGTCAGCGGGAGCGGCGGGACGCCTCGGCCGATCAGGTGTTGACGACCAGCAACCCGGCGACGATCAGCCCCGCGCCGAGCCCGTAGCGGAGCGTCAGCGTCTCGCCGAGCAGCGCCCAGGCGAGCAGGGGCACCGCGCAGAAGGTCAGCGCCATGAACGGATAGGCGACCGTCAGCGGGACCGCTTTCAGGACGTAGATCCACACCACGGTGCCAAAACCGTAGATTGCGATCGCCGCGATCAGGAACGGATCCACCAGCATGGCCGCGACGCCTGAGAGGTCGGCGCCGCCCGTGCGCTCGCTGGTCAGTTTGAACAGGATCTGCCCGACGGAGATCAGCAGCGGCGTCAGCACCAGTCCCGCCACCAGTGGCAGAGGATACGTCATCGTCAGGCGCCCTGCCTGTCTTCCCGGTAGTAGATGTCGCGGCCGATCAGCTCGCACACATGGTTTTCCGGCACGGGATGGACGGCACGCAGGAAGGAGTGCGCGTAGGGGAAGAAGTTGAAATGCGGATTGAAGGAGTAGAGGTATTCGCGCTCTCGCGGAACGACGATAATGAGCCGCCTGGCGGCGATGCGCCGCAGTTCGGCGATCGCCTGGCGGTACTCCAACACGTGTTCGATGACATGGGTGCAGATCACCGTGTCGAAGTGCCGGTCCGGAAAGGGCAGTTCCTCGATCCTGGCTGCGACGTAGTTCACCCCCTCGATCGCGGCGGCATCCTCGACCACGAAGTCGACGCCCGTGAAAGCATCGCAGTCGCTTCTCGCGTCGCGGATGCGCCTGATGAGGGCGCCCGTCCCGCAGCCGACGTCGCAGACGCTCCCGGGCGTCACTTCCGCGATGATGCGGCTCACGCAATCGTTGGACAGGTCGGTGCCTTCGTGGACGCGCGGATGCTCCCGGTAGAGGTCCTCGTATTCGCGCGCAGTCAGGAAGGGCGCGCGCGCGCGGAAGGAGGCGAGCCGGGTGACGTGGTCGCCCCACGCGGCGCGTGCAACGCGGTGGAAGATCGCCGAATCCCTGACGACCGGCGGCAGCAAGTCCTCAAGGACGAAGCGGATGCGGTTCGTCGTTTCCCTGTTCACTTCAAAGACCCCTGCCTGATGCCTACGCGACCATCGCCCGATCCAGGCGCTCGAACTTTCGGGTTTCGCCCCGCAGCGCGGGGATCGTGAGATAGGCCATCCGCTTGTGTTCGACGCGGCCGCGCGAGACGGAGTCCAGCACGACGCCCGCCACCATCATCAGCATGGACAACATGACCAGCGACATTGCGAGAACCCAGGTCGGCATCTTGAGCACCAACCCCGTCGTGAAGTACTCGATGAACACCGGCACCATCAACCCGACGCCGGCGGCGAAGAAGCCGGACGCGATCGAGGCGAAGAAGCGGAACGGCTGCGTCTCCTTCATCAGCATCAGGAACATCATGAGTATCCTGGCGCCGTCGCGGAAGGTCGAGAGCTTCGAGGCCGAGCCTTCGGGCCGCCGTCCGTAGTCGAGCGGGACTTCGCAGACCGGCAGCTTCAGAAGGGACGCGTGGACGGACATCTCCGTCTCGATCTCGAAACCTCCCGAGACGGCCGGAAAACTCTTCACGAAGCGGCGCGTGAAGGCGCGGTAGCCGGAGAATATGTCGGTGAAGTCGGGGCCGAACAACCGGTTGTAGAGCCAGTTGAACAGCCGGTTGCCGAAAGCGTGCCCTGCCCGACCGGCGTCGCTGGCGATGCCGCGCCTCGTGCCGACAACCATGTCGGCGTGTTCGGTGATCAGCGTGTTGACCAGAAGCGGCGCGTCCTCGGGCGCATAGGTGCCGTCGCCGTCGGCCATGACGTAGATGTCGGCATCTACGTCGGCGAACATCCGTCGCACCACGTTTCCCTTGCCCTGGCGCGGTTCGCGCACGACGATCGCGCCGGCCGCGCGCGCCCGCAATGCGGTCAGGTCGCGCGAATTGTTGTCGTAGACGAGGATGCGCGCGTTCGGCAGCGCCTGGCGAAAGCGGCCGACCACCTCCGCGATCGTCTTTTCCTCGTTGTAGCAGGGCAGCAGGACCGCCACGGATAACTCAGCCAGGGACACGCCTTTCGTCCTCCGTCTCGGACGGTTCTTGCCACCGGATCGGATCCCGTCCGCCGGCCAGTACCGATACCGCGTCGGGCTTTACTTTTTCTTCAATGGGTTAAGGCTAGGTTTCCGCAGGCGGAGCGGAGGCAAAGTTTGACGGATTTCACGGCAGATCGCGTCCGTTCGGCACCCGCGGCCACACCCTGGCGCGCGGATCTTGCCGCAGCATGCGCGGCGGCGGCCGTCATGGCGACGGCGTCCCTCGCTGCCGGCGCGGACTTCCTCCACTCCTCGAACGGCGACAATGACAGCCTCTTGCGCATTGTGCAGGTCAGAGATCTGATCGCAGGTCAGGGCTGGTTCGACCTCACCCAGTACCGCATGGGCCTGGATGGCGGCTTCGTCATGCACTGGTCGCGCATCGTCGATGCGCCGATCGTCGCGATCGTCATCGCCGGCACCTGGCTGAGCGGCAGCCAGGCGATCGGGGAAGCGGTCGCGTTGATCCTATGGCCCATCCTGCTCTTCGCGAGCGCCCTCTTCCTCGTGCTCAGATCCGCGCGGCTGGCGCATGGGGAGGCGGCCATGCTTCCGGCCCTGGTGACGGGCGGAACCGCGCTCTATGCGGTCGGCGTGTTCAGCCCCGGCATCATTGACCACCACAATTTCCAGCTCGTCCAGACGCTCGCCATGGCCTGGGGCATCATCGCACGCACGCCTGCCTCGGGGCTGATCGCCGGCGGTGCCGCCGCCGCGAGCCTCGCCATCGGGGCCGAGACGATGCCCTACGTGGCGCTCGGCGGAGCCGTCGTCGCGGTACTCCTACTGCTGCGCGGGCGCAGCGAGGCCGGTCTCGCAGCCGGTTTTGGAGCCGGGTTCTCGGCGGCGGCACTCGCAGCCTTCGTCGCCACCGTGCCGGCGAGCCACTGGTTCTCCGTCGCATGCGACAGCTACTCGGTCGCCCAGTTCGCCATCGCCATCGTCGCCGGTGCCGGTCTGGTCGCCGTCACGAGGACGGCCGACCGCCCCGTAGCGACACGCGCGGCTGCGCTCGCGACGCTCGGGGGCGCCGTCGGCGCTCTCCTGCTCATCGCATTTCCGCAATGCGTGGGGGATCCTTTCGCCGAAATGGATCCGCTGCTGCGCTCGCACTGGCTCGACATGGTCACCGAGGCGCAGTCGGTGGTTACACTGGTCGTGCACGAACCCGACAGCGTGCTGTTCTGGTTCGGCACGCCCGTGCTGGCGCTCGCCGTCGCCGCGCATCTTGCCCTGCGCGGAAAACTCTCGCGCGGGGACGCAGCACTCGCCGCACTCATCGCGGGCGCCGTGGCGGTGGCGTCGTGGCAGGTTCGCGGCGGGATCATTTCCGTGCCGCTGGCTGCGATCCTGCTGTCCGGCTGGATTGCCCGGATCCGCTCGTCCGCCACGGCCGGCGGCGCGCAGCAGGCGCTGACGCTGTCGCTCGCCTGGCTCCTCTCCAACACCCTGGTCTGGGGCTTGGCCGGCGATGCGATCAAGGCCGGCGATACCGCCGCCAAGACGACCGGCGTCCCATCGGCATGCTACGACGAGGCCAGCTACGAAGCTCTGGCGCGGCTGGAGCCGACGACGGTCGCGGCCATCTCCAACCTCGGCGCCTCGATCCTCAAATACACCCCCCACCGCGCGCTGGCCGGCCCCTACCACCGAAACGTTGCCGGCAACCTTGCCAACCTCAACATCCTCATCTCCGCACCGGACGAAGCCCGCCGACGCATCGCGGACGTCGGCGTGACTATCCTGGCCGTCTGCCCGGGCGACGGCGAGACCACATTCCTGTCCGAAAAGGCGCCGGATGGCCTTCTGGCGCGGCTTTCGGCGGGGGCGGACGTGCCCTGGCTGCAGCAGGTCAGTCCGGAAGGGGAAGCACTGCAGTTATACGGCGTTCGGCCATAGGCAGCGAGCGGCGGGGCAGGGCCGGCCGGTATTCCTTCCTCATCAGCCACGAAACGCCCCGTCGGGTCCCGTTCGCGCCGCTTGAATGAAACGGTCATTCATTTTATTGTCCGTGTTGAGGAGAAATGGGTTGACCCGCACCGCAGGATCATTCGGCGAGAGGACGGAGGCGGCACTGCGCGAGGCGGCGGTGGCGCTGATGGCCCGACACGGCTACGAGGCCGTCTCCATGCGCCGGCTCGCCGCCGAGATCGGGCTGCAGGCGGCTGCGCTCTACAAGTATTTCCCGGCCAAGGAAGACCTTCTGTTCACGCTCATGCGCGAGCACATGGAAGCGTTGATCGCGGCCTGGCAGGCCGCCGATCCGGGCGGGGCTGACCAGACGCGGCGGCTCGCCGCCTTCGTGGAGAACCACATTGTCTTCCACGTCGAGCGCCGCCATGCCACCCATGTGTCCAACATGGAGCTGCGCAGCCTGTCGCCGGCGAGGCTGACCGCAATCCTGAGGCTGCGCTCTTCATACGAGAAGGAACTGCGCCAGATTCTTCGCGAGGGCGCCGCGAGAGGCGGCTTCGCGATCGACGATCCCGCGCTGACGGCCATGGCGATCATCCAGATGATCACTGGCGTGATCGTCTGGTTCAGGCCCGACGAAAAGCTTTCGGTGGCGGAAGTCGCCGAGAAATACCACAGGATGACCATGCGGCTCGTGGGAGCGCGAGCCCCGGCGGAGGCAGGCTGATGTACACCCAGACCATGGATTTCGGACTCGGCGAGGAGATCGGGGCGCTGCGCGACATGGCGCGCCGCTTCGCGCAGGAAAAGATCGCGCCGGCCGCGGCGGCGATCGACACCTCGAACGAGTTCCCCGCCTGGCTGTGGGCCGAACTCGGCGCGCTCGGCCTGCTCGGTGTCACCGCCGATCCCGACCATGGCGGATCGGGCATGGGATATCTCGCGCACGTCGTGGCGATGGAGGAGATCAGCCGCGCCTCGGCGTCGGTCGGGCTCTCCTACGGGGCGCATTCCAACCTCTGCGTCAACCAGATCAGCCGCTGGGGCACGGCCGAGCAGAAGGCGCGCTACCTGCCGCGGCTCTGTGCCGGCGAAGCCGTCGGCGCGCTCGCCATGTCAGAGAGCGGCTCCGGTTCCGACGTCGTTTCGATGCGGCTCAGGGCCGAAAAGCGCAACGACCGCTTCGTGCTCAATGGCACCAAGATGTGGATCACCAACGGGCCTGACGCCGACACGATGGTCGTCTACGGCAAGACCAATCCGGAGCGCGGCTCGCGCGGCATCACCGCATTCATCGTCGAGAAGACGTTTTCCGGCTTTTCCGTCGCCCAGAAACTCGACAAGCTCGGCATGCGTGGGTCCAACACCGGCGAACTCGTGTTCGAGAACGTCGAGGTGCCCTTCGAGAACGTGCTACACGAGGAAGGCAAGGGCGTCGAGGTTTTGATGTCGGGGCTGGACTACGAGCGCGTGGTGCTGGCCGGCGGCCCGCTCGGCATCATGGCGGCGGCCATGGACGTCGCGGTCCCCTACGTGCACGAGCGAAAGCAGTTCGGCCAGCCGATCGGCGAGTTCCAGCTCGTCCAGGCCAAGCTCGCCGACATGTACACGACGATGAACGCCTGCCGCGCCTACGTCTATGCGGTGGCTGGCGCCTGCGACCGCGGCGAGACCACCCGCAAGGACGCCGCCGGCTGCATCCTCTATGCCTCCGAACGCGCCACGCAGATCGCGCTCGACGCCATCCAGCTTCTGGGCGGCAACGGCTACATCAACGACTACCCCACCGGCCGCCTCCTGCGCGACGCCAAGCTCTACGAGATCGGCGCGGGCACCAGCGAGATCAGACGGTGGCTGATCGGGCGGGAGATCATGGCGGAGGGGTGAAAGGCGGCGGGGGCGAATGGGAATCATCGAGGCCAGCTTCGCCAACGGGTCCCCTCGCCCGGATCACGCCCCGCGGGACGCGGGGACCGGGGCGGCAGGCGCCGCCCCGACGATGCACTGCCTCAGCGCACGAACTGGTCGATGCGACGAAGGGTGACGCGGCGGTTCTGCCATTCCGACTGCTGCGTGGGAACCAGGAGATCGCGCTCGCCGAAACCGGCCGTGACCAAGGCGCCGGCCGGTATGCCGAAACTGTTGACGAGCGCGCTCCTCAGCGCCTCGGCACGGTTCTGCGACAAGACGTAGTTCGAACTGTCCGATCCGACCGCGTCGGTGTGACCTTCGATCAGGAAACGGGCACCGTTGTTGGTGTTCAGGAGATAGGAGAGAGCCTGGCCGATCTGCTGGACCTTGTCGTACTGGTCGAACTTGATCACGGCCGAGGCGCTGTCGAAGTTGATCGACTGGATTTCGATCGACGGCGCGGCGCGGCGCAGGTCGGGCCGCAGTACGAATTCGCCGAGCGAGACCCGGTCCTGCGGCTGCACCTGGAAGCCCGGCAAGCCAGAAAGCTGGTTCTGGATGGTCACGGCCGTCGGCATCTTCACCGGCTGCGGCATGACCGGCGTCGGAGCCGGCTGCAGCCCGGCAGACGACTGGCAGATGCATTCGGCTTCGGATGCCACGTCGTTGAAGTTAAGGGGAACGAAGTTCGGCTCGTCACCGGCGACTTCCAGCATACGGCCGTTCTCGAACGGATCCTCCCACAGAACCGCCCGGCAGCTGCCGCTCGTCCGGGCGGAGGAGACATTGTCGTTCGCGCCGCTGTTGTTGTCGAAGAATTCGCGGCCGGAGAAGCCGGAACGTCCGCTGGAGCGGAAGTACTGTCGCTGCTGAGCCTCGTCATACCAGTGCACGCGATCGTTGGCCTGCAGGACCCACTCGCGACCCTCATAATTGACGTGCTCGTAGAACCTGCACTGTTCCACGGGCTGCGCCGAGCCCGGCATCGAGGGGGATGGTGCCGGCGGCGCCTGCGTCGATGCCACCTGGGGAACGCCGTTGACCAGCGAGCCGCCGACGACCTTCCACAACTGGCCGGAGACGTTCTGGCAATCGTCCATGAAGGCGGCGCCCTGGAGCACCGATTCGGGTGCGAACCGGTTGCCTTCCAGGCACTTGTTGTCACCCTGGAACATCGTCTTCAGGCGGAAGTAGCCATTCTGGTCGGGAACCGCCTGCCACAACTGTCCCGAAACGTTCTGGCAATCGTCCATGAAGGCGCCGCCGCCGAGAACGGCATCGGGCGCGTAGCGATTGCCTTCCAGGCACTTGTTCTCGCCCTGGAACTGCGTCTTCAAGCGGAAGAAGCCGTTCCCCTCAGGCACGGCTTTCCAGTACTGGCCGGACACCTCCTGGCAACCGTCCATGAAAGACGCGCCTTGCAGCACCGCGTCAGAAGCGAAACGGTTGCCTTCGAAGCACTTGTTCTCCGGTTCCTGAAACATGGTCTGGAGTTTGAAGTAGCCGGAATTGCCTTGTGCGGCGGCCGGCGTAGCGAAAACGAACCCGGCGACGACAAGCGCCGAGCATATGCCATGCATAAGCTTCATAAGAATTCCCCAAGCAATGATCGAAGAAGAAGCCCCGAAGTTCAGATTCCCCGCCGCTTCATTGGCAGCCCGGCAGCTTCTTCAATTACCCGTCCCTAACGTATGAATTCTTGGCGCAGCGTGCCGAACTTGCCAAGCATTTTTTTCAGGAGGACTGGAATGGAGGGACGCCTGCGGGGAGCCCGGTTTCAGGCCATGATCTTGTCGAAGAACTCACTTTGGAACGCCGACGAGAGGCAAGGGGTGTACTCGACGAGGCAAATGAATGGCGCAGGGCGTGCTGAATGCCACCATCGTCACCGCCGACCGGGTCTGGGCGAACCTCGACCTGCCGTGTAAAGTCGCCCTCATCCGCTAGGACAGTCCATGCCCGTCATCCGCACAGCCCTCTCCACCGCCTCCGAAACCTTCCACGCCAACGCCGCGCGCATGCGTGGGCTGGTTGCCGACCTTGCCGACAAGGCTTCCGCCATCGAGCGGGGCGGGCCGGAGGAGGCGCGGCGGAGGCACGTTGGCCGTGGAAAGCTGCTGCCGCGCGAGCGGCTGGCACAATTGCTCGACACCGGGGCGCCGTTCCTCGAGATCGGGCAGTTTGCGGCGTGGGACATGTATGGCGGCGACATATCGTCGGCCGGCATGATCGCCGGCATCGGCCGCATCGAGGGGCGCGAATGCATGGTGGTGGTCAACGACGCCACGGTGAAGGGCGGCACCTACTATCCCATGACCGTGAAGAAGCATCTCCGCGCGCAGGAGATCGCGGCCGAGAACGGCCTGCCCTGCATCTACCTGGTGGATTCCGGCGGCGCCAACCTGCCCAACCAGGATTCGGTCTTTCCCGACCGCGAGCATTTCGGCCGCATCTTCTTCAACCAGGCCAACATGTCGGCCGCCGGCATCCCGCAGATCGCCTGCGTGATGGGCTCGTGCACCGCAGGCGGCGCCTACGTGCCGGCGATGGCCGACGAATCCATCATGGTCCGCAACCAGGCAACCATCTTCCTCGGTGGTCCTCCGCTGGTGAAGGCTGCGATCGGCGAGGAGGTGTCGGCCGAGGATCTCGGCGGCGCCGACGTCCACACGCGCCTCTCGGGCGTGGCCGACCACTACGCCCAGAACGACGCGCATGCGCTCGCCATCACGCGCCGCATCGTGGCCAATCTCAACCGCGTCAAGCCGGCGACGCTGGCGCTCCAGCCGCCGCGCCCTCCGCTCCATGACCCGCAGGAGATTTACGGCCTCATCCCGGCCGATACGCGCCAGCCCTACGACGTGCGCGAGGTGATCGCCCGCATCGTCGACGGGTCCGAATTCGACGAGTTCAAGACGAATTTCGGCACTACGCTGATCACCGGCTTCGCGCATCTCCACGGCATGCCGGTGGGCATCCTCGCCAACAACGGCGTGCTCTTCTCCGAAAGCGCGCAGAAGGGCGCGCATTTCATCGAACTGTGCTGCCAGCGAAAGATCCCGCTGATCTTCCTGCAGAACATCACCGGCTTCATGGTCGGCCGCAAGTACGAGGCCGGCGGCATCGCCAAGGACGGCGCCAAGCTGGTGACGGCGGTCGCCACCGCCCGCGTACCAAAGCTCACCGTCATCATCGGCGGCTCCTTCGGCGCGGGCAATTACGGCATGTGCGGCCGCGCCTATTCGCCCCGCTTCCTGTGGATGTGGCCGAACGCGCGCATCTCGGTCATGGGCGGCGAGCAGGCCGCCACCGTGCTCGCCATCGTCAGGCGCGACGGCATCGAGCGCAAGGGCGGCGCGTGGTCCGCGGAGGAGGAGGCCGCGTTTAAGAAGCCCATTCTCGACCAGTTCGAGCACGAGGGCCAGCCGCTCTATTCCTCCGCCCGACTGTGGGACGACGGCATCATCGACCCGGCCCGCACCCGCGAGGTGCTCGCGCTGTCGCTGTCGGCGGCGCTGAACCGCGAGGTGGAGGACACGAAGTTCGGCCTGTTCCGTATGTGACCTACTTTCCTTCTCCCCGCTCGCGGGGGCAAGGAGCCCCCATGGCGCGAAGCGCCGCGAGGCAGACCTGCAGGTGTTGCTCCATCGTTCCGGTCGGGTCATAAATCCCGGCAGGAGGCCGCGCGGGGAAGCGTCATGGAGGATTTCGTTGTTTCGCTGTTGATCGGTGTCCTGTTCGGGATCGGCGCCGTGGCGTTGGTGATGGGCGTCTATTTCGCGGCGCGGCGATTGCTGTCGCTCGGAGAGGACACGCATCGCACGCACGACGCAGCCTCATCCGTCGCCTTTCGCATCGCCGCGCTCTACGGTCTGATGCTGGCGCTCGTCTATGCCCAGGAGCTCGACGACTACAAGGGCATCCGCACCAATCTCGCCGAAGAGGCCGTGGCTGTGGCCGACGTCTACAACGACATCGCCCGGTACGGCGGGACGGCGGTCGCCGAGGTGCAAGCCGGGCTGGCGCGCTATCTGTCGGCCGTGGTCGACGGCGAATGGGACCGCCTCGGCCGACACTTCGGCCTTTCGGCCGATGCCTGGAGGGAATGGGACGCCGTCTATGTCAGGCTGCTCGACCTGACGCCGCAGACCGACCGCGAGCGCTATCTCGCCAATCGCATGCGCGACCGGGCGACTGCGATCGCGCGCTTCAGGCAGATCCGCGAAACGACGGCCGTGGGCGCTTTCAGCGGCCTGTTCTGGGGTCCGGCCGCGATGGGACTGGCGCTGCTGACCATCCCCTTCTACGTCTTCCCGCCGACGTGGAACAACCTGGCTCTGCTTTCGGTCTTCGGTCTCTATTCGGGCGTGGTGCTGTTCTTCATCTACATGTTCGCCAACCCGTTCGAGCCGCCCGGCAAGCTGCCGCCGACGCCGTTCATCCAATTGCTCGAAGGCGACATCGGAAAGAGCCTGCGGGCGACGACCCCCGGCGCTTGAGCGGGCAAGGCCGCGGCTCGCCCCGTTGCGCCACCCATTTCGATGATCGAGGTTCCGGACCACCCATGACAAAACACCGCATCTACTCGATGAGTTTCGCGAGCGTCTATCCGCACTACGTGGCGAAGGCGGAGCGGAAGGGGCGCACGAAGGCCGAGGTCGACCAGATCATCGCCTGGCTGACCGGATACGGCGCCGGCGAGCTCCAGTCCGTCCTCGACACGAAGATGGATTTCGAGACCTTCTTCGCGCAGGCCCCCGCCCTCAACCCTTCCCGCGCGCTGGTCAAGGGGGTGATCTGCGGCGTGCGTATCGAGGAGATCGAGGAGCCCCTGATGCGCGAGATCCGCTATCTCGACAAGCTCATCGACGAACTGGCGAAGGGCAGGAAGATGGAGAAGATTCTTCGGTCGGAGTGATCGGCGCATGCACGCCAGCGTCCGCGCGTATCCCGCCATGTCAGGAAGGGGGCCACCGCAGGTTTCCGCGCGGCGCGGTCCCAGAAGCCGGCCTGATGGATCGTCCGGAACATTGGCGGATCTCCTTAGGGAGGGTGGTCGCATCTGGTAGGGTGGTCGCAGGGAAACGCGCCGGTCGCATCTCCGCGGGCACGGAAACGCCGCTGCGCGGTGGCCTCCGTCTTCGTCGACGAAGCCCCCTGTTTAATCGCCGCCAACTTAAATAAGCTCCCACGGGTCGAATCTTCGGGAGAACGGGGCTTGAACACAGGCGATAGGGCTCGGGCCCGCACCGGCTCGCTGGCGCTGCGAGCCGCCACCGGCCTCATCGGACTGATGTTCCTGCTGTTCGTCGCGGTGCTTGCGGTGCTCATCCTGCGCGAGCGGGAGCTTGCTCGCGACGCCGCGGAAAGCCGCGCCGCGGCCGCTTCACAGGTCGTCGCCACCAACGCGCGCTGGATCACCGAACTCTCGCGACAGGCGCTCGGCCGCATCGACGAGGCGCTGGGAGCCGAAATCGACGACCAGGACGCGCTGACGACGCGCCAGCGCGTGCAGGAGGCGGTGGCACGCCTACCGGGCAACGTTAAGACTTATGTGGCCGACGCGAAGGGTGACCTTCTGTTTTCCACCGACCCAGCATTCCGCCCCATCTCCGTTGCCGACAGGGAGTATTTCACCGCGCTCCTGGCGGGCGTGCGCTTCCACGTCTCGCCGCTGCTGACGAGCCGCCTTGACGGATCGCAGGTCTTCGTGTTCTCGCGCCGCCTCGACCGGAATGGCGCCTTCGCCGGGGCCGCCTTCATCTCGTTCGACGTGACGCTGTTCCGCGAAATCTGGGAATCGCTGTCGCTGGACGACACCTCGACCGTCAGCATCGTTCGCGGCGACGGACAACTCGTGGCGCGCTACCCGTTCGCCGATGGGCCGCTCGACCTGTCTGGCTACGCGCTCTTCACCGAATATCTGAAGATCGGCGAAATCGGCACCTATCCGGCGGTATCGCCGGCCGACGGCGTGACGCGCATCGTGGGCTACCGCCGTGTGCCCGGCACACCACTGGTGGCCATCGCCAGCGTCAGCACGCAGGCGGCCTTCGCCCAGTTCTGGCGCAACACGATCATAACCCTCGCCTTCGCGGTGCCGACCGCGATTGCACTGATGCTCGCCATCTTCTGGATCGTCAGGCTGGTCAGAAACGACGAACGAACCCGCGCGCAACTGGTCGAGACGATTGACCTCAACCGCATGCTGGTGCGCGACACACATCATCGCGTGAAGAACAATCTCCAGGCGATCATGTCGCTCGTGCGGCTCCACCGCCTGCCGCAGGAACTGAAGACGGACCTGCAGGGCCGCATTACCGCGATGACGGCCGTGCACGAGCATCTCTATCGTCTCGACCAGTTCACCGATGTGGACGCGGCGTCGCTGTTGCCGGCCATCGTAGAGCCGCTCAACGATGCATTCGCGCGGCAGGTGGGGATCGAATACGACATCGACCCGATCATCCTGCACCATGACCACGCCACGCCCGTCGCTCTCGTCGTCAACGAACTCGTCACGAACGCCCTGAAATACGCCTTTCCGGACGGACGGACCGGCAGATTGCGCATCGCGTTGAAATCGCGATCCGACGGCGCCACCACGCTTTCCGTGACCGACGATGGCGTCGGCTTCGACCCCTCGGCGGTCTCAACCGGACTCGGCAGCCGGCTGATCCGCGCCATGCTGGTCCAACTCGGCGGAAGCGAGCACCAATACACATTCGAAGGCGGCACGCGGTTCTTCGCCGAGCTCTATCTCGGCACGACGGAACGCGAGTTTTCAGCCGGCCACGCCCAGGCCGCCGAATAAATCCGAGTCCCAAGACCCCGAGACCCCGAGACCCCGAGACCGAAAGGAACACCGCAGATGACGAACGAGAATCTCGTCGAGACCTCCCATGCGGGGATCGCCGTCACGGACAATGGCGCGGACGGCCCAACAATCGTGTTCATCCATGGCAATTCGGGATGCAAGGAGGTTTTTCGCGAGCAGTTCTCCGCCGGCGCACTCGCCGGATACCGGCTCGTCGCGTTCGACCTGCCCGGCCACGGCGCTTCCGAGGACGCGCGCGATCCGCTGGAGAGCTACAAGATCGGCGGCTATGCGGCGCTGACCGAAGAGCTTCTGGGCAAGCTCGGCGTGGAGAGGCCGCTGCTGGTCGGCTGGTCGCTCGGAGGGCACGTCGCGCTGGAGATGATCGGACGCGGCTACCACGCCGCCGGGGTCGCCATCTCGGGCACGCCCCCGATCCAGGCCACTCTCGAATGCCTGATGAGCGCCTTCAACATCGATCCATCGGCGGAGAACCTGACCGGCAAGCGCGACTTCACCGACGCCGACGCGCTGACCTATGCCACGCACACCTCGGGCACGGATGGCGGTCTTGACGCGCATTTCCTGGCCATGGTGAAGCGCACCGACGGCCGCGCCCGCGAAATCATGTTCGGCTCGGTGGTCGCCGGCGAACCGCTCGACGAACAGGCGATCGTGGCGTCGATGACCGTGCCGCTCGCCATCGTCAACGGCGCCACCGATCCCTTCATCAGGGCGGACTATTTCGACACGCTCTCGTACGGCTCGCTGTGGAACGGGCGCGTTGTGCGGATCGAGGGCGCCGGCCATGCGCCGTTCCTGCAGGCGCCGGGAAAGTTCAACGCCCTCTTGGCGGATTTCGCCGCCCATGCGCATGAGCGTGCGAAGGCTTGAGCCGCGCGATCCATGCCGGCCGACCTTCCTGACAGGAGCAGGCGGCAGTCCATCGCATGCCCTCTTGCAGTCGGCGCGCGGCGGCGCGACGGTAGCGCCGTTTCAGGCATCCGGAGCGACGCATGATCCTTATCGGCCAGTATGACTCCTCCTTCGTCCGGCGGGTCGGCATCGCGCTGACGCTCTACGGATTGTCGTTCGAGCATCGTCCCTGGTCGACCTTCGGCGACGCGGAACGGCTGAAGGCGTACAATCCGCTCGTGAAGGTGCCGACGCTGGTGCTCGACGACGGCGAGGTGCTGATCGACAGCCACATGATCATCGATCATCTCGACAGTCTCGTGGAACCGGAACGGCGGATGTTCCCGGCGTCGGGACCGGAGCGGCGGCGCGCGATGAAGATCGCGGCGCTTGCGACCGGGATGGCCGACAACGGCGTCAGCCTCTTCTACGAGACGTACCTGCATCAGAGCCCGTCGGCCATGCTGGTCGAGCGCCGGCGCGGGCAGGTGCTGGGCGCGCTTGGAAGCCTGGAGGACGCGCGCGCGGGATGCACGACGCCCTGGTGGTTCGGCGAGCGCATCGGGCATGCCGATGTCGCGGTCGCCTGTGCGCTGCGGCACGTGAGCGATTCCCTTCCGGGCCTGATCGATCCCGCCCGATTTCCGCATGTCCACGCTCATGCCGCCCGGCTGGAGGCGCTGGACGTGTTCCGGGCGATTTCCCAGCCTTTCGTCCCGCCGTCCTGAGGTCGCGCGCCGCCCGGCTGGACTTCACCTGCCCGCCATGGCTTAACCTCGGGGCAAAGCCTTGCCGGGAGGAACGATGTTCTCGAAGATCCTGATCGCCAATCGAGGCGAGATCGCCTGCCGCGTGATCGGCACCGCGCGGCGCATGGGCGTCAGGACCGTGGCCGTCTTTTCCGACGCGGATGCGCATTCCATGCATGTCGCCATGGCCGACGAAGCGGTCCATATCGGCGCCTCCCCCGTCGGCGAAAGCTATCTGCGCGGCGACCGGATCATCGAGGCCGCGCTCTCGACCGGGGCGCAGGCGATCCACCCCGGATACGGCTTCCTGTCGGAGAATCCCGAATTCGCCGACAAGATCGCAGCCGCCGGGCTGGTCTTCATCGGCCCATCGGCGGATTCCATCCGCGCCATGGGGCTGAAGGACGCGGCCAAGCGCCTGATGGAAAAGGCCGGCGTGCCGGTGGTGCCCGGTTGGCACGGCGACGGGCAGGCGCTGGTGCTGCTTGCCGGCAAGGCCAGGGAGATCGGCTATCCCGTACTGATCAAGGCGCGGGCAGGCGGCGGCGGCAGGGGCATGCGCCGCGTCGAGGATCCGGACGGTTTCGCCGACGCGCTGGCGGGCGCCAAGCGCGAGGCCAAGGCCGCCTTCGGCGACGACGCCGTCTTGATCGAAAAGTACGTCGAAAAACCGCGCCACATCGAGGTGCAGGTGTTCGGCGACAATCACGGCAACGCGGTGCATCTCTTCGAGCGCGATTGCTCGGCCCAGCGCCGCCACCAGAAGGTGATCGAGGAGGCGCCCGCCCCTGGCATGACCGCCGAGATGCGCGCGGCCATGACCGACGCCGCGGTGAAGGCGGCGCTTGCGATCGGCTATTCCGGGGCGGGAACGGTCGAATTCATCGTCGATGCCTCGGAAGGGCTGCGACCCGACCGGTTCTGGTTCATGGAAATGAACACGAGGCTGCAGGTCGAGCACCCGGTGACAGAGATGGTCACCGGCGTCGACCTGGTGGAATGGCAGCTGCGGGTGGCGGCCGGCGAACCGCTGCCGCTGGCGCAGGAGCAAATCCGGCTGGACGGGCACGCCTTCGAGGCGCGCATCTATGCCGAGGACGCGGCGAAGGGTTTTCTACCGGCGACCGGAACGCTGCACCATTTGCGCTTTCCGCCCCACGCTCCCGGCGGCGCCGAGATGCGGGTCGAGACTGGCGTGCGCCAGGGCGACGCCATCTCCCCCTTCTACGATCCGATGATCGCCAAGCTGGTCGTGAAGGCGCCTGACAGGGCGGCGGCGCTGTCGGCGCTGGTGGAGGCGCTCGGGGAGACGGAAATCGCCGGCACGATCGCCAACATCCCGTTCCTGGTCGCGCTCGCGAGCGATGCCGATTTTTCGTCAGGCGACGTCGACACCGGCCTGATCGGCCGCAAGCAGGAGGAACTCACCCGGATCGCACCGCCCTCCCCGCGGATTGCCGCCCTCGCCGCCCTTTCGGCCTCCGGCGCGGCGCGCGGGAATTCCTCGCAGGACCCGTGGGACGCGCTTGCGGGCTACGCGCATTTCCACCCGGTCCGGCGGCGCGTGGACCTGCGAACCGGCACGGAGGAGGTCTCGCTGCACGTCACGGCGCGACGGGACGGACGCTACGAGATCGCCGGTGCAGACGGCGCGATGCTGGCGGCAATTGAAACCCAGGCCGCCGATGCGCGGACCGCTCGCTGGCCGGGCCACGTCACCGTGTTCGAGGGTGCCGTCGGCCACAGCTTCGCCATTCCCGACCCGTTCGAGGCTGCCGAGGAAGCGGCCGCCGGGGGCGACGCCCTTCGCGCGCCGATGCCGGGGCTGGTAAAGATCGTGCGGGCAGCGGCGGGAGACAGCGTGGCGAAAGGCCAGGCGCTGCTGGTGCTGGAAGCCATGAAGATGGAACACACCATCTCGGCCCCACATGACGGCATGATCGAGGAGATCGCGGCCGAGGGCGCGCAGGTCAGTGAAGGCACGGTGCTGGTGCGGTTTGCCGAGGGATAGGCGGCACTGGGCGTCGCCCGAGTCCTGGCTGAACCTTGCAGAACGACTATGAAGTGCGGCGCCTGCGGGCCGGCGACTGGTCAAGCGTCGCGAAGAGGATTCGGCCGCTCAATGCGGCATAGGGTGTGTTCTCTAGCACCAGAGACCGCGCCGGCCTTGTCCCGGCCGGTCGCGGCTCCTGCGGTGGCAGCGTTCGCGGCGCCCCCGTGCCGCGGCGGCTGCCTTCCCCCCGCATCCCTGATCCAGTGTCCGTCCGCCCCCGCCATCGACGGTCCGGGGCGCTGACGCTCAGTGCATGGTCATCCATTCGCGCGCTTCGCGCAGGGCGCGAGCGAGTTCCATCTTCGACATGGTCGCCGCCATCTCGCCGCGCAGTTCGGCTGCGCGCTCCGAGCCCTTGATCGCGGCGATGTTGAACCATTTGTGCGCGGCGACGACGTCGACCTCGCAGTCGCGGCCGGTGGCATACATCATGCCGAGTTCGAAGAGGATGTCGGCCTGAGCCGTGTTTCCGATGTCGCCGAAACCGGCTTCGAGCATTTCAAAACGTGCCATGTGTCCAGTCCCCTGTTGTGCTTCGAAAGCAGCGGTTCTTGTCCCTTGGTCCGCCGTCTTTCCGATGCTTCGAGGATGCCACCCGGCCTTGAATCCGTCGTTAAATGGCGTGCTTAATTTCGGGAAAACAAAACTAAAACAAGAAGTAAAGGCGAGATTCCATTAAGGATGGGAATCGCGCGTCTGCGCGGAAGCGGCCGAAATTCCGATAAAATCCGCCCATGCGAACGAAAGGCTTCGCTAACCACGGCGCGCGGTCGGAACGGAGACGCCGGCTTTTCCCCACGGGCGGCAGCGTCTCTCGAAGCGGCGAAAAAATGCGTCGGCCTTCCCCAGCGACACCGCTTTCGCACGCCCCGCGGATGGTTTACGTTGACGTTTGCGTAAGAATCGGCCGCGCGCCTGGCGGCCGTTAGGCTCAGAGGGAGGTATTCATGAAAAGCATTCTCGCCATCGCCGCGGCAACCCTGTTCCTGTCCGCCGGCGCAGCATTCGCCGATCCGATCGAGGGTAACTGGAAGACCGAGTCCGGCGAGACCGCCGCGATCGCGAGCTGCGGCGGCAGCTACTGCATTAAGCTGAAGACCGGGAAATATGCCGGCAAGCAGATCGGCAAGATGAGTGTCAACGGAAAGAGCTACAAGGGCTCGATCACCGATCCTGCGGATGACAAGACCTATAGCGGTTCGGCGTCGCTCTCGGGAGGCGCGCTCAAGATGAAAGGCTGTGTCGCGGCAATCTTCTGCAAGACCCAGACTTGGTCCAAGCTCTGAACAGACGCTCCAGTTTCTGATCCGACCGGGCGGCCTCGTGCCGCCCGTTTTGACTCGCGGCGAGGCAAAAGCCTCAAAAGACGCCTTCCCCGTACGTCTGCCGTCGCCTGTGCCTGAACGCCGGATGAACGGGCCCCTCAGGACCGGTTCAGCGCGATCGTGCGAAAACGCGAGCGAAGCAGGAGAACACCCATGCTCGCCCGCAGATCGGCCATCGTCACCCTGATCGTCGTTATCTTCGGATTGAGCTTCTCGATGGTGGTCGCGAAAACCAGCCGGCCGGCGCGATCGTGGGAAATCGGACTGTTCATCCCCTGCGTGTTCGAACAAGGGCTCCAATGCCGGATCCCGAGGCGCTGACCAGTGCCGGCATCCAAGCCTAGATGAGAAACGAGACGAGTATGCGCGACCTTCCCTTCCATTTCTCCGCCATGGCCGCGACGGCTGCCCGTATCGGCTTGCTGCTCGGCGCGCTCGCGGCACCGGTCCTCGCGATGCCGCTTGCGGACGCCGGCGAAGGAATTCTGGTCGGCGGAAAGGTCGAGCGCACGAGCGGCGCTGGGCTTGTCATCGTCGTCGGGCTGCAACGCGCGCGATAATGTTCAAATAGCAGGCAGAAGCCCCTCCCGCTGTCACACTTGTCTCTCTATAATGGGACATGGAAAAGCGAATCTATCCCGTACCGATCGAGACGGTCGAACGACCGGAACCCTTCCCGCGCAAGAGCTTCACGGACGCCGGTGAGGCGGTGGACGCGATCCAGGCGCTCTACGACCGCAACACGCAGTTCCTGCGCGACTCCTTCAACGGACTTGCCGCGGCCGGAAGGCCGGACCGGCGCTACCGGGCCTTCTACCCCGAAATCAGCGTAACCGTTTCCTCCTACGACCAGATCGATACACGACTGGCCTATGGTCACATGCCTTCCCCCGGACAGTATGCCACCACGGTCACGCGGCCCGACCTTTTCGAGCCCTATCTGACCGACCAGTTGCGGCTCATCATCCGCAACCACGGCATCCCGATCACCATCGGCGAATCCGAGACGCCGATCCCGCTTCACTTCGCGCTGCTGGAAGGAACCCATGTCGAAGCCGGTGTCGCTGAACGCATCCAGCGCCCGTTGCGCGACATCTTCGACGTGCCCGACCTCAACGCGACCGACGACCACATCGCCAACGGCACCTTCGAGGCGGCGCTCGGCGAACCGCTGCCTCTCGCGCCCTTCACGGCCCAGCGCATCGACTACTCGCTCCACCGGCTGGCACATTACACCGCGACCAGCCCGTCCCATTTCCAGAACTTCGTCCTGTTCACGAACTACCAGTTCTACATCGACGAGTTCGTGGCGCTCGCGCGCGACCTGGTGGCGCGCGGCGGTGAGGGTTACACCAGCTTCGTCGAGCCGGGAAACATCGTCACTCTGCCGGGCGAACCGGAGGAGAACCCGACGACGATTGCCCGGCTGCCGCAGATGCCGGCCTATCACCTGATCAAGCCCGGTCACGGCGGCATCACCATGATCAACATCGGCGTCGGACCCTCCAACGCCAAGACGATCACCGACCATGTCGCGGTGCTGCGGCCGCACGCGTGGCTGATGCTCGGCCACTGCGCGGGCCTGCGCAACACGCAGGCGCTCGGGGACTACGTGCTTGCCCATGCCTATGTGCGCGAGGACCACGTGCTCGACGACGACCTGCCGGTCTGGGTGCCGATCCCGGCGCTTGCCGAGGTCCAGGTGGCTGTGCAGGAAGCGGTCGCCGAGGTCACGGGGCTCTCTGGCTACGACCTCAAGCGCATCATGCGCACGGGAACCGTCGCCACTATCGACAACCGCAACTGGGAACTGCGCGACCAGCGCGGCCCGGTGCAGCGGCTCTCGCAGTCGCGCGCCATCGCGCTGGACATGGAATCGGCAACGATCGCGGCCAACGGCTTCCGTTTCCGCGTGCCGTACGGAACGCTGCTCTGCGTCTCCGACAAGCCGCTGCACGGCGAGCTGAAGCTGCCGGGAATGGCCACCGACTTCTACAAGAGGCAGGTCTCGCAGCATCTCATCATCGGCATGAAGGCGATGGAGAAGCTGGCGGCCATGCCGGTCGAGCGGCTGCATTCGCGCAAGCTCAGGAGTTTTTCGGAGACTGCCTTCCAGTAGGTCGCGCCGGCGAACGCCGTCACCTTGATCGTGCCGCACTTTCCCTTCTATTGAGCGGCCATGGCGAACGATGGCAACGCAGAGCGAACGGGGCGGGCGGACTTGGGCCTTGCCGTGACCTGCGTGGTCTCGCTGCCGCTGGTCGGCGGCTTCTTCGGCTGGCTGCATCCGGCCTTCGATTCCTTCTCGCATTTCCGGGTCCATCTGGCCGTGCTGCTCGCGCTCTGCGCGGTCTGGCTCCTGGCGACGCGGGTGCGGCTGCATGGTGTGGTAGCGCTCGCTCTCGCGGGAGGAGCCTATTCCACCGCCTACCCGCCCGCGTCCTGGCACAGCGAAGCGACGGCTACGGTGCTGCCGGGTGCGAATGACCAACCGGTCTACAGGCTGCTGCACCTCAATCTGCAATGGGACAATCCCGCTCCCGAGAAGGCGCTGTCGTTGATCGCGCAGGTGGACGCTGACGTCATCACGCTGGACGAAGTGTCGGCGCCGTGGCGAGAGAGGCTCGCGGCCGTCTGGGATGCCTATCCGTTTCGGCTGGACTGCCACGGTGATCCCAAGTTCGGCAGCGTCATGATCCTGTCGCGACGTCCCATGCTAGAGGCCGAGGGATCGGGATGCCGGAAGTATCGGGGATTTGCGGTGGCGACGATCGATTTTGCCGGCCGCCCGGTCGAGGTCGCCGCGGTCCATCTCGCCTGGCCATGGCCGAAGGCGCAGTTCAGGGAAGTGCGCGAGTTGGCGCCGCGGCTCTCGCGCCTCACCGACGACGCGATCGCCGCGGGCGACTTCAATTCCGTTCCGTGGAGCGCGGCCTTCCGGACATTCGTGCGCGAAGGAGAGTTCGCCGAACCCGAACGCCTCGGCCCGACATGGATTCACGACACGTTGCCCAAGGGCATGCGGCGCCTCGCCGGGCTGGAACTGGACCATGTGCTGGTCAAGCGCGGATTGCGCCTGCACGACATACGGCTTCTCGACGACGCTGGCTCGGATCATCTGCCGGTACTGACCGAGTTCTCCATCCGCCGCGAACGCCTGTCCGGGCAGGTCGCGGTGGCGCGGGCGGGAGGCGCGGAGCGGGTCGGCGCCTTCTGAGGGATTCAGCGTTTCCCGACCAGCACCGCGACGCTTCTGTCGACGGCGCCGCCCTCGCGATGCTCCTGCCGGTCAAAATCGTTCTGCTTCTTTTCATAGGCGTCGTAGATCGCCTTGGTTTCGCGCTTCAGTTTCGCCATCGCGTTGCTACAGCGGCGGTCGCCTTTGGTGGCAAAACTCCTAATTTTCTCGTCCAGCACCGACGCCATCTCGCGGGCGATGCGACCATGAACTTTCTCGTGACGGACATTGTCGGCCTGGAAGAGTTTCCAGCGCCGCACCATGTCCCCGCTTAGTTTTTCTCGCGGCTGCGGGTAGATGTAGGTGATCTTCATCACGACACCCCCGCCGCTGACGCGGCAGACACCGTTCTGGAAATCCATGTCGCCCTGGAAGTCTGTCTCGAAGCGGGTCTGCGCGATCGCCTTGGTTAGAAATCCCTGGCGCGGTCCCTTGCGGTTCATGTCCCACAAGAGGTCGACGCCGGTCTTTCCCGAGATCTGGTAGTATTCGGTCTTCTCGGTGATCTTCGGTTTGGCGTCTGCCTGCGTGGGCCACCCTGCGATACATGCCAGTGCCAGCGCAGCCATCAACTTCATCGGAGATCGCATCCCGCCCGTCTACCCCTGCTTGCATAGAATGCACGCGGCGCGGCCGGCATCAAGTGGCATTTTAGACCACGGTGAAGTAGGCGGGCGGTTTTCGTCGGCGCCGAAGGATCGACGGCGGCATGGCGCCGCCGTTGCTTCCCTACATGTTCGGGTACACCGGCCCCTCGCCGCCCTGCGGCGGCACCCAGTTGATGTTCTGGTTCGGGTCCTTGATGTCGCAGGTCTTGCAGTGCACGCAGTTCTGCGCGTTGATGACGAAGCGGGCTTCGGGATTCTTGTGCGAGACCTCGCCGCCCTTTTCAGGCGATCCCGGACCGCCGGCCAGCGCGTTGCCGTCCGCGTCGACCCATTCGTAGACGCCCGCCGGGCAGTAGCGCGTCGAAGGTCCCGAGAAGACGCCGTATTCGGAGTTCTTCTGCAGCTCCGGGTCCTTCACCTTCAGGTGGATCGGCTGGTCCTCCTCGTGGTTGGTGTTCGACAGGAACACGGAGGAGAGCCGGTCGAAGGTGAGCACGCCGTCGGGTTTCGGATAATCGATGCGCCTGTGCTTTTCGGCCGGTTCGAGCGCGGCGTAGTCCGGCTTGCCGTGCTTCATCGTCCCGAAGAAGGAGAAGCCGAGGAGCGTGTTCACCCACATGTCGAAGCCGCCGAGCGCGACGCCGGCATAAAGCCCCAGGCGCGACCAGAGCGGCTTGACGTTGCGTACCCGCTTCAGGTCCTTGCCGATCGCCGAATCGCGCCAGCCCGCCTCGTATCCGGAAATCTCGTCGCCCGAACGGCCCGCCGCAATCGCCTCGGCGACGTGCTCGGCCGCCATCATTCCCGAAAGCACCGCGTTGTGCGAACCCTTAATGCGCGGAACGTTGACGAAGCCGGCGGAGCAGCCGATCAGCGCGCCGCCCGGGAACGTGAGCTTCGGCACGGACTGCCAGCCGCCCTCGGTGATGGCGCGCGCGCCGTAGGAGAGGCGCTTGCCGCCCTCGAACGTCTCGCGGATCGCCGGATGCGTCTTGAAACGCTGGAACTCCTCGAAGGGCGAGACATAGGGGTTCTTGTAGTTCAGGTGCACGACGAAGCCGACGGCCACCTGGTTGTCCTCCATGTGGTACAGGAAGGAGCCGCCGCCGGTCGCGTTGTCGAGGGGCCATCCGAAGGAATGCTGCACCAGCCCCGGCTTGTGCTTCTCGGGGGAGACCTGCCACAACTCCTTGAGACCAATGCCGAATTTCTGCGGCTCGCGGCCGTCGGAAAGGTTGAACTTCGCGATCAGCTGCTTGGCGAGCGACCCGCGTACGCCCTCGCCGATCAGCGTGTACTTGCCGTGGAGTTCCATGCCCGGCGCATAGTTCGGGCCGCGCGAGCCGTCGCGCTCGACGCCCATGTCGCCGGTCGCCACGCCCTTCACCGCGCCGGCTTCGTCATAGAGCACCTCGGTCGCGGCAAAGCCCGGATAGATCTCGACGCCCCGCGCTTCGGCATGGCCGGCGAGCCAGCGGCAGACGTTTCCGAGCGAGACGGCGTAGTTGCCATGGTTGCTCATCAGCGGCGGCATCAGGAAGTTCGGGAGGCGGACGGACCCGGCCGGGCCGAGCACCAGGAACTGGTCGTCGGTGACCGGCGTCCTGAACGGATGATCGCTCTCGCTCTGCCAGTCGGGAATGAGCTTGCCGATCCCGACCGGATCGACCACCGCGCCGGAGAGGATGTGGGCGCCGACTTCGGCGCCCTTTTCCAGCACGACGACCGAAAGCTCGGGGTTCACCTGCTTCAGGCGGATCGCCGCGGCGAGACCGGCGGGTCCCGCCCCAACGATCACCACGTCGAACTCCATGCTTTCGCGTTCAACTTCGCTCATTCTCGTCCTCCAGCTTTCCGGCCGTGGCCGGATGGCGTGCATCCCCTTTGGTGATAGCGCATGCGGCCGCCATTGCGATACCACAGGCGCCGTGTGCGTCAAAAAACCCGGATGAAATTGCGCCCGGCGGGAATTTACGCACGTTGACGTAAACGTCAAACTGGACAGCCGGAAGATAGTTGCGCCGCCGTGCATGCCGCGGAGGAAAAGGGCGATCCGGCCGGCGCATCCGGCGACCCCGCCCAAGGCGCCCGTGCAGTCAAGGCGGAGCCGGAACATCCGGAGGACCGCCGGCACAGGCCTCGTGCACTCCCTGATCGGGGGACGACCGAGGGCGCCGGCGAGACATCATCGCCCCCGGCCCCGGCACGGCCTTTCGTCCCGGTCAGGCGATCGCTTGGTCGAGAGCATCCAGGATCGTGGTCCATCCCTCGACGTGGCCGTCGCGCGACTGTTCGCTCCTGAACTTCACCTGCCGCAGCGTGATTTCGGTCGCGCCTGACCCGGCTTCGGCGAAATCCACGGTGACCACGCTGTCGTCGAGCGAATGCGGTGATTCCCAGGTGAACGACAGGTGGGAGTGCGGATCGATTGCGAGATAGGTTCCCGCGTGGGGGATTTCCTTCTCCGGCGTCACCATCACGATCGAGAAGCGGCCGCCTTTCACCGGGTTGTTTTCCACCCTGGCGGCGCCAGTCGTCGAAGGGGGCCGCATGAACCGCGAGAGCATCGCGGGCGAAAGCCAGGCGTCGAACACCTTCTCACGCGGAGCCTTTATCGTGCGGCTGATGGTCAGTTCCAGATCCGTCATCGTCGTCATTGCTTCCATCCTTCATGGTGAGCGCTCGATCGAGCGCCGCGAGGCGCAGTTCCCAGATCGACTTCAACTGGCCGAACCACTCCTCCGTGATCCGGAGAGGCTCGAGCTCGGCCGCGATGAAGTGCTCGCGGCCCATGGTCCGGCGGGTGACGAGACCCGCCTCCTCCAGCACCTTGATGTGCTTCGAAACGGAGTTCAGCGACATCTCGAAATGAGCGGCAAGCGCGGTCACCCGCAGTGCCCCTTCCTGGACGAGCAGCGTCAGGATCTTCCGCCGCGTGGTGTCGCCAGCGGCCTTCAGAATTCGGGACAGGTCATCGTCGTTCATTCATTCACCTGATTGGTTGAATATTCCAAACACATCTCATTGTCAACCATTCGGGTGAATGTTTTTCCCACCACGCATACGCCCTCCGCCTGGAGCTTCTTCATGACCGGCCGGTTTGGCGCTAAGTTCGCCGGAAAGGGAGAAGTGCATGGTGAAGAGCCTGAGTGCGCTCATTGCCCTCTTCGTCGCGCTTCTCGCCGCGTCTCCGGCGTCCGCGACCGAGGACGGCGTCTGGCGCGCCGGCGCCTACACGTTCTCCGACGAACTCGGAGGCTTCCGCATCCTGTCGGTCAAGGGCTCCGGAACCAAAGACGATCCCGCGATCATCACGCAGGAGTTCCAGTCTGCGAGCCCGGTCACCCTCGTCATCCGCATACTCGGCCCGATCCGGCCCTATGCCAACGATCCCGCCGTCGCCACGGGCTTCCTGAACCTGGTGGTGGTGGCGCACAATGCCAGCCAGCTCGCCTGGACCGAGTTCGAGTTCGAACTTCAGGAGAGGCGCGGCATTCCCAGTGTCTACGGCGACGGCCTCTCCTTCGACCAGCGCAGACGGGAAAGCGACAACATCCGCTCGTCCGGGTTCGCTGAATTCCAGCGTGGCTTCGAACCCTACGACCGGCTGCTCTTCACCCACGGCTTCGTCGATCCAGGCGCCGAGGCGAGCTTCGCGTTCCTCATTTCCGACTTCACCCCGAAGCGGACCTTCTATCTCGTGCAGGACCCGCGCATCCCGTCTTCGTGAACCGCGCGCGATTCGACACGACGCCGCGGCGTGCTAGAAGGCGTGTCATGGGAATCCACCAGCCCGACCTGCGGGAACTTCTGTTGTTCTATGCCGACAGCGGCGCCGACGAAGCGTTGGAAGACGCGCCCGTCGATCGTTTCGCCGAAAGCGAGGCGCGCCTGGCGCGGCCGGCGCCCGATCCAGCTCCGGCCGAAAGGCCAGACATGGCGCCGGAAACGCGGCGGCGCCTGGGACAAGCTCCGGCCATGCCTGCCGCGCCCCGGCCGCCAGCGCCTCCCGCCGCCATTCCCGACGAGGCGCAGGCGGCACGCGCGCGCGAACTCGCCCGCTCGGCGGCGTCGATGGAGGAGCTGCGCGAGATCCTGGCCGGGTTCGACGGCTGCAATCTCAAGTTCACGGCCAAGAGCCTCGTTTTCGCCGACGGCAACCCGCAAGCCGACATCATGTTCGTCGGCGAGGCGCCCGGCCGCGAAGAGGATATCGAAGGCCTGCCCTTCGTCGGCCGTTCGGGCAAGCTGCTCGACCGCATGCTGGCCGCGATCGGTCTCGACCGATCGGGCGCCTACATCGCGAACGTCATCCCCTGGCGCCCGCCGGGAAACCGGACACCGACGCCGCTCGAGACCGAACTGTGCCGGCCCTTCATCGAGCGGCAGGTGGAGCTTGCCAATCCGAAGGTGCTGGTGACGCTGGGCGGACCGTCCGCCAAAGTGCTGCTCGGCGCCAGCGAGGGCGTGCTGCGCCTGCGCGGGAACTGGCGGGTCCACAGAACTGCTTCCGGGACGGAGATCCCCGCGATGCCGACCCTCCACCCGGCCTACCTCTTGCGCAATCCCGCCCACAAGCGGCTGGCGTGGCGCGACTTCCTGGACATAAAGGCGAAGCTGCGGCTTTACGGTTCTTCGCCGTAGCTCCCCCGGCACGCCCCAACCGACACCAAATCCTCCACCCGAACCAAGGAACGGAAACACGCGATGACCGACACCGCAACCTATACGCCACCGAAGGTGTGGACCTGGAACAAGGAGAATGGCGGCCGCTTCGCCAGCATCAACCGCCCGATCGCGGGCCCCACGCACGAGAAGGAACTTCCGGTCGGCAAGCATCCGCTGCAGCTCTACTCGCTCGCCACGCCGAACGGCGTCAAGGTGACGATCATGCTGGAGGAGCTCCTCGCGCTCGGCCATGCCGGCGCGGAGTACGACGCATGGCTCATCAAGATCGGCGACGGCGATCAGTTCGGCAGCGGCTTCGTCGCCGTGAACCCGAACTCCAAGATCCCGGCGCTGATGGACCGCAGCGGGCCGAAGCCCATCCGGGTCTTCGAGTCCGGCTCGATCCTACTCTATCTGGCCGAGAAGTTCGGCGCCTTCCTGCCGAGCGGCCATGCGGCGCGTACCGAGTGCCTGAACTGGCTGTTCTGGCAGATGGGCAGCGCGCCTTATCTGGGCGGCGGCTTCGGCCACTTCTTCGCCTATGCGCCGATCAAGATCGAATATGCGATCGACCGCTTCTCGATGGAGGTCAAGCGTCAGCTCGACGTGCTCGACCGGCACCTGGCGGACAACGAGTACATGGCCGGTAAGGATTACACGATCGCCGACATGGCGATCTGGCCCTGGTACGGCAACATGGTGGCCGGGAAGAGCTACGAGAACTCCGGGACATTCCTGGACGTGAAGACCTACACGAATGTCGACCGCTGGCAGAAGCAGATCGGCATGCGCGAACCCGTGAAGCGCGGCCGCATGGTCAACCGCGCCGTCGGCAATCCGTCCGAGCAGTTGCACGAGCGGCACGACGCCAGCGACTTCGAGACCAGGACGCAGGACAAGCTGGAGGAAGCCATCGCAAACTGATCGGTCGCGGAAACCGGACGGCGGTCCGGCGCGATCTCCCGCAGATCGGCGCCTGGGGAACCTGTCCTACTGCGGCCCGTTGGGCAAGACGGCTCGGCCGTGCTATGCTGACGGCGGATCGCAGAGGGTCCGCGTAAACCGGAGTGTCACGATGCGTATCAGGCTTTCCTCCATCCGCGCGTATCTCGCCGCGGTCGCGACCCTTCTGGTGGTCTCGGCCGCGCCGGCCTCGGCTGGAAGCAACTACCGCAGCGGCGAGGCCGCACAGACGCCGCGCGCCGAGGGCGGCCAGACCTACCGCCGGGACAACCGGGACATGGACCGGCGCAGCTACAGGAAGAAGGCCCCCAAGGGTTTCGAGGGCGGGCACTCGTATCGCCGCGACGACCACCGGTGGGATCGAGACTGGGACCACAAGCATGGATACCGCCATCAGAAGCGTCGTCACGACGACCGGGTGCGCATTGAACGGGATTTCCGGTCGGAGGCGGGCCACGCGCGGCGCTGGAACGAACACCACCGCCACTATCGCCGCGACGACGATCGCCGCCACCACGGCCGCAAGCACGGCGAGGATTTCAGCGGAGTCTATTCGGGCGCGCCGACGATCGTCTTCGACGTCAATCCCTGGCTCGCGAACTAGACACCCCGGTGCGATCGGGCGCCGGGGCCTTCCGCCAGGCTGACGGCGCTCAAGCGGGGGCGGTTCCGGCAGCGCGCAGAGCCGTCGCCTGGAGGGCCGCAAAGACGCCCACCGCCAGGGCCTGCGCGAGCACGAAAACCATGCCGAACGTGTTCGGCGTGACCAGGCCGCCGACCAGGATCCCGACGCTCGCGGCCGCCCACAGCACATTGCCCGCCACGACGTCGATGAGGACATGCCGCGAGACCGCTTCGCGGCGGGCGACGGTGACGAGAAGCGCCACCCACGCGAAGATGATAACGCCGGCCCAGAACAGGAGCGGTTGCGGAAGCGCGAGAAACGGGCCAAGCAGCCCGGCGCCGAAGGTCATCAGCAGGCCGGCGGCCGCGCTGACGACCGCGTCGAGGCGCAGGGCGTTGCGCAGGTAAAGGGTCATGGGAATGGACATCGGCTTTCTCCTTTGATCTTTCCCAGACGGCTCGCCGCTTGGCTGCGTCCGCCCGGTAACCGAACCATGGCGCTCGAAACGCGGCGAAGCGATTACGCCCGAGGTAATGGGAAGCGGCAGCGGCATCGGCTATCGTCGCGCCATGGAAACCAAGTTCGCCCCCTCCCCCGCCCGACCGTCCTCCGCCGGCGCGCTGCTGCGCGAATGGCGCACGCGGCGGCGCATGAGCCAGCTCGATCTGGCGCTGGAAGCCGAGGTCTCGCAACGGCATCTGAGTTTCGTCGAAAGCGGCCGCGCCAGGCCCTCGCGCGAGATGGTGCTGCACCTGGCCGAGCGGCTCGACGTGCCGCTGCGCGAGCGCAACAGGCTGCTGCTCGCGGCCGGTTTCGCGCCCGGCTTTCCCGAACGACGGCTCGACGATCCCTCGCTCGGACCGGCGCTCGCCGCGGTGGAACTCGTGCTGAAGGGACACGAGCCGAACCCGGCGATCGCGGTCGACCGCGCCTGGAACCTCGTGCGGGCGAACGCGATGATGCAGCCATTTCTCGCGATGGTGCGGGATGCCTCGCTGCTTTCCGAGCCCGTCAACGTCCTGCGCCTCAGCCTGCATCCCGGCGGGCTCGCGCCGCACATCGAGAACCTCGCCGAATGGCGCGACCATCTGCTGGAGCGCCTGCGGCGTCTCAACGAGGACGTCGCCGAGCCGCGACTGCGCGATCTGGAGGCGGAACTCCGGTCATATCCGGCGCCGAAGCGATCGGGTCCGCCGGCGCCCTACGACCCGGCGGCCATCGCGATCCCGCTGCGCATCAGGGCGGGAGACACGATCCTGTCGTTCATCTCGACCATCACCGTCTTCGGCACCCCGCTCGACGTGACGCTGTCGGAACTCGCGATCGAGACCTTCTTCGCGGCCGACCGGGAAACGGGCGAGAGGCTGCGCCAAATGGCTGCCGATCTCGCGGCGAACGGAGGCTGAAGCGGCTTCGAAGCCCCTTCCCCTCCAGATTCTCTTGTTCGGCGTAAGTTATTGTCTTTGAAACAGTCCCCGATTTCGAGCGATGCCGTTCAGCCCTGCGTCGAAGTCACCTTGCGGGCCGCCGCGGTGGCGAGGCCGAGCTTCTGTTCGCGCCAGATGATGAACAGCCCCGCACCGACGACGATGGTGCCGCCGACGATGGTGTAGAGTGTCGGAACCTCGCTGAACACGAAGTAGCCGATAACGATGCCGAGCAGCATCGAGGTGTATTCGAACGGCGCGATGGTCGACATGTCGGCGTGCCGGTAGCTCTCGGTCATCAGGATCTGACCGATCCCGCCGCAGAGGCCGGTTCCGATGAGAAAACATGCTTGCGTCGGCGAGAGCGGCGACCAGCCGAAGGGAAGCGTCGCCAGCCCCGCCGCGGTAGAGGTGATCGAGAACCAGAAGACGATTGTGGCGGATTTTTCCGTCAGCAGAAGTCGGCGCACGAGCAACTGGGCAACGGCCGAGACCGCGGCGCCGAGCAGCACCGCGATGACGCCGACGGCTTCGCCCTGACCCATCGGCGAGCCGGAGGTGATCAGCGTCAGCTTCGGCCACGAGACCACGATCACGCCGACGAAGCCGACCGCCACCGCGGTCCAGCGGAAGATGCGTACGGTCTCACTGAGGAAAAGGGCGCTGAAGACGACGACGATCAGCGGCTGGGCGTAGTTGATGGCGATCCACTCGGGCAACGGAAGCTTGGTCAGGGCGTAGAAGCCGAGCCCCATGGACGTGACGCCGACCAGCCCGCGCGCCACGTGGCTGAGCGGCCGCCTGGTATAGAAGGCGGTCGCGAGTTCCTTTCGCCACGTCATCACCGCCACGACCGGGATGATCGCGAACAGAGAGCGGAAGAAGACGATCTGTCCGGCGAACACGTCGCCGGACGCCTTGATCAGGGAAGACATCACGACGAAGGCCACGACCGAGCAGACCTTGAGAAGGATGCCGGTCAGCGGCCGCCGTTCCGGCACCTCCATGGCCGTCACGCGGCGGCGGCTTCCCGGATCGCCTCCCAAACGCGCATGGGGGATGCCGGCATCTCGATGTGGCGGATGCCGTGGGCACGCCAGAGCGCATCGGTGATCGCGTTGAGAGCAGCCGGCGTGCCGCCGATCGTTCCCGCCTCACCGGCGCCCTTGATGCCCATGGCGTTCGTGGTCGAGGGCACGTTGCGCGTCTGGAAGTCGAAGAAAGGCACGTCCTCGGCGCGCGGCATGGCATAGTCCATGAAGCTCGCGGTGACCAGCTGGCCGTCCTCGGAATAGACGGTGTTTTCCGTCATAGCCTGGCCGATGCCCTGCACGATGCCGCCATGCACCTGGCCGGCGAGCAGGATCGGGTTCACCGTCGCGCCGAAATCGTCGACGATCGTATAGCTCAGTATCTCGACTTGCCCCGTCTCGGGATCGATCTCGACCTCGCAGACATGGGTCCCGTTCGGATAGGTGGCCTCGTCCTGCACAAACTCGCCGAAGCCCTTCAAGTCCTCGGGGTTCTTCGCCGCCCTCGCGATCGCGGCGAAATCGACGGAACGGTCCGTGCCGACGATCCGCGCCGTGCCGTCGACCAGTTCTATGTCGCCGGCCGCGGCCTCGAGTTCGTCGGCGGCGATCTTCCTGATCTTTTGGGCCAAATCCTCGCCGGCGCGCGAGGCCGAGACGCCGCCGAGCGGGATCGAACGCGAGCCGCCCGTGCCGCCGCCCTTGGAGAGTTCGTCGGTGTCGCCCTGCCGCACGGAGATCTTCTCGATCGGCAGGTCGAGCTTTTCGGAGACGAACTGCGCATAGGCCGTGGCATGGCCCTGGCCATTCGACTGGGTGCCGATGAACAGCGTCACCGTGCCATCGCCCTCAAGGCGCAGGTTGGCCGCTTCCGAGCCCGCGAAGGCGCACGCCTCGATGTAGGTCGCAAGGCCTATTCCACGCAACTTGCCGTTGGCGGCAGACTGCTTCAGGCGGGCGTCGAAGTCCTTCCAGCCGGAGCGCTCCAGCGCCAGGTCCAGATGGCCCTCGAACTCGCCGACGTCATACTTGCGGCCCGTCTGGGTGGTGTAGGGGAACTGCTCGGGCCGAATGAAGTTGCGGCGGCGGATTTCGTCCGGTCCGACGCCGATCACGCGGGCGCATTCGTCGACCAGCTTTTCGAGCAGCAGGGCCGCTTCCGGGCGGCCGGCGCCGCGATAGGCATCCACCGGGCAGGTGTTGGTGTAGACGCCGGTGATGGAGACGTCGAGCGCCTGGATGTCGTAGACGCCGGTCGACATGGTCGCGCCGACGAAGGGGATGAAGGGGCCGTACTGGGAGATGTAGGCGCCCAGATTGGCGATCAGCTTCACCCGCAGCCCGAGGAAGCGGCCTTGGTCATCCATGGCCATCTCGGCATCGACGACGTTGTCGCGGCCCTGGGCGTCGGTCATGAAGTGCTCGGAACGGTCGCCGGTCCACTTCACCGGATGGCCGAGCCGCTTGGCGGCTTCGAGCACCAGAGGATACTCGCGGTAGACGAAGGTCTTCGGGCCAAACCCGCCGCCGACGTCGGGCGTGATGACGTGGAGCTTGGCCGGTTCCACTCCGAGCACGCCCGAGATGATCCTCTGCATTGAATGCACGCCCTGCGAGCCGGTCGTCAGCTGGAAGCGATCCTCGCTAGCGCGCCATTCGCCGATCGCGGCGCGTGGCTCCATGTAGTTGCAGACCAGACGGTTGTTGTGGAACTGGACCTTCGCGACCTTCGAGGCCTTGGCAAAGGCTGCCTCGGCCTTCGCCGGTTCGCCGAGCTGGTAGAGGAACGCGCGGTTACTCTCGAGTTCCGACCAGACCAGCGGAGCCCCCTCCGACAGTGCCTCGGCCGTTCCGGCGACCGGCTCCTTGTCGTCGTAGTCGATCTCGATCAGCTCGGCGGCATCCTGTGCCAGCGCGCGGCTGTCCGCCACTACGAAGGCGACTGCATCACCCACGTAGCGCACCCGGTCGCGGCACAGAATCGGGATGTCGCGCGTCGGCGCCCGCGATCCGTCCGGCTGCTTCTGCATGGCGCCGGACTTCAGGTCGCCGAGATGGGCGGTGTCTTCGCCCGTAAGGACGAGATGGACACCCGGAGCGGCTCTGGCCGCCTCGACCGAGGCTATCCTGAAGGAAGCATTGGCCACCGGTGACCGCAGGACGTAGCCGTGCAGCACCGCCTCCGGCGATATATCGTCCGTATAGCGTCCCCTGCCCGTGATGAAGGCACTATCCTCCACCCGCAGAACAGAAGCGCCCATTCCGAATTTCGGCGTAAAAACCGTCATGTTCCGTCCCGATCAGTGATTGGAAATGAAAAGGGAGATAAGGGTTTCATTAGTTTTGTCGAGTGTCGGTTTTGTGTAAAGGGCAACGCTGGCGAATTGTTGTGCCAGCGCCATGATCGGCGTGACGTAGGAAAGGCAGCGAATGCGGACGGATACGGGGCAGGTGTTCAAGCTGGAGGACTACCGTCCTTCCAATTTCCTGATACCGAAAACGAAGCTCTCCTTCCGCCTCGATCCCGACCGAACGACCGTCGTCTCGGAACTCACCGTGGAGCGCAACGCCGAAACCAGCGACGGCACGCCTCTCGTGCTCGACGGCGACGGGCTGACGCTCGTCGAACTGGAGATCGATGGCGAGAAAGTCGGCCCCAACGCCTACGATCTTACGCCGGAGAAACTGACCGTCCACGCGCTGCCCAAGCGAAAAAGCTTCCGCCTCAAGGTGACGACGGAGATTTCTCCGTCGACGAACACGGCGCTGATGGGGCTCTACCGCTCGAACGGCGTCTACTGCACGCAATGCGAGGCCGAAGGTTTCCGGCGCATCACCTATTTCCTCGACCGGCCCGACGTCCTTTCGGTCTACACGGTGCGGATCGAGGCCGACCGCAAGGACGCACCGCTGCTCCTGTCGAACGGCAATCCGTCGGACGCCGGCGAACTCGATGGCGGACGGCACTACGCCGTGTGGGAAGACCCGTTTCCGAAGCCCTCCTACCTCTTCGCGCTCGTCGCGGGCGATCTCGGCGTTCTGGAGGACCGCTTCACCACCATGTCCGGCCGCGAAGTCGCGCTCGGCATCTACGTTGAGCATGGCAAGGAGCCGCGCGCGACCTACGCGATGGACGCGCTGAAGCGATCGATGAAATGGGACGAGGAGGTTTTCGGGCGCGAATACGATCTCGACGTTTTCAACATCGTCGCCGTGTCCGACTTCAACATGGGCGCGATGGAGAACAAGGGCCTCAACGTCTTCAACGACAAGTACGTGCTGGCCGACGAGGAGACCGCGACCGACGCCGATTTCGCCAACATCGAAGCCATCATCGCACATGAATATTTCCACAATTGGACAGGAAACAGAATCACTTGCCGCGACTGGTTCCAGCTCTGTCTGAAGGAGGGGCTGACCGTCTATCGCGACCACGAGTTCTCGGCCGACCAGCGCTCGCGCGCCGTCAAGCGAATCGCCGAGGTCCGCACGCTGAAAGCGCACCAGTTTCCCGAGGACCAGGGGCCGCTCGCCCACCCCGTGCGCCCGCGCCGCTACCGCGAGATCAACAACTTCTACACGGCGACCGTCTACGAGAAGGGGTCCGAGATCGTGCGCATGATCCGCACCGTCCTCGGCCGGGAAAAGTTCCGAGAGGGAATGGATCTCTACTTCGAGCGCCACGACGGCGACGCCGCCACCATCGAGGACTTCCTCCGGGTCTTCGAGGACGTGTCGCAAAAGGACCTTTCGCAGTTCGCGCTCTGGTACCATCAGGCCGGCACGCCCAACGTCACGGTCAAGGCCTCGCATGACGCACAGCGCGCGGAGCTCGTCCTGGACGTCGAGCAGTCCTCCCCTCCAACGCCCGGCGAAAGCCGCAAGCGACTGATGCACATCCCGCTGGCCTTCGGGCTCGTCGGTCCTTCGGGCGAGGATTTCACCTGGGATACGGCCGAGGGTGCTTCGATCGAGAATTCCATTCTCCACATCCGCAAGCGCAAGCACAGCATACGCTTTACGGGGATCTCGGAGCGTCCGCGCGTGTCGCTCAACCGCGGCTTTTCGGCGCCGGTCACGCTTTCGGTCGAAGAGAAGCCGGAGGACAGGGCCTTTCTGGCACGCCACGATAGCGACCTGTTCTCGCGCTGGCAGGCGCTGAACACGCTGATGACTGAGGCGATCATCGAGGCCTCGAAACTGATTCGCGGCGGCAAGGAACCGCAATTTCCCGATGATCTCCTGGTTCTTTGCGGCGACATCGCAGCCGACGTCTCGCTGGAAGAGGCCTACCGGGCGCTCGCGCTTACCTTCCCCGCGGAGGCCGACGTCGCCCGCGAGATCGGCAGCAACATCGATCCGGACGCGATCCTGGCGGCACGAGACGCGCTCGTGGCCGCAGTGGGAAGCGCCAATGGGGCGTCATTCGCAACACTCTACGAGAAACTCGCCGCCGAGGGGCCGTTCAGTCCGGATGCACAGAGTGCCGGGCGTCGTGCCTTGCGCAACGCCCTCCTGGACTATCTCTCGGCAAGCTCGGGAAATCCTGGAAGGGCCGCCGCCCAGTTCGAACAGGCCACCAACATGACCGACCGGTCGGCCGCGCTCACCACGCTGGCCGTCCGGCATCCGGCGGCACCGGAAACCGCTGCTGCGCTCGCGCGCTTCGAGGAGCGTTACGGCTCCGACCCTCTGGTGCTGGACAAGTGGTTCCAGATCCAGGCGGCGGCGCCGGGACGGCATTCACTGGAGACCGTCCGAAGCCTGTCGGAGCACCGCGCTTTCTCGCTCGCCAATCCCAACCGCATCCGCTCCCTCATAGGCACCTTCTCCAGCGCAAACCAGACGGGTTTCCACCGGCCCGACGGCGAAGGCTACAGGTTCTTCACCGAGATGGTGCTCGCGGTCGAGCGCCGCAACCCGCAGGTCGCTGCCCGGCTCGCCACTGCGCTGCGGTCATGGCGTTCGCTGGAACCGGGCCGACGGGCCCTGGCGCGCGAGGCCCTCCTCAGGATCTCATCGGCGGAAAACCTGTCGCCCGACCTGCGCGACATCGTCGAGCGCACGCTGGCCTGAGTTGCCTTCGAAAACGACGAATATTCGCCGGATGAAGGTCTTCCCACTGGACAACACGAATCAGCTTTGATTCTTTAGCGATGATTCGGATGTGCGGCGTGCCGAATCATACGGGGACATCAAACAGGAACGGAGCCACTGGATGGCAGAGGCGGACGCGCGCGGCGCGCCCGATGCGCAGACTCTCGCCCGCGGGCCGGCCAGGCGGCGGTCGGGCCGGAGGCTGACCGGCAATGCGCGCGTTCTCGCTGCTCCGGCCTACGAACGGCTGATCGCGGCGGAACCCTATCTGCGCCGTTCGATCCCCACCCTCATCGTCATCTTCCTTCTGGTGGTCGCGGCGGCGCGCAGCATGTCGATGATGGCCTGGCACGACGACATAGAGCGCACGGCCAGGACCATGCTGGGCCTCGGCGCGGCCGAGCTCGCAAGTGCCATGCGGGAGGGCGAAAAGTCGCCGGGAGACGATCCTGCCGCCAGCCAGGACTACCTGGAACGCTCTGGCGTGTTGAGTTCACTGCGCCCGCGCCACATCCTCGTGGTGACGGACGCAAACTACCGCATCGTCGCGTCGGCGCCGGGTGCGCTCGACTGGACCGGCAAGCCGCTGGACGGGATCGTGGCCGGCGGTCAGCCGCTCTTCCTGTTCGGCGAACGGGCCGGCGTCATGACGGTCAGCGTGAACGGGCACGAGTGGTTTGCCGCTCTCAGCCACATCGGGTCCGGCAGGGGCGCCGCCGCGCTGCTCATTCCGAAGGAGACCGTGTTCGCGGAATGGCGGCGGATGGTCTCGCTCAACGTGACCCTGTTCGTCATCACGTCCGGCGTTCTCATCATCGTATTGTATGCCTATTTCAGCCAGGCCTCGCGCGCGCAGACCGCGGACCGCATCTACGACCAGGCGCATCAGCGCATCGACCTGGCGCTGGTGCGCGGGCGCTGCGGATTGTGGGACTGGGACATGGCACGCGGCAAGATGTACTGGTCGCGGTCCATGTACGACATGCTTGGTTACGAGGTTTGCGAGGACATGCTGTCCTTCGGCGTCGTCTCGTCGATTATTCATCCGGACGACGCCGACCTCTTCGATCTCGCCAACCAGATCGTGGCGCGCGAGATCGACCAGATCGACCAGGTCTTCCGCATGCGGCACGCGGCGGGCCATTGGGTCTGGATGCGCGCCAAGGCGCAGGTCATCGATCCCGAGGCCTCCGAAATCCACATGATCGGCATCGCCGTCGACGTCACCGAGCAGCACAAGCTCGCCCGCCAGTCGGAGATGGCGGACATGCGGCTGCGGACCGCGATCGAGAACATCTCGGAATCCTTCGTCCTGTGGGATTCCGACGACCGGCTCGTCATGTGCAACACCAAATTCCAGGAGCAGATGGGGCTCGCCGATCCCGACATAGTCTCCGGCACCGCACGGGCCGACCTGGAAACCCGGATGAAGGGCTACGCCTTCGAGCGCAAGCTCGCCGGCGCCAACGGACGCGACGGGGCAACGTTTGAGCGGCAGTTGGCCGACGGACGCTGGCTGCAGGTCAACCAGTCGAAGACCCGCGACGGGGGCGTCGTGTCCATCGGCGCCGACATCACCCTCCTCAAGCTGAACCAGGAGAAGCTGGTCGACAGCGAACGGCGCCTCATGGCGACGATCCACGATCTCAGCCTCGCCCGCCGGGCGGAGGAGGAGCGCGCGCTGGAACTGTCGGAACTGAACCGGAAATACATGCGCGAGACCGAACGCGCGGAAGCCGCAAGCCGGGCGAAATCCGAGTTCTTGGCCAACATGTCGCACGAGCTGCGCACGCCCCTCAACGCCATCATCGGATTTTCCGAACTCATGCAGTCCGGACTGTTCGGCAAGCTGGGATCCGACCGCTACGAAGAATACGCCCGCGATATCCACTCGAGCGGCAACTATCTGCTCGGTGTGATCAATGACATCCTCGACATGTCGAAGATCGAGGCCGGCCAGTTCTCCCTGCAGCGCGAGGAAATCGACCTCGACCGCCTGATGGCCGAGGCCATCCGGGTGATCTCGGTTCAGGCGGACGCGAAATCGATCTCGATCGGCACGAAGATTACCGAACACGCGACGCTCTACGCCGACCGGCGCGCGATCAAGCAGATCGTCATCAACCTCCTGTCGAACGCAGTGAAGTTCACCGGCCAGAACGGCAGGATCCTCGTCAAGGCCAAGAAAGTTTCCGGCGCCTTCGTTCTGTCGATCGAGGACAATGGCTGCGGCATCCCGAAGGAGGCCCTGAAGAAGCTCGGCAGGCCTTTCGAGCAGGTGCAGAACCAGTTCTCCAAGAACCACACCGGCTCTGGCCTCGGCCTCGCCATATCCCGTTCGCTCACCGAAATGCATGGCGGGGTGCTGAAGATCAAGTCGGCGGAAGGCGAAGGCACCATCGTCTCGGTGCGCATTCCTGTCAGCCAGATGAAGATAGCCGCCTGAACCGTCCGGCGGGTTGCGATCCTACCGGCCGCAGACGAGCCTGTCGAAATGCCCGCGCACGCGGCGCGCCGTCTCCGCGATGTGGGCCTCCAACACCTTGAGATCGGGCAGGTCGGTGTTGCGCAGGAGCAAGTCCGCCAGCCCCGGCGGCATGTCGTCCGGATCGATGTCGCCGGTGAGGCACAGGCGCGAGACCTGCGCGAGCCCGGTGAAGAGGCGGTAGGCCGACGAAAGCTCGTCCCTCGCCTGCCGGTCGCAGAAGCGATCGGTCAGGTGCGACAGCGCCTCCGCGGTCGAGGTGGCGCGGTTTTCGCCGTCGACCTGACCGAGCAGCGCCGCCGTCTGGGCGATGAATTCCAGGTCGATCAGCCCGCCGGGAATGAGCTTCAGATCCCAGACGTCGCGCGGCGGCTTGTCGGTCTCGATCAGCGTGCGCATCTCGCAGGCATCGTGCCGGACCTTGGCCGCATCGTGCGGAGCGGCGATGATCTTCGCGATCTCGCCAGCCACTTCGCCCGCGAGCGCCGCGTCGCCCGCCACCACGCGGGCCCGCGTCAGAGCCATGTGTTCCCAGGTCCAAGCCTCCGACCGCTGGTACTTGCGGAAAGCCTCCAGATGCGTCGCGACCGGTCCCTTGTTGCCCGAAGGCCGCAGGCGCAGGTCGATCTCGTATAGAACTCCCTCCGCCGTCGGAGCGGATACCGCCGCGATGAGACGCTGCGTCAGCCGCGCGTAGTATTGCGAAGGTGCCAGCGGTCTTGCTCCGTCCGACCCGTCGGCATCGGCGGGATGGTCGTAGAGCAGGATCATGTCGACGTCCGAACCGGCGGTCAGTTCCCGGCTGCCGAGCTTTCCCATGCCGAGGATCACCGCCCGCCCGCCCGCGACGGTGCCGTGGCGGCGCGCAAACTCCTGCCGCACCGCGTCGAAAGCGGCCCCGATGGTCAGGTCGGCGAGGTCCGAGAAGGCCTTGCCGGCGCGGGTCGCGTCGATCGCGCCGGTCAGGAGCCGGATGCCGATGAGGAACTTCTGCTCGAGCGCGAAGATGCGCAGCCTGTCGAGCCGCTCCTCGTAGAGACCGGCGGCGCCGAGGAAGGTTTCGAGCCGCTCCGCGAGGTAGGCCTTGTTGGGAAGTTCCGCCATGAGCGCCGGGTCGAGGAGACCGTCGAAGACGTGCGGGCGTCGCGTGATGATCGCAGCGAGGCGGGGGGCGGCGCCCATGATGGTCGCGAGGAGCCGCAGCAGGCCGGGATTCGACTGGAGCAGCGAGAAGAGTTGGATGCCGGCGGGAAGCCCCGCCAGGAACTCGTCGAAGCGGATGATCGCCTCGTCGGCGCGTCGCGTGCCGCCGAAGGCCTCGAGGAGCGCTGGCGTCAGTTCCGTCAGCCGCTCGCGCGCCTCGGCCGAGCGCGTGGCGCGGTAGCGGCCGAAATGCCAGGTGCGGATAACGCGGCAGATGTCGCTCGGGCGTTCGAATCCGAGATTGGAAAGCGTCTGGAGGGTGTCGGGATCGTCGACGTCGCCGGTGAAGACGAGGTTTCCGATGCCGCCCGAGAGCTGCGGCGCGGTCTCGAAGAGCGCCGCGTAGTGGCTTTCCACGTCCCGGAGCGAACCCCGGAACGCATCCGCGAACGCGTCTGCCGAAGCAAAGCCGCGCATGCGGGCGATACGCTCCAGGCCCGCGTCGTCCTCCGGCAGTTCGTGGGTCTGTTCGTCGGCGACCATCTGGATGGCATGCTCGACGTCGCGCAGGAAGCGATATTGCCGCACCAGCGTGTCGCGCGCGTCGGCGCCGATCCACCCGAGTTCGGCGAGCTTGCCGAGCATGGCGATCGTCTCGCGTCCGCGCAGTTCGGGAAAGCGGCCGCCGGCGATGAGCTGCTGCGTCTGGACGAAGAACTCGATCTCGCGGATGCCGCCGCGTCCAAGCTTGACGTTGTGGCCGCGCACCGCGATCTCGCCGTGTCCCTTGTGGGCGTGGATCTGTCGCTTGATCGAGTGGACGTCTGCGATCGCGGCATAATCCATGTACTTGCGCCACACGAAGGGCTGCATCTCCTTCATGAACGCCTCGGCCGCGTCGAGGTCGCCGGCGATCGCGCGCGCCTTGATCATGGCCGCGCGCTCCCAGTTCTGTCCCCTGCCCTCGTAGTAGGTCAACGCGCCCTCGACCGGGATCACCAGTGGGGTCGAGCCCGGATCGGGCCGCAGCCTCAGATCGGTACGGAACACGTAGCCGTTCTCGGTTCGGTCGGAGAGAATACGCACGAGGCGCCGCGCGAGACGCGAGAAGAGGTCGCTCGCGTCCAGCGGGTCCCTGATTGCAGGGGCCTCGGGATCGACGAAGAGGATGAGATCGATGTCGGAGGAGAAGTTGAGTTCGCCGGCGCCGAGCTTGCCCATCCCGAGCACGATCCAGCCCGAGCCCTTCTCCGGATCGTCCGGCTCCGGCAGGGCGATCTTTCCCCGGTCGTGCGCGTCGCGAAGCAGGAACCGGATCGCCGCCCGAACGCAGGCATCGGCAAGCCGGCTGAGCAGACCGATCGTGCGGACCGTGTCGGACACCCCGGCCAGATCGGCGAGCGCGATCAGCGCGTGCGCTTCGGTCTTGCGCTTGCGCAGGTCGGCCATCAGGTCTTTTTCGGTGATTTCTTCCTGGCGACCGTGGGCGCCGATATCGGCGATGATCGCCTCCACCCGATCGTCCCATCGTGCGTCGAACAGACGTTCGAGCATCATCGGGTCGCGCCGGACGGCGTCGCGCAGATAGGTCGACAGCGTGCAGGCGGCGCCGAGGAAGCCCGCGAGGGGACCATCGCCGCGCACGAGATCGGCAAGGCGCGGCGCCCCGGCGTCGTTCGCCGATTCCGCGATCTCGGCCAGTTCCTCCTTTGCCTGCTCCGCGTCGAGCGGCGACAGTTCCCGAACGGAGGCACCGAACCAATTGGAGCCTTCGCGCGGCGCCTCGCTCACGCCGCGCTCCGCGAAGCGGGAAAGACCATGGTCACCTTCAGGCCGGGCATGGCGTCTTCGAGTTCGATCCGGCCGCCATGGAACGTCATGATAGCCTTGGCGAGGCTCAAGCCGAGCCCCGAGCCGGGGCGTGAGCGGCTCTTTTCCAGCCGCACGAAGCGTTCCGTCGCGCGCTGGCGGTCCTCGGCCGGTATACCGGGGCCGTTGTCGGCGATTGAAACCCGCACTTCTCCTCCCGATCGAGACGCGGAAACGGTCACTTGGGGGCTTTCGACCTGCCCCGCGGTATACTTGATGGCGTTGTCCACGAGATTTGACAAGGCTTGCGCCGCGAGTTCCCGATTGCCGGAGACCAGCAACTGCCCGTCCGCGTGCGCTTCCATCGCCACGCCGCTTTCCTCCGCGACCGGCTCGTAGAGATCGACCACGTCCGCCACGACCGCCGCGAGATCGAGGCTTTCGGTCGATTCGGCTGAATAGCCGGCCTCGAACCGCGAAATCATGAGGATCGCGTTGAAAGTGCGGATAAGCTGGTCGGACTCCGAAATCGTCGCCTGGAGCGCATCGCGGTAGTCGTCGATATCCGCCGCGCCTGCGAGTGCGGCCTCGGCGCGGCTGCGCAGCCGAGTCAGCGGCGTCTTCAGATCGTGCGCGATGTTGTCGGAGACCTGTTTCAGCCCCTCGTTGAGCACGGCGATCCGCGACAGCATGGTGTTGAGGTTTTCCGACAACCGGTCGAACTCGTCGCCCGCCTCGGTCACCGGAAGCCGACCCGACAGGTCGCCGCCCATGATGCGTGCGCTCGCCTCCGACACGCTGTCGATGCGGCGCAGCGCCGTGCGTCCGACGAAGAACCAGATGAGGAAGGCGCCAAGCCCCATGAAGCCGAGCGAGAGGATCAGCGCCCGCTGCACCGCCTGTCGAAAACGCTCCGGCTCGCCGAGGTCGCGGCCCACCAGCAGGATCATGCCATTGGGAAGCCGCATGACGAGCGCAATCGCCTCGTGCGGCCCGGTCGTCGGAGCACCGCCTCCGGGAGCGGCACTGTCCCCCTCGCCATAGCGCTGGTAGAAGAAGGGCCGCTCCGTCCAGCCTGCGGCATCGAGCACGCCGAGCTGAAGACTTTCGACGTTGCCGGAAAGGATGCGGCCGTTGGCGTCGGCGACGAGGTAGAGGTTGGCGCCCGGCTGGCGCGCGCGCTGCTCGACGACGCGTACGAGGAACAGCAGCCCGCCGCGCTCGTATGCGCGCACGAGGCTGGAGGTCTCCTCGTTGATCGTCTCCTGCGTCTGGCCGGCCAGGATGCGCACCGACACCGATGCCATGTAGAAGACGAGGACGATCGCGAAGGCGCCGAACAGCAGCAGATAGAGCGCCGACAGGCGCGCCGCCGTCGTCTTCATGATCGGCGGCAGGCGCAAGTCAGCCGGCTCGCAGCATGTAGCCCGCGCCGCGGACCGTGTGGAGTATCGGCTTGTCGAAGCCCTTTTCGATCTTGCCGCGCAGCCGCGAGACGTGAACGTCGATGACGTTCGTCTGCGGGTCGAAGTGATAGTCCCAGACGTTTTCGAGCAGCATGGTGCGCGTCACCACCTGGCCTGCGTGCCGCATGAGGTATTCGAGCAGCCGGAACTCGCGAGGCTGCAGCGTGATCTCGCGACCCGAGCGGCGCACCGTGTGGGACAGCCGGTCTAGCTCGAGGTCGCCCGCACGGTAAACCGTCTCGACGTCCTTGGCCCCGGCGCGGCGCTTCAGCACCTCGATGCGGGCAAGCAGTTCGCTGAAAGCGAAGGGCTTGGTCAGGTAGTCGTCCCCGCCGGCCCGCAGGCCCGTCACGCGGTCGTCCACCTCGCCCAGTGCGGAAAGGATCAGCACCGGCGTCTCGGAGCCGCGCGCCCGCAGGCCGGCGATCACCGACAGCCCGTCGCGGCGCGGCAGCATTCGGTCGACGATCAGGACGTCGTAGTCGCCGCTGTCGGCCAGCGCGAAACCGGTCTCGCCGTCACCGGCGACATGAGTGGTGTGACCGGCTTCGGAAAGCGCCTTTTCGAGATACTCTGCCGCTTCCCGGTCGTCCTCGATCAGAAGAATCTTCATGCCCGCCTTGTACCCGAAATCGGGGGCGAGGGCCGCCTCGGCATTCATTGGTTCTCTACTCCTCTTACGAAAACGGCAGCGGGCCTTGCAACCCGCTGCCGCTGCGACCGGAAACTTACGCGATACGTCGTCTCCGGGTCTTCCACCCGAGGCCGGCGAAGGAGAGTGGATCGCCGGCTCTCGAGCCGATCAGCTGCGCGCCACCGGAAGGGCCACGAAGCGGCTCGTCTCGTCGCGCTTCAGCTGGAACAGCACCGCCTTGCGACCGGCCTTCGACGCTTCATTGACGGCCTTCTCGACGCCCGATGCGTTCTTCACCGGCTGCGAATTGACCGAAACGATGACGTCGCCGGTCTGGATGCCGCGGTCGGCGGCATCGCTGTTGGCCTGGACGTCGGTTACGACCACGCCCTCGCCTTCCTCGGCCGGCGCGACGGTCAGTCCGAAATCCTCCAGGATCGAGCCTTCCTCCTCGGTCGGCTCATCGAGCGAAGCCTGCTGCTCGACGCCGGGCATTTCGCCGAGCTTGACCTCGATGGTTTGCTCCTTGCCGTCACGCAGCACCTTCACCTCGGCGGTGACGCCGGGGCTCATGCGGCCGACCATACGGGCCAGTTCTCGCGGCGAATCCACGGCCTTGCCGTCAACCTCGACGATGATATCGCCCGCCTTGATGCCGGCCTTCCTTGCCGGGCTGTCTTCCTGCGGTTCGCTGACCAGCGCGCCGTCGGTGCCATCGATGCCCAGCGATTCGGCGATGTCTTCGGTCACCGGCTGAATCTGGACCCCGAGCCAGGCGCGCTCGACCGAACCGTCCTTCTTCAATTCCTCGACGACGTCCTTGGCGACCGATGCGGGGATTGCGAAGGCGATGCCGACGTTGCCGCCGGACGGCGAGAAGATCGCAGTGTTGATGCCCACCACCTCGCCGTTGAGGTTGAACGCGGGACCACCCGAATTGCCGCGGTTCACCGCCGCGTCGATCTGGATGAAGTCGTCGTAAGGGCCCGCGCCGATGTCGCGTCCGCGCGCCGACACGATGCCGGCGGTCACGGTGCCGCCGAGGCCGAACGGGTTGCCGACGGCCACGACCCAATCGCCCACGCGCACCTTGGAGTCATCGGCGAAGTCGACATAGACGAACTTGCGTTCCTCATCGACCTTCAGCAGCGCAAGGTCGGTGCGGGGATCGGTACCAACGAGCTTCGCGTCGATCTCGGTGCCGTCATCCATGACCACGGTGAGTTCGGAACCGCCCTCGACCACGTGGTTGTTTGTGACGAGATAGCCGTCCTCGGAGATGAAGAAGCCGGATCCCTGCGAAACGGGACGCGCCCGCTGGTTGCCACCCGGGCGGCCGGGGCGCATCTGCGGCTGGCCGTCCTCGAAGCCCGGAAGATCGCGGAAGAAGCGCTTCAGCGGATGATCGTCGGGAAGATTGTCGAGGCCCTGTCCGCCGAAGAAGGAATCGGGACCGGCGGCGGCCGGCTGCATCTTGGCTTTCACGCGGACACTGACGACGGCGGGCGAGACCTTCTCGACGACGTCGCCGAAGCCGGTCGACTGCTGCGATTCGACACGGACGGCCTCGGCCATCACGGGTGCCGTCCCGGAAGTGACGGCGCCGAAGCCGATCGCCGAAGCGATCGCTACCGAAGCGGCACCGGCCACGAACCGCTTGCGGGAACTGGTCTGGATTGGAGACTTCATGATTGTCCTGTCCTTTCGGGTTGGAATGCTTCGTGAGGGCATCCTCGGACAGTGATCTAGTGAAGCTCACATTACCGTGCCATTTCCGGCACATGAAACTTTCGTAATGTTGCCGCGGATTGGCGAGCGTCCTTCCTATCGTTGCTGGAGATCGGTGCCGCCGCGTATCACGGTGTGAACGCGCGAGGAGGATTCGAGCGTCCGGTGGACCGGACACTTGTTGGCGATCTCCTCGATCTTGCCGGCGATCTCCGGCGGCAGGTCACCCTCGATGGAAATCACCCGCTCGAACTGATCGATGCGCTTGTTGGAGCCCCGCTCCTCGTCCGTGCACTCCAGGCAATCCTTCATGTGGATCTTGCTGTGCGAGACGTCGACACTGATGCGCCCGAGCTTCAGCTTCTTGAAATCCGCATAGATGCGCAGGGTCATTGAGGTGCAGGCGCCGAGCGCGATGGAGAGAAAATCGTAGGGGGACGGCCCGGTGTCCAGTCCGCCCACGCCCGGCGGTTCGTCCGCGAAGAGGCGGTGGCGCCCTGCTTGCACGGCGTTCTGGAACCTGCCCTCGCCTGTCTCCATGACCCGGACGTGCTCGACCGCCTCCTCTCCCTGCGGCCTGTCGCCCTTGAGATAGCGCGACGACCAGCCGGTGATCACCGAGGCGACGAACGCGGCATTGTCAGGGTCGGAGAGCAGATGGTCGGCCTTGTCCAGCGACACGAAGCTCTTCGGGTGTTTGGCCGCCGTGAAGATCGTGGTCGCGTTCTCGATGCCGACGATCCGGTCGATCGGCGAATGCAGGATGAGCAGCGGCTTGCGCATGGCAGCGATACACTCGGCGAGCCTGGTGGCGCGCACGTCGTCGACGAACTGGCGGCCGATCCGGAAGCTTCGCCCGCCGAGCTTCACCGCGGCCTCTCCATCGCGCTCGATCTCGGGAAGGCTCGCACCGAAATTCTTCAGCACGTGGCCCGTATCGGCCGGAGCGCCGATCGTGACGACCGCACGTGCTTCCGGAATATCCCGGGCCGCGGCCAGGACCGCGGCACCGCCGAGCGAATGGCCGATCAGCAGCGCGGGGGCTTCGAAATTATCGCTAAGGAATTCCGCGGCGGCGACTAGGTCGCCCACGTTCGAGGAAAAGTCGGTCGAGGCGAATTCACCCTCGCTCGATCCGAGCCCGGTGAAATCGAAGCGAAGTACGGCGATGCCGGCGCGCGCCAGCTCCGCCGCGATCCGCCTTACGGCCAGAAGGTCCTTGGAGCAGGTGAAGCAGTGCGCGAACAGCGCATAGGCCCGGATGGGCCCATTCGGCATGTCGAGGCGTGCGGCAAGCTGCGCGCCGGAATGTCCGGGAAATTCCAAGCGACGGATGATCGGATCCACGGGCGACAGCCTCCCCTCGGTAATTGTCGGAGTAGCCTATCAGTTCGGGCGATCCCGCTCCCGCAGAATCTCACCGAGCCTCTCCTCCTCATCGGCGGAAAGACGGCCGGGCTGCGTGCGAGCGCCGCGCCCGCGCAGGAGGAGGAAGCCTGCGCCCGCAAGAATCACGACCAGAGGCGTTCCCCAGAGCGCCAGGTTCTGGATGCTGAATTTTGGCTTCAAAAGCACGAACTCGCCGTAGCGCGAGACGATGAAGGCCATCACTTCCTCGTTCGTGTCGCCGGCCACGAGCCGCTCGCGCACGAGGATGCGCAGGTCGCGCGCGAGTTCGGCGTTGGAATCGTCGATCGACTGGTTCTGGCACACGAGGCAGCGCAGTTCCGCCGACAGAGCGCGGGCGCGAGACTCCAGAACCGGATCCTCCAGCACTTCGTCCGGAAGCACGGCGCGCGTGACCGTGGCTGAGAATGCGATGGCGAGGACCATCAGGAGGGTGCGCAGCAGCGCCATGGCGGTCAGTGCGCCGCTCCGGTCGCTTCACCGGTCTTTCTCGCGCGCCGTGCCGGCGCGCCGACCCTCAGGCGCCGGTCGAGGAGCGACAGGATGCCGCCACCCATCATGACGACCGCTCCCAGCCAGATCAGCGTCACGAACGGCTTCCACCAGATGCGCACGACGATGCCGCCGCCATCGACGGGATCGCCGAGCGAGACGTACATCTGGCTGAGGCCGCGGGTGGAGATGCCGGCTTCCGTGGTCGGCATCTGGCGCGCCGGATAGAACCGCTTCGCAGACATGATGGTCGTCAGGACGTCGCCATCCGAGTCGAGGAGCGGAAACAAGCCGCGATCCTCGGTGAAATTCTGGCCCTGGAACGGCTGCAGGCCGTCGAACCGCAACTGGTAGCCGGCGACCTCGACGGTATCGCCGGGCTTCATTGTCAGGATGTGTTCCGTCTGGAGCGTCGTGACCGAGACGATACCGAGCGTCGTCAGCCCGAGCCCGAGATGCGCCAGCGAGGTGCCATAGGCCGAGCGCGGCAGCCCTGCGAAGCGCCGTAGCGCCACGGAGGTCGAGACGCTGCCGATGCCGGATTTGAGTGCGAGATCCGTCAGCGCGCCGAGGATCAGCCAGACTGCGAGCCCGATGCCGAGCGCGGCGAAGACCGAGGCGCGGTCGATGAAGAGCGCGACGAAGAGAATGACCACGAGCGCCCCGCCCGCCGCAAGGGCCAGGCGCTGCGATGCGGCCCAGAGATCGGCGCGCTTCCAAGCGAGCAGTGGGCCGAAGGGCACGGCGATGAGCAACGGCACCATCAGCGGCCCGAAGGTCAGGTCAAAGAAGGGCGCGCCGACGGAGATCTTCTCCCCCGTCACGGCTTCGAGCGCCAACGGGTAGAGCGTGCCGACGAGCACGGTGGCGACCGCGGTGCTCAGGAACAGGTTGTTGAGCACCAGCGCGCCCTCGCGCGAGATCGGATGGAAGATGCCGCCCGGCGCGAGCGATTGCGCCCGCCAGGCAAATAGCGCCAGCGCGCCGCCGATGAAGAGCGTGAGGATGGCGAGGATGAAAACGCCGCGGGCGGGATCGGTCGCGAAGGCATGTACGGATGTGAGCACGCCGGACCGGACGAGGAACGTTCCGAGCAGCGACAGAGAAAAGGTGAGGATGGCCAGAAGGATCGTCCAGATCTTCAGCGCCGAGCGCTTCTCCATGACGATCGCGGAATGCAGCAGTGCGGTTCCGGCAAGCCACGGCATGAAGGAGGCGTTCTCCACCGGGTCCCAGAACCAGAAACCGCCCCAGCCGAGCTCGTAATAGGCCCAGAACGAGCCCATCGCGATACCGCCGGTGAGGAACACCCAGGCGGCCAGCGTCCACGGCCGCACCCAGCGCGCCCAGGCGGCGTCGATTCGCCCCTCGATCAGCGCGGCCACCGCGAAGGAGAAGCAGACGGAGAATCCGACGTAGCCGAGATAGAGGAGCGGCGGATGGATGGCGAGGCCGACGTCCTGGAGCACCGGGTTCAGGTCCTGCCCTTCGATCGGCGCCGGGTTGAGCCGGGCGAAGGGGTTGGAGGTGGCGAGGATGAAAAGGAAGAAGGCCGAGCCGATCAATCCCTGGATCGAGAGCACGTTGGCGCGCAGCGTTGCGGGCAGATTGCGGCCGAACGCCGCCACCAGGGCGCCGAAGAAGGTGAGGATCAGCACCCAGAGCAGCATCGAGCCCTCGTGGTTTCCCCAGGTGCCCGAGAACTTGTAAAGCAGCGGCTTCTGCGAGTGCGAATTCTCGAAGACGTTGAGGACCGAGAAATCCGACAGCACGTAGGCGGCGGTCAGCGCCGCGAACGAGATGGCGGTCATCGCAAATCCGGTGGCCGCAACCGGCCCGGCGGTCGCCATCAGGCGTGCGTCGCCCGTGCGCGAGCCGACCAGCGGCAGGACGAACTGGACCAGTGACAGCGCAAACGCCAGAACGAGCGCGAAATGTCCGGTTTCGACCAATGCCTGCGGCCTCCCTCAGTCTTCCTGCCAGACGCCCTGCGCCTTAAGGCTGTCGGCGACTTCCTTGGGCATGTAGTTCTCGTCGTGCTTGGCGAGCACGCTGTCGGCGACGAAGGTTCCGCTCGGATCGAACGTGCCTTCCGTCACCACGCCCTGCCCCTCGCGGAACAGGTCGGGCAGGATGCCATCATAGACGACTTCGACGTGGCCGCCACCATCGGAGACGCCGAACGAGACGCGCGTGCCCTGGTCTCGAACGATCGATCCGTCCTCGACCAGTCCGCCCAGCCGTATGCGCTGTCCCGGCGCGATGCTGGCGGTGGTGAGGTCCGCCGGCATGTAGAAGTAGGAGGTCTTCTGCCCGAGCGCATAGAAGGTGAGACCGGTCGCTGTGCCGAGAAACGCCAGCGCACCCAATATGATCGACAGTCTTTTCTGCTTCCGCGTCATCGTTCTTCCATGCCCTTCACGCCCTGCTCCGCCGCGAAGGCCACCAGTTCGCGCGCAGCGCCACTGTCCTCGCCAAGTGCAGCGACGCCGCGAGTGAGGGCGTCGCGCGCCTCCTCCGCCTTGCCGAGCACCATGTAGGAGCGCACCAGGCGTTGCCATCCTTCCGGATCGTCCGGGTTCTCCCTTAGCCTCTCGTCGAGCTGGGCAACCATGATCTCGATCATTGCGCTGCGATCCTCGGCGCTCATCCCGCTCGCGGCCTCGACGTCTTCGCGGGTCGGTCCGGCCTGAGCCGTGCTGCTGCGGCTCGCCTCTTCCTCGGCCCGGGCGATCGTCTGCTCGACGACGCCGCGCCAGGGAGAGGTCTCCGGCAGGTCGGCGAGCATCGCGCGAAGAGCGTCGGCTGCTTCCGCGATCCTTCCCTCCTGCGCCAGGGCGGTAGCGAGATAGAACCGCGCCTTCGGATCCTTTCCATCGATGTCCAGCGCGCGCTGGAAGGCATCGACGGCGTCGGCGGGCACCACACCGCCGGCCGACATCATCAGAGCCTCGCCGAGGCCTGTCTCGCGCGCCGCGCTCGGCCCGAGCAGGCGGATGGCGTTGCGGTAGGCGGTCGCCGCTTCGGCCGGTCTTTCCAGCCGCGCATAGATCGGCGCCAGGACGTCCCAGCCGCGCCCGTCCTCGGGATTGGCCCGAAGGTGCGCCTCCGCCCGAGCGACCAGTTCGTCGATGCTGCTCTCGCCGGGATTCTTCGCCAACCTCTCGGCGAGAGGCTGGCCGGGAAGCTCCGGTGATCCGATGGAATTGTAGATGCCCCAGCTCAGCAGCGGCACGGCCAGCACGCCCGCCATCGCGAGCCCGCGCGCGAAGGCGGACTCGCCCCGGCGTTGTTCGCTTGAATTCTTGTCGGCGCCGTCGAGTTTCAGGATCCGCCGGCCGATCTCGGCCCGCGCCTGTTCGGCTTCCTGCTTGCCGATCAGTCCGCGCTCGGCGTCGCGTTCCACCTCGGCCAGCTGGTCCCGGTACACCTCGATGTCATGCACGGACGCAGACGCGGCCTCCTCGCGCCTGCCCGCAAGAGGCAGGATCACGGCGAGGCTGGCGATCACCGTCAGCAGTCCGAGCACGATCCAGAAAACCATGCGACCTCAAATAGCGATGGTTGGAGTGCATTCCAATCGGCCGGACATGCGGCTATTTGGCGGCAGCAGACCGGGTGGCGGACCTGCCATTCAGGTCAGAGGCGTCCAGCTGCCGTCGGGATTGCGGCAGGCCGTACCGCGCGCCTCCGATTCGCGCACGCCGTCGCTGAGCTTGTGGCTGTACTGGCGGCAGTCCTGGGAGCCGACGCGATAGGGCTGGGCCGCCACCACCTCACCACCCATTCGACCGTTATCTGCCTTCCAGGTGACCGGCATCCGCGCGGGGGTGTATTCGAGCGCCCGGTATTCCGCTTCCAGCGCCTTGCGCCGCTCGCGCTCGGGCAGTTTCTTGCCCAGGTCGCCGCCGATCAGGCCGCCGTTCATCTGGGCGATGATGGTATCCTTCGTCGTCGGGGCGGCCACTCCGCTCGTCAGCGACGTGGTCGTGCACGCGCCGAGCGAAAGGCAGGCTGCCAAAAGCGTTATAGCTTTCGCGGCTGTGGGCATCGCTCGATTGTTCCCTTGCGTGACTGCGACCGAAGCACCCGGCGGTAGCGACGATGTATGACCGAAATTGGGCTTGCCTGAAACCCGCGCCCGCCGTTTTTCCTACCGGAACCGCCATTGCCCCGCCGGGACCGTTCCGTCGAACATCAGCCCACAGACGGCAGGCGGATGACCGCTTTCAGCCCCCCGAGCTCCGACCGCTCGAGCGCCAGTTCGCCGCCATATTCGCGCACGAGGTCGTGCACGATAGCCAGTCCGAGCCCGGTGCCGGGCTTCGTCTCGTCGAGTCGGGTCCCCCGCTTCAGCGCCTCGCGCGCCTGTTCCTCGGGGATCCCCGGCCCGTCGTCCTCGATCGTGAGCAGGACGGCTCCCACCTCCGCCGAAAGCCGCACACGTACCGTGCGCCGCGCCCATTTGACGGCGTTTTCTAGGAGATTGCCGGCGATTTCCTCGAGATCCTCCCGCTCTCCGGCGAAGACGAGTTCGCGCTCCGGGGCCTCGAAGACGATATCGACCTTCCGGTCGAGCTTACGAAAAACACGCATGAGCCGTTCCAGCGGCTCCTTCATGGGCGTGCGGAAGACGACGCTGTCGCGCTGGGCGGCGATGCGCGCGCGCTGCAGGTAGTGCTCCACCTGCTGTTGGAGCGCGGCCGCCTGTTCGACGATCAGCCTGCCCTTCTCGCCGCCCATCGCACGGCCTTCGTTGAGGAGAACGGCCACGGGCGTCTTCAGGGAATGGGCGAGATTGCCGACCTGCGTGCGCGACCGTTCGACGATTCGTCGGTTGTTCTCGATCAGCGCGTTCGTCTCGCTGGCAAGCGGTTCGATCTCGGAGGGAAACCTGCCGTCGAGTTTCTTGGCGGTGCCTTCCCGCACCTGGGCAAGCGCGTTGCGCACCTGGTCCAAAGGACGCAGACCCAGAAGAATGACGATGGCGTTGATGGCGATCATGCCGACGCCGAACAACGCCAGATAGGTATAGAGCTGCCGCGAGAAATCGGCGATGTCCAGTTCCAGTTCGCTTCTGTTGCCCATCACGCGGAAGCGCGCGATCCGGTTGTCGGCGTCCAGGATGAAGTCGTTCTCGACCACGTCGATGCGTTCGCCGGACAGCCCGACGGTCTCGTAGACGCGCTGGAACTGGCTGTCGAAGGGCACTTCCGCGATCGCCGGCGCCGGGATCGGATTGGTCATGGAGGCGGAGCGGATGCCACCGTCGAGGCCGGGAGAGACCGGCTCCACGGCCCAGTACCAGCCGGAGCCGGGCTGCGAGAACTTGACGTCGTAGAGGGCCGGCGTCCCCTGCAGTTCTCCCTCGTCGGAAACGCTCACGGCGGCGACCAGGCTGTAGAGATGTGCCACGAGCAGGCTGCGGAAGCTGCGTTCGGCCGAGACGCGGTAGAGTGCGGAAATCAGGGTGGCGATCACCACCAGGGCGACGACGGCCCAGACGGTGGAAAAGGTGACGACGCGGAAGGACAGCGAGCGAAGCCCGATCCTCAGGGCGTTTCGCCTTGCGGGCCGCGCTTGTTGCGGCACCTGCGTGCTCACTCCTGCGGCTCTCGGATCCGGTAGCCCATGCCGCGCACCGTCTCGATCAGGTCCATGCCCATCTTCTTGCGCAAGCGCCCGACGAACACCTCGACCGTGTTGGAATCGCGGTCGAAATCCTGGTCGTAAAGGTGTTCCACCAGTTCCGTTCGCGACACGACCTCTCCCATATGGTGCATGAGATAGGCGAGCAGACGGAACTCGTGCGAGGTCAGCTTCAGCGGCATCCCGCCAACATCGGCCTTGGATGCCTTGGTGTCGACCCGCAGCGGCCCGCAGACCAGTTCGGACGAGGCGTGCCCCGCCGCCCGGCGGATCAGCGCGCGCACGCGCGCCAGCACTTCCTCGATGTGGAAGGGTTTGGCTACGTAGTCGTCGGCACCGGCGTCGATGCCGGCCACCTTGTCGCTCCAGCGGTCGCGCGCCGTCAGCATCAGCACGGGCATCTTCTTGCCGTCCGCGCGCCATCTCTCCAGCACGCTGATCCCATCCATTTCGGGCAGGCCTATGTCCAGAACGACGGCATCGTAGGGCTCGGTGTCCCCCAGGAAATGTCCTTCCTCGCCGTCATAGGCCTGGTCCACCACGTAACCCGCTTCCGTCAGCGCATCGGCGATCTGACGGTTGAGGTTCTTGTCATCCTCTACGACCAATATTCTCATGTTTTCCTCGGATTGACGGGCTCTCGCTTCGCCCGGCCCTCGACCGCTGCGCCACGCAGGACAGGAAGGCTAGTTGGCGGGTACCTGTCTCTCGACCCGGCGCGGCGGCTGACCGTTGCTGCCCGGTACGGTGTAGACCACGACGCAGATCGTCTGGCCGCCGCGGCTCTGCTCGGTCGCAACCTGCAGGGTACCGCCGTCCTGGGCGGCAATTGCCTGGCCGAGGGTGTTGCAGTCCGCGGCACGCGCCGGCGCGGCCAAGGAGCCTGCGACGAGCAGGAGCGTCAGGAGACGGATCATGGGGTTACGAACTTTCATGCGCTACTGATACCCCGCCGCCGCTGAACGCGACATGAACGCCGTTTCGGATTCACTGCGAAGCCCTTGGCGATTTGCGTGCCAAGGCGCACCGGTCAATGTAGCTTGGATTTCCGATTTTGACAGCGCGAAGAAATTCATTCCTCGCCTTCGCATCGACGGCTGCCTCCGGCAGACATCGCTGTGGCAAAAGGAAGCCGGCGGCGCCTGGGCCTGGGGGCAATTCGCGCCGCCGGTTCCATGTCAGGCGATCCCTGGGAGGGAACGAGGATCGCCTTTGCTAGACCTAGGAAGCGGCCGGGTGCCTGCAAGCCGGGGCTGCTTCATCCGCCATCACACTCCGACCGCGGCGGTAAACAACCGTGTCCCCTCTAGCCCCCGATCCTGGTCGTCGCCGACACCCTCCCCAAGATCGCCACCACGCCGGAGACCGCCGTGACCAGTTGCAGGACGGCATCGGTGAGCGCCGCATCGTCGATCCCGGAGCCGGGGAGCCCGAACAGGCTGCCGGACGCGGTGGCGATGGTGATGATCGAGGCCCAGATGGTGCGCGACAGGTACCAAGGTTTGCTTTCGGTCATTGAATCGTCTCCTTCTATGAACAGCCTGAGGGGCAGTTCCCTCAGGCCAGGTTGAAACTGAGCCGGCCCGGCAGCCCGGCGGTTCCGGCGGCGCCCTTCTTCTGAAAGACGTGGAAGACCGCCGGCCCCGGGTCGCCGTCGAAATCCTCTGCGATGTCGCCCGCGCCGTACGTCCATTCGGGGCTCGTCGTTTCCGCGCCGCGCAGGAGCACGTCGTCTTCTGTGCGGACCTCGATGGCGTACGCTTCCGTTTCCTCGCCAAGCGGTATGTCGCCCGCGTCCCATCCGTCGGCGGCGATGCGACCGCGCCGTATCCAGCGCAGCGAGACGTCGCCGCTTGCGGCCTTGCTCGCGCGGATGTGGACGGGCGAGAGCGGCAGCGCCGCGCGGACCCCGCCCGTCACCGTCTGGACGTCGAACAGCGCGCTCGCGAGGTCGCCCTTCGCGGGACCGACCCGCCATGTCAGCGGAAGTCCCGCTTCCGAAGGCCTGAGACCTGCGGAAGGAACCGCCTGGTCGAGCATGACGAAGGCCGATCCCAGCGGCGCACCGGCCAGCATCGCGTCCTCCGTGCCGAGCTGGCCGCGCAGGAGCTTCGACAGCCGCCACAGCCCCGAGGCGATCTCCTCCGCCACCATGAACTGGAGCACTTCCCAGGCGCCGCTGGCGGATCGAAGTGCTGCCGCGTTGGCCCCGTTCATCATCTGGATCGTGGAGACGCTCGAAAGGGCGCCACCGAACATCCGGACCAGCAGGGACCGCCCCGCGTCGATGCGTCCGGCATTTCCGGCTACCGCCGCTTCCTCGAGCTTCCCGATCTTGCTCGCCTCGACCAGCGCGGAGCGCTGCTCGAACCCCGCGGCTTCCGGCGACGCATAGACGATCTGGTTGCGCCAGGGGCGGCACCAAGCCGCGATCCTCAGCTCGTTCCAGGGCTGGTCGGTGCCGCCGGCCGACGGCAGGTCGAGGAAGTGGACGAGAGGCTTTGCCGGCGGCTCCACCTTCTTCGCCGAGGCACCGCCGAGCGTCGCGGCGGCCGGCGTCGGCGGCAGCCGATCGATTCGAAGCGCGCTGGTCTCCCGCACGAGGCCTTCCTCGATCCCGGTAACGAGATAGTCCTGCCCCGCAAGCTTGTCTGGCAGGCGCACGATCGATCCGGGCACGACGCGGCGGTCGGCGGCGGGGATCGCGAAGCTGATCTGCTCGCGCGCCCGCCAGCGGCGTTTCAGCCAGTCGGCGACGAGGGACTGCGCGACCGGCTCTTCCAGGCAGCCGGACAGGGCGAGGGACTGCTGCCGGCCGGCGAGCGAATTCGGATGCACGTGCCGGGTCGAGCCGGCCTGGTAATCGCGCAGCGGGTCGCGGAAGGACAGCAGCGCCTCGTCGGGCAAAAGATGCACAGCCTCGCGAGCCGAAGTGATGACCGGCCTCGCGTCGATTGCTGCGAGTTCGCCGATTTCGAGCGCCGCCCCCGCCACCGCGCTTTGCGACCGGAAGATCAGCCGGTCGCCGTCAACGCAGGCGACGAGGCCGAAGACCTCCGCGATCTGCTCCAGCGCCGCGCGCGCGGTCGAGGGTTCGGAAACGACGTAACCCGTCACCTTGCCGTCGGCGGCCTCCACGTCGGCGCGCTCCAGCCCGTGGTCCGCGATGATTGCGTTGATCAGGTCGCCGACCGCGGGACTGGCCAGCCGCCCGTTCAGCCAGTGCCCGAGCGGCCAGTTCTCGCCGTCGCCCCAGACGTCGGTCGCGAGCGGAAAGGCGGGAAACGGCCGCGCGTCCCATGCCCAGAGATAACACCGCTCCGCATCGAGCATCCGCCCCTCGTACTCGCCCGAGACGGGGTTCGACGCATCCTCGAACCCGTCCGCATCCTCCTCCCAGTAGCCGAGGTGCGCCTCGATAAACCGGTGCTGCGCGATGTCGGACCGCCCGCCGTTGGAAAAGCGCGGCAGTGCGCTCTCGGCCGATTTCGGGTCATGGAAGGCGTTGGGCTGGTTCGGCCCCTTGTCGCAGGCCGGGCAGCCCAGTTCCGTGAACCAGATGGGCTTCGACCTCGGCTCCCAGGCTGTAGGGGTCGATGATTCTACGCCGCCGGGACGGTTGAAATGCGCGTTCGACCACCAGTTCACCAGGTCCTTGTAGCGGAACACCCAGGGCTTGCCGTGCGCGCTGTCCGCGATCGGGCTGCGCATGCGGTCGTTGCGGGCCTCTTCATCGGCATAGAACCAGTCGTAGCCCTCTCCGCCCGCGATCGCGGCCCGCAGCGCGGAGAGATCGTATGGTCCCGCCGCCCCGTCGGGGCCGTCCCCCGCGTAGTCGCCGTCGCGCCAGTCGGAAAGCGGCATGTAGTTGTCGATGCCCACCGCGTCGATCGCCGAATGCGCCCATAGCGCGTCGAGGTGGAAGAAGACGTCACCCGATCCATCACCGGGTTGATGTCCGAAATACTCCGACCAGTCGGCTGCGTAGGTAAGTTTCGGCCCGGTTCCGAGCATCGCGCGCACGTCGGCGGCGAGTGCGCAGAGCGCCTCCACCGCCGGAAAGGCGTCGGCCTCGTCGCGGATCGTCGTCAGACCCCGCAGTTCCGAGCCGATCAGAAAGGCGTCGACGCCGCCGGCCTCCTGTGCGAGCCGCGCGTAATGCAGGATCATCCGGCGATATCCCCATTCGTCCGCCGGACCGGAAAAATGCACCTGACCGCCACCCGACGAGAAATCCGCCGCCAACGCCTCGCCGAAGAAGGCGGCCGCCTGTGTCCGCGCCGCGGCCGTCCCGTCGGCGCTGTCCGTCTGGCCCGCGGCCGGATGGCAGGTGATCCGACCGCGCCAGGGATAGGCGGCCTGACCGGCGCCGCCATAGGGATCCGGGAGCGCGTTGTCGGCCGGGACGTCCATCATGACGAAGGGGTAAAGCGTCACCGAGAGACCGCGCGCCTTCAGGTCTTGGATCGCGTCGATGACGCTGGCGTCGGACGGTGTCCCGCCGAAGGCTGCCCTCCCGCCGTCCTCCGAGACCGTGTCCGCGTCTGCCCCCTCGAGATCGGACACCCGCCAGGCGGTGCCGGTGGCGGCCGCGCCACCGCCCACCACCTTCGGACGCACCGTGCAGGTCCCGGCGCGCAGATCGTCGCCGAACCAGGCCACCACCAGCGCAACGTGCTTCAAGTTGGGGCAGACCGCCTGCAATTCGTCGACCGAGGCGGCGAAATCGGACGCGCCGAACAGCACGTGCCGGTTCAGCGCCCCCGCCTGCCCCTCGGCGATCGCCTGCGTGGCTCCAAGCGGCGCGTAGCCGAACTCGGTCGAGCCGGGGATGAGCGCCACGGCCTTCACGGCACGGGTCAGGCCTCCGACCGGCCGGATCACCTCGAACTGCAATTGCGGAAGGCGGTTGCCGTAATCGTCGAGGGCAAGACGCTCGAACACGACATAGGCGATGCCCCGGTAGGCCGGCGTGTTACCCTCCCCCTGCTTCGCCTCGATCAGCGGATCCGGCAACTGGTCGGCGGTTCCGCGATGGACACGCATGTCGATCCCGTCGAGATCGAGTTCGCGTCCGTCGGCCCACACGCGCCTGATCCCGGCGATCTCGCCCTCGCAGAGCGCGAAGGCGGCGTTGGCGTAGTAGGCATAGGTGGTCACCTTCGGACCGCCCTTGGCGCCGCGCCTCTCGGTGGTCCGCACCTCCTCGAAGCGCGTCGCCCAGATCAGCGTAGCGCCGAGGCGCGCGGTACCGTAGAGCCGCGGAACCGGCGAGCCGTCCTCCGCCGTGAGCGGCGGCGCCGAGGCGAGGCGCGGCCCCTCGATCCGGGTCGCGCTGTTGAGGAGCGCCTGATCGAGCAGATAGCCGGCGACCGCGCCCGCCGCGGTGCCGATGGTGGCCGCGGTCGCGCCGATGAGCCCGCCGAGATAGGCGCCCGCGGCCTGGAGGATGATGGTCGCCACGTCCGGTCAGCCCTGCAAGGTTTCAGGAAATTCGAAGACGCCCGCGATGCGCGCGCGCCATTGCCGCACCAGCGGCGACACCACGACGGAATTGCCGTCATAGGCGTGGATGAAGCGGTCCGCCGAGACGAGGATGCCGGCGTGCTTGGCCGCGTATCGCGGTTTCCACCGAAAGAGCAGCAAGTCGCCGGGCCGCATGTCGGTCGCCGGCTTCTCCGCGCAATGGCGCCGCGCCGCCTCGATCAGCGGATCGCCCGCGGCGGTCTCGTTCCAGTCCATCGCATAGGCCCCGGGCAGTTCCGGCTCGCAGCCGTAGACCGCGCGCCAGACACCCCGTACCAGCCCCAGGCAATCGCAACCGACACCTTTTCGCGAGCCCTGATGCCGGAAAGGCGTGCCGAGCCAGTCCGTCGCCTCGGCGACGATCCGCTTGTTGATCGGGGACGTCATCGTCATGCTCCTCAGGGAACCAGCGGGCTTCCGTCGAAGATCTGCTCCTCGGTCGCGTACCCGTAGGCCGCGTCGTTGCCGGGCAGGTGTGGGAAGCCCTGGAAGTTGAGGTCGTTGGCGAACTTCGCCTTGCAGGTGGAGAACGCCTTGTCGCAGCCCGCCTTCACGGTGAACGCGTCGCCGGCCGCCGGCGCCGGCGCGGTGTCGCACCACAAGGTCAGCTCCGCTTCGCCACCGGCCAGCCGGTGAACGATGATGCGAAAAATGATGCCCGCCGAAACGCCCGTCGTGCAGGCCAGGAGGCCATGCGAGAACCAGCCGGCTTCGAAGCTGCCCAGGCCGCTCACCCGGATCGTGTCTTCCGTGACCTTGGCCGAGACGGTCCCCGATCCGTTGAATCCCCCTGCCGAAAGGTCCACCCCGCAGCGCGCGTCGCCGAGTTCCGCGTCGCAGCCGCGCCTGAAGTAGCGCCCGCGCGGCTTGTCGAGGTCGAGCTTGGGGCTTTCCAGTTCGGCGATGAAGCGGCCGTCCTCGAGCCTGATCCTGCCGATCCGCCCGGTGCGGATGATCGCGAACTGATCCGGCTCGCGCCAGTTGACCAGCAGCGTCTCCACGCGCGCGCCGTCATACCGGCCGAACGCGATGTCCTCGCTGCGCAGCACGTCGGACGAAATCGCCCCCTCCACGTCCACCGCGTCCGAGGCGAGCCCCAGCGTGTCGCGCGCCTCGCTCGCCGTGAATCCGGTCTGCGGCAGGAACGCGGTCCCGTCGGCCGCGACCGGACGGTCATGGTCGGTGAAGCCGATGACGTCGCCGTCCTTGCGCGTCAGGCGCCAGCAATGGCAGACGGTCGTCGCCCCGTTACCCAGATGCGCCAGGAACGCCTCGGGAAAGCCGCTCATGGCCGGATCTCCGTCAGCGGGATTGTCGGGATCTGTCCCGCCCGGAAACCGGCGAGGCTCAGGCTCAGCTGGTCCGTGTCGAAGCGCACCGGCACGTCGAACTCGAAACCGGCCGTCACCACGGCATCCGCCGCCGGTATGTGCCCGGCCAGAAACGTCACCATGCCGCTGGTCGGATCGACCGAGAACCCGGTCCCCTCCTCCAATTCCGTCCCGTCCACCGCAACGCGCACGGTTCCCTCGACCGGCTTTGCGATCTGCCGTGCATAGGCGTCCGCGCCCGAGCCATATGCCTTGGTCAGCTGGAATTCTTCCATCGCGCCGTCGCCGGTCCCGATCCCCTGGTCGTCCGGCTGCGGGGCGAGGTCGGGCCGGCAGGATTTCATGTCGAACGGATCGCGGAAGCGGAACCCGTGCAGGGATCCGCGCCGTGCCTCGAAGAAATCGAGCACCTCGTACGCGTCCTCCAGCGAGCGCAGCCCGGTGCCGGCGTCGTAGGTGCGGCGGGAATCGGCGAAACGCGCGTTGCGCCGCTCGTGGCCCGAGGTCAGGAGCACGATCTCGTTGCGGCGCACCGGTCCGCCCGTCGCGCCGAAGGACACCGCCACGGGAAATCGAACCTCATGGAATGACTGCAGGTCGGTCATGTCTCCCTCACAGGGTTCTTGCGCCACGCGCCGCGGCGCGGGCGATCATGCCGGTGACCTGCGCTTCCGACTTGCGGAAGGAGGCGGCGTCGGGGGTTGTGACGTTGAAGACGACGCTGACGGGAGCGGCGGCGCCGGAAGCGCTGACGCCCAGCCGCCCGTCGGGTCCGCGCGCCAGCGGCATGATCGCCTCCGCGCCCGCCTCGCCCATCAGGCCGATGTTTCGCCCCGCTGGAAAGAAGGTCGGGCTCGACACCACGCCTCCTTCCGCGAAGGGAACGACGCTGCCCGGCACGCCGCCCTTCTCGAACTGCAGGATGCCGCGCAGCAGTTGGAACAGGCCGGAGGTCCACGACCCGGCAAGCTGCTGCAGCGGCTGGAGACCCTGCTGCAACGCCAATCCGGCGAGGCTCAGCCCCAGCCGGCGCAATACGTCCTCGAACGAGCGGCCGTGGATCACCGCGCTCGCGAATGCGCGGGTCATCTGCCGTCCGAAATCGTCGGCGAGTTCGCCGAGGTTGGCGAGCGCCTTTTCCATTCCGCCCGTATCGAATTCGAAACTCACCTGCTGCGGCTCGTCCATCGTTCTCTCTCCACTACGATCCGCGCTAGGCCCGCGCCGGGCTCTTCCCGCCGTCGGGATAGCGCCGCATCAGTTCGGCCAGGCTCGCGCGATCCGGATACGGCGAGGCCATGCCGGCCAGCCCCGCCGCAAAGGCGAACTCGCGCGGCGTCATCGCCCAGAATGCTTCAGGGTGGAGCCGCATCGAACCCAGGCCGAGCGCCATCACCGCGTCCCAGGGGAACGCGGCCGGCGCGGTCGGGCCGGATGCGGCACTCAAGGGTTTTCGGAAGTCTCCGTCCCGCTGCCGGTTGCTCCGAAGGTTGCGGTCAGAAGCCCGGCGACGATGCGCGCGTAGCCGGCCGCCCCGCCCGGCGTCTCCAGCGCCATGACCTCCTCGTCCGAGATCGCGGCCCCCGCGCCTCGGAGACCTGCGCCGATGACGCGGGCCATGTCGCGCGCCGAAAGCTTTCCGGAGGAGAACCGCGCGACCAGCGCCGACAGATCGTCGACCGCGAAGGCCGATTCGAGCTCCGCGAGCGCGCCCAGCGTCAGGCACAGCCGGTGACGCTTGCCCGAGAGTTCGGCGACGATCTCGCCGCGTCTCGCATTCGCGTTCATGCGGCGGCCGCGAAGCTAACGGCGCCCGCCGATTCCAGCGCGATGTCGAACGTCACCTCGCCGTCATGCGAACCGGAGAGTTCGAGCGCCGTGATCTGGAACGGCCCCTCCACCGTCCCGAAGTCCGGCACGGCGAACTGCCAGTCCGAAATCGTGCCGGCGAAGAAGCGCGAGCGGATCTCGGCGTCGGACTGGGCATCCCTGAAGATGCCGGCGCCGCTGATGCTCGCCCGCTGCACGCCGCTCCCGGCCAGCAGTTCGCGCCAGCGTCCCGCCGAATCGGAATCGGTGATGTCGACGGTCTCGCTGTTGAAGGAAAGCCGCTTCGATCGCAGCCCCGCCACGGTGACGAAGCTGCCGCCGCCGCTGTCCAGCTTCAACAGCAGGTCCTTGCCCTTCTGCGCGCTCATGCGCGAACTCCTTTGTCAAAGATTGATCGTAAATGGGAATAGCCGCCAGCCGGCAGCCTGGAGGAAGCACCCCCTCACCGACTTGCTTCGCAAGCCACCTCTCCCCCTGCCCGGGGGGGAGGAAAGGACAGCCCGGCCGATCTCGCTCGTGCACCATAGTATTGGCGCGAAGCCGAAGCTGCGTTTCCTCTCCCCCGGGCAGGGGGAGAGGTGGATCGGGCGAAGCCCAAGACGGTGAGGGGGTGCTTGGCCGACACCTCGGGATCCACGAAAGAGATTTGCGCTCGAAGAGCCGCCGTGCGCCTACGCGTTTTCCTCGATCAGCACCCGGAAGCGCAGGAGCCCGTGATAGACGGCGAGGTCTTCATCGTAGCGCACTTCCGAAAATTCCTGCCGGATCGACACCAGCCTGTGGCTCTCGAGGGTAAGCGGCTGGTCGTTCAGGCGCGCGGCAACCAGGTCCATGATCTCAAGCGCCTCGGTCTTGCCCTGCGCCTTCGACCACGCATGCAGGGTAAGAAGCTGCTCGAAGCCGGCCTCGGTCGACGTGCTCCAGTCGAAGACGCTCGTCCTGCCGAAGGTCAGGTACGGAAACGGCGTGTCGGCGGGCACGTGATCGTAGATGCGCGACCCGCCGAGGGCCGATGTCAGGTCTTCGTCGTCCGCCAGGGCGGCGAGCACCGCCTTCTGCAGATCAAGCGCGGGTGCGCTCATCTCCCCCTCCTGTCGCTGGCCCCTTTCGGGGACGTCGCATCCGTTTCGTAACCTCGCGATTCGGGCCGGCGACCCGCGCACTATGGCCGATTTCATGTCCGTCGGCGATATCGTGCGCGCGCGTCCTCAGCGCTCGCACCAGTCCGTCCAGCGTCAGCTTCATCGCGATCTTCATTGCCCCTCCTCACGTGTCCGGCAGAGCGTATAGCGGCCCGTCCCGTCGGGGTCGTGCACCATCACGATGGTAAGCACGCGCGCACCAAAAACGAGCCGCATGCCGCTCCGGACGTCGTCCCGGCGGCGCATCGTCACGTCGTGCGAGACGGTCTCGATCGCCTGGTCGGCGCCGAATCGGCTTTGCGCCGAAACCGGCTCGAGCCGGCCGAAGACGGTTGCGACTTCGCTCCACTCCAGCGTATGACCGCCCGCGCCGTCGGGCACCGGCGCCGCCTCCCGGAGGGAGAACAGCGTGCGCAACGCGCCTGGGTCGATCCCGCGCCTCCTCACAGCAGCCTCCTCGCCCGGAACCCCGCGACCAGGCGCTGGTATCCCTCGGGCAGCGAGACCGGCTGGTCTGCGGCGCCATATTCGGCGCGGAACTCGTACCAGTGCGCGACCAGAAGCATCATCGCCTGCTTCAGGAGGTCCGGCACGTCCGTCCCGGCCTCGCCGAAACCGGCGCGGAAATCGATCTCGATGCCGTTCATGGCGATGCCGGGCGACGGCCGGGTTTCGAAATGCAGCCGCGCCGGCCGCGACAGCGGATCCAGCTGGTAGCTTGCCGGGTCGAGCTCCGAGGCTTCGCCCTCCGACCCGTAGGTGGTCACCGAGAGAATCTGCTTCACCGGATGGCGCGGGATCGTCACGTGATCGCTCCGCGGCCAGCAATCCAGCGCCAGCCGCCAGTCCTGGTCGATCAGCGCGAGCCCCGTGTGCCGCTCCACCTCCTCGCGCGCCGCGCGGATCAGCCCGGCGATGAGGTCGTCGTCGCTCGAATGGCTCACGCGCAGATGAGCCTTGCATTCGGTTGTCGTCAGCGGTTCCGCGTCGGGCCCGCTGGTTCGGAAAAGCGCCATGGGTGTCTTCTTCGGCTCGGGGTTTTACGGAAACGAAAACGGCCCCGGCGGGAGGAAACCGGGGCCGTCCTTGCGCGGCGTTGCCGCCGCGCGCTCCGGCGGAAGGGGCGCCGCCAGAGTTTCTTCGGCGATCAGCTCACGCCGAACTTCAGGAGCTTGATGGCGTCGAAGTCCTGCACGCCGCCGCCCACGCGCTTGGTCGTGTAGAAGAGCACGTAGGGCTTGGCGGAATAGGGATCGCGCAGCACGCGCACCCCGGTCCGGTCGACGACCAGATAGCCGCGGGCGAAGTCGCCGAAGGCGATCGGCGTCTCGTCGCTGGCGATGTCGGGCATGTCCTCCGCCTCGACCAGCGGGAAACCCATCAGCATGGCGCGCGCGCCGGGCATTGCCGGCGGCTGCCAGAGATAGTTGCCGTCGTCGTCCTTCAGCTTGCGGATCGCCGCCTGGGTCTTGCGGTTCATCACCCAGTTGGCATTCTGCCGGTAGCCGGATTTCAGCGCGTAGACGAGGTCGATCAGGATGTCCGACGGGTCGGCCGCCGGCAACGCTCCGTCCACGCCGGTGGCGATGTAGCCGATCTTGGCCCACTCCCAGCTCGCCTCCGCCACGAGCGTGTAGTCGAGGAAGCCCTTGGGCTTGTTCGTCCCGTTGCCGGTGACGAAGGCGGTGCCCTCCTGTTCGGCGAAGGCGGTCTCGATCTCCGCCGAGATCCAGCGGTCGAGATCGACGGCCGAATCCTCGAGCAGCGACGCGGTCGCCGCCGGCATGGCGTAGAGTTCCGCCGTCGGGAACTGCAGTTCCGCCAGCGTCGAACTCGCCGTCTCGGGACGCGCCGCCGTCTCGCCGACCCAGCCGACGGCCGGACCGCTCACCGCGAAGGGCTTCTTCAGCACCGCGCTGGAGACCTGCCGCACCGAGGCGATGGAGCGGATCGGCGAGATCGCGGCGAGCCGCTTGCCGATCTCCGTCTCCAGTTCCTCCGGAACGAGGTAGCCGCCGTCCTGGCCGGAGCCGTAGGACATCGCCTTCTGCTCCATCGAGCGCAGCATGCGGTCGTCGCCGGACCGGACATAGGCCTCGAAGGCCGAGGCATGTTCGGATTTCACCGTCAGCGCCTCGGGCCGGCCGAGCGCCGGCCGCGCCTGGCGCAGCAGGATGCCGTCCAGCGCCTTCTTCTGCGCGTCAAGCGCCTGGCTGATGCGGTCGACCTTCTCGACGGTGACGACGTCGGACGTCGCCTTCGCCTCGATCTCGGCGAGCCGCTGGTCGTTGGCTTCCCTGAAAGCCTCGAAGGCGTTCATGAATTCGCCGAAGGCGCCGCTGGCGTCCTCCGGCGGCTTCATCCCGGCCTTGTGTTCGGGTGCTGCCATGGGGTCGGTCATGCCTTGTCCTTTCGCTGGATCGTTTGGCGGTTGATCATGTTCGTCGCGGCGCGCAGCTGGCGGGCCATTCCGTCCGTCGCGACCTCCTGTGCCGCGCGTTTTACCTCGCCGATGCGCGCGCCCGGCAGCATCGGGAATGTCACGACGGATATTTCCCACAGGTCTGCCTCGAGGATCCGCCGCACGCGGCTTCGCGCCTCTGGCGCGGCGCGTATCGTCCGAAATCCGATCGACAGTCCGTCGATGGCGCCGGCCCGCATCAGTTCGAGCACCTCGCGCGCCTTCTGCACGCCGGGCGCCAGGATCCCTTCCACGAAGAGGCCGCGCCCGTCCTCCCGGATCGCCGTCCAGCGCCCGATCGGCTCCGCCGGATCGTGCTGGAACAGCATGCGGATGCCGGCGGATCCCTTGTCCCGCAGCGACCGCGCGAAAGCGCCGCGCTCCACCCGGTCGCGGCTGAGATCGGCGACGCCGAAGAGGCTCGCATAACCGGAAAAGCGTCCCTCCCCGGCCGCGAGCCGGGCACTCCCCACCGGCAGCCCGCCGGCGCCGCGATTCCCCGCCACCCGGTCGTCCCCGGCATACGCCATTCGCCGCAGCCCCCCAGGCGCGCGCTTCCGCGCCCAGGAACCAGTGGTCCCGTTCGTCATGATCTTGCTCCGGTTGCGATAGTTGTGCGTGGGCCAAGCCGCCGAGCGGTCGGCACCGCCCTTCCTCGCCCCCCATCGGGGGTGTCCGAAGGACGCGCGAGACAAGCGGCTCGCCCCGGAACGGTGGCTCGCGAGGCGAGACGGTAAGGGGGTGCTTCCAGCAGCCCGCCGTCCGTGGACCCGAACTAGAACCCTGACGAGGCGTCATATTCGCCGCGCGGCGTCATCCTTGGCCTATCCCGAGGATCCGCCATCGGCAGGCGCGTTCCAGCACCGGCGTCGATCCCGGCACCCTACCGGACGCCGCTATTTCGTCACGCGTTCGTCATCGGCGGAGGTGCCCCGCCCATCCTTCCGGAACGCCCGCATCGCGTAGCCCAGCGCCCACCAGGCGCAGAGGCTCGCGGCCGCCGATCCCATCAGCATGGTCTCGGCCGCGCCGATCTCCTCGTCGATGCCGAGTTCGGTCGCGATCTTCAGCCCGGCCACGCCGCCGAAGACGAGGCCGCAGGCGGTGCCGACGGCGAAGCGGATCGCCGCCTCGCGGCGGTCGCGCGGCAGGACGTAGACCAGCGAGATCGCCGATCCCGCCACCGCGCCCACGCCCTTCGCCGCCCACAGCCACGCGGCCTGGGAGAGGTCACTCATCTCGATATTTCCTGGTTGCGTCGCGGCGCCTCTGCTCCACTCTCAAGCTGATCTTCCTCGCCTTGCGCAATGTCGGCGTCCACTGGAAGCCGGCCATCGAATGGCGTGCAGACTACCCTCAGTTCGCTGTACTCTTCCCGGAACGCTTGCCGGCCGTGATCCGCTGATGACCCGCCACGGCCGCCCCGCACCCAATCAATCGGACACTCCCGAAATGCTCGACGAAGGCATCAAACAGCCCATCGAGAGTTTGTTCAGTGGTTCTCTTAGCCATTGGGGAGGAACCCCGCGATCCAGCCCTTGAGGGCGTAGACAGCCGCGCCGACTGTAGCCGCAGCCCCAGCCGCGTAGGCAGGGTACCAGTTAAGGCGGCGTTCGACTTTCGTCACGCGCTCCTTGGTCTCAGATACCTCTTTGGTAATCTCGTCCTGCCATTCTACCTGTCTGTCTAGGCGGTAGAGGATCAGATTGTTCTGACCGTCGATCCTGCCCAGCGTGACCAAGAGTTCCTGTGTCAGGCTCTTGTCGTCTATCAATGGGGATTATCCGTCCAGCATCTGTGCTGCCTGAGCGACGATGAACGGTGCCCATGCCTTGGGGAGGTTCTTGCGGATCATCGCCGCATCCTCAGGCTTAATCTCAATCTCGCCGCCGTCCTTTACCTTGAGAGCAAGGGAGCCGCGTCGAATGCTTTCGTCCAGCCCAAGAGGTTCCTTCTCGGGTGCGTTGAGTGCCATCACCGAAATCTGGCCAAGGTTCACGTCGAGTTCCTCGCCGTTAGGGGCCATGACAGTCTGAGAGAAATTGATCTTCATATGTGTGTTCCTTTCCTGTGTGTGTTTAGTTCGAAGGGATGCCCCTCCCGCCGAATTGCGAGAGGAGCAAGAGTGTGGCCCTATCAGCTTCCGATAAGGCCGTGACCAGCGTCAGCGTGGAGGTCGTCAATGAGAGCCTTCACACGTTCTGCCAGTTGGGGTAGCGTCACGGTGTTGGTGGCAAAGCTAGTCCTCGTCGCCGTGCCGGTTGCCGTAGTCCAGCCGGTTCGCCGGTCGTCAACGACCTTGCTTCCCCAGACGTAGATCGCCGCAGCAGCATTGAGGGTGCCGACGCCCATGTCGCCGCCAGCCGGGTTTCCTAGACGGAGACCGTTGCCTAGGACCATGGTCCTCGTACCATTCGTGGCGAAGTTCATGACACCGTTACCGCCACTATAGAAACCCGTCTCGGGGTCAGTGTAAGTGGACAGTGAGGGGTGCGCGGCAGTGCCCGCCCCGGCTCTAAGAAGCCCGTTTCCATCCGCGTGTTCTGTGCCAGTCAGGTGGACCTGAATGGTGGAAGCATTGCGGTGCGTGGCGTGGACGAGAAGGTACTTGAAACCTCGTCCAGTACCGAAAACTCCTCCGTCCTGAGCCACATAGGCAGCAAAGGATGACCCCGTGTTAGGCTCAACAGTGATGCCGCTGTTCTCGCCGGGGTGGAGTGCTTGAAACGTCGCATGTTGCGGGTTGTGATCCCACCCGATGAGAACGTGGAGTTCCCGCAGCACAGTGTCTCCCGCAGAGTTCCAGACGACACTTCCACCCTCGTATTGCATAAGAGAGCCGTTCGTGTTCGTAAGGGCTTCCGTGCCGTAGGTCCGCGCCGCGCTTGTGACGATAGCACCGGTGTCATCCCACTCGTTGTTGTTGGCGACAACCATGAGAGTGGTGATCGGACCCTTAACACCGTTACCGGGAGTATGGCCGTCACGCCATCCATCCTTCCAGCAGTTGAGCCACAGAGCGCCATCAAGGCTACTCGTGGACGTACCGCCAGAGCCGACAACCTCGTTTGAGATTGCAGCGGCCCACCAAGAGTTACCGACATGGTTTCCATTCGAGTATTTCTTGATGCTCCAGTTCGAGTACGCGCCTCCTGCTCCCCCTTCCCAAGGATTTGGGATGGTTTCAGCGGGATTAGCCGTGAGGTCGAACAAGAAAGCACCTGTGCTGTTCAGTGCCTTGAGGTCGTCCTGAGCGGTCCCCACGTCAGCGAACGCCGCAGAACCAAGAGCCTGACCTCCGACCGACAGGGACTCCGCGATAGATACCGCCCCATCTGAGGCCGCAATCCGCATACGCTCGTCATTCCCCGCTCCGGTGCTAAATACCATCTCACCATTGCTTAGGATATCGAGCCTCGTTTGGTCTCCATCTGTGATGAGACGAGCACTCTTGCCGGGACCGCCGGCCAAGTATCCATACTTGTACGCTCCACTTCCGTTATATCCAACAGCAGCCCTCGACCCGTTGAACCCGGCCCGGGAGGTACCGCTGGTATTACCACTGTCCCCTACATAGATGTCTCCAACTTCGTAGGACAGGTCGCCACCAGAAAGTGTCCAGTGGTCTCCGTTCTGTAGAGCGCTGTCAGCCGACGCGAGCGATGCCTGAGCGGACGTGCTCAAGTCCGCCGAAATCTCGGGGGTAGCATCGTCGTAAGTGAACTTGATATTGGCGGTATCGGTCAGAATGGTGCCTACGGCATCTTGTGCTTCTTCGTCAGTGTATGCCATTGAAGCCAAATCTCCTCTTCTACGTATTTCTTGTTGCTTGTTTGGTAATCTTCCGTGGGGGTAGCCTCAGGTGTCACAGGGAATGAACCGGAGGCGTGCACTTCCGGCCGAGTGTTCTCGCCACTGAGGCTTGGAACGCCGTCAAGTCCTGCGTGGAAGTCCGCGAATCCCTGCTCGGCATCCTCCTTCGCGCTCTCTGCGTTGTTCTCGGACAGTGCCGCTGTGCTCGCGCTCGCTGAGGCATTGGCCTCAAGGGTCTCAACGTTGCTCAAGGCCCCAGGCCATCAAACTCCCTACTCCCTCCTGCCATACCCCACCGCTCCCCGCTTCTCGTCCTCGCTCAAAAATCCCGCCGCGTTGACCCGCCGCCACAGCGCCTCGCGCTCGACCGACAGGCCCTCGATGGAATCCGCGTCGTACCAGAGCCGCAGCGGCGCGCCGAAGGCATCGCCGAGGAAGCCGGAGAGTTCGCCCGCGGTGCGGCCGATCATCGGCAGTACGGTCAGCCTGTAGAAGGCGCGGTTCGCCTCGGCGTAGTTGGCATAGGTGTTGTCGCCCGGGATGCCGAGCAGCATCGGCGGCACGCCGAAGGCGAGCGCGATGTCGCGCGCCGCCCCGTTGCGCGCCTCGACAAAATCCATGTCCTTGGGCGTCAGGCCCATCGCCTTCCAATCGAGCCCGCCTTCCAGCAGCAGCGGTCGCCCGGCCCGCGTCACGCCGGTGTAACCCTGCTCCAGCTCGGCCTTGAGCCGGTCGAACTGTTCCTCCGTCAGGTTGGCGCCGTCCTTGGGCGCATAGACCAGCGCGCCGGAAGGCCGGGCCGAATTGTCGAGCAGTGCCTTGTTCCAGCGCCCGGCGGCATTGTGCGTGTCGAGCGCCATGAGGGCCGCCTCCAGCGGCGCGAAACCGTAGTGGTCGTCGAGCGGGTGGAACAGCGAAAGGTGCAGCGCGCTCCCGCCCGCCCCGAGGGCGACCCGCCGCTTGCCAGTGCCCCCGCGATACTCCAGCGCGACCGGCCAGCCCTGCCCGTCGCAGGCGACGCTCACCCTGTCGGGCCGCAGGAGATGCAGTTCCCGCCCGCCCCCCGCGGTCGTCACCAGTTCGACATAGGCGTTGCCCGACAGCATGAGGTGCCCGTAGAGCGCCTCCAGGAAGGCCCCGCCGGCCTGGCGCGGGTTCGGCCGGTCGAGCAGCGCCAGGGCCGGATGGCCGGCGCGCTCTTCCCCGCCCTCGAAGGCGAGCAGCGGCACCACGGCCGCGGCCTCCGTGATCAGCCGCACGCAGCGGTGCGCGACCGGATTGCGCATGTAACCCTCACGCGCCAGCCCCGAAAAATCCCGCCGCGTCCAGTTCGCTTCCGCCTGCAGGTGCAGGGCGACGAAGCCCATGCCGCCGGCATCCTTGCGCTCCGCCGCGCGGCCATGCGCCGCCATTGCCTCCGGGCTCCTCGCCCACGGCCAATTCCATGTCATCTCGTCCATCCTCGATTGATGTCGTGGCGGCGGGTCTTTCACCTCCCCCTCGCGGGAAGGTCGGACCGCAGGTCCGGGTGGGTTCTTTGCCTAGACGCCCCGCACCCGCGGCTCAGCCGTCCCGCGCAGCAGGAGCTCCGTCAGGGCCCAGACCAGCGCATCCATGCGGTCGGGCGAGCGTCCATCCGACAGCCCATCCGGGCCGAAATCGCACATCTCGTCCTCCAGCGTGGCAAACCGCGCAGCGTGCCGCACGCGGCCCTGTTCGTAGAGTGCCGCCACCGGCTCGGCGCGCAGCCATTTTCCCCGGCTCGCCCGCACGCTCTTGACCGGCACGGAAGCGTCCACCGAGCGGATCACCGCGGCGACCATCTCGCCGCCCTGGTTGACCTCCGCCACGATCGTGTCCGCCTCGAATTCGTGGAACAGCCGCACCGCCTGCCCCGCCCATTCGGCGGGCTTTGCCTGGCGCACCGTCCCGTCGAAAAGGACGACGGCTCGTCCGTCGCCCAGCGACCCGGCGACCACGATGCCGCAGGCGTCCGACGTCCGGCGCGAGCCCGCCGGCGGGTCGACCGCCACCACCACCCGCTGCGGTTCGCCGGAAAACTCCGGCGCGAACGCCGCCTCGACCATGCGCCGCGACCACAGCGCGTCCTCGCGGTCGGCGATCAGCTCGCCCTCCAGTTCCTGGCGCCCGAGCCGCGTGCCGGCATACCGCGCCTCGACCGCTGCGATGAAGCCGGCGGCAAGATTCTCCGCATTGTCGCGCGTCGTCATGCGCGTCTGCCAGAAGCGCGGATCGGCCATCAGACGGCGCACCAGCGGCGCCGGCCTCGGCGTCGTGGTGATCAGCTGCAGCGGCCGCTCTCCCAGCCGCAGGCCGAACTGCAGCATGTCGAAGGTCGCCTCCATGTGCTTCCACTTGGCGAGTTCGTCGCACCACGCGGCTTCGAATTGCGGCCCGCGCAGGCTCTCGGGATCTTCGGCCGAGAACGCATACGCCACGGCGCCCGAAGCGTCCCACACCAGCCTGCGCCGGCTCGCCTCGAAGCGCGGCGGTTCCCCGCGCGCGATCGTGCGGATGCCGGACGGTCCCTCGATCATCACCTCGCGCACGTCCGAAAACGTCTCGCCCACCAGCGCGATCTGATGGTATCGGCCCGTCAGCGAGAACGGAGGGAACCCGCGCACCAGCGCGTTGACCCATTCCGAGCCCAGCCGCGTCTTGCCTGCCCCGCGCCCGCCCACCACCATCCAGTTGTCGGGCGCGCCATCATAGTGCCGCCACAGCGGATATTGTTCGTGCCGCGCGCGGGCGAACCATTCCCGAATCGTTCTGTCAGCCAGTTCCGGTGCCAGCACCTTCCGCCACGAGCCGGGCTGCTTCCGCTCGGGCGAGTTCGATGATGCGTTCGTCGATGATGCGGAATGCTTCGGCGAGTTCTTCATCGCTCCTTGCTTCTTCTTCCTTCGCCCGTTCTCGTGCGAGCGTTTCCCAGCGTTCCATCATGCTTGCCAGCGCGGCGAGCCCGTCGATCTCCTTCTTGTCGAGCGTCACGCCGCGTTCGGCTGCCTCCATCAGCCGCGCAATCTGCCGCGACACGAACCGCGTCCCCCGCGCCAATAGCGCGACGGGATACTCGTCCGGCGCCGGCTGTGCCAGAATCGGACGCGCCGAAGCATCCTCGCCGGCGACGTTTTGCGCAGACCCGATCGAAGCCGGGACACCGCCCTCGCCGCCCGTCTCCGCCGCCGCGAACGGCTCACCGCCCAGGCCGCCTTCCCCGATCGCGAGCGCCGTCGTCCGGGCCAGTGTAGGCTTGCCCATCGGCTGCTTTCCTTCCGGCTGTTGACGATCTCAGGCGTCTGGCGCCCCTCCCCGCCATTTCAGCAGGCGAGGTGGCCCGGACAAACCAGCGGCTCGCGCTGGCCCGAGACCTGGCTGCCTGGATACGAAGAATAACTTGGAATTTATCCGTCCCGCCGCACGCACAGCGGCGTTGAGTCAGACGCGCGATCCGGAGGAGCCCAGAAAGCCCGCCCGCTCTCATCGGCACAGTTTCGACGATGACCAAAACCTACCAAACCACCGTCACGGTGTCAAGGATTTTTTTCCTATTATCTGCAGGCGATCACTACAACAGATCCCCGCCGCGCTTGACCAGACAGGCGAGATGTCGATGACGGCCGATCTCCCCCCTTATAGCGGAGATGTCCGACAGAGCAGAGAGGGCGCCGTCCCGCGAACTCCCCTCCCACCCTCTACCCCCCTCCCTTCAAACCTGCTAATACTCCCCTCCTCGCGCGGCGCCGCCGCCGTTGATGGACCCGATCCGCTTGTTCCGGATTTTTTCGCACCGCCCCTTCCTCGGCCTTCTGGTCGCGCTCGCGGCCATGGCGCATCTGGCCGCGTTCGCAACAGCGGCGCCGCTCCCGGTCCGCGCCGGCCAGCTCTCGCTCGCCAATGGCGAACTCCATGCCCCCGCGCTGACCAGCAAAGCGCCCCAGGCGGAGGCGCGCATGCGCCTTCACGAGCCGAAGCGCTTCGCCGATGCCGAGCCGTCCGGCGCGAGCGTCCCCTCGGACGCCACGTTCCTCTCCCGCGCCGGCAGACCGGCCCTCGATCCCGCGCCGGCCGAAGCCGGCTTCGTGCGCGCGGCGATCTTTTCGCCCGGCCAGCGCGCGCCCCCCGTCCTCCTCCGCACCACCTGACATAGCCCGGCAGCATCGGCCCGCGACCGCGAAACGGCGGCCGGCGATGTGTGCCGATTGTCCACCTATCCGGTCTGGAGAAATCCTCATGCAAGCCGCCATGGGCCTCGCCCTGCTTGGACTGTGCTTCCTTCTGATGCGCTACGCCAAACCCGATGCCGAAGGCATCGCGCCGTCGATCATGCAGCTCTGGGGCGTGGCCACCGCCGCCGCCCTCCTGTTCACAGTGTTCGCCGGCCTCGGCATCCTGCTCGTCGTCTTCTGGGCGCTGGGCATCGGTGCCGGCGTCGCACCGGTCTGAACCCGCTTTCCTTTTGAACCTTCGCGCGCATTCCGGCGGCCCGTCCGCCGGCTCCCGCTCGCCACCCAACCAGGAAAATCTTCGATGTCTACCCTCGACACCACCATGTTAGGCGTCACGCGCGCAGACCGCGTCGTCACGCCCGGCAGCCTCATCGGCATTGCCGTCGTCACGGCGCTCATCGGCAGCCAGCTGGCCACCGTCACCGCCGCCTTCCTCTACTCGCTGGTCGTGCTGTTCCATATCCCGGACGGCATCGCCACGGTCATCGGCGTGATCTTCGCAGGGCTCACGCTCTGGGGCGTCGCGGTCATCGCACGCCTCGCGTACGAGGCCGAAACCGATCCGGCCAACAACTGAGGCCGCACCGGCGGGAGCGGGGACGGCGTCGATCCCGGCTCCCGCCTCATCACGACCTGGTGAGGGAACCGCCTCGCGCCGTCGTCGTTTTGCCGGGGGACCACAACAAAAGAAGGAAACACCCAATGAAAACCGCAATCATCGCCGCCTTCGCCGCCGCTTCCATGTTCGCCGGCTCGGCCCTCGCGCAGAGCACCGGCTCGACCGCTTCCGGTCAGAACGGCTCCGGCCCCAACATCATGAGCGACATGGAACAGTCGATGATGGACGAGAACCCCGGCATGGCCTCGTTCTTCACCGACGACACCATGAGCGAACTGCGCGGCGAAGACGAGTTCAAGGCTGCGTGGGACGGCATGTCGGATGAAGACCGCACCCGTCTGCAGGCCGCTTGCGAGTCTCCGGACATGAACGACTCGACGTTCTCGCGCGGCACGCTCAGCCTCTGCGCACAGGTCAAGGCCGCCAACGCGGGCTGACCTTTCTGCCGGCGCCGCAACGGCGCCCGGCCTCTCCCCTGCCTGGGGGAGAGGCTGCTACCTGACACGCAAAGACTTCCCCCTTCAGTACGCCACCTGCCAGTCGCCCGCGGGCGACTTGCGCAACAGCGTCAGGGACGACGGATCGAAGTCCTGGTACGCCTCTCCCGGCAGGTCGATCAGCATCCCGAAATCGGCCACCACCCGCCACCAACGGTCGACCCCATCGCCCTCGCTGAAGGAGCCGCACATCGGCGGCGTAGGGCCGTCCTGGGCCGCCATCGTCGCAGCATCGGGTGCGTAGACCCATCCATCGCCATTATCCTTCCGCTTCAGGACGCATTTCACGCCCGGCATCGGTTGGTCCATGCCGTCCCGCGAGGCCCGCAGCAGGTTGGGTATGGGATTGGACGGATCGACATGCGTGATCCACACCACCCGCGTCTCGCCCTGCGGCGTCCCGCCATTGTCGGCCCAGAGCGCCGAGCGCGTGATGTCGAGCGTGGCATAATGCGCGCCCCCGCCATATTCGAGCTGCGTGGTGATGCCCTTGCAGCGCAACGCCTTGTAGAGCAGCACGCCGTCGATCATCTGCGCTTCGTTGACGACCCAGTCGCAACTCGGGTCCGGCAGGAGATAGTCGTTCGGATTGCTGGTGTTCAGCAGATAGTCCGACGCCTGTCCCTGGCAGATGCCGGTGACGGGCAACGTCGGTCCGCCGTCCGGGCAGTTCGGCACGGGCAAGCCCGCGCGGCTGCTTTGCTTGCCTCCCGGCAGTGGAGGCATCGGCGCAGGCCGGTTCGTGGCGTACATGCCGCCGCGCCTGCCCTGCGTCACGCATTCCTCGATCTTGGTGATGGCGGCCGCGGTGCCGCGCAGCTGGAAATCGAGGGACGCCCGGTGGATGTCCAGGATCATCGTATTGCCATTGCGGATCCGGTCCAGGTCTGACATCTGCAGCCAGACGAAGGTCCACGGACCTGCGGCCGAACCACCCGTGGGGCGGACATCGCCGTCGACCTCGATCTGCCCGCTCCAGTCGGGCATAGCCTGGTAAGGCACGGCGAGCTGCCACTGCGTGGAGCCATCCACGGTCAGGTCCCGCCCCAGACGCCAGACGCCGCCATTGTCGCTGCGCTCCGCGACGCAGTATCCGAAGCGACCGTTGACTGTGCCGCTGAGCACGGTCCAGCCGCGCGTCTCGCCGTAGAACCGCTCCGAGGCGCCCGGCATGCCAGCGATGTCATAGCCGCCATAGGCGTTGGTGCCGCCCGCCGAGGGCGGCGGAACCTCGCGCACGACCGGGGTCTGCCGCCGCGCCGGCGGCCGGCCCTGGTTCACGGCGCATTCCCGCGCCTTCGCCATGGCGGCGGAAGAGCCGGAGAGGCTGAACGCCTGCTCGCCGCGGTCGAGCACCATGCGAACCTGGCTGCCGTTGCGCAGATCGTCGGCGAACGCGTCCGCGTCCAGGCTCGCCCATCCGTCGCCGTCGGCCATGAAGGTTACCGGCTGCAGATACTGCCCGAAGCCGATATGGCCCCGCACTGGACCGTTGGCACCATAATAGGGGTTCCCCATCTGCCACCGGTTGCCGTCGGTGGCGAGGCGCAGTTGCGCGCGCCCGTTATCCGAATCGGCGGCGCAATAATGGAAAGCGCCGTTCGTCGTCACCGAGATGACGCGCCAGCGGCCGAGATCGGCGTATTCCCGTTCGTCCGGATAGGTTTGCGCACACGCGGCCGATGCCGCGGACAAAAGGAAAATGCCCGCGGCGAGAAGCTTTCTTGTCGACATGGTAACCCCCGTTGAACTTCGCGGCGGATCCCCGACACCACCGGGCGGCGGTGTTGCGCTCGCGGCGCGCTTTCAGGCGAAACCTGCCCCGAAGAAAATGCCCCTTCCCTTGCGGAATCGGTATTTGCACGGCTCTTTCGACGTGACAATCCCGCCGCCATCGCGCTGTGGGTTTTTCGACGACGAATCTTGTCCAGGTTGCATCCTCCACCTGTCCCCGAACGTCACTCCCCCGCCGCCGCGCCTCTTTTAAAGACGCCTCCCTGACGCGCCAGGAGTCGCGGCGCGGCAGGCGAAGGAGATGCCGCGGTCTTCACCCTGTTGCCTGAAACCGCCGCCGCCCTTCCCGATTTTCCTTGTCCCGTCCGCCACTTCCGGTGCAAAGACTGATGCCAAGCGCCACGAAGTTGCCCATATGGGGGAACAGTATCGGTCCGCGAGGATTTCGAAGCCCGTCAGCCAATGGAAAACCCGTTCGAATCCCGGAAATCGAAGGCACCACGGGCGTCGAAGCTTCTCGAACTCGATGCCTGGATCGATTCCACCCTCTATGAAGCGGGCTTCTCGGCCGGCGAGCGCTGGGAGCGCATCACCATCTTCTTCCGGCGCTTCCGCGTCTACGGTTGGAAGCGCGCGATCTTCGAGCTCCTCGGCGAGGGCATGACGCTCGGGGCCGCGGGCTGCGTCCTCCTGCTCGCCCTCGCCATGCCGGCATTCGAGGAGACGGCCGGCAACTGGCGCGCGCAGGCGGACTTCGCCGTGACCTTCCTGGACCGGTACGGCAACGAGATCGGCCAGCGCGGCATCATCCAGCGCGACAGCGTGCCCATCGACGAGATGCCGGACCAGGTCGTCAAGGCGGTGCTGGCAACCGAGGACCGGCGCTTTTTCGAACACTACGGCATCGATTTCCTGGGGCTCGCGCGCGCATTGTCGGAGAACGTCCGCGCCAATTCGGTCGTTCAGGGCGGCTCCACGATCACCCAGCAGCTTGCGAAGAACCTGTTCCTGTCCAACGAACGCACCATCGAGCGCAAGGTCAAGGAAGCCTTCCTGGCGCTGTGGCTGGAGATGAACCTCTCCAAGAAGGAGATCCTGCAGCTCTACCTCGACCGCGCCTACATGGGCGGCGGCACGTTCGGCATCACGGCGGCGACCGATTTCTATTTCGGCAAGAACATCAAGGACGTCACTCTTGCCGAAGCGGCGATGCTCGCCGGACTGTTCAAGGCGCCGGCCCGATACGCCCCGCATGTCGACCTGCCGGCCGCGCGCGCGCGCGCCAACGAAGTGCTCACCAACATGGTTCAGGCCGGCTTCATGACCGAAGGCCAGGTGATAGCGGCGCGCCGCGCCCCGGCCGACGTGGTGGACCGCGACAACCAGAAACATCCGGACTACTTCCTCGACTGGGCCTTCGAGGAGGTGAAGCGCCTCGCCGCGACCATGCCCTCCCACTCGCTGGTCGCGCGCACCACGATCGACCTCAACATCCAGCAGGCGGCGGAGGAGTCCCTCGAGTTCCACCTGCGCCAATTCGGCGAGGACTACGGCGTGAAGCAGGGCGCCATCGTGGTGCTCGACAATGACGGCTCGGTACGCGCCATCGTGGGTGGGCGAGACTATGGAACGTCGCAGTTCAACCGCGCCACCAGCGCGCAGCGCCAGGTCGGGTCGTCGTTCAAGCCCTACGTCTATGCAACCGCGATGGAGCACGGCTTCACGCCAGATTCGATCATCTCGGACGCGCCGATCACCTGGAACCGCTGGACGCCGAAGAACTACACGCGTGGATTTTCGGGCCGGATGACTCTTTCGACCGCCCTCATCAAGTCTATCAACACGGTTCCGGTGCGTCTGGCCAAGGAACATCTGTCGATTCCGCCCATCAAGGCGCTGACCGAATCTTTCGGCGTCGAATCACCGGTGTTTTCCGACAAGACCATGGTTCTCGGCACCTCCGGTCTGACGGTCCTCGACCAGGCGACGGGCTACAACGTCTTCGCCAATGGCGGCTTCGCCGGCACGCGCCACGGCATCACCCAGCTTGCAACCCATTCGGGAGAGGTCGTCTACGACTGGCGCCGCGACAAGCCCGAGCCGAAGCGGGTGCTCTCCGAACAGGCGGTTCGCTCCATGAACTCGATCATGGTCCAGATTCCGGAGATCGGCACCGGCCGCCGGGCCGCTCTTGAGGGGATCCGAAGCGCGGGAAAGACCGGAACCACCCAGGCCTACAAGGATGCGTGGTACGTCGGCTACACGGGCAACTACACGGCGGCGGTCTGGTTCGGCAACGACGAGTCGACCTCGACGCGCAACATGACCGGGGGTTCGCTGCCCGCCATGACATGGCAGCGGCTGATGACCTACGCCCACCAGAACGTCGAACTGAAACCCATTCCCGGCATCGACAATCCGTTCATCGAGGCTCCGGAAGAAGAGAAGGTCGCCGCTGCGGACGACGCCGGTGAGAACGGGGAGGAGCCCACGCCCGACCGGCCGCCGGTCATGTCGGCGGCCACGACCGTTCTCCTGCGCGCCATGGCAGACCGCTTCCGCGACGCCCCCCGCCTGCGCCCTGACGGCGACATCGAAACCCTTTCCGCGCTGTAGCCGAAATGTCTGATCCGTGGCTTCTCGCGAACAGCGATTTCCCGCGCCTTTCGCGCCGTGCCTTCGCATGACGGACGCCGTGGTGATCCGCATGGCCACGGTAGCCCCATGACGCGGGTCCTCCTTTCTGTCGCGCTGGTGCTCGCCCTCTCGATCGGTGGGGGAGCGGCCTCGGTGTGGTACGCCGTCAACGAGATCGGCGGGTTCGGCGCGCTTCATGTGGGCAGCTGGACGGCCTATCCCGAGCGCGGGACGCCGGACGCGGACCCCTATTCGAAAGCGCGTTTCGCGCGCGATGCCGAATTGCCGCTCGGGCGGGCGGAAGGCATTTCCTTCGTCGCTGCGAAGGATTCCTCCGGCCTGGAGCTTCGCCGTCGCTGCACCTACCGCATCGAAGGAACCGTACCCGTTTCCCGCTTCTGGACGCTCTATGCCGCCGCGAACGGTCTTTCCCCGATCCGGCACGAAAACCGCCGCCCTGGCCTCCAGTCGCTGCAGATCCTGAGGCAACCGGACAATTCGTTCGAGATCGCCGCCGGGCCGCATCCCGCTCCCGGCAACTGGCTCCCGCTAACGGGTGAAGGTCCCATGTCGCTCGTCCTCACGCTCTACGACGCTTCGGCTCTGAACGATGCGGGCTCGATCGAACTGGAACTGCCCCGCATCTACCGGGCGGGCTGCGATGCTTAGGGTCCTCTACGCCCTTCTCCTCGGTCTGCTGGGAGCCGCGATCGTCCACATCGTGATCCTTCTGCTTCTCCCTTTCATCACCGACAAGGATGCCTGGTCCCGGCTGGCCGCCGAAGGCGAGACTTTCGAGATGGTATCGTTGTCCAGCAAGGCGGCGCCGGCCCCCGTCGTCACCATGACGGATCCCTTCATCCGGGCGAGCGCCTGCCGCTTCGACCTGACGCAGGGGATTGCCCGGATAACCGCGCAGTCCGACGTTCCGTTCTGGTCGGTGTCGATCTACGACCGACGCGGTCACAACGTGTACAGCTTCAACGACCGCACGGCCACGGCCAAGGCGCTGGATCTGGCCATCGTTTCGCCGACACAGATGCTGGAACTGCGAAAGAGCCTCCCCGACGAGTTTGCGAAATCCCTTTTCGTGGAATTCGCCCAGCCCGCCGGGATCGTGGTCATCCGCGCCTTCGTTCCGGACGAGACGTTCGAACCGGCGGTCGAGGGCTTTTTCACCTCCGCTTCCTGCCGCGCGAGCTGACCTCTGACGCGACCGGTCCTGCCGTCGAGCCCTCGCGCGCTCCCTTTCCGGGAAGCCGGTTAATCGTTGCGGAAGGGAGCCGGAAGCGTTATAGAGCCCGTGATTTCCCAACTTGGTGGCTAGTACCACCGCCCGCGCAAGGGACGCGGGCGAACGAGAGGAGTTTACTCTACGATGGCCAATCAACTCCTGATGCCAAAGGCGACCGCCGTCTGGCTGGTCGACAACACGGCTATGTCCTTCGACCAGATCGCCTTCTTCTGCCATCTGCACCCGTTGGAAGTGCGCGCGATCGCCGATGGCGAATCGGCCCAGGGCATCAAGGGCATGGACCCGGTCATGACCGGGCAGCTGACGCGCGAGGAGATAGCGAAGTCGGAAGCCGACCCGAACTACCGCCCGAAGCTCTCCGAGCCGAAGGTCCGCATCCCGGAGACGAAGCGCAAGGGACCCCGCTACACGCCGCTGTCCAAGCGCCAGGACCGTCCGAACGCCATTCTGTGGCTGGTGCGCAACCACCCGGAATTGAAGGATGCACAGATCTCACGGCTCGTGGGCACGACCAAGTCGACCATCGAGCAGATCCGCAACCGAACTCACTGGAACGCGACGAATCTCCAGCCGATGGATCCCGTCACGCTCGGCCTGTGTTCGCAGATCGACCTGGACCTTGAAGTCCAGCGCGCCTCGCGCGGCACTCAGCCCCAGGCTCCGACCGGGGATACCTTGCTGCCGGCCTCGATGACGGAAACCAGGTCCGTCGAGCGGGAAGAGGCGGACCACGACAAGGAACTCGACGCGAGCAAGGTCTTCGCCAAGCTCTCCTCCTTGAAGGGCAACCGCGATGAGCACGAAGAGTAAAGGCGGCCTTTTCGTCTGAGATACGCCGGACGGCGGCTCTCCTCCGGTCAGGTGGCGGTTTGGCTCGACGTTTCGGCGGGCGAGCCGCCCTTGCGGGGCGAATTGTCTTCCGGCCGGTCGCCCGGCTCCTCCCGTTCGTAGCGAACGCCGGGAAAGATGATGATCGTGGCAGGGCCCGCGGCCGGTCGCCGGACGGGCGCTGTGATGCTGCGCTGTATGAATGGCACTACGTGGGTCATGGCTCCGGCAATCTCCGTCGATGCACTCGAGCACGCTTGCGTAAACGCTCTGATGTGAACTCTGCACGGCTTAAGGTTAACAGCTCGTCAACGAATTGCTGTTAGCGTCCCCAGTTGGAAGGGCGCCAGGCAAACTCCCGCGCGATCCGGGAATTTCGTGCGTGATCGCGGTGCGCCCAGGTAACGAGTCGAGCGTGCGCAGAGTATGTCAGCGGAATTCCGACATGTTGCGAACCGCAACGGAAGCGGCAAGTCAGAACGTCTCGTCCGGGCGGCCGTATCGGCCTTCTGTTCCCTGACCCGACCGACCCGGCGCGAGATCAATCAGCTCGCCCAGCTCGTCCTGCCCCTCCTCAACCGCGTGCCTGTCGATTCAAGACGGTTCGTCTCTGCCGCCCTGTCCGATTCCCGCTACGCGCCTCACGAACTCGTCCTGCGCCTCTGCGAGGAGCCCGTCGACATCTGCGCGCCGCTGCTCATCCGTTCGCCTCTCCTCGGCAATGGCGATCTCGTGCGCATCATCGGAAGAATGGGCCCGCACCATGCGGCCGCCATGTTGCGCCGGCAGCGCCTCCACCCGGCAATCGCGGCTCTGGCAACGAAGCTGGGCGATGCCGAAGTGGAACGACCCTCGACGGCAATCCAGACGCAAGGCAAACCGCCGGCCGAGGAACCGTCATCGGCCGTCGTCGAACCCGAACGTCGCACGTCCTTCCGGGAAGACGCCGAAGAGGAAGTCCGCAAGCGTCTTCGCCAGATCATGGCCGGATCATCCGCAGGTGGAAGCGCATCGAAGCTCAGCCCCGTCAACCGGGGGTTCGCCATGGCCAACCGCGACTATGAGCGACTGAAAGCCAACGTGCTCTCGGGCAACCGCGCATTCTTCCAGAGCGCCTTGGCCGATACGCTCGGCATCGACTATGCGACCGCGCAGGCGATCGTGGCATCCCGGGACTACGACGACCTGATCGCGGCGTTCCGGCACATCGGCCTATCCGAGGAGGAAGCCTTCCTCCTCGTGTGCGCGGCCTGTCCGGACCGGTTCCAGAGCGTCGAGGAGATCCGTGCCTTCGCCGACCGCTACCGGTCGCTACGCATCCGGGCGGCGGACCGGAAGGTCGGCGAGTGGAAGCCGGCAGCAGCCGACGGCCGTGCGTCATCCGAAGGCGAGGTTGTACCCTTCGTCCGCGTTGCCGGCGGCGACCGCGACCTCAAGGCGTCATGACGTCCAGGAGGTCTTCGGGTGGCCGCGGCGTGTCGAGTTCCACGAACCAGACATCCGGGTCGAACCGCGCCTCGCGTGCAATCCGGGCCGCCAGACCATCTTCCTCGAGTTTCTCCGCGATCACAACGAATTGCCGCCCGCCGGGCCGCTCCTCGTCGTAGCCGCTCTGCGGTGCCGGGCCGAGCAGGGTCGAATCCCCTTCCCTCCCCCGGATGACGATGAAGACCGCCCCCGCTTCCGCGGCGCCCTTGCGCATCACGGCGGCGAACCCGCCATCGCCGAAGACGCGCCGCATGAGAGCGGAGACGAAGAAGTCCGAGGTGACCCTCATGCCGGACCTCAGTTCGTCAATCCGATTTCCGTCATCTTCTCCAGGAGCCTGGCGTCCGGCTGTCCCGTGACGGGCAGCCCGAACAGCGTCTGGAATTCGCGCACGGCGCTTCGGGTCCTTTCTCCCATGACGCCATCGATCTCTATGCCCTCGTTGCCGAACGCTCGCAGGCCGGCCTGGATCTTGACGATCTGCGTCTGATCGAGGGCAGCGCCCGGTTCGTTCGAGCCGATCGAGGCGACCACGTCCTGGCGCGGCGCGGGAACGGGAACGCCGTCCGGGATCGGCACCGCCTCGGCGGAGCGTTTCACGCCCGGATCCAGCGCGTCCAGAAGCTCGGCACTGACCTCGCCGGTCACGGCAATACCGATCGTCTTCTGATAGTTGGAGATCGCCTGTCGCGTCTTCGGGCCCGAAAGCCCGTCGACTTCGCCGGAATAGAGTCCAAGCTCCTTCAACGCCGACTGGACCCGGGCGAGCGTTTTTTCATCTGCGGTCGGCGCGGTGGGAGGTTGGACGGCGATGGTTTCTACCGGTTGCGGCTGAACCGAGTTGGTCACGTCCGGACGCGGCACGGGACGTGCGACCGCGGCCTCCCGAACCGGCTCCGCGACCCGGTGCTCCACGAGGATCCGGGTCTGGAGGAGCGGCTCCGGATGCGGGAACGGCTGGTACCAGAGAGCGTTCGCGGAAACGTAGAACAACACCACCAGGAACGCCGTCGAACTTCCGACGAGGACCGGATTCTCGACGATGGCGGTTCCCGACGCGGCCGCCACCGTCCCGATCAGGCCGGGCGGGCGGCGGTCGATTTCAGGCCGACTGACGGAATGCTTCATTTGCTTTCCTCCGCGTTTTGCCGGACGGCGAGATGGTGAGGATTTCGGCATCGTGTCTGTCTTTGGACCCTGTGCAGTCTTCGAAAGGTATGGTGATCTCTACGGACGTCCCCAGTCCCGGCGCGCTCTCGACGGCCATCGAGCCGCCGTGGAGTTCCACTAGGCCCCGCACGAGCGACAGCCCGAGCCCCGTCCCCTCATACTGCCTCGTATAGTCATTGAGAACCTGTACGAACGGCTTGCCGATCCTCGGCAGATCTTCCTCGGCGATGCCGATGCCGGTATCGCTCACCGACAGCTTTATGCCGTCGGCATGCCGTTCTGCCTGAACAGTCACGTTCCCTCCCGCCGGCGTAAACTTCACCGCGTTCGAAAGAAGGTTGATCAGGATCTGCTGCAGCGCCCGCTTGTCGGCATGGACCTCGCCGACGGTCTCGTCGACCCGGGATTCCAGTTCGACCCCCTTTGCCGCCGCCTGGTAGCTCATGATCGCCTTGCTGGTCTCGACAGCGTCCTGCATGCGGAAATTTTCGCGCACGATCGGATAGGTCCCCGATTCGAGCTTGGCGGCGTCGAGGATGGCATTCACGACCGTCAGCAGGTGCTCGCCCGATTCGCGGACAAGGGCGGTGTACTCGCGCTGGCGTTCGTTGCCGAACGGACCCGCCATCCCGCACAGGAGCATGTCGGAAAAGCCGATGATCGTGTTCAGCGGCGTGCGGAGTTCGTGGCTGACCGTCGCCAGGAATCGAATCTTTTCCGTCTCCGCGCAGCCGCGTGCCGCATCGAGTTCCTCGCGAAGGCGCGCGACCGCGGAGTTTTCCCGCAGGATCGCGACGAAATCGCCCCCGTCGGTCTGCTCGCGAACGAACTCGAGCACGAACGGCCGATAGATGTGCCCCGGCTGGCTCGTGGCGTCCGTCGGCAGCCGCAGGCGGAGTTCGACCATCCGGTACATCCCGCCCTCGCGAATGTCGGCGACCGCCGCTAGGTAGGCGATGCGGTCCGCGACATGGACCCGGTCCAGGAGACCGGTACCGAGCAGGAACTGCGGATCGAGCTTCAGCATGGAATGCGCTTGCGGCGAGCATTCCACGACGTCCGCGTTCGCCGACAGGCGCATCGTTACCGCCGGATAGCACTCCGCGAGGAATGGGCCGCTTCTGGGCAAGGGTACCTCGGCCGCGGGGAAGAGCGCCTCGCGCCTCAGCCACAGCGTAGCGGCGTAGACCAGGGGAACGAGCCAGAACCAGGCCGCGGGCGCATCGACGGCCATGCCGTAGGTCCACGAGATCGATGATCCCAGCACGATCGCGGTGACCGCGGCGACCGCCCCGCCGACGAGTGCGTACCGGGTGCGCGCGACGAAAATCGGTTCCAGGAGCAACGGCACGAAGGACAGGAAGAAGGGCGAGGAAGGTCCGCCGGCCAGGGGGACGAGCAACGCCAGGGGCGGGACCGCGCCGGCGAGCAAGGCGGGCCCTGCCACGCTGCGCGACCCGCTATGGGCGACCGCGACCGCGGCCGTCCATCCGATGACGAAACACATGCAGATCGCGGCGAGCGCGACGGAAACACCCCCGACAGGCGCCAGAGCCTGGGCCAGGGCTGCCGAGACCAGGAAGGGGCCGGCAAGCGCCACGCCGAGCAGGCGGCGTTGCCTGCCGCGCTCGATCTCGTCCGTCACGGAAGGATGGACCAGTCTCCCGCAGGCGTCGGCGAGACCGGAAAATCCTTCGCTTGCTGCTGTTGGGAGCCTACTCAAATCACGCACTCACTGACGTCCGTTCAGCGGATCTTTATTCTCGCCGAAACTCTCATTGCCGGTTTAATGAATGAATAAGGCGGGAGCGTCAGGGAGCGCCCGGGGAGCCGAAATGACCTTCAGCGGGGGTTGGGAGGGGGGTAGCTTCAAGGGATGGTTAATGCGCGATTAGCGGAAATCATGTCCGCTCCGGCCGCTTCCACGGCACGATCTCCGGCCCGCGCGGCGACAAACCGTTACGGATCAGCGATATAGGTGGTTACCCGGAAATGTCCTGCTTAGCTAGAAGTCGTCTCGAATTCGATTCGAACCCGAGCCATTCAAAACCATTTCCAATTTTATGAAATCTTGACCGCCGGCCGCAATCCGGTGTTGGGCCGGCTGTGCGAGAAGAGCGCAATGGCTAATCCGCCATCTCATCGGAGATCGGACGACAGGGCATCGACATGGGATTTCTGATCCGGACAATCTTCTGGTTCTCGCTGGTGCTGCTGGTCCTGCCGCTGTCGCCAGAGGACTCCAGCGGCGCCGCCGACCCCGTCGGCGCCTTCGAGGCGATCAACGCCGCGCGCGAAGCGGTCGGGGATCTGAGCGGAATGTGCGAGCGCAGGCCGGAAATCTGCGAGACCGGGCGGGCGGCGTTCCACACAATCGGCGTCCGCGCCCGCGAAGGCGCCCGCATCGCCTACGAATTCCTCGACACCCAGGTTGAAGAGCCTGACGGGACGATCACGACCGGCGGCGTCCCGGTCGAGTGACGGAGACTCCGGGGCGGTCATCGCCGTCCCGTTCGATACCGCGAGCCCGCCCCGCGACGTGACGGGCCCCAGGCGGTGACTCTGGCGCATCCAGCCCCTATATGGGACTCCAGAGAGGCGCCATCGAATGACTGCCGACATCGATTCCATCATCGACGACTTTTCTTTCCTCGACGATTGGGAAGATCGGTACCGCTATGTCATCGACCTCGGCCGCGACCTGCCGCCTTTCGCCGAGGCCGACAAGAACGACGTCAATCGCGTGCCCGGTTGCGTCAGCCAGGTCTGGCTGACCACGAAGATCGGCCCCGGCGACGATCCGGTCATCCAGTTCGCCGGCGATTCGGACGCGCACATCGTCCGCGGTCTCGTGGCCCTGATGCTTGCGCTCTATTCGGGACGGCCGGCGAGCGAGATCGTGGCCACGGATGCCGATGCGGTCCTGGCGAAGCTCGGGCTGGACGAGCATCTCACTCCCCAGCGCTCGAACGGCCTGCGTTCGATGGTCAAGCGCATCCGCCGCGATGCACAGGCGGCCCTCAGCGAAAGCGCCTGACGGTCAGCGCTCGCTCATTTCGGGGCGGTAGTCCTCCGCGCCCCAATGAAGGATGCTTCCTCCGGATACCTTTTTCCGCTCCGGCTCGTAGTGGCGCGCAAGCGCGGCGAGCGCGGTCTTGAGAACCACCTTTGCCGACCGTGCCGGCCAGGCCCGCTCGATCTCCACCGTCTCCAGCCCTTTCAGAAAGCAGCAGACATCCACGAGGAGACCGGCGAGTTCGGGCCCAACGCCCGTCAGCGCGGCGTTGACGCGTTGCCGGGCGGCGACCGCGCCGTCCGTCAGTTCCGCGCTCGCGCCCGGCGTGCCCATCGGCCGGCCGGAGGTTCCGGCCGCGCTCCAGTTGGCGCCCAGCCGGGGAAGAAGCTGCCCCCGCGTGTAGTCCGCGCGCAGGCGTTCGCCCGCCCGGAACTCCCTGGCCTCCAGGAAAGGCTTGCCGTCCTTCGCCTTGCGCCGGGCGAGCTGACCGAGCGGCGATTCCGACAGGTTCGCAAGTGCGTTCCGGCGCCCCTCCGGAAGCTCGACCGAAGCGGAGCCGATCTCCACGTGTTGCCCCAGGCAGTTTTCGTCACGCATGCGGGCAAACGCCGACACGCCCGTCGGAGTTAGGCACGCGACACGGTCCGAGACCGTCACGAGCGACCGGCGCAAAAGCCCGTCGAACGAAATCCGGCTGGCCGAAATCGTTCCGAGCCGCTGCGACGTGAGCCTGATCCGGTCGGCGCGGGCGCAGTCTTCCACGCAGGCCGGGCCGAATGAAAGAAGCCGGAGGATGCGGAGATCCTCCTTTTCGCTCTGGCCGGTCATTCAGATGCGCTCCATTCCCCTGAGCGCCGCGCGCGCCACCCTTTCCGTCATCAGGACGAGCGCGTCGAAATCGGCATCGTCGCGCATGTCTTCGATGAGATGGCACGCGTGCAGGACGGTCGTCCGGTCGCGGCCGAAACCGCGGCCCACCTCGCTCATCGTCAAGCCCATGACGACGTGGGTGACGTACATGGCGATCTGCCGAACCCGCGCGACGCTGGTGCATGTCCTGCCGGGCTGCCGGAGTTCGCGCCCGCTGACGTTGAAGAGAGCGGCCGCAATATCGATCATGCAGTCGCAGATGCCGACATTGCGTTCGAGCGCGGAGGATGAACATTCCGATACGCCCTTCGTGGAACCGCACCCGGTCCGGTCCCGGTCGCTGTCGGCAGATGACGGTTGCCGTTGCTCTCTGACGATCTGGCAGGCGGTACTGGACGGCACGGCGCTTCCCCCTCGTTATAGGAATATGTTCCTCTTATATCGAGACGGAAGGATGGTGTGAACAAAATAGCAACGGAAAAAGGCCCGCCTTGCCGCGAACTCGTTGATCTTCCTGTGTGTTTTCGAAAAGACTTTCGGCAACGCGGCGGAATCTCTCCCCGCTCCGCCGGCGGCGGGCATGCTTGCAACCATATTCAACCGGAATGGAGCAGGCGGATGCCGGCAATCGCCAGAGAAGCTCAGTTGTTCGAAGCCGCCCGGGCGCGCGAGATCGCGTTCGCTCGGGCATCGGCGGCGTTCTTCCTCGCCACGGGCATCGACCTTGCAACCGCGATGGGCGCGGAGGGGGAACACAAGGCGGCGATCCGGAGAAGGGTTCAGCGCCTGCTCGAACGCGAAAGGCTCCGCGGCGGAGCCCGGCACTGGAGCTACGACCTCAACCGTCACATCGCCCTGAAGCAGGCGCTCGCATTCATCGATCTTGGTTTGCCCGCCGGCGAATGCACGAAAGCAAAAACGGCGCCCGAAGACGCCGTCTTGACACTTGGCACGATGACCGCTTGATCAGCGCGTCTTGCGCTTGCGGCCGAGACCCATCTTCTTGGCGAGCTGCGAACGGGCAGCCGCATAGTTCGGTGCGACCATCGGATAGTTGGCATCGAGGCCCCACTTCTCGCGGTACTGGTCGGGCGTAAGTCCGTAGTGGGTCATGAGATGACGCTTCAGCGACTTGAACTTCTTCCCGTCTTCGAGGCAGACGATGTAGTCGTCGTGTATCGACTTTTTCGGGTTCACCGCCGGCTTGGGCTTCTCGGTGGGCACCTGTTCCGTGCCAGAGCCGACGCGGCCGAGCGCGCTGTGGATGTCGGCGATCAGGTTCGGGAGTTCCCCGGCAGGAACTGGATTGTTGCTCACGTAGGCGGCGACGACGTCGGCAGTAAGTTCGATGAGCATGTTACCGCTCATAGCACTGGATTCGGGTAGTTCCATGGTTTTCAGGCCCCAGTTCGAGGATGGTCGATTGCGTTCGGCGTTCTTACGCGCCGATCAACGGCGATGTGCGAAATAGGAATTCTACGATTCGCATATCGGCTAGATAATTGAAGCAATCAAAGTTTCAAGTCAATTCAATACAGCAGTTAAGAAAAAAATCTGTCTGGTTACTAGTGTATTGTTCGAGATTGACCCTGCGGAATACAACCTCTGCGCGTTTTCCGGGGCGCTTGGTAAGATCGGTGATAGGGATACATTACAAAGTTGTAACATTGACCAATTCTCAGGCATCGGGGTCCCTGGATTGTTGCGGCATCTCGTCGTGGACGGATCCTTCCCAGAGAGGATAGCCGGCCGCATAGGCCGCCTTTGCCAGGAGATGCGCCGAAATCGGGGCCGTCAGCAGAAAGAAGACGAAGCCGGCCAGCGCGCGCGTGGCGATCGTGGTTTCGTCCGTATAGACAGCCAGGGCGATCAGCATCACGCCCGAACCAAGCGTTCCCGCCTTCGACGCGGCATGCATCCGGGTGTAGAATTCCGGCAACCTGAGCAGGCCGATCGAGGCAACCAGCGCGAACCCCGATCCCACGATGATCAGGATGCCGGCCAGATAGTTCTGGATGATGTCGATCATGAACTCGCCTCCGGCCGTCGGTGTTCCAGCGGTTCGCTCCCGGATTGCAGCTCCCCGTCGACCTCGCGATCGCGCCCACGGTTCATCACGAAGCGCGCGAAGGCGACGGTAGCCAGGAACCCGACGAGACCCAGCGCGATCGCAACATCGACGTAGAGAGTCACCCCCGTCTTGATGCCGATGACGGCGATGAAGCCGATCGCGACCGCCACGAGCATGTCGAGCCCGACGATGCGATCCGGCAAGGTCGGCCCGCGCACGACGCGCAACACCGTCACGAGAAACGATAGGCTGAGCAGCGCCAGCGCCAAGTATACCGCGCCGGTCAGGAACGCTTCGCTGGCGTTCATCGAAACGCCTCCATGATCTTGCGCTCGAAACCGTTCGCGATGTCGAGCCGCGTCTGGTCCGGGTCCGAGCAGTCCAGCGCATGCACGTAAAGGAAGCGCCGATCTTCCGAAACGTCCACCGAGAGCGTTCCCGGGGTCAGTGTGATGAGGTTCGCCAGCAGCGTGATCTCGAACTCGCGGTCGACCTTCAACGGATAGGCGAAGATGCCGGGCTTCAGGTCCATCCGCGGCTGCACGACCAGCACGGCGACGCGCCAGGAGGACAGGACCAGTTCGTAGAGGAACAGGGCGAAAAGCGACACGACGCGGCGCGTCCGCCGGAAGTAGCCGAGAGAGCCGGCCTGCTCGCGGATCAGATAGAGCGCGCCGGCGCCGAGAACGAACCCGAAGAGGAAGTTCGAGATGGTTGCCGAACCAGTGACGGCCACCCATGCGAGCGCAAGCAGGATGTTGATCAGATAGATCGTCATGATCCTCCTCCGGGCGGGAACACCGCATCGAGATAGGAAGCGGGATCGGCAAGGCCGGCGGCCGCGGCGGCGGCGAGCCGGAGGAACGGCTCGGGATAGACGCCGATCGCGATTGCGGGAACGATCAGCGCGGCAAGGACGCCGTATCCCGCCCCGGGGCTGATCGCCCGCTCGGCATCGGTGCGCTCGACCGTCTCGCCGGCATCCATCCGCCAGAACGAAAGTGCAAAGACGCGTCCGAGCGCGATGACCGTCAGGATGCTGCTCACGAGGATGGCGGAAGCCAGCCACCAGGCCCCGCTCTCGATCGAGGCCTTGACGAGCATGACCTTCGGCCAGAGCCCGGAAAGCGGCGGAAGGCCGGCAGCGGCCAGCACAAGAAGCAGCGCCATGGCGGCCAGCAGCGGATGGCTGCGATAGAGCCCCGCGGTCTCGTGCAGGGAGTAGCTTCCGCCGGCCTCGTGCATGAGCCCGGCAAGGAGATAGAGCGCGGTCATCACGAGGATCGAATGGACTGCGTAGAGAATGGTGCCGGTCACGCCAAGCGGCGTCCCCAGCGCCAGGCCGGAAAGCATCACTCCGATACCGGAAATGACGACGAAGCCGATGATCCTGCGCACGTCGGACTGGGCGAGCGCGCCGAGGATGCCAAGCAGCATGGTGGCGACCGCGATCCAGCCGATCAGGCCGGAAAGGACTTCCCGCTCGACCGGGAACAGGGTCATCATCGTGCGCAGCAGCGCATAGATCCCGACCTTGGTCAGCAGTCCGCCGAAGAGCGCGGACGTCACGATGCGCGGCGTGTGGTAGGAGGCGGGCAGCCAGTAGTTAAGGGGAAACGCGGCGGCCTTCATCCCGAACGCCAGCAGGTAGAGCGTCGCGATCGTCATCAGCGGACCCGTCTCGCGCAATCCCTCCGCCTTGCGCGCGATGTCGGCCATATTGAGGGTCCCGAAGGTCCCGTAGAGCATGCCGGTCGTGATCAGGAAGACGGTCGTGGCGACGAGGTTGAGCACCGCGTACTTGGTCGCGCCGTCGATCTGCCGCCGCTCCGACCCGAGGACCAGGAGCCCAAAGGACGAGATGACGAAGACCTCGAACCAGACGTAGAGGTTGAAGATGTCCCCCGTCAGGAAGGCGCCGTCGACGCCCGCCACCATTAGGAGGAGGAACGAGTAGAAGCCGTAGCGCCGGCCGGTCACGTTGATGTCGCGCAGGGCGAAGACGGCGGCGACGGTCGCCACGAAGGTTGCGGCTGTGGCAAACGTGGCACCCAGCACGTCGGCGTTGAAGGTGATGCCGAACGGCGGCAGCCATCGTCCCATGGTCATCACGAGCGGCCCTTCTGAGACCACGCGCGCCAGCAGGAAAGCCGAGGACAGGAAGCTCGCAAAGAGAAAGAGGAACGCCAGGACGGCGTGAACCCGCGTCCGGTGGCGGACCATCAGGAGCAGCGCCCCGCCGAGTATCGGCAGGGCGACGGGCGCGATCACCAGCCAGTCGGCGAGCGCCGTCGCGCCGGCGATGTGCGCCGCAGCCGTATCGATGGACGTCGCTCCTGGAGCCGCCATGTCTGTCTCAGTAGCCCAGAGGAGGAAGGCTCTCGCCTTCGGGTTCGGCGACGCGCATCTCGTCCGTGTCGTCCGTGCCGAGTTCCTGGTAGGCGCGATAGGCCAGGACCAGCAGGAAGGCGAAGAACGAGAAGGAGATCACGATCGCGGTCAGGATCAGGGCCTGCGGCAGCGGGTTCGCGACGACGCTCTCGATGCGCTCCGCACCGGCAGGAATGATCGGCGGCACTTCACGCACAATGCGGCCCGCGGTGAAGATCGTCATGTTGACGGCATTGCCGAAGATGACGATGCCGAGCAGAACCCGGATGATGTGCTTCGACAGCATCAGGTAGATCGCGACGGCGTAGAACAGTCCGACGAGGCCGGCGAGCGCGGTTTCCATCAGTCCCGCTCCCTTTCCTCGAGCGCCAAAGCGATCGAGGTGATCGATCCTACCACGACGAAATAGACCCCGATGTCGAAGAAAAGGATGGTGGAGAGGTCGAGCGATACACCGAACAGGTTCACCGACGTCCAGATCCCCGTGAGGAAGGGGACGCCCTTGGCGAGCGAAACGAACCCCGACATCGCCGAGAGGAACAGCCCGAAGCCGGCCAGGCCCATTGGATGGAAGTAGAGCGCCCGGCGCACCGGCGCCACGCCGCAGGCGATGCCGTAGATGGCGAAGGCGGACGCGGCGATCAGGCCGCCGATGAAGCCGCCGCCCGGTTCGTTGTGGCCGCGCAGGAGCACGAACACGGAAAACAGCACCATAAGGCTGGTGAGATAGGGCGCCGTCGTGCGGAAGATCACCGTGCGCATGTCAGCCCTTCGCCTCCGCGGCGGGTTCGGACCGCGGCACGCGGATGCGGATCAGCGCCAGGATCGCCAGCCCGGCGATCATGACCACGGCGATCTCGCCCAGCGTGTCGAGGCCGCGGAAATCGACGATGATGACGTTCACGACGTTACGCCCATGGGCGACCACGTAGGAGTAGGTGTTGAAGAATTCCGTAAGCGTGGCGTCGAACGGGACTTGGGTCACCTTGAGCAGCAGCATCGCGAACCCCGCCCCGCAAGCGCCAGATACGGCCACGTCCAGAAGTTTCTCCGGCGTCGGACGGTGATCGCTCGGGTGCAGGCGCAGTCGCGTCATGACGAGAGCCAGGATGACGACCGACAGGGTTTCCACCATGAACTGCGTGAAGGAGAGGTCGGGCGCTCCGAACAGCATGAAAAGCAGCGCCACGGCGAAACCCTGTATGCCGAGCGAGACAATCGCCGTCAGCCGGTCCGCGGCGTAGGCGACGGCGCCGAGCCCGATCACCGCGATCAGGATGATGGTCCATTCGTAGAAAGCGAGATCCGGGAACGCTGGCCAGGCCGGCAATTCGCCGGACGCGATCATCGGCACCCAGAGCGCCAGCGCGATCATGATGAAGGTCACGGTCATGTAGACCTCGAGCCGGCCGTTCTGGACGATGGCCGTGACCCCGGCCGAAAACCGCACGAGCCCGCGCATGAACTGGTCGAAACCGCGATCCGGTCCCCAGCCGATCGCCCGCAGGATGCCGGCCATCGCGGCCCTCGCGCGGTCGAGGAAGAGGTAGATCGCCACCCCGAGAAGCACCGTCACCACGGAGAGAACGAGCGGCAGTCCGACATGCGGAACCACGGAGATGTAGACCTCCACCGGCGCACCAGCGACGGCGGACGCCATGGGGCTCGAGAGATACTGGTGCGATACGCCGGAGAAGATCGCGGTAGCGAGGCCTACGACCGCCAGCGTCAGGGGCCCCAGCCAGAGCAGGACCGGCCCCTCGTGCGGGTGCTTCGGCGTCTCGCGCAACTCTCCGAAGAAGGGCTTGATGGCGACTGCGAAGCCGATGACGAACATCAGCGCGTTGCCGGCGATGGCGACCAGCGTGAACACGGAATTCCAACCGCCGGAAAAGTTCAGCGCCGCGTAGATCTCCTCCTTGGCCAGGAAGCCGAAGAAGGGCGGCAGCCCGCCCATCGAGAGGGCCGCCAGCATGGCGGCGGCAAAGGTGATCGGCATCGCCCCGCGAAGCCCGCCGAGCCGGGTGACGTCGCGGGTGCCGCTCTCGTGGTCGATCAGGCCCGCGACCATGAACAGCGCGCCCTTGAACATGGAGTGCGCGATCAGGTAGAGCACCGCCGCTTCCACCGCGATCTCGGAGCCGAAGCCGGTCAGCATGACGAGCAGGCCGAGCGATGCGACGGTGGTATAGGCCAGCATCAGCTTCAGGTCGGTCTGGCGGACGGCGAGCAGGGTTCCGACCAGCAGCGTCGTCCCGCCGAAGACGGGCAGGATCGTCTCCCAGTACACCGTGTCGCCGAGCGCCGGGTTCAGCCGCATGAGGAGGTAGACACCAGCCTTCACCATGGTCGCGGAGTGCAGGTAGGCCGAGACGGGCGTCGGAGCCTCCATCGCGTTCGGAAGCCAGAAGTGGAACGGGAACTGCGCCGACTTGGTGAAGGCGCCGCCGAGGATCAGGACCAGCGCAATCAGGTAGAACGGGCTCTGGCGCAGCAGGTCGCCGGACCCGAGAAGTTCCGACATGCTGCCGGCGCCGGTTGCGACCTGGATGACGATCAGACCTGCCAGCATGGACAATCCGCCGAGCCCCGTCACCACAAGCGCCTGGAGCGCGGCGCGGCGCGAGGCGCCGCGGGCATGGTCGAAGCCGATCAGCAGGAACGACGTGATCGAGGTCAGCTCCCAGAAGACGAACAGCGTCAGGAACGAGTCCGACACCACCAGTCCCTGCATGGCGCCCATGAACATCAGTATGAACGAGAAGAACCGCCCCTGATGTTCGTGCCCCTTCAGGTATCCGCCCGAATAGAGAACGATCAGCGTGCCGATGCCGGATATGAGCAGCGCGAAGACGAGGGACAAGCCGTCCAGGTACCACGAGAAATCGACCCCGAGGCTCGGTATCCAGGCATAGCCGCCGGTGATCGTCTGTCCGCCCGCGACATCCCCGAGGTAGCCCAGGAAATGGACGAACATGAAGGCCGGCGCCAGCGCCAGAACCCAGGCGGCGTTGTGCTTCAGCGCCTTCGTCAGCCATGGTGCAACGGCGGCGGCCAGAAACGGCAAGATCAGCGCCAGAAAGGTCAGCGACTGCAATCCGTCCGCCATTCAGTTGCCCGAGCTCCCCGCCGTTCTTTGTGTTCTTCTTCGTTTTGCCGCGGGACACATAGCGGGTCGGCCTCCGCCCGGCAAGCAGATGCGGCCCTGTGTGGCATTTATACTCAGCATTCCGAAGCCGCCCGGCAGGAAGCGGCACGGAGTGGGTCAACCCGCGTGCGTACGCAACTTTTTTTGCTGATGTTCCACGTCGAATCGTTTGAAGTCGTGCCACGAATGGCATAGCTCCGGTGGGCCGCCCGGACTTCCATCCCATTTCCGTTCAGCGAGACGATTCCCTGCGCATGACGAAACCGTTCCCCTTCCCCGAGATCGATCCTCCCGCCGCGGCCAGGAAGCCCGTCTCCGACACGCACCACGGCGTCACGCGGACGGACGACTATGCCTGGCTGCGGGCGGAGAATTGGCAGGAGATGTTCCGCGATCCCTCCCTGCTCGATCCGGCGATCCGCGCGCACCTGGAGGCGGAAAACGACTACCAGTCAAGGATGCTGGCCGACACCGAGGAATTGCGGAAGAGGCTGTTTGCGGAGATGAAGGGCCGCATCAAGGAGGACGATTCCTCCGTGCCGATGAAGGACGGACCCTTCGCCTACGGATCCTCCTTCAGGACGGGTGGAGAGCAGCCGCGCTACTTCCGCGTTCCGCGCGATGGCGGAGCCGAGGAGATGCTGCTCGACGGCGACGTCGAGGCGGAAGGAAAGGCCTATTTCCGGCTCGGCGGCACCGACCATTCGGCCGACCATGCCAGGCTGCTCTGGGCCTACGACGACAAGGGTTCCGAGTTCTACAGCCTCAAGGTCCGCGATCTCGTGTCCGGCGCGGACATGGCCGAGACCGTGCCCGACACGGGGGGCGGCGGCGTATGGACCGCGGCCAACGACGGCTTCCTCTACACGCGCCTCGACAGCAACCATCGCCCCTCGAAGATATTGCACCACGTGCTCGGGACCGATCCGAAGCAGGACCGGCTGGTCTACGAGGAACAGGACCCCGGCTTCTTCATGAATGTCGGCGGCACCCGCACGAACGACTGGATCTTCGTGGCGATCAACGATCACGAGACGTCGGAATACCGCATCATCGCCGCGAGCGACCCGACGGCGGAGCCGAAGCTCGTCCGGCCGCGCGAAGCCGGCGTCCAGTACGACATGGAGGAAGGCGGCGACGTCTTCTTCATTCTGACGAATATCGACGGCGCCAAGGATTTCAAGGTCATGTCGGCGCCCGCCGCCGACCCGCGCCAGGAGAACTGGACCGAAATCGTCCCGCACGAGCCCGGCCGCCTGATCCTCGGCGTCATGGCCTTCAGGGATTTCCTGATCCGGCTGGAGCGCAAGGATGGCCTGCCGCGCATCGTCGTGCGGGAGCGGACCTCCGGCGAGGAACATTCCATCTTCTTCGAGGAAGAAGCCTATTCGCTCGGCCTCGTCGGGTCTCTCGAATACGACACCGACGTCTTCCGCTTCTCCTATTCTTCGATGACGACGCCTTCGCAGGTCTTCGACTATGACATGCGGACCCGCGAACGCGTGCTCCTGAAGACGCAGGAGGTTCCCTCCGGCCACGACGCGGACCACTATGTCACGCGCCGCCTCATGGCGCCGTCGCACGACGGCGAACTCGTCCCGGTCTCGATCCTCTACCACCGCGACACGCCCCTCGACGGCAGCGCGCCCTGCCTGCTCTACGGCTACGGCTCCTACGGCATCGCCATCCCCGCGGCCTTCAACACCAACTGCCTGTCGCTCGTCGACCGCGGATTCGTCTACGCCATCGCGCATGTCCGTGGCGGCAAGGACAAGGGCTTCTCTTGGTACGAGGACGGAAAGCGCGACAGGAAGATGAACACCTTCCTCGACTATATCGCGGTCGCCCGCCACCTCGTCGCCGAACGCTTCACCAGGCACGACCGCATCGTGGCGCAGGGCGGCTCGGCCGGCGGGCTGCTCATGGGCGCGGTCGCCAACATGGCGCCCGAGGCATTCGGCGCCATCGTGGCCGAAGTGCCGTTCGTGGACGTGCTCACGACGATGCTCGACGCATCCCTCCCGCTCACCCCCCCGGAATGGCCCGAATGGGGCAATCCGATCGAATCGGAGACGGACTACCGCACGATCGCCGCCTACTCGCCCTACGACAATGTCGGCTCGCGCGCCTACCCGCCGATCCTCGCGGTCGCCGGCCTCACCGACCCGCGCGTTACCTACTGGGAGCCGGCGAAATGGGTGGCGCGGCTGCGCGACCGCAAGACGTCCGACAACCCCGTTCTCTTCCGCATCAACATGGAAGCCGGCCACGCCGGCGCATCCGGCCGGTTCTCCCGCCTGGAGGAGATCGCCCTGACCTATGCCTTCGCGTTGAAAGTGACGGGCAAGGCCGACGCCTGATCCGCACGACCGGCTTTCGGCGCCGGCGCGGATCTGCTCGGGTCAGACCGGTTGAAGGACCTGCGCGGCCAGCCGTGCAGCCACGTCGCGCCCGCTCTGGTAGGCGCCATGGGCGGTCGCCTGCCATTGCCGCGACAGCGCCTCGCCCGCGAAGGCGACGTTGCCGGTGTCGGCCGCGATGAGGTCGTGCCGCCTGCGGGCGGTGCCAGGCCTGGCGTAGGAGTAACCGCCGCGCACGAACGGGTTGGCGTCCCAGCCGGACACGCCGCACGCGACGATTTCCTTGCGGACATCGTGTCCGAACGCCAGCGCCAGCCGTTCGACCGCGAAGGCGGTCATCGCGGCTTCCCCCTCCGCGGACACGCCGCGAGCCAGATCGCCGGCCATGTGCGCGATCATCACCGGCTCGCCGGAAGACATGATCTGGAAATCGACCGGCGAGGAGCCGTCGCCGGGGTCGATCATGCAGAAGAGCTTGCGCTCGTCGGCCACGATCTTGCGCCGCAAGGCAATCGCCACCTTTTCGTAGGCACCGCACGGCACGTCGCTGACGAAGTCCATTAGGACTTGCCGCGCCGGCCCCGGGCCGAAGCGGATCGCGCCGGAGAGCAGCACGTTCGTGGAGGCGGTCACGATCGCCGCGCGGGCTTCCAACGTTCCCTGAGGAGTCTCGACGCGGACGCGTCCGGCCATCTGATCGATGCCGGTCACTGCGACGCCGAGCCGGACCGGCAGACCGGCCGCCATTCGAGCGACGAGATCGCCGTATCCGGACACGACCGGCCAGTTGACGCCCGTGTCCTCGTAGTCGGCATAGCCTTTTGCCGACACGCGCTCGGGATCTTCGCTGGCCATCAGCGTCAGGATGTGGCGCACGGGCGCCGACCATCGCCCGGCGTCCGGTATCACCCCGGATATCGGGCGATCGACCTCGCTCGCCCCGAACGCCTCCACCGCCGCAAAAGCCGCCACGGTGTGCGACCGAGCCAGCGTCGCTGTTTCGTCGTCCAGCCACCCCTCGCCCGACCAGATGGCAAAATGATTGGTGCGGATTTCGTTGCGATACGAAGCGCCGAGCCGGTCGGCCCAGGCGACGAGCGGATTGACGTCGGCGCAATGCAGCCAGTGGCAGCCCTGATCCCAGAGGTACGGCAGGGAGGTCTTGTCTGTGAAGGCCCTGCCCCCTACCCGCTCCGCGGCCTCCAGGATGACACAGGAGATGCCACGATCGCGGAGTTCGAGGCCCGCGCCAATACCGGCGGCGCCGGCCCCGACGATGACGACGTCAACGGTCAAGGCATGTCCCCCTCACTGCCTTGCCGGGTACCCGTTCTCCCGCGCCGGCACCGCCTTGAGATAGGCGGCAACAGCCTCACGGTCCTCGGTAGGCAGGCGGGCCATGTTCTTCTGGACTGCGACCATCGATCCGCCGACGGAATCGAAATCCGGCGTGAAGCCCGATTCGAGGAAATAGGCGATCTCGCCCGCCGACCAGTCGAGACCGCCGGGTGTGATGTTGGGGACGACCCCTTCGCCTTCGGCGGCGACAGCGCCGGCCAGCCATTCGTCCTTCTTCAGTCCGCCCGAGACGTCGCGCGGCGTGTGGCACTCGCCGCAATGGCCGGGGCCCTCGACCAGATACTGCCCGCGCGCCACCTGTTCTGACGCGTCCGGGATCTCAAGCACCGGATCGGGGCTCAGGTGAACGAACTTCCAAACCCCGATGCCGCGCCGGATGCTGAACGGGAACTTCAGCGCGTTCGCCGCGGCACGCCCCTCGACAACAGGCAAGGTCTTCATGAATGCATAAAGGTCTGCCACGTCTGCTGGGTCCATGCGCGCATAGGAACCATACGGGAACGCCGGATAGTAGTGGCTACCCCTCGGCGACACGCCCCGCAGCATGGCGTTGGCGAGGTCACCTGCCGTCCAGCTGCCGATGCCGTCGTCCGGATGCTGGGAAATATTCGGGGCAACAAAAGTGCCGAACGGCGTCCTCAGTTCCAGCCCGCCGGACAGTTCGAGCACCGCATCGCCCTGGGACCCGGGACGCGCATGGCACGACGTGCACCCGCCCGCCCAGAAGATGCGCTCGCCGCGCGCGGCGTCGCCTTGCGGCAATGCCGCAAGGGACTGTTCCGAGAGCGGCTCCGGCGCGGTCGCAAACCAGAAGACAAGCCCGCCCGCTGCAGCCACAATGGCCGCCGCGACGGCGAGCTTGCCCAGGAGATTCATGGGTAGACGGCTGCCGATCAGCCTTCCGGTGCGCGATACACCTCGTGGCAGCCGCCGCAATTGCTGCCGATCTTTCCGAGCGCGGCTCCAAGGGCCGCCTGGTCGGCCGGCGGGGTCGCTGCGACCTCCGCCACGTCCGCCTTCAGCTTGTCTGCCCGCGCGGTGAAGTCGTCCCAGGCCGTCCAGATGACCGGCAGGGCACGGTTTTTGTCTCCGCCCGTGCTTCCTTCCGGGAAGAGCACAGCCGCATCGAACTTCTCGGTTCGCGCCTGTAGCTCCGTGAGCGCGGCGGCCGTCGCGGCCGCATCGAACGGCTTCTCACCCTTTGCCATGGGAGCCAGTTGCCCGAGTTGCTGGCCGAAGGACTTCATCAGCGCCACCCGATCCTCGTGCGGATCGGCGAACGATGCGCCCGATACGAGGGTGAAGGTGGTGACGGCGAGTAGAAACGTCTTCATGCGAAATCCTCCGGTACCTTGCTGAGCTCAGCCTTGCTGGGGAAACGTGAGGTATCCCAAGGGGATAATGTCCGGTTTTGCGTTCACGCGCGTTCACGCTCGCGTGAGCGGTGGTATCGGCTTGGTCGACAGACTGTCAACGAAATCGCCCCGGACATGATCCGGGGCGTTCGGTTCGTTCTCGGGTTCAGCTGGCCTTTTCGTAGCAGTCCAGAACGTGGTCCCAGTTGATGAGGTTGTCGACAAAGGCCTCGAGATACTTCGGCCGCGCGTTGCGGTAGTCGATGTAATAGGAATGCTCCCAGACATCGACGCCCAGGATCGGCGTGGCGCCGTGGACGAGCGGGTTCTCGCCGTTCGGCGTCTTCATGATCTCGAGCTTGCCGTTCTTGACCGCCACCCAGGCCCAGCCCGAACCGAACTGCCCCACGCCCGCCGCCACGAAGTCGGACTTGAACTTGTCGTAACCTCCGAGGTCGCTGTCGAAGGCCTTCTGGAGCGCTCCGGGCAGGCTCTTGCCGCCGCCGCCCTTCTTCATCCACTTCCAGAAATGGATGTGGTTGTAGTGCTGGCCGGCATTGTTGAAGAGCGGCTGGTTCTTGCCGAAGGACTGCTTGACGATCTCCTCCAGCGACAGGTTCTCCATGCCGGCCGCCGCGGCGAGTTCGTTGCCCTTGTCGACATACGCCTTGTGGTGCTTGTCGTGATGATACTCGAGGGTCTCGCGCGACATGTAGGGCTGGAGTGCCTCGTAGTCGTAAGGCAGTGCGGGAAGTTCAAAAGCCATGATCGATCTCCTCTATGAATGAAATGACGTGCCGGACATAAGAATAGGTTTTCGCCGGCGCCAGACAACCGTGCTGCCCCCTCGGGAAGGGGCCTTTCCGTCTCAAACCGAGTGCGCCCACTCCCAATAGAGGTCGCGCGCCTTCTTGGCCACCGGCCCAGGCTGCAACTGGCGGTCCTCGATTCGGATGATCGGGACCACCTTCGAGTGGTTGCCGGTCGAGAATATCTCGTCGGCGTTCAGGAAGTCGGCTAGCTTCAGGGTCTTTTCCACCACGCGCGTTCCCGCATCGGAAAGCAGTTCGATGGCGCGCGCGCGGGTGATGCCCGACAGGAACGTGCCGTTCTCGACCGGCGTGAACACGACGCCGTCGCGGACCATGAAGATGTTCGACGTGCCCGTCTCGGCCACGTTGCCCAGCATGTCGAGCACCAGCGCATTGTCGAAACCGCGCGACTTCGCTTCCACGATGGCGCGGCCGTTGTTGGGATAGAGGCAGCCGGCCTTGGCGTTAGTCGGCATCGTCTCGATCGTCGGGCGCCGGAAGGGCGACACGGTGACGGAAAAGCCGGACGGCGAAATCATCGGCGCCTCGTAGAGGCAGAGGCAGAACCGGGTCGACTGGGGATCGGCCGGAACGCCCATGTAGCCGCCATGCTCGGCCCAGTACATCGGGCGGATGTAGACGGCGGTCTTGCCGTCGAACTTCTTCAGGCCTTCCCAGGTGAGCTCGACGATCGCGTCGGCGGTCATGGTCGGCTTGAGCCCGAGCGCCAGCGCCGATGCGTTCACGCGAGCGGCATGCCGGTCGAGGTCCGGCGCCACGTCCTCGAACCAGCGGGCGCCGTCGAAGACGCTGGTGCCGAGCCACATCGCGTGGCTGCGTGGCCCGATCAGAGCCACGTTGCCTTCGTGCCAGTCGCCGTCGACGAAGGTCCAGGTGAGGCTCTGTGCTTTGGTATCGACCGCCATGTGTTTCCACCTTCCGGTTTTGCGGCCTATGGATAGCGGCTGCGCTTCGGGCGTCAATCGCCCTTCTCCTCAATTCTCTTGCACCAGCGGGGTCTTGACCGGCACGGGCCCATCGGGTCAAGTCGACCGAACCGGAACGGCTCCTCCTCATGCGACACACAGCCTTCGTCTTCGATGCCTATGGCACGCTTTTCGACGTCCACGCCGCGGTGCGGCGCCATGCCGATGCGGTCGGGCCGGACGCGCAGCTTCTGTCGGAGATCTGGCGCGCCAAGCAGCTCGAATATTCCTGGGTCCGCACCCTGATGGGCGACTTTGCGGATTTCTGGCAACTGACCGAGCAGGCGCTCGACTTCGCCTATGCGAAGGTCCCGTCTGCCGACACCGCACAGCGACAGAACCTCCTCGATGCCTACTGGAAACTCGACTGTTATCCGGAAGTGCCCGCCGTGCTGAAGGGATTGAAGGAAGACGGCGCCCGTCTCGCCATCCTTTCAAACGGCTCGCGCGCTATGCTCGACGCGGCTGTCAGATCGGCCGGCCTCGACCTGGTGCTCGACGATGTGTTCTCGGTTGACGACGTCAAGCGCTTCAAGACCGATCCAGGCGTCTACGACATGGTCACCACGGCGTGGCGCCTCTACCCCGACGCCGTGTCCTTTCAGTCCTCGAACCGGTGGGACATCGCCGGCGCCACGCGCTTCGGCTTCCGCACGGTCTGGATCAACCGTAGTAATCAACCAGACGAGTACCTCGACCATCCGCCGGCGATCATCTTGCCCTCGCTGGAAAGCCTGCGGCAGATCGGCTGAAACCCTTTCCGGCACCAGCTGCATCCGGTCAGGAAACCCTTCGCCCTGTGCGGCGTTGTCGTGCGTCAACCAGGATCGTTCGCACCCATGACCGTAAAAACTATCACCCCGCCCCTGATGTCGAGGCGCTTCCTCCTTTCCGCCGGTGCACTCGCGGCATCGCAGGTCGCGCTTTCGGCGTGTACGAGCATGGGCCCCCGCAGCCCCCGCGTCGTCAGTTCGATCCGCCCCGAACCCGAATACGCTTCCGACTTCGACTATCCGCAGATTTACGCCGCGCGGGTCGACGCGGGGTACGAGATTCCCGCCGTACCGTACCGCGAGATCGATTCCCGCCTGCTGCGCCAGTACGTGGCCGACCCGACGGGCGAGGCCCCCGGCACCATCGTGGTCGATACCTCGCAGCACTATCTCTATCTTGTGGAGCCCGGCGGCCGGGCGCTGCGCTACGGCGTCGGCCTGGGACGCGACGGATTCGCATGGTCCGGCCGCGCCGTCATCCAGTGGAAGCAGGCATGGCCCACCTGGACGCCGCCAGAGGAGATGATCGCGCGCCAGCCGGAATTGGCGAAATACAGCGCCGACAATGGCGGCATGCCGCCCGGCCTCGACAACCCGCTCGGCGCGCGTGCGCTCTATATCTTCCAGGATGGCGCTGACACGCTCTACCGCGTCCACGGCTCCCCGGAATGGTGGTCGATCGGCAAGTCCGTCTCGTCCGGCTGCGTCAGGATGATCAACCAGGACGTCATCGATCTCTACAGCCGCGTGGCCGACGGTTCGCCGATCCTGGTCACGAGCGGTGTCGGAACGGTGTAGCCAGTCCCGCCATCCCTATCCCCGCGGCACCATCTCAGTGTGGTGCCGCAGCGGGAATTGAGCTCACCCTCTAAAGGTGCCCAAAGCCGACGCTTCGGTGCACCTGAATGTCCGCCTGGATTAAGCCGAAACCTGTCCGGCGGGTTCTTGGTTGCTTGAAGTCTCCGACCGGGCCTTTGAACGTCGGGATGTCGGGATCAAAAGATTAACATCAGAATGCCGATCACGACCAGCAGGCCGATCAGAAAGATAAAGCCGATTGTTCCACCGATGAATTTGAGCATGAAAATCTCCTTTGTCACTTCTACGAACGCTCCAGCACCTGATCGGTTTCCCGGAGCAGGGGCGATGACGTCAGGGATCGATTCTTCGACGAGTCGCGGCGACGCGGAGGCGTTTTGATTGTCCTGGCACGCGTAGCTCGCCAGCCACTCCGACGATCCGCCGGCTCATCGGTCCCCGCCCCCCTGCTGCGGGTCATTTTCCCGGTCGAGATAGGCGCTCACATAGACAAGACCGATGATCGTCATGGCGGCGGCCGTGATCGGCGTGGCCAGGGCGAGGCCCAGAATGCCGAAGAGCACGCCGAACAGAAGCTGCACGGCGATGACGAGCGCCGGCGGCAGGGATACCTTCTCCTGCTGGAGGAGTGGGGTCACGACATAACTTTCCAGAGCCTGAACCCCGATGTAGATACCCAGCACGATTAGCACCGTTTTCTGGCCTTCGGGCAAGGCGAGCAGCAGCGCCGGCGCGATGGCTAACACCGGCCCGATATTCGGAATGAAGGCAAGAAGTCCGGCGATCAACCCAAGCGCGAAGGCGAGCGGCACGCCGGCGATCCACAGGCCGGTTCCGGTCAGTACTCCTACTACCGCCATGGCCATTAGTTGGGCCGTGAGCCAGTTGCGCAGGGTTGCGGCGACTTTGGACAACACCTCGTCGCCCCGGTCCCGGATCGAGGGAGCGATCAGCTTGACGAAACCGCGTCGATAGACCCCGGGGTCCAATGCCCCATAGAGACCGATGAACAGGATGACGACTGCATTGCCGAGCGCGCCGAATGTCGAGGAAACGGCCGACACGGCTGCCGTCCGCCCCTCGGATGATGCCAAGCTCTCCGGTATCAGGTGGTCGAGCAGGCCTGGCCCCCAGGAGTATTCCTCGATCCTCTGCCTGACGGTGTCGAAAGCTTCGGGAAGCCGATGTGACAGTTCATCGATCTGATCGGCGATCGAGGGCGCGACGGCCAGACCGAATACCGCGAAAGCTGCGATCACGCCGAGCAGGAACAGACCTATTCCCACACCGTCTGCAATCCCGAGCTTCTGCGCGATCCAGTGACCGCCGCCGCGGAGCAGGACTGCCAGGAGAACGCCTGCGAAGACGATCAACAGGACGTCGGGTGCCAGCAGCAACAGAGCCGCAAGCCCGCCGAACAGTACCAGAAGAGAAGTTGTACGCGGCGCCATTGTCGTCCCCATGCCATCCATAGAACCCCAGGATGGCAATTCGGTTGCGCCGGCCGTCGACGCGACCACGGGTAAAAGTTCAGTGGGCCCGCGCGGTCGCGAAAACGGGCAAACTCCCGGTGCTCACGGAGGTAGCCGTCAGAGCGCGACCGGGGGCGGTGCGCCGACCATCGGCTCCGGGCTCACGCTCTGCATGAGCGCCACCCGGTGGCTTCAATCCGCATACCCACTCTACGCCGGAGCTTGTCCGGCCCTCGGCTCACCGACCTCTCTTCAAGCTCCCCAGCACGCCGCGCACCAGCGCCCGCCCCAGCGAGCTTCCCACCGATCGCACCACCGACTTGATCGCCGCCTCCGCCACCGTCTGCCGGTTCGACGTCCGCGGCTTGGGCGCCGACCGCGTCCGGGACGACCGGCGGCGGCGATAATCCTCCTCGAAATCGTCGTCGTCGCGGTCTCTTGACCCACCTCCGCCTTCGAAATCGGGCAGGGTCCAGCGCGTTCTCCCCCGTCCGGAATCGGCCGGGGCTGCCTCCTCGCTCTCCTGCGCTTCCTGTTCCGCGCGCGCCGCCTCGGCCGCCTTCTTCTCCAGCATCTCGAAAGCCGATTCGCGGTCGACGGGCTTGTCATACTGCCCCGCCACCGGGCTCAGCGCCTGTAGCTTCTCGCGCTCCGGGTCGGTCAGCGGTCCCAGCCGCGACGACGGCGGCCGTATCAGTGTCCGCTGCACCATCGAGGGAATGCCTTTGGCTTCCAGCGTCGAGACCAGCGCCTCGCCGACGCCGAGCTGGGTGATCGCTTCCGCGCAGTCGAAATCCGGGTTGGGCCGGAACGTCTCCGCCGAAGCCCGCACCGCCTTCTGTTCACGCGGCGTATAGGCCCGCAGCGCGTGCTGGATGCGGTTTCCGAGCTGCGCCAGCACCGTCTCGGGCACGTCCAGCGGGTTCTGAGTAACGAAATAGACGCCCACGCCTTTCGAGCGGATCAACCGCACCACCTGCTCCACCCTGTCGATGAGGATCTTCGGCGCCTCGTCGAAGAGGAGGTGCGCTTCGTCGAAGAAGAAAACCAGGCGCGGACGGTCGGGATCGCCGATCTCGGGAAGCGCTTCGAAGAGTTCCGACATCAGCCAGAGAAGAAAGGTCGCGTAGAGCCGCGGGTTCATCATCAGCTTGTCGGCGGCGAGCACGTTGATCGCGCCGCGCCCGTCGCGGGTCGTGCGCATCAGGTCCTCGATGCGCAGCGCCGGCTCGCCGAAGAAATTTTCCCCGCCCTGCTGTTCCAGCACCAGGAGCGACCGCTGGATAGCGCCCACCGAGGCCTTCGAGACGTTGCCGTACTTGCGGCCGATCTCGTCGGCGCGATCGGCGATATGGGCGAGCATCGCCTGGAGGTCCTTCAGGTCGAGGAGCAGGAGCCCCTCCTCGTCGGCGATGCGGAAGGCGATGTTCATCACGCCCTCCTGCGCGTCGGAAAGGTTCATCAGGCGCGACAGAAGCAGCGGCCCCATCTCGGAGATGGTGGCCCGGATCGGATGCCCCTTCTCCCCGAAGAGGTCCCAGAAGATCACCGGGAATTCCTGGAACTCATAGGGGTCGAGCTTCACCTGCCCTGCCCGCTTGACGAGGAAATCCTTTGCCTCGCCGATGGCGGCGATGCCGGAGAGATCTCCCTTGATGTCGGCGCAGAAGACGGGAACCCCGGCATTCGAGAAACTTTCGGCCAGGATCTGCAGTGTGACCGTCTTGCCCGTTCCCGTCGCGCCGGTGACGAGCCCGTGCCTGTTGGCATAGCGCAGGAGCAGCGTTTCCGGCCTCTGGTAGGAATCGTCCGGCCTTCTGCTCGCCCCCAGAAAGAGGCTCTCTTCTTCCGCCATCCGGCAATCCCCTCCATGCGTGCCGCGGCAGGCGGCCCTGCCCAAGGTATAGACACGCGCCGCCGGCCTCACAACGGCATTGCGCTTCTCTCGCCAGAGTCCTGTTGCGCATCATGTGCCGCCGATTGTAATCGGAGAAGACCGCGCTGCATCCGGCACGCGGTCGATGGATACTGACCGGCGTCGGCCGATCCGGGGGGATGCCTAACATGCGATTTGCGCCGCAACCTTTGTTGCAGCCATCCCTCATGCGCCTTACTCTGGCGCCCGGACGACGTGCGGCGGCCAGAATTGATACGGAAGACAGATGATCCCCGATTTGCTCCGTGAGGCGGCGTTCCCGCCGGGCGACGAGACGAAATGGCGCGCGCTGGCCGCCAAGGCGCTGAAGGGCGCCGACTACGACCGCACGCTGGTCTCTCGGACCGGCGACGGCATCCGGATCGAGCCGATCTATGCCCGCTCGCCGCAGCCGATGCCGATCTCGCGCCACGACAAGGCCGGAACCTGGAAGATCGTCCAGCGCGTCGACGACACCGATCCCGCGCGTGCCAACCGTCAGGCGCTCGAGGACCTCGCCGGCGGCGCAACGGGCCTGTCCATCGTCTTCGAGGGCGCGCCGAATGCCTTCGGCCACGGGCTCCCCGCCTCTGCGGACGCACTGGCACGCGCGCTCGACAACGTCCCTTTGAACCGGCTCGACCTCAGGATCGATACCCATTCCCTCAGCAGGGTCTCGGCCGAATGGCTCGTCGCCTATCTCGGCAAGCGTCACGCCGATCCCGCCAGGATCAACCTCTGCTTCGGCATCGATCCGGCGGCGAGTTTTGCCGGAACCGGCAGGCTGCGCATGTCGGTCGAGGCACTCAAGGCCTCCATGCCCCAGTCACTCTCGCACTTCTTCGCGCTCGGCATCCCCAGCGTGCTTCTCGAAGCCGACGGCCGGGTCTGCCACAATGCCGGGGCCACCGAAGCCCAAGAACTGGGCTTCGTCATCGCTTCGGCGGTCTCGCACATGCGCATGTTCGAGGCGGCACGCCAGCCGCTCGTCTACGCGGCCCCGCATGTCGGGTTTGCGGTTGCGGCAAACCAGGACCAGTACCTCACGATCGCCAAGCTGCGCGCCGCGCGGCGCTTGTGGTCGCGCATCCAGGAAGTCTGCTCGATCGAGCCCTCCGCCGGCACGATCCATGCCGAGACGTCCTGGCGCATGCTGACGCGCAAGGATCCCGAGACCAACATCCTGCGTTCCACGATCGCGGTGTTTTCCGCCGCCGTCGGCGGGGCGGATTCGATTAGCGTCCTGCCGCACACCCTCGCCCACGGTCTGCCCGACAGGTTCGCGCGCCGTGTGGCGCGGAACACGCAACTCGTCCTGGCGGAAGAGTCGAATGTCGGATTCGTCAATGATCCGGCCTCCGGGTCGGGCGGGATCGCCCATCTGACAGAGGCACTCTGCGAGGAGGCCTGGAACGAGTTCCGCAGGATCGAGGAGGAGGGCGGCATCCTCGACAGCCTCGCCGCCGGAAAATTCCAGTCGCGCGTCGCCGCTGCTCGCGAGGCGCAGACGCGCCGATACGAGGATGGCAGCCGCGCCATCGTCGGAACGACGCTGTTTCCGCCGGACAGGGACCGTCCGGTCCGCACCCTCCCCTCGGAGGCGCCCACGCCGGTCGAGGATGGCGTCGTCCATTGCGAGAGGCTGGCGCCGATCCGCATCGACGAGACGCTGGGAGCAGGCGCATGATCCCCGATTTCTCCACCATCGACTGGGAAAAGCCGGCCCGCGGCGCGGCGTCGCAGGACGACGTCTGGAACACGCCGGAAGGCATTCCGATCAAGCGGATCTACGGCGAGGAGGATCTCGCGGGACTGCCGTTCCTCGACACCTGGCCCGGGATGGCGCCCTACCTGCGCGGCCCCTATCCGACCATGTACGTCCAGCAGCCATGGACGATTCGGCAGTATGCGGGCTTTTCGACGGCGGAAGAATCCAATGCCTTCTACCGCCGCAACCTCGCGGGCGGGCAGAAGGGCCTCTCGGTCGCCTTCGACCTCGCCACCCACCGCGGCTACGATTCTGACCACCCGCGCGTTGCGGGCGACGTCGGCATGGCGGGCGTGGCGATCGATTCGATCCTCGACATGCGGCAATTGTTCGACGGCATCCCGCTCGACCAGATGACGGTGTCGATGACCATGAACGGCGCGGTGCTGCCGATCATGGCGCTCTACGTCGTGGCGGCCGAGGAACAGGGTGTCGCCCACAAGGATCTCGCCGGGACCATCCAGAACGACATCCTCAAGGAGTTCATGGTCCGCAACACCTACATCTATCCGCCGAAGCCCTCGATGCGGATCATCTCCGACATCTTTTCATATACATCGAGGGAGATGCCGAAGTTCAACTCGATCTCGATCTCCGGCTATCACATCCAGGAGGCGGGCGCGACGCTCGACCTCGAACTCGCCTACACAATCGCCGACGGGATCGAATACGTCCGCGCCGGCGTCGCCGCCGGGCTCGACGTCGACGACTTCGCCCCGCGCCTGTCGTTCTTCTGGAACGCCGGCATGAACTTCTTCATGGAGGTCGCCAAGCAGCGCGCCGGCCGCCTCATCTGGGCGACGCTGATGCAGAAGAACTTTTCGCCGAAAAGCGAGAAGTCCCTCGCGCTTCGCGCGCACACGCAGACGTCCGGCTGGTCGCTGACGGCGCAAGACCCCTACAACAACATCGTGCGCACCATGATCGAGGCGATGGCCGCCACGCAAGGCGGCACGCAGTCGCTCCACACCAATGCGTTCGACGAGGCGCTGGCGTTGCCGACCGACCATTCCGCCCGCATCGCCCGCAACACGCAGCTGATCCTGCAGAAGGAGACCGGCACCACGCGCATCATCGATCCATGGGGCGGCTCCGCCTTCATGGAGAAGCTGACGCACGATCTCGCTGCCCGCGCGCTCGCCCACATCGAGGAGGTCGAGAGCCTCGGCGGGATGGCGTCAGCGATCGAGAAGGGCATTCCAAAGATGCGCATCGAGGAGGCCGCGGCGCGGACCCAGGCGCGCATCGATTCCGGCCGGCAGAGCCTGATCGGCGTCAACGCCTTCCAGCCATCGGAGGAGATCGAGGTCGACGTTCTCAAGGTCGACAATGCGCAGGTAAGGGCCCGACAGCTTTCCAAGCTTCAGGAATTGAAAGGCACGCGCGACGTGGCCGCCGTCGAGACAGCGCTCGCGGCGCTGACCCAAGCGGCGGGCGGGGGTGGCAACCTGCTCGAATTCGCCATCAAGGCGGCGCGCGCCAAGGCGACGGTCGGCGAGATTTCGCTGGCGTTGGAAAAGGTGTTCGGTCGCCACGTCGCCAAGGTGCAGACCATCAGCGGCGTCTACCGGAAGGAAGCAGGCGAGATCCCGGCGATCCCGCGCGTCCAGGAAAAGGTCGAGGAGTTCCGCAAGAAGACCGGGGCCGCGCCGCGCATCCTGGTGGCCAAGATGGGCCAGGACGGCCACGACCGCGGCCAGAAGGTCATCGCTACCGCGTTTGCCGATCTCGGCTTCGACGTCACCGTCGGTGCCATGTTCCAGACGCCGGAGGAGATCGCGAAACTCGCAGCCGAACACGACGTCCACATCGTCGGCGCCTCCTCGCTCGCCGCCGGCCACCTGACGCTCATACCCGAACTGAAGGAGGCCCTCGCCCGCCTCGGCCGACAAGACATCATGATCGTCGCCGGCGGCGTCATCCCGCCCGACGATTTCGACGCCGTGCTCGAAGCCGGCGCAACGGCCATCTTCCCGCCCGGCACGGTGATCCCGGAAGCGGCGGAGAAGCTGATGGACAGGCTACTGGAGGGGTAGACCTCTGCGAAGGACCAGCCATTCGTTGACGGAAAATATCAGACGGCACCGGCCGCCGCAGATCTGCTTCTCGTCTTCAATGATCGGATACGGGTAGCTCCGTTTTCGCTCGGCCCGCGTCACTGCGGAAACATCCCGGGAAACGTGCGGACGAGATCCTGCGCCAGATCCCGCGCGCCCGTCAGTGTGAAATGTTGATTGTCCCACATCAGAAGGTTTCTTCCCTCATCGATGAAGCGGCACTTTTGGTTGGGGCACTGGCTCGGTAGCTTGCGCCAGAACATGGCGCCAGGGATGTTCGCCCTACTGACAGCGTCCATGAGTGTCTTGTCCACGAGATCCACGTACGAGAACGAAACGGAAAACTGGTTGTTGATGGCGCTGGGGGACAAACCCGCTTTGATCTTCCAGACAGCGCTTTCCGGGAAACCCGCCGGCTCGATTACGCGGCCGGTAACCAGCAGCCGAACCGTCGGCACTTTGGAAAGCCGCTTAAGTTCCAGTAGCATGGTGTGGGCCTGCTTCGCTCCCTCGACCCACCATCGGAACGAAAACACTATTACGTCTGCCTGAGCTACCAGATGCGAGGTGCGAACCGCTTTCCAACGCTGGGGGCAGGTTTCGGTGAGCGGCCGATCGAGTGCCGTGGGCTGAATACAAATTGCGAGCAAAGGGAGCCACTTCACGTCGTACCTGTCCTCGGGAAGCACCTGGTGCAGACCGTTGGCGACATCCCGCCCGTGGCTGTCGCCAATGACCAGGACCTTCCGGCCCCGGTCGAACCGGCCGTACGAGACGTGCATCTGCTCGTAGCGGACGGTTTCCTGCTGCAAGGCCTCCAGGTTGAAGCGGTCTCCATAAGGCCCGAAGCGCCATCCCCAGCCGCCGTTCGCCCACGCATGCGCGAGTGGAAGCACCAGGACCAGGGCGCAGAGCAGGGAGAGCATCGTAAACGGCGCCGGTGCCATGTCGCGCAGATAGCGGCGTTTCCAGAACGGAAACTCGACCGCGGCGTAAAGGACGTAGCCGAGGAGAAGCGACGCGACGAAAAGCAATGTCGCCTCGAGCACGTCGATCCCCGTCTTGAGTCTGAACGCGAGATAGAGAACGATGACCGGCCAGTGGACGAGATAGATCGAGTAGCTCGACCGGCCGATCCAGTCGGTCACCCGATTGGTCAACAGGAAGCTCGCGCGGCTCTTCTCACCGCCCAGAATGACCAGCGCCGTTCCCACGCAGGGCAGCAACGCGGCGGCGCCCGGGAACCGGGTCTCCTCCGTCAGGAACACCGCGGCCGCGCCGATCATGACGAGCCCGGCCGCCTGCAGCGCCGTCGCTGCGCCGGGTCTCGGCGCGTACCGCTCGCTCGCGAGGAAGCACAGGGCCCCGATCGCGAATTCGAACATGCGGAACGGCATGAGGAAGAAGATCGCGGTATCCCCCTTCACCACGAGCGGCCAGAGAAGGGGCGTCCAGGTTCCGATCAACCGGGGAGGCACCCAGGAGAAGACGTAGTTCAGGAGCAGGCTCGCCCAGAACACGAGAGAGACCAGGACGAGCAGACCGAGCCGGCTTCGCTTCCTGACGAGCAGGAGCAGCAGCGGCCAGAACCAGTAGAACTGCTCCTCGACGCTCAGCGACCATGTGTGCAGATCCGGCTTCGAATAGGCCGCCGCGTCGAAATATCCGCTCTCGTTCCAGTAGAAGACGTTCGAGACATAGAGAAGGGCGTGAAAGGCGCCGGCGGCATACCTCTGCAAACCGTCGGGAGAGAGAAGGTAGTAGGAGGCGGCGAAGGTTGCCGCAAGCGTGGCGAAGAGGGCGGGGAACAGCCTGCGCATCCGCCCGGCGAGGAAGAGCGGGATGTCGATCGACCCACGCGCGTCTATCTCGCCGACGAGCTTGCGCGTGATCAGGAAACCGCTGATCACGAAGAATACGTCGACTCCGACGAAACCGCCTGCGACGAAAACCGCCTTGACGTGGAACAGCACCACGAGAACGACGGCGACCGCCCGCAGCCCTTGAATCTCTGGTCGGAACTCGGTCATGCTCTGCATCTGCGGAAGATTGCGGCAAGAATCGGGGCGGGTCGCTCGGGCAGTCCCGGAGCACCGGCACAAAACCATTTTCGCCATCGGTTGTCGAGAAGGCCAGACCGGGCGCGCCTGCATTCTCCGGGGATTGTGCGACGGGGGCGGAAGGGTGAGCGGAGTACCCCTAATCCGTTTCAGTTCCGAACGTCCGGGACGGGGAAGGGAACGGACCGGCGGGTTTCGGGCGCTACGCCGCGAAACTGCCCGTTTGTGGCAATGCCTAATTCGGAGGCAACGCGCCCCAGTATGGCGGAGCCCGGCTTTGCAGAGGCTTCGCATAGGTGCGAAAGCTTCGTGCCGCCCGGGAGTTTCCGGGCGCCACGAAACCGGCCTCGTCAGCGATACACGTAGACGATCCGACGGGTCCGGGGATCGACCAGTACCGGCTGACTGTTCACATAGTGATAGCGATACTCGTAGTCGGGGATCTCACGCAGTTCCACCGTATCCGGCAGACCAGCGCCGACGACCACTTCGCCTTCGAGATAAACTGGATCGGGCCGATTCTCGACCACGTAGGTGCGCACGGTGTCGGGCGGGGTTACAGCGGCACCCGTGGCAGCACCGGCGACACCACCGATTGCAGCTCCGACCGGTCCACCGATGAGCGCACCGGCGATCGCACCGCCGGCGGCACCGACCGTGGCATTGGTGCTCGCCGTCTGATCATAATCGACCACAGGAACTTGCGCCGTCGCGGGCGCCGCCGAGATCACGACCCGTTCGCCGCCGAAATCGCCGGCCAGGTACTCCGAGTACGCCCAGCCGATGATGCCATTGTGCGTGACCTGACACCATTTGCTTCCCTGCAGGCAGCCGTTCACCGTGGCCGCCTCGGACGCGCCAATGGCACCAACAACCTCGTACTGAGGCCCGGGTCCACTGCGGATATTCAGGTCCGTCGTTGCCGTAGCATCGAACTGGGCGAGTGCCGGCCCCGCAAAGGCGAGTAGTCCTCCAAGTGCCACGCTTGCTCTGAAACGTTCCATAATTCTTTCCTACTCATGTCTCTGTCGATTGTGCCGGAGAAACCGCACCGGCTCGGGTTCAGGTCCTCACACAGCGAGGACGTAGACGATCTCGAGCGTCGCGGGCTCGACAATCACGATGCGGCCATCTGCCAGGACGAAGTACCGGTAGTCCTCATAAACGGGGACGATCTCCACGACCCGTGGCGGCAAAGTATGCAAGGTGATGGTGGACGGGATCGATACACCGAGTTCGACCTGGAAGTCGGCCTCGACGGGCTCGATGTCGCTTTCAACGATGATCTCTCGGATCTCCGTCTTTTGCTCGGTGGAGACATCGATGCTGGCCGTGGTTTCGGAAGATACTCCTTCCTCCTTCTTCATCTGGCCGGGAGCGGCCTCAGAGGCCGTGTCGACGTCACCGTCCTTCTCCATCTGACCGGGTGCCGCATCAAAGGCGCTGTCTGCCGCGCCGGCCTTCTGCTTCTGACCGGGCGCATATTCGCTTGCCGATTGTTCGTTCGGCTTGAGCACTTCGTCCGTCGAGGCCGCACCAGCTGTCGAATCTGCATCGGCAGGGGCATCCGCATCGGCGCCGTTGATCCGGGGGGCCTTCGCGGTCGCGTTCGTTTTGGCGGCGCCGTCGTTAAAAACCTTGCCCTCCTGCATGAGCTTGGCGCCTGCGTCAGCGCCGGCCTTGTCCCCTGCGAAAGCCGGCAGGGCAACGAGTGCCGAGCCTGCCATCAATGCCACGGCGATGTTTTTGAGCACGAGAGTCTTCATATTGGTTCTCCTTGGGTTGGAAGGGCGTACGTTCTGGCCCCGGTTCACCGGCTGCACTTCATTGAACAGAGAGCTTCGAACTTGCCCGCCCGTAGGCGAGGTCGCGGCGTGAATTGCGAATCCGTCGGCTCGACATGGGCTGCTCAGGATGATGCGTGCGCTTGTGCTTCGGGAGCTCGATGCAAGCGCCAGAAGCTGGTCGAGAACGGGGAGATGAATGGGCAGTTCCGGACTCAGACCTCAGGCCATGGGGAACTGGGACCATTGGAAAACATGCATAGGGCTTTGGTCCTATGCATCAAACTCAAAGGTCCGATGGGGCGCCGGTGCCGGAACCATGTTCCCGGAGCGTTCTTTACGGCCAAACTGATTTCAGGAGGTTCCCATGGAAAAGAGCGTCTACCAAGCCAGATGGCTGCTGTTCCCGATGTTTGGAATTAGCTTTGGCTTCATGGTTCTGGGAATGCTGGTCAGCTAGCCATCGCCGCCGTCTCTACGGCTTTTGCACGAGTACACGATTTCTTGCGCGTCCCCGCCCTGTCCCGCGCAAGCGAGCCCACCGGAACTTTTCGCTGTGCGAACCGGTGGGCTCATTCTGTTGTCGGGGCCCTCAACGCTCGGGAAATGCAGACTGATCTGCCCTTCGGTGCGGCCACGCTTCGAAGACATTGAACCTTACGTCGCCTCATAGCTTTTCCACCGTGCAGCGGTCGCCGGAATGCCGGGCGGATCAATCAGTGCGTGAGGAGGTTGCATATGGCCGTGAGAAGAAAGCTTCTGCCGCTCGTCACCATATCTTTGCTCATAGCTGCTCCGATCGAGAGACTTGCGTTCACCGGTTCCCTTGATGCGTCGGGTATGGCAGCGCACGCAAAAGGCGGCGGCGGCGGCGGCGGCGGAGGCGGGGGCGGCGGCGGCGGAGGCGGCGGCGGCGGGGGCGGCGGTGGTAGTGGTGGCGGCGGGGGCGGTGGAGGCAAGGGCGGTGGCAACGGCAAGGGAGGTGGTCAGTCCTCGACCGGCTCGTCAAGCTCCAAGGATGTCGGCCCTCGGTCTTTCAGCATTTCGACCGGCGCCACCGTCAGCGTCAGCGCTACGTCGATCGAGGTGCAACATCCGAGCGGGATGCAGGAGCGGCTCTCTGGTGGGCGCTATGAGATGCGTGATGCCCGGGGGCGAACGATAATAAACCGGGCGGCCCAAACCGCTGATCGGGAAAGGCTTCGATCCCTTGCCGGAGAATAACCCAAACTCATCCTTCCACGCTTCTGCGATGTACCCAGAGCGCCGCTTCAGTGCGGTTGCTGACATTCAGCTTCGAAAGAATGCGCGTCATATGATGCTTTACCGTCTTCTCGTGCAAATCGAGACGGAGCGCCACGCGTTTGTTGCTCAGGCCTGCGGCTACTAGGTCAAGGACTTCGCGCTCGCGCTCAGTCAAGTCTGCCAATACTGTTGTTTCTCGATCATCACTTCGGCGCGATTTCAAATCAGACAACAGGCGTGCCGACAGCGTGGGGGAAACATAGGTCTCGCCCCTCGATACAGCCTGCAGGACCTCGGCCAATCCCCGAGTACCGACACCCTTGAGCACATACCCATTCGCCCCGCTGTTTAGCGCAGCCGAGACGTCATCGCTGTCTTCAGAAACCGTGAGGATGACGATTTTCTGCGATGGCCGGATTTCCAGAACGACCGGGAGGGTGACGAGCCCTCCCTCTGGCATCGAGATGTCCATTATCAGGATATCCGGCTGGACTTCCGCCACGATACGACGTGCGTCTGCTCCGCTGGCACCCTCTGCCACAATCTCGAAGCCGTTCATCTCCCTTAGACTGCGGGTGACTCCCTCCCTGAGGAGCGGGTGATCATCGACCACTGCAACCCGGATGTTGGCGGCCATCATTCCGGCTCCATTGCCTGGATACTGAGAACCATCTTTACGCATGTCCCTTCACTCGACGATGCGATCTGGAACGTGCCGCCAAGGCTTTCCACACGATCGCGCAGACCGGCCAGCCCGAGGCTCTCGGGCAGAACGGTAGCGGGATCAAACCCCCTCCCCGCATCCCCAACCTCCACCTTGAGACTTGACCCCTCCAATGTTTGCCTCACCTCCTGTTTGAGGCCGCCAGCATGCTTGTAGCTGTTGTTCAGCGTCTCTTGGACGAAGCGATAGATGCAGATCTTCTCCGAGGGGGCGAGAGCAACCGCATGCCCGGACATGCAAAGGTCTACCTTTGTGCCCGTGCGGTTCTCATGGCTGTGGACGGCCCGCTTCAGAATGCTCGAGAGGTCAGCCGTCTCGATGTGCGGGAGCACGAGGCCGGTGCAGATGGAGCGGATTTCCCTCATTGCCTCGTCGAGATAGGACTTGACCGCATGCGTCTCTCTCATCCGTTCATCCGCGGGCAAGTCTTCGCGAAGCACCGTTTCGCTGTCGAGCCTCAAGGCCGCCAATGCGATAAGCTGCGCCGGGCCGTCGTGCAGATCGGAGCCTATCCGCCGCAGGTGCGTCTCATTCAGCGCGGTTGCCCGCCTTGAGGCTCCCTGAACCCTTTCGTGCAATGTCTTGTTCTGGTTCAACAACCGCGACAGTTCCCCGACACGTCGGCGCAGTGCCAGGCGTTGCCGGTCGATGGTGACACTCCCGCGATAGACGACCAGTGACAGGGTCAGGAAGAAGCCAAGCGTCACAGTGGCCACGGAAATCCAGCTGTAGATCCGGGCCCGCCTAAGTCCGTGCGCGAAATCGGTCGCAAGTTCATGAAATTCGAGGACCGCGACGACTTCGCCAGACCAGGGTTGCAGCACAGGATTGTAAATCTTCAGAAGAGGCAGGCCACCGTGGCCGCCGCCGATGCCTCCGCTTTCTCCCGGATGATCAAACTGAGCGGCCATGCGGCCGGCGAAGGCGGCTCGGAGGGTCTCGTCCGTATCAAGGGTCTTGCCGATGAGTTCCTTGTCTTTCGAATAAAGGATCGTGCCGTCGGGACGCCACAACCTGAAGGCCATCAGCCGGGTACCCAATGCGCCTTGGCCGAGTGTCTCATCGAGTGCCCGGCTCTCCATCTCCCCAAGACCTTCGGTCGAACGCATATCAGGCAGGAGGGGTGCTATGACGCTGTCGACGTAGAGGGCGGTGGAAGCCGCGGAGTTTCTCGTCACTGCCTCTTCGATGAGGCCCGTCACGATTGTTCCCACCGTGATCATGGCCGTGATCGCAACGACGCCGCCTGTAAAAAAGAACTGCCGGGCTAATGACTGTTCGTTCCAGCGGTCGCGAAGATCTCGCACGGGAGATGAGCGCTTCTGTCTCCTCGCAAATGGGAACCGCGTTCTACGCCATGGAGCTTTTCGCTTGCCCGCGAAACTTCTGCTGCCCAATGGCTTGGGGGGAAGGGTGGCTTGCATCTCGGTCTGCCCCTACTGCTTGATCAGAACGGAGCCCTTCAAACCGGTCTGGCCACTACAACAGTCTGGCCACTACAACAGTGTGTGTCTCCTTCGGTTCCGCCCCATCGATCCACTCCCTCTTGGATAGGTTCAGTTCAGCCCGAAAAGGATAAGCCGGAACCGAACGATGTTGACGAAGTTGTTGATGCGTCAGGGCGAAACGCCGGCGAACGGCTGGCTAGGAAGGATCCGCAGATGATACGCGAGACAGAGGAACACACTACCACCACAACACCCGGTGAACGGATTGAACGGACTACGATCGTGCCGGAAGAACGGACAACCGTCGTTCATACCGGCGGCGGCAGTGGCGCAGGATGGTTTATCGTCGGGGGACTCGTCGTCCTCCTGCTTCTTGGCGTCTGGCTCTTCGGAGGCGGAATGCTGGACGGCACGGGTACCGCCAGCATCGACGTCAATGTACCGGAAAAGGTCACCATCGAGACGCCCAATATCGAAGCCCCGAAAGTTGACGTCGCACCGGCCGAAGCCGACTGATGGGTCTTCCGGTGCCGCCGGAAGTCTCGTTCGACGGCACCTTCTACCCGAGGGAGACATTCCAGCATAGGGAATGGTGGGCCTTGCCGAGCGCGCGGGCGCTCGGTCCTTTGCCGTCTGCCGGATCGCGTTGCCTGGGGTCCCGGCGCCGTCAGGCGAGCGCCACGATCTCCCAGTCCTTGCCACTCACCGTCGCCACGTCTCCGACCTTCTTGCCGAACAGCGCCTGCGCCATCGGCGACGCATGGCTGATCTTGCCATGCGAGGCGTCGGACTCGTCCTCGCCGACGATCGTCCAGACGCGGCTTGTGCCGTCCTCGTCCTCTATCGTCACCGTCATCCCGAACCGGACGGTGTCGCTGCCGGGCTCCGGCACCGAGAGTTCCGCGCTCTCGCGGCGCGCCGTCCAGTAGCGCAAGTCGCGCGAGACGAGCGCAATCTTTTCGCGGTCGCCTTCCGCCTCGGCCCGGGCGAAAAGCTCGTGCAGTTCTGCGAGCTGCGCGTCGATATGGGCCAGTCCCTGCGCCGTGACGAGGTTGCGATGCGTACTGACCGGCCGCTCGCCGATGTCGTTCAGGCCCGATAGACTGTCGTCGTTGCTGGTGAATGCCCTGCTCATCAACGAAGGCTAGACCTTCCGGGACCCGCATACAACCCGCGCGGTGAGATGGCACGCTTCCTGCACGGGCCGGTCCATGAAGACCGGAACCGTACCGATCCTGAACAGGCGCCGCATTCTCGCCGGCTTGGCCGGCACGGCAGGCGCCCTGTTCGTCGGCCCCGTCGCGGGCCGGGCCGCCGGTGTGGCCGGCTTCGAGACGGCGTCGATCCGCGGCTCCATCGACGCCACCGAACTCGGCGTCTATCCCGGCACCTACGACGACCAGAGCAAGGCCTTCGGCCGCATGCTCCAGGCCGCAGCCGACCGCGACATCCCCATCGCCTTGCCCGCGGGCGACTACGTCGTCTCCAACGTCACCCTGCCCCGCCGCGTCGTCCTCAGCGGCACGCCGGGCGCGACGCGCATTGTCTACGGCGGCGACGGCCATCTCTTTGCCGCCGAGGGCGCCGACCATATCGAGCTCTCCGGCCTCGTGATCGACGGTGCCAACCGCTGGCTCGGCGACCACGTCCAGGGCACGGTCGACGCGCGCCGTTTGCGCCATCTCGTCATCGACAATTGCAGTTTCATCGGCAGCAGCAAGAACGCCGTCGCGCTGGAGCGGGTCGGCGGCCGCGTCGAGCGCTCGGCCATTTCGGGCGCCGCCGACAGCGGGATCTACAGCGTCGAGGCCCAGGGCATGACGATCTCCGGCAACGAGATCGACGACTGCGGCAATGGCGGCATCCTCGTCCATCGGTGGCAGACCGGCGACGACGGCACGATCGTGACCGGCAACCGCATCCGGCGCATCGCCGCCCGCAACGGCGGCACCGGCCAGTTCGGCAACGGCATCAACGTCTTCCGCGGCGCCGGCGTCATCGTCTCGGGCAATTCCATCTCGGACTGTGCCTTCTCGGCCATCCGATCCAACAGTGGCGGCAACATCCAGGTATCGGGCAACACCTGCCTGCGCTCGGGAGAGACGGCGATCTATTCGGAGTTCGCGTTCGAGGGCGCGGTGATCTCGAACAACATCGTCGACGGCGCGGCGAACGGCATTTCGATGGTCAATTTCAACGAAGGCGGTCGCCTGGGCGTCTGCTCCGGCAATGTCGTGCGTAACCTCTCCGAAGAGGGCCCCTACCCCGCCGACTCCCCGGGCTTCGGCGTCGGCATCACGGCGGAGGCGGATACGGCAATCACCGGCAACATCATCGAGAACGCGCCGCTCTACGGCATGCATCTCGGCTGGGGGCCGTACCTGCGCAACGTGACGGCGACCGGAAACGTCATCCGCAAAGCCGGTACGGGCATCGCGGTCTCGGTGGTCGAGGGCGCCGGCGCCGTGGTGATTTCGGACAACGTCATATCGGAAGCGAGGCGCGGCGCGATCGTCGGCTATCGCTGGGCGGACGCGACCACAGGCGACCTCGCGCGGATCGGCAATGACGGCCACGCCCACCTCACCGTCGAGCGCAATCACGTCGGCTGAGCGAAAGCATTCGGCACGGCTGTCAGTCTGGCGCCGCGGTGAGCGCTTCTGCCGGCCGCACCTGACCCACCACGGCCCCGCGCCGGCTGCGGATGGCGGGAGCGGCCAGTTCCGACAGCCGTGTCCGCAGGCCGTCATCCGAGGCAAGAAGCCCGGCGAGCACGGAGGCTACGATCGTCTCGGCCGCCCGCGTCGCGCCGTCGTCGCACTTCACCGCGATGCCCAGCCCTTGTTCGGGGAGCGCCGCGCAGTAGACCGCTTCCGCCCCGGTCTTGGCGAAGATGCGCCCCTGCCCCGCTTGCATCAAGAGCATGTCCATCCGCCCGGTGCCGGACACGTAGAACGGCTCGGCCATGCAGGCGGCGAAGATGCGCTTCGCCGCCTTGATCCGCTCCAACCCCATGCCGACGCCGGTGGCCATGCGGGCGAAGCCGAGCGCCAGCGAGCGAAGCGGCACGGCGTATGTGGGGATCGAGCAGCCGTCTGTCGCGACGTTGGCCTCGCCGTGGATGGCGCCGGTGACCTCTTCCATCGTAGCGCGCAGCATCGCCTGCATGCGGTGGCCATAGTCGACATAACCGCGATGATCGATGCCGGCGTGCCGGCAGGTGCACAGGAAGCCGGAATGCTTGCCGGAACAGTTGTTGTGGAGCTGCAAGGGCTCGGCGCCGCTGCGGGCGAGGTCGATCGTGGCTGCCTCGCCGAGCGGCCAGTGCGTGCCGCATTCGAGCGCATCGCGGTCGAGCCCGGCCCGATCTAGCATTCCGGCGGCAAGTTTCGCATGTTCGGGTTCACCCGAATGAGAGGCGCAGGCAAGCGCGATCTCGCGGTCGCCGAAGCCATAGGCGTCGGCCGCGCCGCTCTCGAGGAGCGGCAGCGCCTGGATCGCCTTCACCGCCGAGCGCGGGAAGACCGGCCGTTCGATGTCGCCGAGCGAGATGACCGTCGCGCCGTCGGCGTCGACCACGGCGACCGATCCGCGATGGAAACTTTCGACGGCCGCGCCGCGCAGGACTTCGACCAGGACGGGATTGGCCATAGCATCACCAAGATGTCAGTGTTCCACGAGGAGAACCGCACCTATTCCTTTCGGGATCGAGACGCAAAGGCTTTCCGGATGCGCCGGATCAGACTGATGATCGTGTTCGTGCTCGCCGTGTTCGTCGCGCCGACCTTCGCCACGGCCGGATGGTGGTCGATGCTCGACCGCCCCGGATCGTGGCGATCGGCCGACTGGTCGTCCAGCGGGGTTCTGCCGCCGCCCGCCCGTGACGGGGCCGCAATCTACGTGATGGCGGCGCGTACCGGGGGCCTCAAGGGAGCGCTAGCCGTGCACAGCTGGCTGGTCGTCAAGCGGCCGGGCACGGCCGTCTACGAGCGTTACGACAAGGTGGGCTGGGGCTCGCCGATCCGCCGCAACGCCTATGCGGCCGACGCGCGGTGGTATTCCAACGTTCCGTGGGTCGTCCGCTCGGTCAGCGGCGAGGAGGCCGAAAGGCTGATCCCGAAGGTTGAGCGGGCGATCGCCGGCTATCCCTACTCGCAGCACGGCGACTACCGACTCTGGCCGGGACCGAACTCGAACAGCTTCGTCGCCCACGTGCTGCGCGAGACACCGGAACTCGGCGCGGTCCTGCCACCCAACGCGACGGGGCGCGACTTCGCCCCCGGCTTCGCCTCGTTCGACATCGCGCCGGACGGGCGCGACGTGCACGCGACCCTCGGCGGCCTTGTCGGCTTCGCCGCGGGCGTCCGCAGCGGGTTGGAGATCCATTTCCTCGGCCTGGTCGCGGGTCTGGACCTTTCGCGGCCGGCGCTGAAGATACCGGCCTACGGGCGGGTGGAGCTCCTGCCGAACAACTGATCCGCCCTACTGCGAGAACGCTTCCGCGAGGGTCTTGCGCAGCGTCTGGTCTTCGCCGGTATCGCCGTAAAGGACATCGTCGACATAAAGCACGCCGTCGGGCGCCTTCACGAGCACGAGCCGGTCGACCCAGCCGGAGCCGGGGGAGTCGGGGAAGCCATACTTCACTTCCGCGACGAGCCTTTCGCCTTCGGTCGTGACGGCGCCGGGTTCGCAGGCGGGCGCCACGTCCTGGAAGCTCTGCCAGGGAACCCCGTCGCCGAGCGGGGGCTTCTCTTGCGGGTCGGCCTCCTGAAGCCTTGCGTTCTCGGCCATTGCCGTCCTGATGGCCTCGCCCAGTTCCGGCGTCGCCAGATAGGCCCTGCCGGATCCGCCATCGACGGTGCCGAGGCTGCAAAACGCCTGCACGTAGGGCACGGTGACGTCGTCCTGGGCGAATGCGGTCCCCTGCGTCAGCAGGGCAATCCCGAAGGTGGCGGCGATCAAGCGCATGAAAAGTCTCTCCGATTGGTGTTCAGCGGTCGCGGCGGATGATGCCGGCTGCCAGGAAGCCGCCATCGACGGCCAGCGTCTGGCCGTTGACGTAGCTCGCCTCCGCCGACAGCAGGAAGGCGATGGCGGCGGCGACTTCCTCCGGTTCGCCGTAACGCGCCTGCGGGACGCGGGCAAGCCAGTCGGCCCGGTCCTCGGCGCGATGCAGTTGCGCCACCATGGGCGTGTCGATCGGACCAGGGGCGACGCAGTTGACGCGGACGCCCTCGCCGCCGAGTTCGACCGCCATAACTTCGCTCATCAGCTTCACGCCCGCCTTCGAGGCGCCGTAGGCGACGCGGCCGGCATTGGCCCGCAGGCCCGACACCGATGCGATGTTGACGATCGAGAGCGTGTCGGCCCGCCGCTCCAAGGCCGCCCTGGCGCAGATGAAGGAGCCGACGAGGTTGACGTCGAGGATGCGGCGGAAGAGTTCGGCACTGGTGTCGCGCAGCGGCAGGTCGCGAGCGATGCCGGCCGAGTTGACTAGCCCGCCGACCGGCCCGATCCGGTCGACGACGGCGTCGAAGGCATCGGCGACATCCTCCTCGTCGGTGATGTCAGCCTTGAGGAAGACGGCCTCCTCGCCGTCGAGTTCGCCCTCGGCGTTTGCAAGGGCGGCGCGGTCGGAATCAAGTACCGCTACCGGCCAGCCGTCTTCGAGCAGGCGCTCGACCACGGCGCGGCCGATACCGGAGGCGCCGCCGGTGACGACGGCGGCCGGCCTCATTTGATGCGTTCGAGGATCGACACGTAGTTCGCAACCGCTGCACCGCCCATGTTGAAGATGCCGCCGAGCTTGGCGTTCTTCACCTGGATGCCGCCCGCCTCGCCGGTGAGCTGGGCGGCCGTCAGGGCGTGCATGGAAACGCCGGTGGCGCCGATCGGGTGGCCCTTCGCCTTGAGGCCGCCGGACGGGTTGACCGGAAGCTTGCCGTTCTTCTCCGTGAGACCTTCTTCCACCACGCGGGCACCCTGCCCCGGCTTCGCCAGCCCCATCGCTTCGTATTCGATCAACTCGGCGATGGTGAAGCAGTCGTGCGTCTCGACGAAGGAGAGGTCGTCGAGTGTCAGCCGAGCCCTGTCGAGCGCCCGCTTCCAGGCCTCCGCCCCGCCTTCGAACAGGAGGATGTCGCGCTTGGACATCGGCAAAAAGTCCTGGACGTGCTCGTTGGCCCGGAATGCGACCGCGCGGCGCATGGAGAGCGCGGTGGGGATGTCGGCGAGCACGATCGCCGCCGCGCCGTCGGAGACGAGCGAGCAGTCGGTGCGCTTCAGCGGGCCGGCGACATAGGGGTTCTTCTCGCTCTCGGCGCGGCAGAAATCGTAACCGAAATCCTTGCGCATCTGGGCGTAGGGATTGTCGACACCGTTCTTGTGGTTCTTGGCGGCGATCTTCGCCAGCGCGTCGGACTGGTCGCCGTGGCGCTGGAAATAGGCAGCGGCGATCTTGCCGAAGACGCCGGCAAAGCCGGCCGGCGTGTCGCCGTCCTCCGGCAGGTAGGAGGCCTTGAGCAGGTTCTTGCCAATCTCCGGGCCGGGGGTCTTCGTCATCTGTTCGGCGCCGACGACCAGCACGATGCGGGCGGCGTCCGCCTCGATGGCGCGGATGCCCTGGCGGACGGCGGCCGATCCCGTGGCGCAGGCGTTTTCCACGCGCGTCGCCGGCTTGAAGCGGAAACGGTCGTCGGCCTGGAGCACGAGGCTCGCGGTAAAGTCCTGGGGAGAGAAGCCGGCGTTGAAGTGGCCGAGCACGATCTCGTCGACGTCGTCGGGACCAATACCGGCATGGTCGAGCGCATCGGTCGCGACCTTGACGATCATGCTCTCGAGCGTCTCGTCCTCGAGCTTGCCGAAGCGCGAATGCGCCCAGCCGACGATGGCAGCAGTCATGGACTTCTCTCCCTGGAAAGGTTCGGGCCTAGTCTACCCGAAATGTGGCACCGGACAAGGAACAGTTCAAGATTGAACTGTTTGAACGGTGCCGTCCCCGACGCGCGCGCGGCAGGCGGGCGCCTGGCACGCCGCCTCGCGATCACGGGTTCCAGGAAGGGCATCGGTCAAATCGTTCCCAGCTTTCAGAAGGAGAAAGCATGTATTGGACGATCCGGCATCACCCTTGGAGGTGACATGCGCCGCGGCCTCGGTCCCCGCCGTCCGCTCCGCGCCCGCGCCAGCAATCACGATGGCGAACGACGCAACGCCCGCCGCGCCGCGCGGAGATTTTTCCGCGCGGCCAACCCGATCGACCATTCGATTTCTTCCAGAGAGCGCCTCGCCTCAGGAAGTGTCCGGCGCCAGCCTCCGCCCGGCGTTCGTCACGAGAACCAGATACGCGCGCGGCGCGGGATCGCGCGACTCGCGGACGGTGCGGGAAATCCATGCGTCGACCCCGTACGGCAGGCCCGCAAGGGCCTCGATCACCGACGCGAGCGCGCGCAAGCGCAGGGCGAGCCACGCGGCATCGAGCGCGTCGCCGCGGAAATCCCACGCGCAGTCGGGGCACGGCCACTCCAGCTGCGTCACCTCGACGACGAACGTCTCCGCCACGGACGCCGCGAGCCGCAGGAGGGACAGAACCACCCAGCGGACGAGAAAGGACCGCCCCGCGGCGCGCTCGGCGAGCACGGCCATCGCGACGAGCAGCGCCGCAATGCGCCTCAGCGTCCGATCGTCCTGCCGTGCAAATTCCATGTCCGGCCCTTTCCGTAACCTGCGGCCATTGTCAGCGAGCTTTCCGGGGCGGGGATGGATTGGGATCGGAGTTGTGGGAAGGGATTGATTTTGCTGGAGGTGGGACTGGAAGCCATGCACACTCGCACACCCGTGAAGGTCTGAGCCACAACAAACCACGGTGGCAACGCGCCCCCAGGCCGGTCTTTCAGTGACCCGCGAGCGGACCCGGAAACCAGTCTTTCCTTGGCCGGTCTGATCGCAGCACTGTCCAGCAGGCGTGGCGGTGATTCTCGCCGCAGTTTGTGCTTTCACGTTGGGCGCTTATGCGATCGTGTCCGAGACAATTCGACCATCCTCGAGCACGAGGATACGATCCGCGCGTTCGAGTATCCGGTTGTCGTGGGTGACGAGGAGGGTGGTCGTGCCGCGGACGCTGCCGAGCCGCTTGAGGAGACCGACCACCTCGGCGGCACTGTCGGCGTCGAGCGCTGCGGTCGGCTCGTCGGCCAGCACGAGCGCAGGGTTCCCGATGAGGGCGCGTGCCACCGCCACCCGCTGCTTTTGGCCCCCCGAGAGGTTGGCAGGCAGATAGTCGACACGGTCGGACAAGCCGACAAGGCCAAGCGCATGGGTCGCCGCCCTGACTGCGAGGCGATGCGGGATGCCGCCGTGGACCTGCAGGCCCATCATCACGTTCTGCAGCGCGGTCAGGCTTTCATGCAGGTTGTGCGCCTGGAAGATGAAGCCGAGGCGCCGCCTGAGCGCTATCAGGGTGGGTTCACTCGCGCCATTCAGCTCCTGCCCGAGCAGGCGAACGGAGCCATCCTGCACGCTGCGCAGACAGCCCAGCAAGGTGAGCACGGTCGTCTTGCCGGAGCCGGATGGTCCCATGAGGACCGTGAAGCTCCCGGCCTCGATCGTCAGGTCGAGATCGTAGAGCGCCTGCTTGCGGGCGTCGCCCGTGCCGAACCAGTGATTCAGGCCGCGCACTTCGATGACGTTGCGATCCTCCATGGCCATGATCAAAACAGGTCCGCGGGGTCGGCCGCCGCGACGCGCCGGGTCGCGATCGCGCCCGACAGCGACGAGACGACGATCGTGCCGACGAAGACGGACACCGCCATCATGGAGGTCATCGACAGCGGCAGCGTCGTCACCTTGCCCATAACCGTCAGGATCGTCGTGCCGATGATCAGGCCCGGAACGAAACCGAGAACGCCGAGCACCAGGGCTTCCTCGAAGACGATCCCGAGGAAGAAGCCCTGGCCGTAGCCCATGGCCTTGAACGTCGCGTATTCGCGCAAGTGGTCCGCAACATCGGTGGAAAGAACCTGGTAGACGATGATCAGCCCGACCAGCACGCCAATGAAGACGCCGAAGCCGAAGATCACGCCGGTGGGACGGCGCGTCTGCTGGTAGCGCAGATCCTCGGCCATGGCGTCCGCATAGCTGCGGATGCGCAGCGAGGAATCGGAGATGAGGCCGCGCAGGCGCTCCGACACCTGGTCCGCCTGCGCTCCGGGTCTGATGCGTAGCAGGACGTGATCGGGAGCGGCCGAGCTTCTTGCGGGGAACAGCGACAGAAAGGTCTGGTCCGAGACCAGCATGTAGCCATCGCCGCCGAACCCTCCGCCGCCGGAAAAGGTCGTGTAGGCCGTGACGGTGCGACCCTCCGTCTCGAACGAAAGCGGCGTCTGCGGTCGGATGGCCACGGCCTCCTCGCGGCTGAATCCGCGTGCGCGCCGGTCGAGGATCGCCGCATCCTTCACCTGGAGAAGGTTCAGGTCGGCTGCGATCTCGGGGGCGATGAAGTCCGGCTTGAACGGATCGATCCCGAAGGTTGTCAGGCTGATGTCCGTCTGTCCCCGATCCCAAGGCACGTTGGCGAGGAAGAGACCCATGCCGTCGGTGACGTCCGCGTCGGCCAGCGCCTGCAGCATCCACTGGCGGGCGACGTTTCCCCCGTCGGCGAGCGCATTGGCGTCGGCAGCGGAGATGATGATGTCGGCACGGAAGAACTCGTAGGGCCTGAGCGTCGCCACTGCCATCGAATTCATGATGCCGAGCTGGACGAAGACGAGCACGTTGGCGAAGGCGACGCCGGCGATCGCAGCGGCGAAGCGCGTGCGGTTATGGGTCAGTTGCAGCCAGCCGATTGGCAAACGTCCGAACAGCCATTGCAGCAAACGGCTCATCGCACGGTCCGTGCCTCGGCCGACGTGTCGATGCGGGCGATCACCTCCAGGTTCGTGTAGCCGGACGCGATCTCTGTCGACGCGGTGTCAAGCGCCACCAGAATGCGGATGACCCTCGCATCCGTGTTCGCTGCCGCATCGTCGGAGATGAGGCCCTGCCGGCCGACCGTCAGCCCGATGCTTTCGACCGTGCCGCGCAGCGTCCGCCCCAGCGCGGCGGCAACCAGTTCGACGGGCTGACCCGGCTTTACGCTGCCGATACGGTCCTGGTAGATCTCGACCTCCGCCATCATCTGACTGGTATCGCCCATTTCCATGATGCCTTCAGCCGGGGGACGCTGTCCCGGCGTCGCTTTGATATCGAGGATTGTCCCGGCTATCGGTGCGACCACGAGAGCGCGCTGCGTATCGAGCTTCACGCGGGCAAGATCGGCCTCGGCTGCGGCGACGTTGCGGCTGGCGACAAGCACGTCGGGCTGCGCGTCCAGATCGACCGAGGAGAACCGAGCAAGCGTTGCCTCTGCCCGCGTTACGCTCAGCGTAGCGTCCTGGGCGGCGGCGCGCGCCGTATCGAGTGTTGCGCCGGTCGCCACGCCACTGGCGGCGAGCTTTTCGGTCCGCTCGAGATTGGCTCTGGCCTCGCGGAGATTGGCGCGCGCCTGGTCGAGCGTCGCCTGCGCCTCGTCGCGACTGGACTCGACCGCGCTTCGGGTCTGGAGGAGCGTGGCCTGGCGAACGGCCAGATTCGCTTCTGCCAGGAGGACGGCGCCTTCGAGAGCAGCCTGATTGTCGAGGCGAGCCACCGGCGCGCCGCGTTCGACCCGGTCGCCGACGCTGACCAGCAGTTCCGAAAGACGCGCATCGCCGGCCCCATAGGGTGCCGCAACGACCGAAACGTCGCCACGCGGCATCACGCGGGCGAGCCCGACCACGTCGGACGGCAGCATCGTCTCGGCCATCTGCGCCGGAAGCTCGACATTTGGAGGGAGCGCGATCGGCGAATCGGAGCCCCCGCCAGGCTGTAGTCCGGTCAGCGCATAGAATTTCTGGATGGGGACCGGCTGGAAATACATTCCCAACACGCCGCCCAGGAACATGAAGACCGGGATCAACAGGACGAGCAGATACCGCTTATGGAACCATCGGCGCCCGCGGGGCGAATTGCCATCTGCAAGATCGAGGTTCAGCGGCAGATCGCTCTCGGGAGTTGTGGCCATGTCTGTTCCTTCTAAGCAGCTCTATGACAGACGACTGAGAATGCGAGTACTAGAGATCCTAGATGCCCATGCCGCGCGGGCCCACGGTGGTTCGCTTACAACTTCCTAGCCGAAACGGCTTGATGCAGGACAAACGACAGGAGTTCAGCGGCGGCAAGTCTGCCGCGCCTCATGGGCTTCTCCCTCCTGCCGGCTGCTATGGCGTCAAACACTGCCCGGGGCTCACAGCCAAAGGCAGATAGCTGCTCCTCGTACCCATGAACGGACTATCGGCAACCGGCCCCGGAACCGCCGTTCAGGGGAACCATACATCAGCAGCGCGGTTTTTTCTTGATTGACGCGTCAATCAAAACTACGCTCCCTCCCATTCAGGAGCCCGCATGCCCAAGGTCGGAATGCAGCCGGTGCGCCGTCAGGCGCTGATCGACGCCGCGATTGCCGCGATCGGGGAGCGGGGCTCGCTCGACGTGACCATGTCGGAGATCGCGGGGCTCGCCGGGGTGTCTTCGGCGCTGGCGCATCATTACTTCGGGGCCAAGAGCGACCTGCTCGAGGCGACCATGCGGCATCTGCTGTCCGAACTCGGGGCGGACTGCCGGGCGGCCCTTTCGGCCGCCGCGACGCCTCGCGAACGGGTGTCGGCGGTGATCGGGGTGAATTTTTCCGAGAAGCAGTTCCGCCCGGAGATCATCTCGGCGTGGCTCGCCTTCTATGTCGAGGCGCAGCGCACGCCGGCGCTGCGGCGGCTATTGCGGGTCTATGCGCGGCGGCTCAACGCGAACCTGATGAGCGGGCTTTCCCCGCTCCTGCCGCGCTACCGCGCCGAACGGGTGGCGGAGGGGGTCGCTGCGCTGATCGACGGGCTCTACATCCGCCGCGCGCTGAAGGACGGCGCGCCGAACGCCGGGAGCGCGGTGGCGCTGGTGGAGGACTATGTCGGGATGCAGTTGGGGGGGAGATGAGGCCAACTGCTTTCGGCTCTCGGATTCGAGTTCCTTCCCCCTTGAGGGGGAGATGTCGACGAAGCCGACAGAGGGGGGTGTTGGCCGCGCCGGCGCAGGGGAGAAGATCGTGAGCAAGCCGAACATCCTGATCGTCATGGTGGACCAGCTGAACGGGACGCTGTTTCCCGACGGGCCGGCGGACTTCCTGCATGCGCCGAATATGAAGGCGCTGGCGGCGCGATCGGCGCGGTTTGCCAACAATTATACCGCCTCGCCGCTCTGCGCGCCGGGACGCGCCGCCTTCATGAGCGGGCAGTTGCCGTCGCGCACGCGGGTCTACGACAATGCGGCCGAGTTTCCCTCCGCCATCCCCACCTATGCGCATCATTTGCGCACGGCGGGCTACCACACCGTGCTCTCGGGCAAGATGCATTTCGTCGGGCCGGACCAGCTGCACGGGCTGGAGGAGCGGCTGACGACGGACATCTATCCGGCCGATTTCGGCTGGACGCCGGACTACCGCAAGCCGGGCGAGCGGATCGACTGGTGGTACCACAATCTGGGCTCGGTGACCGGCGCGGGGGTCGCCGAGATCTCCAACCAGATGGAATATGACGACGAGGTCTGCTTCCATGCCGGCCAGAAGCTTTACGATTTCGCCCGCGGCTCGACCGACCCGAACCGGCGGCCGTGGTGTCTCACGGTCTCCTTCACGCATCCGCACGATCCCTACGTGGCGCGGCGCAAGTACTGGGACCTCTATGAGGACTGCGCCGCGCTGGAGCCGGAGGTGGGCTTCATTCCCTTCGAGGAACAGGATCCGCATTCGCGGCGGCTCTACGTGGCGAGCGACTATCCCGCCTACGACATCACGCCGGAGATGGTGCGGCGCTCGCGACGCGGATACTTCGCCAACATCTCCTATCTCGACGACAAGGTGGGCGAGCTCGTGGACGTGCTCAAGCGCACGCGCATGCTGGACGACACGCTGATCCTGTTCTGCTCGGACCACGGCGACATGCTGGGCGAGCGAGGCCTGTGGTTCAAGATGAGCTTCTACGAGGGGTCGTCGCGCGTGCCGCTGATGATCGCGGGACAGGGCATCGCGCCGGGGCTGCACACCACGCCGGTGTCCAACCTCGACATCTGCCCGACGCTCTGCGAGCTGGCCGGCATCGACATGGGCGCGATCATGCCGTGGACCGACGGGCAGTCGCTGGTGCCGATGCTTGCGGGGCAAACGCGGAGGGCGCCGGTGCTGATGGAATATGCCGCGGAAGGCTCCAACGCGCCGCTGGTCGCGATCCGCGAGGGGCGCTGGAAGTTCGTCCATTGCGAGATCGACCCACCGCAGCTCTTCGACCTGGAGGCCGACCCGCAGGAGCTGCGGAACCTCGCGGCCGATCCGGCCCATGCGGGAACCGTGGCGGCGTTCATGGAAAAGGTGCGGGCGCGCTGGGATATGGCGCGCTTCGACGCCGAGGTGCGCGAGAGCCAGGCACGGCGCTGGGTGGTCTATCCCGCGCTGCGCAACGGGGCCTATTATCCCTGGGACTTCCAGCCGCTGCAAAAGGCATCCGAGAGGTACATGCGCAACCACATGGACCTCAACATCCTGGAAGAATCGAAGCGGTTTCCGAGAGGAGAATGAGATGATCAAGGTCTGGGGTCGCGCCACATCCTCGAACGTCCAGGCGGTCATGTGGGCGCTGGCGGAAATCGGCCTCGACTGCGACCGGGTGGATGTCGGCGGAGCGTTCGGCGGCACCGACACGCAGGAGTACCGCCGCATGAACCCGAACGGGCTGGTGCCCGTCCTGCAGGACGGCGACCTGACCCTGTTCGAGAGCGCGGCCATCGTGCGCTATCTCGGCGCGCGCTATGGATCGGAAGCCTTCTGGCCGACCGACCCGGCGCGGCGGGCGCCGCTCGACGTCTGGGCGGAATGGATCAAGACCACGTTCGGACCGGCTTTCCTGCCCGGCATCTTCTGGCCGCTGATCGGGCAGAAGCCGGGTGAGCGCGACGCGGAGGCCTTCGCGGCGAGCCAGGCCAAGGTGAAACGGCTGGCAGGGATGCTGGACGAGCGGCTGGGGCAGATGACGACGCCTTTCCTGGGGGGCGAGACGCCGTGCTTTGCCGACATGATCGTCGGAATGCCCCTCTACCGCTACTTCACGCTCGACTTCGACCGTGCCGACACGCCGCACTTGCGCGCCTACTACGACCGCCTGACCCAGCGCCCCGCCTATGCAAAGCGCGTCATGGTCTCCTACGAGAGCCTGAGGGCGAAATGATCCCGTCGCTCGAGCATCTCCAGCGTGCCTACGCCGTCACGCGGGTTGCAACGCAGGTCACGCCGCTCCTGGAATCCGCCGCGCTCGCGAAAGCGTCCGGGGCGGCGCGCGTGTTCGTCAAGCCGGAATCGCTGCAATGGGCCGGTTCCTTCAAGGCGCGCGGCGCCTACTGGCGGCTGAAGCAGCTTTCTCCCGAAGAGGCGAAACGCGGCGTCGTCGCCTACTCGTCCGGCAACTTCGCGCAGGGGCTGGCCGCGGCCGGCGAGGCGCTGGGCATTCCCGTCACCATCGTCATGCCGGTGGACGCCCCGGCGGCCAAGCGCGAGGCGACGGCGGGCTATGGGGCTCGCGTCGTGCTGACCGAGCACGGCGCGCGGGCGCGCGAAGAGGTCGCGGCGGAGAAGGCGCGGTCGATCGCCGGGGAAGAAGGACTGACGCTGCTGCATCCCTTCGACGATCGCGAGATCGTCGCCGGCCAGGCAGGTGCGGGACTGGAGGCGCTGGAGCAGCTGGACGCCCGGGGCAAGGCCGCGGACATCCTGCTTTGCCCGGTCGGCGGCGGCGGGCTGATCGGCGGCGTGGCGCTCGCGTTCCACCATCTCTCGCCGAAGACCCGCATCGTCGCGGTCGAGCCGGAAGGGTTCGACGGCATGGGCCGCTCGCTCGCCCGCGGCGCGATCGAGGCGACGCCGATGGGTCCGAGCACCATCTGCGACGGGCTGATGGCGCGCCGGCCGGGCGAGGCGCCGTTCGAGGCCGTCCGCGCGTCGGGTGTCGAGGGACTGTCCGTATCCGACGCCGAGGTGCGCGCCGCGATGAAGCTCGCCTTCGAGAAGCTCAAGCTGGTGCTGGAGCCTTCGGGTGCCGCCTCGCTGGCGGCGCTGCTCTGCGGCCGCATGGACGTCGCGGGCAAGACCGTGCTGGTCATCTGCTCCGGGGGCAACGTCTCTCTCGGCGATTTCATGAGGCATGTCGGCAATGCTTGAGGCGGACTACGTCATCGTCGGATCCGGCTCGGCCGGCTGCGCGCTGGCCTACCGCCTCTCGGAAGACGGCAAGCACTCCGTCATCGTGATCGAATATGGCGGGACGGACATTGGGCCGTTCATCCAAATGCCGTCGGCCCTTTCCTTCCCCATGAACATGAGCCTCTACGACTGGGGCTTTTCCAGCGAGCCGGAGCCGCATCTCGGCGGCCGGGTGCTCGCCACCCCGCGCGGCAAGGTGCTCGGGGGCTCTTCGTCGATCAACGGCATGGTCTACGTGCGCGGCCACGCCCACGATTTCGACCATTGGGCCGAGGCGGGTGCTGCCGGCTGGAGCTACGCCGACGTGCTCCCCTACTTCAAGCGCATGGAGAATTCGCACGGAGGCGAGGAAGGCTGGCGCGGCACCGACGGCCCGCTGCACGTGCGCCGCGGTACCCGCGAGAACCCGCTCTACCAGATCTTCGTGGAGGCCGGCCGCGAGGCGGGATTCGAGGTGACGGAGGACTACAACGGCGCCAAGCAGGAAGGCTTCGGGCCGATGGAGCAGACGATCCACATGGGCCGGCGCTGGTCGGCGGCAAACGCTTATCTGAGGCCAGCGCTGAAGCGGAAGAACGTCAGTCTCGTCAGTGGCTTGGCGCGAAAGGTGGTGATCGAGAATCACCGCGCCACCGGGGTCGAGATGGAAGCTCGCGGAAAGATTCAGGTCGTTAAGGCAAAGCGCGAAGTGATCCTCGCCGCCTCGTCGATCAATTCGCCGAAGCTCCTGATGCTGTCGGGCATCGGACCGGCCGCACACCTTAAGCAGCACGGGATCGACGTAGTTGCCGACCGTCCGGGCGTCGGGCAGAATTTGCAGGACCATCTGGAGCTCTACATCCAGCAGGAGTCCATCCAGCCGATCACGCTCTACTCGGTGCTCAATCCTTTCTCCAAGGCGAGGATCGGCCTGCAGTGGCTGCTGTTCAAGTCGGGGCTCGGCGCGACCAATCATTTCGAGGCCGCCGCCTTCGTGCGCTCGAAGGCGGGCGTGGAGTATCCCGACATCCAGTATCATTTCCTGCCGGCCGCGATCCGCTACGACGGCAAGGCGGCGGCGAAGTCGCACGGGTTCCAGGCGCATGTCGGCCCGATGCGCTCGAAGTCACGCGGGACGGTCACGCTGCGCTCCGCGGACCCGCGGGAAAAGCCCGAGATCCGCTTCAACTACATGTCGCATCCCGACGACTGGAGCGACTTCCGGCACTGCATAAGGCTGACGCGCGAGATCTTCGGACAGGCGGCGTTCGACCCCTTCCGCGGCAGGGAACTGTCGCCGGGGGCCGAGGTGCAGTCGGACGCCGAGCTCGACGACTTCATCCGCGCGCACGTGGAGAGCGCCTACCATCCCTGCGGCACCTGCCGGATGGGGCGGGCCGACGACCCGATGAGCGTGATCGACCCCGAGTGCCGGGTGATCGGCGTTGAGGGGCTGCGGGTGGCGGACTCCTCCATCTTCCCGCGCATCACCAACGGCAACCTCAACGGGCCTTCGATCATGACGGGGGAGAAGGCCGCCGACCACATCCTGGGCAAGGCGCCGCTGCCGCCGTCGAACCAGGAACCGTGGATCAATCCGCGCTGGCGGGCGAGCGACCGGTGAGACGGGCCGCGGCGCGCAACGGGCTCGGCTCAGGGATCGACGATCTCGACACGGAGACGTTTTCCGACGGCGCGCGCGGCCTTCTCGAGCGTTTGCAGCGAGACCGACACGTTGCCGGGATCGAGAATGCGATCCAGCTGCGATCGGCTCGTACCCATACGCGAAGCCACTTCGCTCTTGGAAACGTCCTGCTGCCGGCGCGCCTCTTCGATCTGCCAGGCAAGCACGCGCTTCAGCGCTTCGCCATAGACCTCCTCGCGTTCCCCCGTTTCATCCAGCAGGCCTTCGAGCGTGCCGCCGAGGGGATCGGCCGAATTGTCGATCGTGTTCGTGGTCATGTCCAGGTATCCACTTCACTGTCTCGCGGCCATGCGCCGCCGGTAATCCCGCAGTCGTTCGCGCGCCAACGCGATGGCATCGTCCTGCCGCTGCTTTCCCTCGACCCCGTGCAGAAGCACCAGGGTATCCCGCTCGATCGCGAAATAGGTTCGCGCCTCGACCTTGCCGGAGCGGATAGTGGACCGCACCTCGAATACTCCGCCATGCAGCGGTCGGCAGATGGGCATGCCCACGGGCCACCCGAATTCCACGGTCGCGATGTCCTTGCCGACGATCTTGCGATCTTCGGCGTCGAGCGAAAAAAGCCAGTCCCGGACCGGTTCCCTTCCTGTGTCGGTCCGGTAGAATCGGGCAACGATCCGCTTCATCGATACATGTGTACCACATACGGTACGATTTCGCAAGCATGCGAACCGACAGCCAGGGAATGACATGGACGCTCAGCCAAAAGCCTCCCACTACATCAACGGCCGCTTCGTCGAGGACGTGGGCGGGAAGCCGATGGATGTGATCTATCCGGCGACGGGCGAGGCGATCGCGCGGGTGCATGCGGCGACGCCGAACGTCATCGAACTGGCGCTCGAAGCCGCGCGCGCCGCGCAGGGCGCATGGGCGCGGATGAAGCCGGTGGAGCGCGGGCGCGTGCTGCGGCGGGCGGCCGACATCCTGCGCGAACGCAACGCAGTGCTCGCCCGGCTGGAGACGCTCGACACCGGCAAGGCGATCCAGGAGACGCTGGTGGCCGACCCGGCCTCGGCGGCCGACGCGCTGGAGTTCTTCGGCGGGGCGATCGCCGCCGTCAACGGCGAGTATTTCGATCTCGGCGGGCCGTTCGCCTATACGCGGAGAGAACCGCTCGGGGTCTGCGTGGGCATCGGCGCCTGGAACTACCCGATCCAGGGGGCAGGATGGAAATCGGCGCCGGCGCTCGCCATGGGCAACGCCATGGTGTTCAAGCCGTCGGAAAACACGCCGCTCTCCGCGTTAGCGCTGGCCGAAATATACACCGAGGCGGGCCTGCCGGACGGGCTGTTCAACGTCGTGCAGGGCTACGGCGAGGTCGGCGCGGCGCTGGCCTCGCATCCGGTCGTGGCCAAGGTGTCCCTCACCGGCTCGGTGCCGACGGGACGCAAGGTGCTGGCGCTCGCCGGCTCGCACATGAAGCACGCGACGATGGAACTCGGCGGCAAGTCGCCGCTGATCGTCTTCGACGATGCCGACCTCGAGAACGCCGTCGGCGGCGCCATGCTGGCGAACTTCTATTCGACCGGCCAGGTGTGCTCCAACGGCACGCGAGTCTTCGTGCAGGACGGGCTGCGCCAGCGCTTTCTCGAGCGGCTGGTGGAACGCACCAAGGCCATCCGCATCGGCGACCCGCTCGACCCCGACACACAGATGGGGCCGCTGATCAACAAGCTGCAGCACGAGAAGGTGCTGGGATACGTGGAGATCGGCAAGACCGAAGGCGCGACGCTGCTCTGCGGCGGCGGCGTGCCCCGGCTCCAGGGACTGGAGGGCGGGTTCTTCATCGAGCCGACGATCTTCTCGGAGGTCGAGGACGACATGCGCATCGCGCGCGAGGAGATCTTCGGGCCGGTGATGAGCGTCTTCGGATTCTCCAGCGAGGAAGAGGCGATCGAGCGCGCCAACGACACCGAATTCGGCCTCTCGGCGGGCGTTTTCACGCGCGACCTGCCGCGCGCCCACCGTGTCATCGCGGAACTGCAGGCCGGCACCTGCTGGATCAACCACTACAATTTGTCGCCGGCCGAAATCCCCTTCGGCGGCGTCAAGCAGTCGGGGATGGGACGGGAGAATTCCGTCGCCGCGCTGCACCATTACTCGCAGCTCAAGACGGTCTACGTGGAAACGGGGGACGTCGTCAGCCCGTACTGACGGCGGGCTCCGGGACGGTCAGGCGTTGGTGCCAGCCGCAGCTTCCGTCCAGTCGAGATACCGCGCCAGCGCGAAGACGAGGTGGTAGAAGATGCTGGCCGGGACCTCGTTGGCAAGCGAGCGTCCGTTCTCGTCGATGCGGTCGATCCAGAGCCCGGTAGGCGCCGGATCGATGTGCCAGCGGAACAGCCGGCCGACACGCGCCTCGATCTCGGGCTTCAGATCCGGCCCGGTGGCCGAGTCCAGCGCGATCGCCGCCTTGATGACCTCCGCCTGCGGCCAGGAGCGCGAGACCGGATCGAGCGGAATGCCATGCCGAGAAACGGCGCCGTAGGCCAGCCCCGTCGCGCGGTTGAGCCCGCTCGCCACGGCCGACGCATAGAGTTTTCGGGCGAACTGGACGAGATCTGCCTGGCCGGTCTTGGCGGCGAAATCGACCAGCAGCGAAGCCCATTCGAAATGGTGGCCGGGCTCCGTGCGCTGGCCTTCGGGGCCCGGCGCGGCGGACCAGTCGTCGGCGAAGTACTCGCCGAGCGTCCAGGTGTCGGCGTCGAAGAAGCGGCTGCGGAAGAGATCGATGATGCGCGAGGCGCGGCGCAGATGGACGCGCTCGCCGGTGGCGTCGTACCAGGCGAGGAACGCTTCCAAGAGGTGCATGTGCGGATTGGAACGGCGAAGCCCCTCCCCCGACGCCGTTTCCAGGAAGCCCGTCAGGCGCTCGTCCTCCAGATGCGCGTCGAGGAAATCGAAGGTCTCGGCGCCGAGATCGCCGGCGCGCGGATTGCCGCACTTCTTCGCATGCGCGAGCGCCAGGAGCACGCAGGCATGGTCGTAGGCGTCCTCCACCGGATCGGCAACCGAGCCGTCGACCTCGAGCACCCGCACCCAGCCGCCTCGATCGCTTCTGCCCTTCTCTGCGATGAAGTCGATGCCGTGCGCGATGATCCGTTCCGCCGGTCCGGACCAGCCGCGCTCGCTCGCCACGGCGAATGCGTAGATCTGTCGCGCCATGGTGCGCATGCGCTTCGGCTTCAGGACCGGGCGGCCGTCGAAGCCGAGCGCCTCGAAGAAGCCGCCATTGATCTCGTCGACGCCGGCCGTCGACCAGAGCGGCAGCGTCTCCTCGAAGAGCCAGTGGCCGACCCGGCGCCGGTGCGCCCCGCTTTCAAGAACGCGATCATGGCTGGGCGTGAACCGCGTCTCCAACCGGCCGCTCTTTTCGAGCTGCTCGACGATCTTCTTGACGTTTTGGCTCTCTGCGACCGGCGCCACGAAGGTCGCGTCGGCGGTCGCCACGATGGCGACGTCCTTCATGCCGATGACCGACAAAAGCCGCCCCTGGCTGCGCAGATAGGAATGCCTGGTGTCGATGGCGACCACGTCGCCGATGACGACGTTGCCGTCTTCGTCCGCTCCGCCGACGTCGAGCAGCGACTGCCAGGAGCCGAGATCGTTCCAGCGGAAGCTCGCCTCGACCATGGCGATGTCGGCGGCCTTTTCCATGATGGCGTAGTCGACGGAATTGGACGGGACGTCCTGGTAGGCCTCCAGCGGGATGAAGGTGCCGAGAAGGTCGGTGCGGGCCGCCGCGACCGCTCTTTCGACGCCGCTCCAGATCTCCGGCTGGTGGGCGAGGAAGGCCTCGCGCATCGCGCTCGCCCGGAACAGGAAGATGCCGGCATTCCAGAAGAAATTGCCGGCTGCCAGATACTGCCTCGCCCTGTCGAGGTCCGGCTTCTCGACGAAGCGGCGCACCTTGCGCACGCCGCCGGACAGATGCGCGTCGGCTTCGATGTAGCCGTATCCGGTCTCCGGCTGGCTCGGCCGGATGCCGAAGACGACGAGGCTGCCGGCGCGCGCGGCGTCCGCGCCTTTGGCGATCGTCTCCCAGAACTGCTTGTCGGTGGAGATCTCGTGATCGGAGGGCACGACCAGCACGAGGTCGTCGCCATGCTCATCCAGCGTCAGCAGCGTCGCCAGCGCCACTGCCGCCGCCGTGTTGCGACCGACGGGTTCGAAAACGGCCCGCCCGCCTGACAGTTCGACCCCGGCGATGTCGGCATGCACGCGGCCGGCATGGCGCTCCGAGGCGATCGTGTAGACCGGCCATTCGCCGGAGCCCCCGGCCTTCAGCCGCCGCAGCGTCCTGGCGAGCATGGAGCCGTCGCCGGAAAAATCGTGGAACTGCTTGGGATTGTCCTCGCGCGAGAGCGGCCACAGGCGTGAGCCCACGCCCCCGCTCATGACGAAACTGATGATCCGGTCTGTCATTGCCGTTCCGCCCGTCCCCCGGCTGCGCCTGTCGCGTCTGATCGTGTTCGTTGCGGACGAGCCTAGCAGCACCGGTTTACCGCCTGATTAAGCCGCAGGGCTTTCGGGGCAGCACGGAGCGGACCACCGGGTCCGTCGCCATGCCGTTCCCCTGGCGGGTTCCTTCGCATATCGGATGGCGCGCGAATCTGCCCATGTCGCGCTTGCAGTCCGCTTTGGCGGACGCTATAGAGCGCCCCACTGGTCACGGAGTGTAGCGCAGCCTGGTAGCGCACATCGTTCGGGACGATGGGGTCGCAGGTTCGAATCCTGCCACTCCGACCAGAAAAACCACTGTTTACAGAGGTTTGCCGTTTCCCGGAACGCCAGACGCCAGCCTGTGATCGACAGGAGCACCGCGTCTCGGGGCCACCGAAAATCCCCGCAACCGGACGGCGGGACAGGCATAAGGCGAAGCGATATCGGCTCTCGATCCTGCGAGTACGAACATCGACCCGTCATCGCCCGCAATCGAAAAGTTCATCCTGGCAAACCTGCCGATCGCTCCGGTGCCGACCGTGCCCGAAATACGGCTGCACAGGGCCGGCCCTAGGAGCGGCTTGTGGCGCCTTGCCGGGATCGACGGCGCGTTCGGTTCGCCTTACTGGGCCTATGTGTGGGGCGGCGGCCTCGCGCTCGCCCGCCACGTCCTCGATCGGCCGGAAACGGTGGCCGGACTGAGGGTACTCGATCTCGGGGCCGGTTCCGGGATCGTCGGCATAGCTGCGGCCCTGGCGGGAGCGAGACAGGTCGTCGCCGCCGATACCGATCCCCATGCGATGGCCGCGATCCGTCTCAACGCGGCCGCAAACGGGGTCTCGATCGCGCCGCTGCACGGCGACCTGCTGGATGGTTCGCCGCCGGCGGTCGACCTCGTGCTGGTCGGGGACCTCTTCTACGACCCGCATCTCGCGCGGCGCGTCACGAGTTTCCTCGAGCGATGCCTCGACGAGAAGATCGACATCCTGATCGGCGATCCCTTTCGCGCTCACCTGCCACGCGATCGGCTTCGCCTCGTGGCCGAATACCCCGGAGCGGATTTCGGGGAAGGCGGCCGGATCGTCGAAAGGCCAAACGGGGTCTTCCGCTTCGAACGCCCCGGCGAACCCTCGCGTTGATCGGAGCGGACCGTTCGCGCCAGAAGACGCCGACCCTGCCGCCCTACCCGCCGCCGGACCTGGCGCCGACATCACGCGGGGAGATGCCGTACTTGCGCCTGAACATGGTTGAAAAATGGGCGGAGCTGTTGAAGCCGTGGTCGTAGGCGACCGCGGTGATCGTGCGTCCACCGCCCTTGGCCAGGCAGTCGTAGGCGAGTTGCAGGCGGCGGTTCCATATCCATTCCGAGGCCGACATCTCGCACGGCTCGAACAGGACGTGCAGGTAGCGCAGCGACATGCCGTTGGCCGCGGCGATCTTGTCCAGCGACAGCGTCGGATCGGCGATATGCGCCTCGATCCACTGCTGCACCGACATGAGGCGGGCCTTCTTCACCGATCCCTCGGCCGCGGGCATGTCGCCCTCTGACGACAGCAGCGTGAAGGCCAGCATGTCCATCAGCTGGTTGCCCAGCCCGGCGCGGATGTTGTCCCCCAGCTTCGAGCCTTCGGTCGCCAGCGTCGCGCAGAATTCCGTCGCGATGCGGCCCAGCCCCTGCGTCGTGTTGATCGAAGCCGAGACCGGTATTCGTTCGCGCGGAAATCGCTGCGCGAACTCGTCGCGCGGGATCTCGAGGTAGAAGGACCGCACCTCGCCGTGGCAATGGAGTTCGTACTGCTCGGTGGCGCAGAACAGCGCTCCGCGCGCCGCGTTCGAGCGATGCGTGGAATCCTGCTGGACGACGCTCAGATTTCCGCGGTGGATCAGCTGCAGGTAGTAGCAGTCCTTGTCGAGCCGGGAGATGTGCTGCTTGTTGCGGCGGATGCGCTGCTCGGAAAGCAGGATGTCGGTCATCGCGATCTCGCCGAACTTCGCCTCGCGGATGAAGCCGCGATAGCGCTCGGGATCGGTGGCCTTGACGTCGACGTGAACGTAGACGTCGCAAATGGCGTCCCGCCAGGCGGCATAACGCGCCGACTGCTCGTAGTCCTCGGTCGAAAAGATCAGGTCCATGGGTCCCTCCACCCCTGGCCATGCCGTCTCGCGGGTCCCGCGGCCCCTGTGGCCGTTCATCCTCCACACGACCGCGCCGGCAAAGGAACCTTACCCCGGGGTCGTTGCGGCGTCCAGCCAGCCCCCCGGACTGTGCACTCTCAAGCAAGAAATCTGCATTGCCGCGAAAGAACGGCCGCGTCCGCCTCGGTAGTGTCCCCCGGCATCGATGACCACGGTCGTCGACGGCACGGGCGGGAGGGCCGGCATGCAGATATTCGGGCGGCTTAGCCAGGAACAGATCGTCTTCGGTCTCGCCATGCTCCTGTGCCTCGCCTTCGCCGCCGCCCTGCCTGGCTTCCTGACGACCAACAACCTCCTGAACCTCGTCCGCAGCGTTTCGATCCTGGGCATCCTCGGCGTCGCGATGGGGCTCGTCGTCATCGGCCGCGGCATCGACCTGTCGCTGGTGGCGCTGATGGCGGTGTCGGTGGCCTGGACGCTGCACCTCGTCGCGGGGGGCATGCCGCTCCTCCAGGCACTGGCGATCGGGCTCGCCTTCAGCCTCGTCACCGGCGCGGTCAGCGGCTGGCTGGTCGCCTATGTCGAGATCCCTGCGATCTTCGCGACGCTCGCCATGGGCACGCTCATCTACGGTTTCGGCCGCTACTTCCTTTTCGGCCTCGACGTCGTCTACATGCCCGAGGCAGCGCAGGCGCTGCTGTGGTACGGACAAGGCACCCTTTTCGGCATACCGGTGCCGATCTACATGTTCGCGGGGGTGTGCCTTGGCGCACACCTTTTCCTGCGCTACGCCAAGTCTGGCCGCTACCTTCGCGCCGTCGGCGACAATCTGCATGCCGCGCGCATCACAGGCATTCCGGCCCGGCCGATCATCGTCCTGCAATACGTGCTGTCGGCGCTGATCGGCTACACGGCCGGCATCGTCACCGCTGCTTCCGTCGCCAGCATGAACACCCGCGTCGCCATCTCGACCTATGTCTACGACGTCATCCTCGTCGTGGTGCTCGGCGGCATCGGCCTGTCGGGCGGCAAGGGCGGCATCCGCAACGTCATTGTCGGCACGCTGCTCATCGGCGTGCTGCTCAACGGCATGACGATCATGGACATCCAGTACACCGTCCAGAGCGTCATCAAGGGCATCATCCTTCTCACCGCGATCGTGATCGACACGATCCTCAACCCCCGAGACGAGCAGACCGCTCAGCAAGGGGACATCTAGGCACGTTCTCTAAGGGAGGAGAAAGACATGAGACTTCTGAAGACCAGCATCGTTGCCGCCACCCTCGCCCTCACCGCCGGCTCCGCGCTGGCGCAGGGCATCGATGACCCGACGCGCGAGCCGTACTATTCGTCGTTCCAGGGCAAGCGCGTCGCCTACGTGCCCGTGGCCATGGGCTTCGACCTGACCGAGGGCTGGGCGATCGGCCTCAAGGAGGCGCTGGAACCGCTCGGCGTCACCTTCGACATCCGCGACCCGAACTGGAGCACGGATGCGGGCGCGCAGGCGATCACCTCGCTCATCGCGGAAAAGCCCGACGTGATCGTCGTGCACAATCCCGACGTCCAGTCCTATGCCCGTCTGCTCAAGAAGGCCGAGGAGGCCGGCATCTACGTCGTGCAGGTCAACATGCGCTCGAGCTATTCGACCGACGCCTTCATCGGCGCCGACTATGTCGGCATGGGCGAACAGATCGGCGAACGCCTGGTCGAGAAATGCTCGCCGGCCAACGGCGGCAGCGGCAAGGTCGCGATCACGCAGGGCGTGCTGACCGCGGCCGCCAGCGTCTACCAGATGCAGGGCATCGACAACGTGCTGTCCAAGCATCCGGAAATCCAGCTGGTGTCGAACCAGGCGGCCGACTGGGACGCCACGAAGGCCAAGAACATCGCGGCCACGGTGATCCAGCAGCACCCGGACCTGTGCGCCATCACCGGCTTCTGGGACGTGATGGACGTCGGCACCGCCGCCGCCATCAAGGAATCCGGCAAGGACGTCTACCTGCTCACCCAGGGCGGCGGCAACAAGATGGCCTGCGACGGGCTGAACAACGGCACCTACTCGGAAGTGGTGGTCTACTTCGTGCCCGGCCAGGCGCGCGACATGGCGACCATGATCAAGCAGATGCTGCAGCTCAAGCAGGCGCCGGGCACGACGAAGACGACGCTGTTCACGCCGCTCACCTTCCTGACGAAGGAAAACATGACGCCGTCGTCCTGCTGGTCGCTGCCGGGCCAGAACTGATCGAACGCGGCGCGGGCGACGCAAGGTCGTCCGCGCCGGCAATGCCTCATTGAACCGAGCAAACCGCCATGACCGTGTCTGACACGATCGCGCGCTGGCGCTACCGTGCCGTGCCCGACCACCTTTTGGGCGAGATCCTGAGCAAGCGCTGGATCGACAACGTCATCCCGCTCCTCATCCTGTTCCTCGTCGTGGCGGTTTTCGGCTCGCTGATTCCCGACTTCTTCGGCGCAGCCAGCGTGTCCAACCTGATGCGGCAGTGGGGCGAGTTCGGCTTGGTCGCGCTGGCGCTGATGATCGTCATGGTGGCCGGCGGCATCGATCTCAGCGTCGGATCGGTCTTCGCGCTCGGCAACATCGTCGCGCTCGGACTGCTCAGCGTCGCCGAATGGCCGGTGCCGGCGGTCGTCGCGGCGACGCTCGCCTGCGGGGCGGCCGTCGGACTGATCAACGGCCTCCTGGTCGGCTACCTGCGGCTGCGCGCCTTCCTCACCACGCTGGTCACGCTGATCATCGTGCGCGCGGTGGTCGACATGCTGCTGCTCAACTATTCGGTGGCCATCGCGGCCGCCTTCCCCGATTCCGACCTCTGGTACTATTTCGGCGAGGGCTACGTGCTGGGCGTGCCGTTCAGCGTGACCGTCACGCTCGCCCTGGCGCTGGTGCTGCATCTCGTCCTGTCGCGCAGCCGCGCCGGCTGGCACGTGCTGGCGGTCGGCGGTTCGCGGCGCTCGGCGCACAATGTCGGCATTCCGGTGCGCCGGGTTATCTGCCTGACCTACGTCGTCTCCGGCACGCTGGCGGCCCTCGCCGGCCTGCTGTTCGCCTCGCGTCTGGGCGGCGCGGGCGCCGACACCGGTATCGGGCTCGAGATCGCCGCGCTGACGGCGGCGGTGCTGGGCGGCAACAGCCTCGGCGGCGGTCGCGGGTCGGCGGCGAAGGCCATCATCGGCTCGGTCACCGTCATGATCATGGTCAACAGCCTCGTCCGCCTCGGGGTCACGAGCGGCGCCAACTCGCTGCTTCTCGGCATGGTGCTGCTGGCGGCCGTGGCCATCGACGTGCGCTGGCTGAAGAACCGGCACAAATTCCTGTCGAAGGTCTACGTGTCGCCGACCTATTCGGAACTGCCGCCGGCGCCGGCCACCGACGGCGCCTCGCCCTACGCGCTCAACGACCGGCTGCGCCCGGTCGAGCGCATCGGGCTCGGCCGCATCGACGGGCCGGAGGACGTCATCCTCGACGAGGACGACAACATCTATGTCGGCAACCGCACCGGCGACATCGTGCGCTTCCTGGCGCCCGACTACGAGCGGCAGGAAATCTTCGCCCATACCGGCGGGCGGCCGCTCGGCATGGCCTTCGCCAGGGACGGTTCGCTGCTGTGCTGCATCGGCGGCATGGGCCTCTACCGGATCGGCCGCGACCGCAGCATCGAGAAGCTGACCGACGAGACCAACCGTTCCTGGTTCTCCGTCATCGACGATTCGCGCCTGAGGCTCGCCGACGACCTCGACATCGCGCCGGACGGACGCGTCTTCTTCAGCGAGGCGACCGTGCGATACGAAATGCACGACTGGCCCGTGGACTGCCTGGAATCGCGCGGCAACGGACGCATCATCTGCTTCGACCCGAAGACGGGCTCGACACGAACCGTCCTGAAGAACCTGGTCTTCCCGAACGGCATCTGCATGACGCATGACGGCCAGTCCTTCCTGTTCGCCGAGACCTGGGCGTGCCGTGTCAGCCGCTACTGGTTCGACGGGCCGAAGAAGGGCCAGGTCGAGCCGGTCATCGCCGACCTGCCGGGCTACCCGGACAACATCAACCGCGCCTCCGACGGAACCTATTGGCTGGCGCTGGTCGGCATCCGCACTCCATCGCTCGACCTGGCGCTGAAGATGCCCGGCTTCCGCAAGCGCATGGCGCGTCGCATCGCGCCCGACGAATGGCTCTATCCCAACATCAACACCGGCTGCGTCGTGCGCTTCGACGAGGCCGGCCGCATCGTCGAGACGCTGTGGGACTTCGGCGGCGAGAACCATCCGATGATCACCTCCATGCGCGAGCACAGGGGCCACCTCTACATCGGCGGCATCCTCAACAACCGCATAGGCCGGCTGAAGCTCGACGAAGCGGACCCGTCCTGGACCGGTCCTGCCTCCTACTGGGGGCGGAGATGATCGGCGCCTTCTCGCGGGCCTTCGACAACCTCTTCGGCCGCGGCGAGGCGGCCGTCACCGTGCCGCCGCTGGACGGGGCGCTGAGGCCAAACCGCATGCTGGACGAGGCCGGTTCGCGGACCCCGCTCGCGGAGGTCGACTGCCTCGCCGTCCATGACGGTGTCCTCGTCGCGTCGGCCGAGGACGGCGTCTTCATGCTCGATTCCGACGGGAACTGGACGCGGCGGCGGGCCTATGGTTCGGCCGTCGCCTGCATCGCGCCGGTGGGCGCGGACGGTCTCGCGATCGCGCTGGACAGCGGCTACGTGGTCATCGAGGGCGGCCGCTTCGACGGGAAGCGGTACCGGGCAGACGCGAGCGTTTCCTGCATCACGGCGATCGCCGTCCATGAAGGCCAGCTCTATCTGGCGAACGGCTCCACGGCCTACGGCGCGGAGGCGTGGCAGCGCGACCTGCTCGAACGCGGCGCGACTGGCAGCATCTGGCGCATCGATCTCGAGAGCGGCCAGGCGACGCGCCTCGCCGACCGTCTCGCCTGGCCCGCCGGGCTCGCCGTGGACGCGGGCGGCATCGTCTTCTCCGAGGCATGGAAGCACCGGCTGGTGCGCATCGACCTTGCGAAAGGCGGCGGCACGCGCGTGCTCCACGCCGACCTGCCGGGCTATCCGGGACGGCTCTCGGCAGCCGTCGGCGGCTGGTGGCTCGCCGTGTTCGCGCCGCGCAGCCAGCTGGTGGAGTTCGTACTGCGGGAGCCGGCCTACAGGCACAGGATGATCGCCGAGGTGCCGCGCCCCTACTGGGTGGCGCCGAAGCTGAAGTCCGGGCGCAGCTACTACGAGCCGCTGCAGGGCGGCGGGGTGAAGCATCTGGGCCTTTTGAAGCCGTGGGCCCCGACCATGTCGTTCGGCCTGTGCGTCAGGCTCGATCGGGACTTCCAGCCGCGCGCCAGCCTGCAGAGCCGCGCCGACGGCAGCACGCACGGCGTGACCAGCGTGGTCGAGCACGATGGGCGGATCGTTGTCGCCGCCCGCGGCGACGGCGTCGTCGTGACGCTCCCGCGCGAGGCGGTCGGCATGCACGAGGGAGACGTCGCATGAACCCGATCGTCGAGGTGCGCAGCGCCACCAAGGAGTATCGCGGCGTACCGGCGGTAAAGGACGTCACCTTCACGCTCGAGCGCGGCGAGGTGCATGCGCTGCTGGGCGAGAACGGCGCGGGCAAGTCCACCCTGACCAAGATGATCGCCGGGGTGGTCGAGCCGACGTCCGGCGAGATCTGGATCGACGGCGCGCGGGCCGAGGTCGGTTCGCCTTCCGAGGCGCTGAAGCGCGGCATCGCGATGGTCTACCAGGAGACCAGCCTGGTGCCGTCGCTGACGGTGGCGCAGAACATCTACCTGACCGACGACAAGCGGTTCCACCGGCTGCGCGGCATCTACATCGCCGGCCAGCAGTTCCTCCAGTCGCTGAACTTCCAGGTCGATCCGACTGCCATGGTCTCGGCGCTGGGCGCCGGCCAGAAGCAGATGGTCGAGATCGCCCGCGCCGTGCACCACAACGCGCAGGTGATCATCTTCGACGAACCGACGGCGACGCTGACGCCGGAGGAGAAGCACCAGTTCTTCTCGCTCGTGGCGCGGCTGAAGCAGCGCGGCGTGTCGATCATCTTCATCAGCCACGCGCTGGAGGAGGCGCTCGCCATCGCCGACCGCATCACGGTGATGCGCGACGGCGAGCACGTCGTCACCGACGCCGCATCGGCCTTCGACCGCGAGAAGATCGTGCGCGCCATGGTGGGCCGCACGCTGTCCAGCGAACTCTACGGCTCGCACAAGGACAGGAAGCCGCGGCCCGCGCGGGAGAAGGTGCTGAGCGTACAGAACCTGTCGATGGGCAGCGTGGTGCGCAACACCTCGTTCTCGATCTTCGCCGGACAGATCGCCGGCGTCTTCGGCCTGATCGGCTCGGGCCGCACCGAGGCCGCCAAGGTCGTCGCCGGCGTGCTCAAGCGCGACCTCTTCCACGGCGGGCAGGTGCGGCTCGGCGGTCGGGCGGTGCGCTACCGGGTGCCGCGCCCGGCGGTGCGCGACGGCATCATCTACGTCACCGAGGACCGAAAGGTCGAAGGCTTCTTCGAGACGATGTCGATCGCGGAAAACATCCATCTGGGCGCCATGGCGGGCGGGCAGACGAAGTCCGCGACCGTATCGATGAACGAGATGCAGACGATCGCGAAGGAATGGATCGCCGCGCTCAACGTCAAGGCGATCAACGCCGATGCGCGCGTCATCGAACTGTCGGGCGGCAACCAACAGAAGGTGGTCGTGGCCAAGGCTCTGGTGCAGAAGCCGAAACTCGTCATTTTCGACGAACCGACGCGCGGCGTCGACGTCGGCGCCATCGCCGAGATCCACCAGTTCATCAACCGCCTCGCCGACGACGGCATCGCGGTCATGGTGATCTCCTCCTACCTGCCGGAAATCCTCCAGCTCTCCGACCGCATCCTGGTCTGCCGCCAGGGGCGCATCGTCGAGGAGTTCGACAGCCGCACGGCCGACGAGGAGACGATCATGTACGCGGCGGTGCATTGATGACCCGTCGGTTGAAGACCACGCGCCCGGTCCTGGAGGTGCGGACCATCGAGGACGTGGCCGCCATCGAGAGCCGGCCCTATGACGAACTGGTCACCGCGCACAACCTGTACGACCTGTTCCTCGCCACGGCGCAGCACGTCGGCGGACAGAAGGCGCTGACCGTGCTGCGTTCGCCCGATCCGGCGGACGTCGGCGCGGCGCTCACCCATGCCGAACTGCTGGGCGAGGTGACCCGCGCGGCGAACCTCTTTCGCGGAATGGGTCTCGCACCGGGGCGCGGCGTCGCCGCCTTCCTCGCCCCCACCCTGCCCGAACTGCCGGCGCTGCTGCTGGGCGCGCAGGTGGCCGGCGTGGCGAGTTCGCTGAACTACCTGCTCAGCCGAGAGGCGATCGTCGACCTCCTGAACGCCGAGAAGGCGACGCTGCTGGTCGTGTCGGCGCAGCAACGCGACGCGACCTGCTGGGACAAGGCGCAGGGGATGCTCGACGCCGTGCCGACGCTGACGCAGGTCATCGTCATCGGTGGCGGCGCCAATCTGCCGGCCGGGCATGTGGCCCTGGACGCGGCGCTGGCCGGTCACCGGGCGGACCGGCTCGATTTCGAGCCGACGGATGATCGCGACACGGTCTGCGCGCTGTTCCACACCGGCGGCACGACGGGTCGGCCGAAGCTGGTGCAGCTCACCCATGGCAACCAGATCCACGCCGCCTTCGGCTTCGCGCAGGTGTACGGCTACGACGAGAACGACGTCGTCATCAACGGCTTCCCCTTCTTCCATGTCGGCGGGACGATGACAGTGGGAATGTCGGTGCTCGCGGCCGGCGGCCATGTCGTCGTCCCCTCGCCCTACGCGCTGCGGCCGGCCGCCGTCGTCGAGAGCTATTGGGGTTTGGTCGAAGCCTTCGGCGCCACGGTTGTCAGCGGGGTGCCGACCTCGATCGCGGCACTCACCAACAGTTTTCGGCAGGGGACAAACGTCTCGACCGTGTGCATGGCCGTCACCGGCGGCGCGGTGCTGCCGGAGGCGGTGGGGAGCCGTTTCGAGGCGACCACCGGCATCCGCCTGTTCGAGACCTACGGCATGACGGAGACAGCAGCCGCCATCGCCTTCAACCCCGGCCGCGGCGAACCGGTCGCCGGCAGCGTCGGCTTTCGCGCGCCGTTCTCGCGGACGCGCATCGTGCGGCTTGGCAAGGAGGACGAAACCTGCGGACCGGGCGAGAGCGGTCTGGTGCAGGTCAAGGGTCCGCAGGTCTTTCCAGGCTATGTCGACCCGGCACACAACGTCGGAACGCTGGGCGCCGACGGCTGGCTGACGACGGGCGACGTCGGCTACATGACGGCGCAGGAGCGGCTGGTGCTGACCGGCCGCGAGAAAGACCTGATCGTACGCGGCGGCCACAACATCGATCCCGCCGCGATCGAGGACGTCGCCAACCGGTTCACCGGCGTGCAGATCAGCGCGGCCGTCGGCATGCCGGACCAATATGCCGGCGAGGTTCCGGCGCTGTTCGTCGTGCCAGCGCCTGGCGCCGCCATCGATGTCGAGGCCCTGAAGGACCATCTGGAGAAGACCGTGCACGAGCCGCCCGCGCGGCCAAAGAGCGTGCTCGTCATCGATGCCCTGCCGGTGACGGCGGTCGGAAAGATTTTCAAACCGGCCCTGCGCGACATGGCGATCAAGGAGAAGGTGCGGCTGGAGGTGGAGCGCATCTGCGGCGTCGACGCCGCGGCCTTCGTCGAGGTTTCGATGGACGCGCAGAAGCGCACGCTGGTCGAAATCGAACTTTCGGACGCCACGTCGGAGCAGATCGCGGCGCTCGAGGCCGCGCTGAAGCCGCTGCCTCAGTCCTATCTGTTGCGCGATGCGGCAGAGGAGCCGGTGCGGCTCCATTACGAGAACGGTATCGCTACGCTGACGCTCGGCCGCCCGAAGAACCTGAACGCCGCCTCCGAAGCGATGATGCAATCCATGGAGCGCCGGCTTCGTAGGGTGGCAGGCCTGCCGGGGCTGCGGGCGGTCATCCTGACCGGATCCGGACGGGCCTTCTGTGCCGGCGGCGACCTGATCGAATTCGAGGCGGCGCTTAGAGCCGGCGGCACGAAGCTCGTCGACGTGCTGCGCTACAATCAGGACGTCATCCAGATGATCGAGGACCTGCCGGTGCCGGTCATCGGCGCCGCAAACGGCACGGCCGTGGCGGGCGGGCTCGAACTGCTGCTCGCCTGCGATATCGTCATCGCCGCCGACGATGCCAGGATGGGCGACGGCCACGCGAGATTCGGCATCGTGCCAGCGGGAGGGGCGACGGTGCGGCTGGAAGAGAAGATCGGTCGCGCGCGCGCGGCGCAGCTCTTCTACACTGCCTCCCTGATCGACGCTCCGACGGCGGCTCGATGGGGCCTGGTCGCCGAGATCGTGGCAGGCGACCGGCTTATGGAGCGGGCACAGGAGATCGCGCGCGAAATTTGCCGCGCGAGCCCGGAAGTGCTGCGGCACGTCAAGCAACTCACTGGGCAGCCGAAAAGGAGCGACGAGCGCCGGCGTCGGCTGCGCGCCGAGATCGAACACTTTGCGCGCCATGTCGAGGGCCGAGACCTGGCCGAGGGCCTTACCGCGTTCAAGGCGAAGCGGGAGCCCGAGTACGGGGATCGCTGACGGGAACGGCAGAAGCGCTATGTCCCGGCGGCCCTCGTCCCGGCCGATGTTTCCTGCGCCATGGAACATTTCAGGCCGTCGGCCGTTGCTGCGCTGCCACATTGCATCCCGGCAGGAACAGCATGGACCATTTCCACGAACCCGTCCGCATCGTCCTCGGAACGCCCGCGCGCCTCATGGAACTGCGAACGGCGATCGAGGCCGCCGAGACACTGGAAAACCGGTGGCCGCCCCTGAGGGGCAAGTGGTATTTCGCGGCGCGCGAGGCGTGCCGTGCCGCCGGAGAGGGCAAGGCGTCCGTCCATATCGCGCGTCGGATGTTCCTCTACGCGGCGACGGAATCCCGCATCGCGCTGGTCGCCGATTGATGGCCATACCGGCATCCGACGTCGACCGGCGCATCGCAGAACTCGGCGACCTCGCCCGAAACCTCGATTCGCGCTGGCGGATACCGGGCACCGGCATCCGCTTCGGTCTCGACGCCGTCGCCGGGCTCCTCCCCGGCGTCGGCGACGTCGCCTCGGGCCTCGTATCGGCCCACATCGTCTACCACGCGGTACGGATCGGCGCGCCGTCGCACGTCGTGGGACGGATGATCGCGAACGTGGCGCTCGACACGGTCGTCGGCAGCGTGCCGATCCTCGGTTCGGTGTTCGACGTGTTCTACAAGGCGAACAACCGCAACGTTCGGATGCTCCAGCGGCATCTGGAAAGCGCGCGCGCCTGAATTCCGCAGTTCAGCGCTCGGCCAGAACCATTACGGAACGGCCGGGCACGATTGCGACTGTCTCTTCCTCAAGACGCAGTTCCTGTCCCGACGATGCGGCGACGATCCGCCAGTTCGCGGCGGGCAAGTTGAAGACGGTCTGGCGCCTGTCGCCGTTGACGAGTATCGCGACGCGGCCTGCCTCCCCGGCCGAAAGCAGCATCGTCAGGCGACGGTTCCGCGCGTCGTTCCAGCTTGCCTCCTCCATGGGCCTTCCCCGCGGGTCCAGCCATTCCACGTCGGGGTGCGAAGCACCTTCGATGCGCTTGCCGGCAAGAAGGCCGGTTTCGTGCAAAATCCGCGACGTCTTGCGGAATCCCGCAAGGGCGGCGGCGTAGGCCGCCAGGTCGCGGTTGCAGTTCTTCCAGTCCAGCCAGGTGTTGCCGTTGTCCTGGGCATAGGCGTTGTTGTTGCCCTTCTGGGTCCGCCCAAACTCGTCGCCGGCGGTGAGCATGATGGTCCCGCGCGACATGAACAGCGTGGCGAGCAGCGCGCGAACGTCGCGCTCCCGCGCCGCGATCACCTTTTCGTCGCGGGTCTCGCCTTCCATGCCGTTGTTCCACGACAGGTTCTCGTCATGCCCGTCGCGGTTTTGTTCGCCATTCGCCTCGTTGTGTTTGTGCTCGTAGGCAGTGAGGTCGGCGAGCGTCATGCCGTCGTGCGCGGCGATGAAGTTGACGCTGCGCGTGTAGCCGTGACCGTTGCGCCCGAAGACGTCCGACGATCCCGCCAGTCGGGTCGCGAGGGCGGGCAGCGTCGCCTCGTCGCCGCGCCAGAAGCGCCTGACGTCGTCGCGGAACCGGTCGTTCCACTCCAGGAAATGCGAGGGGAAATTGCCGAGGTGGTAGCCGCCCGGGCCGATGTCCCACGGTTCCGCGATCAGCACCCGGTCCGACAGCACCGCGTCCTGCTCGATCTCGCGGAAGAACAAGGCCGCGGGATCGAAGCCCCGGTGGTCGCGTCCGAGGACCGGGGCGAGGTCGAAGCGGAAGCCGTCGACGCCGCAGTTCGTCACGAAGTGCCGCAGCGTGTCGAGGATCATCCGGTGCACTTCCGGGTGCTGCGTCGCGATCGTGTTTCCGCAGCCGGTGTCGTTGGCAAGCACGACCGGATCGCCGGGCAGGTGCCGGTAGTAGGCGAGGTTGTCGAGGCCGCGGAAGCAGAGCGTCGGACCGTTCACGTCGCTCTCGCCGGTGTGGTTGAAGACGAGATCGAGGATGACGCCGATGCCGGCCTCGCGCAGCGTCTTCACTGAACGCCGAAGCTCCGCTACGCCGCCGGGCGCCAGCCTCGGATCGAGCGCCATCAGGGAGACCGGGTTGTAGCCCCAGACGTTGGAGAGACCGAGGGCGGGGAGATGGAGGTCGTCTATCCAGGCCGTGACCGGCATCAGCTCGATCGCGTCGACGCCGAGCTTCTTCAGGTGTTCGACGATCACCGGATGACCGAGGGCTGCGACGGTGCCACGGATTTCCGGCGGGATGTCCGGATGGAGCATGGTCAGGCCGCGCACCGACGCCTCGTAGATCAGCCCGCCGTTGCGGAACAGCGGGGCTGTCCTGGCCAGGGGAGCCATGGGTTCGGGAACCGTGGCCTTGGGCATGAGCCCGGCGGTGTCGCCGCCCTGCCCCCTTCTCGCACAAAGGCGCGGATCGAGCCTGTAGGGCCGGTCGATTTCCAGCGCATAGGGATCCATCAGGAGCTTGTCGGGATCGTGCCAGAAGCCGTTTTCGGGATCATAGCGGCCGTCCGTCCGCAAGCCGTATCGCGCGCCGGGGCCGATGCCGTCGACAAAAGCCTCGAACACCCCGTGTTCGGCGCGCCGCATCTCGATGCGTTGCGTCTCGCGGTCGCCGCTTTCGTCGAAGAGGCAGACCCACATGCGCTCGGCGCAGCTCGACCAGGTTGAAAAACGTACGCCGCCTGCCTCGGCTACCGCTCCGCGTCCGTCGGTCAACGGGTCGGCCATGGCGCTCAGGTGACGACGTCCGGTTCGGTCCGGCCAGTGTGGCGCGCGATCCCGGCGATTTCGTCAGCCGCGGCGACGAGTTCGGCGAGCGCGTCGGAGGTGGCGAGGTCGAGACGGCCGGGGCCGCTCTCATAGCGCTCCAGGTAGACGCGCAGCGTGGCCCCCGACGTGCCGGTCCCCGAAAGCCGGAAGACCACGCGCGATCCCCCTTCGAAGCCGATGCGCACACCCTGGTGCCGGCTGACCGACTGGTCGACGGGGTCGCGGTATTCGAAGTCGTCGGCGAAGGCGATCGTCAGGCCGTTCACCTCCATGCCCGGCAGGTCGGCAAGCTTGCCGCGCAGTTCGGCCATCAGCCGGTTCGCCGCGTCCGTGTCCACCGCCTCGTAGTCGTGGCGGGCATAGTAGTTGCGGCCATACTCCGCCCAGTGGGCGGCGGCGATCTCCTTCACGCTCTGCCGGCGCACGGCAAGGATGTTGAGCCACAGCAGCACGGCCCACAGCCCGTCCTTTTCCCGGACGTGGTCGGAACCGGTTCCGGCACTTTCCTCGCCGCAGATCGTCACCTTGCCGGCGTCGAGCAGGTTGCCGAAGAACTTCCAGCCGGTCGGCGTCTCGTAGAGGCCGATCCCGAGTTTTTCCGCGACGCGGTCAGCGGCGGCACTCGTGGGCATCGAGCGCGCGATGCCGGCCAGGCCGCCTGCATAGCCCGGCGCCAGATGCGCGTTGGCGGCGAGCATGGCGAGCGAGTCCGACGGCGTGACGAAGATGCCCTTGCCGATGATCAGGTTGCGGTCGCCGTCGCCATCCGAGGCCGCGCCGAAATCGGGCGCGCCGGCCGACATCATCAGGTCGTAGAGTTCCTTCGCATGGACGAGGTTCGGGTCCGGATGATGCCCGCCGAAATCCGGCAGCGGAACGAAGTTGCGGACGCTGCCCCCTGGCGCGCCGAGACGCCGCTCGAGAATGTCCTTCGCGTAGGGTCCGGTGACGGCATGCATGGCGTCGAAGGCCATGCGGAACCCGCCCTGGAACATGGCCCTGATCGCCGCGAAATCGAACAGCGTCTCCATCAGCGCGGCATAGTCGGCGACGGGATCGATGATCTCGACCGTCATTCCGTCCACGGAACCCTCGCCGACCTCGTCGATGTCGATGTCGGCGCCGTCGCTGATCAGGTAGCGGTCGATCTCCTTCGAGCGGGCGAACACCGCTTCGGTGATGCGCTCCGGCGCCGGGCCGCCATTGCCGACATTGTACTTGATGCCGAAATCCTCGTTCGGGCCGCCCGGATTGTGGCTGGCCGAAAGCACGAGCCCGCCGAAGGCGCCGTGCTTGCGGATCACGTTGGAGGCAGCAGGCGTGGACAGGATGCCACCTTTGCCGACGATCGCGCGGCCGAAGCCGTTCGCGGCGGCCATGCGGATCGCGGTCTGGATGACCTCCCGGTTGTAGTAGCGCCCGTCGCCGCCGATCACGAGCGTCTTGCCCTTGAAGCCTTCGAGGCTGTCGAAGACCGACTGGATGAAGTTCTCGGCGTAGTTGGGCTGCTGGAAGACGGGCACTTTCTTGCGCAGTCCCGATGTGCCGGGCTTCTGGTCGTCATAGGGCGTGGTGGCAACGGTTCTGATCATCAATCACTCTTCTGAAATGAGCGTCTCGTAGAGGCTCGCGTAACGCCCGGCGCTGCGGTCCCAGGAGACGTCCGCCTTCATCCCTTGCTTTTGCATCGACGTCCACACCCCCGGATCGCGATGGAGGAAAATCGCCCGTTCGATCGCCCGCAAGAGGGATGATGCATCGATCGGCGAGAACTGGAGCCCCGTCGCCACGCCGGCCGCGACCGCGGCCTCGTTGGCGTCGATGACCGTGTCGGCCAGCCCGCCGGTGCGCGACACGATCGGGACGCAGCCATAGCGCAGGCCGTAAAGCTGCGTCAGGCCGCACGGCTCGAAACGCGATGGGATGAGGATGCCGTCGCAACCGGCTTGCATGAGGTGCGAGAGCGGCTCGTCGTAGCCGATGACGATACCGAAACGTCCCCTGTGGCGCGCGGCCGCTGACAGGAGCGCGCCTTCCATCGCGTGATCGCCCGAGCCCAGGATAGCCAGCTTCGCGCCGGCGGCGACGATAGCGTCCAGCACGTCGACCAGGAGGTCGATGCCCTTCTGCCAGGTCATGCGGCTGACGACGCAAAAGAGCGGGGAGGCGTCGTCGTCGAGACCGAACCTGGCCTCGACCGCGGCGCGGTTTCGCCGCCGCTTCACCAGTGAGCGGGGGCCGTAGGTCGACGGCAGGTGCGGATCGGTCTCGGGGTCCCAGATCGTCGTGTCGATCCCGTTGACGATGCCGTGGAGATCGGAGGCCCGTCCGTTCAGCAACCCGTCCAGCCCCATGCCGAACTCCGGCGTGCGGATCTCCTTCGCATAGGTCGGACTGACGGTCGTGATCGCGCTCGCGGCCTGAATCCCCGCTTTCAGGAACCCGACGCCGCCGTAGTACTCCACGCCGTGGATCGACATCGCCGCATCGGGCAGGCCGAGCCATGGAAAGATCGAGCCGGCGAACTGTCCCTGGAAGGCCAGGTTGTGGATGGTCATGACGGACGGAACCGCATGCGCGTTGCCGTAGCGCATGTAGACCAGGGTCATCGCCGCCTGCCAGTCGTGGGCATGGACGAGATCGGGCCGGAAGTGCGGCACGCCGTGCTCGGCGATGTCGGCGCCGGCCTTGCCGAGCGCGGCGAAGCGGCGCCAGTTGTCGTCGTAGTCGCCGCCGTCGCCGTAGAGCCCCGGACGGTCGAAGAGGTGCGGCGCATCGAGGACGAGAAGGTTCAGCCCCTCCACTTCGGCGGCGACGACCGAGGCGGCGCCCCCGAAGAGTTCGTCATAATGCCGGACCGGCGCGGAATGCCGTGCGAGCGCCTTCATGACCGCGGGGTAGCCGGGCACGAGGGTCCGGACCGTGACCCCGTGGGCCGCGAGCGCGCCCGGAAGTGCGCCGGCCACGTCGGCCAGCCCGCCCGTCTTCACGAGCGGGAAGATTTCCGATGCGACAGCGAGGACCTGCATTCAAGTGCCGAGCCGATCGATCATTTTCTGCGTGATCAGGCAGACGCCCCTTTCCGTGCGGCGGAAGCGGCTCGCGTCCACGTCGGGATCCTCGCCGACCACGAGCCCTTCGGGAATGCGCACGCCGCGATCGATCACGACCCGCGTCAGCCGCGCATTGCGGCCGACGAAGCAGTCCGGGAGCACCACCGCCTCGTCGAGCATGGAGAACGAGTTCACCCGGGCTCCGGTGAAGATCAGCGACCTGCGCAGCTTCGCGCCCGAGATGATGCAGTCGCCCGCCACGAGCGACGAGACGGCCGATCCGCGCCTGCCCTCCTCGTCGTGGACGAACTTCGCCGGCGGCTTGATCTCGGCATAGGTCCAGATCGGCCAGTCGCGGTCGTAGAGGTCGAGTTCGGGCGTGATGTCGGTCAGATCGATGTTCGCTTCCCAGTAGGCGTCGACCGTGCCGACGTCGCGCCAATAGGACTCGGTCTCGAAGTTCGAGCGTACGCAGGATTTCGAGAAGCGGTGCGCCACCGCCTTTCCGTTGGCGACGATGTGCGGAATGATGTCTTTGCCGAAGTCGCGGTTCGAGCCGGGCTGGCTGGCATCGCGGCGCAGTTCCTCCATCAGGAAGCTGGTCCGGAACACGTAGATGCCCATCGATGCCAGCGCGAAATCCGGCTTGTCGGGCATGCCGGGCGGGTCCGCCGGCTTCTCGACGAAGGAGACGATCCGGTCCTGGGTGTCGACATGCATGACGCCGAAACCGGTCGCCTCCATGCGCGGCACCTCGAGGCAGCCGACGGTGACGTCGGCGCCGGTCTCGACATGTTCGCGCAGCATGGACTCGTAGTCCATCTTGTAGATGTGGTCCCCGGCCAGGATGACCATGAACTCCACGCCGTAATCCTCGATGATGTCGATGTTCTGATAGACCGCGTCCGCAGTTCCCTCATACCATTGCGTCTCGGACACGCGCTGGCTGGCCGGCAGGATGTCGAAGCTCTCATTGCGCTCGGGACGGAAGAAGTTCCATCCCCGCTGCAGGTGGCGGATCAGGGAATGCGCCTTGTATTGCGTCGCCACACCGATGCGCCGGATGCCGGAGTTGAGGGCATTCGACAGGGCGAAATCGATGATGCGCGTCTTGCCGCCGAAATAGACGGCAGGCTTCGCCCGCACGTCGGTCAGTTCCTTCAGACGGCTGCCACGCCCGCCCGCGAGCACATAGGCCATCGCATCGCGAGCGAGCGGCTGGATGCGTTTCTCCGTCAATGTCTCCTCCCCCTCCAATTTTCGCGGATCATTTCCACGCATGATCGCCGCAACGGGAGGAGAAGTCACGGGCCAAGATTGCCAAATTGCGTCCCCGCCCGTCGTGGCGGCCACGGACTCGCGGGCGCGGAAGGGTTTTCACTGGCGCCGCGAACGCGCGTCGCCTGCGTCCGGATGCGCGATCTGACGGATGGTCCGCCGCCCGCACGGCCTCAAGCCTGTCTGGACAGAACCTCGCCCGTATGAACGTCCCAGATGTCGCGGGCATATTCGCGGATGGTCCGGTCCGATGAGAACCACGCCATGTTCGCGGTGTTGCGGATCGCCTTGGCATACCAGTCGGGCGCGTTGCGCCAGATGTCGTCGACCCGGCGCTGCGCATCCGCATAGGCGTCGAAATCGGCGGCGACCATGAACCAGTCGCGCTCGTAGATGCCGTTGATCAGGTCGCGGTAGCGGGCCGGGTCATCCGGCGAGAACACGCCCGAGGAGATCGCGGAAAGCGCCTGCGCCAGTTCCGGCGACTTTTCGATCGTGGCGCGCGGGACATAGCCTTCGCGCTTCCTGCGCTCGACCTCCTCGGCCGTCAGCCCGAAGATGACGATGTTGTCGGCGCCGACGCATTCGCTGATCTCGACGTTGGCGCCGTCGAGCGTGCCGATGGTGATCGCGCCGTTGAGCGCAAACTTCATGTTGCCGGTTCCCGACGCCTCCAGACCCGCCGTCGAAATCTGCTCGGAAAGATCGGCGGCAGGGACCATCGTCTCGGCCACCGAGACGCTGTAGTTCGGCACGAAGACCACCTTGAGAAGTCCGCGCACCGCCGGATCGCGGTTGATGACGCGCGCCACGTCGTTGGCGAGCTTTATGATCAGCTTGGCGATGTGATAGCTCGGCGCCGCCTTGCCCGCGAAGAATTTTACCCGCGGCATCCAGTCCTTTTCCGGGTGCGAGCGTATCTGGTCGTAGAGCGCCACGGCCTCGATGATGTTGAGGAGCTGGCGCTTGTATTCGTGGATGCGCTTGATCTGCACGTCGAACATGGCGGACGGATCGACGCGCAGGCTGAGCCGCTCGGCGATGTAGTTCGACAGCCGGTTCTTGTTCTCGCGCTTCACGCTGGCGAACTTTTCCCGGAAGGCGGCGTCGTCGGCGAAACGGTCGAGTTCCGAAAGTGCCTCGGTGTCGTCGAGGAAGCGGTCGCCGATCGCCTCGCGGATGAGGCCGGTCAATCCGGGATTGCACTGCATCAGCCAGCGGCGCGGCGTGATGCCGTTGGTCTTGTTGTTGATCCTGGCGGGATAGAGATTATGCAGGTCCGAGAACACGGTCTCCTTCATCAGTTCCGTGTGCAGTCCCGAAACGCCATTGACCGAATGAGAGCCTGCGAAGGCCAGATTGCCCATCCTCACCCGGCGCTCGGCGCCCTCGTTGATGAGCGAGATGCGGCTGATCTGTTCGTCGCTGTAGCGCTGGTAGCTGCGCGCCTCCAGGAGGACCTCGGCGTTGATCGCGTAGATGATCTGCATGTGGCGCGGCAACAATCGCTCGAAGACCGGAATGGGCCAGCTCTCCAGCGCCTCGGGCAGCAGCGTGTGGTTGGTATAGGCGAAGGTGCGCTTGGTGATGTCCCACGACATGTCGAAGTCATGGCCGTGGACGTCCATCAGAAGGCGCATCAGTTCGGCGATCGCGATCGCCGGGTGCGTGTCGTTGAGATGGATCGCGGCCTTGTCCGGCAGCGAATGCAGTTCGCCATACTGGCTGAGATGGCGCTCGAGGATGTCCTGCAGCGACGCGGCGGAGAAGAAATACTCCTGGCGCAGCCGCAGTTCCTGGCCCGCCTGGTGGCTGTCGGCGGGGTAGAGCACCCGCGTCAGCGAGGCGGCCTGATTGGCCTCCTTGAGCGCGCCGATGTGATCGCCGGCGTTGAAGGCGGCCAGAAGGATTGGGTCGACGGCCATCGCCGACCAGAGGCGCAGCGTGTTGACGCGGCGGCCGCGCCAGCCGACGACCGGGGTGTCGTAGGCCACCGCCAGCACGTGCTCCTGCGGTTTCCACACGTGCCGTTCCAGTCTGCCGTCCTTCGACGTGATCGATTCCACCGTGCCGCCGAAGCCGATCTCGAAGGAACGCTCGCGGCGCTCGAACTCCCAGGGATTGCCGTGGTCGAGCCATGTCTCGGGAAGCTCGACCTGCCAGCCGTCCTGGATCTCCTGGCGGAAGAGGCCGTGGACGTAGCGGATACCGTATCCATGCGCGGCCAGGTCGACCGAGGCCATGCTTTCCATGAAGCAGGCGGCGAGCCGGCCGAGGCCGCCATTGCCGAGGGCGGCGTCAGGCTCCAGGCCGGCGATCATGTCGATGTCGACATTGAGGCTCTGGAGAGCCTCGCGCATGTTTTCCATGAGGCCGAGATTGGAGAAGGCGTCGCGCATCAGCCGTCCGATGAGGAACTCCATCGAAAGGTAATAGACGCGCTTCTGCTTCTTTTCGTAGGCTTCCTTCGTGGAAGCGATCCAGCGCTCGATGATGCGGTCGCGCACGACCTTGATCGCGGCGGTCAGCCAGTCGTACTGCGTGGCGACGGAGGAATCCTTGCCGACGCGATAGGTGAGGCAGCTCAGGATCTCGGCGGCCAGCGCCTTCGGATCATTGTCATGCACGACAGGTGGGAGTTCGATGGTCGTCGCCCGGTCCATGGTGGTTCCTCTGCGATGCGGGCAGGTATCGCGACCGGCCCGCGTCAGGTCTCCAGCATTCCTCCCACGCGTATGCTAGACTGACCCGCTTCAAATTCAACAGAGATAACCGGATTGACCGGGGATAACAAATGTTAACAGCGTTTACGCCCGGTCCGTTTTGGCCCGCAGCGGGGAGCGCCGGTCGAGCTTGAGCCTCCCTGCAGCGCGAAGATGTCAGTTGATGCGTTGCCCAAACCCGCGTTCGCCGTTAACAGGCTCTCCGATCATGGGAGCGTGAGGGTGGCGGGGACAACTGCGCCTTCCGCCCGGCGGGATCGAACTCCCGCGCATTCAGCGAATCAGGCAACGAACCGGGAGCAGAGATCTTGCGCATCCTCCTGACGGGAGCGGCGGGCTTCATCGGGTTTCACATCGCCTCGGCCCTGCTCGAAAAGGGGCACGAGGTCGTCGGGCTCGACAATTTCAACGGGTACTACGACCCGTCGCTAAAGCGGGCGCGGGCGGAACGGCTCGCCCGCTCGGATGGCTTCTCGCTCGTGGAATGCTCGCTAGAGGACCGCGCGGCGATGGAGGCGGTGTTCGCGCGGCCGGCCTACGACCGCGTCGTCCACATGGCCGCGCAGGCGGGCGTGCGCCACTCGCTCGACCAGCCGCATCTCTACGCAGCGTCCAACCTCACCGGCTTCCTGCACGTGCTGGAAGGCTGCCGGCTCCAGAAGACGCCGCACCTGATCTTCGCCTCGTCGAGTTCCGTCTACGGCGGCAACACCAAGCTGCCCTTCTCGGTGCGCGACAATGTCGACCATCCGCTCAGCCTCTACGCGGCGACGAAGAAGGCGAACGAACTGATGGCGCACAGCTATGCCCACCTCTACCGGCTGCCGGTGACGGGCCTGCGCTTCTTCACCGCCTACGGCCCCTGGGGCCGGCCCGACATGGCCTATTTCAAGTTCGTGCGCGCCATCCTCGCGGGCGAGCCGATCGACGTCTACAACGAGGGAAAGTCCTCGCGCGACTTCACCTATGTGGAAGACATGGTGGCGCAGATCCTGGCGCTGCTCGACCGCATGCCGCAGCCGGCGGCCGACCGCGAGACGCTCGACGCCGACCCCTCCCGCTCCACCGCGCCCTACCGCATCTTCAACGTCGGCAACAATTTTCCCGTCGGCCTCCTCGACTTCATCGGTGCCATCGAGGACGCGCTCGGCCGCAAGGCGAAGCTGAACATGATGCCCATGCAGGCCGGCGACGTGGAAAACACGTTTGCCGATATCGAGGAACTGGTCGCGGAGACGGGGTTCGCGCCGAAGACGACGCTCCGGGAGGGCGTGGGGAGGTTCGTGGAGTGGTATCGGGGGTATTATGGGGAGGGGCGGTGAGGGCTCGCTGGGGTGTTGGCGGGATTGGGGTGGAATGCGGAACGGCGGGTTTCGGGAGCGACGCAGTGCGTTTCGAAACCCTGCGCGGGGGACGGGGCGCGTTAGGTTACGACTGCCAGAAGGTCCGGTGCGGTGCGAGGAGTTCGCCCTCGATTTCAGGGAAAGGGCCGTGCACCTCGATCTCCTTCTGTCCGTGGCCGAGCACGGTGCGAGAGGGCAGGTTGATGGTCGGGTTCTTGGAATTGTTGCCGGTCAGCACGAGGAGCTTCGCCTCTTCGTAACCGTAAACCAAGCGGCCAATGTTCGCCCAGTAAAGTGTTCCGGTGCACATCGCGCAGGGTTCGCCGGTTGAGACTAGCGTGCATTGCCACAGGAATTCCGGCTCGTATGCGATGGCGGCACGCCGGGCGAGCTCGGTTTCAGCGTGATGAACCGTGTCGATATTGCCTTGACGCATGAGGATCGTGTTGTCAGGACCAACCAGAACAGCCCCGAAGGGATGATGGCCATGCGCCGCTGCCTCACGCGCGACAGCATCTGCAGTGCGAAGGTGAGCGAGCATCTGATCGCGGGTCATATCGCGCAGCCAACCGTGCAAAAGATGAAGTAGTCTGGTTTCGCAGGGTATAGACGACATATAATTCCAGCCCTGCGCGCGCAAAATGTATCACAGCTAAATGCAGCCGTGTACTGAAAAGGTCGGGCCGTCCAAGGTCGGCACTTCGTGGCATCAACGCGCACCGCGAACGTCCGAACTCGTTCAGCTTTCCGACATACGGACCGGCGACCGCTTGACCGCTTCGAGCCCTTCCAAGACATTCGTGCGTGGCGCAGAAGCCCACTTCTGACGATGCTTGTCGCCCTCTCATGGCTACTACATCGAGGACAGATTCCTAAAGATGTATATTGCGATCGGTGACATCTTCGTTTCGTCGCGCCATTCAATTGCTTCGTCAGGCAAACCGAGCGGCTTGTGAAGCGTGACAAGGTCCAGGCCGGCGCGTTGGGCTGCCCCGATGTAATCCCCCTCCGTCCAGAAATAGTCATACAAGACGACGTCGATGCCTTGGATCAGCAGCTTCACTGTGTCACCGCTTTGGAGCGATTTGTCGTTCTCGGGAAACGCGTACGTCAGTGATACCCAGCTTCCCTCGGTCGCCTCTGTCGACGAGGTCACGAGGATTATTATCCCATCCTTCTTAAGGACCCGCTTCAATTCCTTTAGGATATTCTCGATCTCCTCGATCCGCGAAACTTCGAGGAACACGTAGCTGGCAAAAATCAGATCGAAAGCGGAGTCTTCGAAGGGTAGGCGCCCGCTGGGGACATGGTGATACTGGCCCGCCTCGTCCTTGGAGCGAGCTTGCTTGAGCATATCCTGGCTTATGTCTACGCCAACTGCATCGTAGCCAAGGCGCTTCAGAAATCGTGTTGAGCGACCCGCGCCGCAGCCATAGTCAAGCACGGATGCGACGGAACCTGCGTGCTCGCCGATCAGCATGGGTACGTCGCGAAACGCTAGGTATTGTGTCCCTTGCATCTCTAGGTCGGCAAATGCTCCGGCGTGTTTTTCGTAGTCGTGAGTTTTGATGCTCATCAGAGCCAACTCCGCGCAAATGTGGCCATTTTCGCCATCCGAAGCGGTCTCGCCGGCCGCAAGGCCCGAACCTGTGGTGCACCAAAAACTGAATCGGGTCAGCCATAGGGGCAGACCGCAAACATAGACGATCTACGAATTGGAATGAATGCAGCAACGTCCGACCGGAAGCGGCTGTTACCCTGCCTCAGACAGCGTGCGCCCCGAATGTCAGCTTCGTCCGCGCAGCGGCCAAACGCCTCGACCGCGCCGATGTCGGGTGACCGCTAGAAACTGGACATCGGCGTTTATGAGTACACATCCTAGGGAGCAGGCGTACGCGCATGTTGACAATCGTCTTCACGCGAAGGCTTGCCGCTGCATCCAGCGAAGCAGGGCTTCCAAAGCCCCGCGCCTCGGGTGCTCGGCCCGATAAACAAAGTAAAAGCCGTAGCCAGGCAGGACGATATCACTGACTCGCAGAAGACGGCCATCGCGAAGCTCCCGTGCAACCAGGACATCACTACACAGCCCAAGACCCTGTCCGGTCACGATCGCTTCGATCCCGTGGTGTTCTTCGTAGAATTTCAGTTGCGGTGGCCGGACGGTGCCGCTGATTCGGCGACCTGCCGCTCGGGCCACAGCCTCCCAGCGGCGCCAAGTGGGTGCATCTACGTCAGTCAGGGGCCAGCCGACCTCCACACGCGGCAGATCGAGGATCGCCTGAGGCTCAATCAAGCCAATGCCTCCGCGAAGCATCGATGGCGCCGCGACGACGTGGAAGGTATCGCGAAGTAACTCCACCGCGACTCCGTCTGTCGGAGATCGCCGCGCATAACGGATCGCAACGTCGACTTCGCCGGTGCGAAGGTTCAGTACCGCATCCGTTCCCACAACTTCTAGCGTCGATCCCTGCGCTTCCGCTCGCCAACTTCCCAGGCGCGGCAGCAGCCAGCGCGCGGCAAAGGCGCTGGTTGTCGTCACCCGAAGATGGCCGATCGGGCTACCCGGGATAAGACGGGCAAGCTCGTCCGAGATCGACAGAAAAGCGTCCCTGACAACCGGCAGAAGCTGTGCGCCCGCAGTGGTGAGCTGCAAGGGCCTAGGTTGGCGCTGAAAAAGGGGCTGGCCGCAGTAGCGTTCCAGCAGCCGTATCTGGTGGCTAACGGCTGTGGGTGTGACCGACAGTTCCTCGGCCGCCTTCCTGAAGCTCAGAAGGCGGGCCGCGGATTCGAAGACCTGAAGCTCGCGAAGAGGCGGAAGACGGTGCATGCGTCAAACTCTAGATGAATTGTGCTCATCTTGCCCCAAATTCTTTGCTGTTGCCCCGCATCTCATTGGGTCCGACCATTCCGGTATTCTAGAAGGAGATAATCATGCCGGACGGACAATCGGTATCGACCGCTGCCACCATGATCGAAAGGTTCGAACAGATCCGCCCTTTGCTGGCAGCGCAGTCCTGGCGCTTTGACGCGGATCGAAGGCTGTCGGACGAGGTGTTTGCTGCGCTGAGCGAAGCGGGGCTCTTCCGCCTTCTGCTGCCATCCCAACTGGGCGGATGCGGGCTTTCGCTCCTCGATTTCATGACCGTGGTCGAGCATGCGGCAGCATTCGATGGGACAATAGGCTGGCTCGTCGGAAACGGAGGCGGCATTTCGCGCGCTGGCGGCTATCTGCCGTTGGACGCCGCACAGGAGGTGTTCGGGAAACAATCGGCCTTCGTCGCCTCAAGCACAGGCGCGATTGGCAAGGCGGTCCCTACCAAGGGCGGATACCGCATCACGGGCAGGTGGCCTTTTGCCAGCGGCGCGCCTCACGCTACGTTCTTTGCCCCGCTTTGCGAGGTGATCGAAGGCAACAGGCAGATGGTTCTAGCGTTCTTGCCCCGCGAGGCCGTCAAGCTGATCGACAACTGGCATGTGTCAGGGATGAAAGGCACCGGAAGCTGGGACTTCGAGGCGGACAACGCATTCCTACCAGCCGAATTCGTTTGCGACTTTCAGCCAATCCCTACCGTCGCCGGCGTCGTATATCGCCTTCCGGGCATTTCCGCCTTTGTCTGGACAGTTGCCACAGTGCCGCTTGGGATCGCTAAAGGTGCGATCGACGCGCTCATATCGGTCAGTAGCGGCCACAGTCGATTGGGCATCACTTTTCCCCTCGCAGAACGCGAACTGGTTCAGGCCGAGATCGGACGCTGCCTTGCAAAGTGCAGGGCGGCTGGCGCCTACATGCGGTCAGCCATGTCGGCCTTGTGCGAGTCCATCGAAAGCGAGGGCTCTGATGTTGTCGCGGCCCGCATCAACTACCGACTTGCCTGTTCTCACGCAGCTGAATCCGCGGTGCGCATCGTGCTAAGGGTGAATGATCTCATCGGGGCACGCGCCCTTGCCGAGTCCCAGCCATTCGAGAGGCGCGAACGTGACGTTCGAGCGGCAGCAAAGCACACCGCCATGAGCGCCGAGCAGTTTGTAATAGGTGGCCGCTACGCGCTTGGCGGCGATATCAGCGGCGCTAGCTTCTAACTGCCAATCGCTGTTATCTAATGAAGGTCGGCTTTGGGACAGAGTCGTGAGCGCACCCAGGATCGACTAGTTCCTGCAAAGTTCAGCCGGAGCACGCAAGCTGACTGTCTTCTTCCGGACCCGCTCAAGCCAAACTGCGGATGCTGAACGAACGGCAGGTTTTGAGCGCTCTGCGGTTCAGCCTGAACGACCGCAAAGGGGTCGACAGCCGACATCCCCCGCGAGCCCTAACGGCAAACACCGGCGGTCCGCGCCCCGGCCGTGAATCCCATGCCGCCAGCGAGTGCCCCGATGCCCCCGCCCGCTACTCCGCAGCCACCCGCTCCTCGCGCGCTCCGCCATTCTCCGCAGCCCACTCCGCACTTGCCTTGATGCCGCCCAGCGGGAAGAGGTGGACCTTGGCGATCAGGCTCTGAGGATGCTCTGACTTGTAGGCGGCGAGGGCGGCGACCACCTCGTCGGGCTCGTAGGGCATCAGGAGCTTGCGCATGTCCAGGGCGCGGCGCTGGAGGACTTTTATCGAGGGGCCGACGCCGCAGGCCATGGCGTATTTGATCAGCGTCTGGAGTTTTGCGGGGCCGGCGACGCCGACGTGGATCGGCAGGCGGATGCCCTGCCCCGCCAGATGCTCGGCCCAGCCGATGATCGGCGCGGCATCGAAGGCGAACTGGGTGGTGATGGCCATGGCGCAGCCGGTGCGCTCGGCCCAGGCCTGCTTCCAGGCCAGCGCCTCGTCGGTGCGGGTCGAGGAGCCGTCGGGATCGATGTCCCTGTTGCCCTCCGGGTGGCCCGCCACGTGCAGGCGGCGGAAGGCATGGCGCTCGAAGACGCCCGTCTCCATCATGTCGATCGAACTGGTGAGATCGCCGGCCGGCTGCGCCGCGCCGCCGGCCAGAAGCAGCGCCTGGTCGACGCCCGCCTCCTCGCGGTAGCGACCGACCCAGGTTTCGAGCTCGCCGGCATCGCGGATGAGGCGCGCCGGGATGTGCGGCATGACGTCGAAACCGTCCGCGGAGAGGCGCGTGGCGGTGGAGACCATGTCGTCGATCGGGGTGCCTTCGATGTGCGCGATGTATACGCGCGTTCCGGAAGGGAGCAAATCGCGGAAGTTTTCGACCTTGGCGGCGGTGCGCGGCATAACCTCGATCGAGAACCCTTCCAGGAAGGAACGAAGATCGGATCCGGACCCGGCAAGCGCATCCTGTTCCTGTCGCCGATCGAAAAACCCGAACATCGTATCCTCCTCGCATGCCGGCCAGTATCTGGCCACTCTGTATACATTATGAGGTAGCGCAGGCGACGTCAATTTCCAGTCCGCGACATTCGCATACCCGGAAACGACTGATCCTACATGGGTAAAGCCCTCCATTTGCCGGAATGCAGGCGATGCCATTTGCCCTCGACGGATTGACCGCCTGCATACATTTCGCCCCATCCAAGCGCAGCAGCTCCGGCAGCGACGAACGCCCGTGCAGGTGGTGCGCATGGCTCTACGGGAGAGCGCCCGGGACCCGGCCGCGACATTTGCCATGCGCATTCGCAAGGACCACATGGGCGCCCCGAATAGCCATTGACGGAATTGACAACGGCAGCTATCGCATACAGACTGTATACATAGCTCGCGCCGCGGCTGGAACAGGACAGCGGTTGCGAAACCAAGAGGCTCGATGAATAAGGCCGAACAGTTCGAGACGCAGGGGCGCGGCGAGGCGGGCGGGCAATCGCGCGCCACCGTCGCGCTGCTCGCCATGCGCGGCATGATCCTCAACGGCAGCCTCGGCCCCGGCGAGCGGGTCTCGGAACTGGCGATCGTCGAGCAGACGGGCATTTCGCGCACGCCGGTGCGGGCCGCCCTGCAGCGCCTGGAAGAGGAGGGCTTCGTCGAGGCGATCCCTTCGGGCGGCTTCGCGGTGAAGTCCTTTTCAGAGACCGACGTGTTCGATGCGATCGAGATCCGCGGAACGCTGGAGGGACTCGCGGCGCGGCTCGCCGCCGAGCGCGGATCCTCCACGGTGCGGCTTTCGGCGCTGCACGAATGCGTGGCCGAACTGGACAGGCTGGTGCCGGCTTCGCTCGACAGCGAGGACGGCTTCATGCGCTACATGAGCGCCAATGCGCGGCTTCACGCGCTGATCGTCGAACTGGCGGAAAGCCCGTCGCTGAAGCGGCAGATCGAGCGGGCGGTGTCGCTGCCGTTCGCGTCGCCCAACGCCTTCATCAAGGCGCAGACGCTGATGCCGGAATCGCGCGGCGTGCTGATCGTGGCGCAGGACCAGCACCGCTGCGTGGCCGAGGCGATCGCCGACCGGCAGGGCGCCCGCGCGCAGGCGATCATGCAGGAACACGCGCGACTGGCCGGCCGGCACCTGCGGCTCGCGCTGCGCGACGACAAGGTGCTGGAGCAGGTCCCGGGCGGGTCGCTGATCCGGACCGGACGATAGGAAACCCGAGGCGCGAAGCGCTCTCCGATACTTTCAACCACTCTCAAGCAGGAGGAAACCCAAGATGAGTGCGAAGAACCTGGAACAGAGACTGCAGGAGGCCGGCAACACCGTCCGCATGCTGCGCAACTCGAAAGTCGGCGCCTACGTCTACCCCGTCGTGGCGCCGGAATTCGCCAACTGGCGCGACGAGCAACGCGCGTGGCGCGAATCGGCCGTGCTGTTCGACCAGTCGCACCACATGGCCGAACTGAAGGTCGAGGGGCCGGACGCAGAGAAGCTGCTCTCCTACCTCGCCATCAACTCCTTCAAGAGTTTTACCCCGGGCAAGGCCAAGCACTTCGTGCCGGTGACGCCGGAAGGCTACGTGATCGGCGACGTGATCATGTTCCGCGAGAGCGAGAGCGAGTTCAACCTGGTCGGCCGCGCGCCGACGGTTTCCTGGGTGCAGTACCAGGCATCGATCGGCAACTACGACGTGAAGCTGACCGAGGATCCGCGCTCGCCGTCGCGCCCGCAGGGCAAGCCGGTGGTGCGCCGCCACTACCGCTTCCAGGTGCAAGGGCCGAACGCGCCGGCGATCCTGGAGAAGCTGAACGGCGCTGCCGTGCCGGAAATCAAGTTCTTCAACATGGACTACATCACCATCAAGGGCCGCAAGGTGCGCGCGCTGCGCCACGGCATGGCCGGCGTTCCGGGCCTCGAACTCTACGGCCCCTACGAGCAGTACGACGAGATCCGCGAGGCGATCATGGAGGCCGGCGAAGGCCATGGACTGGTTGCGGTAGGGAGTCGCGCCTATGCCACCAACACGCTGGAATCCGGCTGGATCCCCTCGCCGCTGCCGGCGATCTACACCGGCGAGAGCATCAAGGGCTATCGCGAGTGGTTGCCGGCCAATTCCTACGAGGCGACCGGCGCGATCGGCGGCTCCTATGTGTCCGACAACATCGAGGACTACTACCTGACGCCCTATGAGCTCGGCTACGGCATCTACGTGAAGTTCGACCACGACTTCATCGGCCGCGAGGCGCTGGAGAAGATCGCGGACAAGCCGCATCGCCGCAAGGTGACCTTCGAGTGGAACCCGGAGGACGTGGTGAAGGCCTTCGCCACCATGTTCGACCGCGAGGGGCCGAACGTGAAATACATGGACTGGCCGCTGTCGAACTACGCCTCCACTTCCTTCGACATGATCATGAAGGACGGCAAGATGGTCGGCGGCTCGATGTTCGGCGGCTACTCCTACAACGAGCGCCGCATGCTTTCGCTCGGCATCGTCAACCCCGACATCAAGGAAGGCGAGGTGCTGACGCTGGTGTGGGGCGAGCCGAACGGCGGCACGGACAAGACCACCGTCGAGCCGTCGACCCAGATGGACATCCGCGTCAAGGTCTCGCCGGTTCCCTATTCGCGCGACGCCCGCGAATCCTACGCCGACAGCTGGCGCAGCCGGCAGCCGGCCTGATACGGTCGCAGAGACAGGGAAAGGGGAGGCCGACGCCTCCCCTTTCCATATTTCCCCCGGCGTTCCGCCGCGACAATTCCCCGCCGGGTTTCCACCGGTCAAGGAGACGAATTCGCCCGCATGCTCCAGATCTTCTCGCTGATGTTCCCGATCCTGTTCCTGATCGGGCTGGGCCTCGTGGCGGTGCGCAGCGGGCTGGCCTCGCAGGCGCAGATCGAAGGGCTGGGCGGGTTCGTCATCAACTTCGCGCTGCCGGCGGTGATCCTGTCGGCACTGGCGCACCAGGATCTGGGCCACTCGATCAGCCCGGGCTATCTCGCCGCCTATGCGCTCGGCTCGCTCGCAGCCTTCGCCGTCGTGTTCCTGTTCATCCGCTTCGGGCTCGGACGGCCGCTGGAACGTGCCGGAATGGGAGCGCTGGGCGCGGCGGGATCGAACACCGGCTTCATCGGATTTCCCATCGCGGCACTGGTGCTTGGCGCGCCGGCCACGATCGCCATGCCGATGACGATGATCGTCGAGAACATGCTGATCATCCCGCTCGGGCTGGCCCTGGCGGAGATGGGGACGAGCAACGGCGCTTCGCTTCGCAGGATGCTGGGCGAAACGGCGATGCGGCTGTTGCGCATGCCGTTCGTCATCGCGATCATCGCAGGCGCGGCGCTCTCTTTCCTCGGTGTGCGGTTTCCCGCTCCGCTCGCCTCGAGCATCGATCTGCTCGGCCAGGCGTCCGCGCCGGTCGCGCTGTTCGTCGTCGGCGGCACGATCGCGGCGCTGCGGCGCGGCGATCTCGGGATGGAGATCGCGCCGATCGTGCTCGGCAAGCTCGTCCTGCATCCGCTGGCGGTGACGGGCGCGTTCCTGCTGGTCCCCGGCGTGCCGCCCGAACTCGCCGCCACGGGCATCCTGTTTTCCAGCGTCTCGATGCTGACGATTTATCCGATCTTCGCCCGCCGGGCCGGAATGGAAAACACCGCGGCCGCCGCCCTCATCATAGCGACCGTGTTATGCCTCGTCACGACCGCGGCCGTGCTGGCTTTCGTTCTCGACCGCTTCGGGCCTGCGATCGGAACCTGATCCGCAACCGCGCCCGGCGGAGCGATCCGTCCTTTCCCCCCGCCCCCACACCGGAACTGGAGACAGACTTGACCGAAAATTCCTTCGTTCTCACCGCCTACTGCGCAAACCGCCCCGGCATCGTCGCCGCGGTGTCGAAGGTCATCTTCGAAGCGGGCGGCAACATCGCCGACCTGCAGCAGTTCGACGATCCCGACAGCGGGCAGTTCTTCTCGCGCGTGGTCTTCGGCGCCGCCGAAGCGCCGCTGACGGACGACCAGGTACGCGGCCTGCTCTCGCCGATCATGGAGCGCTTCGGCATGACATGGTCGCTGCGGGCCCAGAACGCGCGGCGCCGCGTGCTCCTGATGGCCTCGCGGTTCGACCACTGCCTGGCGGACATCCTCTACCGCTGGCGGATGGGCGAGCTCAACATGGACGTCGCCGGCATCGTCTCGAACTATCCGCGCGAGACCTATCCGAACCTCTCCTTCGGCGACATCCCCTTCCACCACCTGCCGGTGACGAAGGCGACCAAGGCCCAGCAGGAGGAGAAGCTGTCGCGGCTCATCGCGGACGAGAAGGTCGATCTGGTCGTGCTCGCCCGCTACATGCAGATCCTGTCGGAGGAGATGTCGTCGCGGCTTTCGGGTCGCTGCATCAACATCCACCATTCCTTCCTGCCCGGCTTCAAGGGCGCGAAGCCCTACCACCAGGCCTACGAGCGCGGCGTGAAGCTCATCGGCGCCACCGCCCACTACGTTACCAGCGATCTCGACGAGGGGCCGATCATCGAGCAGGACACCGAACGCGTCAGCCATCGCGACAGCGCCGCCGAGTTCGTACGCAAGGGCCGCGACATCGAGCGGCGCGTGCTTGCGCGTGCGGTGCGGGCGCATCTGGAGGACCGGGTGCTGTTGAACGGCATGCGGACGATCGTATTTCCGGAGTAGGCTGGGCGCGGCTTTCGGAGCGCTTGCTGCGAAAGCATCTCGCGAGGCGCCCCCCTCTGCCCTGTCGGGCATCTCCCCCACGAGGGGGGAGATCGGCCTTCATTTAGATCTCGCCAACCTTCGAAATCGAAGGAGACGCGGCGATGGCGACGCTGCTGATCTCCCCCCTCGTGGGGGAGATGTCGGCAAAGCCGACAGAGGGGGGCGCCTGGCGAGATCATGCGCAGGGCGAAGGGGCGCCTCGCGATTGTCGCACTTCCCGCCCCTTACCGCTTCAGCTCCATCGGAACCCAGACGATCACCTTGGGCGGGCGGTCGCGGTCGAACTCGATTGGGACCGCCTTGCGGGCGGGCGTCTTGCAGCGGGAGCACACGAAGCGGATCGATTCGATCGAGCGGCCCATGCCCACCACCTTGGCCACCTCGTGCGCGCGGTGGTGGCCGACATGGCGGCAATGGCCGCATTCGATGCGGATCAGCATGTCGTGGCGGGCGGCGCGGCCGATGGTGTCGATCGTTCGGGTCATGATAGAACAAATGAGGAACATTTGTCCGGAAGGTCAAGGGGACTCGAAGACGCGACGCGGTGGCGCAAGGGAATGTGAAGGAGGCTGGCTCGGGCGCTCAGGCGAAGGGCACCGCCGTGGTGCCTGGCGGCAGCTTGGCCTCGTCGTCCGGCTCGACGTGGATGATGACGCGAACGGACGGGATCTCCGCCTTCAGCGCTTCCTCGACACGGTCGCAGATGCGGTGGCTCTCGCCGACGGTCATCCCGCTGTCGACGACGAGGTGGAACTCGATGAAGGTCGCACGTCCGGCAATCCGCGTCTTGAGATCGTGCACCTCGAGCGCGCCCTTGGAATTGGTCGAGATGATGTCGCGGATCTTCTGCGTGTCCTCGCTGTCCGCGGCGACGTCCATCAGGCCCTGCACGGACTGGGCGATGACCTTCCATCCCTGCCACAAGATGTTCAGGGCGACCACGACCGCGAGGAGCGGATCGAGCACCGCCCATCCGGTCGCCAGGGCCGCAAGCAGACCGACGATCACGCCGGCCGAGGTCACGACATCGGTCATGATGTGGCGACCGTCGGCTACCAGCGCCGGGGATCGTTCCGCCCTACCCGCCCGGATGAGTATGTAAGCCCAGACCGCGTTGACGATCGCGGCCGCCGCGTTGATGCCGAGGCCAAGGGCCGGCTCGTCGAACAGGCGCGGCGACAGCAAGGCGCTCCAGGCCTCGGCGATGATGAGGAGCGCCGCAAGGACGATGAGCACGCCTTCCAGGACGGCCGAAAAATACTCCGCCTTATGGTGACCATGCGGATGGTCGGCATCGGCCGGCTTGTGGCTGACGCGGATCGCCCAGAAGGCGGCGCTCGCCGCAATCACGTTGACGATCGATTCCAGCGCGTCGGAGTAGAGCGCCACCGAGCCGGTGACCCACCAAGCGACGAACTTCAGCCCCATGACGCCGAGCGCCACGAAGATGGAGTAGAAGGCCAGCCGCTGGATCTGCTTCTTGGCAGGCACTCTCATCCTCCCAGCGAAGCGGAGCCTATGAAAGCCCGAAACGTCACGCCGCCTTCACCTTCACTTTCGCCTTGCGCGGCAGGTGGGCGACGACGTTCTCGATCATGCGCATGCCGGCGTTCTGGCCGAGCGACATGATGGACTCGGGATGGAACTGCACCGCGGCCACCGGCTCGCGCCTGTGTTCGATCGCCATCACGACGCCATCCTCCGTCTCGGCGGTCACGTCGAAGTCTGACGGGAACCGCACCGGATCGGCGAAGAGCGAATGATAGCGGCCGACGGTCACATGCTTCGGCAGGCCGGAAAAGACGATGCCGGGCTTCGTCACGCGGATGCGCGAGGGCTTGCCGTGCATGGGGATGTGGAGCTGGCGGAGTTCCCCGCCATAGGCTTCCGTCAGCGCCTGCAGCCCCAGGCAGACGCCGAACAGCGGCAGGTCGCGGGCTCGCGCCTTGGCGATCGTGGCCGCGCAGTCGAAGTCCTTCGGGGAACCGGGGCCGGGCGACAGCACGACGAGGTCCGGCTGCACGCGGTCGAAGACCTCGTCGGTTACGGGCGTGCGCACGGTGGTCACGTGCGCGCCGGTCTGGCGAAAGTAGTTGGCGAGCGTGTGGACGAAGCTGTCCTCGTGGTCGACCAGCAGGATCGAGACGCCCTCGCCCACCCGCGCGGACTGGCGCTCGGAGCTCGGCGCATTGCTGGACCCGGCTTCCCGGACGGCGGCAAGCATGGCGGAAGCCTTGAGTTCGGTCTCGGCCTCCTCCTCGTCCGGCACCGAATCGTAAAGCAGGGTCGCGCCGGCCCGCACCTCGGCTATGCCGTCCTCGATACGGATGGTGCGCAGCGTCAGGCCGGTGTTCATGTCGCCATTGAAATGGACCATGCCGATCGCGCCGCCATACCAGCAGCGCTGGCTCTTCTCGTTCTGCTCGATGAAGCGCATCGCCCAGAGTTTGGGCGCGCCGGTCACGGTCACGGCCCAGGCGTGCGAGAGGAACGCGTCGAAGGCGTCCATGCCCTCGCGCAGGCGCCCCTCGATGTGGTCGACCGTGTGGATCAGCCGCGAATACATCTCGATCTGGCGGCGGCCGATCACCCGCACCGAACCCGGCTCGCAGACGCGGCTCTTGTCGTTGCGGTCGACGTCCGAGCACATGGTGAGTTCGGACTCGTCCTTCTTGGAGTTCAGGAGCTTCAGGATCTGCTCGGAATCCGAGATCGCATCCTCGCCGCGCTTGATCGTGCCCGAGATCGGGCAGGTTTCGACCCGGCGCCCCGAAACGCGCACGAACATTTCGGGCGACGCTCCGATGAGGTACTCGCCCTGCCCCAGATTGATGAAGAAGGAATAAGGCGAGGGATTGATCGTCTTCAGCCGACGCGCGATCTCGGACGGCTGGGTCTCGCAGCGTTCGTAGAACTTCTGGCCGGGCACGACTTCGAAGAGGTCGCCCTTGCGAAAGCTCTCCATCGCCTTGCGCACGAGCCTGGCGTATTCGCCCGGCTCGTGGTCGCCGCGTGGCGGGATGCGGTCGGACGGCCTGAACGGCTCTTCCACGGCCTCGCGCGGAAGGCTTTCGGTGGTCCAGCCTTTGCCGGCATAGTCGTAGCGGTCGTGCCAAGCCTTCGCCGCATGGTGGTCGACCACCAGAACCTCGTCGGGCAGGAAGAGCACGAGATCGCGCTGGCTCTCCTTGCGCTCCAGCCTGTACTCCACGGGATCGAACTGGAACGCCAGATCGTAGCCGAAGGCGCCGTAGAGGCCGAGGCTCGGGTCGGCCTCCGTGCGGAAGAGCGCCACGATCGCCCGCAGCACCGTGAAGACCGACGGCACGCGCGAGCGTTCCTCCTCGGCGAAGACCCGTCCCGGCGCGGCGATGTCAAGCGCGATCAGGCGCTCGCTCCGCTCGGTCACAGTGATCTCGGAGAGCGGCGAAATCGCTTCTCCGATCGCCGGCAGGATCGCCTCGCCGCGCCGGTTCAGCGCCTCGATGCGCATGGCGCGGCCGCGCGAGGAGATGACGACCGGCGGGTCGATGATGGCGGTATCCCAGCGCGTGTAGCGGCCGGGATATTCGTAGTTCGAGGAGAAGACCGCGCCGCGCCGCGTATTCAGCCCGTCGACATAGGTCTCGATCGCGCCGTCATAGGCGGTTTCGTGGCGCTCGCGCGTGATCGATATCCCGCCCGCGGTGACAAATCGCTCCGCGCCGTTCTCAAGCACTTCCACCGTCATTTCCGTCTCCGTTCCCTGTCTGGCGGAAGCGCCGGGAGCCTCATTGAAAAACAAAGGCCGCCCGGAACATCCGAAGCGGCCATCATCTGAATTGAACGCACGCGCGATCAGGCCGCTGTCAGCAGCCCCACCACCAAGCCTGTGCGATCGACATTTTCGTCATGCCAGATTCCATAGCGGCGAACGTGCGGTTCGGCAAGCCGCTTCGTGCGCAGCGTCAGGCGGGAAGAGCGGACGGAAGCGACGAATTCGATTCAATCGGCTCCTCCGGAACGATCGTGAAAAGTTCCTGCGGCCTGTCGAAGCCACGCAAGGCATAGCGGCCGACCGAAACCACCTCCGGTGGCAGGTCGGCGAGATGCCGGACGAAATCGGCGGAGATGAGCACGTCCCGTTCGGCCGAACGGCACATCGCCGATATCCGGCTGGCCATGTTGACGGCCGGTCCAATCACGGTGAAGTCGAGACGGTCGGTGCTGCCGATGTTGCCGTAGAAGACTTCGCCGAGATGCAATCCGACATAGGCTTCGGTGGCGAAGAGCCCATCGGATCGCCTGGTTCGATTAAGTTCCGCCACGCGTCGGCGCGCGCGCGAGACGGCGTCGAGCGCGCGGCGGCAGGCGGCGGCCTCGTCCCGGGCATCGAAGATCGCCAGGGTTCCGTCGCCGATGAGCTTCAATACATCGCCGCCCGCCTCGTGGATCGAGGAGATGACCGCCTCGGCATAGCCGTTGAGGAAGGGGATGATGTGATCCGGCGGCGCCGTATCGGTGAGGCGCGTGAAACTGCGCAGATCGCTGAACCAGATGACCGCCCGCACGTGCTCGGTCTCGCCGCGCTCGATGCGCCCCTGAAGCACGCGCCGGCCCGCGTCGCGGCCGAGATAGGTTTCGAGCAGCGTCGCCGCGATCCGCTGGAGCGAGACGGACTTCAACGCGAGCGCGAAGCCGGGAAAAAGCGCGGTCAGCGCTTCGATGTCGCGGTCGGAAAAGCCGGTGGGGCTTCGCGTCGCCCAGGACGCGTTGACGCAGTCCATTTCGCCGATGGCACCGGCCGGCGCGAACCGCTGCAACTGGACCAGATAGTCGGTATACCCTTCCCCGCGCAGATCGGCCAGCACGTCGAAATCTTCGGGACCGGCAGGGGAAAGGCGCCTGCGCAGCATCCTCTCGCCGGACACGTGCAAATGATGGAACGGGCTGCGCAGCCATTGCCCGTGAAGCGCTCCCCTGTCTTCGACGTGGCTGACCTCGATCACCTCGCCGCCCGCCGGTGCCTCGGGATCCCAGAAGAACAGCCGGCCCTCGTGCACAGGGTGAAGCGTTTCCATCGCGACGTTCGCCCGCGCGACGGGCACGCCGGCGGCGCCGAGACGCTGGCAGAACCCGGCAAGGAGCTCAGGTTCGCTCGTTCCGTTCAGGCCGGCCTGCGTGACCCAGTCGTTCACTTCCCGAAGAGAAAGATCCTGCACTCGACGATCCCTCTTTGTGCCGGACCGCGTTTTCGCCTACGACACCAGAGGAGCCCGCGAAGTCCCGCCTGGCAAGCATTTTCTGCGCGATCCCGGCTCCGGCCGTCCGGCCGTCACAGGGTCTCGAAGGGTTGCGCCGCCTGCCGCACGCGATCCACGTCCGGCTGGAAAGTCATGGCGAGTTCCGCTCTCTTCATCGCCAGCCTGGAGTGCCTGACGGCTTCCGTCCTGAATCGCGGCTCGCCCATTCTGGCGAGCGAGAGCAGGGCCTTCTGAAGGCGCACGTGCACCTCCGCCATGGTCGCGCCGTCGCGGGCGATGGGATGATAGATGTCGTCGAGCAGTTCGCCCGGGCTGATTTCCGGAACCTTCACCCGGGGATGGCGTATCTCGGCCGTGTCGCGATCGGCAGCCCATGTCGACAGAAGCCTGACAGAGCGTCCGATCACGTCGATCGCCGTGCCGGGATCGTTCATCGCCGGGGAAAGGGCACGCGACGCGATCTCCGCAAGCACGCTCAACCCGAAGCGCGGGTCCTGATCATAGGTGCGCTCGTTCGCAACGGTGAAGGCCTGTTGCAGATCCTCGATCGGCACCTCCTCCCCGAAACATGCGCACCATGCCAGCGGGCGGTTGAAATCGACCAGGGTGCCGGGAATGGCGGTCAGGAAGACTTCGCCCTCGCATCGCTCCGCAATCGCCGAAATGGCGGCGACATCGACATTCTGGACATATCCCACATTGACCGGCAGCACGGGCACCGCCCCGACGGGGATCGAATTGTGCTGCATGAGGGGCGTTCCCCCCAGATAGGGATTCTCCAGTCGCGAGGCGAAGGCGCGCTCGGCCGCCTTCTCCACCTGCTCGGTCGTCTCGCCCACCCGTCCCAGGCGCAGCAGGTAGTCGATCCAACGCAGCAGCGTGACCACGATCAGGAGGACGACCGCGATGGTGACCACGAACAGGACAACCCTGCCCCGCTCACCATAGGCACCCATGGAGAGCGTGATGATCGCCACGAGGCTGAACAGGAAGGACCCGACGAAGGTCGCCAGCACGTTCTGCGTCGTCGCGTCCTCGATCAAAAGCTTGGTCGCCCGCGGCGTGACGTGCGAGGTGGCGGCGCTGTATGCGGCCACTGTCGTGCTCAGGGAGAACGTCGTCACCGCCAGCATGCTGGAAGCGATGATCGTGAGAATGCTGTCGACTGCGTCCGCGCCGATCTTGGCGGACAATCCCTCCGGCAGGAACGGGGCGACGACGATCGAGATCAGCGCGGAAGCCACGGCAAGCAGGGAAATCAGCGTGGCGCGGAACCAGAGGCGCCGCGTCAGCAGTCCGAGCAGCCATTTCCATCGGGACGTCATCATGCCTCCGTCACATCTTGCCCCGATCGCCGCGGCGGCGGCGGGAGGCCGGAGAGGTCATTCACGGGAAACCGCTCCCGCCGCTGCCTTCGTCCCGTCCGCGCCGTGGCGCATGGCCTTGCGGTACCGGCGATATTGCAGTGCAGACACGAGAAGCCAGGCAAGGCTTGCCCATGCCGTGCCGAGGGCCCAGCCAGCGGCGACATCGCTCGGCCAGTGCACTCCGAGATATATGCGCGTCAAGCCGATGAGCACGGACATCGCGAACGCGACCGCGATCACATAGGCCCGCACATACCAGTTGTCGAAGAAGCGCGTCACCAGCGCGGCTAGCGTCAGGTAGGCCACGGTGCCGACCATCGCGTGGCCGCTCGGAAAGCTCGCCGTGTGGACGACGTCGAGATGATCGACGATGTCCGGACGCGGGCGCTCGAAATAGCTCTTGAGCACCTGGGACACGGCGGCACCCGACCCTACCGAGACGACGGTGTAGAGCGCCGGACCATAGCGCCGCGTGATCAGGAGCAGGCCCGTCACGACCAGAACCGCGAGGATGATGACGGGATAGCCGCCGAGCGCGGTGATCTCCGCGGCCGCCTCCTCCAGCCAGGGAGGGCCAAGAGGATCGGCGGTGTTGGTGGCGTGGCGGAAGATCAGGAAGAGCGCCTCGTCGATTTCGCGGATCTCGCCCTCGGCGACTTCGTCGGCGATCGAGAAGAAGGAGAAGACACCGAAGGCCAGGATGGCGAGCATGGTCACGGGCAACACCGCTGCCCGGTATTCCCGCATGCCGCGCACCAGCATGGTGACGGTCGGACGGATCAAACCCGTGCCTCCGAGCGCGGCCGGCCCGCCGCCGTCCCCTCACGCTTGCGCGAAATCAATGCCAAGCCCCGCGGCTCCTCTATCCTTGCATCCACATAGATCATGCATACCGGCATTTCACCTAGGACAGGAAGGATGAAAGTCATGGACGAGCGATTGGACCAGCAGAAGCGGACATTCACCGAGGAGATCGAAATCGCCGGCAACGAACTGGTCGAACGGGTGAAGGCGATCCTCGCGGAGGGCAACGTACGCCAGCTTCGGCTCAAGGCCGAGGACGGCGACATCTATCTCGAGACGCCGCTGACGATCGGCGTTTTGGCCGGCGGCGCGGTAGCGCTCGCGGCACCCTGGCTCGCGATCCTCGGCGTCATCGCCGCGATGGTGACACGGGTGAAGATCGAAATCGTACGCGAGGAAGAAGAAGACCAGGGACAGAAGCCTGCGGGCTGAGCGCGGCGCAGGCAACAGGCAAGCAAAGGAGAACGTTCAGGACCGACGCAAAGGAGCCGACCGACTGTGATGCACTTCATAGTCCATCCGGCTGACTTGGTGTCGAGTGCGATCCGGTACTTTGCGGAGGAACGTCATGCTTTCCCCAAGCCGCATCGCCTTGATTCTCGCCGCTTTCTCCATCGCGCTCCTGCCGACGCGCGCCTTGGCCCAGGTGCCGCCGCACGTGCCGGGCACCATCTGCTTTACGCAGCAGTTCTGGTGCTGGGCTCAGCCGCCCGGCCCTCCGGGCTTGCGGTGTTTCTGCAACGGACCAGCCGGCCCGGTGCAGGGCGTTCTCGGGTGAGGACGCGGCCATGTCCGACAGCGATCCCTTCGTCGAAGACATCATCAAGGATGCGCGGCTGCTCGCCGACTACGGCAGGCTCTCTGGGGTCTTCAAGAACGACGAGTTCTTCTCCGCCGTCGCCGAGGCGGAGAAGCTGGAAATCCGGACCATCAGCGACCCGGCAATCGTCCGGCTCCAGAAGCACCTGAACGATGCAGCGAAGCTGATCCCGTTTACCACCTTCGCCGCTTTGCACGGAGACTGGTCGCCGCGGCGGAGCACACGCAAGTCCGCATGGATGTCAGCCCTTCTGGTCGCGCTGTCGATCACGCTGATGGCCGCCACCGCACAGTTGACCTACATCTACAACCGCGGCGTGACCCTGCTCTCGGAAGTCATCAGCCTGCAGCAGCAGGATACCGAGCAGCGCTTCGGCCGCCTCGTGCGGCAGATCTGGTCTGCCACGCACGACCCCAGCGTCGTGCGCAACATCAACGACAGCTCGGTCGCACGGGAATCGATCTACAGCCTCGACTACGACCTGAGGAAGCTCAACACGACGATCGCGGAGACGTCGCTTCGCGTCTCGGATCTAGCGTTCAGAGCGACTTTCCCGCTGATCGGAATGCATCGCGCCTACTGCATCTACACCCGGCTGATGGCAACCGGCACGCTACAGGACAAGTTTGCCTCGGCTGGATGTGGCTATGGCGACCAGAGCTACGACAATCTGCCTTATCTCAACAACGTGGAATGCTCGGCACCGGGGCAGGTGCTGACCGTGAACGACACCACGTCGAGCACCGCCAAGGACATCCTCGGCGACTACAAAGACGCATCCATGGTCCTGTTCTGCAATGGATCGATCACCGTCGATCCGAAAACCATTCATTCGGCGCTCACCCGAAGCATCGAGCAGATCAGCCAGTCCATATCGCCCTACGCCCTGTGGATCCTGCCGGCGCTCTACGGCGCGCTGGGGGCGCTGATGTTCCAGATGCGGCGCATTCTCGATCCGCTCAGCCCCAACCCGCAATTTATCGCCCTGCTGCACAGGGTGGCGCTGGGCGCACTGGCCGGGATGATCCTGGCATGGTTCCTGGCGCCCGACGCGCGGTTCGAGACGGACGTGGCGGGGATCGGCTTCGGCCTGTTCTCCTTCGCCTTCCTTTTCGGCTTCTCCATCGACGTGTTCTTCACCGTGCTGGACGAGTTCGTCGCCTTCGCCAACACGACGGTGCGCCGGTTCGGCGCGTCGCGGGCCGAGCGGGAAGCCGGAGCCGCGGGAAGCCGCGAAGCCGCCGCCGGAGGTTCCGGCGGCTCGGGCTGAGCGGGGAGGCCCTAGAACAGCCCCTCGATCTGGCCCATCTCGTTGAGGAAGATCCTTTCCGAGGAGGGCGCCTTGGGCAGGCCGGGCATGGTCATGATCTCGCCGCAGATCGCCACGACGAAGCCGGCGCCCGCCGAGAGCCTGACCTCGCGCACCGGCACGACGTGGCCGGTCGGCGCGCCGCGCAGGTTGGGATCGGTCGAGAACGAGTACTGCGTCTTGGCCATGCACACCGGCAGATTGCCGTAGCCCGCCTGCTCCCACTGGTGCAGCTGGTCGCGCACCGACTTGTCGGCGATCGCCTCCGAGCCGCGGTAGATGCGCTTGACGACCGTGTTGATCTTCTCGAACAGCGGCATCTCGTCGGGATAGAGCGGCGAGAACTGCGAGGAACCGCTCTCGGCGAGCTGCACCACCTTGTGCGCCAGTTCCTCAATGCCGGCCGATCCGTGCGCCCAGTGCTTGCAGAGAATCGCTTCCGAGCCCTGGCCGGCGACGTAGTCCTTCATCGCCGCGATCTCGGCGTCGGTGTCGGAGACGAAGTGGTTCATCGCCACGACCACCGGCACGCCGAACTGCTTCACGTTCTCGATGTGACGGCCGAGATTGGCGCAGCCCTTCCTGACTGCCTCGACGTTCTCCTTGCCGAGGTCTTCCTTCTTGACGCCACCGTTCATCTTCATTGCGCGCACGGTGGCGACGATGACGGCCGCAGCCGGCTTCAGGCCCGCCTTGCGGCACTTGATGTCGAAGAATTTTTCCGCGCCGAGATCCGCGCCGAAGCCGGCCTCGGTAACGACGTAGTCGGCGAGTTTCAGCGCCGTGGTGGTTGCGACGACCGAGTTGCAGCCATGCGCGATGTTGGCGAAGGGGCCACCGTGCACGAAGGCGGGATTGTTCTCCAGTGTCTGGACGAGGTTCGGCTGCATGGCGTCCTTCAAGACCACCGCCATCGCGCCATCGGCCTTCAGGTCGCGGGCGTAGACCGGGGTCTTGTCGCGGCGATAGGCCACGATGATGTCGCCGATTCGCTTCTGCAGGTCCTTCAGGTCGGTGGCCAGGCAAAGGATCGCCATCACTTCCGATGCGACGGTGATGTCGAAGCCCGACTCGCGCGGATAGCCGTTGGCGACGCCGCCGAGCGAGCAGACGATCCCGCGCAACGCACGGTCGTTCATATCCATGACGCGGCGCCACACAACGCGGCGGGTGTCGATGCCGAGCTCGTTGCCCCAGTAGATGTGATTGTCGATCAGCGCCGACAGAAGATTGTGCGCCGTCGTGATGGCGTGAAAATCGCCGGTGAAGTGGAGGTTCATGTCCTCCATCGGCACCACCTGCGCATAGCCGCCGCCGGCAGCCCCGCCCTTGACGCCGAAGTTCGGTCCGAGCGAGGCCTCGCGGATGCAGGTGATGGCCTTCTTGCCGATGCGGTTCAAGCCGTCGCCCAAGCCCACCGTCGTCGTGGTCTTGCCCTCGCCGGCCGGCGTCGGGTTGATGGCGGTCACCAGGATCAGCTTGCCGTCCTTGCCGCCGCGCTTAGAGGCGATGAAATCGGCCGAGATCTTCGCCTTGTCGTGGCCATAGGGCAGGAGATGCTCGGCCGGAATGCCGAGCTTGCTGCCGACCTCCATGATCGGCTTCTTCTTCGCGGCGCGCGCGATCTCGATGTCGGACTTGTACTCGGCCATGTCGGCTCCCCCGGCGAATTTCGCAATCTTCGGCGCGAAGGATCGACCGTCCTTCGCACGGCCGGCATACAAGCCCGACTGGCAAAGCCGCCGCCGTCCCAAAACAGCCGCGGAATGCACCGATTGCGACAGGGGCTGTCCGCCCCTCCGGAGCCGTCAGCGGCGCAGCACCGCCCGCAGCACGTCGCGCACGCCGATCGAGCCTATGAAGCGGGTCTGCTCGTCGAACAGCGCCACCGGCGCGGTCTGGGACTGGTGCATGGCGTGCATGACCGTCTTCAGCGAGGTGCCGGGCTTGGCCCAGAAGACAGGCGGACGGTCGCGCGGCACCGCTTCGAGATCGTCGCAGGACGTCCAGGCGGCCGGCTCGCCATTGTGCTCCGCGGCGATCACCATGAAGTTCTCGTCGAGGCGGAAGCGCGTCGTCTGGCGGCGGTCGAGCCAGACCCAGCCCTCGCCCGCCTGTTCCAGGTCGCGGCGGTCGCGCATGACGTTCCACGCCGTCAGCACCGACAGCGGGTTCACGTTGGCGATGAAGTCGCGCACGTAGTCGTTGGCCGGCTTCAGCACGATGTCTTCCGGGGTGCCGGACTGGACGATGCGGCCGCTCTCCATGATGGTGATGCGGTTGCCGATCTTCAGCGCCTCCTCGAGGTCGTGGCTGACGAAGATGATCGTCTTCCTCAGATCGGCCTGGAGCTGCAGCAGTTCGTCCTGCAGCTTGGTGCGGATCAGCGGATCGAGCGCGGAAAACGGCTCGTCCATCAAGAGGATCGGCGCCTCGGTGGCGAAGGCGCGCGCCAGGCCCACCCGCTGCTGCATGCCGCCGGACAGCTCGTGGGCATGCTTGTCCGCCCACTGCGACAGGCCGACGAGCTCGAGCTGCTTGCGTACGCGCTCCTTGCGCTCTGCGGCGGGGACACCGGCCAGTTCGAGGCCGAAGCCGACGTTCTCGGCGACGCTGCGCCAGGGCAGCAGCGCGAACTGCTGGAAGACCATGGCCACGCATTCGCGCCGAATCTTGCGCAGATTGTCCGTCCCGCAGGTGACGACGTCGGCCGACCAGTCGCCGTCATGGACGATGACCTCGCCGCGCGTCACCGGGTTTAGGCCGTTGACGGCGCGCAGCAGCGTCGACTTGCCGGAACCGGACAGGCCCATCAGGACGGAAATCTCACCCTCCTCGACCGTCAGGTTGCAGCCCGCGCAGCCCAGAACGGCGCCGGTCTTTTCGAGGATCTCCTGCCTCGTGGCGCCGGCGTCCAGCATGGCGAGCGCCTGGCTGGTGTCCTCGCCGAAGATGATGTCGACGTTGCGGAACTCGACGGCGGTGCTCATTTCGCCTTCCCCTGCCCGATGCGGGCGACACGGTCGAGAATGATGGCCAGGATCACGATCGCCAGTCCGGCCTCGAGCCCTAGCGGGATGTTGACGGTGTTGAGCGCACGGACCACCGGCTTGCCGAGCCCATTGGCGCCGATCAGCGCGGCGATGACCACCATCGAGAGCGACAGCATGATGCACTGGGTCAGACCTGCCATGATGGTCGGCAGGGCGGCGGGGAGCTCGACCTTCCAGAGCAGCTGGCTCCGCGTCGCGCCAAAACTCTGGCCGGCTTCGATCATCGGCTTCGGCACCGAGGTGATGCCGAGATAGGTCAGCCGTATCGGCGCCGGCATGGCGAAGATAACGGTGACGATCAGGCCAGGAGCGACGCCGAGGCCGAACAGGATCAGGATCGGAATCAGGTAGACGAAGGTCGGCAGCGTCTGCATCAGGTCGAGGATCGGCAGCATGACCTTGTAGACGCGTTCGTTGTGGGCGGCATAGATGCCGATCGGCACGCCGATCGCCATGGAGCAGGTCGCCGCCGCGACCACCAGCACGAGCGTCTCGATCGTCTCCTTCCATAGATCCTGGTTGATGATGAAGAGAAGCCCGAGCGCCACGCCCAGCGCCAGCTTCCATGACTTCTTCAGCCACCAGGCGAATGCGGCGATCAGTGCCACGACGAGGACCGGCGGCAACAGCAGCAGCAGATCGGCGACGCCGTCGAGGACGGCCGTCAGACCGTCGGCAATGCTGTCGAAGAACCACTCGAAGTTGGCGGTAAGGAAGTCGAAGAACTGGCGGCCCCAGTTTCCGACCGGAATCTTGTTGTCGCGATCGGCAATCCACTCCGATACCGGATCCATCGCAGGCCACCCCTCAGGCGCTGTTCATTCCCCAACGAAACGGCGGCCGGACGGTGGTCCGGCCGCCGAAAACCGTCTGCCCGGACGATCGGACGATCACATTCCCAGCGCCGATTTCACCGCCGGCATGGCTTCGCCGCCATCCAGCGTGGTGACGCCTGCAAGCCACGGCTCGATGGTGCCGGGATTGGCCTTCAGCCATTCCGTCGCCGCCGCCTGGGGATCCTTGCCGTCGTCGAGGATCGCTCCCATGATCTCGTTTTCCATCTGAAGCGAGAAGACGAGGTTGGTCAGGAGTTTCGCCAGGTTCGGACATTCCTCAGGAAGGTCGGCGCGCACGTTGGTGTGCACGGTGGCGCCGCCGTAGTTCGGGCCGAAGACGTCGTCGCCGCCCGAGAGATATGCCATCTCGAAATTGGCGTTCATCGGGTGCGGTTCCCAGCCCAGGAAGACGATCGGCTCCTTGGCTCCGACGGCCTTGCTGACGGCCGAGAGCATTCCCGCTTCCGAACTTTCGACGAGTTCGAAGCCGCCGAGCCCGTACTGGTCGCCCGAAATCATGTCGAGGATCAGGCGGTTGCCGTCGTTGCCGGCCTCGATCCCGTAGATCTTTCCGTCGAGTTCCGTCTGGAACTTGGCGATGTCCTGGAAGCTCTGGAGGCCGGCGTCGAAGGTGTATTTCGGCACTGCCAGCGTATACTTGGCGCCTTCCAGATTGGTCACCAGCGTCTTGACGGTACCGTCATCGCGGTAGGGCGCGATGTCGGCTTCCATCGTGGGCATCCAGTTACCCAGGAAGACGTCGACGTCGCCGCTCTTGAGCGATGTATAGGTGACCGGCACCGACAGGATCTCGACCGACGGTTCGTAACCGAGCGCGTCGAGGATCACCGATGCGGTTGCGGTGGTGGCGGTGATGTCGGTCCATCCGACGTCGGAAAATACGATCTCCTGGCAGCTTTCGGGATCGGCGGCGAGCGCACCCGACGTCAACGTCGTCGCGAGCCCGAACGCGATGGCGCAAGCCTTCAACTGGTTCATTCTGGATTCTCCCGTTGTCTTCGCGGCTGCAGCACCGTGCGGCTGTTCCGCCTCTCCTGCAATCGCATGAGCCAAACACCATTTCGGTGCCGTTTCAAGGTACTTGCGTGCCCGTAGGGGGCGTTTCGCGTCGCACCGGCGACCAGACCGCGCTTTTCACCGTGGACGAGACTTGTTTCACCGGGGACGAGACTTGCTTTTTGCGGTGCGGGAACGGCCTGCCGACTCCCATGCGGCGCCAAACTGCGCTTTAAGGCTGCACATGGCCAAGCTTTACTTCCACTACGCCACCATGAATGCCGGCAAGTCGACGATGCTGCTGCAGGCGTCCTACAACTATCGGGAAAGCGGCATGGAGACGATGATGTTCGTCGCCGGCCACTACCGGAAGGAGGACGCGGGCTACATCTCCTCGCGCATCGGCCTAGAGTCGGACGCGCACATGTTCCGCAGCGGCGACGACCTCTATGCGCGGATCGCCGAGCATCACGAGCATGAGACGATCCACTGCGTGTTCGTCGACGAGGCGCAGTTCCTGGAGGAGGATCAGGTCTGGCAGCTTGCCAGAGTGGCCGACCGGCTCGGGATCCCGGTCATGTGCTACGGGTTGAGGACCGACTTCCAGGGCAAGTTGTTTCCCGGATCGCGCGCGCTTCTGGCACTCGCCGACGAGCTGCGCGAGGTGCGCACCATCTGTCGCTGCGGACGAAAGGCCACGATGGTCGTGCGGCTCGGGGCCGATGGAAAGGTGGCGCGGGAGGGCGAACAGGTCGCGATCGGCAAGGACGTCTATGTCTCGCTGTGCCGCCGCCACTGGGAAGAGGAAATGGGCCGCTGGCCGGCCGAGGACATGATCGGCTTCGTCCGAAGATGAGCACCGAGGTTGTGACAATTCGCGCCCGCGCCGGGCATCGCCGGTTCTGCTATCCCGGCGGCGCGTTCAGGGGTAAGTTTCAAAGCTCATGGAGGATTAGACGATGCGGATCGGGATTGTACTTCAGGCTGGCGCGATCGTGCTGGCGGCTGCCGTGCCGGCGATGGCCGACGGCGATGCCGCCGCCGGGCTCAAGGTCTTCAACAAGTGCAAGGCCTGCCACGACGCCGTCGGGGACAAGAACAAGGTCGGGCCGAACCTCTCCGGCGTCCATGGCCGGACCGCCGGAACGCTGGAAAGCTTCGCGTCGAAGTATTCGAAGGCCATGAAGGAAGCTGGCGCGGCGGGCCTCGTGTGGGACGATGCCAGCCTGACCGAGTACCTGCGGGCGCCACGGGATAAAGTCCCCGGCGGGAAGATGGCGTTCGCGGGCCTCAAGAAGGACCAGGAACTCGCCGACATCATCGCCTACCTGAAGGCCGACCCGAAGCCGGAATGAGCCTCGGGCCGACGGCGGTCGGTTTGCGCGGTTCATCCAAGCGCTTCGCGGGACGGTAGCCGGCCGACCTGCGGCACTCACGTATCGAAAACAGGTGGGACGCGACGGGCGGCGAGGAAGCCCATGGCGAGAAGGACCAGTTCGTCCTCGAATTCGGGATCCGTCAGATCGGTCGACCCGGACATGACGGCCATCCGGACGGCGCCCATGACAGCGCTGCCGAGCACAAGGGTCGCCATCCGGCTCAGCGGCCTGAACGGGCCGTCTTTCGAGCTGCGCGCCGCTTCCGCGATCTCGTCGATCGCTGCCTCGAAGAACCGCTCCTGCGTTTCGCGACCGACGACCGGCATCAATGCGAGGAGTATCTTGCGGCGTACGCGCTGCCGCTTGCCGAACGCATCGAGCAGAGCCCGGATCGCGGCGCGGATCGCGGGTTCAGGTTCCGACGGGTCGAGCGTCGCCAAGGCGGATTTGATCGCATCGCTCACCCTCGCGCGCTCCCGTTCCGCGATGGCGGCGAAGATGGCGGTTGCGTTCGGGAAATACTGGTAGAGTGATCCTATCGACACGCCCGCGCGCTCGGCGATGCGGTTGGTGGATACGCTCTCGTCCCCGTCCAGAAGCTGAGCCGTGGCGTCCAGGATCGACTCAACCGTTTGCCGCGCGCGGTCCTGGGCGGGCTCCTTTCGCTTCGATATCAGATGCTTGACCATCTTGCCTCCGTTCGTCGCGGCGCCACGGCGATGCGAGTATGCAAATGCGAGCAATGCTCACATGATACAGGGAGCGCGGTTCGCCGCAATCCATCATCCGGGAGCATCAGCATGGAACAGATGAGCACGGGCTGGGCGATCACCTTTGCGATCGTCCTGGCATCCATGACGATCCGCAGCCTGATCGTCGTGGGCGCGGCCTTCGCGTGGTACAACGCTTCGAGCTTCGCACAGCGGCGGCGGGTCTATCGCGTCGCCTACGGCGAAGGGCAGATCGGCAGCGAATTGCGGTCCGCGGTGACGGTGATCGCCTTCGATGCGCTGCTGTTATCGACCGTCAGGCATTTCGACTTGATCGGGTACGCGCCCGAACCGGGCCTGACGACATTCGCCGGCACATTCCTGCTCGTCTTCCTGACTACGGAAGTCTGGTTCTACGTCACGCACCGTGCAATGCATCACAAGGCACTGTTCTGGATCCATCGCCAGCACCATACCGCGAAGGTGACGGACCCTCTGACGTCGCTGTCGTTCTCTATCCTCGAGCGTGCCATCCTGATCGGAGGCATCCTCGGCTTCGCAGGAGCGGTATCTCACGTCTTTCCCTTGAGCATGACCGGGCTGATCGCCGCCGGGCTGTCGAACTACGTCCTCAACGTGCTTGGACATTCGAACGTGGAGTTCATTCCCGAACGCGTCGCCACGTCGCGGATCGGCCGCGTCTTCATCACTCCGAGCTACCATGCCATGCACCATGCCCGGTTCCGGGGCCATTACGGCCTCTTCACGACCGTGCTCGACAGCTGGTTCTCCACCCGCTTCGAAGACTATGAGCAGGTCTACGCACGGGCACGTGCGGGGCAAGGGCTCGACCGTCTCGGCGAGCGCGTGGGCAACGGTCCCCGTGCTTCGCGCCGCGCGGCTGCCGGAGCCGTGTCGTGAGGCGCGCCGCCTTGATCGCAGCGCTCCTCGTGCCCGGATGGGCGGCCGGTGCGTCGCAGCCCGACATCTCGGCCGAGCAGCGCCAGGCCTGCCAGGGCGACTATCTGCGCCACTGCCTGGGCACAGCACCCGGAGAGGGACGGGTGCTGGCGTGCATGGCCGCGAACTTCGCGAAACTCAGCCCGAAATGCGCGGCCAGTCTGGCGGAGGCCGCTTGTGATCCGCAGACGGCGGCGATGGTTCCACTCAGCATCGAATGCCCGGCAAGACCGATCGCGCCCGCCGCCGAATAATCGTGGGGGATGGCCACCCCCATCCGGTCGACGTTGCGCAAGGCACGCGCCGCAGACTTTCATTCGAAACATTCCCCTCCTATATTCGCCGCGTCGCCTGACGCGACGTGAAGCCTTGGGGGTGTGAATGGCGACGCTGCAGAATTTCGACGCCGAGATTGCCAAGACGAAACGCGTCGTCGAGGAGATGCGGTCAAAGATCGAACAGTCGGGCATCGTGCTCGACAAGTTCGCGCAGACCGACCAGAAGATCGGCGACGCCGAGTTCGATATCGAGAACGCCCGCATCCAGGACGTACTCAAGCAGCAGAAGACGATGGAAGCCAACATCGCCGACCTGATCATCGGCCTTGAGGATGCCACCAACGTCTTCGGCACCGAATTCGAGAGCATGAAGAACTACACGGGCTGGGAAAGCTTCGTGGGCATCTTCTCCAAACAGCGCCAGCAGCGCATGCGCACCGAGCGCGTCCGCAACATGTCGCTTGCCGGAAACCTCCAGGAACTGCTGGCGAAGTCCGATACGATCGTCGGCATCCTCAAGGCGCAGAAGCAGGTGCTCGACCAGCGCTACGCGACCTCGGAGGCGAGCCTCAGCCAGGTGATCGAGCGCCGCAAGGCGACGATCGAAGCCCTAACCGACACGCAGAAGCGCATCGAGGAACTGAACCCGATGCTGCTCGACGTGGAAAACCGCATCGCCGCGTCGACCGACCAGACCCAGCGCACCGAACTCGAAGGCGAACGCTCCAAGCTCGCGACCGAATACAACGAGAGGCAGGCCAAGGAGCAGGAACTTCTGGCCGAAAGCCAGACGCTGGAGCGCTACACCTCCATGTTCCAGACCTTCGTGGATTCGCTCAACAACCAGATCGCCGCGCAGAACACGCTGATCAACAAGCTGACCATCGACACCGAGCAGCGCATCGTCCTCTACAAGGCACTGGAGGACAGCTTGAAGACGGCGGCACAGCAGGACGTCGCGCACAAGATCAACACGCTCGGCAGCCAGGTCGACAACACCGCCGAGCAGACCATGGCGGGCATCGGCGCCGCCGCGCAGCGCCACATCGGCGACCTTCTCGAAATGCACGAGAAGAACATGGTGGCGACCGCCGACATCCAGCGGCGCAAGAAACTCGCGGACGAGGCCTTCGCGCGGCGCTTCGACGAGGTCATGAAGAAGCACAACGCGGCCGACTACGTGAGGCCGAGTGCCTGAAGACGGCGGACCCGCGTTTCTCCATGCCACCGGTACCACCCGAGGCCGCGCCGTCATGAAGCCGCCCGACACCGCAGCTGCCCGCTATTTCGACGCGATCTCGGCCGCGCTAGCGGGACTGGACGTCTTCCTGCGCGACGACCGGTCGCGTCTCCAAAACCATGGCCTGGTGGCGCAGGTCGTCGGCGAGTACATCGTGCGGCTGGAGAACTCCTTCGCCTGCTGGAACAACCGGCTGGGCTTCGTCGAAAGCTTCCGCATCTCGCGCGCCGAAAGCGGCTTTCCGGTCTTCCAGAACGTGCTCGAGCTGGAGCACGACCGGCGGACGGCCGAACAGCGACTGGCCGCCATTCCGCCGCCCGAGGAACTGCGCGCCGAGATGGTCGATTTCATCCTGCGCCACAAGGATTTCCCCAAGGCGCTGCAGCGCACGATGGCGGAACGCCTCTACCTCCAGGACGTCGGCACCGGTCTCGTCTTCGCGCCGTTCGTGCTGCCCAAGACCGTCAAGGTATCGGTCAATCCGAACACCCGCCGGCCCTACTACCTCGTGCACTGGGGCGCCTTCGACGGGTCCGCCAACCTGCCGCTCGTCTACATGGCGCTGGTGGAGGACTCCTCGCCCGACCTCGTCGACATGCTGGTCACGCGCGACGGCAAGCTCGCCGAGAACGTGCCGATACCCTTGCCGGTCGAGGGCCTGCTCAATCCCGGCCTCGCCCACCGCTTCGACGACTTCGCCGAGAAGAACTCCGCCTACGGCCTGTCGCCGGCCACCATCGCCGGCAACCTCGACAAGGATTTTCCCGAGCTTCACCCCAAGCAGCTGCGCCGCGTGGTGCTCGGGCCGTTCTATTCGGCCGGGATCACCGAGAACAATTCCACCGTCGAAGCCATCCTCGACAAGGTCCACCGGCCGCAGAACGCCTGGCTGCTCACCTGGACGATCCAGGAAGTCTATTCGAAATCCGAGAGGCCCGGCCGGCACGGGCTGTGGTCGAGCGAGCCGGCGCGCGAGGAGTTCCACATCGAGACGGACGATCTCGAAGCGGCGCGGCAGGGCGTCAGCGCCTACGAGAAGCACGCGCTGATCCCGCACGAGGCCTATCAGGCGCTCTATGCTGCCGGAGAGGCGCAGAAGATCTTCGCCGGATACAAGGTCCACGTCCTGTCGGGCGGAAGCGTGATCAATGACATGTGAGCTTCGCTTCATGAGCCTGCAAGAGCGCGCGCCGATGAAGTATCACAACACACGAGGCTTCAGATGGACGCCGGCCTGACCACCCTTTCCGAGAAGGACATCGAGAAGCACCGCGCCACCGCGCAGTCGATGATCACGCGCATCATCGTGCTTGAAGGCGACGGCGGTGGTTCGCAGACGGCGCTTGCCGGCACCGGCCGGCGCTTCGTCTCCACCGTCTCCACCGGTTCGGTGCGGCGCACCAAGGAAGTGGAGCTTGCGAAGACGGTCGCCTCGGTCCGCCCCGGCGACCAGCTGATGTCTATCCCGCAGCACACGCTGCTGTTTCGGGCACGGCGCGGGCTGGAGGTGTCACTCGCGATCGGCGACGTCTTCGCGCAGGGCAGCGACCTCGAGAGCCTGCAATCGAAGAACATGCAGTCGCCGCTGCAGGGTGAAGAGGCTGCGCGCTACAAGAAGCTCCTGTCGGCCGCGGCCTACGTCGCCGCCTTCGCCTTCGGATCGTACCTCTTGCAGCTTGTGGACGGCGAAGGCGAGCCAGTCAACGACACGGAAGAACCGGACTTCCTGTTCGACACGGCGCAGGACGCGCTGAAATCGATGGTCGCCGGACTCGACCGGGCGATCGCGGGCGCCAAGGACGACACCGAGCTCGCCCCCCGCGCACGCGCCTTCGCGCGGGTCGCGATCGAGGGGCTGCTGTCGCGCAAGGGACGCTTCGACGGATTGGGCGCCTTCGAGGACGCGCACATCCGGCTGGATTCGGACGACTTCACGCTCGACGGCTTCGACGTCGCGCCGGGCCAGAAGCGCAAGCCGCTGTCGATGTCGTTCAAGAAGCCCAACGAGATCGTCGGCAACCACATCGCCAAGTATCAGGCCATGCGGCTCGCCAAGATGCTGATGGCCTATGATTTCGACCGGCAGATGAACCCCTTCGTGGAACTCGGCGGTTTCCTCTTCACCTTCATCGGCGACGGCGCGCCGGGGACCGGCAAGACCATGCTGATCCAGATGACGGCGGGGCTGATCAACGACTACTGCCAGGTCGCCGGCTACCCGTTCCACTACGAGAATTTCGGCGTCGACCAGATCTCGTCCTACCAAGGCAAGTCGGGCCAGAACTGCAAGCAGTTCGTCAACAACGTCATCAACCCGCGCGCCATCGGCTTCGGCACCGTGGACGACATCGACCAGGTGGCGGCAAAACGCTCCGACGACCGCGCCTCGGCCGGTCAGCAGGAGATCACCGGCGTCCTGATGGAAAGTTTCCAGGGGGCCTCGACCGTGGTGCGCGGGAACTGCTCCTTCGGCATGTTCTCCAACTATCCCGAAAACGTCGACGACGCGCTGCGCCAGCGCGCCGGCGCACGCTGGCTGGTCGACGGCCCCCAGACCCGCGACGACTACATCGACATCTTCGTGCTGCTCGCCGGCAAGAACCACAAGATCCCGCTCGGCGAGCACGATCTCTTCGAAGCGCAGGTGATCCAGAAGGCCGTCAGCACCGCCTACGAGGAGCATTCGAAGCCGCAGGAAGAGGGATTGCTCAAAGTCTACCAGCGCTATCTCGACCGGTACGGCGAACCGCAGACGATGGCCGACGTCGGCACCTATCTGCACATGATCAAGGAAGCCGAACCGCGCTTCACCGGTCGCGCCATCAAGAACGTCACCGACGCGATCAAGATGCGGGCGATGGACATCGACCTGCCCGACGCCTGGTTCGAGACGCCCGAGGCCTTCATGCACAGGCCCTACGACGAGAAGAAGGCGATGATCGAGGACCTGCGCAAGCCCTTCTCGATGGCCATGGTGATGCAGGAGGTCAACCGCTACGCCGACTCCGAATTCCGCTATTCGGACCGCTCCGACGACGCGGCGGTGTCGAAGATGATCCGCGATGCGAGGCTCAGGGAGCGCGCGGTGCGGGAGATGGAGGCGATGAAGGCGAAGGGGGCTTGGAACGCCTGATGGAGACGGCTGCGGAGATCTGGAATGAGCACATCCGGCTCAATCTCATTTGGGTGTTTCTGGCCGGGATGATCGCGATCTTGTACTCGATGCGCAGGCGTTGGCGCGAACACTGGAATAGTACAGGTGACGATCGGTTCTTGGGTCTGAACGCTGAGGCATTCCGCCTGATCGGTCCGCTTTTCGCCTGGATGATCCTGTTTGGCATCCCCGCCACCATTGCCGACATGGTCTTGGGTCCGAAATGAACGGCGCCCGCAGATCTCGAGGTTGCTGCCGGATAGAAAACCATCAAGCTCTTGCGTGGCTGGCTGGAAGGCGATGACATGCGTGAAGTAGGCACATTGGAAGCGCAGAATTCGCTGAGCGCGCTTATCGAACTCGTCGAGAAGGGCGAGGAGATCACGATTACGCGGTACGGAAAGCCGGTCGCACATCTGCTACCGCCGACCAGGAAATCCCGAGGCGTCAGCGCCGCCCCTCATCCGCCCTTCGGGCACCTTCTCCCCGTGAACGGGGAGAAGGGGGGTGGCGCGGCCGGATCCAGGAGATCCGGTAAGGTTTGCAGAGGTTTGGTGAAGGCAGTGGTGTGGCACCCCCTTCTCCCCGCTCGCGGGGAGAAGGTGCCCCGAAGGGGCGGATGAGGGGCAGTTCGATGCGTGGAGAGAATGCGAGACGAACGAAGCGGGCACGGGCGCTGCGGCAGGTCGAGAACGAAGCGGAGGAAATTCTCTGGCAGGAACTGCGCGGGCGGCGACTGAATGGCCACAAGTTCGTCAGGCAATTGCCGATCGGGCCGTATTACGCGGACTTCGCCTGCCGGCAGGTCAATCTCGTTCTGGAGGTCGACGGCAGCCAGCATGCTCACCAATCACGCGACCGATTTCGGGACGAAACGATGAATGCGAATGGATGGTCCGTGCTCAGGGTCTGGCACGCCGACGTGCTGCGGGACCGGGGGGTGGTTCTCGACATGGTCGTGGCGGCCGTCGAGGGGCGCCTCGCCGAGCGCATGCTGTCGAGCGAGGTGAAATTTCTGCCCGCTGCGCGGCAGGTGGAGCGATGATCATGTCCTTCCGCGCCCCTCATCCGCCCTTCGGGCACCCGGGCGAGCCACGTGTCCCGCCCGTCCTTCGGACCCCCGTAGACGGCGAGAAGGGACGATGAACCTCCTGCGCGACAACGAGCTGATCTACGGGCGGCTGCTCGCCGTCGAGGGCGCGCATCTCATTGAGCGCTACAACAAGGCGCTTGCCGCGTTCGGGGTGAAGCCGACGCTGCTCAAGAGTTTCGAGATCGACCGCACCGGCTTTTCCCCGCAGGTGGCGGACGAACTCGGCGACTATCATTATCTCGATCCCAATCAGGTGAACCGGCGGTTCATCATCCTCACGCCCGCGCAGATCGAGCTGCCCGTGGTCCATACCGCGTTCTCCAACACCTCGCAGCTGATGTACGAATTCCTGTCGCGCAACCGCCGCGCGATCGACGCTCTCACCATCAAGGACGTGATCTACGGCGAGATCGAGGACTCGGTCGCCAAGGTCGAGGACATCGAGGACCTGCTCTCCATCAACCAGGTCGAGTTCCGCGTGTTGTCGGCCGAGGACGTGCTCGGCAAGGCGGCCGAACTCGGGCGACTCGCCGACCGGCTGAAGCAGGAGCCGGAGGCCTGGCGCGACGACGCCATGCTGTCGCGCATGGTCGAACTCGCCAAGGTCTGCGGCGACATCCGCGAGAACGCGCTGGTGCCGGACCAGGTGATCTTCCGCCACAACGCCTTCTGGACCAGCCATTTCGGCGGGCTCTACGTCTTTGTCGATCCCGACATGACGACCGTCATCTCGGATCCGTCGGCGCCAGGCTTCCGCCGGTCGCGCCCGTGGCAGGTCAGCTACCTGTCGATCCGGGACGCCAAACGCGTCTTCGACTTCCTGCTGTCGACCGGCCGCCTCGACCTGCCGCGCGAATCCTGGCTCGACCGGTCCGGCTACCTCGAACATCGGGCGCAGATGACGATGCGGGGCCTCATCCGGCGGATCGAGCCGACCGCCGATCCCGCGCGCATCGACAAGGTCTGGTTGCAGACCTGGATCCACAACCATGCCGACGAGGTCAATCGCGACGGCACCTTCCCCTTCCTGAACGCGGCAAAGCGGGAGGCGGCCCAGACCGGGCGCATCGATCTCAACGAGGTCGATCCGGCGCGAAGGTTCCTGCTGGTGCGTGCCAAGCCCGAGCATCCGGACGCCTGGCTGACCAACATGCTGATCGCCGATTTCGTGCCCGACGACTTCATGTCGCGCTACGTCTTCAACAAGCAGACCTTCTATAAGGACTACGAGAGCTTCGACGAGTCCTGGCGCGGTCATGTTGTGGACATGCTGAAGACCAACTATCTCAGCGACAAGGCTGGGTTCCGGGCGCGGCTCTACGGGCTGGCCGACTAAAGCGCGCCGCGATCTTTCGGATTCGCTCGCTGCGCTTTAGTTTGTTGTTTTTTGTGCATGTCTCCGGCCCGAGACCGGTGCCGGTTTCGGAGACATGCTTCAGGGGGTTAATATGCTCGATCCTATCGTCAACTTCTTCAGCCGGGTCTTCCAGGCCATCGGTCGCGGCATCGGCTGGGTCGTCGGCATCCTCCTGTGGCCGTTCATGGCGGCGAGCCGCTGGTATGCGCGCCGCGGCTGGCTGATCAAGGGCCCGATCGGCATCATGCTGCTCGTGCTGATCGGCCTCTATGGCTATTTCATCTGGAATACGCAGGTCTGGTCGGGGTTCGACCCGGAATATGCCGCCAAGTACGAGTTCGTATCCGCTCCCGCCACCAACCCCGGCGAAAGCGTTCCCCCCGCGAATGGCGACGCGACCGGCGGTGCGGCCGCGCGTGGCGCGGAAGGGGAAATCCGCACCTGCACGCGTTCGGCGATTACCGAAGTCGCCGCCGACCTGATCGAATTCAACGTCAACCAGAACGCCTGGATCTCGTCGATGATCCTCTACAAGGTCGGGCTGTTCGGGATCGACTGGGACAGCACGCCCTTTCTCGACAACAAGGCATCGTTCCAGCGCGGCGTGAACCAGGCCATCCGCCGGACCACGGTGGAACTCGTCGACACGCTCGGCCGCGTGCGCGGAACCAGCCAGATCGACCAGAGCCTCCAGGACGCCCGCGGCGCCATGCAGTTCGACGAGTACACCTGGTACTTCGGCACCGATCCCTTCGGCTTCAAGACGCCGACCCCGGCCTTCTACCGGTCGGCCATCGAACACCTGCATGCGTTCAACGCGCGGCTCGAGGCCTGCAATGCCGTCTTCGACGCCCGCGCCGACAATCTCGTCCAGTTCCTCGACCGGATAGCCAGCGACATCGGCTCGACCTCGGCTATCCTTCGTGAGCGCTCCGAGCTTTACAACGCGGGCTGGTTCGACGTGCGCGCGGACGACCGGTTCTGGTTCGCGTATGGGCAACTCTACGGATATTACGGCGTCCTCAAGGGCGCCCGGCACGACTTTACCGACGTCATCACCAGCCGCGGGCTCGCGACGCTGTGGGAGACGACCGAGAACCAGATCGTCTCGGCGCTCAAGATCACGCCCTTCATCATCTCCAACGGCGACGAAGCCGGCTGGATCATGCCCACGCACCTCGCCACCATGGGCTTCTACGTGCTGCGGGTGCGGTCCAATCTGGTCGAGATCAGAAGCGTGCTGGACCGCTAGAGCCCGGCGATCCGGACGCGCGTCGGCCTCCCGGTCGCGCTCTCCGTCCCGTTCCTGACGACGGTGGAAAACATCCGGCGCCGCAACGAGCGCATGCGCGGAATGTCGCCGGGCCGATGCATCCATGTCGCACGGCCAGGACGGGCCGGCAGTCTTGCCTTTCCGCCTCTCCTCCCGCTACCATGAGGCAAGATTGTTTTGCTTCATAACATTTCGGGAGGATATCTCATGGACGCATCGGGTCAGGTCGCCATCGTAACCGGCGGCGGATCGGGTCTCGGCGAAGCGACGGCGCGCGCGCTCGCCGCGCGCGGCGCGAAGGTCGCGGTCTTCGACGTCGGCATGGAGCGCGCGGAGAAGGTCGCCGCCGACATCGGCGGCATCGCGGTCAAATGCGACGTGTCGAGCGCGGAGAGCGGTGAGGCCGCGTTCAAGGCGGTGGTCGATAAACTCGGCACCCCGCGCATCCTGGTAAACTGCGCCGGCATCGCCATCGCGATGAAGACGACCGGCAAAGAAGGCGCGCATCCGCTCGATGCCTTCCTGAAGGTCATCAACGTCAACCTCGCCGGCACCTTCAACATGATCCGGCTGTTCGCCTCGCTCTGCGAGAAGTCGGAGCCGCTGGAAGGCGGCGAGCGCGGCGTCATCGTCAACACGGCTTCGGTCGCGGCCTTCGACGGCCAGATCGGCCAGGCCGCCTACTCGGCCTCGAAGGGCGGCGTGGTGGGAATGACGCTGCCGATCGCGCGCGACCTGTCGCGCGCCGGCATCCGCGTCTGTACGATCGCGCCAGGCATCTTCAAGACGCCGATGCTCGCCGGCCTGCCGGAGGATGCGCAGCGCTCGCTCGGGCAGCAGGTGCCCTTCCCCTCGCGCCTTGGCGAACCGGCCGAATACGGCGCACTCGCCTGCCACATCGTCGAGAACCAGATGCTCAACGCCGAGACCATCCGCCTCGACGGCGCGATCCGCATGGCGCCGCGCTAGGCGCGAAATCGGTGGGGGAGGAGGAACGGAAGGGGCCGCTTAGCGGCCTCAAGGTCATCGAGATGGCCGGGCTCGGTCCGGTGCCGTTGGCGGCGCTGATCCTGTCGGAGATGGGGGCGACCGTGGTTCGCGTCGCCCGCCTCGGCGCCGCCGCTTCCTTCCTCAATCTGCCGCCCGAACTCGATCTCGACAGACAGGGCCGCGGCACCGTCAAGGTGGACCTCAAGGCACCGGAGGGCATGGCACTGATGCGCGAACTCGCCGCCGGAGCCGACGTCCTGATCGAGGGTTTCCGGCCCGGCGTGATGGAGCGGCTCGGCCTCGGTCCGGATGAACTCCTGGAGGCGAATCCCGGCCTGGTCTATGGCAGGATGACCGGGTTCGGACAGGAGGGGCCGCTCGCGGCGCGCGCCGGCCACGATCTCACCTATCTCGCACTGACGGGCATGCTGCACGCCATCGGGCCGAAGGGCGGAAAGCCGGTGCCACCGCTCAATCTTGTGGCGGACTATGGCGGGGGAACCATGTTCCTGATCGCCGGCATTCTGGCGGCGCTGTTCGAGCGCTCGCGCTCCGGAAGGGGCCAGGTGGTGGACGCGGCGATGGTGGATGGCGCCGCCACGCTCGGCTCCCTCCCCTACGCGCTGCTTGCAGCGGGTCTGTGGCACGACCAGCGCGGCTCGAACCTGCTCGATTCGGGCGCGCCGTTCTACGACACCTACGAAACCTCCGACGGCCGCCACATTGCCGTCGCCTGTCTCGAGCCGCAGTTCTTCGCCGAGTTCGCGCGTCTCCTGCCGTTGGAGGAGCGTCTTGCCAGGGCGCAATACGACGTTTCGCTCTGGCCTGCGATGCGAGAGGCCATTGCCGGCACGGTCGCGCAGCGATCCCGCGACGACTGGTGGTCGATCTTCGCGGAAACGGACGCCTGTGTCGCCCCCGTCCTGTCGATGGCCGAGGCACCCGACCACGCCCTCAACGTCGCCCGCGGCACGTTCCGCGCCCAGGGAAAACTCAGACGCGCCGCACCCGCGCCGCGTTTTTCCCGCACAGTCTCCGCGCCGTCTGGTCCCGCAACGAAGAACGACGGCATGGCAGCGCTCGCCGCCTTCGGCATATCCACGGACCGCGCGGAAGCCCTTGCCCGAAGCGGGGTGATCGGAGGATAAGTGGACAGACGTTGTCCGCTTATCCTGAAGCACGCGGACGACGCAATCCACGTGATCTGACGAGGGAGATGCCAGAATGGCCGGCGAGAAGAAGGACGTGATCCGTCCCACCGACGCGGAGGCGATCCGTCTCGCCAAGTCGCTGCTGCGCGCCTCCCGATACGGCGCGCTCGCCGTACTGGAACCCGGGACCGGTGCGCCCTTCGCGAGTCGCGTCGCGACCGCGACCGATCTCGACGGGTCGCCGCTGATCCTCGTCTCGACGCTCTCGACGCACACCGGCGGCCTCATGGCCGACCCGCGCTGCTCGCTTCTGCTCGGGGAACCCGGCAAGGGCGACCCCCTCGCCCATCCGCGCGTGACGCTCGCCTGCCTCGCCGAGCGCCTGGACCGGGAGTCAGACGACGGCAAGCGGGCGCGGCGCCGGTACCTCAATCGCCATCCGAAGGCGGCGCTCTACGCCGATTTCGGCGACTTCTCTTTCTTCCGGCTACGGCCGGAGCGGGCGAGCCTGAATGGCGGATTCGGCAAGGCATACGCGCTGGAAGCGTCCGATCTGCTCACGCGAAGTCCCGCAACCGAAGGACTGGCCGTCGCTGAGCAGGGTGCGCTCAACCACATGAACGCCGATCATCGCGACGCCATCGCCCTCTATGCAGATCATTTCGCCAGGGCGAAGGGTGACGGTGACTGGATCATGACGGGCATCGACGCGGACGGGATCGACGTCGCCTGCGGCGATGATTCGCGCCGCGTCTTCTTCCCCCAACCTCTCGAATCGGCCGCCGATTTGCGCAAGGCACTCGTTTCGATGGCGGCGGAAGCGCGGGCAGCGAGAGAAATCCGCTGAATTTCTTCTTACCCGGCACAAATTCGCTCCAGCCGACTTTCGTTCGAGGACAAACTGAATTACGCTACGTTAGCGTAAGCTCAGAAAGCGGAACTTCTCCGCTTGCTGGTCCTGCGGGGTTTGAAGGACGGACGGAGGCGAAATTGCACAAGGGACCACTTTGTCTCCATGCCGACGACGCGGCAGCGTTTCTCACCGCGTTTGCCAACAGCAAGCGTATCCAGATCATGTGCGAGCTGCTTTCGGGAGAACTCGCCGTCGGCACGATCGCAGGAAAGGTAGGGCTCAGCCAGTCCGCCCTGTCCCAGCACCTTGCTAGACTGAGAAGCCTCGGGCTCGTGCGCACCCGCCGCGACAAGCAGACGATCTACTACTCCTGCAATTCCGAAAACGTCAGAACCCTCTTCTCCACGCTCGACCTGATGTTCGTGGACGAACCGGCCAAAGTCCCCCTCGCGCTCGCTCGTTCGACCTGATCGCGCCGCGACGCGGGCCGTGAACCGGCCGGCTGTTGACCTTTTCCGCTCCTCGCCGTCTATCCGCCGCGTGACATCGAGCGCGAGACATACATGCATCCAGATCCGGTGAGCGAGGCTTCGCGCCTCACCCGCATCGACGATCCTGCCGACGAGCGGCTGGCGGCTTACAGGGACATCCGCGAGCGGGACCTCGTCGGGCGGGAAGGACGCTTCGTCGCCGAAGGCAAGGTCGTGCTGAACGTGCTGTTCGGGAGTTCCGCATTCGAGGCGGAATCCGTCCTGATCCTCGAGAGCCGCCTCGACGGAACGACCGACATCATCGAACGCGTGCCGCCGCATGTGCCGATCTACGTGGCGGGAAAGTCGGTGCTGGATGCCGTCGCCGGCTACCACGTGCATCGCGGCGTTCTGGCGATCGGCCGCCGCGGCGAGCCTCCGGACCTCGACCGCTTTCTCGGCGGCCTGTCCGCGAGGGCGGTCCTTCCGATCCTCATCGGGATTTCCAACCACGACAACGTCGGAGCGGTCTTCCGCAATGCGGCCGCGTTCGAGGCTGAGGGCGTCCTGCTCGACGAGACCAGCTGCGACCCTCTCTACCGCAAGTCGATCCGCGTCTCGGTCGGGGCTGCACTCAAGGTGCCGTTCGTGCGGTCGGGCGACGCCGGGAGCATCCTGACAGCCCTTGCGCGGCATGGCTTCGAGTGCCTCGCGCTGTCGCCGCGCGGACGGATCGCTTCGACCGCGCTGGATTGCCGGGGCCGAACGGCGATCCTTCTGGGGAGCGAAGGGCACGGCCTGCCCGAAACCGTCCTGGAGACACTAAGGTCGGTCCGTATCGACATGTCGGCCGGGTTCGACAGCCTCAACGTCGCGGCCGCGTCGGCCATCATGCTGCACCAGCTGTGGAGGCGCCGATAGCGACGGATCGTCAGCGGCCGGCCGCCGCGGCTTCCTTGAGCGCGCGGACGCGATCGGCGAGGCTCGCGGTCCGGCGTTCCTGCCCGGTCACACCGCCGGTCATCGCCGGCGCCTTGGCCAGCGCGGTTGAGATCGCCGATTCCGGCCCGTCGAGCATTTCGGTCAGCCGCACGACCTCGGCCGCCAGATCGTTGATCTGCTCGCGCAGCAGGGCGTTCTCGCGCTTCTGCTGATCCCACTCCTCGGATTTCGAACGCTCGTAGGCCGAGAGCTCGGTCTTGAGCTTCTTGTTCTCCCGCACCAGCAGCGCCAGCCGCTCCTCGAGCCGCTCGCGGTCCGTGTTCAGTCTCTCCATCGCCTTCTCCACATCTCCCCCCGTGGCCGAGGACAGCAGCGTCGACATCTGCAAGGTGAACTCGGCCAGTTCCGCTTCGAGCCTGACCCGCTGTGCCTCGGCTTCCGACAATTGCCGGGAGAGCTCGTCCTCCGTCTTCGCGGCCTGCTTGGTCTGCTCCCTCAGCCGCGCGAGTTCCTTTTCGCGCCGGTCGAGCTTGTCCTCGCGGTCGGTCAGGCTCGTGACCATCCGCTCGAGCTTCTTTTCGAGTTCCTCGGTCTTCTTCCGCTCGGCGCGCAAGGTTTCCTGCGCCTGCTTGTTCTCGGTCGCGATCTCGCGAAGGCGGCGCTCCGATTCCTTGCGCTGCGTTCTCAACATGCCGACATCGCCCGAGACGCGTTCGAATTCGGCCTCGCGGGCAACAAGCTCGATCTGGCGACTGCTGGCGGCGAAGCTCGCCTCGTCGTACATCCGGCCGAGCTTCTCGATTTCCAGGGCCCGTTCCTCGAGCTGCCGGTCCGCGGCCGCCATGCGGTCGCGGATCTGCTGGAGCTGTTCCTCGCGCAGCCGCAGTTCGCCGCGCAGTTCGCTGGCCTGCGATTCCAGTTCAGTGATGGTGCCGTTCTTCTCGGCCTTCTCCTCGGCCAGCCGCTTCAGCTGTTCCTGGTTGCGGTTGATCTCGACGATCTGGCCCGCTGCCTTCTCCCGGAAGGACTTGATGCTCATCTCCAGCCGCCGGGTGGACATTGCGAACTCTGCCCGCATCCGGTCCTTGTCCGCCTGTATCTCGTTGAGAGACAGGGGAACCGTGGATTCGATGCGCCGGCGGGTTAAGACGACCGCGCGCCGCCAAAGCGCAGGCGCGACCATCAGCGCCAGGAAGCCGGCGCAGAGAAAGCCGAGCGAGAAGAACAGAATAGACTCGATCAAGGCCCACGGTCCGCGAAAAAGGATGAATGCACAACGCAACTCTGGCACGAGCGCGCTGTTTCGATCCAGATCAGGACCGTTTTTACTTCGCCTTAAGGTTAAGCGCCAGCGGCGTTTGGCAATGCGGTCAGAACGGGTTCCAGGTCGCCTGCTGGGTCAGCTTCAGGTATCCGATGTTCACGCCGAGCCGAGCGCCAACGCCGGTCCGCACAGGCACGAGCAGGACGTCCCCGTACCGAAGGACGTTGAACCCGAAGCCTGCCACGACATAGGCCGATCCGGCGACCCCTGCATATCGGTGATAGAGGGAATCCACCGAACCGAGATTGTAGACGAGCATCATCGTGCGGGAACCCTGCCCGCCGATGTCCCAGCCGATCGAGGGTCCCTGCCAGAATACCGCGTGATCGCCGGCATTGCGGGTGTAGAGGGTCCCCTCGCCGTAGGTGAGGCCACCCACGATCGCACCGGATCCTTCCTCGCCGAGAACGTAGCCGTTCGGGACGCCATATTGCGAAAAGAGGGTCTCCACGACGGTGGCAAGTCCTCCGGACGTGGCGCCGAAGAACTTGTGTCCCGAATCGACGATCTCCTGCGCCGAAAAGCCGTCCGTGTTCGCGGCCACGGGCGCCGGGTCGGAGAGCAGCGCCCCGGCGGCGACGATCGCGGCGGCGGCCAATTGCGTTGCGCGTCGCAAATGCTTCGAGATGTCCATTCCATGCTTCTCCCTGCTGGCGCGGGTCCGCGCGCGCCTCGGCGCAATCCGCGGTCCGCTGCATTGGATCGGTGAGGAATGGTAAACCCAAATCGTTTTGCATATCTTAAGCATGTCGCCCCGCGCGGCACATGGAAGGCGGTCGGCGCGCACGCGCCGTTCACGATTTCTTGCGAGCGTCGCCGCCGTGTGCAACCACGGCGAGGGCGCTCGGCTTTTTGATTCGCAAGGGGATTCGGGTGGACCCGTAGTCCTTTTGCCTGCGCCGGAGACCCTGGCTATGTCCGAACTCTTCTCCCTTACCGCACCCGATCTGGCCGCGCTTTTGTGCAGCCGCGTGTGCCATGACATCATCTCGCCGGTGGGCGCCCTCAACAACGGATTGGAACTGCTCGACGAAGGCGGCGCGGACGAGGACGCCATGAACCTCATCCGGGCAAGCGCACGCACTGCCTCGGCACGGCTGCAGTTCGCCCGCATCGCGTTCGGAGCCGCCGGTTCGGCGGGGATGCAGATCGACACGGGAGATGCCGAAAACGTCGCCACCGCCTATTTCCGCAACGAGAAGCCGGTGCTCGAATGGTCGGGGCCCAGAGCGCTCCTGCCAAAGAACAAGGTGAAGCTGCTCCTGAACCTGCTGCTCATCGGATCTGGCGCAATCCCGCGCGGCGGCAAGCTCCACATGACGCTGTCGGATGTGGAAACGTCGCCGAAGTTCACGCTCGTCGCGACCGGACCGATGGTCCGCGTGCCACCGAAATTCCTCGAGATGCATTCCGGATCGCGTCCTGAAGAACCGATCGACGCGCATTCGGTGCAGCCCTACTACACGTTGCTGCTCGCCCGCGAGGCCGGCATGACGATCTCGATCCACGCAAGCGCCGACGAGATCACGCTGCTGGCGGCATAGGGGCCTTACAGGGGCGGGCCGAGCCGGCATCCGCCTGCCCTCGCCGACCTCCCTTCGATCGAACTTTAGCAGGCTTGATCCGCTTTTCCTTTACTATTCCGCTCTAGGATATTGGCGGGGGTAGCCAGGGCTGCCGTGTCTCATGGCGCCAGAAGGGACCGAAGGTATGAAACGCTGCATGGTCGTCGATGATTCCAGCATCATCCGCAAGGTGGTCAAGCGCATTCTCGGCGGGCCGCAAATGGTCGTGGTAGAGGCGGGCAACGGCCGGGACGCACTCGACATGTGCGCGGCCGAACTCCCGGACGTGATCATCGTCGATGGCGTGCTCCCGGACATGATGGCCACCGAATTCATCAAGAGCGTCAGGGCCCTGCCCGGCGCGGCGCGCGTGCGGATCCTGATCTCGATCCTTCAGTTCGATATCGGGGCCATCATGCGGGCGAAGCGAGCGGGGGCGAGCGGCTATCTGCTCAAGCCCTTCAACCGCGCGCAACTCGTCGAGAGGTTCAGGGACCTTCAGGCGGCCGCCTGAACCAGCGGCCTGCTTCGAGAACGACAGCGTCCGTTCGGTAGCCCTGCGAACATACGGCCCGGCCGCGCACGAAGCGCGGCCTTCGACCCAAACCCTTGTCGGCTAGAAATCTTCGCCGATCCGCCTTCGGCTATGCGCTGGCGCGCATGTCCTCTGGCTCGCGCAGCACGTAGCCGCGTCCCCACACCGTCTCGATGAAGTTCTGGCCGCCGGAGGCCGCATCGAGTTTCTTGCGAAGCTTGCAGATGAAGACGTCGATGATCTTCAATTCCGGCTCGTCCATGCCGCCATAGAGATGATTGAGGAACATCTCCTTGGTGAGCGTCGTGCCCTTGCGCAGGGAAAGCAACTCGAGCATCTGATATTCCTTGCCCGTGAGATGCACGCGCTGGCCTCCCACCTCGACCGTCTTGGCATCGAGGTTGACGATCAGGTCTCCGGTCGTGATGACCGACTGCGCATGACCCTTGGAGCGACGCACGATCGCATGGATGCGCGCCACCAGCTCATCCTTATGGAACGGCTTGGTCATGTAGTCGTCCGCCCCGAAGCCCAGGCCCCTCACCTTGTCCTCGATCCCGGCCATGCCGGACAGGATCAGGATCGGCGTCTTCACCTTCGACAGGCGCAGGGTCCGGAGGACCTCGTAGCCCGACATGTCCGGGAGGTTCAGGTCCAGGAGGATGATGTCGTAGTCGTACAGCTTGCCGAGATCGACGCCCTCTTCCCCGAGGTCCGTCGTATAGACGTTAAAGCTTTCAGACTTGAGCATTAGTTCGATGCTCTGTGCCGTGGCACTGTCGTCTTCGATCAGCAGAACTCGCATCTCATTCCCCTCTTCCGCCGCCGAACCGGATGCGCCGGTGAGCCGGCCCAGAAGCAGTCATTCCTGAATCGGAGGCTGCCACCAAATGGTTAACAAAATCTGATTCCGCCTGGCAAGCGCAATCCCGTCGTCGAGCTGATTTCCGCACCTGATTGAATCCAAACGTGAATCTTCGAAGCGACTCGTTAAAGTTATGGCTTAAGGATTCCTTGCAACCGATTCACCCGACTCGGAAGTCCGGAATGACTGCAAGATGCGCGGTGTTTTTTACCGCCCCTTAAGCCCTCACCGCTATGATTAATAATGCGCGTAAACGAATGGTTACCGGCGGTAAAAATCTTTAGGACTTTCTTCGCCATCGACAACCACAGCGCGCTGGAGGCGTCCGTTCGGACTAGGGAGTCCGGTGAGTTAAGCGTATTCGGGAGTTAGCTGTTCATGAAGTCACGTGGAAACCTCGTCAGGCTGAAGCAGTTTCAGGTCAACGAGAAGCGCCGTCAGCTTTCGCAACTGGACCTCATGATCGCGGAGTTCGACCGCATGGCGGCCGAACTCGACGCTCAGATCTCCATCGAGGAGAAGCGTTCGGGCATCAGCGACATCAATCACTTCGCCTATCCGACATTTGCGAAGGCGGCGCGCCAGCGCCGCGACAACCTCAACAATTCGCGGCTCGACCTGCTGCATCAGAAGGGCGCGGCCGAGGCGGGCCTGAGCGAAGCGGAGGCGGAACTGGAAAAGGCCGAGCACCTGGAGAATCGCGACGCGCGTGTGCGCGACGCCGAAACCGACCTGCGCCGCGCGATCGTCGGCTGAGCCTGCCGCAAGACGACGGCCGACGGACTCCCGGGTCGGCCGCAATCCCCCGCGGCATTACTTCCCCAACCAATCTCGCAGGTGGCCTTTCAGACGCCGTCCGTTATCATTGCCGGGCTCGACACCGGAAACGGACTGACGCCTACCCATGCGGCTCACCCTCCCCCTGATCCTCTTTGCGGCGACGCTGTGCTTCGCGCTCGGCATCGTGCTTCCGCTGATCCGGGTCGAACGTCTCTACCTTTTCACCGACGAACCTTCGCTAACCGGCATCGTGGTCGCGCTCTGGACCGGGGGCGACGGGCTGCTTGCCGCGGCGGTCGCGCTGTTTTCGATCGTGTTTCCGTCGCTGAAGCTCGCGCTGCTGCACATCGCCATGCATGGCGGCACCGAGGCGCATGCCCGCCTTCCCGAATGGATAAAGGGTCTCGCGAACTGGTCGATGCTCGACGTGCTGCTGGTCGCTCTGGTGATCTTCGCGGCCAAGACAAGCGGGTTGGCCACGGCTTTCACGAAGCCGGGGCTCTGGTTCTTCGCGCTTTCGGTGGTTCTGACCGCGACCGCGACGGCGCTTCTCAAGCGCCGCTCCGGTGCCGAGGAACTGTCCGGCTAAAGCATGTCTCCCGAAAGTGGGAACCGGTTTCGGGACAAAGACATGCGGAAAAACAGACAGCTAAAGCGCAGGAAGCGAATCTGAAAGATCGCGACGCGCTTTAGTGCCGATACTGCTGGATGCGCGTCGTGCGCAGGCCGGCAAGACCATATTCGTCGATGGAGGCCTGCCAGGAAAGGAATTCCTCGACCGTCAGCTTGTAGCGCTGACAGGCTTCCTCCAAGCTCAGGAGCCCTCCCCGCACCGCAGCGACCACCTCCGCCTTGCGGCGGATGACCCAACGGCGCGTGTTCGACGGAGGAAGATCCGCAATCGTGAGTGGGCTGCCGTCTGGCCCTATGACGTATTTGACGCGAGGTCTAACCAGATCGGTCATTGCACTCTCTACACAATACACTCAGTACCAATCCTCCGCAGCCTAGCGGTTCAGCTTTAAAAAATAGCTAAGCAGGCGGTAATGGGATCGTAACGAATCGGGACTTCTTAAAATGCGATTCAAAACGCTCCGGCGCGGCGCAAAGGCGCGGGCGAGAACCGGAACTGGCATCCTGGTCCGGCCTGCCTTATGTAGGGGTCGCGAGCTCGAGAAAGCATAGCCTCGAGCGCACGGACAGAGCGAACGACCGATGAACAGCCTGGACCTTCCCGGCCGTCCCGAAGACACCCGCATCGTGGTCGCGATGTCGGGCGGAGTGGATTCGTCCGTCGTTGCGGGTCTTCTGAAGAAGGAAGGCTACGATGTCGTGGGGGTGACGCTGCAGCTCTACGACCACGGCGCCGCCGTCCACCGCGCGGGCTCCTGCTGCGCGGGCCGCGACATCGAGGATGCGCGCCGCGTGGCCGAGACGCTCGGCATTCCGCACTACGTGCTCAACTACGAGCAGCGCTTCCGCGAGGCGGTGATCGATCCCTTCGCCGCGAGCTACGTCTCCGGCGAAACGCCGATCCCGTGCGTGGCCTGCAACCAGACCGTCAAGTTCGCCGACCTGCTGGGCACCGCGCGCGAACTCGGCGCGGAGGCGCTCGCCACCGGCCACTACATCCGCTCCAGTACCAACGGTGCCCATCGGGCCCTTTTCCGCCCGGTCGACGCAGATCGTGACCAGAGCTACTTCCTCTTCGCGACCACGCAGGAGCAGCTCGATTACCTGCGCTTTCCGCTCGGCGGCATGGCCAAGCCGCAGGTGCGCGCGCTGGCGGCCGAACTCGGGCTGTCGGTGGCGGCCAAGCAGGACAGCCAGGACATCTGCTTCGTTCCGCAGGGACGCTACAGCGACGTCATCGCCAAGCTGCGGCCGAACGCATCGGTAGCCGGCGAGATCGTTCACATCGACGGCCGCGTGCTCGGCAGGCACGACGGCATCCTGCACTTCACGATCGGCCAGCGGCGCGGCATCGGCGTGGCGACCGGTGAAGCCCTCTACGTCGTCCATCTCGACGCCGACGCAGCCCGCGTCGTCGTCGGCCCGCGCGAGGCCCTGGAGACGCGGCGCGTGTCGCTGCGCGACGTAAACTGGCTCGGCGACCGGCCCCTTGCTGCGCTGGCCGGCAGCGCGATGGAGGTGTTCGCAAAGGTGCGCTCCACACGGCCGCCGAGGCCCGCGCTGCTGCATGCGGGCGGCGACGCCGGCATCGAGGTGGAGTTGACGGAAGGCGAGACGGGCGTCGCGCCGGGGCAGGCCTGCGTCTTCTATTCCGACGACGGCAACGAGGCACGCGTGCTGGGCGGCGGTTTCATCGAACGGACCCGTCGCAGCGGCAAGGCCGAGGCCATGCTGGCGCGCATCGCCGAGGCGCCGGCGGTCTGAGCGGGACCGGACACCGGTACCGCCTCCGCTGTTGCGCGGCCGGAGAGAGGCGCCGGGTCAGTCGTGGATGACGCTGCCGGCCGTCAGGATGCGCAGGACGGTGATGGCTTCCTCGCCACTGGTGCGCGGCTCCCGGCGGGTCTCGATGCAGTCGATGAAATGCTGCAGTTCGCGGGTCAGCGGCATCGCATCGTTCACGATCTCCACATAGGCGGGCTCGTTGGCCGTGAACGCCCACTGGCCGCTGTCCTGCCACACGGCATGGCGATAGACGGCGAGTTTCCGGTCCCATGATTCCACGTCGTCGAAGACGGCCATCGCCTTGGTTCCCACCACGGTCAGCCGCCGCTCCCGGTACGGATTGAGCCGCGACGTGAACAGGTGGCTGCGGACGCCGCTCGCAAAGCGCATGTGGAGATGCGCGAAATCGGAAAGATTGTCGAGAATGGCGGCGCCCTCGCCGCGCACCTCCACCGGCGGCTGACCGGTGATCGCAAGGATCATGGACAGGTCGTGCGGGGCGAGGTCCCACAGGGCGTCGTTCTCGGTGTGGAACTTGCCGAGCCCCAGCCGGTGCGAGTGGATGTACTTCACCTCGCCGAGCTCGCCATTGTCGATCAGCGCCTTGAGCTTCTCGAAGGCCGGATGGAAGCGCAGGACGTGACCGACCATGAAGATGCGCTTGTGTTCGCGCGCCGCCGCCACCGCCCGCTCGGCGTCGGCTACGGTCAGCGCGATCGGCTTCTCGACCAGGACGTCCTTGCCCGCCTCGACCGCCCTGACGGCGAACTCGGCATGAAACTGCGGCGGCAACGCCATGATGATCGCGTCCACGTCGTCGCGCCCGAAAATCTCCTCGGGCGGGATCGCCAGGCAGTCCTCCTCGGCGGCAAAACCCTCGGCGCGCGCGCGGTTGGCGTCCGACACGGCATGGAGCGCGTCGAGCTTCTTCAAGGTACGGATGTGATTGCTTCCCCAGTAGCCACAACCGAGGACTGCTATGCGTGGCGCCATGTCTTGCATGTCCGAAAAAGTTGGGCCTGACATATCGGGCGGAAGGGCCGAACTCAACCCCTGCACGCTTGCATGCACGGCCACCGCATCGCGCGGACTTTCGAGGGTGGTCCAGCGACTGCCCTGCGGCCGCCTCCAGCGGTCTGCTGCCGTAAGCCCTTGGGTGGAAGCGTATGTCCACGGAGTTCCGACATGCGCTTGACAGCCTCGCGATGCCGCCACTATATCCGCCCAGCCTTGGCGCGAGCCATCGAGCGGCTTGTGCCGCTTGCGGGGCGGAGTAGCTCAGTCGGTTAGAGCAGAGGAATCATAATCCTTGTGTCGGGGGTTCGAATCCCTCCTCCGCTACCAATAAAATTCAATGATTTCAGATAGATAGCCCCAATCGCAACGCATGGCGATGGTGCTCGAATGGCGCTGGGTGCCATTTTGGGTAACCCGAGCAATCCGCTTGAGTGCCTGCAGTCCAGCCTTGGCGAAATGGGCTTCATGAACCGCGCCGGGTTTGCCGGAGGCCGTTTTGTTTGAGTCACGCCGCCATGGCCGGCTCTTCGAGCATGGCGTAGTATCGTGCCTCGGCTTCGGCCGGCGGGATGTTGCCGATGGGCTCCAGCAGC
>NZ_JBDPGJ010000034.1:0-369 GCF_040839445.1 Aquibium pacificum | reverse complement strand
GTTGACTTTGGCCACATCAATGTCATAGAGCTTCTTCACAGCCTGTTTGATCTGGTGCTTGTTGGCCTTGACGTCCACAATGAACACAAGTGTGTTGTTGTCTTCTATCTTCTTCATGGCTGACTCAGTGGTCAGGGGGAATTTGATAATGGCATTGTGGTCAAGCTTGTTTCTCCTGGGCGCGCTCTTTCGCGGGTATTTGGGCTGCCTCCGGAGCCGCAGGGTCTTGGGCCGCCGGAAGGTGGGTGACGTGCGGATCTTCTTCTTTTTGTGGCTGTGGACGCCTTTCAGCACTGCCTTCTTGGCTTTCAAGGCCTTCGCTTTGGCTTCGGCTTTGGGAGGGGCAGGAGCTTCCTTCTTCGCTTTCGG
>NZ_JBDPGJ010000033.1:0-387 GCF_040839445.1 Aquibium pacificum | reverse complement strand
CGCCTGGTCAACTTGCACCTGCGGGCCTCCTACACCTACCTCTCTCTGGGCTTCTTTTTTGATCGGGATGACGTGGCTCTGGAGGGCGTAGGCCACTTCTTCCGCGAATTGGCCGAGGAGAAGCGCGAGGGCGCGGAGCGTCTCCTCGAGTTTCAGAACGATCGCGGGGGCCGTGCACTCTTCCAGGATGTGCAGAAGCCATCTCAAGATGAATGGGGTAAAACCCAGGAGGCCATGGAAGCTGCCTTGGCCATGGAGAAGAACCTGAATCAGGCCCTCTTGGATCTGCATGCCCTGGGTTCTGCCCGCGCGGACCCTCATCTCTGTGACTTCCTGGAAAGCCACTATCTGGATAAGGAGGTGAAACTCATCAAGAAGATGGGCAAC
>NZ_JBDPGJ010000032.1:0-387 GCF_040839445.1 Aquibium pacificum | reverse complement strand
CCATCGACATGCCGTTCCTGATGCCGATCGAGGACGTGTTCTCGATCTCGGGCCGCGGCACGGTGGTGACCGGCCGCGTCGAGCGCGGCGTGGTCAAGGTCGGCGAGACGGTGGAGATCGTGGGCATTCGCCCGACGACGTCGACGACGGTGACGGGCGTTGAGATGTTCCGCAAGCTGCTCGACCAGGGCCAGGCGGGCGACAACATCGGCGCGCTGCTGCGCGGCGTGGACCGCGAGGGCGTGGAGCGCGGGCAGGTTCTGTGCAAGCCGGGTTCGGTCAAGCCGCACACCAAGTTCAAGGCCGAGGCCTACATCCTGACCAAGGAGGAGGGCGGGCGCCACACGCCGTTCTTCACCAACTACCGTCCGCAGTTCTACTTCCGCA
>NZ_JBDPGJ010000004.1:0-802806 GCF_040839445.1 Aquibium pacificum | reverse complement strand
TGTCCGAAAACGGCCAGAAGCACGCCGGAATGGCCCCGATCCGATCAGGGTGCCGAAAAACACGCGCTCAGAGCGGCAGTCGCGGTATCGACCGCCCAAATCATCCGGTTGTTGCGGGTGTCCAGCTATATTGGTGTCATGTTCGCCATTGTGGTAGCTATATACGAATATAAGAATAATGTCGACCAGTCAAAGATCAGTCAATCCGTTGCTCTACTTTCTGCCTTTACCGATCCAGACGTTCTCGAACATCGGCGTGCTATTGAGCTGCCTTGGTTGAATTATGACTTAAGAAAGATATCTGAGTACAATTCCAATGCTGAAGCTATCGACGCTATTGCGAAAGAGATTGTAGACGCTTCTATTGAAACTGAATACTCTCTGATATATGTAATTGATCGATTAGATATAATAGGTCGCTGTATAAAAACACATGTATGCGATGGTCGTGTCGTAAGCGATCAAATTGGCGACTATGTGGAGAATCTCATCTGTCTGTATGGGGCCGAAATAGAAGCGCTCCGCGTTGAGAGGTTGCTACCTACTTTAGGGGATGGCCTCGTGACAATCGCTGCGAGCAATAGGTGCGCGAGTTTTTTAGATTAAGCTCAGCGAGATTAACATGTCTGGTAAACCGCAGAATCGCAAGCGACCTTTTAATATCCTGACCGTGTTCACATTCTGTATTATAGGGATGTCGACCGAGTTGTCGGCAGCTGAAGTAAAGTGTTCGGCTGAAGAAATTTTTATTGATGTGCCCTTATACGTTCCAGAGTGGGTAAATATTATTCAGGTACATGGACCTATCAGGGAGGGTGATTTCGAACAGATTCGAGACGTACTTGGTGAACCAACCGCACACTTTACTAATTGCGAGTTTGCTAACGCTAGACCAGGCTTCGTGGTGGAATTAAATAGTCAGGGCGGAGATCTCCTCGAAGCTCTCAAGATAGGCTCTTACCTACGACGTAAAGGCGCTGGTACGTATATTCCGCCAAGTGGTGAATGTCTCTCGAGCTGTGCGGTAATATTCATGGGCGGATCGCGGCATACGGGCGATGCCACATTCGTACCAAGCCGAACGCTTCACTATTCAGGCAAGCTCGGTTTTCATTCACCCTTCACAGATGCAAGCGAACTGTCGGGACTACCTAGCAAAAATCTGGAATACGTAGTGGTGAACGCATACGAAGCTGCAATTAATATCGCGGCAAAGATAATTGTCTATGCGCTGCAGACGGAGTGGAGCAGCGGCTTAGTTCAGCGTATGTTAGATACGCCAAAATCCGATCTCTTCGTAATCGATACTGTTGATAAGGTGGGTAGATGGGGAATATCTGTATATGGATTGCCGGCGATTGAAAAACCGTCGGAGGAAGATCTTTATGTAGCGTGTAAGAATTTCGGATTTTGGGGTGCCGATTCTAGGCGGACTGTGGACGAAGCTGACGACCTCATCGCCGGTGATATCTTGGAGTTTCATTATCCCGAAGGGATGGAATCAACGCTCACATTCTTGCACAGAGAATTGTCTGATGGGGGGCATACGATATTTAGGTTTACGAGTGAATTTGATGGACCGGAGTGCGTCTTTACAATATCCGATCATGGCGTTTCGAGCGACAGTTTTCCGTTTAGTTCTCTATCTGTCGTCCCTGGATACAATACACTTATTGATGCCTACTCTATGCTGGAGAGACGGAAAACGGGCAAGGTCGATAATTCAGAATACATAAGATTTCTTGACGGCAAATGGATTCATAATGGAAGTATCATGAAATTCTATATCTCTGAGGGATCTATTGGTGTAAATGATGTTTCCATCACATACTATGAGCCCAAACCGCAACTTCGGCATTTACCGGCAGGAACAGTCCTGTTTTCAGGGCGCATACACGGCACAAGAATGGTAGGCAATGCGAAGATTTTTAATCGTAAATGCGGTCCAATTGAATATCTGGTGCAAGGGGACATTTTTGGGGCTGATAGAGATCGAGTCGTTTTGAGCGGGTCCGCGCCTAAAAGAGGCGGTGATTGTAAAATACGGGAATGGGTGTCCACGGGTCCTAATACGAATTTAGTATTCGAACGTCTGCGGTAGTATTGTTTCATATCTGGAGCAGAATCTCTGTATACTACGGCGAGACCAACGGCAGCGAAATCAATTGTCTTATGAGTAGCGAGGGTCCGCCGATCCGCAAACACCCTTGAAACGCTTACGACGGCCCAGCACGTCGTGGCGGCGGTAGCGACTTGAACCAGGGTCGTCGTGCGTACCCTGGTTCGGCGAAGGCACCTCTAAGGCAGCTGTTGGCTTTTCCCTCTGGAAGTTGAGTTCGGTCATCGCAAACGAGCGCCATACGACGACACGGACTGACGTTGCCCCCGGGAGCGCCCTCGGTTTGAACTGGACTCCTTCGAAAGGAGACGGAGAGGAAGAAGAGCCGGTTCACGGAAGACCAGATCATTGGCCGCCACTGAGCAAAGGCGACAACGCGTCCGCAAGGTCCATTGACTACCTTTCTGCTTATTGTTTAGGGCCGCCCTTGATTAGACGACCGATATACGCGTTGAAACCGATCCGGTCGCTGTATGTCTGCCGAAGACGCGTTTTATGACGTTCAATCGAATCTGTGTCGCTATTTGCGGGCGGCTTCAACTGTATTGCCACGTCGACCAGCTGATCTACCGCTCGTGCTTCTAAATCGCGCTCTAGAGGTACAAGCGTCATCGCATCCAGATAAAGACGAACCAGTATCTCTCGGACAACCAAGCTATCCGCCTCATTTGAAATATCCGGTATGAAACTCAATGCCTCCGAAAGATCCGCCTCGACATTCTGCGCGAACAATGCCGCTTTGACGAATTCATCCTCCTCAACTGACCTGAGCTGGACCGCCGCGTTATAGAAGCTCGGGCTGCCGGCCCAAGTCCCGAAATTTTTGAATAGACTATATATCATTCCTCTTAGAATAAGGTAGAATCGATTTTCTTTGACCGACAATTCGCCTATATAATCAGCTTTTAGCGTAGATCCGCGAAATGTTACCTCTCCTCCGTCCGCAAGATGTTGCGCGATAACAGGCAGCGCGTGCAGGCTTGTAAGAAGGACGCTGCGGAGGCGTTTGAAAATTTCTATCCGTTCAGCCTGGTCTAGTGTCCGTGTAACTCCAAGGATAGAAGCGCCAAGCTGCAGAAACACAGCTCCCCGCTCCTCTATCGCGAAACGTACGCGTTTCGTGCGTCCTACTGGGCTGGGATCGTCAAACTTTAGAGACGTCGGTTCATCAGCAGCTTGAAGCTGCCCCAGCATATCGACGAGTTCATCCTGAAGCGGAAGAACGCTGCCAGGCCGAGCCCCCGCAATCGCCGCAGTTGAGCTATCTCGGATCGCGTCCAGTAAGGGCGCAACCTCAGCCACAAAATCGTCGATAAGTGATAAAATCTGCTCAATGCGGGGTTTGTCACTCGGATTCTGCGCAACATAGTATTCGGCAACCGACGGGTAGATCATCAGACCGTCTGTCGACATAATGTATGACCGAAACTTTTCATCTTTGCCCATGTGCTTCGCAAGGAAATAATCTTCGATGCTCAGCATCATAAAGCCATACCCAAACTCATACTCTCGCAGCACAAAGCTCGTCGTAAGGATCTGGAGAACGACGTCCGCATCGAATCTTTTCCTCTGGATACCCTTCCGTTCGACAAAATCTTGAACGAGAACGTAGAAGTCGGCCTTCGAAATGTAAGGCTCCGAGCGCTCCATCAGTCGGTAAGCGACCTGGCCAATGAAGGTTTCCAGCATTTCCATATCGACCGGCTGATAGGGAAGCGCGTCCTTGTGAGCACCCCGAATGCGCTCAGAAAGTAGGTTTTCAATTAGAAGGTATCTGTTGAGCGGCTCAACGGACGCGTCGGTTAGAAACACGTCCACCATGCTTTTCACATAAAATATAGTTCGCGGGGCACGGAGGTTGTTTATCGAGCGGAACACTTGCTCCACTACCGCGCGAGGACGTTCTACCGATCGCCCGCTTTCGTGATTCTCAATTAACTTAATTACGGTTGGGAGCGTGGTCTCGCTGAGCTGATAATAAGTTATGCGCTCACGCGGAAATGATGCCGGCGCTCTAGAGGGCATGAAGCGTTGGTCCCCTCGCGTAACAACGGTCCATCGCACCAATGGGTATATTGAAAAATATGAATGAAAACTTGAGAGCGCGGCAGATAAATTGGGGTCAAAATTATCGAAATAAATTTCTACCTTACCCAGGGTCAGCGCATACGCAGCCTGACTTCTTGTGAGGTTCAGAGCCGTTAACTGCTTGATTACAGCGTCTTCCAAATCGTGCCCGGCTTCAATGACGCGATAGTCGAGAACAATTGGGACAGAGCGGCCTTTTTTGCTCTCTCCCCTGGCTGCTCTGGCGCTCAGGTAGTGCACCAGAGAACTCTTTCCGCTTAGTTCTTCTCCACTGATCACACGGTTGTTCGGATCGGATTCAACTGCAGCCATCGTGGTACGCCGTCCGCTGAACTGATCGACAGGGAAGTGAGAAATGTCTGGTGGCACAAAAGATGTTAGACCACGGCCGGTCGCGAGGCGCAGTTCCTTTTCGCTGATGGCGGACGCGCCTTCCACTGCGGCATCTAGAACTGCGGGGTCGTAAAAAGCTTCAGATCGCTCGAAGAAGCTCTTAGACTTGCTCGGAGCAACTTTTGTAGTCGCAGGCGAGGTCAATTCAAACCGCCCCAAGCGGGTTTGATAGGCGTAATGACGAACAGCAGCGCTATCTGAATGTGGCAACCAGGCGACCGCTACTTGGTAAGGGACGCCGACCTCGACTGACGCGCCAGCCTGGATCGTAACGAACGCCCCTTTAGCGGTCTCAGTCTGTTCAAGGCCGCGGTCGTGGATGTGGCCAGTAAGCACCCGGCAATGCCGGGTCGAGAGAAACTCCTTAAGATCGTTCGCGCAGTTGTCGGCATACCATGACAGCGGGTGATGAGTAAGAACAACCGAGTTTCTTGGTATCTTTGCAATATGATTGGCGAGCTCGGATCCGAGAACAAACAATTCGCCTTTGTCGCCGTATCCCTGACGACTGTAACATCCAGCCAATCCGTTAAAACATACTATTGGAACTCCGTTGAACTCGTACCGCGCTATCCGCGGTTCGGCAGGCGTTATCGACCTATAGCCGTTCGCTGCGACGAAAGAAAAGAAGCGGCTTAGCTTAGAATTGAGGTCTCTATTGACGTCGTCTTCGCAAATACCGCTCTGGGCATACTGCCCCTGCTTCAGACGTTCGTGTTCGACCACAGCATTGCGATCTAAATCGTGGTTGCCGGGCACAATAAAAACTCGATCCGGAGGAACGTTAAGTAGTGCCTGCAATGGCTGCAAAAATTCTGTCTGCAACGCCTCAAAATCGGAAACTTGGTCCGGCTCAGGTGTGCCACCCGATTGAACAAGATCACCGGTGAAGAAGATGCATGCGTCGGGGCTTAGTGTTCCATCGTCGCGCAGATCTTGCGCAAGTTGGAGTATCGCGCGCGCAGCAGCAAGCGCATTATCGCGGAGTTGGCCCGAGGGGCTACCAGTGAAATGTAGGTCGCTAATGTGAAAGACGTTGAGCATCTGAGAATCCCGGCCACCGTTGAACCTCGCGCAGCGCGACAGATGTTTCAAGGCGCAAGTTATCGAGATTGTCACAGGCGATGCTGTCCGCCTTAAGCGCTGCCTGGACATCTGGCGCGCCACACGTCCCGCGCGCAGGAGTATGGATCGCGCGGATGCTATGTGTAAGGTCGATGTCGCGGTCGCACGTGTCGAAGCCCGCCTGCCACGCCAGGCGTAGTAGCTACGGGAAGACTTTGAAGACGCCGGCCATGGTCCGGATTTGGAAGACGGTCTGGTGAGCGCACATAGGCAGGAAAACCCACTGGGGTGCGCGTGCGCCTTGCTCTCTTGCGCAACCCGGTTCGGTGCCTTTGGCAGGATATCCCGCTCCTGACGCAAGCGGTACTTCACGCAGCGTAGACTGACCAGGTCCTAGCGCTCGGCCGTTCTGAGGCCAGCTGTGTGCTTGCCGGCTTCGCGGTCGGCCTACTCATCCGATTGCGCAGTCGCCTCGAACTCTCGCAGAGGATGTCTGCTAACGGGCAATGTAAAGGGCGAGCACAGCGACCGGAATGAGGCGCATTGTTGCTGTTCCAAGGTCCTTGCACCACCTTGCTATCGCATTGTCGGCTCGGTTCTCTGCACAATCTGGAGAGCTCTCGCCCCTAGCCAACCGTCATCCACAGGGTGAATATGCATGCCAATGCCGTCCACATCCCCACGAAGAATGCTCGGCGGCTTGTACGCGAGAAGAAGCCCGGCGGTTCGTCAGGCTGCATCCGCGTTCTCGGGCTTCTGGACCATTGTCAGCATGTGATCGGGCAGCGGGCGTTGTAGAGCCTTCGCCTCTTCCCACGGGGCGCGCATCCAAACGTCCATCTCTTCGGCTGTTGTGAGGATGACGGGCATCGCCTTTGGATGGATCGGTGCAACGATTGAGTTTGGTTCGCACGTGAGAAAGGCGAAGATATCCGCACTGACTCTTCCCTCCTTCGCTTTGCGCACGCCGTTCCAGTGCGTCCAGATTCCGGCGAAAACGAAGAGCGGACAGGTCTCTTCCAATGCGAACCAGAAGAGCGGCAGGCGGCCAGTCTCGGGATCGCGTTCTTTCCCATACTCCGAAAACGACGTTGCCGGCACGAGACATCGACTCTCGACGCTTTGCCACGGACGCCAGTGCTTCGAGCTTAGGTTCCGCACGTTGGTGGTGCCTAGATCTGGCTCGTTCCGCAGCAGTTCCTGGAAGTCGACGACCTTGCCCTTCTGTTCGAGCTTGGCGGCGCGTTTCGACGTGGCATCAAAGATGGCCTTTTGGGACGAGGGCATTCCCCATCGCGCCCGTACAAGCTCGCGGCCGGAAGAACCGTTTCGAACAATCGGGGCTGGATAGTCTGGATAGATGTTGCCCGGCTGAAGATTGCCAGCGTCGTTGATCATCGCCCGCGTGAACTCGAGGATCGCCTGAGGTCCCTTGGTGACGTTGTAGAGGTTGCACATTGCACCATGGTGGAGCCCGTTTGGTACGAAATCAAGTGATCGACGGGGTGCAAAGATACCCACCGGTCGTCAACCCGTTCACCAAAAGAGGAAATAGAGGCGACCTATTACGGCGCCTATACTGTGGCATTGAGAAATATCAAATAGCTTACTTTGGATTCTACTATTTTCTTGTTACACCAATGCGCGCTTTCACTTGCGAAAATTTGCTTTGATTGTTGAATTGAATGTCACATTAATATAAATGTCATCGCGACGTTAAAGCGAGGGGCAGCGATGAATATTTCTGCTGATATTGAACGTATTCGCGATGCAACAATAGCCTATTCAGCCAAATCCTCTCTATATAGTCTGTCCCAGAAATCGGGCATCAGTTATGCTTCGCTAACACTTTTCGTGAAGCGTCCAAGCGTAACTATCGCAAACACAACCATCGAGAAACTCCTGCCAATCGTGATGCCTGGTTTCAGCTACGGGTTGTTTCCGATTGCCACAGGCGAACGCACTTCAGGAGAACAATGATGATCGACAAGATTGGCAACATGCTGAGCGGGTTTATCAATACATCCGAAGCGCATCGCAAGCCGAAGGTTGAACGACCTGTGGAACGCGTCGTGGACGAGGAATTCAACGAGCGTGACCGTATCGCTCGAAATCAGGAAGCCACGTTGGCGAAGGTGCGCAAGGTCCTCAAAGCGTGGAGCGACCCCGACGCCGTGCTCGCGCAGAAGACCGGAGTGTCAGTTTCGACGCTCGACGCCTTCCGGTCGGGGCGCGCAACCCTGCCGCATCTCGACGCCCGGAAACTCGTGCCGATCCTCTTCGCGAACATGCACGTGGATGCGCGCTGGGAACTTCGCGCTGGCCCGGACCCGCTCAACCCCGAGTTCGGCAACATCAATCGAGTTGTCGAGGTCGGGGCGCCGGTCGAGCCTGCGAAACCGAAAATCGCACCGGAGATCGCGCCGGTGAAGGCGACGAAGATCAACAAGAACGCTCCGTCACTCTCGAAACACGAAGCCATCGAGGTTTTCAATCTCCTGCGGGGCAGCTACGACCCGACGCCCTTACGCGCCATTCGGGATGGTCTCCGCCAGCGCATCGAGTGGGGCGAGCTGAGCGGCTTGCACGTAACCGATCGGCTCGACGCCATCGTGAAGATCCTTTTCGACAATCGAGTTCTGTTCAACGCACCGGACCCGGCGAGACCCAATGTCGGACTTGTCCGCGTCGAACGCGACGGTCTCGATTGGCTGCACAACCAAGCCAGCAAGAATTACTGACTAATCGCGTTCCTGAGGTGCCAGCGTTCAGTTTCGACCTTATGCCATGAAAGGATGGTTCCAATGAGAGAAGCTTTTGTTCGCAACATCTGCGCTCCGATGACAGGCCGCGAACTCTTCTGGATGATCATGACCGTCACCTTCATGCTCTGCGCAATCTGATCGATATCGCGATGATCAGTTTCGATGAAGCGCTGCGCGTGTTCGGGAACGTAGCCACAGAGAGGGCGGATCAGCGGCCGGTGAGCGAATTCCTGCGGTTGCAGCGTGAGCAGGCGGAGAAAGGTGCGCGGGTCATGTCGGAGGCGTTCGGCGACGGTTGGGAGCGGGGTTTGGTGCAGGTGCCGGATCATGAATGACATGCAGCATCTGGCGAATGAGGCGGCGCGTGTTGCCAATCTGACCTCGAAGTACAGGGATGGAGTGGGGCCACTGTTTCTCAACATGGTCAGCGCATTCGCTCATGTGCTGGCTCGATTCCCGGTCGAGGATGGTCCGACAATCGGGGTGAATATCGAGGCCAACTTGCTGACGGTCTCATTCGAGAGTGATCGCCGGCCGGAGGTGTTTCGGGTTTCGCGGGGTTCGGGTGAGGAGTTGGTGATCGAACGGGTTTCGGTCGGCGAAGGATCGGAGGTGCGGCAGTGACAATGCAGGTATGGGATGCCGTCCTGCAGCGGGATCAGACGCCGACCGACAGCTTGCTTATGCGGAAGTGGAAACGGCCGACCTTTGTTTTGGACTACGTCGCCAACGGTACCGGTCGCAGATCGCGAGCCATCGGAAACAAGGCTTCGGACGTCGACATCTTCGTGAGCGGGTTGCGCGATATCAAGATGGCGTACCTGACGCTCCTGATGGGCGGGAGAGTGGTCGAGGGCGGGCCGAACGAGATGTGGTGTTCGCCGCTGCTGTACGAACTTCGGGATGATGGGCGGTGGCTCTATGTGGATAATCTGTTGGAGTTGATGCCAACGGGCGGCATGGATCATGGGTTCGGTCGCATGCTGGTCGAGGAGATGCTGATCAACAAGCGCGTAAGCGGTTCGACAGGTTCGGTCCTGATCAATCGCGCGATCAAGAAGCCGAAGAATGGTCTTCACAATTTGCCACAGCAGAGTGCGGACGATTGGACGGTCGGCGAGGTCCGCGAGATCATGGGCGGGATACTGAAATCGTGGCGCCGGAATCAGTGGGAGCCAGGTCGACCCCTGTGGCTACGTCATGAGGTTGTCGAGCGCGGGTATGGGGAACAGGTGTTCGAAGGGGTCGAATACTCGCTGCCGGTCTTGTTTCGCAATGAGTATCGGGAGGCTGTGGAGTACGGGCCTGACCGGATGCGGGGGACGTACGAGAGCGTGGTCGAGATCGCGCGTGCCAATATCCCGTTGGATCAGCGGTATCAGGCGGTCGAACTTGTTGTGGAGGGTGCGGGGTTCAAAGGGCGCGGGTGGCTGAAAGGGTTTGGCTGGGACGTGGAGTCGATTGCTCGCATCTTGCGGGGGTGGCGCCCCGGCACTCGTGTATCGACCACGCCCACGACAGGACCGGATGATCAAGCTTAGCGGGGATCTTGAAGGGTTGCGGGTCGAAAGGGATTCGATCTTCGATCCTGTCGAACATGCCGCGTACCCCTCGTCCTTGCGTGTGACAGAGCGACATTGCGCGTCTGCCTTGCGGTGTGTCAAGCGAGGCGCACGCACGGTTTAGAGGACGGACAGAGCGGGATCGGCACGATATGGGCACCGACCCCTCAAGGCCGGGTCATTGGACGGCGGTTGCATCGGGTTCGGGTACCGTCTCTGATAACTCCCCTTTTGGTATTAGGTGACCGTAGCCCAAAGCCGTTAAACACTTGCGCCCTTCCTCCCGGTAGTGCGGTTCTAACTTCTCAAGAAGTGCGAGGAGCCTTTCCACTTGCTCCTTAATGAACTGTTGTGCAGCAGTTCGCTTTCGACTTATACTTTGTTCGACGACTGGTTCGACGTGTTCCTGAGTTTCACCGGCATCGGGCTGAGGTGGCGCGATTTGCTCGGACGGTTTGGGGGCGGTCTCGACCTTGCCTGATATCGTCGCTGAGTTCGTTTTGGCGGCGGCAGACATCCTCTTGCCTTTCGACTTGGCGGACTTCGACTTCGCAACCGGCCGCGACTTTTTGTGGGCTGCAATCAGACTGACGACGTTGTCATAGGATGGCGCTTTGCCGTCCTTCGTGAACTTCGCGACAATCGCTTCTAGAGCTTCCTCGGTGCAGCTGTCCGTGCCGATTTTTGCGAGGGCCGAGGCTCTGAAAAGCGTGAAATCCACGCCCTTCTTTTCAAGCCCATCCGCGGCGCGAGACATCTTCATGTAATCTTCAAGGGTGCGTTTTGGTCGCTTCAAGTAATCCTCGCACCACTGCTCGAACTGGCCATGTGGAACAACCTCCTTTTTGACCCTCCTAAGTTCCTTGCCGATCTCCACTTTGTTCACATTGAGACCCTGGAAAAGCTTCTCGATCTTGGCGATATCGGCTGTGTAGTCCGGAGCAGCCCCTTGCTTCGTGTCAGTCGTGTTCATCTCGTTTCCTTTCATGCGTGAAGTTAAACAAGCTCTAGACTGCATTGTTGCTACAGTTTTCAAGCAATGTTCGATGCACGAGAGAGTTAGTGCTTATTGAAGCGTGAGCAAATAGGATAACCCCGAATTAACTGAAGTTGGTCGAAGCAACCCGAATCTCTTCGTCAATACAGAGGCTTATGCGGCTAGGAAGGATGTCCTATTCCCGTTAGAGTTGCTCGCATACCCGATGCCACAAGGCGGGGTGGTAGCGACGCAATCGCGGATCGCTGGCAATCCAGTTTGGGAAGGTGCCGACGTGAGGGGCTAAGGCCGTGACGTGTTCCGCCCGGGCATCGAACTGGGAGGTTATTAGGTTCCTGCGGGCAACGCTTTCGCCCGGTCCCTTCGCTACGCCCACTCACCCTTGCGCATCACCGGCTCGCTCGACCCGTCGGCGGCGATCCCGTCGACGTCGATCTGGCCCGAGCCGATCATCCAGTCGATGTGGATGAAGCTCTTGTTGCCGCCGGCGGTCGCGATCTGGTCGGGCGTCATGGTGGCGCCGTCGCGGAAGCACTTCGAGTAGCACTGGCCGAGCGCGATGTGGCTCGCTGCGTTCTCGTCGAACAGGGTGTTGTAGAACAGGAGCCCGCTCTGCGAGATTGGCGAGGAATGCGGCACCAGCGCCACCTCGCCCAGTCGCCGTGCGCCCTCGTCCGTGTCGAGCACCTTTTCCAGCACGTCCTGTCCGCGCGCCGCCTTCGCCTCCACGATGCGCCCGGCCTCGAAGCGCACCTCGATGCCGTCGATCAGCGTGCCCTGGTAGGAGAGCGGCTTGGTACTGACCACGCGCCCGTCCACCCGGCGCGCATGCGGGGTGGTGAACACCTCTTCGGTCGGGATGTTGGGGTTGCAGGTGATGCCGTTCTTGGCCGTCGAGGCGCCGCCGTGCCACTCGTGGCCGTCGGCAAGCCCCACAGTCAGGTCCGTGCCCGGCCCGGTGAAGCGCAGCGCGGAAAAATTCTTGCCGTTCAGCCATACGGTGCGCGTGCGCAGTGCCGCATTGTGCGCGGCCCAGGCGGAAACCGGATCGTCGCCTTCGACGCGCGAGGCGGCGAAGATGGCCGCGGCGAGCTTGGCCACCGCCACGTCCTCTTCGTCGCCGGGGAAGACGACCTTCGCCCAGGAAGGGTTCGGGTAGGACACGATGTTCCAGTTGATATCAAACCCTGCGATCTTCTCCAGCGCCGGCTGGTAAGCCATCGAATTCGCCTTGTTGGCGCGCGACACCTTGGCCGGGTCCTGGCCCGAGAGCAGCATCGGGTTGTCGCCCGCGATCGCCAGCCGCGCGGCGTTGCCGGCAAAGGCCTTGCCCATGCCCTCGTAGAGCCAGCCGGCGGCGCGGTCGAAACTCTCCTCCGAGGCGTGGCGGAAGCGCGCGAGCGTCACCTCCTCGTCAGCGAGGAAGGGCGTCACCAGCCCGGCGCCGGCCTTGTAGGCATGCTCGGCGATCCGGCGCACCAGCGGAAGCGATGCCACAGGCGCGGTCATGACGAGGTCCTGTCCCGGCTGGAGTTGCAGGCCGACCTTGACGGCCACTTCGGCCAGCCGGTCGAGCTTGATCGGATCGATCGAGGCGGAGATTGCGCGCGGGTGGGATGTCATTCCTGTTCTCACAATTCCGTAACAATTCGCGCGGAACACATAGGGCCTCATTGCGAGAGTTTCCACCGGCATTTGGCGAGGTAGCTATGAATGGACCTCTGTCCGACGGTCCGAAGTTCGCGGATGGGCGGGAGTGAAACGGTGTGCTTCAAGCTGTAGCCGCTCAGCTCTGCACATACCTCGCTAAGATACTCTTGTAGCGACGCACTCTCGAGACCGGCAGATCTAGCTAGATTTCCTTGCACCAAGAGGCAAAATAGCACTCGCAACCAAATTCAGACGCAAGTCGCTCTTCCAAATACACCAGCCAGCGTGGATGTGATAATTCCTCCTAAGGTGGCATGTACGAGTTAGTCAAATCACTATCTATTGCGTACGATTGACTCAATCAAACATTCTGCTAAGTTCACCTTGTTCAGAGGAGGACAACATGTTTCCACGCTTCCTTTCGATGTTTTTTGGCATCGCCTGTTCTGTAATAATCTGCAGTACCGCCTGGGCACAGACACCACCGGCGGACTCATTTAATAGGTATATCTTAAGGGCTGTCAAACATCTACAGTCGACTTATCCTAGCAAAGGGTATGATATTAACAGAGCTTATTCGCACAAAATAGCCTACAACGGAGACTCTATTAATCCGACTAATCCGCCACGCACCATGTGTGTGGCCGCAGTCGCTGAAGCTATTATTTATGCCATCAAGTTTTATGTTGAAGAAACGGGCGACAAGAGCGTGTATGAGTTCCTGCCAGCCTCCACCTGGAACAGCATGCGGCCACGTGACCTGCGATCTCATATATGGGTCGACGGTCGTCTTGATGCCTACGGGACCGCAGATGCGCTAGTCACATTCGGAATTGGTAAGCGCGTGAGATTTTCTGAACTTACCCCCGGTTCCTTTCTTAACATCAATCGCAATAGGCCTGGAAAAAAGCCGACAGGGCATGCGGTCATCTTCCTTGCGTATCTCGACGCCAAAGGGAATGAACTGACGACATATAGCGATGCCGCAGTTGGTTTTAAGTATTGGTCCGCTCAAGGGAATGGGACTACCGGCGATTCTGGCTATGCTTATAGATATGCCTTTCTGAACAAATTACCGAATCAAACAGGTTATTGCCCGCAGTTGCCGGGTGGCAAGAAAGTCGACTGCTGGATTCTTAACTCGAAGAGTTCGAAGTATTTGAACATGGGCTATATGCTTCATCCGTCAAAGTGGAATCGCGCCGTTCGGGATGAGAACTTGGAGCTTATCAAGCGCGGGCTATACGAGCAAACTCGATCACGGAGCCCTCTTGGGATCCCCGAACTAGATCCAGAGATCAGCTATGCTGACTTCGACGCCTATCTCGAAGAGAATGATACTATGAAGTTGAATGAGATATTTCCTGACGATGCGAGCACGGAATAACTAAATGCGCTTTGAGACAGCTTATCTCGTCCGTCTTTTCGCAATCATATGTCTTCTATTTGCTCCAACCGCCGCAATCGCGCTTGAGCCCCATGAACAGACGCCAGCTGGTGCGGTTCAGGTTGAGTTGGTCGATGCTGACTCCAAGGGACGTGATTTTCAGTTTTACCATGGGAGTTACGCGCTCCTATTAGGACAATCTGAATATCGCTTCTTACGTAAGCTTCCCGAAGTTCGTCGTGAAATGGCGCAGCTGAGGACCACCTTGGAACAGCATGGGTTTAGCGTCCAGGTATACTACGACCTCACTGCCTCGGAGATTAGGCATGCGCTCCGATCCTTCTTTTCTGAATATGGCTTCAATCCACAGTCGCGTCTCTTAGTCTACTTCGCTGGGCACGGCATCACACGACGCGTGCACACCCGAACGTACAATGAACAGATGGTCCTAAGCCGCACTGGGTACTTACTACCGGTGGACGTTCCAAAACTAACCGATGAGAACCTCGATGAAGAAGTGATTAGGCACGGCGTTCGCTTGAGTGAATTTGTCGAGTGGGCTCAGGCAATTGAGGTAAAACATTCTCTGTTTGTATTTGACAGTTGCTTCTCTGGTTCTATTTTCAACTCACGGGGTGAAGAAATCGCGGACAGCAAGCCGCTGCCAAAAGATTATATCTTTAGTGATCACGTTAATTTGCCAGTACGCGAGTTTTTTGCCGCGGGCACCGAGGAACAAGAAGTTCCCGCGCAGAGTAAGTTCCTACAACTCTTCAGTCAGGCACTCCTTGGTGCGAGGCCAGCCGCTGATTCAAACCGGGACGGCTATTTGACGGGTAGGGAACTTGGTGCCTTTCTAGTGGGAATGGTCCCTCAGGAAAATCCGCGACAGACCCCGACTATTGGACGGTTATATGATAACTTACTCGATCGCGGGGAGATTTTGTTTAAGCTGCCCGCTGAAGCGATTAATGTTGCGAGTTCAGTAGCGAGATCCAGCTCCCAGTTAGCCTTGAGGCCTCTATTCGTCGGAGCGGTTGAAGATGGAGGTCGGGGTGGAGCACTTGCACAACAGTACGAACTTGAGATTTATGAGAACTTCGGCTCGCAAGGATGCGCTGATACTTGCCCGAAAGAATTTACGGAGAAAAAGCTTGTACTCAGCATACCAAAATCACTTCCATCGAATGCTGAGCTTGCCGATGTGAGACTTAGCTGCAGTGGAAGTTGCGGCGCCTCCGATTACCTTGTGACTGTACCTCCGAAGCTTTCTGCAACCAGGCGCGGGGCGGAAGCGGTCGTCCAAGCCGGGGGCAAAGCTTCGACTTGGCGCTTGTCCGCAAGGGTGCTTGTGCCGGTTGTTTCGGATGAGACCGCGACGGTTATCGACATCTCTGATAGTTCAGTGAAGTCTGTCGCGGTGGAAGCGCTACAAACGGTCGCCTTGGCTACGCCCCCGAGCATTACGAATTCACCGAAGGCGGAAAAGGAATCATCAACCCTTCCCGATCCAGATTTGCTTGCTGCCCTGCTTTTTGAAGCCGAGGGGGGGAATACAACGTTGCGGCGGCAGGCCCGACTGAAACTGGCGAAATTGGTATCTACGTACGGTGACCTAGCTACTGAACTCATTCGCGGTATACCTTCCGGGTCATATCGCTACAAGCTAGCGGTGGCTGAGGCCCTCGCGCGGTCAGAGACAGGTTGGACTGCGATGGACTCTATATCGCGGAATATTCTTCAGTCTGAGCATGACTTGGTGAAGGATAAGACGCTTCGATTAGCGATCGTAGATGCCCTCGCGAATCTCAATGCATTTGCTTACTATGAGATGTCTGAGATTGGTAATCCGACTCCGGCGGGGCAGCTCAGACCCGCTTCAACCAAAGAGGCACCGTTCGCGGCGGCATCAGAGCTCAAGAAGGGAGATAAACTGTACGCGATCAGTGCAGTGAATCTCCGCGTTGGACCAACCGCCGCATCCGGTACGCTTGGAACCGTCGGCAGTGGAGAGTGTTTGACAGTTTTGTCGGAGACACTACTCAATCCGCAGAATGAAAAGACTACTCTCGGTGGATGGCTCATGGTGCGTAGGGGCTGCATCTGACGGTCATATAGTATTGCCGATTGTTCGAGGTTCAAGTCTTTAGTGATTTAACTTTCGATCTCCAATCTCGAGTTCGGACGCGCATATGCGCCTGAACGGATGGCGGCAAGAAGCCTCGCTGGCGGCCAACTGGGCTGCGAATCGGGCTTTGGCCAAGGAGTATCAGCATTCCAGTATAGCCCTGCCGAGAGCGGGCCGGTCAATCTAGATTGCAATAGTGGACCACATATAGTTCCAGAAAGCGACGGCTTTTCAGGGGAGCATCTGTGGCTTTGGAGCGACAGAGATTGGTCGGCTGCTACCGGTGGACGATTGTATCATATGTATTCCTCTAGCGAATGGGCTTTCAACTCGCCGGACTGGCTTTGATGTATTCCGCCCAGGCGTCAATGATCGAGCGGCGTTCATCGAGCATGTCGGTGCGCAAGTAGGCTCGCGACACCTTCGAACCGACGAGATGCCCGAGACACATATCGACTACGTGCAATGCATTCCCCTGCTTCAACGCCCAATCGGCAAACGATGATCGGAACCCGTGAACGGTGAAATCCTTCGCCCCGGTGAAGTCCATCGTCTGCGCGAAGATGCGGTGCGATAGAGGCGACTTGCCGTCACGACCGGGGAACACGAGATCGTCCGGCCCCGAGTCGGGGTTGATCGCGCGCATGGCATCGAGGATGACACGTGCGGGGGCGGACAGCGGCGCTCTGAACGCTTTGCGCGCCTTGTAGCGTTCAGCCTCGATTTCAATGTGATCGTCTCGGACTTCGCGCCAACGCAACAGGCGCGTCTCGGCTTGCCGCAGGCCTATCAAGATCGTGAATTGCAGGGCGCGGGACGCGAACGTACGGCGTTCCAAGAGCCGCTTGTAGTACGCGGGCACGTCAGCGAAGGGCATCGCCGCGTGGTGTTCCGTTGGCGTTTGCTTCTGAGGTAACAGGAGGGCGATATGCCCTTTAAAGCGTGCGGGGTTCGGACCCTCGGCGCGATAGCCGCTCACCGTGGCATAATTCAAGATGCGTTCGATCGCACTGCGCACATAGGCCCCAGTCGGAGTGCCCCAAAGTGGCTTGAGTGTCGCGACCACGTGCGGCGTCTCGATCTTGTCGACAGTCATGGCATTCAGAGCGCCGAGGTGTTTTGCGATGAATGACCGATAGCGTTCGGTGACGTTCGGCGTCCAGTTCGGGGCGTTCGCGTCGACGAATTTCAGAGCCATCACTTCGAATGTCGGCGGGTTTGCGCGCTTGCGTTCGTCCAGAGGATCTAAGCCACGGGCAATCTGTTCACGTGCAACAGATGCGAACTCCCTAGCCAGTGCGAGCGAAACAGTCGGGTACGAACCAAGACCCATATTTCGACGGCGCTTTTCGCGCTGGTAGATGAACACCCATGAGCGGGCGTCGCCCTGCACCCGCAGGAATAAGCCTGATCCGTCCCCGTGCAGCCCAGTCTTTGCTGCCCTCACCTGCTTGTCGGTCAGCTTGTTCAACCGGCCCATCTACGTCTTCCCGTCATAGTTGTAAATGTATGAAAACATACAACACGAAACACCCACCCGCAAGGCGCTTTCATACATTTGGTGTATGTTGCTCGATGTTGGTCGATGTTGTTCGATGTTGAACGGACTTTGCCTGCGCGCCGGTAACCCCTTCTTAGTGAACGCCTTTCCTGTTGCCCGATGTTGCTCACTGTGGATTGCCGCTGCCATAGTTCGTGTTCGACATCAACTGGAACATCGTGTCCTATCCGAACCCTTCCTGGGCCAAGGTCGTCTTCCCTGGCGACGAAGAGGACGTGGCGGTGGCCAAGCTCGCCGAGGCGATCTTCGCCGCCTCGCGCGTCGACAACGACGATCCGGTTTCCGCCTGGGCCGCGCACAATGCGGCACTGCGCACGCGCACCGTATGGCTGAACGGCAAGAATTTTTCCGCGTTGCGCTTCACCGGGCCGGGCACGGACCTGACCGTGGGGCTGGCCGACGGGCACGAATGGCACGGCGGCGCCTCGACGGCCAAGAACGGCATCACCTGCAACCCCAACATCCCGACCGAAGAGGTGTTCACCACCCCGCATGCGCGCCGGGTGGAAGGGCGCGTGGTCAGTACCAAGCCGCTCTCCTACCAGGGCACGCTGATCGACGGCATCGAAGTGCGCTTCGAGGAAGGCCGGATCGTCGAGGCGAAGGCGGCGCGCGGACAGGACGTGCTGGAAAAGGTGCTCGACACGGACGAGGGCGCACGGCGACTGGGCGAGGTGGCGCTGGTGCCGCACTCCTCGCCGATCTCGCAGAGCGGGCTCCTGTTCTACAACACCCTGTTCGACGAGAACGCGGCGAGCCACATCGCGCTCGGCCAGTGCTACTCGAAATGCTTCCGCAACGGCGCGCTGATGGACGCCCACGCGATCGCCACCGCCGGCGGCAACAAGAGCTTCATCCACATCGACTGGATGATCGGCTCGGGCGAGATCGACGTGGACGGGATCGACGCCGACGGGGCGAGCGAACCGGTGATGCGCAAGGGGGAGTGGGCGTAGGCGCGCCCTTCCCCGCTTCCGGTCGCGGCGAAGCCGTGGTAACCGCCGGCCGGACAAGCAAGGAGCATGAGCGTGAGCGAACCGACTGTGGCCGAGGCGACGGACCGAATCTACGAATCGCTGCAGGCGGACAATGCCGAACTCGACGAGCACATCGCGACCCTCAAGGCCGCGATGGCGCGGGAAGGGCAGAAGGAGGCCGTGTTCGATCCGGCCAAGCTCGCGCAGGGCAACCGGTCGGGGCGCAAGCTGATGCAGGCCTATTTCCGGCAGCGCGGGGTGAAGGTGACGTTTTCGGGCGGGTGACAGTTCGAGCACGAGACGCGCGCGGGGGCCGGTCGCACGAGACCTCCCGCATACGCGGGCGATCGAAGCCGCAGATCGCGCCACCTCCGCCCGCACCTATCCGGCGGGCATCTTGTCGAATGAAGGCAGCGCGGGGTCCATCCTGTCCCAGGCATGGGCGCGCATGGCGTAGGTGATCGCCTGCGGGACGAAGCGGCCCGGCTCGTCGAGGCTCGCCGCATGGATCGCGACGAGGTCCGGCATCGCGGCGAACGTCAGGAAGACGGGCGCGCCGCAGGTCGGGCAGAAGGCGTGGACCTTGTCGTTGCCGCTGTCGCCGGCGACCCGCCAGTTCGCCGCCTCGCCCGTGATCGTCATCTCCGCGCGGTTCCGGAAGGTGAGATAGGAGCCGTGTCCGGTGCCGCTTCGTTTCTGGCAATCCGTGCACTGGCAATGGTTCTGGAAGAGGGGTTCGCCGCTCGTCTCGTAGCGAATCGCGCCGCAGGCGCATCCGCCGGTGTATTGTATGGACATCGTCGTTTTCCTTATGGATCGCTCAATTCGAATTGTGGGAAACCACCCCGGTGCCGGCCTCCCGAAGTCGTTTTCGGTGTGGGGCAGCAGAGGCCCCGAAGCTCGGGTCTAGAGTGGGTTGAACGAACGGTTCATCGCGATGATCTCGGGATGGACGTCGGCATAGGTGGGGTTGCCGGCGAACAGCCTGCCGTATTTCTCCCGCCACGCGCCGTCGCGGATCGTCTCCGCCCTGCCCTTGACCGCCGCCCTGATCCCCTGCAGCGTCCTGGCTACGTCATAATCGCAGCAATAGGCGGGCGTCGAAGGCTGCTGCCGCCACGATCCTCCAGTGAACCGCCATCGACCGGATCGAAATCCACCTCGTCCACCAGTGTCATGACGACATGTTTGGCGCGGGCATCGTCACCCGCCACGGGGATCGCCAGCCGGTCTGGCGATCCTTTGGGCTTTCCCAGTTTTGAGAGCGCGTGGAACATGATGCTGTTGAACGCCTTGATGATGGGCCGCCCGAGTTGCCGCGCCACCCAGACACTCTCGGGCATTCCGGCGTCGATCTCCGGAATGCGGGGATCGCGCACATCGGGGTAGTAGTTCGCCGTATCGATGATCACTACGCCTTCCGCCGCCCGATCGAAGAGATCGCCGGGCAACGTCGCCACCGCGGGAAAAGGCATGGACAGCAGCACGACCTCGGCACCTTCCACCGCGCCGCGGACATCGGCGGCGACGGCCCCGATTTCATCCGCGAACGTCCGGACCGCGTCGGGTCCGCGCGAATTTGCCACGCGCACGGCGTGGCCCGTCCCGCTCCACCCCGCGGCGAGCGTTCCGCCGATCTCGCCAACGCCGATGACGCCGATCTTCATGGTTTCGCCTCCACAGTTCCGGTTCGATAAACGGTCGCGCCGATGGGATCATGCCGCCTTCGGCTTGGCGAAGACGTCGAGCCCGCGACCGGTTTCCAGCAGCGATTTCAGACTGGAGAGAACCACCGGCCAGCCCTTGCTCACGCCGTTCGCCATTCCGCTTCCCGCGACCAGGTCGTCGTGGGTGACGGTCAGCCGGACCATGTCGTCATATTCGACGATGTCGAACGTGACCCGGCTGTAGCTTGAAGGATCGTCCGCCTGGGAGGCATTGGCCCAGCTCATGACGAGGCGCGAGGGAGGTGAGACCTCGATGACCTTGCCGACGAGTTCGACCGTCCGCTCGTCGTTGGCGCGGACATGCTCCCATTTCGAGCCGGGCTGCCAGTCGGAGACGTTCTCGTGGCCCCAGTAGCGCCGCGCGACGTCCGGCCGCGTGATGGCCTCGAACACTTTTTGCGGCGTGGAGAGGATGTAGGTCACATAGACAAAGCTGATCGTCTCACCGGTCATGGTCACTCTCCTTCGAGTTCCTTTTTCAGATCGTGCAACAGGGCGAGCCGCTGTCGTTCGAACTTGCGCACCCACCGCTCGTAGACCTCGTGCAGCGGTACGGGGTTGATGAAATGCAGCTTCTCCCGCCCGCGTCGGACCGTGCTCACCAGGTTGGCCGCTTCCAGTATGCCGATGTGCTGCGTGGCGGATTGCCGCGCCATGTCCAGGTTCTCGCAGAGCTCTCCGAGCGTCCGGCCGTTCCTCTCGGCCAGAAGATCCAGCAGCTTCCTGCGTGTCGGGTCGGCGAGCGCCTTGAATACCTTGTCCGGGTCCATCGCTTCGATCGGTTCGTTGGAGGATAATATGCAGGTATTTACCTGCATGTCAAGCGGCAGTCGGCATGCGCGTCGGAAGCGAGCCGCCGGTGCATGGTTCTCCTGGTTGGACAAGTTCAGGGTTGGGCAAACTTGCCACGAGGGCGCGATACCGTCGGCAGCGATGCTCCACCGTCGGCGACGCTACTTGCCTTAAGACGTGTCGTGCGGCTTCAGCATCCAGCCGCTTGGGCGGTGACCGCAGTCCGCTGCGGCGTGTGACCTGAGGCCGCGATGCTCGCATTGGCGGTCGAACAGGTTTCCGAGGGGCAAGAGTGTGCAGAGGGCGGCGGCCAGCGCATAGAAGCGCGCGGCGAGCCGCAGCGCGTCGTCGGGGTCGCTGCCGATCGGCGCGATCCCTTCGAGTTCCGAGAGCGGCATGCCCGCCGCCTCGAGGACGTAGCTTTCCGACACCGCCTCCGCATAGCGCAGGAGGACGAGCACGAACCAGCGCACCGGCCCTGAGCGCGTGGCGGCCTGCTCGGCCATGGCGGCGAAGGAGACGAGCAGCGCCATGACGCGCCGAAGCATCCTTTCGTCCACCATTTGCGCACGCACGTCCATCTCGTGTCCTTTGCTGACCGGCGGGTAGTGTGGCGCGGGTGGCGGGGCCGTGGATGGAATTCGAGGAAGCGGTTGATCTTGTTGGGGTCGGCGCCGGTTTCGTCCACGCCGTCCGGCCCCATCCGCTTCGTCATCCTCGGCCGACCGGAGCGCAGCGGAGGGAGAGCCGGGGATCCACGCCTGAGAAGCGGTGACGGGTGCGGTGGTGGAGGACCCGTCGCGGTTTCCTGCACTACCTCACGCTGCCGCGATTCTCAGGCATGGATCCCAGGGTCTGCGCGACGCCGCTGCGCGGCTGCTCCGCCCTGGGATGACGAAGGTGGGGGTGTCGTCGCTAACCGTCGGCGGCGGGGGGCATTCGCCAACCGTCTACCGCCCCTCCGCTTCGTCATCCTCGGCCGACCGGAGCGCAGCGGAGGGAGAGCCGAGGATCCAGGCCTGAGAGATGGTGACGGGTGGGGTGGTGGACGTGGACGAAGGGCGGTTTCCTGCGCCGCCTCACGCTGCCGCGATTCTCAGGCATGGATCCCAGGGTCTGCGCGACGCCGCTTCGCGGCTGCTCCGCCCTGGGATGACGAAGGTGGGGTGGCGGCGCTAACCGTCGGCGGCGGGGGGCATTTGCCAACCGTCGACCGCCCCTCCGCTTCGTCATCCTCGGCCGACCGGAGCGCGGCGGAGGGAGAGCCGGGGATCCAGGCCTGAGAGGCGGCGAAGGATGAGGTGGCGAAGAGGCGGTTTCCTGCACCGTCTCACTCTGCCGATATGCTCAGGCATGGATCCCAGGGTCTGCGCGACGCCGCTTCGCGGCTGCTTCGCCCTGGGATGACGAAAGGGTGGAGGTGCTGTCGCCAATCGTCGTCGGCGGGCGTAGCGAGCCCCTACCCTCCCACCACACTCTCATATGTCTCCGGCTTGAATCCCACCGTCAGGCACCCGTCCACGTCGAGCACCGGGCGCCTGATCATCGAGGGCTGGTCAAGCATAAGGCGCCTGGCCTTCTCCTCGTCGAGGTCGGCCTTGTCGCGGTCGGGCAGCTTGCGGAAGGTGGTGCCGGCGCGGTTGAGCAGGGGTTCCCACCCTAGTTCGTCGATCCAGCCCTGCAGGCGGGCTTCGTCGAGGCCGGCGGTCTTGTAGTCGTGGAAGGCGTAGGCGACGCCGTGGGCGTCGAGCCAGGCGCGGGCCTTCTTCATGGTGTCGCAGTTTTTGATGCCATAGATGGTGACGGACACGGTCAGCCCTCGCCGTTCCAGGCCTTGAACGCGGCGGAGTGGTCGACGGTGCCGCCGAGCCGCCCGAGGGCCGCCTGCCACCAGCGGTCGGTCTCGGCGACGATCGGTAGCGGCTTATCCAGCGCGGTGGCGAGGCCGGCGGCGATGCCGACGTCCTTGGCGAGCAGGCCGAGCGCGAAGCCGGTGGCGAAGTCTCCAGTCAACACGTGCTGGCCGAACACGTTTTCGGTGGAGAAGTTGCGGCCGGTCGAGACGTTCATGATCTCCACCGCGACCTTGGGGTCGAGGCCGAAGCGGCCGGCGAGGATCAGCGCCTCGGCGACGGCGGCGAAACCGGCCGCCGCGACGAAATTGTTGAGTGCCTTCATGGCGTGGCCGGAGCCGAGCGGGCCCGTGTCGAAGACGCGGTTTCCCATCGAGAGCAGCACCGGCTTGGCCCGCTGCGACAAGGCCGGATCGTCGCTGCCCAGCATGATGGTCAGCGTACCCGCGATGGCGCGCGGGACGGCGCCCGAGACCGGTGCGTCGACAAAGCCGATGCCAGGCCCGGCCAGGAGCGGACCGAGGTCGCGGCTGCCGATGGGATCGGACGAACTCATGTCGATCAGCAGCGCGCCGGGTTTCAGCTGCGACGCCAGCCCGCCGTCGGCTTCCAGCATGACCTCGCGGACGATCTTGCCGTTGGGCAGCATGGTGACGACGACATCGCTCGCCGCGCCCAGTTCCGCGAGCGAGGCCGCGGCATTGGCGCCGATCTCCGCCGCATGCGCGCGGGCGGCCTCTGCATTCGCGTCGTAGAGCGTCAGCGGAAACCTGGATTTGACGATATTGGCCGTCATCGGCCGCCCCATGTTGCCGATGCCGACGAAGCCGATCCTCTCCATCGCGCCTACTCCACGCCCAGGTCGCCGAGGACGGATTCGGCGGCGCGCAGGCCGCCGACCATCGCGGGGATGCCGCAATAGAGGAAGGAGTGGACGAGGATCTCGCGGATCTCCTCCTTGGTCACGCCGTTGGCGATCGCGCCTCGCACATGGACCTTGAGTTCCGGCTCCTTGCCGAGCGCGGCGAGCATGGCCAGCGTGATCATCGAGCGCTCGCGCGTGCCCAGCCCCGGCCGCTGCCACACCTCGCCGAAGCAGATGCGTGTGACGATGTCCTGCATCGGTTGCGTGAAATCGCTGGCCTTCTCGATCTGCTGTTCGGCGCCGGCCGCGCCGAACATTTTTCTGCGCAGTTCGATGCCGAGTTCGTCGGGGCTTTTCGTCATGTGGTCCTTCTCCATCCCTGCGCGATGCCGCTGCGGAATCGCGTCGATGGGGAAAGACCTAACACCATGACGATGCAGCCGAAAGCGTCAGCGGCGCGGGGCGGGCTAACCAGGGAGGGCGGGGACAGTTTACTTTTTACCCGGAGCGAGCGGCGCTCGCTCCGGGTAAAAAGTAAACTGTCCCCCTCTCCGCCGCTCCGTCAGTTGCCCAGAATGCCCGGCAGGCGCAGGCCTTTCTCGCGGGCGCAATCGAGCGCGTCGTCGTAGCCGGCGTCGGCGTGGCGCATGACGCCCGTGGCCGGGTCGTTCCACAGCACGCGCTCCAGCCGGTGGGCGGCTTCCGGGGTGCCGTCGGCGACGATGACCATTCCGGCGTGCTGCGAGAACCCCATGCCGACACCGCCGCCGTGGTGCAGCGAGACCCAGGTGGCGCCCGAGGCGCAGTTGAGCAGTGCGTTGAGCAGCGGCCAGTCGGAGACGGCGTCGGACCCGTCCTTCATCGCCTCGGTCTCGCGGTTCGGCGAGGCGACGGAGCCGGAATCGAGATGGTCGCGGCCGATGACGACCGGCGCCTTCAGTTCGCCGCTGGCGACCATCTCGTTGAAGGCGAGGCCGAGCCGGTGGCGGTCGCCGAGACCGACCCAGCAGATGCGCGCGGGCAGCCCCTGGAAGGCGATGCGCTCGCGCGCCATGTCGAGCCAGCGGTGGAGATGTTCGTTGTCGGGCAAGAGCTCCTTCACCTTGGCGTCGGTCCTGTAGATGTCTTCCGGATCGCCCGAGAGGGCGGCCCAGCGGAACGGCCCCACGCCGCGACAGAAAAGCGGTCTTATGTAAGCAGGCACGAACCCTGGAAAGGCGAAGGCATTCTCGAAACCCTCGTCCTTCGCCACCTGGCGGATGTTGTTGCCGTAGTCGAGCGTCGGCACGCCGGCATTCCAGAAAGCGACCATAGCCTCGACATGCTCGCGCATGGAATGGCGCGCCGCCTTCTCCACCGCCTTGGGATCGCTCTCGCGCCTGGCCTTCCATTCGCCGATGGTCCAGCCTTTCGGCAGGTAGCCGTTGAGCGGATCGTGCGCCGAGGTCTGGTCGGTCACCATGTCGGGGCGGATGCCACGGCGGTAGAGTTCCGGAACGATCTCGGCGGCGTTTCCCAGCAGGCCTACCGATTTTGCCTCGCCGGCCTTGGTCCAGCGTTCGATCATTTCGAGCGCCTGGTCGACTGAGGTGGCCTTCTCGTCCAGATAGCGGGTGCGCAAGCGGAAATCGATGCGGGTCTCGTCGCATTCGATGGCAAGGCACGAGGCGCCGGCCATGACGGCCGCCAGCGGCTGCGCGCCGCCCATGCCGCCGAGGCCAGCGGTCAATATCCACTTACCTTTGAGGTCACCGCCGTAGTGCTGCCGCCCGGCTTCCACGAAGGTCTCGTAGGTGCCCTGCACGATTCCCTGCGTGCCGATGTAGATCCACGAGCCGGCCGTCATCTGGCCGTACATCATGAGTCCCTTCTTATCGAGCTCGTTGAAGTGGTCCCAGTCGGCCCAGTGCGGAACGAGGTTGGAATTGGCGATCAGCACGCGGGGCGCGTCCGCATGGGTACGGAACACGCCGACCGGCTTGCCGGACTGGACGAGCAGCGTCTCGTCTTCGTTCAGCGTCTTGAGCGTCGCCAAGATGGAATCGAAGTCGTTCCAGGTGCGTGCGGCGCGGCCGATGCCGCCATAGACGACGAGCTCGTTCGGGTTTTCCGCCACGTCGGGGTCGAGATTGTTCATGAGCATCCTGAGCGGCGCCTCGGTCAGCCAGCTCTTCGCGTTCAGCTCCGTGCCGCGGGGCGCGCGAACCTCGCGGATGTTGTGGCGGGGATTGGTCATGGACGGGCTCCGGCGATCTGATAGGCGATGGCCTCGATGGAATTCAGGATTTCGGCGAGATGGGGCCGCAGCCGCTCCGCCCTCGCCGGGTCGTAGGCGAAGGTCTCGGTGCTGTCGGCGAGATGGGTCGACTGCGTCAGCTCCATCTGGATGGCGTGAACGCCCTCTTCCGGCCGGCCGTAGTGACGCGTGGTCCAGCCGCCGCGGAAGCGTCCGTTGAGGATCGCGGTATAGCCCTCGGCGCGGTCACAGATGTCGAAGGTCGCCTGCTCGATGCGCGGATCGCAGGTTCGGCCGTTGTCGGTGCCGACGTTGAAGTCCGGAAGCACGCCCTCGAACAGGTAGGGGATCACCGGGCGAATGGAGTGGCAGTCATAGAGAACGGCGATGCCGTGCTGTGCCTTCACCCGCGCGATCTCGGCGGCGAGTGCGGCGTGATAGGGCGCGTGGAACTCCCGCACCCGCCGCGCCGTCTCCGCGCCGTCGGGCCCCATGCCCTCGCGCCAGATCGGCTGATTGTCGAAGTCGATGCGGGGGATGAGGCCGGTGGTGGTCTGGCCGGGATAGAGGCTCTCGCCGGACGGGTCGCGGTTGGCATCGATGACGTAGCGGTGGAAGGTGGCGCGCACCGTCGTGGCCGCGGGGAGAAGGCCGTCATAGAGCGCGTGGATGTGCCAGTCCGTGTCGCGGAGTTTTTTGCCTTCGTCGTTGAGACGTTCCCGGATGTCAGGCGGGACGTGGGTGCCGGTGTGCGGCAGGCCGAGGATGACGGGCGAGGTGCCGCGGGTGGTTTCGACGGGGGTCATGGGTGTCTCATCCTTGCAGCCTTGGCAGCAGTCCCTCGCCCACGCTGGCATTCAGCCTACCATTGCGAACCAGTTCCGCCGCCGCCTCGAGGTCGGGCGCCATGTAGCGGTCGACCTCCAGCGTCGGCACGACGGCGCGGATGGCGGCGTGCGCCTTGAGCAATTGCGTTCCCGTCTTCAGGGGTGCGCGGAAATCGATGCCCTGCGCGGCCGTCACCGCCTCGATGCCGACGATGCCGAAGAGGTTATCGGTCATCTGAAGGAGCCGCCGCGCTCCGTGGCAGGCCATGGAGACGTGGTCCTCCTGGTCGGCGGACGTCGGCGTGGAATCGACCGAGGCCGGGAACGCCATCTGCTTGTTTTCGCTCATCAGCGCGGCCGAGGTCACCTCGGCGATCATCAGGCCCGAGTTCAGTCCGGCATTCTTCGCCAGGAAAGGCGGCAGGCCGTAGGAGAGCTTGGGGTCGACCAGCAGCGCCACGCGCCGCTGCGCGATCGCGCCGATCTCGCAAACCGCGATCGCGATCTGGTCGGCGGCGAAGGCGACGGGCTCGGCGTGAAAATTGCCGCCCGAGACCACGTCGCCGCTGGACAGGACGAGGGGGTTGTCGGTGACGGCGTTGGCTTCGATCTCAAGCGTGCGGGCCGCCATGCGCAGCAGGTCGAGGCAGGCGCCGTCGACCTGCGGCTGACAGCGGATGCAGTAGGGGTCCTGCACACGTTCGTCGCCATCGCGATGGCTCTCGCGGATCTCCGAGCCTGCCATCAGCGCGCGCAACGCAGCGGCCGTCTCGATCTGGCCGGCATGGCCGCGCAGCGTGTGGATCTCCTCCACGAAAGGAGCGGACGAGCCCATGGCCGCGTCGGTCGACAGCGCGCCGGTGATCAGGGCCGAATTGGCCGCGCGGTGAGCGCGGAAGAGCCCGGCCAGCGCAAGCGCGGTCGACACCTGGGTGCCGTTGATCAGTGCGAGCCCTTCCTTGGCGGTGAGCACGATCGGCTCCAGCCCTGCCTTCGCCAGTGCGTCCCGGGCCTGCATCCGTTCGCCGCCGAAGACTGCCTCGCCCTCGCCGATCATCGCGGCGGCCATGTGCGCCAGCGGCGCGAGATCGCCCGAGGCGCCGACCGAGCCTTTTTCGGGGATCACCGGCACTACGCCGCGCTCCAGCATCGCCTCGATCAGTTCGACGGTCGCCGGTTTCACGCCCGAAGCGCCGCGGCCGAGGGAGACGAGCTTGAGCGCCATGATCAGCCGCACGATGTCGGCAGTGAGCGGCTGCCCGACGCCGCAGCAATGCGACAGGATCAGGTTGCGCTGCAGCGTGGCGAGATCGTCCGGCGCGATGCGCACGCTCGCCAGTTTCCCGAAGCCGGTATTGATGCCGTAGACGGCTTCCCGGCCGCCCGCGATCTCGCCGATGCGCGCGGCGGCTGCCGCGATGCCGGGGCGAAAGGCATCGTCCAGCCGCGCAGGTTCGCCGGAGCGGTAAAGGCGTTCGAGGGTCGAGAGCGGGACGGAACCGGGGTGGAGGGTGATCATGACGTCGTCGTTTCATCGTCCGGGAAGGTCGCGCTGCCCCTCATCCGCCCTTCGGGCACCCGGGCGAGCCACGTGTCTCGCCCGTCCTTCGGACCCTCGTGAACAGGGAGAAGGAGGCGGCGGTGCAGCGGGTTGTCGCCGATGCGGTAGGCGAGTTCGGCCGGGTGATCGACGTCCCAGATGGCGAATTCGGCGCGCTTTCCCGGTTCGATCGTGCCGATCTCGTCGGCGAGGCCGAGCGCGCGGGCGGCGTTGCGGGTGACGCCGGCCAGCGCCTCCTCCGGCGTCAGGCGGAAGAAGGTGCAGCCCATGTTCATGGCCAGCAGCAGCGAGGTCATCGGCGAGGAGCCGGGATTGCAATCCGTCGCCAGCGCGATCGGCACGTTCGCGGCCCTGAGCTGCGCCACCGGCGGTGACCGCTTCTCGCGGAGGAAGTAGAAAGCGCCAGGCAAGAGCACCGCCACCGATCCGGCCTCTGCCAGCGCTGCGACACCGTCCTCACCAAGATATTCCAGATGGTCCGCCGATAGCGCGCCGAAGGAGGCGGCGAGCTTTGCGCCGCCGAGGTCGGACAACTGCTCGGCATGCAACTTCACCGGCAGGCCGAGCGCGCGCGCCTTGTCGAAGACGCGGCGCATCTCATAGGGCGTGAAGGCGATGGTCTCGCAGAAGCCGTCGACGGCGTCCACGAGGTCCTCGGCCTTCGCGGCCTCCATGCCGGGCAGCACCACCTCGTCGAGATAGGCGTCGGCGCGGCCGTTGTACTCCGGCGGCAGCGCGTGCGCGGCGAGGTAGCTCGTCCTGACCCGCACCTGGCGGAGTTCGCCGAGCCGGCGCGCGGCGTGCAGCATCTTCAGCTCGTCCTCGATGGTCAGCCCGTAGCCGGACTTGATCTCGATCGTGCCGACGCCTTCGCCGATCAGCCGGTCGAGGCGGGGGAGCGCGGCTTCGACGAGGTCGTCCTCCGACAATGCCCGCGTGGCGGCCACGGTCGACACGATGCCGCCACCGGCGCGCGCGATCTCCTCGTAGGTGGCGCCTTCGAGGCGCATCTCGAACTCGCGCGCGCGGTTTCCGCCGAAAACGATGTGGGTGTGGCAGTCGACCAGCGCCGGGGTCATCAGGCGACCACCGAATTTTTCCGCCTCGACGTCGCGCCAGCCGGCGGGGACCGCGCCATCACCGGAGACCCAGGCGATGATGCCATCCTCCACGCCGACGACGCCGCGCTCCACGAGCCCGTAGGCGGGCCAGCCGGGCTCCATCGTCGCGATGGTCAGGTCGGTGAGAATCCTGCGCACGGGGCCTTCCGCGAAATGGCTGTTTTCAAATCCACAAAGGAGGCTATTATGTATAGACATAATAAGTCAAGAGAACCCGGGAGAGACGATGAACGAGGGCGGTTCACTTCAGGAAAACCGGAGGCAGTTCCCGAGGATGAAGACCGGAGCGGGTGCGATCCACGCTGCCACCGCGCTGCTTCCCTCCGGCTGGGCGAAGGACGTGCGGGCGGAAATCGGCGCGGACGGCCGCATGAGCGGCGTCCAGAGGGGTGCCGCGGCGGCGCCCTCCGACGTGCGCGTTGCCGTGCTGCTGCCGGCCATCTCCAACCTGCACAGCCACACCTTCCAGCGCGCCATGGCCGGGCTGTCGGAGGCGCGCGGGCCATCGGGGCGCGACAGTTTCTGGACCTGGCGCGAGATCATGTACCGCTTCCTCGACGTGCTGACCCCGGACGAGATCGAGGCGATCGCCGCCTTCTCTTTCATGGAGATGCAGGAGGCCGGTTTCGGCGCGATCGCGGAGTTCCACTACCTGCACCACCAGCCCGGCGGCACGCCCTACGAAGATCTCGGCGAGCTTTCCATGCGCATCGCGGCTGCAGCCGCGGAGACGGGCATCGGGCTGACGCTGCTGCCGGTCCACTACGCCCAGGGCGGCGTCGACGGACGTCCGCTTGCCGGAGGGCAATTGCGTTTCGGCAATGATCTCGATCGCTTTCTCCAGCTACACGAACGGGCCGACGAAGCGCTCGCGCCGCTGCCCGGAGATACCACCCTCGGCACCGCGCCGCATTCGCTGCGCGCGGTGGGGGCGGACGATCTCAGGCACCTCGCGGCCCGGTCCGCCGGCCCCTTCCACATGCACATTGCGGAGCAGGAGAAGGAGATCGAGGAGACGCTGGCGGTGTTTGGTGCGCGGCCGATGGCGTGGCTCCTCGACAATTTCGGCGTGGACGAACGCTGGTGCCTCATCCACTGCACGCACATGACGCCGCAGGAGACCGAAAGACTCGCCGGCACGGGCGCAATCGCCGGGCTATGCCCGGTCACCGAAGGCAATCTCGGCGACGGCATTTTCGACGGAGCGCGGTTCCTCGAAAGCGGCGGCCGGTTTGGCATCGGCTCCGATTCCAACATCCGCATCTCGGTCGCGGGCGAACTGCGCCAGTTCGAATATTCGCAGCGCCTGCACGACCGCGCCCGGGTGGTGCTGGCCGGCGCAAACCAGTCGGCTGGCCGCAACCTGTACGAACGGGCGCTTTCCGGCGGAGCGCAGGCGCTTGGGCGGGACTGCGGGGCGATCGAGACCGGAAGGTGGGCCGACCTCGTCGCCCTCGATCTCGAATGCGACGGGCTCTTCGGGCTGTCCGGCGACCGGGTGCTCGACGGCTGGATCTTCGCCGGCTCGAACCGGTGCGTCACCGACGTGTGGTCGGCCGGACGGCACGCGGTGCGCGGGGGCCGCCACGTCGCGCGCGAGGCTGTCGCCGCGCGCTACGCGACCTGCATCCGCGGCGTGCTTTCGCGGATCTGAAGCCCATGCGGCGCAACTCCTTCCGCGACATCAGGACTGAACTGGAACGCCGCATCTCGCGGCGGGTCTGGGAACCCGGCGAGACGATGCCCGGCGAGGAGGCGCTGGCGGCGGAATTCGGCGCGGCGCGCGCGACCGTCAACCGCGCGCTGCAGGAACTCGCGCGATCGGGGCTGATCGAGCGCAAGCGCAAGTCCGGCACGCGCGTTGCGCTGCATCCCGTGCGCGAGGCGCGCTTTGCCATCCCCGTGGTGCGGGCCGAGATCGAAGCGTCAGGATCAGCTTACGAATATCGCCTGTTGCACCGCGACAAGGAGAACGCGCCCGGATGGCTGCGAGAGCGTCTCGGGCTCGACGCCGGCGCGCGCACGCTCCATGTCCGCTGCCTCCATCTCGCAGACGGCCGGCCCTACCAGTACGAGGATCGCTGGATCAATCTCGCCGCCGTACCCGCCGCCGGCTCGGAGGATTTCGGAACGGCGAGCCCCAACGAATGGCTGGTCGCCAACGCCCCGTTCTCGCGCGCGCAGTACTCCTTTGGCGCCGCGCGCGCCGATCCAGAGGAAGCGCAGGCGCTTCGTCTCGACCCTGGCGAGGCGGTCTTCGTGGCCGAACGCACGACCTGGATCGCGGACCGGGCCATCACCCATGTGCGGATGGTCCATCCGCCGAGCCACCGCGTGGTTACATGGATATAGGCGGACCGGCACGGTCCCGCAGCCTGGTGCGAGCAGATTGCGACTCTCGCCCGTTGGACCGTGTGACCAACTCAACAGAAGATTGAGCGAAATCAAGGTAACCGTCGAGGGGACTTGTTACCCGTTGATGGAACGTGCCTCGTGCCGAACCTGTCCTTCCCCGCAAGTGGTGCGATTTGACGCGCCGGACTGGGGAGACAAAAGCGGTGATCGAGGTTAGAAGAGTTCCAAGGAGAACAGAGACGCATGAACTTCGAAGCCTTCTTCGCCACGAAGCTCAACGACCTCCACAAGGAGGGCCGCTATCGGGTGTTCGCAGATCTCGAGCGTCGCGCGGGTTCGTTCCCGCGGGCAACGCGCCATGTTGGCGGCGAGACGCGCGAGGTCACCGTGTGGTGCTCGAACGATTATCTCGGCATGGGCCAGAACCCCAAGGTGATCGCGGCCATGCACGAGGCGCTGGACAAATGCGGCGCCGGTGCCGGCGGCACGCGCAACATCTCGGGCACCAACCATTACCACGTCATGCTGGAGCGCGAACTCGCCGATCTGCATGGCAAGCAGGCGGCGTTGCTCTTCACATCGGGCTACGTCTCCAACTGGGCCGCCCTCTCCACGCTCGGCTCCAACATTCCCGATTGCGTCATCCTGTCGGACGCCGGCAACCACGCCTCCATGATCGAGGGCATCCGCCACTCCAAGGCTGAGCGCCGCATCTGGAAGCACAACGATGTCGAGGACCTCGACCGGATCCTGTCGGAATACGGTCCGGAGCGGGCCAAGATCGTCGCCTTCGAGAGCGTCTACTCGATGGACGGAGATATCGCGCCGATCGCCGACATCCTGGACGTCTGCGAAAAGCACGGCGCCATGAGCTATCTCGACGAGGTGCATGCGGTCGGCCTCTATGGCCCGCGCGGCGGCGGCATCGCCGAGCGCGAAGGCCTGATGGACCGCGTCACGCTGATCGAGGGCACGCTTGGCAAGGCATTCGGCGTGGTCGGCGGCTACATCACCGGCTCGGCGGCCATGTGCGACTTCATCCGCTCTTTCGCCTCGGGCTTCATCTTCACGACCGCCCTGCCCCCGCACGTGGCGGCCGGCGCGCTGGCCTCGATCCAGCATCTCAAGCAGAGCCCCTTCGAGCGGGCCCGCCACCAGGATCGGGTGCGCAGGGTTCGGGCGCGGCTCGACGCAATCGGCATCCCCACCATGCCGAACCCCAGCCACATCGTGCCGGTGATGGTGGGCGACGCGGCCAAGTGCAAATGGCTGTCGGACCTTCTGCTCGACAATTACGGCATCTACGTCCAGCCGATCAATTATCCGACGGTTCCGCGCAAGACCGAGCGGCTGAGGATCACCCCCTCGCCGCTGCATACCGATGCCGACATCGACCATCTGGTCGGCGCCCTCTCCGATCTATGGTCGCAGTGCGCGCTGGCCCGACAGGTCGCCTGAGCTTCCGACGCGGCTGGAAACGAGAAAAAACCCGGATCGGCGACGCCGATCCGGGTTTTTCGTTGATCGCGAAGCGCAGTGCTACTTCACGCCGGTCTTGGACCCGATCCAGTCGCGATAGTTCGCGACGCGGGTATAGACGCCGTAAGCGTTCTCGTGGCCACAAGCGATGTTTGAATCGAGCGGCCCTTCGCCCCAGCTCACGATGCCGACTTGCACCTGTCCGCCATCGCCGTTCATGAACAGCGGACCGCCGCTGTCGCCGTTGCAGGCGTCGCGCGCGCCGCTGGCGACGCCGGCGCAGATCATGTTGCCGGTGAGCGGATCGGACATGTTCTGGACGATGAACGCCTTGGCGTTCTGGATTCCTTCCTCGCTCACGCGCATACGCTGACTGAAATTGCGCAGCAGCGATTCGAGATCACGGGCATAGATGTTCTTGATGCCAGAGTTGCAGGCGTCATTCGCCACCAGTTCGACGTCGGCCTGCATCAGGTTTTCCGGAAAGCCGCCATCGGCCATCTTGCCCCATCCGGTGACCATCGCGTTGCCCCTCGGCACGTCGGAAGGGGTCAGCTTGATCGGAGCCTGGCTGGCGGACCTGGAAAGCCGGATCAGACCGAGGTCATTGTCGAAGCCCGCCGGATCGTAGCTTTCATGCGGAATGATCTCCGCGGCCTGGATGCGCTCGCCGTCCGCGAGATGCGTGGCCCCCACCAGCACCGTGACGCCGCGCGGATCCACCACTTCTCCGTACTCGAAGAGGCAATGGGCTGCCGTCAGCACCCATTCGGGTGAAATCAGGCTGCCGCCGCAGAACTGGGCGTCGAGCTGCGTGGCGGGGTTGTCGTCGAGATAGTCGCTGATCAGCAGCGCGACCTGGAACGGCCAGGCACCTTCCTCGGCCGGGGTTCCGCCGATGACGCGGCTGTCCTCGCCGCTTTCGCGCGCCGCCTTCCTGGCAGCGGCGACGCGGCTCATGGGCGAGCTCTCCGGCTTTGCAGCTGCCGCAACGGAAGAATCCTGCGCGATGGCTACATTATTTATTGCGCAAGCACTTACCGCCAGTGCCGCAGCAAAGGCGACCCCATTGAGTTTGCGTGATCGAATCAAAGTTACCTCCTGAGACTTCGTTGCCATGACAGACCCCACCCTGGGCATCCGATGCCGAACATCTAAGACAGGGGTGCGGCCGAACGAAAGCGATTTGTCGGGACCTTTGAGGAATAAATGCGGCGCCCGATGCTTCGCGGGTTTCAGAAACTCTGTTCGCAGGCGCTTGCCATCGCTGCGCTTTTCGGGGATCACGATACGGACACTATTGCGAGTAGTGTTCGCTTCGAAGGGCTTGGGAGAACTGTTTTCATGAAATTTTTCAATATGACGATGCTGGCGCTGACAGTCTCGGCGACCGGCATTCCCGCAACGCTTGCCCATGCGCAAAGCGCATCGGGCAACCCCGGTTCGGGAGAGGCGTCGCGCGCCTCGATCGAGATGCCGGACCTCGCGAGCCGGTCGATCGTCGACCTCGCTCCAAAGCTGGACGACAGCGAAGCCTCGCGCGACCTTTCCTTCCCGGACGGCGCGGAGATGGAGCGTGCGTTCACCACGCGCTCGCGTTCCAGCGATGCGACGACGGCGCCGAGCGATGAACTCAAGAAGGCCATTGAAGGCGCCATGTCCGGCACCTCGGCGCCCGCCGCCGAGAAGCCTGGCACGACGGAAGACCCGGCCTTCGCAGAAGAGTCCCGCCAGGTGTTCGGCGAGGACGACCGCGTGCAGGTCACGCAGACCAAGGCCTATCCGTTCAACACCATCGGCCAGATCTGGTCGATGACCAAGGACGGCGAATGGAGCATCTGCTCGGGCACGCTGATCGGAAAGAGGACGGTGATCACCGCCGCCCACTGCCTCTACAATCACGACGCCGGCGGCTGGCTCGCCGATTACGAGTTCTATCCGGGCCTTAACGGACAGGGCAACGCGCCCTACGGCAAGTACGGCTTCACAGATGCCCACATCCTCGAAGGCTACATCTCGAACTACAAGGGCTTCTACGGCTCGGTCGTGCCGTGGGACCTAGGTATCCTGATCCTCGACGCGCCGGCCGGCGAGGCGGTCGGCTGGATGGGCTATTCGGCCTACGATCCGGTCTACGCGCTGCGCGCCAACATCGTCGGCTACCCCGGCGACAAGCCGGTAAGCACCATGTGGGCCACCAACTGCGATATCGACCCCGGCACGGCCTCGATCAACAACTTCACCTATCTGTGCGACACCTATCCGGGATCGAGCGGCTCGGCTGTCTACGAGTTCAACGGCGACACCAAGGAGCGGCACATCATCGGCATCAATATCGCCGAGACGAGCACGGAGAACGTCGCGCTGCGCCTGAACATCCCCTACTTCCAGTGGGTGAACGGCATAGCGAGCAAGAACTGAGGCGAATGGCCGATTGAATCTGCCGCCGTTCCGCCCGCAATGTCGGCGGAGCGGCGGGGGATCAGCCGGAAGCGGCGAGGTAGTCCTCGATCGGCCTGGCGAAGTTTGGAGAGCCGCGACGCCGCTCCTGCCGGACGAAGCCGGAGAAATAGTCCCAGAACGAGCGCGCGAAATCGCGGAAATAGGCATCTGCGACGGAGCGCGAGCAGAGACCTCCCTCCACACAGAAGGACAGCCGGTTCAGGAAATAGACGATCCGGTCGAACTCATCGCGGAAGTCGGCGAGCGGCATCGTGCCGCCGGTCTCCTGCATCGCCTCCACGCCGACGCGGTCATGAAAGATCGCGAGTTCCGTCGGCGAGGGATTTTCTCCGAGGTCGGAACGGTAGCGCTGGTTGAGGTCGCCCAGGCGGCGTTTCAGTGCCCGTTGCGCGGCCTGGTACTCCGGCCGTTCCCACAGTTCGACCAGTTCGAGGGTCCGCTCGATGCGCTTCTCCTCGCGCGCCTGCAGGTACTGGTAGCCAGAAAAGACGGTGGCGAGCACCAGCAGGACGCGCAGCGCGAATCCGCTCCAGGCATAGCCCAGCATGCGCCAGTCGCGGTGTGTGAAGGGATTGTCTTCTTCCTTGAGGTCGTGGTTGGCGACATCCGGCAAAGCCACGGCGGTCTTCGTCAGCCGAGACGGTCTCACGCCCTTCTGGCCGCCGGCGTCGCTCATTCGCAGGCGCTCAGGTCGATCGTGGTGACGGGATCGACGACCGCGCCCGGCCGCTCGAGGGTGCGCTTCAGGCAGTCGAGTTGCCCGCGCGAGACGAGGAAGCGCAGGTCGGGCTCCGGCGGGCTGGCGGCTGCTGAGGGCAGCGCTTCCACGATGCCGCGCGACTGCTCGCAATCCGTCAGGTCGACGGCGATCGCGCCGCCGTCGCCGCCCGTCGCCAGGACCTCGTAGTTGCCCAGCAGACACTCTGCGAGCGACGGGTTGATGACCACCTGCCGGGCGCACAGTCCGCAGGATCCCGACCATGACGGTGTGGAGGAGAAAGCCATTCCGGCCGCGAACAGCCCGACGGCAAGGCGCCGGGCGAGCGCCGGGCGCGGAGCCTGCGCGCCGACCGCGGATGAGTGATGGAAGAGCAGGATCGTGTCGGAGCCTCTCATGATGGCCACTCGTCCGGTCAGGATTTCGGCATGGTCTGCATGGGATAGAGCATCACGGCGCCGCGCTGGCGTTGCTCGCCGCCGCCGACGGCCTTGGCCGCGCGGGTGGCCGCTCCCATGCCCATGTTCTGGATCAGGTCCGCGACGCTTTCGGGCCCGCTTCCGCGATGGACCGAACGCAGGCCGTCCTGGGCGAGGAAGCCGAGGTCGAGCGTCGGCGTCAACGGCTTCGCCTCCGAGACGATCGCCACCATCAGTTCGCGGCCATAGCTGTCCTCGGTGAATTCGAGGAACTCGCGTTCCAGCGTGGCGGAAGGCTGCAGCCGTTCCTTGGCCATGAAGGTGATGGAATAGTCACTGCCGACATAGAGCACGTTGATGTCGACGGCGGTGCCGGTGTTGTTCCTGGCCCGCACGCTCACGCGGTCGCCCGGCACGCCCGTGGGCAGGTCGATGCTGGAGATCGGCACCATCTCGCCGCTCTCGGCCCGCTTCAACGTGAAGGAAACGTCGATCTCGTCCGCGCCATATTCCGACGCGCTGCCGATGCGGGCGAGGTTGGTGGCGCGATAGACGCGTGTCAGATAGTGCTCTATGGCCTCTCCGATCGCCTCCCCGTCGTCGCTCACCATGACGACCGATGGCGGGCGCCGGCCGTCGACGAGCGACAGTTCGCCCGATTCGGGCAGGAACCAGAGCGCCGGGTCGCCGCTGGCGTCGAAGGAGGGGCCGTCGAGGTCGGCCTCGGCGAGCACCGCCAGCCGCAGGTCGGCCGGCGTGCCCGGTGCGACAAGTTCAATGCTTAGCTGTGTCGTGTCGTCGGCGGCGATCTTTTCGAGGATCCCGTCGACCATGCCGATCTTGTCGGAATAGGCATCCGACATTTCGGGCTTCGCCACGGTGAGCGTAAAATTGAACTGCGCCTCCGTCAGCCGCGCATAGGCGCCCTCGGGGATGTCGCCAAGAGAGCGGACTTTCGCCCTCCCTTCGGGCGTGCCCGACACGGCGGCCGGTTCCTCCTCGCGCGCCACCGCGACGCGGCTGGAGAAATTGTCGGCGCTCTTCACTTCCAGGACGCCGATGGCGTCCTCGGTGGCGTCGCCCGGCTTTTCGACGATGGCGAGCCGCGAGCTGGGAACAAGACCGTTCAGCAATCCGCCCGAGACGGTGACGCCGTCCGGCTTCACCGCGATCGGCCATTGCGGAACGAACTCGTCGAGGCTGGTGCCGAACACCGGCGCATCGAGGTCGCCCTCGAAGAGCGGCGTGGTGCTTGTGCGATTAATGCTGGCGTAGTGCTGCAGCACGCCCTCGGCGAGTTGGCGGTAGGTGATGTTCGGATTCTCCGCCAGCCTGGAGAAGATCGTATGGGTGAAGAGCCCGTAGCGCACCGCGTTCTCTGCGCCGCGCGGCAGCGGCATTTCCGGCGTCGTCTCGTTGGTCTGCGCGGCGAAGAAGGCCACCAGGCCGCCCTCTCCGGCAGCTTCCGCGCCGGTCGAGCCGATCTCCTCCACGGGCGCCTCGCGCGCGCCAAGGTCGCGGGACGCCGACCCTTCAGTCAGGACTTCCGGCGGCATGCCGAGCGCCTCGGCATCCACCTTGCGTTCTCGCACGTCTTCGAGCGGCGCCGCGCGCGTCGCGGTGCCCGAGTGGCAGGCATCGAAGACGACCCATACGAAGGCACCCTTGCCGCGGATGCGGTCGAGCGCGTCGCCGATGGCGTCGTCGGTGAGCACGTTCGGCATGCCCTTGCTACGATCGACCCAGCGCCCGGTGTCCTTCGGCAGGAAGATCTCGTCGAGCCCGTCGGTCTCGGTGGACGGATCGGCCGCCGTCTGCTGGAAGCCGTGGCCGGAAAACTGGAGATAGAGGAAATCGCCGCTCTCGGCCTTTTCGGCGACCGCGGCCAGCGACGCCAAGATCGACGCCAGCGTCGGCTCCTTCGCATCCTCCACGTCGTCGGCGAGCACGGTGACGTTGCCGGCGTCGAACCTCACCGGCGAGCGCGTCGTCAGGTATTCGCGCACCATGACGGCATCGTTGCGGGGGCCGACGAGCCAGTTGTTCTTCGGCAGGTTCGGATACTCCGTCACGCCGACGACGATGGCATAATTCTCGCGTGCCTGCGCCGATATGCTTCCCATGCCGGCGCACAATGCGGCCAGCGCGACGGCTGCGAGCAGCCGCCTTCCCGAAAATCTGCGTTCCATCCCTGAAGCTCCCAAGCCCTGCACCTGCCCCAACGTCACAGTGTTCCCGCAGGATTGGGGCTGATTTTTGGACGCGAGGTCAAGCCACCAGTTCGACGGCGGCCACCGGGCGGAGCCGTGAGAGGGTCCGCCGCTGCGCGCGGCTCAGGTCTCGGGCTTGTAGCCCATGCGAAAGCCGCCCCAGTGGCGGCCCTTCACGTAGATCGGGGCGGAGATGTCCTTCATCAGCACGAAGCTGCCGCCGCCCATGTCGCGCCGGTAGGTCTGGAGCAGGAACGGGCGCGTGTTGCGGCCGGCACCGAGACCAGTGCGGTCGCTGAAGATGCGGTGGTTGCGGCAGTTGGCGGCGTTCCAGACCGGATCGGCGCCTTGCGGCTTGGAGTAGACCAGATTGTGCGTCGGCAGGTAGCCGTTGCGGTCCACCGCGGCACAGAACACGATGCGGTCGCTGAGCTTCAGGATCGGCTCCTGAATCTCCGGCAATACCCTGTCCGTGAAGGCGGTGAAGCGCGTCAGTACCTGCTGGGGATCGCTCTCGGGAACCGGCTGGTAGTTCTCGTCGAACAGGTCGGCGAGGCTGATCGCGCCATCGTCGACCGCCTGCTCGAACAGCGCCGAGACGTCGGTGGCGGTGTTTCGCGCCAGTTCGATGAAGAAGCTGTCCGGCGTCTCGATGCCGCTTTCGGCGATGAACAGGATGAAGTTTTCCGAGATGTCCAGGATGGCCTCCGAACTCTCGCCGGCCGAATCGAGCTTATCGTGACACGTCCTGGACATGGCGACGAACTTTCTGAGTTCGTCCCGCACGCGTTCGTTGCTGGCAACATTGCGCTGGACCGGATCGGCCATGCCGACGATGCCGTCGGTGAGTTTGCCCACGGTGGTCACCAGCGACTGGATCGTGCGCGTGGTCTCGGCCGCCTGGCCCGACGCTTCCATCGCCGCCTCGGCCGTTGAGGTATTCTGCTTGGCTTCCGCCGTCAGCTGTCCCAGCGTGCCTTCGAGCGACCGCAGGCTCACCTCGTTCTGCTTGGCGAACACCCCGATCTGGTCGGCAAGCGCCTTCACGGCAGCGCCGATGACGGCAAAACCCTTGCCCGCGTCGCCCAGGCGCGCCGCCTCGATGCTGGCATTCAGCGCCACGAGCTGCGTCTCGCGCGCAATCTCGTTGATCGAGGCGCTGGCCGAACTCACCGACTTGATGGTTTGCGAGACCTTGTCGAGCGTCTCCGTCAGGCTGAGGACGCCATTGCTCAGCGTCTGCAGCTTTTCGACCGAGGCCGCCAAGGTATGGGCCACCTTGTCGGCGCTCTCGCCCAGCACGCTGCGCGTTTCCTCGGCCGACTCGCGAACCTGCGCCATCGAGGACGCGAGCATGCGGTTTGTCTCGCTCGTCTCCCGTGCGGAGGCCACGACCGCACGGGCGCTCGCCTGCTGTTCGGCGCCGAGCTTCACGAGGTCTTCCACCAGCCCGACGATGCCGGCAATCTCGATACCCAGACGGCTGGCGCGCGGGCCGATATCGGAGATGTTCGTCTCCACCGGCGCCGGAACGGCCGTCTCTGGCTCCATTCGGAACTGCGCGATGTTCATCCTGTCCCCATATCTCCCGGGCCTGTCCGATCATTAAAAATACCGTCCGGCTCTTTCGGAACTGTTAACCCTGCAACCTGCGATGGCCGCGCGGGCCGGTCCGGCCGCATCCGGCCCATTGTTCAAATCCAATCCCGCCAACCTCTTGCGGCGCGAAAAAGGCTGGCGCACAAGGAACAGGACACCGATATGAAGCCTCGGCGGCCATCGCGGCCGCCCCGCGATCGATCAGGAATGGCAATGGAAGCCAGGGCCGAACTCACTCGAAACCAGCAACTCGTGCTCGAACGCCTGGAAAAATCCTCAGGCCCGCTCAGCGCGTATGCGCTGCTCGACGAATTGCGCGAGCAGGGATTTCGGGCGCCGCTCCAGGTCTATCGGGCGCTCGACCGACTGATGAAGGCCGGGCTTGTGCACAGGCTGGAAAGCCTCAATTCCTTCGTGGCCTGCACCGACAGCCACACCCATGCCGACGGCATGACCGCCTTCGCCATCTGCGAGAATTGCGGGAGCGTGGCCGAGTTCGCCGACCCGGTCGTGGGCGAGCGGCTGGAAAGCTGGATCGGCGAGAGCGGGTTCCGGCCCGCGAAGGCCGTCATCGAATTCCGCGGCCTGTGCCGGGACTGCGCCGCGGCGGCCGGCTGAGCTTTCCACGAGCGACCGGCGGTGATCGTCGGTCTTTTCACGACGTAGCGTCGCGGCGTCCCGCCGGGAATAGGGGCTGAAATGCGTATCATGTGCCTCAACGGCTGGGGCGGCAAACTGCACGACAGCCTCGTCGCCTACGTCGCGGAAGCCTCGCCGGACGTGCTGTGCCTCCAGGAGGTCGTGCACACGCCTGCCAGCGCAGAGGCGTGGCTGGAATACCGCGACGGCGACCACATCCTGCCGCAGCGGGCGAACTTCTTCCGCGACGTCGCCGCGGCGCTGCCGGATCATGCCGCCACCTTCTGCCCGGCCGCGCAAGGGGTGCTTTGGGACGGCGAGGAAGTGGTGCCTTCGCAATGGGGGCTGGCGACCTTCGTGCGCAACTCCTTTCCCGTGATCGGGCAGATCCAGGCGTTCGTGCACAAGGGCTTCTCCCCAGACGGGTATGGCGACCACCCCCGCTCGCGCAACGCCCACGCCGTGCGCGTCCATGACTACGCGAGGGATCGCGCAGTCGCGGTCGTCCACACGCATGGCTTGCGGGACGTCGCGGCGGGCAAGTCGGACACGCCCGAGCGCATCGAACAGGCCCGGAGGCTGGCGGAGATCGCCGTGCGGATCGCCGACGACGGCGACCGGCTGGTCGTGTGCGGGGACTTCAACGTCGAGCCGGAGAGCGAGACTTTCCAAATCCTGGCCGGGATCGGCCTGACCGATCTGGTGACCACGCGCGGCTTCACGAGCACCCGCACCGCGCACTATGGCAAGCCAGGCCGGTTCGCCGACTACATGCTGGTCGACGGCCTGACCGAGCCGGTCTCGTTCGAGGTGGTACGGGACCCTGTCGTCTCGGACCATTGCCCGCTCGTTCTGGAGATCTGACCTCCGCCTGGCGCGGTGGTTCTGGCGATCTTCAGTGCGCCTCGTCCCAGTTGTCCGCGGCGCGAGCGTCGACGTGGAGCGGGACGCGCATGGAGACGGCGGGCATGGCGGCGTGCTCCATGACCTGACGGATGACAGGGATCGCCTTTTCCACCCGGCTTTCCGGCGCCTCGAAGATCAGTTCGTCATGCACCTGGAGCAGCATCTCGACATCGTCGAGCCCGGCATCGGCGAGCGCATCCTCGATCCTGACCATGGCGCGGCGGATGATGTCGGCGGCCGAGCCCTGGATCGGCGCGTTGATCGCGGCGCGCTCGTTGAAGGCGCGCACCTGCGGGTTGGACGAGCGAATCTCGGGATAGTGCGCGCGGCGGCCGAAGATGGTCTCGACGAAGCCCTTGTCGCGCGCCGTCGCCTTGGTGGCGTCCATGTAATCGCGGATGCCGGGAAAGCGCTGGAAATACTTGCGGATGTAGGCACCCGCCTCCTCGCGCGGGATCGAGAGCTGGTTGGCCAGCCCGAAGGCCGAGATACCGTAAATGATGCCGAAATTGATCGCCTTGGCGCGTCGGCGCACCTCCGGCGGCATGCCCTCCACCGGCACCGAGAACATCTCGGACGCCGTCATGGCATGGATGTCGATGCCATCGGCGAAGGCCTGCCGCAGTTGGGGGATGTCGGCGACGTGTGCGAGCACGCGCAGCTCGATCTGGCTGTAGTCGGCCGATATCAGCTTGTGGCCGGGCTCGGCGACGAAGGCGGTGCGGATCTTGCGGCCTTCCACCGTGCGGATCGGGATGTTCTGCAGGTTGGGTTCCGACGAGGAGAGCCGGCCGGTCGACGTCGAAGCCATCGAATAGCAGGTGTGGACGCGCTTGGTATCCCGGTTGATGTAGCCGGGCAGCGCGTCTGTGTACGTGGATTTCAGCTTGGTCAGCTGGCGCCAGTCGACGATCTTGCGCGGCAGTTCGTGGCCCTCCGCGGCGAGGTCTTCGAGAATGCGCGCCGAGGTGGACCATTGCCCGGTCGCCGTCTTGGTGGCGCCGGCGAAGCCCATCCTGCCGAACAGGATGTCGCCCAGTTGCTTGGGCGAGCCGATGTTGAAGCGCTCGCCAGCGAGCCGGTAGATCTCGTCCTCGAGGGCTGCCGCCGACTGCGCGAAATCGCCCGAGAGGCGCGACAGGATCTGCCGATCGACGGCGATGCCGCGGCGCTCCATTCGTCCGATCACGTCGATCAGCGGCCGCTCCAGCCGCTCGTAGACCGCCGTCAGCCCGTCGGCGACGAGCCGGGGCTTCAGCACCTGCCAGAGCCGCAGCGCAACGTCGGCATCCTCGGCGGCGTAGGCGGTGGCCCGGTCGATGTCGACCATGTCGAACGTGACCTGCGACTTCCCCGAGCCCGCCACGTCCTTGTAGGGGATCGGGATGTGGCCAAGCCAGCGCTCCGAGAGCTTGTCCATGCCGTGGCCGCCGGTGTTGCCGCTGGATGAGCCGCCGTCGAGCACGTAGGAGATCAGCATGGTGTCGTCGAGCGGTGCCATCGGCAGGCCGAGGCGATAAAGCAGCACCCAGTCGTACTTGATGTTCTGGCCGATCTTGAGCACCGAGCGGTCGGCGAGCACGGGCTTCAGCGCCGCGAGCGCGTCGTGGAACGGGATCTGCCCCTCGATCAGTTCGCCGCCGCCGAGCAGGTCGCCCTTGCCGTTGCGATGGGAGAGCGGAACGTAGGCCGCCTTGCCCGGACGCGTGGCGATCGAGAAGCCGACGAGTTCCGCCTCCATCGGGAAAAGCGACGTGGTCTCGGTATCGATCGACAGGATGCCGGTCTCGCGCGCATCCGCCAGCCACGCCTCGAGGGTCGCCAGATCGCGGATCGTCACATAGGCGGTGCGGTCGATCCGGTTGGCCGCGGCCGCCTCGGCGCGCGCCGTCACCAGCGCGGCGGGCGTCATCGCCTGCGGGCCAGAGGCGGCCTCGCCCGCGGGGCCGGCCGGCGCCGGCTGCGCCGCATCCCCTTCGTCGAGGTCCGGCCCGTGCGCCTTGCCGTCGAACTCGACATCAACCGGTGCCGCCTCGATGGCGGCCGCGTCCGCTCCCGTCGCCTCGGCGACGCGCCGTGTCAGCGTGGAAAACTCCATCGCCTTCAGGAAGCCGATCAGCTTCGGTCCGTTGGGCGGCTGCAGCACGAGGTCGTCCAGGCCTTCGACGAGCGGTACGTCGTCCTTCAGCCGCACGAGTTCGCGCGAGATGCGCGCCTTCTCGGCATGCTCGATGATCGATTCGCGGCGCTTGTTCTGCTTGATCTCGGAGGCGCGCGCGAGCAGCGTATCGAGATCGCCGAACTGTTCCAGGAGCTGCGCGGCGGTTTTCGGCCCGATGCCGGGGACGCCCGGAACGTTGTCGATGGAATCGCCCGTCAGCGCCTGCAGGTCGATCATCTTCTCGGGCGGCACGCCCCATTTCTCGATGACCTCCGCGACCTTGATCTCGCGGTCCTTCATCGGGTCGTACATCGAGACCGTCGGCCCGACGAGCTGCATCAGATCCTTGTCGGAGGAGATGATGGTGGTGTCACCGCCAGCCTCGCAGGCGAGCCGGGCATAGGTGGCGATCAAGTCATCGGCCTCATAGCCTTCGATTTCCAGGCACGGCAGGTCGAAGGCGCGCGTCGCCTGGCGGATGAGGCCGAACTGAGGGATCAGGTCATCCGGCGGCGCCGATCGGTTGGCCTTGTATTCGGGGTACATCGTGTTGCGGAAGGTCTTCGCCGAATAGTCGAAGATGACCGCGAAATGCGTCGGCACCACGCCGACATCGGTGTTGCGCGCGTCCTGCACCAGCTTCCACAGCATGTTGCAGAAGCCGGCCACCGCGCCGACGGGAAGACCGTCGGACTTGCGCGTCAGAGGCGGAAGCGCGTGATAAGCGCGGAAGATGTATCCGGACCCGTCGACGAGGAAGAGGTGATCACCCTTTTTCATGGCTGAGAGGGATAGCCTGCCTCTTGCCCGAAATCCACGCGAATCCGCACGTGGGGACGGCCTCCTGCCATAGGATGCACGGCCTCGCGGATCACGCGTTCGTTACGAACTTGTAATCTTCGTGCCCTTGATTCGCCATTTTCAAAAACCATTTTCTGGTCATCGGAAGTTTTTTCCGAAGTTCGGTTCAAGGCCCGTCCCCCGCCTCACCGAACAGGCGGCAGCCTAATCCCCCCTCTCCGGGCTGCCGCAAGCTTATAGTACGGCCACCGTGGTATCCCCCTCCACCACGGTGGCCATTTTCTTTTCCGCACCTATCTGACGACGGATGCCAGAACCCCAAAATCCCCGTAAGAGGCGAGCGCTGCTCCTCTTCAATCCCAACGCCCGGCGCGGTCGCGACGGCGTCGGCAAGGTGGTCGAGCGGCTCGCCGCCGGCGGCATGTCCGTCACGGTCGAGCATTTTTCGGCCCTGCCCGAGATCGCGCGCGACATCGTGCGCCTGCGCGAGACCGCCGACCTGATCGTCCTGTGCGGCGGCGACGGCACCGTTGCGTCGGGGGCCATGGCGGTGGTGGAGAGCGGCCTGCCGCTCGGCATCATCCCGATGGGCACCGCCAACGACCTCGCCCGCACGCTGGAAATACCGATGGAGTTCGACGAGGCGGCGGACCTGATCGTGGCCGGCAAGACGCGGCGCATAGACGTCGGCTCGGTCAACGGCCACGCGTTCTTCAACGTGGCGAGCATCGGGCTCTCCTCCGATCTCGCGCGCAAGCTCGACGCGGGCCTGAAGCGCCGCTGGGGCCGTCTCGGCTATGCTGTCGCGGCCCTGCGCGTGCTGTCGCGCGCGCGCCCCTTCCACGCCACGATTACCGAAAAGGGCGTCACCACCGAGGTGAACACCTACCAGATCGCCGTCGGCAACGGCCGCCACTACGGCGGCGGCAACGTGGTGCAGGAAGAGGCCTCGATCGACGACGGCAATCTCGATCTCTACAGCCTCGAGGTTTCGAACGTGTGGAAGCTCGCGATGATGCTGCGCTCCTTCCGCTCGGGCCGCCACGGATTGTGGAACGAGGTGCGCACTGCCAAGAGCACGCAGTTCGACATCGCGACCAAACGCCCGCGGCCGGTCAACACCGATGGCGAGATCGTCACCTCCACGCCGGCACACTTCATGGTGCATCCCGGCGCGGTCGAGGTATACGTGCCCTGAGGCGTTCCCCCGCCTTGTAAGGACGAGGGACGCGTCTTTTCTCAAATGTCGACGACGGCCGCGAAGCCGCCGAAGATCATGCGCTTGCCGTCGAAGGGAACGGGATTCTTTTCAGGGTCCATCCGCTCGTCGGTCTTCATCATCTCCGACAGCCGCTTCATGCCTGCATCGCGGGTCGTCTTGTCGGGCCATTCGACGAAGGAGAAGGCAACGGTCTCGTCCTCCTTCGCCTGCACGGACCTGCGGAAATCCGTCACCTTGCCGTCCGGGACGTCGTCGCCCCAGCATTCGACGACGCGGATCGCGCCCAGTTCCTTGAATATCGGGTCGATAGCCGTCGCGTGGTCGATGAACTGCTGCTTTCCTGCGGTGGGCACCGCGATTACGAACCCGTCGAAATAGGACATCGTTATTCCTCCCTCAGCTTGCGGCCGCTTCCAGCGCCGCGATGTCGATCTTCCGCATCTGCATAAGCGCGGGCCAGACCTGCGCCGCCTTCGGGCCGGACAGAAGTTCGACCGAACGTTTCGGCACGATCTGCCAGGACAGGCCGAAGCGGTCCTTCAGCCAGCCGCATTGGCTCTCCTCGCCGCCATCGGCGATCAGGGCCTCCCACAGCCGATCTGTCTCGGCCTGGTCCTCGGTACTCACCGAGACCGAGACCGCCTCGTCGAGCTTGAAGTGGGTGCCGCCGTTGAGGCCCTGGTAGGGCGTGCCGGCCAGCGTGAACTCCACGATCAGCACCTTTCCGGGTTCGGCCATCCCGTTCCCCTCGGGATAGTGCCCGACATTGTCGATGCGGCTGTCAGGGATGAGCGAGCAGTAGAACTCGGCCGCCGGCAGCGCCTGGTCGTCGAACCAGAGGCAGGTGCGCACCTTGGGAATGGTCTGCATGACGGATCCTCCTCAGACTGCCTTCGAGCCGGTGTAGTTCAGCATCCACGGGGTGCCGAACCGATCGGTGAAGGTGGTGAACCGCTCGGCCCAGAAGGTTTCGCCGGGGGCCATCGAGATCGACTGCGCGTCGCTCGAAAGCGCGGAAAATATCCGGTCGAACTCCGCGATCGAGGCGGGCGCGATCGAGACGGAGAAACCCTGAGGCTTGGAATACCACTGCCCCGGCGCGTCGGACGCCATGATCATGGCGTTGCCGAGCTTCATTGCCATGTTCATGACGAGGTCGTCGCCGCCTGGCATTCGGTCCTCGGCGACCGGCGCGTCGCCGTTCTTGAAGACGCCGGTGATCTCCCCGCCGAGCGTCTCGGCATAGTGGGTCATCGCCTCCAGGCAGTTGCCGTTGAAGAAGAGGTAGATCGTCGGTTCCATGGTTCTTTCCTCCTTTGCGTTCAGATGCTCTTTGCCAGTTCTTCCAGCTGGTCGGCGGCTTTGCCCCAACCCTCGTGGAAGCCCATCTGCTCGTGTTCCCTGAGCGTTTCGTCGTTCCAGTGCATGGCGTGCGCGGTGTATTTCGTCTTGCCGTCGCCCGTATCTTCGAAATGGACGTGGCTCACCATGAAGGGCCTGTCGGAAGGGACCCAGCCAGGCTTGAAGGCATCCGTGAAGACGAGGCGCCGCCGCGGCTCGACCTCCAGGCACACGCCCAGATTCTCGAAGCGCTCGCCATCGGGGCCGTTCATCACTGAGTAGAATTCGCCTCCGGGCTTCAGCTCGATGCGGCTTTCCGAGACGAACCAGGGCTTCGGACAGAACCATTTGTTCAGCAGCTTCGGCTCTGTCCAGCAGCGCCAGACGTTTTCTACGGGCGCGTCGATGATCCGCTCCAGTGTCAGGACGTGTTTGGGTCCGGTGGCGGTCGGGTCGCTCATGTCATTCTCCTGTTCTCGATGTTCTTCTTCCGGCAGGCCGCGTTCGAAGGCCGGCTACGCCGAACAGCCCTTCGATGTAGCGGTAGAGGTGGTCGATGCTCTCGACCGCTCGGCGCGGTTCCCCGCTGGCCTTGGCCAGGATAAAAGCCCCCTGCAGCACGGCCTGGGTGTGGAGCGCGAGGCTCTCGGCCGTCCAGTCCGCGTCGATGCCTCGGTCGCGCATGGCGGCCTCGATGTCTGGCACCAGCGTCTCGGCATGGCCATGGATCGATTCCCAACAGGCCTTCTGGATCGCGGGGTTGGTGCCGTAGACCTCCTGCGCCATCGTCCCGACCAGGCAGGTGAAATCGGGCAGATCGCCCTGGATGATCTCGCGGCGGAAGGCGACATAGGCGAGCAGACGCTCCAACGGGTCGGCCGGGGTGTGATAGGGCGCAGATTCGAACAGCGCGCCGGTGGTTTCCGACCAGTGCAGGGCGGCAGCGACAGCAAGCTCCTCCTTGCTGGCGAAATGATGGAAAAAGGCCCCCTTTGAGAGGCCCGCCGCGCGGCAGATGTCGTCCACCGTCGTCGCCGAATACCCCTTCGACCGGATCACCGCGAAGGCAGCCTCGAGCAGCTTCGTCCTCGTCAGCGGGTTGGCGGGTCGGGGCATTCGTTTCTCTCCTTGATAATTAAATACCGACTGGTTGGTATTTATGTCAATCCCTTTTGTCTTTTCTCCATTCGGATTCCCGGAGGTGGCCGCCGCGGCATCAAAGATTTTTTCCTAGCGCCGCGGAACCAACGGGGTTCGCGCGAGTTGCTGCGTCTGGCGCCCCCAAAACGCCAGATGGAACCGGCGGCGCACTCCCCCTCCCCCACCCAGTGCCGCCGGTTCCCAATTTTCCCCAGAGTACCGACCCACGCCCCGGCAATCCCGTTGGCGAGCCTGACGAACCGACAGGCTTGTGGAGCCACGACATCGCGCGAGATTGGCCGTCTGCGGTGATGGCTGCGTCCCCTCGAACAGCCGCTGGCGGCGTGCCCGTTCGGGCCCACGGCGCGAGCTGGGCCGGCGCGAGCGCCGCGCCGGCCGGCAAATTCTCCTCCCCTTTCCATCCACCATGCAGTAGGGTCGCGCCGCCTCGACCAGAACCCATTTGCATCCCGCCGACGAGATGAATTGATGACAGCACTTTCCTCCGTACTTTCCACGCTCGATTCCGGGCTCGACGACAGCCTGTCGCGCCTGTTCGAACTCCTGCGCATCCGCTCGATCTCCACCGATCCGGCCTACGGGGCCGACTGCCGCAAGGCTGCGGAATGGCTGGTACGCGACCTTGAGACGATCGGCTTTTCGGCCAGCCTGCGCGACACGGCCGGACACCCGATGGTGGTCGCCCATCACGACGGACCCTCGGCGGATGCGCCGCACGTGCTGTTTTACGGTCACTACGACGTGCAGCCGGTCGATCCGGTGGAGCTGTGGGAAGACGATCCGTTCGATCCCGCTCAGAAGACCGCCCCGAACGGCCGGCGGATCATCACCGGGCGCGGCTCGGCGGACGACAAGGGCCAGCTGATGACCTTCGTCGAAGCCTGCCGCGCCTGGAAGACGGAGACCGGCAGCCTGCCCTGCAAGGTGACGATCCTGTTCGAGGGCGAGGAGGAGTCCGGCTCCCCGTCGCTGAAACCCTTCCTGGAGGCCAATGCCGGGGAACTGAAGGCAGACTTCGCGCTGGTCTGCGACACCGGCATGTGGGACGCCGACACCCCGGCAATCTCGACGGCGCTGCGCGGCCTCGTCGGCGAGGAGATCACGGTACACGCAGCGAACCGCGACCTGCATTCCGGCCTATACGGCGGCGCCGCCGCCAACCCAATCCACGTCCTGGCGAAAGTGCTCGCCGACCTGCACGACGAGAATGGCCGCGTCACCATCCCCGGCTTCTACGACGGCGTCGACGAGACGCCGCAGGAGGTGCTCGATGTCTGGGAAAGGCTCGGCCGCGGCGCGGAGAATTTTCTGGCCGACATCGGGCTGTCGATCCCGGCGGGCGAGAAAGGCCGGTCCGTGCTCGAACTCACCTGGGCGCGGCCGACCGCGGAGGTGAACGGCATCTTCGGCGGCTATACCGGAAAGGGTTTCAAGACCGTGATCGCGGCGGAAGCCTCGGCGAAGGTCTCGTTCCGTCTGGTGCACCGGCAGGATCCGCAGAAGATTCGCGCCGCCTTCCGCGAATTCGTCAACGCGCGTATCCCCGCCGACTGTTCGGTCGAGTTCCACGAGCATGGCGGTTCGCCGGCGATCCACCTGCCCTACGATTCGCCGTTGCTGGTGAAGGCCAAGCAGGCGCTGTCGGACGAATGGCCGAACGAAGCGGTGATGATCGCCATGGGCGGATCCATCCCGATCGTCGGCGACTTCCAGAAGATGCTCGGCATGGATTCGCTGCTCGTCGGCTTCGGCCTGCCGGACGACCGCGTCCATTCGCCGAACGAAAAGTACGAGTTGTCGTCCTTCCACAAGGGCCAGCGGTCCTGGGCGCGCATCCTTGGCGCGCTGGCGAACTGAGGAGGCGAGACCCTTGAGCATCCGCTTCCACCGGAACGACCTGCCCGACCTCTCCCGCTACGACGTCGAGGCGGTTGCCATCGATACCGAGACCCTGGGACTGAAGCCGCACCGAGACCGGCTCTGCGTGGTGCAGATGTCCCCCGGCGACGGCACCGCCGACGTGATCCAGATCGACCGCGGGCAGACGGCGGCGCCCAATCTCGTCTCGCTGCTGGGCAACCAGCGGATCACGAAGATCTTCCACTTCGGGCGCTTCGATCTCGCGGTGCTGTTCCACGCATTCGGGGTCATGCCCTCGCCGGTCTTCTGCACCAAGATCGCGTCGCGGCTGACCCGCACCTATACAGACCGGCACGGGCTGAAGGACGTCTGCCAGGAGTTCCTCGGCGTCACACTGTCCAAGCAGCAGCAGTCGTCCGACTGGGCGGCCGAGACGCTTTCACCGGAGCAGCTGGAATATGCCGCCTCCGACGTGCTTCACCTGCACAGGCTGCGCGAGGCACTGCTCTCCAGGCTTTCGCGCGACGGGCGCATGGCGGAGGCTGAAGCCTGTTTCGAGTTCCTGCCGACCCGGTCGAAGCTCGACCTGATGGGCTGGGACGAACAGGACATCTTCGCCCATAGCTGAGCGAAGGCCGCCCGGCGGCGGCTCGTCGGCTGCATCGCTCCCGAGGAGCCTGCCTGCCTATCGGCCGGCGCCGATAGAATCGACGAAGGCGGCGATGGCCTGACCGATGAAGGCCTCGGTCACCGCGTCGGAAAAGACGCCGTCCTTCACCTTCTGGTTCGCATGCGGGACGATCACTTCCTGCCACGGGAAAACCCGCGCCAGCATGCCGTTCAGCATGTATTTCAGATGCGCCTGCGCACGCACGCCGCCGAGCGCGCCGCCCGAGGTGGAGGCGACGAGGACCGGCTTGTCCTTGAAGACGGAGGCATAGGCTGGCCTCGATGCCCAGTCGATGGCGTTCTTGAGAACGCCAGGCACGCTGTAATTGTATTCCGGGGTGACGATGACGAGGCCGTCGGCGGCCTCGACCGCTGCCTTGAAGGCTTCCACTATCTCGGGCGCGCCGAGGTCGGCATTGTAGTGAGGCAGGCTGCCGATATCGAAGCGCGTCGCGGAAACGCCATCGGGTAGATGGCCGACGATGTGATCGAGCACCGCGCGGGACGAGGACGCCGATCTCAGGCTTCCCGAGAGACAGAGAAGGTTCATGCTAGAGCCTCGCAAGCCAGACCGCGATCTGCGGGAAGGCGACGAGGATCGCCAATCCCACGATCATCGCCGCAACGAAGGGCATCGCGCCCCGGAAGATTTCGCCGACCTTGAGGTCCGGATCGTCGATCGCCGACTTGATCGTATAGACCGAAAGCCCGAAGGGCGGGGTGAGCAGCCCGATCTCGACCGCCACCACGGTGATCACCCCGAACCAGATCAGGTCGAATCCCGCATGCTTGGCCACAGGCAGGGCAATCGGCAGCAGGATCAGCATGATCGAGATGGAATCGATCAGGCAGCCCATGATGATGATCAGGAAGAGGAAGATCAGCAGGAACCCGTAGGGCCCGATCGAGCTGGTGAGCAGCGTTTCCGCCAGCATGTTGGGCAGGCCCGACATAGCGAGCATGCGCGAAAAGAAAGTGGCCGCAAGGATCAGGAACAGGACCGAGACCGTGACCTGTCCCGTCTCGACGAGAAGGCTCCAGAACTTCGAGGGGTTCAGCGACTTGCGCATGAGCGCGATCGCCAGTGCACCAAGAGCGCCGACCGCGCCCGCCTCCGTGGGATTGAAGAAGCCACCATAGAGCCCCCCGAGGACGAGGGTGACGAGCCCGACGATCGGAAGCGATTTTGTGACGATCGAGAAACGCCCGGGCTCATCCTCCGCCTCGTCGAACTCAGCCGATGGCCGCTCGAAGACTGACGACTTCCACCACGTGGCCATGATGATCACGGTGGCCGAGAACAGGATTGACAGCATGATGCCGGGGCCGATGCCGGCCAAGAACATGCGCCCGACGGATTCCTCGGCCAGCACGGCATAGACGATCATCAGCAGTGAAGGCGGGATGAGCATTCCGAGCACCGAACTGCCCGCCACCACGCCGGTGGAGAAGCGGCGGCTATAGCCGTGGCGGGTCATCTCCGGTACCGCGACGCGCGAGAAGACCGAGGCAGAGGCGATCGATATGCCGGTGATCGAGGCGAAGACGGCATTGGCAAAGACGGTCGCCACGCCGAGCCCCGCCCTCACCCGGCGCAACATGCGCTCGAAGAGGTCGAATGTGTCCTTGCCCACGCCCGAGATGGTGACAAGCAGGCCCATCAGGACGAAGAGCGGAACGACGGCGAAGAGATATTCCTCGAGGCTGTCGTTGGCCACCGAGCCCATCATGCGCATGGCCACGGTTTCGTTGCGGATCAGCGTGACGCCCACGAAGGAGACGACGATCATGCCGATGCCGATCGGCATGCCGAGTCCGATCAGCACGATCAGGGCCGCCACGCCGGCCGCGCCCACCTCGATGCCGGTCATGGAATTTTGTCCGCCGGAACCGCGGCCCTGGCGAAGGACTGGGCGGCCTGGATGACGAACTGCAGGGCCGCGACCGCGACGCCGACGAGGATCAGGGCGCGGAACGGCCAGGTCTGGACCGTCGCAACGCCGGTCACCCCGATGTACTCTGAATGGTCATAATCCTTCCAGAGAATTCCCCAGGTCGACCATGCGATCCCGGCACAGACCGCGATGCCGAACAGGTCCCACAGCCCGGCAACGAAAGCGGCCGCACGCGGGCTTCGGTCTTCCATCAGTGCCAGGAAGAAATCGGTGCGGGCGAGCCGATTGTTGCGCACCGTCGTGCCCAGTTGGAGGAAGACGATCATCACCAGCGTGAGCGCGCCGAGTTCCGAGATCAGCGGAAGCGAGCCGCCGATCAGGTTGCGCGCCAGGACGTCGCAGAAGATCATCGCCATGAGGACGACGATCATCAGCGTTCCGAGCGCGGCCAGTCCGTCGACGGCACGCGACCACATCCGCATCGGCACGGACACTTGGCGCCGCTTCGTCGCGGCGCCGTCCTCGTGTGCGGCGGTGGCCATGGCCTTCCCGGCTTCCGCGTTGCTGTTACTGCTTGTCCCAGTCGCGGGCGGGCTTTTCTCCGCGCTTGCGCAGACCTTCCATATAGGCCGCCAGGAACTCGCGGCCCGGAAGCCCGCGCGCTTCGGCATCGGCCGCCCATTCGCCTGCGATATCAGGAAGGCCATCGACCCAGGCCTGCCTGTCTTCGGCTGACATTTCGGTCATGGTCACCGGCGGGTTCTGGCTTGCCCCGATCTCCATCATCTTCTTGAACGCGGCTTCGTGCCGCTCGAGCAGATCCTTGCCGTGCTCCTGCGTATAGAACTTGCCGGCCGCGACCATGGCGTTCTGCACTTCCTCGGGGAGGTCGTCCCAGGTGTCGCGGTTGATGGCGACCGCACCCGAATAGGCCACGCCGATGTTGACCCGCGTGACATAGGGCGCCACCTCGTAGAGCTTGGCGGGCAGAACGCCGAGCGCCAACGACAGCACGCCGTCCGACACGCCGGTCTGGATGTCGGTGTAGAAGGTGGTCAAGGCGCCATCGACGGCGTTGGCTCCGGTGCCGCGCAGCCAGTTGGCGAGCACGCCGGGGGCCGAGAGCTTCATGCCGTCCAGGTCCTTGAGGCCGGTGATCGGCTGCTTGGTGTAGACGTCGTAGCTGTCGGTTCCGGTCAAGCCGAGCACCTTGAGATTGTACTGCTCCCACTCGTTGCGGAACGCCTCGTTGGTCTCAAGCAGCTCGGACATGACCTCCAGCTGGACGGGCGGGTTGGCTGTGGCGAAGGGCGCGTAGCTCGACACCTGGCTCAGCGGAAGCTTGGCCGCTTCGAGGAACGAGAACACCCAGCCGATGTCGGTGACGCCTTCCTCGACCGAGGTCAGCGTCGCGTTGGCCTTGTAGAGCTGGCCGCCGAACGCCTCCTGCCACTCGATCTTGTAGTTGCCCTTTTCGGCCAACAGGCGGTCGGTCTCCGCCATAAAGTGCGACTTGATCATCCCGACCCACGGAATGACCAGCGGATGGCTGGACGCCACCGTCAGGCTTATCGTCTCCTGCGAGAGTGCCGCGGTCGGAAATGCGATCGCCCCCGCGAGCAGTATTCCAGTCAGCTTGTTCATGACGTTTTCCTCCCTTGAAACCTAGAGGATGGAGAAGGTCTGGCTCGAGCTGTCGAGCCGGATCGTCACCGTTCCCTCGTTGATCATCCACGGCCTCACCGTGAATCTGCGTGCGCCGCTCTTGTGCATCGGGTCGCGCTCGGCGATGGAAGCCGCCTCGGCGCGCGATCCGGCGCGCACCACGACCAGTCCGTCTCCGTCCCATGTCTGTTCGTCGTCGGACCACATCGGCCCTGCGGCATAGAGAATGCCTTCCTTCTCCAGCGAGACCTGGAAGGCCAGGTGTTCCTCCATCCCGGCCAAAATCGGCTCGATGCCGCCGGCGGGCGTGGTGAAGATGGCATAGAGCTGCTTCTGCAGCATGCGGCTGCTCGCCGCCATCACGTCCTTGACCGGCAAACCCATATCGTCCTCCCCGCGGCGGCCTCAGCCCGCTTTCCGTCTCGCCAGTTCCGCCCTGATCTCCGCCCCGTGCTCGTCCAGCGTGGGAGGAGGCAGAACGTCGAGTTCCGGCTGCCCGTCGAAACTGTAGGGCGCACGGACCGTCTTGAAGGCGCCCATGGTCGGGTGCTCGGCCTCGATCGCAATCTGCAGGTGTTTCGCCTGCGGGTCCTCCAGCGCCTCGTCGGATTCATAGGCCGGCGAATGCGGAACCTCGTTGGCCAGAAGGATGTCGCACCACTCGCTTCGTGTCTTCGTTGCGAAGATCGGCGTCATGATGTCGATCAGTTCCTGCTGGTGCCGGATGCGGTCAGGCCGCTCGGCGAAGCGGGGATCGGTCAAAAGGTCGGTCCTGCCGATCGAAGCCATCAGGCCTTCCCAGAATTTCGTCGGCGAGGAAAGGTGGATGGCGATCCACTTCCTGTCGGAGCAGGCGAAGGTGTAGGACTGCGAGACCATCGGCCGGCTCAGCGGCCCCATCACCTCTCCGACCGAGAAGAAGTGGGTGAAGCTGTCCAGATTGAAGTGGCACATCGCTTCCAGCATCGAGATGTCGAGGCGGCGGCCCTTACCCGTCTTCGACCGCTCCAGCAGGGCCGCGACGATCCCGAGCGCGGCGTAGTGGCCGGTGACGGCGTCGGCGATCGCCGGCCCGATGACGCGCGGATTGGCCGGCGGCGTGAGAAGGCGCAGATAGGCGCTGGCGGCCTGCGCGACGGTATCGAAAGCCGGCCTATCGCGCGCCGGGCCGGACTGGCCGAAACCGGTGATGGCGCAGTAGACCAGCCGCGGATTGATGCGCTGCAATTCCTCATGGCCGGCGCCCAGGCGCTCGGCGACGCCGGGACGAAAATTCTGGATGAAGACGTCCGAGCCCGCGATCAGGTCGTGGAAGACGGCGAGATCCTCCGCCTTGCCGGTGTCGAGCGCGATCGAGCGCTTGTTGCGATTGTAGGTCTGGTAGTGCGGCGAGTAGAGACCGCCCTTGAAGGCGCGGAAGGGATCGCCCGTCTCCGGCCGCTCGACCTTGACGACGTCCGCGCCGAGATCGGCGAGGTGCATGCCGGCGGCCGGCCCCGTGATGTAGGTGCCCATCTCGACGACGCGGACGTCCTTGAGGATCTTCGTCATCGCGGCGTCCTCACGCGCTCTTCCGCCCGGCGTCCTGCCCGGCGGCGGGCCCGTCGTAGCCGATCGCCAGATCCGCCTTGTGGGACATGATGAACCCGATCGAACGCTGCGATTCCTCGTAGAGATGCGCCACGAGCCCCGCCGCTCGGGCCAGAAGCGGGATGCCCTTCATCGCCTCGATCGGCCAGCCAGCATCGAGCATCAGGGCCGGAATGGCGCCCGAAACATTGATGGGCAGCGGCCGGTTCATGATCCCGGGCGCTTCCCCGGCGATGGCACGCAGGCAGGCGACGTGGTCGCCCGAGACGCCACGCTCGTCGGCGAAGGCGAGGAGCACGTTGGCGCGCGGATCGCCGGTGTTGTGCTGCGGATGCCCGAGCCCCGGCACTTTCGCACGCGACGCCTTCAGTCCCTCCAGGCTCTTGCGCGCGGCAGCCTTCAGGTCGGAGCCGGACTTGCGGCTGTCCTCCAGCACCTCGACGATGTAGCGGCCGGCGATTTCGGAACTTCCCGCCACCACGCTTCCCATGCCGAGCAGGCCCGCCGCCATGGCGCCCTGCCAGGCCTCGGGTGCGGCGGCGAGCGTCATACGCGACGCCTGGACGCTCGGAACCAGCCCGTGCTCGGCGATCGCGACCAGGCAGGCATTGGTGACGGCGCGCTGCGTTTCAGTCGGCCGTTCGCCGATGACCAGCAGCCAGAAATAGTCGGTGAAGTCAGTCTTGCCGATCAGGTCGGCACACAGATCATGCCCACGCACGGTGATGGAATGCGCGTCGGAGGTCGCGATGGCCGTGAAGGCGCCGTCCTGTTTTCCTATCCGCATCAGGCTCTCGATTGTTTTCGCATAGCGAAATATTTTTCTCTTGCCGGAAAGCTAGAGGCGATTTACCGTAGCGTCAAGGTGAAACGTGAGGCTAGGTCCCGATCGGGAGGAGTGCATGATGCGCTGTTCAGACATTGAGGGTCCCGTCGCAGTCTGCCCGACGCTTCCCTGGTCGATTGTTCGCTCGGCGCGCCGATGACGGGCCAAAGCGACATCGTCATGGCGACTGCCGAAGACCGCACCGCCGGCGCGGAACGCCCGGCGGAGTTCGTCGAGGCCCTCGCAAAGGGGATAGCCATCCTCGAAAGCTTCGATGCCGCTCATCCCGAGATGACGTTGAGCGAAGTGGCGAGGCGCGTCGGCCTCTCGCCCGCGGCGGCGCGGCGCTCCCTGATCACGCTACAGGCACTTGGCTACGTCGGCCAGAACAACCGCCGGTTCCACCTTCGCCCGAAGGTGATGACACTCGGATCGACTTTCTACTTCGCGTCGCGCATCGACGAGGTCTTGCAGCCCGACCTGCGCGACATCGTGCGGCAGTTCGGCGACGCGTCGTCCGTCGCGACGCTGGAAGGCGAGGACGTTATCTACATCGCGCACAATTCGGTGCAGCGCGCGCGGCGCGCCGCGGCGGTGATCGGCGCGCGCTACCCGGCCTATGCGACCTCTCTTGGGCGGGTGCTGCTCGCCGGACTGCCGAATGCCGCGTTCGAAGCCTATTTCGACCGGGTGCGCCCGCAGGAACTGACCTCCCGGACGATCACCGATCCGGCTGAACTCCACCGCGAGATCCTAGCCGTGCGCGATGCGGGCTACGCCACGACGGTCGATCAGCTCGACTACGGCATCACCGCGCTTGCCGTGCCGATCCGCGGGCCAGACGGGCGCACCGTCGCCGCACTCAACAGTTCGGGCTACACCGGGATGGTGACACCGGAGCTGCTCGTGGCCGAACGCCTTCCGATGCTGCGGACCATCGCTTCGCGCATCGGCCATATGATCCAGCGCTATCCGATCCTCTTGTCCGTCATGGGGGACTGATCGACATGGAAGCAGCGTCTGCCAGACGAGGCGCGGCCGTGCCGCAGGTCGGACGGCAGGCCAAGATGTGGCGACGTGAGACTCCGGAATTCGGAGCGAGGAAAGAAGACGAAGGATACCGTTTTGGCTGAACTTGTTGCAACTCTGGCTTCGACCCATCACCCCTTCTATCTCAAGGCGACCACCATGCCGCCCGAGCAGCAAATGCCGCAGGCGCCGGAATGGAAGCGCAAGGTCGAGTCCTATCGCGAGACGCTCGCCCGGACCCGGCCGGACATCCTGGTGATGGTCGGCTCCGACCATTTCCACCAGATCTTCCTCGACAACTGCCCGCAGTTCCTGATCGGCAAGGCCGACAGGTACGATGCGACCTTCTGGAACGAGGAGCGCGAGTTCGGCATTCCGAAATACGTTCTCGAAGGCGACATGGCGATGTCGCGCTTCATACATCAGAGCCTCCTCGACCAGGGATTCGACCTCGCTTTCTCAAACGAACTGAAGATCGACCATTCGATCATCTGTCCGATCATCACCGTGCGGCCGGACAACGACCTGCCGGTCGTGCCGATCTACACCAACATCTTCGCTCCGCCGCTTCCGTCGCCCAAACGGTTTTACGACCTTGGACGCGCGATCCGGAAGGCCATCGACGACTTCCCGTCCGACAAGCGCATCGCCGCGATCGGAACCGGGCACCTGTCGCTGGAACTCGGCGGGCCGCGGCAGTTCATGGAGACTGGGCCGGATCCCGTCTTCGACCGGCAGGCGATCGAATGGCTGCGCGCCGGCGACGTGGATGCCATACTGGCCAACGTCACCCACGAGAGCATGTCCAAGAGCGGCAACGCCACCCACGGCTTCCTCAACTTCATCCTGATGCTGGGCATCGCCGGACCGGAGAAGGCCGACTACGTCGACAATCTGGACCTGTTCCACACGATGGAAGCCTACATCACCTGGTATCCGAAGAAGCAGCCCCTGGAGCTCACGGCATGAGCAAATACTACGTCAACAAGTTCCTCTTCCAGGTCGATCGCAACCCGGAATTCCTCAAGCGCTATGCCGAGGATCCGAAGAATTTCGTCGCCACCTGGGAGCAGTCGATCGGACCCCGCCTGAACGACGTGGAAGCGTCCACCGTTCACGGCTTTACCGATGCGGAACGCAAGGCACTGGAGGAGCACGATTTCGTCGCGCTGTTCGAGATGGGAGCGCACTTCTTCCTCAATCTCACGCTGTTCATCGGCATCTACGACGAGCCGTACATGAAGGAGAACGGGCCGCTGGCGTTCCAGCGACATTTCGCCCAGCGCCTTCAGCACTGGAACGGTCGGGACTATCCGTCCGTGGAGACCTGAACCGCGCGGGAAGCTGAAGAGCGTGCTCTAGGCGAACCGAGACCACATTTTCGAGGCTGCGGGCGTAGCGAAGCATCTCTTCCGCGCGTAGACTCGGCCGGCGGCGCGGGGGGCGCCGCCGGATTCTTTGACTGGAGGACATGTACTTGCCCAACGCACTGCCGCTTTTGCCGACCTCTCTCGTCGGTTCATACGCCCAGCCCGAATGGCTGATCGATCGCGCGAAGCTTGCGGGTCGGTTCCCGCCCCGGGTCCGGGCGAAGGAACTCTGGCGAGTCGCGCCGGAACATCTGGAAGAGGCGCAGAACGACGCCACCCGCCTGGCCATCCGCGACCAGGAAATGGCCGGTCTCGACATCATCACCGACGGCGAAATGCGCCGCGAGAGCTATTCCAACCGCTTCGCCACCGCGCTCGAGGGTGTGGACATCGACAACCCTGGTTCGGCGCTCGACCGCTCGGGTCATCCAAACCCGGTTCCGCGGGTCGTCGGCAAGATCAGGCGCATGCACGCGGTCGAGGTCGAGGACGTGAAGTTCCTCAGGGCCAACACCGACCGCACGATCAAGATCACCGTGCCCGGCCCCTTCACAATGTCGCAGCAGGCGCAGAACGACTTCTATTCCGACCCGGCCGAGATGGCGATGGACTATGCCGCTGCCGTCAACGAAGAGATCCGCGACCTCTTCGCGGCTGGCGCCGACATCGTGCAGATCGACGAGCCCTACATGCAGGCCCGGCCGGAGCCGGCCAGGAAGTACGGTCTCGATGCCCTGAACCGGGCGCTCGAAGGCATCGAGGGCGAGACCGCCGTGCACATCTGCTTCGGCTACGCCGCGATCATCCATGCGCGTCCGGAAGGCTATTCCTTCCTGCCGGAGCTTTCGGGGTGCTCCTGCAAGGCGGTGTCGATCGAGACGGCGCAGTCGAACCTCGACACCTCGGTTCTGGAGACGCTTCCCGACAAGAAGATCATCCTCGGCGTGCTGGACCTGTCCACAAACGAGATCGAGACTCCGGAAAAGGTCGCCGAGCGCATCCGCCGTGCACTGCCGCACGTCGATGCCGCGCGCGTGGTGATCGCGCCAGACTGCGGTCTCAAATACCTGCCGCGCGAAGTCGCCTTCGGCAAGATGAAAGCCATGGCCGACGGCGCGGCGATCGTCCGGGGAGAACTGTAGCGCGTTTCACGGGCAGAAGTGGCGGGATTCGTCTCGCGAGCTCCGCGGCACCTCATATCAGGCGGTTTCGGCCATCGGCCGAGACCGTCGCGGCCTATCGCGCGCGGATCGATGCGCTATATCGGCCTGCGCGCGTAGCCGAGCGTCCAGACGGCAAAAAGGCCCGGATGAACCGAGCCCCAAGCCACTGAACTATAAAGAAATTTGGAGCGGGCGAAGGGATTCGAACCCTCGACCCCAACCTTGGCAAGGTCGTAACCATACTTCTCATATGTTCTCATGGCCGCACCCGGTCACAGCCCAAAGCCTTGTTTTGCAGAGGTTTGAGTGTTCTACTCTCCTCATGTATGAACATGCCAGCACCACATTAGATGTGGCCCCGGTGTGGCCCCAGAGGGAGAGGCGAGTATGGCAGTGTTGTCGGAACTGGAGCTTAAGAACGCCAAGCCGAGGGCGGAACGCTACGATCTGAAAGACGGCAAGGTAAGCGGGCTCTGGGTCCGCGTGACCACGAACGGCGTCAAATCCTACGTCCTGAAATACCGGTTTGAGGGGCGTTCCCTGCGGTTGACGATCGGCCACTATCCCGACATTTCGTTGGCGATCGCTCGCGGCAAGGCGGAAGTGGCGCGCGGCAAGATCGCGGCCGGGATCGACCCGCAGGCTGTGAAGAAGAAGGAGAGGCAAAAGCTCGCCGATCGGGTTGACGGGCTTGTGACCCAATACATCGAAGACGAATGCAAGGGGCCGAATTTCGAAAAGACTGGGCCGCTGAAAGCGTCGTGGAAGAACATCAAGACCGATCTCGCCCACGACAAGGCCAGTCTGGTTCAGTCGTGCGGCACCCGCTCAATACACCACGTTACCGACGCTGACATCGCCAGCATCTTGAAGAAGGTCACGGCCAAGCGTGGACCGCAGGCCGCGAACAATGCCCTGAAAAGGATGAAGGCGTTTTTCGATTGGTGTCGGAAGCCACCTCGCCGCCTGATAGCCGTGTCGCCGTGCGAGGGGATGGATAAGCCCACCGAAGACCCGTCGCGGGAACGTGTCGTCACCGACGCCGAACTAGCGGCCATTTGGCAGGGCTGCGATGCGATCGGCTACCCGTATGGCTACATCGTGAAGCTGCTCATGCTGACAGGCCAGCGGCGCACGGAGGTAGCCGCCATGCGCTGGAATGAACTCAATCTTGACGCCGGGAATTGGGAGATACCCGGCGACCGCACTAAAAATGACGAACCGACGATCATCCCGCTTTCGACGCTTGCGCTGGAAATACTGCGGAGCGTTCCGCGACTGAACGAAAAGTTCGTTTTCCCGGCACGCGGCAATGAGGAAAGTCACTTCTCAGGCTATTCGAGGAGCAAGTTGAGCTTGGACAGAAAGGCGCTTATCGACGGCAAGCCGCTGGAGAACTGGACCCAGCACGATCTTCGCCGGACGCTCGCGACCAATCTGGGAAGACGGCAGGTGTTGCCGCATGTGATTGAGCACATCCTGAACCACAAAGCGGCGTCTATGTCGGCGGTGTCGAAGATTTACAACCGCTTTCAGTACTTACCGGAGAAGCGGGAGGCTGCGCAGTTGTGGTGCGATCACGTCGCCGGGCTGGTTAAGCAGACTGCGAAAGCCGCGCTGGTAGCGTAGCAGCCGACGTTGGCGAAAGGTGAGGCGCGACGATCTCCAGCACCTCATCGAATTCGAGTTCATGCTTGTTCAAAAGCCGCACGGCCAAGGCTTCGATCGCGGTCCAGTTGTTAAGCACGAGTCCTGCGGTGCGGTAATAAAGGGTTCCCCAACGCGGTCGACGCGGCGTCAGGTGCCGCAGAGATGCGTAGGCACTCTCTGCAATATTGTAGTCGCTGGAATCCCAGCCTCGAAGATCGAATGCCGAAGCTGACATCACCCATGGATCACGATCGCCCAAGAACGCCGCCTCGGCGAACGGTCCGGCAAGACTGTCAATTATTTCCCACACCGCGCAAGTGCGAAGGTGGAGGCGGAAGCGGTCGTCGGGAAATTTGATCGGAGCGGTAAGCCCGTGAAGGTTAAAGAATGCCGGTCCTGCGACGAAGCCCAACAAATCAAGTGAGTTGCCGCCACGATCCGTGTGGAGACCGCCCGCGCCTGGACGAATGCCGACGCTAGTGAAGTGACCTTCGCCAAACAGCACCCGTCCGCCAACGATCTTGGCGACGGCATGCCCGGCCTCGTGGTGCGCCACAGCGGGCCACATTTCGTCTGTGATCGGCGGCAACGGATAATCGGTCATTGACGACGGCTCTCCATGATCTTCGCTTCCATCCACGCCGTGACTTCCGACAGTAGCCACGCGACACGGCCGGGACCGAGGCGAATCCGCGTCGGGAACTGTCCTGCCTTCTCCAGTCGGTCGATATGCTGCGGTGAGATGGAAACGAGATTCCTCAGTTCCTTCTTGCCGATGAAGCGCTGGCCGGAATGCACCGTCGCATGTCCAGCCGATGTAATGCGGCCGTTTCTGACCGCATCTGTTGCCCGGCGCTGCGGGATCGACTCCAAGCTGTTGAACAACGCGTTACTCATGGTTGCGCTCATACAGCATGGGGGGATGCAGAGTCAACACCACAATGTTGAATAATGTAATATTTTCAATCACTTATCGCATCATGCGAGGGGTTCAGCACTCAACCCTTTGGTCTTCAAAATCCTCTAATCTCGCATCCTGCTAAACGGTGAGCGGTGGAATCGTTTGGAACTAGGGAAATACCGAATCCAGCCGCGACCAAGTCAGTTGTGATCCTGTCCCGCGCCGAAATGTTGGCCATGGTCTTGCCAAATCAGCCGTCCGTCGGGCAAGTGGCATCCGACGCCAGGGTCGCCAATCAGTGAAGCTGTGATATGGGTGTTGCGCACGATCCCAGAGCAATCGCGAACCTCATGCTTGATGAAGCGGAAAGGCTGGGGATCAAGATCACACACCTTTCGCTGCAAAAGTTGCTCTATTTCGCGCACGGCATGTACCTTGTGCAGACAAAGTCGCCGCTGGTGTCGGGGTACTTTGAGGCGTGGGAACTTGGGCCTGTCCACCCTTCCGTATACCGGGCGTTCAAGGGGGCGGGCTCTGTTCCGATAACGTTCCGTGCGACGGCACAAGACCTGCTCACAGGTGAGCGTCGGGAAATTCAGAAGGCGGACGATCCAGCAGTTACCGGACTAATCCAACAGTTGCTCAACTCATACGGCCGCCTTTCACCGGGTCGCCTAGTGGACCTCTCTCACGCGAAGAAGTCCCCCTGGGCATATGTGGTGGACAAATCGCGAACGGATGTTGCTTTGGGTCTGCGCATAACCGATGCTAACGTAGTCGAACGATTCCGCCACCATAAGGTGTCCATCGGCGAGGAGCCGAGGTCAGGAGACCCAAGTGAAGATACGCCCTTTGCCTGAGATTGACCTTGCTCGCATCGCGCCTCAACCAGACGATATGAAGCGAAGGTGCCTTGAACAGATGAGGGATGGCCGCCCGCCGTTCTCCTACAAGCCTGTCCGGTCTTGCTTGGCTGATATCTTCAACGTTCAACCCGAGCTGTTTGGTCCGACCGCACACACAGAGTGGGCCGTCATCGATGAAATACTGAATCGACGTTGCCGCACCGAGGACGAACTTCTGAACAACCGTCGTGTAGCACGCGGACTCTTCGAGTTCGCACTGTCGAGCGGTGTTTCTGGACGTCGCCATGAGTTCTTTCCACTGCAACTGGGCGCAGGACAGAAGGTCACCTATTGGTTGCCGATGATCCTTGCCGTTGACGATCGGCCCCACGCCGTCTTCATTGAGCCACGTCGTTCTCGTGGACTCACGAAGGAAGGTCGGCGGTTTGCCTTTTCAATGATGCACGAGCGCATCAGAGCAGCAGACGAGGATTTCGCTGATGTTGGCCTCGCCATCCTCGGTTTTCATGACGGCGATACCGAAAAGCGACCGGTTCGGCTGTTCACGGATGAGGGGGTTGATCTCTACGTGCTGGACGAGTTGGAAGCGATGGTGGCCGCCACCTATCGCATCTGGGAAAATGTGTGTGTTGAACGCGAGCACGATACTCGCAAGGGCACTGGAACTGGTCCGCTGCTCTAGATGCCTACCGGTCGCGGGATGGAGCGGTTAAGGCAGCAGAGGAAGTGATGGCCTCTCACATGATACGCGGTACGTTCGCATGAAAATCGGTGATCGTGGGGCCAAGGGGCTTTCCACTCGCGGATACCTTGCGATGCTAAGATGAGCCCACCCCCATCCGCACCGAAAATATACCACATTGTGAACGTTGATCGGCTTTCGTCGATTATTCACCACGGTCGCCTGCTTTGCGACGCAGAAATCCTGAAGCTCCAACTTCCGGGCACCACCATCGGAATGGGTTCCATAAAAGCACGCAGATTGAAGCTGCCCGTGGCTTGTTATGCCAATGCAATGGTAGGCGATTTCGTGCCTTTCTATTTCTGCCCACGTTCAGTGATGTTGTATGTGATCTATTGTGCGAATAGCCCCGAACTTACATATAAGGGTGGGCAGACGCCAATTGTCCATCTGGAAGCCGACTTAAATAAAGTTGTACAATGGGCTGAAGCAAACAGGCATAGCTGTGCATTCAGTGATTCCAACGCCGGAGCCGTTTATGCTCAGTTCTGGAATGATTTCACTAAACTAGATCAGTTGAACTGGCAGCACATTGCTGCCCGGCAGTGGGCGCAGGCGGATATCAAGGAAGCGAAGCAATCCGAGTTTTTGATGTATCATCACTTCCCCTGGCATCTTGTCGAACGCATCGGCGTTCATTCTCTGGCGACTTTTAACGCTGCTGCGAATGCCGTCAGCCAAGCCACGCATAAGCCTGCGGTGGAGATACTACCAGCTTGGTACTATTGAGGAAGCCAAAATGATTGAATTTAGAACAGGCAACATCCTTGACGCGAACGCAGATGCACTTGTAAACACAGTGAACTGCGTAGGCATAATGGGTCGCGGGATCGCGCTGCAATTCAAGAACATGTTTCCAGACAACTTCAAAGCATATGCCGATGCTTGCAGCCGCAAGGAGGTCCAGCCCGGCAAGATGTTCGTATACGAAACTGGGGAGTTTTCGCCGCGCTACATTATCAATTTCCCGACAAAAAGACATTGGAAGGGCAAGAGCCGTATAGAAGATATTGAGACTGGCCTGTTCGATCTTGTCAGGGTCGTTGAGGAACGCAACATCCGATCCATCGCCATACCACCCCTTGGGTCAGGCCTTGGCGGGTTAAACTGGGGCGATGTACGCCCACGAATAGTCGCCGCCCTCGAACAACTCGCCGGGATTTCCTCAATAATTTATGAACCGTCCGGCGCGCCCGATACGGCTGCCTTAGCACGCAACAAGGCAATTCCCAAAATGACAGCCGGGCGGGCTGCTCTCGTTGTGCTTCTGCAGCGATACCTAAATGGCTTAATGGACCCGTTTGTCACCCTCTTGGAAGCTCACAAGCTTATGTTCTTCATGCAAGAGGCGGGAGAAAACCTGCGGCTGCGGTATACGAAAGCGAACTATGGACCTTATGCCGAAAACCTTCGTCACGTTTTACAGAGTGTTGAGGGCCATTTGGTTGCCGGTTACGCAGATGGGGGGGATGACCCTACGAAACAGCTAGCATTGGTACCGGGAGCTTATGAAGATGCCGACCGTTTCCTCTCGGGGCATGACGCCACTAGGAAGCGTTTTGATCGGGTGGCCAAGCTAGTGGACGGTTTCGAAACGCCCTACGGGCTTGAACTGCTATCAACAGTTTACTGGGTGGCGAAGCATGAAAAGGCCACCACCTTGGACGAGGTGAAGGCCAAGTTTTATGATTGGAATGACCGCAAAAAGCAATTCGCACCGGAGCAAATTGCGCGAGCTTTACAAGCTCTCATCGTGAGAGAGTGGGTTGATACAAATGTTGGAGAGTCCTTACCCGCCGCGTCAACCGACAGAGCGATCGCATCACTCGATTAAAGCGGACTAACGATTCCGATGATGCGTTGCATCTCGTACAACGGGCCAGAAACTAAGTTCTGCTGGTGTATACGACTCGGGCGCAGCCCCTTCACAATTCCCGCTGAGGCTGTCGCGGATGGTGACTGATGAAAGAAGGCGAGCCGCTCTCCCGAACGGCTCGCCAAGCGCGCTCTGTCTGCTGCCTGTTCGGCGAGCGCGATTTTAGAATGGTGGCGCTGATGCGGGGTTCATCAGCGCCCTCACGCCGCCCGACCCTGGACGCGCAGCGCGAGATTGGTGAAGCATTGACCGGCATGTTCGGCAAAATGGCCCGTAGTGCAGGCGTCATCATTCCGGCTTTGTGTAATACGACACGATATCCTCCGCTGCCTTGAGGCGGTCTGGCGAAATACGCCGCGACGCAACTGGCAGATGTGCTTCTGCCCGTGCCGCTCTAACCGTAGTAGCGGCATCCGCGTACTCAGAGCGACGTTCTGGAGAAAGCGCGTCCAAGCGAGCGTGGTCCGGGCGATCCTCTGGAGGTAGCGGGGGATGCTCGCGTTTGACGGCCACAAGTTCACCGGCAGCGTCGTCCCACTCGTATTTGGTCTTGGACGGAGCAACGATCTGTGTTTCGGGCGTACGGCCAGTACGCTTCGTAGGACCATCGCCAAGATTCGCCACTTCCAAGCGAACCTCGGGTGGGCAGTCTTTCAACGGCTTTCCATTGCCGTGCGTTGCGAGATAGGCTTTCTGTTTGTCGTTTAGCTCTGTCATTGCTTCATTCCTCTGCGATCTTCTCCCGGAACGCCTCAATGGCGGAACGGGCGTGAGTGCGGTCGATTTCGGATGCTTCGGGGTCGTCGAGCGTGCGCATGTGCGTGCGAACCTGTTCGCGCAACACTGCGGGCGCGCGGCCCAGTTTTGCGTAGTCCAGCACGATCCGTGGAGCAGCGCGTGCGACCGGCGCCTCTTGATCCCCAGCGCTCATGACAGGTCCTCCGCCGGTACGGTGAACAACTCATCTTCGAGCGCCGCGCGCCGCCGGTTAGTGGTGCGCCGAAGGTCAAGGGACTGGCGAACGATCGCCGACCGGCTGAGAGCATATCGCTCACACTCGCCGTCCAGGAATTCGAGCAAGGAGTCTGGCAACTGCACAACCACACGATTATGTGAGACGGGCTCATACATGGTGGTTCGCCTCCCGTTCCGCCCGCATCGCGTCGTGGAGGATCGTGCGGATCAGCGAAGAAACTGATAGCTGACTGGATTCTGCCCGTTCTCCGAGCCATTCGATCATGTCACCGGTCAAATATACATTGCATCCTCGGGCGGGCTGAGAAAGTTGGTGGGGTTTGCCACGAATATAACTCGCGCTCATGGGCGCTCTCCTATCCATTGATTTGTTGGGGGATCAGGATAGCCAGCCGCCCTGCGGTGGGTGCACGCTCCCAGCGCGCATTCCTGATGTCTGAATGAATTCTAATCTATCTCGATGTAGTGTGTCAAGATATACGTGATACTGGCTCAATATTATTCGAGTCGATTCATATTCCGAGCGCTATATCTAGTTCTGACATAGAAATTTTTTTTGATGCCACTTCTGGACTCAACAATCGTCTTATCGCATCATGCGAGATGCGTTCTTATGATCCCTTCACCCATTGTTCAGAGGGATGGATTGCAGTTCGATTGGCTGGGGTTGAGTGCAGAGTAGACGGTGTGAAGCCTGGCAGTTGCTTTTCACGGCATCGGCAGCTTGGAATAATGCGGGGCTTGGAACCGAATACTATGATTATGTTCCAAATCGCGCGTTCAAAAGGACCGGGATGTGGCGAGAAAGGGACGGTCCGTTATTGTCTCAATACATTAGAAAACTAACATAGAAATATTTATCAGAGCTCTACATCACCGAGAGCAAACATACTTCGAAGGACAAAGTTAACCCGCCGCAGATCGAATGCCCGACGCGCGATTCGTCGTTCCGCAGCCCAGACAGCATAGCTACGCAGGAACTCCGTGCTGTCTTGATTGAAAAACTCTTGAGAACTGGCCTTGATGTAAATGTCTTCGTATAGGGCAGTTGCATAGCCTACATTGCCCATATGATGGTGACATGACGCCGACAGCAGCGCGGCCACGATTGAATAGTTTCCGGCGATCTTGCGGCGTCTCAGAAGCTCTTCCGTTTGCATGTATCTCTTAGCGCGATAGAGAGCGAGCGGACGAACCAGCTTCACGAATCCGATGCCATCGCGAATCATTGACTTGATCATCTTTCCAAGCTGCAACTGACAGATTGTACTTCATCTACTTCTAGTTGTTGCACTACTCACATGCCAATGAATATCTTGGATGTGATCGAAACCTACGGGTCGCTCGTCCAACCAAATCTAGAACAGAATTCACAATCCTGATTCACGTCAGGATGTTGGCACAGGTCGGAGCGGATCATTCCGAGCGGCACCGAAATATTAACACACCCTGGCGATATCCGAGAGCTTTTTGGTTCGGCCGGGTGGCGATTTAGCCGGGCTGAGGCGGCTGGTCGGGTTGAAGGTTGAGTGCAGACCTTGTTCCCTTGCATGGAAACCGTCACTGAACCCGAAACACAAAGTTTAGTGCGCACTAACAGGCACTATAAGGCGATCCAGAGGCGTAGGGGTAACTACCCCATCGGGTCCCTTTTTGACTTAAATTTTAGACAACATTGCAAGAAAATTGCGGAAAGCTTTTCTAAAGCTTTCCGCTTGCTTCTCTGATCAACGCTGCGGCTTTAGCCTACAGCAGTCGTTGCGGGTCGCATGAGGTGACATGCTAGAGAGGCCAGAGGACGTAGAAAAAAATGAGAGCCATTATCAAATTGATCAGTGCGAAGAGCACTCCCATTAGCTTGCCCCGCGAGCGCAGTCAGGTGCGCGCCGGAGGATGTCCGACACTTGCACGGGGCTCCAGCGCCCGCCACGCGCCGTGGGGACAGCCATGGTGGTTAGCGCGTTGGCGATCTCCGCAAGCGTCTTCCCGCCGTCGCGCATCGGGCCGATAATAGTGATCAGCTTTGATGCGCGCGCATCGGCTGCTGCCTTAAGTCCAGCGTTGCGGGCATCGATGTTGTCCCGGCAGCCGCCAAGCTTAACGCCGCGCGCCTTCGCGGACTGGAGGGCGGCGCGGGTCCGCTGGGAAATGAAAATCCGCTCCTGTTCGGAAAGTGCCGAATAAACGTGAAGGGCGAACGGGTCGGCATGAGGCATACAGGCGACACGCAACTTGACTTTCTTATCTTCCATGAGCTTCGCGACAAAGCTCACCCGCCTCGAAAGGCGATCCAGCTTTGCAACCAGAAGCTCGCAATCCGGAGTCTTCCGGACCAGCGCCAGCGCCTTCGCAAGCTCCGGTCGATCATCGTCCGCGCCTGACTGCACTTCGGTGAAGGTAGCAATAACCTCCGGGTCTTTTGTGTAGCTTGAGAGAAACAATTCGAGATCGCGCTGTTGTGCCTCAAGCCCCAGACCAGATTCGCCTTGGGACTTTTTAGAGACACGAAGATAACAGACGTATTTAGTCACTGGCGTTACTCCTTACCCGCAATCGCGATAATACGAGGGATTTCAGGAATCGCAACGCTCGTTTCGCTCCTTAATTGCTGTATTTCCTATATATTTTTCGCTTGGTAAACGCCGTTGGAAAGCGGATTGGAATATGTTCGACAGAAGATTTTATCTGCACGAATACATGACAGTGGAGACGCGGTAGGTTCCTGCGCGTGTTCGGCCTTCCGAACGTGTCGGAGCCTCTTCAGCGGCGGCAGTGTGGCGGTTGGCGATCTCGTGCATTTGACTAAATTTTTAGCGATCCCTGGGTCGGGTTCCTTCAACCGCTTCCGAGCGTGCTTCCATTCGTACCACCTCGGGATACGTCCGGCACGGTCGCTGCAAGATCGCCTTGACGGCTTCAGCGGTATCACCGTCATAGCCATGGCGTGGTCGGCTCCGCAGACCACGGCCATGACGGCACCGGTGGCGCAATCCGGCGACCCAAAGAAGTATCGGCGACCAACGAAATGCAGGTCCGCAGATTCCGTCGCGAGAGCACAGGCTCCGGGATGTGTCGATTTTACTTCATATGTTAACTAACGTACATAGGAAACCATCGCGGGCGTGCGAACAAAACTCGTCGCGATCGTCACGGGCTGCGCTTCCGCACGCGAACCTGCAAAATTTAGACCTAGTTTTGAGCCTTGATTTGTCGTCGTCAGACGGACGGGAGATCGTAAAAAATGGCCGCTGCCGGTCGCGGTGACCTCGTTAGCGTGGTCGGCCGTTGTCGCTATGGAATCTCCGAAGAAGGTGCTATCGTGCGCAGGTCGTCGGAACAACCGACCTTCTGTTCTAGGGGGAGGCAATGCCATGACAGCGAAACTCCTGCAATGCAGCCACTGCGGTGCACTCAACGAATTCCAAGTCGAAGCGTCCATTGCCGTTTATGAAGAAGTAGCCTGCTCTTCGTGTCGCGGACTCCTGGGAAAGTGGGGAGAGCTGTTCTCCTCAGAATCGCAGGAGCCACCCGCCACCCCGAATGCCGAGCCCACGTGGGAAGAAGATGCGCCCCGGCGCCGGTCGGCCGGTTAGGCCGTCTGCACTCAACCCATTCAATTTCTGTGCGGTCGGTGCTGGCGATCTTTGACGGTCGAGTGGAGAAGGCGAGTCTGCACTCATCTCGTTTGCTAGACGGTCGTACTCGTTGCGTTCATCGGATCGTTCGGAAGTGCTGAGTAGGAGGTTGAGATCAGAAGGCACGTCCGCACGAGGCTTCTGGTCTCAACCGTTCGGTTCGGCAGTCCGGGATTCTGGACTCAACCGAAAGGGTTATCGGTTAGGTGAGGCTGACGCGGCACGTACCAGCGGTGTAATGGGTTCAGAAGACTACCAAGGAGATCGGAGGTTGAGTCCAGACGGATAGAGGTCTGGCGGTTGAGAGCAGATGCTGCGTATTGGTCGGCTTCGCCTTTGTGGTTGGTTCGTGTTGTCGCGGGAGGTCAGCGGGAGGACTGGCGGGAGGTCAAAATCCAGCATTTCCAAGGAGTCGGGAGGGCGGGAGGTTAACTGCTGAAACACCCCACTATGGTCGCAAATAAGATTCAGCATCGTAGTGCACGGCTCCTACACTAGTTTCTTTCTAACAGAGCAGAGAGAGGGGAAGTCTACCCTCCCGGACCTCCCGGACCTCCCGGACCCGCAGCGTTTCACCATTCTTGAATGGTGGAGTCCTCCCGGTGGACCCTCTGGAACCTCCCGCTGACCTCCCGGACCCTGTGTTTCCCTTCCCACCTTACTCGGCGGGCACGAACTTCCAACGGGCGCGCTTTGTCACCGGCTGCGGAGTGGCACGCATGAAGCGCATCAACTTGGGTTCTCCATCGATTTCGAGTCGATACGTTTTGAGCGTTGTGCCCCGGCTCAGCCACCGCTTGAGCACCCCTTCCTTGTCACGCTCAAACGGATCGATGTTGAGACAAGCGAATTGAGCTACGTCACCCCTGAAGGCAACCTCGTTCGCGATCTCGCCCGTGAAGCCTTTTTCAAGAAGCTTGCGTCGAGATGCCTCATCATAGAGGGCCTGCATGAAAAGGGTGTCGTCATCGCCATCTCCTGCGCCATCGGCCTGCGACTCACGGAACAGTCCTACGTTGGATAGGAACCCATCAATTCCGGCCGCGTCCAGAATGCCGCCCATTACGCGACAGTAGGCTTCAAAAGTCGCCAGAATGACGGTGCCGGAAGGTTGACCTTTGGCAAACCAGTTTTGCACGATGGTCAAGCAGGCCCAGACCAATTCACCTCGGTTCCGCTCCATATAGTCATGAAGTTTGGGCTGTCTAAACGCATCAGGGTCCCGGTCTCCGGGTTTGTCGGTCTTGGCATCCAGATATATAGGCACAAAGCGGCGGCGCTGTTCCCCGTCCAGTTCCAGGCCGTTGCCCGTTACGATGACGGTGCACCGCTTTTTCAGGTCAAGCATCTCCGAGCTTCCGAGTCGCCGACCTGAAAAGCTATCGCCAGCCGTAAGGAAGGCTGCCAGTGCGGGTGACGAGATGCGGCCTGTCACGTTGTCGAACATGACTATAGCGCGTCCTTCGATCAGGACGCCGGTCAGTCGCTTCTCGATCTCGTCTTCCTGCTTCGGTAAAGCCAACGGTGATGCGCGCCTTCCAGCGCTCACCATGCTGGTCGTGTCGGCGAGGTATCCAGAACCGGTGCCAGCCGTGGGCTTGCCGATGAGATAGGCAGGAGTGGCGCCGCTGTAGAGTCCTTGGACGAAATGCTGCAATACCGCAGCGACGGCGTTAGCCCGCGATCCGTCACCGCTGTCATCGATCGCGTTTCCATCGCTGTTCACGATCTCCCGTCCGAAGGCATCGGAGAACGGAAAGTCGAAGAGCATGTTTCCGAGGATCAGGTCACGGGCTCGGGCCAAGTCGTCATCGTCGGGAATCTCTGGCACCTCGGGGATATGAAGGTTGCCAAGATCGATGTAGCAAGTCGTTTCCGGATCGTAGCCTACCTCTGCACGAAGCGTTCCATTGCGTGAATGGATGGGAGTGTGGACGATCCGATCCAGAGGCAGCAGATAGGGAAACTCGGCAGCACCAAATAGGTGACTGCAAACGTCTTCTGGTAGTGATGCCCGACGTGAAGATTCTCTTCCATCCGAATCATCGATGCATACCACGGCGTTGTTCATGGCGTTCTTGAATTGCGGCCATGACATTTCTTCCGTCGTGTGCTTGCCATCCGCCTTCTTGATCAAGCGCTTTGCGACCCCGTCAGTTTCGAACAGGTGCGGACTAGTCTCATTCGCCAGCTTCAATCCGTGCTGCACCAATTGGCACTGCACGTCGAAATGCTCCGTCTTGTAAACCAGAGGCTTTTCAGACGTTCTGGTTGCGGCGCCCTTCGCCTCTTCACGCCGTCGCTCGCGATGTTCCACTTCAAGCGGCTTCATCACGGCGTCGAAAGCTGACACAGCAAGCTTCCCGGCTCCTGGTGCAGCCAAGATTCCGCGGACATAGGCCGTCAGTGACGGCCGCCCGATGGAAGCCAACTCCTCACCTATTATATCGAGCTTCTTGGGATCGGGGCTGGCACGATAACCGGCGACCAGAGCGTCGAAGTTTTCCTTCTCGGCCGCTTCCGCTGCCTCCTTGGTTTCAATCTGTCCCCGGATGAAGATGCGAGCGCTGGCGATCTGGGCAGTGAGGTACTCGTCGGACATGTACCGTACTATGTCGCTCCCCGCCCGACCGGGCCCTTTCACCGCCTTCTCGATTGTATCGCGAAGAAGCCGAACGATCGGACCAGCGTCAGCGTCAGGTCCCCCATTTGAAGGATGGAGGCAGGAGCAAATCGTGCGGTAAATCGGGCCATGGTATCCAAGCTGATCCGGGCCATCACCGATCAAAGAGCGGAAGAACTCTACGCCACTACCCCCGGGAACATATGCTTCGCCGGTTACATCGTAGCTGAGAGCTACACCCTTCTTTCTCGCGATTTTTGCCATTGGCCGATCTTCCGGCATGACAATCGGGAGTTCGAACAGGTCGCCTGCGAAAACATTGACGAAAAACTCACCACCTTCCGGATGCCGGGGGCCGTGAAAACCATGAGGCAGGTCCTTGCATTTGGGGTCGCAATCAAAGCCAAAGAAATCGGCGGCAGCTAGATATGTAGCTGAGAATACTGCCTTTGGGTTTTCGTACTTGGACGGATCAAACGGGGTCAGTAGCGGGATCACTAACCGATGTTTTTCTGGGCCAACTGATCCATCTTCCAAGAGCTTCTTATTTGAGTGACTTGAGTATTGAAGAGCGGTCTTCCCCTTCGCCCGGCGTCGAAACCTCTCCGCAGCTTCTGCTGCGGATTGCCCGGAATCAAAATCGAACACTAGCCAATATACAAGAACAACGTTTTCAGCGAGCCGCCGAAGGAGCTGTGTCCCTGGATCGATGCTGAACGTGCAACCTATGAAGGATTGTCCCTCTTTTGTGCCTACGCGATGGCGAGACAGCATATGATATGCGCCACGAAGCGTGTCGCGCCTGTTTTGGTTCTTCATTGTGAACAGACGGCGCGCGGTGGCGAAGCCGATTATGGTGTCAAGGATACCATCGGGGAAGACGCCGTAGACTTTTGCGCCTGGCCAAAAGCCATACTCGCTACCATCTACAAAAGCTTCTGCACTCAACTCCCCGTACACCTCGGCGTCATTCCAAGTCCCCGTCTGGACAAGCGTGTCGTCGAACAGGACGCTCTCGGCGGAGCGCTCTCCGTCGCCATCGTCGTCCGACCCGCCGAAGATCGCAGCTTTGATCGCGTCAACTGAGAGGACGTCGAAGTCCTCGCCACTCACCAGACGCGCAGCATCATCTTCATGCAAGGTGTAATTACCATAGGGTAGCGGCACGTCGGCGGAAATGCAGGCATCCTCGGTCATGTCTTTGCCGAGCCGTTCAAGAAGTTCAGCGAGACCTTCTTCACTATCCGCAAGGTGGATCAGATGGATGCCGCCATCCGGACCTCTCATCGCGTAGGAAGCCGTATCCACCGCTGGCGCGCCGTCGAGCACGGTCTTGTCCTTGAACGCTCTGCGGACCCCTGTGAGCGCCGCAAACACATGCCGCTCGCCAGCAAGTTCCATAGCCTCCCGGACGGCAGCTGCGACTTTAGCAATCGGCTTGACAACGACTCCGGCGCGCTGGCCTTCATCGTCATGGTGAAACAGCGTCACGTCGTCCGGCCAACCGAGCATTGGAATTAGCTGGCGCGCAATTTCAGCGGGCTTGATGGTGATGACGGTGCCGGATGGTGCAGTTGAGATCGCCGCGTCGGCGGCTGCGGACAGGGACATTGTAGTTCTCCAGATCGCGGACACGCGTCCGCATTGCCGGGACGCTACGCGTCACGGGTCGGTTACTCGGATGCCGACGATCTGGGATTTGCTGACTACCAATCGATCGCAGGCGCTGGGGTGCGTTTTAGATTGCGACCCCCGGCCGCGACTGAACGCTGTTGCTGCTCCATCGCCGGTTGGCGCTGCCAACCCGAAGGCTGACAGCACCGATCGATTGGAGACCAGCACGCCCTTAGTACTCTCCCCCGCGCACTATGTCAATAGTATCCGGCAATCGGCTCAAGATATGCTTTCCGTTCAAAAGCAATATCGCATGATGCGAGATAGACACGTTTCACTCTTATTTCCTTTATTCTCTGCAATCTCTCATTTTGCACTCAACCATTCCCGCCACATTTCCGCTAGCGTTAGGTCTAGTCGTCGCCGGTGCCCGTGCGCTAAACAGGTAAAGGTAACGTCCTAGCTATTGGAGGAGAAGTTTCCGACCCGGCTCCCGCCTCGGAAAATGTCGCCGTGCTGGTCGAAGAGTTCGACCACTTGTTCTTTCACTCGCCTCGCATGCTGCGAGGTATCGCTCGGCACGCACACCAGATTGACGACATCGGAACATCGACCAACGAAGAAACTTTCAAATGCAGCGAGCCCCCTTGCGTGCTTTCGCGGCGAGACGTAGCAAACTACTCCGTCGAGGAAAAACCGACAGGCGAACGTGGGCTGCCCCATTTGGAAGGGTGCCATCTTGGGCAGTTCCTCCGCTCCGCAGAATACGGAAAAGTAGGCCGGAAACTCGTCTGGGGGACCGGGGTCACCGGCCAGTAGCCTCGCTCTGATTTCCTCAAGCCGCTTCGGCCGTACTGTGATCAGGGAACACGCTGGCAACGTGCTTACAGCCGCTCGCCAGAGTAAGGAGAGGGCAAACAGGTGCATTGTCTTAGCGTTGACGTTGGCGATCTCGTAGATTTGGCGAGGAATGAGCTTGTCGGTAAGGACCCCTAGATTGAGTGGGTCGCGGCGACTACGGTAGGTGTAGCCGTGATCGATGAAGCACTTCGCGGCGGCGTCGTCATACTTGGCGATGATGGCCTCACCCGTGTGACCGAGGATGCCGGTGTCATACCAGCCGGTGAACGAACGCTTCGGACGGCCGGTCCCGTCCCATTCCTTGAGGGGCGCATCGCTCGCTCGGCGCATGAAGGCGTCGGGGATAATGTGTGATTTCGCGAATGGACCTACCTCACCAGTGAGCAGGCACCGACCGATCTTTTTTTCCCGTGGCTTGCCCATCTCAAATCAACCTCGCTTCCAAGGCTACTCGATGCGCATCGTCGCTAGAAGACGTGGCCCCACTGTGGCCCGGTATGCGGCCCGTAGATCAACAGTACGCAAACGTGGCCCCGATGTGGCCCCACAACGCACAAAGCAAAGCGGCCGCCCTTGGGCGACCTCTTTAACCGCATGATTCCGTTAGAAGAAATTTGGAGCGGGCGAAGGGATTCGAACCCTCGACCCCAACCTTGGCAAGGTTGTGCTCTACCCCTGAGCTACACCCGCTCGCGCGGCCTTCGTCGCCGCAAGCCGGGCCTGTATGGCCGAACTCATTGTGGAATGCAACAGGGAAAAATCGCGCTCGCGGGCTTTGCGGTTCTCTTCCCGGATCACCACGGATCGGTCACGCTTCCCCTGCACTGGCGCAAGATGCCAAGCAGGGGAAGAAGGTCGCGCCGGTCACTGGTTTCCCAGGACGAGGGCACCGGGGGGCGGAACCCGCGTGTCCTTGAAATCCCCCCGAAGCTCGTGCGGATCGGGCTCTGGCGGACGCGTGTCTCTGAAGTCTCCCCGCAGTTCGTGCGGATCGGGCGCCGGTGGACGGGTATCCCGGAAATCTCCGCGGAGCTCGTGCGGATCCGGCGCCGGCGGACGGGTGTCCCTGAAGTCTCCCCGCAGTTCGTGCGGATCGGGAGCCGGCGGGCGGGTGTCCCGGAAATCTCCGCGGAGTTCGTGCGGATCGGGCGGAGGCGGGGCAATGTTGCTTTGAGCATCGCTCGGCGTGATGGAGCCGGTCTTGTGTCTGTCCACGTCTCCGGCATTCGCGAAGCCGATGCTCGAAGCGAGAAGGCCCGCAACGGCTAACGGCATGAAACTGGTCTTCCTGGGCATGGGAATAGATCCTCTCTTCCGGAATCCCTTCCCCACCACAATTCGACGCTGCCAGTATGGTTCCACTCCGCGCGTTGCGTCGACGGTGCCGCTTCCCTCCGAACCATGAGCCGGAGCCAGACAAGCCGGCGACGATCAATCGACCCCGACGCGGATTCTCGTCCGGAAGAAGTCCCGCCGGTGCGCCCGACGACTAGCCCGGACGATCAGCGCAGATCGAGTACGAAGGGGACGCCTTCGAAGGCGTCCGCGCCGCGGCCGATGGCGCGGATCGCCGCGACCATGCGGCCCTGCCGTCCCAGCAGCCGGTCGGCATGGGCGACGATCAGGGGATTGGGCGTGGCCATCGGGGAGAGTCGCCGAAGATCGAGTGCAAGTTCCTTCTCCGGGCGCCCGGGTTGCAGCATGGCCGCGATCGCGTAGGCCGCCGCCGTCGAGCGGCTGATCCCGGCGTGGCAGTGCACGACGAGCGGCGCGGCGCGGTCCCAGTGGCGCGCGAAGGCGAGAAGGGCCTCGACATGCTCCGGCGCTGGGGCCGTGTAGCCATCGCGCGCTTCAGGGATGTCGTGCATCGTCAGGTGCAGGCACCGGTCGGCACCGAAGCCGTCGGGGCGCGAAAAGACCGCACCTTCCGAAAGCAGGGTCAGGAGATGGCTTGCCCCGGACAGCCGCAGGGTTTCCTTGAGGCGCGAAAGAGGCGTGACGTGGATCACGGACCAACACTCCGCCGGTCGCACCAGCTTCCGAGCGCGTTGTCGAGGCGGTCGAACTCCGGCGGGAATGCGGGCAGACCGAAACGCAGGGCCTGCTCGTCGCGCGCGAAGGCGCGCGCGATGATGCCGCGCCGGCCGAGCGCCTCGACGATTGCGCCGGCATGCGGCGTCCTGACGAAGCGGTAGAGGCTGGTGCCGCCCGAGACGTCAAGCCCGTGGCGGCCGAGAAGGGCGTCAAGCCGGGCAGCCTCGGCCGCCAGCCGGACTTGCATGGCGGCGCGCCAGCCTGAGTCCTCCAGGGCTGCGATGCCGGCCTCCAGCGCCGGGCCGGAGACGGCCCAGGGGCCGAGTTGCGCTGCGATGCGCGCAAGGACTGCCGCGGGACCGATCGCGAAGCCGAGGCGCAGGCCGGCGAGGCCGTAGAATTTTCCGAAAGAACGCAGGACGACGAATCCGCCGGCTTCGGCGTCCGGCGCCACGCTTTGGTCCTCGGGGCCGACGTCCATGAAAGCCTCGTCGACGACGAGCAAGCCCCCACGCGCCCTCATTCTTGCGGCGAGACCGAGCAAAGCCTCGCGCCGCATGACGCGGCCGTCCGGATTGTTGGGATTGACCAGCACCCCGAGGTCCGCGTCTCCGAGCGCCTCTAAATCCCCGGTCTCCACCACCGAGTGGCCGGCGATGGCCGCGGCGCGGCGGTGCTCGGCATAGGTCGGCGACAGGATGGCGGCACGGCCGGGCGGCACCAGCGCGGCGACCAAGGGCAGGAGTATCTGCGTTCCCGGCGCCGCGGCGACGTTTTCGGGCGAGGGCGCCCGATAGGTCGATGCGGCCGCTGCCAGAAGTTGGCGCAGCCGCGATTCCTCGGGAAGCCGCCGGAAGGCGCTGGCGGGAATTCCTTCCACCGGATAGGAGTGCGGGTTGATGCCGGTGGAGAGATCGAGCCAGGGCAGCGGCGCGTCGGGGAACAGCCGCGCCGCCCGCGACAGGCTGCCGCCGTGATCGGTGACCTCGTCCAGTGGAGCCCTGCCCGGCCTCGTCATGTCAGCCCTGCTCGCATTCCTGGCGCTCCTGATCGAACGCGCCGTCGGCTATCCCGATGCCCTCTACCGAGCGATCGGCCACCCCGTCACCTGGATCGGCCGGCTGATCGCATGGGCCGACTCCGCGCTCAACCGCTCCGACCGGAGCTTTGGCGCGCGAAGGGCAGCCGGTATCCTCGCGCTGGTCGTCTTCGTCCTGGCGGCGGGTGCGACGGGCCTGCTCGTGCAGGCGGCGTTCGGCGCGGGTGTGGGCATCATCGCCACGGCCCTCGTCGCGAGTTCGCTCATCGCACAGCGCAGCTTGGCCAGCCATGTTGAAGCCGTCGCCGACGCGCTGGAGTGGGACGGGCTGGAAGGCGGCCGCAAGGCTGTCTCCATGATCGTCGGGCGCGACCCGGAAAACCTCGACGAAGCGGGCGTGTCGCGCGCCGCCATCGAGAGCCTGTCGGAGAATTTTTCCGACGGCGTCGTCGCGCCGGCCTTCTGGCTCGCCGTGGCCGGCCTGCCGGGTGCCGCGGTCTACAAGGCGGTCAACACCGCCGACAGCATGATCGGCCACCGGACGCCGAGGCACGAGGCCTTCGGCTGGGCCTCGGCGCGTTTCGACGACCTGATCAACCTTCCGGCGTCGCGGCTCACCGCACTGCTGATCGTCGGCGCCGCATGGTCGCTCGAGGATGCCGATGCTGATGCAAGCTGGCGCGCGGTGCGGCGCGACGCCCGAAAACACCGATCGCCCAATGCCGGCTGGCCGGAGGCCGCCATGGCGGGTGCGCTTGGTCTGGCGCTCGCCGGCCCACGCAGCTACGGCGGCGTGCTGGTCGAGGACGCATTGATGGGCGAAGGCGGACGCCGCGAAGCGAGCGCGGCCGACATAAGGCGCGCGCTGCGGATCTATCGCCGCGCCGATGCGCTGCTGATCGCGCTGGTCGGCCTCGTGGCGGCGGCATTCATCGCGCATGGCTGAGCAGGGCATCGAGATCGAGGTGGCGCTCGAGATGCGCGGCGAGCGCGTCGAGCGTCTCCTCGACCCCCTCTTCGTAATCGAGCCCGGACGCCTGTCCGCCGAGCCGCGCGATCCAGGCGCTTCGCTGCGCATCGTCGGCGAAGAGGCCGTGGACATAGGTTCCCACCACCCGACCCGTAGCCGACGTGGCACCGTCTGGGCGGCCGTCGGCGAGGCGTGCGAAGGGACGCTCCGCATCCGGCCCGATCGTGCGGCCGACATGCATTTCATAGCCTGAGAAGGAGACGCCGTCGGCTGTCGTCCCGGTGACGGATTCGAGCGACTTCGCTTCGGTGAGTTCGGTCATCACGTCGAGCAGACCGAGCCCGCCCCTGCCGCCGGGCGCGCCTTCGATCCCCGAGGGATCCTCGATGCGGCGGCCGAGCATCTGGTATCCGCCGCAGAGGCCCACAACATGGCCGCCGCGCCTCACGTGCGCGTGGATATCGACGTCTAGGCCCGAACGCCGCAGCGCCTCGAGATCGGCGATCGTCGACTTGGACCCGACGAGCAGCACGAGTGCTGCGTCGCCGGGGATGACCTCGCCGAGGCGTACTCGGATCAGGTCGACGTCCGGCTCCGCGTCCAGCGGGTCGAGGTCATCGAAATTGGAGATGTGCGGCAGGATGGGCACCGCGATGCGAACTTTTCCGCCGGTCGCGCGCGGCGAGGACTTGGCGGTCAGCGCCAGTGCATCCTCGGCAGGCAGGCGGCGGGCAGCCTCGAAATGCGGCACGAGCCCGAAGGGCGTCCAGCCGGTCCGCCGCGCGATCTCGGCCATGCCGTCGGCAAACAGCGCGGGGTCGCCGCGGAAACGGTTGACGACGAAGCCGCGGATCAGCGCGGCATCGGCCGGATCGACGACGTGTTTCGTGCCGACGAGGCTGGCGATCACGCCGCCCCGGTCGATGTCGCCGATTAGCACGACGGGGACGCCTGCGGCGCGCGCAAAGCCCATGTTGGCGATGTCGTTGGCGCGAAGATTGATTTCCGACGCGCTGCCGGCGCCTTCGACCAGCACGAGGTCGGCCTCGGACCGGAGCAGGGCAAAACTCTCCAGCACGGCCGGCATCAGGCTCGCCTTCAGCGACTGGTAGGCCTTGGCATCGGCCGCGGCATGGATGCGCCCCTGCACGATCACCTGCGATCCGGTCTCGCTCTGTGGCTTCAGGAGCACCGGGTTCATGTGAACGCTGGGCGGAACGCGGGCGGCGCGCGCCTGCAGCGCCTGCGCCCGGCCGATCTCCCCGTTCTCGACGGTGACGGCGGCATTGTTGGACATGTTCTGCGGCTTGAAGGGGCGCACCGCGAGGCTGCGGTTGGCGAAGGCACGGCAGAGACCGGCGACGATCAGCGACTTGCCGACGTCGGACCCCGTCCCCTGGAACATCAGCGCCCTGGCGGCCATCGCGGCTAGAACTCGATGCCCTGCTGCGCCTTCACGCCGGCGGCGAAGTGATGTTTGACTTGCCCCATCTCGGTGACGAGGTCGGCGGCCTCGATCAGTTCCGGCTTGGCGTTGCGGCCGGTGACGACGACGTGGAGGTCGGGTCGCCGATTGCTTAACGCGGCGACGACGGACGCCAGGTCGAGATACTCGTAGCGCAGCGCGATGTTCAACTCGTCGAGGATGACGAGGCCGAAGGACGGGTCGGCCATCAGTTCCCGGGCGCGCTGCCAGGCGCGTTCGGCGGCGGCAATGTCGCGCGCCTTGTCCTGCGTCTCCCAGGTGAAGCCCTCGCCCATGGCGTGCCATGCGACCATATCGCCGAAGCGGGCGAGCGCGTCCTTCTCGCCCGTGTGCCAGGCGCCCTTGATGAACTGCACGACACCGACGCGCCGGCCATGGCCGAGCATGCGGAGCGCCAGCCCGAAGGCGGCGGTCGACTTGCCCTTCCCGGGACCGGTGTTGACGATCAGCAGGCCTTTCTCGATGGTCTTGTCGCGCAGCTTGGCGTCCTGGTGCGCCTTGCGCTTCTCCATCTTGGCCTTGTGGCGGCTGGCATCTTCGGTTTCGGCCATCTTCACTTCACCTTCATCGGCAGGCCGGCGACCATGAACAGGACGGCGTCCGCCTTCGACGCGACCATCTGGTTGAGACGCCCGGCCGCATCGCGAAAGTTACGCCCGAGCCGGTTGTCGGGCACTATGCCGAGGCCGACCTCGTTGGAGACGACGAACCATTGCCCGTGCGGTTTTGCCAGAACGGTCGCCAAGTTCTCGCAAGCCGCCTCGACGTCTTGTTCGGCCAGCATCACGTTGGTCAGCCACAGGGTCAGGCAATCGACCAGCAGTGCCTGACCGTCAGGGACCCTTCCGATCGCATCGGCGAGGTCCAGCGGCGCCTCCACCGTGTGCCAGCGACCGTCGCGCCGCTCCCGATGCAGGCCGATCCGCTCGCGCATCTCGTCGTCGAAGGCCTGCGCCGTGGCGATGTAGGCCCAGGGTGCGGGACAGGCCGAGACCAGCGTTTCGGCGTGCCTGCTCTTGCCCGATCGCGCGCCTCCGAGAACGAAGGTGAGCGAGCCTTGCTCAGGCAAGGCTGTGCCGGGGCGCCTCCAGGCCGGCGGCGAAGCGTTCGCGCAGCGTGCCAACCGCGACCCCCATCGCCAGCCAGAACACCAGGTTGGTCATCGTGACGGCGACGACGAAGCTGTGGTGCAGGCTTTCGGGCACGGGGCTCTCGAAGCTCGCCGGCTGCGGCGCCCCGATGACGTGCGGGGCGATGATGAGCGCGACGCCGACCAGTGCAAGCCACGGCGCAGTGCGGAAGGCGATGAGCGTCAGGCCGGCCGCGGTTGCGCAGACCGTGAAGATCCACCAAGCCTGCCGCGCGACGAGGTCGGCGGCCGGCATTGCCGGCAATTCGGGCGGAAGCCCGAGGCCGGGCGCCAGCGTGAAGACGGCGAAACCGGCGAAGCCCCAGACGAGGCCGGCGCGCCAGCTTCTGATGCCGCCGGCGATCTCGGATGCCGCGACGAGCAGCAGGGCGAAACCGATGCCGGTCACGACGTTGACCAGGCCGGTGTAGAAAGTGCGCTCGGCGCCGTCTGTGGGCGCCCAGGATTCGTCGCCATGGTCGTGGTTGCCGTCGTCGGGCGCGGCTTGTGTCGCCTCGGCGTGGTGGTGATCGGTGGGGGCCGCGGCACCCTCGAAGGTCTCGGCCTGGAGAATGAGCGGAACCGTAAAGACGGCCTGGAGACCGGTCATCACGATGCCGGCAAACAGCCCGGCGATCGCGGCCAGGAAGATCGCGCTACGAAAGACAGCCATGTCGAAAACCCCTCAGTGGCAGGGGAATGCCATGGAGTGCCTGTAGTCGTGGCCGGCATTGTGGACCACGTCCATCTGCGCGAAGCCGGCAAAACCAACGATGAAGACGCCGAGCAGGCCGGCGAATGCGAGAGGCAGGATGCCCGCGCGTGTGGCTGCCGCGCCGCGGATGACTGAAGTCTGTGCCATTTCGATCCCTTCCGCCCTCCACCCGAGGGCCTTGTTCCCATTCATGCCGGCGGCAGGTCTCCTGGCTCGCGGGTCACTGCCCTGCCCGCCTTCCCGAAGCTTTTGGCTTCAGTGGCATATCGGGCGAAGGCTTGCCGCTCACAGTTGCGGGGGCAGCCGAGGATCGGGAAATCCCTACCTCGTTCCCTTTCACATCCCCTCGCGGGGAACCGACGACATGACGACCTTAGTGGAAATGGCCGACCGGCGAAAGGGGGCCGCGCTCACTCGTTGACAGTTTCAGAGCGGAAGCCGTAAATGCGCCTCGACGGTCCTTCATCCGCAACGATGGAGGCTAAGAGGGAATGCGGTGCGCTCGCGACGGGCTACTCCGCAGCTGTCCCCGCAACTGTAGCCGGTTAGTGCGCGCCAACCGCCACTGGAGCGGAAGCTTCGGGAAGGCGGCGCGGACGGTGAGCCGGAAGCCAGGAGACCTGCCGTCGACGTATCGTACTCTCACGGCCCGGCGGGTGTCCCGGGTAAGGAGCTTTTGGATTGAGGGTCTATCCGGACGATCTGGAGCGACCGGCCGCCGAGCCGGAACACGAGGCATGCGCGCAAGCGTCGCCCGTGACGATCGTCGTTTGCAGTTCCTGCCGCCTGCGTTCCGAGCCCGAAGCCGATCCCCGGCCGGGTTCGTTGCTGGCAAAGGCGACGGCCAATGCAGCAGAAGACGCATCCGATCTGGTCGAGGTGCGGCAGGTCGCCTGCCTCGGCAACTGCAAGCGTGGCCTCAGCGCCGTGATGATGCGCGACGGCTGCTGGTCCTACGTCTTCGGCGACCTTAATGTGGCGAACGCGCCCGACCTGATCGCCGGCGCCGAACTCTTCGCACGCTCCACCGACGGCTTCATGCCGTTCCGCGCCCGCCCCGAGCCGCTGAAGCGCGGGCTGATCGCGCGCGTCCCCACCTTCGACAGCCTCAAGGAAATCCCATGACCGCCTCGTTCGATCGCGTGCCCTGCACGGTCGTCACCGGCTTCCTCGGCGCCGGCAAGACCACGCTGATCCGCAATCTTCTCCAGGGATCGCACGGCAAGCGGCTCGCCATCATCGTCAACGAGTTCGGCGACGTCGGCATAGACGGCGAGATCCTGCGCAATTGCGGCGTCGAGAACTGCGCCGACGAGGACATCGTGGAACTCGCCAACGGCTGCATCTGCTGCACGGTCGCCGACGACTTCGTGCCGGCGCTGGACAAGATCCTGGCGCGCGAGCCCAGGGTCGACCACATCCTCATCGAAACCTCGGGGCTTGCCCTGCCAAAGCCGCTGGTGCAGGCCTTCCAGTGGCCGGGCGTGAAGAACCGCGTTACCGTCGACGGGGTGATCGCCGTCGTGGACGGCCCGGCGCTCGCGGCGGGCGAGGTGACCGGCGACCGCGAGGCGCTGCTTCGCCAGCGCGAGGCCGACAGGACCATCGACCACGACGATCCGGTGGAGGAGGTGTTCGAGGACCAGGTCGCCTGCGCCGATCTGGTGGTGCTGTCCAAGAGCGACCTCCTCGACGATGCCGGACGCTCCCGAGCGACCGCCGCTATCGAGGCGCACCTGCCGCGCGCGGTGAAGATCGTGGCGAGCGCCAACGGCCGCATCGACGCCGGCGCGGTGCTCGGCCTCGGGCTCGCTGTCGAGGACGACATCGAGAACCGCAAGACGCATCACGACGACGAGCTCGACCACGAGCACGATGATTTCGACAGCTTCGTTGTCGAGCTTCCGGCGATCTCCGATCCGGCAGCGCTGGCGCAAAGGGTTTCGGCGGCGGCCGAGGCCGAAAACGTGCTCAGGCTGAAGGGTTTCGCGCATGTCGAGGGCAAGCCGATGCGGCTTCTGGTGCAGGCGGTCGGCCCGCGCGTGACGCATCACTACGACCGCGCCTGGCGGCCGGAGGAAGACCGCACCACCCGCCTCGTCGTGATCGGCCTCAAGGGGCTCGACCGCGCGGCGGTGGAAAAGCTCCTCGCGGCGTGATGCCATGCACATCCTGGCGACCGGCACCGCTTCCCTGGACAGCCTGATCGAGCCGATCGATCTGGCCCAGGCGCCTGCGGACATGGTTGCCCTGTCCTTCACCGACAGCGACATCTCCGGCATGGCCGCGGGCTGGAACGCCGCGCGCGACGCGCTGCCTTCGCTTCGGCTGGCGCATCTGCGCGACCTGCGGCATCCGATGTCGGTCGATCTGTGGATCGAGAAGACGGCCGCCCATGCGCGCGTGGTTCTGGTTCGGCTTCTGGGCGGCTACGAGTGGTGGTCCTACGGCTGTGACCAGCTTGCCGCGACCGCCCGGCGCAAAGGCATCGCGCTGGTGCTGCTGCCCGGCGAATGCAGCGAGCGCGACGAGCGGCTGGCGGGGCTCTCAACCGTGCCGGTGTCCGATTACGACGCTCTGCTGAAATGCTTCCGGGATGGCGGACCGGACAATCTCGCGATTGCGCTGCGTCGGCTGGCGGGACTTGCAGGTTCCGGGATCGCCGAGCCGGATAGCGCCCGTCCGGTCGCCAAGGCGGGATACTACGCGCCGGGCGCGGGCGCGGTCGAGCGCGGCCATTTCGAGCGTCTCGCAGAAGCGGGGCAACCCGTGGCGCCGCTGATCTTCTATCGCTCCATGCTGCTCGCCGGCGACACGGCGCCGATCGACGCGCTTGTCCGCGCGCTTTCGGCAAAAGGCATCCTGGCCCTGCCGATCTTCGTCGGCAGCCTGCGCGACCGAGAAGCACAGGACCTCACACGGGATACGGCGGAACGTTTCTCCGCGAGGCTCATGCTCACCGCCACCGCCTTCGCGCTCGGGGCGGAACCGGGCGAGACGACACTGTTCGACGAACTCGGCCTGCCGGTCTTCCAGGTCGCCATCGCCACGACGCGGCGCGAGGCCTGGCAGGTGGGACAGCGCGGGCTCGCGCCCGCCGACCTCGCGATGCATGTCGTCCTGCCCGAACTAGACGGACGCATCGCCGCCGGCGCCATCTCATTCAAGGACACGGCCGCACCCGACGAAGTGTTGGGTGTGCGGCTGCAGGTCAACCGGCCGGAACCGGATCGCGTCGAGCAGGTCGCAAGCCGCATCGCGGCATTCCTGACGCTCCAAGCGACGCTGCGCCCGGAGCGCCGGATCGTGATCGTCGTACCCGACTACCCCGCCGCGACGGGCCGGGCCGGCTACGCGGTCGGGCTCGACGTGCCGCAAAGCGTGCTGGAGATGCTGCGCGACATGCGCGCCGAGGGGTATTCGGTCGAGGGTATTCCCGATTCCCCGCGCGAGCTGATGCGGATGATCGACCGGCAGCGACCGGCCATTTCGATTGAGGACTACCGCCGGCTCTCCGCTGGCCTGTCGCCGGAAGCGTTTGAGACGGTCGACGCCGCCTGGGGCGCGCCTGAAGACGATGCGCCGGACGGCCACTTCGTGTTTCGCCATGCCCGTTTCGGCAACGTCACGGTCGCCTTCGCGCCGGATCGGGGACGCTCGGAAAACCGGCGCGTCGAATATCACGATCCCGCGCTGCCGCCGCGCCACGCGCTCGTCGCCTTCGGCCTGTGGATGCGCAAGACGCTCGGCTGCCACGCGCTCGTCCATGTCGGCGCGCACGGCACGCTGGAATGGCTGCCGGGCAAGACGGTGGCGCTCGGGCAAGACTGTTTCCCCGAAGTGGTCACCGGATCGCTGCCAGTCATCTATCCCTTCATCGTCAGCAATCCGGGCGAGGCCGCGCAGGCCAAGCGCCGCATCGCGGCGGTCACCATCGGGCACCTGACGCCGGTGCTCGCCGACGCCGGCCTGTCGGAAGACCAGCAGACGCTGGAACGGCTGGTCGACGAGTACGCCCAGGCCGACGGTCTCGACCGGCGCCGCCGCGACCGGCTCGCCGCGCTGATCGTCGAGACGGCGGCGAAGACAGGACTGGCGCGCGAGGCCGGCGTCGACGTCGAGGCGCCCGACGAGGCGCTGATGAAGATCGATGCCTGGCTCTGCGACCTGAAGGATTTCGCGGTGAAGGACGGGCTGCACGTCTTCGGACGTGCGTCGGAGGCGGACACCGATCCGGCGCGGATCGCCAGCGCCGGTGCCGAGCACCAGGCGCTGCTCGACGCGCTCGACGGGCGCCACCTGCGGCCCGGCCCTTCCGGTGCGCCCTCGCGCGGGCGCACCGACGTGCTTCCGACCGGGCGCAACCTTTTCGCCGCCGACCCGCGCACCATGCCCACGCCGATCGCGGCCGAACTCGGCCGCAAGGCCGCCGACGAGGTCATCCGCTCCTACCTGCAGGACCATGGCGACTACCCGCGCTCGCTGGTGATCGACCTGTGGGGCAGCGCCAGCCTCAGGACCGGGGGCGAGGAGATCGCGCAGGGTCTGGCGCTGATGGGCTGCCGGCCGCAATGGGACCATTCCACCGGCCGTGTCACCGGCATCGAGGTCCTGCCGCCCGCCGCCATGGGGCGCCCGCGCGTCGACGTCACCTGGCGTATTTCCGGGCTCTTCCGCGATATGTTCCCGGTGCAGATCGCGCTGATCGACGCGGCCGTCGCGGCAATTGCGCAACGCACGGAGGAGGACGACGACAACCCGCTGGCCCTTGAGGCGCGTCGGGCCGGGGAGCGGCCCGCGCGCATCTTCGGCTCCGCGCCCGGCACCTACGGGTCGGGCATCGAGGAGAAGCTCGCGAGCGGCGCGTGGGAAACCCGCGAGGAGCTCGGCCGCGCCTATCTCGACGCCTCCTCACATGCCTTCGGCGGCATCGAGGGCGAAGGCCGCGCCGCGCCCGGCCGGTTCGCCGACCGCGTCGCCGGCGCCGATCTGCTGGTCCATTCCAGCGACGATCCCGGCCGCGACATCCTCGAAGGCTCGGCCGACGTCGCCTTCGCCGGCGGCTTCGCGGCGGCGGTCGCCACCCTTGGCGGCAAGGCCGACGTGATCATGCTCGACACCACCAGCCCGCAACGCCCCCGCGCACGCTCGGTCGTGGCAGCCGTGACGCGCACGGTGCGGGCGCGCGCGCTCAACCGGCGCTTCATCGAGGGCCAGATGCGACACGGCCCGCGCGGCGCCTCCGAATTCGCCGAGACGGTCGACCGGCTGGTCGGCTTCGCCGAGACGACCAATGCCATCCCGCCGGTGCTGCTCGGCGACGTCCACGACGCCTATCTCGGCGATCCGCGGGTGCGCGCCTTCCTTCTTGCCGAAAACCCGGCCGCAGCGCGTGCCATCGCGCAGCGCTTTTCCGACGCCCGCCGCCGCGGCCTGTGGCATCCTCTGCGCAATTCCGTGGATCACGACCTGGCGGCGCTGATCGCCGAGGCGCGCGGACTGGAGGCAGCGGCATGAACGCCATCCTTCGCCGCGGCGCCTGTCCGTCGCTGTCTTCCCCGATGCAGACCGGCGACGGCCTGCTGGTGCGCATCAATCCAAAGTTCGGGAACCTGTCACCACGCCAGCTCGCCGGCATCGCCGCGGCGGCCCAACGCCACGGCAACGGGGTTCTGGAGATCACCTCGCGCGGAAGCCTGCAAGTTCGGGGACTTTCGCCTGTGAGCGCCGCGTCTTTCGGAGAAGCCATCGCGGCCCTCGGCGTCGACGCGCTCTCCGGATTGCAGATCGGAGTCGGGCCGCTCGCCGGCCTCGATGCGAACGAGACCGCCGACCCACGCCCGCTGGCTGAAGCCATCCTGAGCAAGGTTGCCGGGCGCGATCTTTCTGGCCGACTTGCGCCAAAGGTTTCGGTGGTGGTCGACGGCGGCGGCGCCCTCAACCTGTCCGGCGTGCTGGCCGACATCCGCGTCGAGGCTGACGGCGACGGCTGGGTGGTCATGGCGGGCGGCGGACGGACGGACGCGCGCATCATCGGGCGCGGCGATGCCGAGCAAGCCGCGGCCGCGGCGGTCTCGCTGCTCGAAGCCCTTGCCGCAGGTGGCCGCGAGACGCGCGGCCGCGATCTGTCGGCCGACGCGTTGTCACGCGCCGGGACTAATCTGGAACCTGCAGCGAACCCGGAGCGACCGGCGCCGTCCGCGCCGGTGGGCACCTTCGCTCTGAAGCACGGCACCGGCGCGCGCGGCTTCGCCCTCTCCTTCGGGCAGATGCGCGCCTCCGCGCTTTCGGAATTCGCCGAAGCAATCGATCCCTGCCACGAAATCCGCCTCGCGCCTGGCAAGGGCCTGCTCGTCATCGGATCTCCCGCGGACGACGGGGCGGGCCTGGTCGCTGCCGCCGAGCGGCTGGGTCTCGTCACACGCGCCGACGACCCGCGGTTGCGCATCATCACCTGCGCAGGGGCGCCGGACTGTGCCTCGGCCTTCCTGCCGACACGCGACATCGCCGCCCGGCTGGTCCAGAACCATCCAGAGGTGCTACCGGCCGAAGGCATGGTCCACGTCTCGGGCTGCGCCAAGCAATGCGCGAAGCCGGCCGGGCCGTCGCTTTCCCTCGTCGGCGCGGCCGAGGGCTGCGAGATCGTTGCGGAGGGCGTGGAGGTGGGAACCGAGATCCGCCGCGTCCTGTCCGCCTTTGCCGCTCCCCACATCCCCGAACGGAGACGATCCGCTTGACGACGACCGACTACATCCGCGACGGGACGGCGATCTACGAAAAATCCTTCGCCATCATCCGCGCCGAGGCCGACCTCTCCCGCTTCGACGAGGCGGAGGCGGATGTCGCCGTGCGCATGATCCACGCCTGCGGCATGGTGGAGGCGGCAAGGCACTTCGCCTTCTCCGAAGGGTTCGTCGCGGCCGCGCGGGCAGCACTCTCGGCAGGGGCGCCGATCCTGTGCGACGCAGAGATGGTGGCGCAGGGCGTCACGCGGGCCAGGCTTCCCGCCGGCAACGACGTGATCTGCACGCTTCGCGACCCGCGCACTCCGGAACTCGCCGCCAGGATCGGCAACACGCGCTCGGCCGCCGCGCTCGAACTGTGGCGAGACCGTCTCGCCGGATCGGTCGTCGCCATCGGCAACGCGCCCACAGCGCTCTTCTACCTGCTCGACATGCTGAAGGGCGGCGCGCCAAAACCGGCGGCGATCATCGGTATGCCCGTCGGCTTCGTGGGTGCCGCCGAATCCAAGGATGCGCTGGCGCAGGGCGACCACGGCGTGCCCTGGGCGATCGTGCGGGGTCGGCTCGGCGGGAGCGCCATGACCGCGGCGGCCGTCAACGCCTTGGCGAGGCCGGGCCTGTGACGGGGCGGCTGATCGGCGTCGGGACCGGCCCCGGCGATCCGGAACTCCTGACGCTGAAGGCGGCTCGCGCCCTGCGCGAGGCCGACGTCGTGGCGCATTTCGCCAAGCGCGGCAACAACGGCAATGCCCGCGCCATCGTCGCCGCGCACATCCGGCCCGAGGTGCTGGAACTGCCGCTGCTCTATCCCGTCACCACCGAGATCCACCGCTCGGATGCCACCTACATCGAATGCATCACGGCGTTCTACGAGGAGGCGGCCGCTTCCGTCGCCTCGCATCTCGACGCCGGTCACACTGTCGCGGTGCTGAGCGAAGGCGATCCGCTGTTCTACGGCTCCTACATGCACCTCCACGTGCGGCTGGCCCATCGCTATCCGACCGAGGTGATTCCCGGCGTCACGGCGATGTCGGGCGCCTGGTCGGCGGTCGGCGTGCCGATCACGCAGGGCGACGACATTCTGTCGGTGCTTCCCGGCACGCTGGACGAGGCGGAACTGGCGAGGCGCATCGCGGCGACTGAAGCCTGCGTGATCATGAAGGTCGGCCGCAATCTGCCGAGAATCCGCCGCGCGCTTGTGGCGGCGGGACGGCTGGAGTCCGCGATCTACGTGGAGCGGGCGACCATGGCCGCCATGGTGACCATGCGGCTGGCGGACAAGCCGGACGATGCCGCGCCCTATTTCTCGATCGTGCTCGTGCCCGGCTGGAGCAGCCGGGCATGAGCGGAAGGATCACCGTGGTCGGCATCGGGCCCGGTAGCCCCGACCAGACGACGCCGCAGGCGAGCGCGGCGATCGCGGCGGCGACTGACCTCTTCGGCTACGGCCCCTACCTTGACCGGTTGACGCTCGGATCGCACCAGACCCGCCACGCCTCCGACAACCGCGAGGAGCTTTCGCGCGCCGGGGCGGCATTGTCGGCGGCGGCACAGGGCCGGCAGGTGGCGGTGGTCTCCGGCGGCGACGCGGGCATCTTCGCTATGGCCGCGGCCGTCTGCGAGGCGATCGAGTACGGGCCGGCCGAATGGCGCGCGCTGGAACTCGAAGTGGTTCCGGGCGTCACCGCGATGCTGGCGGTCGCCGCCCGCATCGGCGCGCCGCTCGGCCATGATTTCTGCGCGATCTCGCTGTCGGACAACCTGAAGCCCTGGGATGTGATCGAAAACCGCCTGCGCGCCGCGGGCCGGGCGGGCTTCGTCATCGCGCTCTACAATCCCGTCAGCCGCGCCCGGCCCTGGCAGCTGGACAAGGGGTTCGACATCCTGCGCGAGGTGCTCCCGGGCGAGACCGTCGTCGTCTTCGGCCGTGCCGCCGGACGGCCGGACGAGCGCATGACAACGGTGCCCTTGGCCGACGCCGCGGCCGGAATGGCCGACATGGCGACCTGCGTCATCGTCGGCTCGCCGGAGACGCGCATCGTCGAACGTGACGGATTGCCGCCGATCGTCTATTCGCCGCGCTCTTCCGGAAGGCCGGCGAGATGACGGATCTTCGCCAGCGCTTTCTCGACGGTCAAAACGGACTCGGCCGCGCCGACGGGCGGGCGGCCGACCATGACGACCGGCACCGAGAGTTCGCGCGCGGCGGCGATCTTGCCGTAGGTCGCCTCCCCGCCGCTGTTTTTGGCGACGACGATCTCGATGCCATGCGTATGCAGAAGCTGACGCTCAGCAATTGCCGTGAATGGGCCGCGATCGAGGATGTAAGTCGCTCCCGGCAAGGCATTCCCGGCATCGACCGGATCGACGCTACGCACGACGTAGCGGTGCTGCGGGAGGGCACCGAACGGTACCAGTTCCTGCCGGCCGATGGCGAGGAAGACCGTTCGGGGCTCATCGCCGAGGAGCCGAGCCGCCTCGGCGACGGTCCTGGCATCGATCCAGTTGTCGCCCGGCTGCCGCTGCCATTCCGTACGCCGGAGAACGACCAACGGAATGCAGGCAGCTTCGGCCGCGGCGATGGCGTTGGCCGAGATGCGCGCGGCGAAGGGATGCGTGGCATCGGCCAGGACGTCCACCGCATGCGCCCGCAGCCACTCCGTCAGCCCGTCGGCGCCGCCGAAGCCGCCGATGCGGACCTCGCCGGCCTGCGCCAGCGGAGCGGCCGTGCGGCCGGCGAGCGACAGCGTCACATTCGCATCGCCGTGTGCGACGAGTTTTTCGGCAAGACGGCGCGCTTCGCCGGTGCCGCCGAGGATGAGGATATGCGGGGTCGCCATGCCGCCATCTAGGAAGGACATGCCGGCCGGCGCAACGGCAAAGTGGCTGGCGATCGTCGGCATCGGCGAGGACGGGCTCGACGGCATCGGCGCTGCGGCGCGGCAGGCGATCGGCGAGGCGGAGATCGTCTTCGGCGGCGCGCGGCACCTCGAACTGGCCGCACCGGCGATCCGCGGCGAGGCCTGCCGATGGCCGGTCCCTTTCGATACCGGCATGACTGACGTGATCGCCGCGCGAGGACGAAATGTCTGCGTGCTGGCGTCCGGCGATCCGTTCTGCCACGGCGTCGGCGCGACCTTGGCGCGGCACGTCGATCCGGCCGAGTTCCGCGCTTATCCGGCGCCGTCCGCCTTCAGCCTGGCGGCGGCGCGGCTCGGCTGGGCTTTGCAGGAGACTGAGACGATCTCGCTGCATGGCCGCCCGGTCGAGCTGATCCGGCCACTGCTGAATGATGGTGCACGCATCCTCGCGCTGACCTCGAACGGCAGGTCGCCAGCCGAGATCGCGCGGCTTCTGTGCGAAAGCGGTTTCGGCGGCTCGCGGTTCTACGTCCTCGAAGCGCTCGGTGGTCCGGCCGAAGCAGTTACCACGCTACGCGCCGACGCGCTCGGCGACAAGACCTTCGCGGACCTGAACGTCGTCGCGATCGAAGCCTCGTGCGGCGATGGCGACAGGACCATCCCGCTCGCATCGGCCCTGCCCGATGATCTGTTCGAACACGACGGCCAGATCACCAAGCGCGAAATCCGCGCCGTCACCCTTTCCTCGCTGGCGCCCCGGCGCGGCGAGCTTCTGTGGGACATCGGCGCCGGCTCTGGCTCGATCGCAATCTCCTGGATGCTCGCGCATCCGTCGATGCGCGCCGTGGCGATCGAGGCGGAAGCGGATCGCGCGGCGCGCATCCGCGGTAATGCGAGTTCGCTCGGAGTTCCGGGGCTGAGGATCGTCGAAGGGCAGGCAGCGGAGGCGCTCGCCGGTCTCCCCGACCCTGACGCGATCTTCGTTGGCGGCGGCGGCTCGCGCAACGGCGTAGTGGAGACCGCCATGGGACGGCTGCGTCCCGGCGGACGGCTGGTCGCGAATGCCGTGACGCTGGAAATGGAGGCCGTCCTGCTCGACCTTTACGCCCGCAATGGCGGCGAACTCTCGCGGATCGGCGTCACCCGCGCCGCGCCCGTCGGCGGCATGAGCGGCTGGCGGCCGGCCATGCCGGTGACGCAGTGGACATGGAGCAAGCCGTGATGGTCGCGGGCATCGGCTGCCGCAAGGGCGTCACCGTAGATGAGGTTCTCGCCGCGCTCGATGCCGCGCTGTCGGCGCATGGACTGGGGAGGACGCAGATCGACGCGCTGGCGTCGCTGCCGCAAAAGCGCGGCGAACCAGCGCTGGCCGATGTAGCAGGCCTGCTGCAACGGCCGCTGATCCTCGCGGACGAGGCGGCACTGGAAGCTACGGAGAAGAAGACGCTGACCCGATCGGAAGCATCCCTTGCCGCAACGGGTCACGGCTCGGCGGCAGAAGCGGCGGCACTGGCCGTCGCCGGTCCTGCCGCGCGCCTGCTTGGGCCACGGATTGCCATCGGGCCGGCGACCTGCGCGATCGCGCATGCGGAAGCGCGGCCATGACGGTGCATTTCATCGGCGCGGGGCCGGGCGCCGCCGACCTCATCACCGTCCGCGGCCGCGACCTGCTCGCGCGTTGCCCGGTCTGCCTCTATGCCGGCTCGATCGTGCCGACGGAACTGCTCGACCATTGCCCGGCCCATGCGCACAAGGTCGACACCGCGCCCATGTCGCTCGACGAGATCGAGGCCGAGTACGTCGCCGCCCACGCGGCGGGTCAGGACGTCGCGCGGCTGCATTCGGGCGACCTGTCGGTGTGGAGCGCAGTGGCGGAACAGATGCGCCGGCTGCGTGCGCTCGGCATCCCCTACACGCTGACGCCCGGCGTGCCGGCATTCGCCGCGGCCGCCTCGGCGCTCGGACGCGAACTGACCATCCCCGAAGTCAACCAGAGCCTCGTGCTCACGCGCGTTTCGGGCCGTGCCTCGGCGATGCCGGACGGCGAGACGCTCGCCGCCTTCGGCCGGACCGGCGCGACGCTGGCAATCCACCTCGCGATCCACGCGCTCGACCGGATCGTCGCCGAACTCACACCGCTCTACGGCGCGGACTGCCCCGTTGCGATCGTCGTGCGCGCCACCTGGCCGGACGAGCGCATCGTCGCCGGCACGCTCTCCGACATCGAGGCGCGCGTCGCCGAGGAGCCCATCGACCGGACCGCGATCGTCTTCGTCGGGCGGGGGTTGGAAGCGGAGGACTTCCGCGAAAGTGCGCTCTACGACGCCGCTTACCAGCGCCGTTTCCGCGGCAGGGACATGCCATGACGCTGCGCGATTCCATCGGCCGCCTCCCCTTCCAGGGCGCCACCTTCGAACCCGGCCATGTGTGGCTGGCCGGCGCCGGGCCGGGCGGGCTCGGCTGCCTGACGCTCGACGTCGTCCATGCGCTGTCGCAGGCCGACGCCGTCGTCTACGACGCGCTCGTCGACCCCACCGTGCTGCGCGCCGCACCGGAAGCCTCGCTGCATTTCGTCGGAAAGCGTGGCGGTGCGCCCTCCTTCGCGCAGGCGCACATCAACGCGTTGATCGTCGATCTGGCCCGGGCGGGCAATCGGGTGCTGCGGCTCAAGGGCGGCGATCCCAACATGTTCGGCCGCGGCGCCGAGGAGGCACTGGAGCTTGCGCGCGCCGGCATTCCGTTCCGCTTTCTTCCCGGCGTGACCTCCGCGCTTGGGGCCCTCGCCGACGCGCGCATTCCCGCCACCATGCGCGGCATCAACAAGGCGATCACCTTCGCCACCGGCCACGCCGCCGACGACGACGATTGTCTCGACTGGGCCGCTCTCGCGGCGACAGGCCAGCCGATCGTCATCTACATGGGCATGAGCAACCTCGAGACGATCGCGGACGCGCTCGTGGCGGGCGGACTGCCGGGAGGGACCCCGGCGGCGGTCATCATGTCGGCGACGACGCCCGACGAGAGGATCGTCGTCGCCACGCTCGACACCATCCACCGCAGCGCGCGGGAGGCGGGCGTAGGCTCGCCGGCGTTGATCGTGGTGGGCGACATCGTCTCCTTCCGCGACGAACTCCAGTCGCTCGCCCGGACGGACCAGACGGCATGAGCCCGCGCGGCTTCATCGTCGGGGCGGCGCGCTCCGGCTCCGGCAAGACCAGCGTCGCGGTAGGCCTCATGCGCGCCTTCGGCCGGCGCGGCCTCGTGGTGGCAGCGGCGAAATCGGGGCCCGACTACATCGACCCCGGTTTCCATGCCGCGGCCACCGGCAGGCCGGGCGTCAATCTCGACAGTTGGGCCATGCCGCCGCACCTCATCGAGCGGCTGATCGCGCAACAGGCCGACGGCGCGGACGTGATGATCGTCGAAAGCGCCATGGGGCTGTTCGACGGCGTGCGCACCGAGGAAGGCCGCACCGGCTCCGCCGCCGATCTGGCGCGCGGCTTCGGCCTGCCCGTGCTGCTGGTGCTCGACATCTCCGGGCAGTCGCAGACGGCTGCGGCGATCGCGCACGGTTTTTTCACCTTCGATCCGCAGGTGCGGGTCGCGGGCGTCGTGCTCAACCAGGTCGCCAGCGACCGGCACGAGGTGCAGTCGCGCGCGGCTATCGAGGAGCGCGGCATTCCCGTCTTCGGCGCGATCCGGCGCAATGCCGACATGGCCATGCCGGAGCGGCACCTCGGGCTGGTGCAGGCGCGCGAACACGCCGCACTCGAGGCCTTCATCGACAGGCTGGCCGACGTGATGGAAAAGTCGATCGATGTCGACAGGGTGTTGGAGGCGGCGGCGCCCGTCGATCCCGGCGCGGGTTCAGAAGAGGCGCTGATTCCGCCGCCCGGGCAGCGCATCGCGATTGCCGAGGACGCCGCCTTCAGCTTCGTTTATCCCCATGTTGTCCGCCACTGGCGCGAAGCGGGCGCCGAACTCGTTGCCTTCTCGCCGCTGGCCGACGAAGCGCCGGACCGATCCTGCGATGTCTGCTGGCTGCCGGGCGGCTATCCGGAGCTGCACGCCGGAAAGCTCGCGGCGGCGCTGGAGTTCCGCGACGGCCTCTCGCGCTTTGCCGAGACGAAGCCGGTCCATGGCGAGTGCGGCGGCTACATGGTCCTCGGCGAGGCGCTGGAAGATGCCGACGGCATCACCCACCGCATGGCCGGCCTGCTCGGCCACACCACCAGCTATGCCAAGCGCCGGATCAATCTCGGCTATCGCAAGGCACGGCTCGCCACCGACAGCGTCGTCGGTCGCGCCGGCGACGAGATTCGCGGCCACGAATTCCACTATTCGCGCGTCGTCGAGCCCGGCAACGACGCGCCGCTGGCCGACCTGTGGGACGCGCCCGGCAACAGCCTCGGCCCTTCGGGAAGCCGGCGCGGCAACGTCACCGGTGCATTCTTCCATGCAATCGCGCGTGGCTGAGGCATGAGCGGCGGGCGCTTCCTGGACAACCCTTTCGTGGCTGACATCCTGCTCTGCCTCGGCTTCTTCACGCGCCTGCCGCTGCCCGACCTGCCGCGGCACCGGTCCTTCACGCATGCGCTCTGGGCAGTTCCGGTCGCCGGCCTTGTCGTTGGGGTCGTCGCGGGGGTGGCAGGCGGCCTGGCGCTGTGGCTTTCGCTGCCTTCGGGTGCCGCCGCCGTCTTGGCGCTGGCGGCGGGCATTCTCGTCACCGGCGCGCTGCATGAGGACGGGGCGGCCGACGTCGCCGACGGGTTCGGCGGCGGCAGGACGCGCGGCGACAAGCTCACCATCATGCGCGACAGCCGCATCGGTAGCTATGGGACGCTGGCGCTCCTCCTCTCGGCACTGGCCAGGTGGAGTGCGATCGCGGCCATCGCTGCGGCCGAGGGCGGATGGGGCCTGCTCGTCGCATTGATTGCTGTACATGCCGGCTCACGCGCGGTGCTCCCTGCCTTCGCGTCGATCGTCCTACCGGCCAGGACCGACGGGCTCTCGGCCGGGCTCGGGATCATCGACAGGAACGTCGCACTGGGCGCGCTTGGCCTCGGTTTCCTCGCTCTCCTGCCGCTCGGCCTCGGCTTCGCCGTCCTTTCCGCGCTGTTGCTCGCGGCGGTCTTCTTCGGGCTGGCCATGCTCGCGCGCCACCAGATAGGCGGGCAGACCGGCGACGTATTGGGTGCGCTCCAGCAATCCTGCGAAATCGTGCTGCTGCTTGCCGCGGCGGCAATCCTCACCTGACGGAGCAATCATGGCCGGAACCGGCAGCATCGAGACCATCCGCGCACTCTGCTGCGATCTCCCCGCAGGCGACGCAGGCGCCGCGCAGGCCGCGCGCGCTCGTCAGGCGGTCCTCACCAAGCCGCCGGGAAGCCTCGGACGGCTGGAAGAACTGGCGGAGTTCATGGCCCATTGGCAGGGCCGCGACATCCCCACCATCGACAAGGCGGTCGCACTGATCTTTGCCGGCTCGCACGGCATCACGCAACGCGGCGTCTCCGCCTTTCCCGCGGCCGTCACGGCGCAGATGGTGGGCAATTTCGCGGCCGGCGGCGCGGCGGTGAACCAGCTGGCGCGACAGGCGGGCATCGACCTCACAGTGGTGCCGCTCGACATCGACACCCCGACGGGCGACTTCACGCAGGGACCGGCCATGGACGAGGCCGCGTTCGTGGCAGCCGTCGATGCGGGGCGCGCGGCGGTGCCGGACGGCGCCCAACTCGTATGCGTCGGCGAGATGGGCATCGGCAACACGACGGTGGCCGCCACGCTCTGCGCCGCACTGTTCGGCGGAACGGGTTCCGAATGGGTCGGCCGCGGCACCGGCGTGAACGACGCCGGCCTCGCCCGCAAGGCGGAGACCGTCGACGCCGCCCTCGGCTTCCATGGCGACCGGCTTTCGGACCCGCTGGAGGCGGCGCGGCTCGTCGGCGGGCGCGAGCTCGCCGCAATCTTCGGAGCGGTGCTCGAGGCGCGCCTGCGCGGAGTTCCGGTGCTGCTCGACGGGTTCGTCGCCACCGCCGCCGCCGCGCCGCTGGCGAAGCTCGCCGAAGGAGGGTTGTCGCACTGCCTCGCCGGCCATGTCTCAGCCGAGGCCCAGCACGGCAGGCTGCTCGGGCGGTTGGAACTGCGGCCGCTGCTCGATCTCGGCATGCGGCTCGGCGAAGGCTCCGGCGCCTGCCTGGCCGTCAACATCTTGCGCGGAGCGCTTGCCTGCCATTCCGGCATGGCGACCTTCGCCGAGGCGGGGGTCTCGGAAGGATAGTCGCCATGCTGAAGCTGCTCGTCATCGGCATCGGCGCCGGCAATCCGGAGCACATGACGGTGCAGGCGATCAAAGCGCTGAACCGCGCCGACATCGTGCTTCTGCCACGCAAGGGAAGCGCCAAGGAAGACCTGGCCGAACTGCGCCGCGAAATCTGCCGACGGTTCCTGGAGAACGGAAACACGCGCATCGTTGAGTTCGACCTGCCTCAGCGCGACGGCAGCGAAACCTACCTGAAGTCGGTCGACGACTGGCACGGGGCGATCGCCGCGACCTACCGGGACCTACTGGCGCGGGAAGTTCCCGGCGGCGGCACCGCCGCCTTCCTCGTCTGGGGCGATCCCTCGCTCTACGACTCGACCCTGCGCATCCTCGACCGACTGCGCACCACGCATTCCATGGAATTCGCGCTGGAGGTCATCCCTGGCATCACCAGCGTTCAGGCGCTCGCCGCCAGCCACGCCATGCCGCTCAATACCGTCGGGAACCCGGTGCTCGTCACCACCGGACGAAAACTGAAAGACGCGCCACCCGACGCCGCCGACACGATCGTGGTCATGCTCGACGGCGACATGTCATTCCGGCACGTCGCGCAGGATGCTTACGACATCTTCTGGGGCGCTTATCTCGGGCTCGAGCAGGAGATGATCGTGGCGGGCGATCTCGCCGAAAAGTCGGGGGAGATCGAGGCGAAGCGAACCGCCGCGCGCGACGAGAACGGCTGGATCATGGATGTTTACGTGCTGAGGCGGAAAGGCGGGAAGCCCAGCGGCTGACCGGAGGGCAATTGCGGAACTCGCCCTTGTTCCGGTGGTCGCGAGTGCGGACGTTCCACCGCGGTTCGAAGTCGGGCATATCCGGCATTTTCAGGGCCGGCCTATGGCAGGCTCAGAACTCCTCCCAGCCATCCTCGTCGGCGTGAAGATCGAGCGCCGCGGATCCGTGAGCGATTGGCCGGCCGCGCGGCGCCGGCCGGAGCCGCTCCTGGACACGCTGACGGCTTTGGCCCGACTGGCTTCGCGGATAGCTTTCCGCCGGCTGGACGCGCGGGCGGCTTTCGGCGGGTTGCCCGTGCGAACGTGCGTGGGCATCGCCTTCCGTCCTGAAGTGCGCGATCAGCCGCTTGAGCTCGACCCCATCCTGGGCCAGGCTGTGGCTGGTGGCGGTGAACTGCTCGGCCATCGCCGCCCCCTGCTGGGTTGCGGTGTCGATGCCGTTCATCGCCGTGTTGATCTCTCGCAGCGTGTTGGCCTGCTCCTCGGCGCCCTTGGCGATGTCGACGACGATGGTGGAGATGTTGCCCACCTTGGCCGCGATCCGCTCGATGAAATCGCCGGTCTCGCCCACCAGCCGCGCACCGTTTTTCACCTGCGCGGCCGAACTCTGGATCAGCTGCTTGATCTCGCGCGCGGCATCGGCGGAACGCTGCGCCAACCCGCGCACCTCCTGGGCGACGACGGCGAATCCGCGGCCCGCCTCGCCCGCGCGGGCGGCTTCCACGCCCGCGTTGAGCGCCAGAAGGTTGGTCTGGAATGCGATCTCGTCGATGACGCCGATGATCTTGGTGATCTCGCCGGACGACTTCTCGATACCGCTCATGGCCGCGATCGCCTGGCCGACGACCTCGTCGCTGCGTCCGGCATCGACTGTCACTTCGGTGACCGCGATGCGTGCCTGGCCGGCGCCGGCGGCCGTGGCCGAGACGGAACGGGTGATCTCGCCTACGGCCGCGACGGTCTGCTCGATGGTGGCGGCCTGCTGTTCCGTGCGGCGCGCCAGATCGTCGGCGGCGCGGCGGATTTCGCTCGTGCCGTTCTCAAGCTGCCCGCCGGTCTCCACGATCCGCTCCATGGCGTCCTGGAGCCGGTCCATGGCGAGATTGAAGTCGTCCTTCAGCTTCTGGTACTCCGCAGGGAAATCCACCTTCAGGCGGGTGGTGAGGTCTCCCTCGGCCAACCGCGACAGCGCGGCGCCGATGAGGCGCACGACCGCCGCCTGCAGCTTCGCGGCGGTTGCGCGTGATGCGTCGTTCTGGCTGCGCTGTTCCTCCATGGACAGGCGCTGATCCTCCAGTTCGCGGTCCGCGTCGAGCTTGGCCAGCGAAGCGGCGCGAAATCCCTCAAGCGCCCGGGCGATGACCCCGATCTCGTCGGAGCGGTCCTGGTAGTCGACCCCGGTCTCCAGATCGCCCGCCGAAAGCTTTTCGATGCGGCCGTTGATCGCCTTCAGCGGCCGGCCCACGACCACGCGGATGGTCAGGAAGAGGAGCAGGACGAGCAGAAGGGTCGAGAGGCCCTGCGCCAGGGTGGTGCTCGCGTTCAGCGAAGAACGGATGTTCTCGACGGCGGCCGTGTTCCAGGCCAGCGCGACATAGCCAAGTGGCTTGCCGTCCGCGGTCTGGCCTGACGGAGCGACCATGACGACACTGCCGTCGAGCATCGTGCTGCTCAGGGTTTCGGGCGAACCCGCGACAATCTCCCGGATGGCGGCATCGATGGGAGCCGTCTCCACGCCGTCGGCGGCGAAGGAGGTGATTTCCGCCTTGTCGGCATCGAACGCGACCGCGCGCGACAACGCGCGTTCTTCGTCGGCCTTGTAGGCGGCATAGGCGTCCGCGACGACCTCGGGTTTTTTCCATTTGATCCCGCCGGCGGCCGCGGCGGCGATCTGGCCCGTCTGCATGCGCCACCCGTCGGCGGCAAGGTCGTACAGGCTATGCTCGGCGGTCGTGTCGACGAAGTAAACCGAAGCCGCGAGGCCGGCGATGTTCACGACGACCGCGGCAAGGATCAGCTTCATCGTGATCGTCATGCGGCCGAAGACTCTCGTTACCCTGCGAGTGCCCATACTGGCGTTCGCCCCCATGATTGCGAATGGCTCAGAGCCCTTCGACGTTGATCCCCAGCGTGATCGCTCCGATGACCTTGTCGGTCGCCGGATCGGAGATCGCTATGCTGACCTGCGACTGCAGCGCCTGGGTGGATTCGTCCTTCTCCACGTCGTCCACGAAGATGGCTCCCGCGCCCGCGCCGTAGGATTTCTGCCATTTCGCCTCGTCGCCCTGCCAGTAGTCGGACGTCACCGCACTCTGGCCGACGTTGAGGCCCTTGTCGTCCATGACGAATGCTTCGGCGATCATGCCGGCCGATTCCTCCTGCCTGGCGGCGAGGAATTTCGACAGGGCATTGCCCAGCACCTCGTCGATCATCGGATGGCTGCCGGCTTCGGTCTCGGCGCGCCATTTCTGGTCGAGCGTGTCGATCTCGGCTTGGCCGAGGGAAGCGTTGGCGGCATTCTGGTCGTTGATCGCCTTGACGATCAGCGGGTCCGAAAGCCATGGCAGCACGTTCGCGTTGACGTAGTCCGTCACCGGACCGACGTGGTCCTGGGCGAGCGCTGTTCCCCCGAACACCGTTAGCCCAAGCGCCGCGGCGCCAGCGACGCAGGAAATGAAGTTCATGTTTCCCCCTCGGGCACGAAACCCTTGAATATCCCCTCCGGTACGTCGCAATGACGAATCACCGGCAAGATGGCAGCATGCGTCGCAAAACTTGCTCAAATCTTACTGAAGGGTCATCCAACCGTTTGAGTGCGGATTACCCAACGTAATGCACACGGAGGACCCGTTGAAATCCGTCTATTCACCAAAGCATGCCGGGCACGCCGGGAACCTGGAACTGCTGGCCGGCGAGCTGCTGCCAGCGTTCGAGATGCCGTCCCGTGCCGAGTTCATTCGCGCGCGCATCGAAGCCGTGGATCTCGGGCCGATTCTCGCGCCGGAGCCGTTCGATCTCTCCAGTGCCAGGAAGGTCCACGATGCCGGCTATCTCGACTTCCTGCCGACCGTCTGGGAGCGCTGGTCCGCCGAGGGCCGCGGCGGCACCGCCCTGCCCTTCGCGTGGCCCACGCGCGGTTTGCGCGGCGACGTGCCGCCGCAAGCGGTGGAAGCCCTGCACGGCTACTATTCCTTCGACGGAGGCGCCGGCTTCGTGGCCGGCACGTGGGAGGCGATCAAGTCTTCCCACGACACGGCCCTGACCGCCGCCTCGCTGGTGAATGCCGGTGAACGCGCCGTCTTCGCACTCTGCCGTCCGCCGGGACATCACGCCGGCTCCTCCTTCATGGGCGGCTACTGCTACGTCAACAACGCCGCCGTCGCGGCGCAATGGCTGCGCGATCAGGGGGCAGGAAGGGTCTCCATCCTCGACGTCGATTATCACCACGGCAACGGCACGCAGCAGATCTTCTACCACCGCGGCGACGTGCAGGTGCTCAACCTGCATGCCGATCCGATGGTGGAATATCCCTTCTTCCTCGGCCATGCCGACGAGCGCGGAGAAGGCGCGGGCGAAGGCTTCAACCACAACTACCCCATGCCATTCGGTACCGCCTGGGAGCGCTGGAGCGAAGCCCTGGAGGATGCCTGCGCGCACCTTACCGCCTTCTCCCCGGACGTCGTCGTCGTGTCGCTCGGCGTCGACACCTTCGAGAAGGACCCGATCTCGAAGTTCAGGCTGATCACCGGGGACTACCCGAAGATCGGCCGGCGGATCGCTGCGCTCGGGCTGCCGACGCTCGTCGTCATGGAAGGCGGCTATGCGGTGGAAGAGATCGGCATCAACGCGGTCGGCGTCCTGACCGGGTTCGAAGACGCCTGACGATCAGGGCACTGCGGGCTCCCGCCAGCAGCGCATCTTTCGCCGGCGGCGAAAATCGGGAACAATCTCTGGTGACGCAAAAAGGAGCGTGGCATGGCCGGTGAGGCGAGCGGCGGCGAACTGGTTCAGGTGGTCGCCCTTCTCGGGGCGGGCGTCGTGGCCGTGCCGATCTTCAAGCGGCTCGGGCTCGGCTCGATCCTCGGCTACCTCGCCGCCGGCCTGGCGATCGGCCCCTTCGGACTGCGCCTGTTCGACGACCCCGAGGCGATCCTGCACGTGGCCGAACTCGGGGTCGTCATGTTCCTCTTCATCATCGGGCTCGAAATGCGGCCATCTCGGCTCTGGAGCTTGCGCACCGAAATCTTCGGGCTGGGCCTGCTTCAGGCCGCACTCTGCGCCGTCCTCCTCACCGGCGTCGGCCTGGCCGGCGGCTTCGGCATCGCTCCCTCCTTCGTGGCGGGCGCGGGCTTCGTGCTCACCTCGACGGCGATCGTCATGCAGCTCCTCGAGGAGCGGGGCCAGATGGCGACCACGCGGGGCCAGAGAATCGTCTCCATCCTGCTCCTGGAAGATCTCGCCATCGTGCCGCTGCTTGCCCTCATCGCTTTCCTGGCACCCGGCGGAGGCGAGGCCTCCACGACCGAGCGGCTGACCGACGTGGCGATCGGCATCGGCGCTATCTTGGGTTTGATCGTCGCCGGACGTTACCTGCTCAACCCCTTGTTCCGCATTCTCGCCGACGCCCATGCGCGCGAGGTGATGACGGCGGCAGCCCTTCTGGTCGTGCTCGGCTCCGCACTCGCCATGCAGCTCGGCGGGCTCTCGATGGCGATGGGCGCCTTCCTGGCCGGCGTGCTCCTGTCCGAATCGACTTTCCGCCACCAGCTCGAAGCCGACGTCGAGCCCTTCCGCGGCATCCTTCTCGGGCTGTTCTTCCTGGCCGTCGGCATGTCGCTCGACCTCACGGTCGTGCTGGCGAACTGGGGGACGATCGCGCTCTACGTCGTGGCCTACATGGCGGTGAAGGCGGCCGGCATCTACGCCGTCGCGCGGCTCCTGCGCCACGGCCATTCGGAAGCGCTGGAGCGCGCCGTGCTGATGGCGCAGGGGGGCGAGTTCGCCTTCGTACTCTATGCCGCCGCCGCATCGGTTGGCATCATCGACGCCGAGGCCAACGCCGTACTGACGGCCATCGTCATCATCTCCATGGTGATCACGCCGATTGCCATCCTTGGCCTGCGCTACGTCCTGCCGCGCGACGAACAGACGCTCGAGGGGGTGGAAATTGCCGACGGGCTCGACGGCAGCGTGCTGGTCATCGGATTCGGCCGCTTCGGGCAGGTCGCCAGCCAGCCGCTGCTCCTGCAGGGCATGGACGTCTCCATCATCGACAACGACGTCGAGATGATCCAGGCTGCGGCCGATTTCGGCTTCAAGGTCTACTACGGCGACGGAACGCGACTCGATATCCTGCACACGGCGGGCGCGGGGCGCGCGCGCGCCGTACTGGTCTGCGTCGACAAGGCCGAGACTGCGCTCAGGATCGTGGAGCATCTCAAGACCGAGTTCCCCCTCACCCCGGTGCTGGCGCGCGCCTTCGACCGCGGTGCGGCGCTGGACCTCATCCATGCCGGGGTGGACTACCAGATCCGCGAGACCTTCGAATCGGCGCTCTCGTTCGGCCGCGAGACGCTGGTGACACTCGGAACCGAGGCGGACGAGGCCGCCGAACTGATCGACGAGGTGCGGCGACGCGACGGCGAGCGGTTCGAGATGCAACTGACCGGCGGCATCTACGCCGGAACTGGGCTGCTCAAGGGCAACGCGCCGACGCCGACGCCGCTGTCGCAGCCGAGGAAGCCGGGGCAGGTGATGAACCCGGTCTCCCCCGCGCCGGCTCCGGAGACCGGCGCCACGGAGCGCTAGCCCCGAAAGGGCAAGCCGCCGCACGACTGAAACCAATCAACGCCGGGAATCGGACCGGCCGGACCGACGGCCGAAATCTCCGGCGCAGCCCGTCTCGGCTGCCTGCGGTGTCTTCGGCAACGACCAGCCACACGCTCATCGGAATGACCGGCCGGCCGCCGGTCCCACGCTGCCATTCGACGAATGCGCCGGCGGATCGCAGGCCGCTCGATGAGAACGAGCCCGGTCGCCGCCTTCGCCGTCGTCCTTGGGCTTGCCCTCGCCCTCGCCGTCGCCCTCGGCCCTCATCGTCTCCGTCCCGTCGGCTTCTTCGATCCGGGCCCCTGTGCCTCGTCCCGCATTCGGCAGTTGATGCGCCGCGGCGCTTCGGTTATGAAGCACACGTTGCCGCGCCGGTCCGTCCGGCACGTCTCGCGCTGCGGTCCAATCGCCGTGGCGAGGCACCCGTAGCTCAGCTGGATAGAGTGCTGCCCTCCGAAGGCAGAGGTCACAGGTTCGAATCCTGTCGGGTGCGCCAATGAAATCAGTGCGTGCAAGCGAAATCCAAGAAGTCAGAAGCGATAACTCGCCACCCCGTCATTGCCGAATACTTCAGGGTGCACGGGAGGACTTGCGGCCTGACGACAACGCGGTGGCTCCAGGCAAACAAGCACGATGCGCGGAAGGTCCCGGGACGGGAGGGGCAAGGGGGATCGTCACGAGTGCGCCGGCGGAGCACGGGGGCACCGGACGATCGAAGGCGGAAGTCCGACAAGGGAAGTCGCGGAGAACCGGCGCTACGCCGGTCGGCCGTCGAGCCGAGCCCGCGCCTCCCGACATCGGGACGGCGCGTGACGTCTTGCTCCGGCCGGCGCGCCTCTCATTGCCCGAAAATCGCATTGACAGGGAAAGGCGTCCCGCATACACGAAGCCGCGCACCTGCCCAGGTGGCGGAATTGGTAGACGCGCACGGTTCAGGTCCGTGTGCCGCAAGGCGTGGAGGTTCGAGTCCTCTCCTGGGCACCATTCTTGAGCGGAAATATTAGTTTTCTCAAGCGGTTAGCTTGCTTCTTCTCTCTTTGGCCCCCTTTCCAGCCCCCTTTTTAGTTCTCATCGCGATCCGGTCGGTGTCGGCGCAGGCTGTTGGATCGGCCAGCCGGCAGGGAATGGCTGATCGCCCAGGCCTTTTGAGTACCTGAGAGTTCGCCACCGTTCGGCAAATGACTTCGGGCCCGAGGCGTTGAGGACGATGTGCTGCCAGGCGTCCTAGCATTGCAGTTGCGATTTTGATTTGATGTGTGCTCGTCGTGCAGCGGCCTGATGTGCTCGTCGCCAAGGTGACCATGCGATAAAATGAGCGGGATGAACGCGTTGTCGTGAGAGACGGGTGGCGATGCGGCGGTTTCTCGGATCGACCAACGGATTAATTGCCGGACTTGCGCCTTGAGGGCCGCATCGCTTTTTTGGGGCGGCATGGCGTTGGCACGATGGCGAATTACCGCCATCATGGCGAAAGCCAGCGAGACATGGCGATGCCAGCCGTGCCAGGAGCGGGTCTCGTTGTGGTCGAGACCGAGTTCGTTCTTGGCGGTCTCGAAGCTGTCTTCGATCGCCCAGCGATGCCCTTCCACCGTCACCAGCGTTTCGATGGCGGTGCCAATCGGACACCAGGTCGAGAAGACGGCGAGATGGCCATCGGCGATATCGCGGCGAATCAACAGCCCGCGTGTCCAGATGCCGGGGCATGTTGCATCAAAATCACTGGCATCGAGATCGGCCAATTCGAGATAGGCCCAATATGCAGCCGTGCGCCTTTGGTTCCATCGCCTGCCGACAGGCGTCGCCAGACATCCTCGGGCAAGGCGGCGGCGATGTCCTTCGCCGTTCCGGCGACGGCCGGCGGTTTGTCCCATGAGCGAAAGGGACGATTGGCGTTCACGCCCAGCACATAGCCCTTTGCGGCCCGCTTGAGCACCATTTCGATGTCGCCGACGCCGTAGACGCTGTCGGCGGCCACCCAGGGAAATGGCACATTCGACGCGATGGCCCGCTCAATCATGGCAAGCGCCAGTGCCGGCGTGGTCATAAAGCCGACGTTTTCCGGCACATGGGCCCTGGCCGTACGGTCCCGATCATCAGTCGAGGCTTTCGGTAGATAGAGCGCCCAATCGATGAATGCGTGGCCGTGTCGTGACACATAGGATGCGAATACGCCAATCTGGCAGTAGGTGATCTTACCCGCCGATCCCGTATATTGACGCGCCACGCCGCACGAGGTCTTGCCCTGCTTCAGGAAGCCGGCAATCACCAAAACCGCATCAGCATCCGCCAATGTCTCAAGCGCGCAACCCCGCACAATGTTGCACAGCGCATCCGCATCCCAGCGGCCGCCGCCCAGGATGGCCTGCTGACGCCACGGACCGGGATCCCGGCCGCCTCGGCTCGCATCCAGCCGGTCTTGCGCCGCATATCCCCGAGTAGACCGTCCAGAAAGAGATCCACTGAAACCGCCACCCGCTCCTGCGTGAAAAGGGACCGCATCCGCGCCTTCACCTCCCGTAGCGAAGTCGCCCAAAGCTCCAGCGTCGCCTCGATCGATGCAGCCTTGAGGCCCTCGTCGGCGCCCGAGACGACGAGCTTCACGCCACGAAGGCCACGGCGCGTCAGCTTGCGCAGGAACTCGGTCCAGCCCCTTCGGCAAGCTCAGGGCCGCGGCTTCCGAGGTGCCGATCTCCATGCCCAGAACCTCGCGCCGGCCGTCGGTGCTGACGCCGACCGCGATGATGACCGCGACCGAGACGATGCGCCCGCCGCGGCTGACCTTCAGATAGGTGGCATCGATCCAGAGATACGGCCAGTCGCCCTCGATCGGCCTTTCGAGGATGGCCTTCACTCGCCCATCATCCTGAGCCTGTCGAAGGACGATCTCCTCGCAGAGTCGAGACACGTGGCTCTTGGAGATGCCCGACATGCCGATGGCCTTGACGAGATCGTCGACCGAACGTGTCGAGATGCCTTGGACATAGGCCTCTTGGATCACCGCCGTCAGTGCCTTCTCGGCCATACGGCGCGGCTACAGGAAGCTGGGAAAGTAGGAACCCTTCCCGAGCTTCGGGATGCGCAGTTCGACGGTGCCGGCGCGCGTCTCCCTGTCCCGGTCGCGGTAGCCATTGCGGTGGGCTGTCCGAAGCGGGCTCTTCTCGCCCCAGGGGCGCCGGTGGCCGCGCCCACCTCCATCTCCACCAGATTCTCGGCGGCAAAGGCCCTTGGATTTGATCCGAGGGTCATTTCGCGCAGCAGATCGGCATCCGCGCTCTTCTCCACAAGCGCACGCAGGTTCATCATGTCGTCGGTCATAGGTGGTCTTTCCAGTGAGGAGTTGGCGTCGCAACCAGGCCCTACCGGAAAGCGCCGATGACCACCGCGCTACCCAGCTACACCACGCCGGTGGACGTCACCGTGGACTTTGGCGAATCGCCAGCGCGAATGCGAGCGGCCTGTGATGAGGACGCGTTGCTGACTGGCGGGTATGGGGCCGACTGCTGACTGTCCGGTTAGGGGCGAGAAACTGAGAAAGCCGACGTTCGGCCAACGATTCCTGGTCGTTCAGCTTTGTTTGCCTGCGGCCCTAAGAACCTGCCATATCGACAGACGTCCAAATGTGGGCTCAAACTGCGCCGAAAGGCCACATTCCATCTTCGGATCGGCGACCCGATGAGCTGCCGTTCTTCAGTCGCCCCTCCGGTCGAGGTTCGACAGGATCAGGAACTAGCCTTTCGGGTGCGGTGTCCGGGCGCGTATCATTCCTCCCCGCCTCGACAGACGGGACAAGCTCCCAAACGCCAGCCCGCCGACCGCGTTCAACCCGCCGGGAGCAAGCCGGATGATGAGGATGAGCAAGATGGCGGTGACGAGAAGGTTCCAGACCGGAAGCTCGTCGAGCGCCTGCTGCAGTGCGAAGACGACGGCAGCGCCCAGCACGGGACCAAAGACCGAGCCAAGGCCGCCGATCACGCTCATCATGATCATGGCGATCGACCAGCTGAACGAGAAGGCCGAATAGGGCTCCACCGTCAGCTTCTGAAGCGCCACCAGCCCGCCGAAAAGCCCGACGGCCCCGCCGCTGGCGGCCATGATCAGGCATTTGGCGAGCAGCGGGTTGACGCCCGACTCGGCCGCTGCCTGCTCGTCGTCGCGAACCGCCATGAGCGCCAGACCGAACCCCGAGCGGCTAATGGCGAGGCTGGCCGCGGTGACGGCGAGCGCCAGGCCGCCGCAGATCCAGAACAGCTTGAGATCGTCGATCGGCAGGTCGCCCGGCAGGATGATGCCGGCGGTGGCGCCGAGCGAGGGCGTGACGATGACCGCGGCCATGCAGACCAGCGCCAAGCCCATGGTGGCGACCGAAAAATAGGCGCCGCGCATGCGCAGGAAGAGCGCGGCGCTCAGGGCGGCGAGGATGCCCGACAGGACGCCGCCGACCGCGATCGCCAGTATGGCGGGTACACCGAAGAAGGTCGTGAGCACGGCCACGCTGTAGGAGCCGATGCCGACGAACATGGAGTGGCCGAGCGCGAACTGGCCGGCGAAACCGCCCACGAGATTCCAGGAAACGGCGAGGCCTGCGGCGACGAAGAAGCCGAAGCCGAGCACGAGGTCGTAGTCGGACAGCACGAACGGAGCGAAAGCGATCGCGGCCGCGCAGACCGCCAGCGCGAGCCATGACAGCACGGCGGACCGGGAACTCATGCGGCATTCCCCCTGAACAGGCCGTTCGGCCGCAGCACCAGCACGAGGACGAGAAGACCGAAGACGACGATGTCGCGGTACTCGGAGCCGACGATCACCACGCTCGCCTCCTCGACGAGACCGACCATGCAGCCGGCGAGGAGCGTACCCCAGACCGAGCCCATGCCGCCGATGACGACGACGGCAACGCCGCGCATCAGCCACAGCATCCCGCTCGAGGGTTCGATGCTGAAGCCGATGCCCACCACGATGGCGCCGAAGGAGGTGAGCACCGCACCGAGCCCGAAGCACAGGGCGAAGACGTGACGAACGTCGACGCCAAGCGACTGCGCGGCCATGGAATCCTCGGCGGCCGCGCGCAGCGACCAGCCGAAGGTGCTGCGCGTGAGCAGGAAATGCGTCGCGGCGGTGAGACCGAGCGCCAGTGTAATCGCCACGACCGAGACCCATCGCGTGGTGTGGCCCAAGATCTCGACACCCGTCAGTCCGAGCAGCGAGGTGATCGCGACGGCGTTCGAGCCGAAGGCGATCTGGAAGATCGCCTGCGCCGCGATCGAGATGCCGAAGGTGCCGACCAGGACCGCCTCGGCGCTGTGCGCCATGAGATCCTGCAAGAGGGCGCGCTGGATGACGTAGGCAGCGATGAAGACGACAGGCAGCGCGCCGACCATCGCCAGAAACGGATCGAGGCCCGCGAAGGCCATGAGCGTCATGATAAGGTAGACCGATCCGACCAGGAATTCGCCATGCGCCAGGTTGAGCAGGCGCATGACGCCGGCCACCAGGGAGAGCCCCAGCGCCACGACGGCGTAGAGCCCTCCTGTGCCGAGACCCTCGATGAGGACCGAAAGCAGCTTGTCCATGCCTTGCTACTGCAGACCCTTGGCGGGTGCCTGGAGATCGGCCGAAGCCGCACCGACCGGATAGACCTGCACCGCTTCACCGCCCTGCCACTGCTGCATGATCGGTGGCAGAGGAGCGCCGTGGTTGACCGTGAAGGCGACATGGCCGATCGCGTAGTCGCCGTCGGTCTTGGCGATCTCCGCATTGACTGCGTCCGCCTCGAGGGTCCCGGCGCGTTCGATGGCGTCGACGACAACGTTGACCACGGTGTGGGAAAGCACGGCGCCGGACAAGACCTTGCCCTTGTGCTTTTCGCCGAGTGCCGCAACCACGCCTCCGACGCCAGGCCCGCCGAGGCCGCGCACCCAGACGTCAGACGTCAGCGTCCCTTCGGCCACATCGCCGAGCGCGCCCGGCCACCAGTCGCCGGAGCCGCACTTTTCGCAGCTCGCCAGCTTCGGGCCGTAACCCAGCGCCTTCATCTGCTTCCACAGCGTGATGGCGTCCGGAGGCACCATCTGGCCGAGCGCGATCTCGGCGCCGGCCTGCTTGGCGGAATTGATGTACTCGGCGAAGTTGGTCGTTCCGACGGGCATGCGCGCCGTGTAGACGACCTCGTACCCGGCCCCGTCGGCCTGTTCGGTCCAGTTGCGCCCCCAGATCTCGCCGTCCTCGTCCGTATTGAGGAAGAGCGCGACCTTCTTGTTGGTCTCGGCCATGTCGGCGGTTGTCCAGGTCACCTTCGTCGCCTCTGGCTCGTGGGCATAGATGTCCCAGGCGTATTTGTAGCCGCCCTCGCGGGCGTCCTGCCAAGCGTCGATGGGCACGAGCGACATGACCAGCGGGACTTTCAGCTGATCCGCGGCGGCGGAGAGCGGGCCGTTGAAGACGGGCGTGACGGCGCCGAGCAGCACGGACGCGCCCTCGGCCTGCACGAGCTTGCGGACCTGACCCGCCACCTGGTTCGGGTCGCCGCGATTATCCAGCACGATCAGCTTGATGAGGCGCTTCGCGTCGCCGACCTGGACGCCGCCCTGATCGTTGATCTCCTTGACGGCATATTCGTAGCCGTCGCGGATCACCTCGCCGAACTGCGCCAGCGGGCCGGCCATGGGCAGGCTCGCGCCCATCACCACGTCCTCCGCGCGCACGGATGTCGCGCCCAGCACGAGCAGTGCGGCGGTCAACGCTGCCGTGTACCTTAAATTGTGAACCGATATGCATTTCATGGTCGATGCTCCTCCCTGTGAATGCGAACCGTCTCCTGACGGTATGCCGCGCGATCCTCTCCGGTCAGGCCGTCTCGCCGAAATAGGCCTGGCGCAGGACGTCCTGCTTCATCAGCCCCTCGGGCAATCCGCCATAGGAGACGTGTCCCCGCTCGAGCACGTAGACCCTGTCGGCCACCGAGAGGCAGCGATGGGTGTTCTGCTCGACGAGCACGATGCTGACCCCGAGCGACCGGATGTGATCGAGCGCCTGATAGATCGTCTCGATGACCAGCGGCGCTAGGCCGAGCGAGAGTTCGTCGAGCAGGAGGACCTTGGGCGCCGCCATCAGCGCCCGTCCTATCGCCAGCATCTGCTGCTGACCGCCCGACATCGCGCCCGCCGACTTGTGGGCCCGCTCCGCAAGGACGGGGAACATCCCGTAGATCTCTCCGCGGCGTCGCTTGACCTCTTCGCGGGATGCGCCCGACAGGGCTGCGCCGAGGTCGAGGTTCTCCTCGACCGAAAGGCCCGTGAACAACCGGCGGCCCTCATGGCAGATCGCCAGCCCCCGACGCGCGCGTCGATGCGGCGCCAGAGCAGTGACGTCTTCGCCGAGCAGGGAAACCGCACCCGATTTCGAAGGGACGAGACCGGCGATGACCCGGCAGAGCGTGGTCTTGCCCGCCCCGTTGGCGCCGATGATACCGACGACCTCGCCCTGCCGGAGCGTGATGCTGACATCCGAAAGCGCGGTGAGGCCGCCATATCCGGCCGTCACGCGGTCGACTTCCAGCACGACAGGCGCAGTTCTGACGGCGGGATCGGCCGCCTTCGGCTGCATGGCGGTGGCAGCACCGAAGTAGACTTCCACCACCTTAGGGTCGGCCGCGACCTCCCGGGGGCTGCCTTCGGCGATGACGCGGCCCCAGTCCAGCACGATGGCATGGTCGGCGTGCCGGCCGATCACGCCCTGCACGTGCTCGACGATGACAATGGAGATGCCCCGCTGCCGGATGCTGCCGATGAGATCGGCGATGGCGGAAACCTCGGGACCCATCAGCCCGCCCGCAACCTCGTCGAGCAGAATGACGCGGGGATCGAGAGCGAGCGCACGCGCGACCTCAAGCCGCTTGAGATCGAGTAACCCCAGTTCGCCGGCCGGCGCGGCGGCGCGCGCCAGAAGCCCGCATTCGTCGAGCGTCCGGGTGACCAGCGGCGCCCGATCCTCGCGCGCGGCGACCGCACTGTTGGCCGCGACATCGAGGTTCTGCCGGACCGTCAGCCGGCGGAACGGCCGCGGGATCTGGCGCGCACGGCCGATGCCCAGGCGCGCGACCTTGTAGCTCGGGAGATCGTCGATCCGGCGCCCATCCCAGGTGACAGTCCCCGAGGTCGGCCGCACGCCGCCCGACAGCAGCGACAGAAGCGTGGACTTGCCGGCGCCATTGGGTCCGATCACGCCCAGCGTCTGCCCCGGGGCGAGCACGAAGCTGACGTCGCCGAGCGCCTTGACGCCGCCGTAGTGCTTGGTCAGTCCCTTCGCCACCAGTGCGCCGGCGTGCGTCATCTCACTGCGCTCCCGTCGCGGAGGCCATGAGTTCGGAGAGCGGGCCGTCTGGGGAAACCGGCCCGAGGGGAATGTCCAGCGCATCGCGCAGTCGTCCGACGAGCGGAGCGAGAGTGGCCTCATCGACAGCCGTGCCGAAGACGTAGAAGTCCGGCCGGATCAGGACCGCGGTCGCACCGAGTTCGTCGAGCCAGCGGCTGTAGACGCCTTCGATGTCATCGAGTTCGTCGAGCCCCATGGCGACTGTTCCAATCGAGCGAAGGAAAGCCGCGTCGTCGCCGGAGAGCCGGTCGAGAACCCGGCTACTCCGCGCAAGCACAAGGAAGCCGTTGCCGTGGACGTCGTCGAAGAGTCGGACGCCGTCTTTCGTGCCGATGGCCCCCTGCACGCCCAGTTGCCCGGCGGCCGGATCTCCCTCGACGAGGAGACCCGGCCCGAGCGGCGGTCGCGGCTGGGGAGGCGACTGGTAGCCGGGGGTGTTGCGGGCGGCGATCATCTCGCGGTCGCGCTCGGCGGCCTGCGCTGCATCGGTGATGCAGATCACGTTGCCGAGTTCGATGGAGAACTCGATCATAGTCTTCACATGGCCGATGCGCTCCGGCCCGTAGCTGTCAAGCAGGCGGTCCGACGCGATGCCGCGCAGGATCAGGTCGAGCCGCCAGGCAAGCGCGTTGGCGTCGCGCATTCCGCTGCACATTCCCTGGCCTGCGAAGGGCGGCATCAGATGGGCGGCGTCGCCCGCGAGCACGGCGCGGCCCTTCCGCCACTGCGTCGCCCAAAGCGCCCGGAAGGTGTAGACGGCATGACGCTCGAGCTCCGCCGTGTCCGGGTTCATGCCCCAGGGCTCGAGCAGGCTCCAGGCCTTCTCCGGCCGGTTCATCGTGGCCGGCGTCTCACCCGGCAGCAGCATGAATTCCCAGCGCCGTCGCTTCGGACCGCCGGGAACGACAGTGGTCGGCCGCGCCGGATCGCACAATTGCCAGGTCTTCGGGATCCACTCCCGCTCGACCCTCGGCAGGACGTCGACCACGAGCCAGTCGAAGGCGAAGCCGAGATCCTCGACGCCGACGCCGAGACGCTCGCGCACGAGGGAATTGGCGCCGTCCGCGCCGACGAGGTAGCGCCCCGCAATCGTGTCGGTCTCGCCGGTCGCCGTCCAGACCCCGTCCTGCACGGTGCCTCTCGCCAGATCGACCCGCACCCGATCGCCGTCGTCCTCGAAAGCGGTCGCGCCCCACCCCCGCAGAACGGTGATTTTGTCGGACGCCCTGACATGGGCATCGAGAACCGCCTCCAGCTGCGGCTGCGAGAACATGTTCGATTCCGGCCAGCCGCTGGAGCCCCGGCCGCGCCAGTCCAGCATCAGCAGGAGTTCTCCGGCGGCGTTTCGCCATTCGTAGGTATCGATGCCCTCGGTGATATTGCTGACGTCGTCGATGACGCCGGCCGCCTGGAGGATCCGGGCCACCTCGTGGTCGAAATGCACCGCGCGCGGAAGCGGGTAGAGATTGGGCCAGCGCTCCACGACGACGACGCGGTGCCCCTTGCGGGCAAGCAACATCGAAAGCAGCTGGCCGGTCGGGCCATAGCCGATGATGACGACGTCGGATGTCGCGCCGGACGATGGCACTGGAATTCTCCTCCCTCGCGGCGAACCCGTCTCCCGTCGGGTCCGCATGATTGGAGGCTAGTTCATAATGAACAGTTTTGTCAATATGAACCCCGTGTCTATATTGACACCGAAACCCACCCCATCCGGCAAGACGACGGAAACAGCATGCGGCCCACTGCCCAATCTGACGAAACAACCATCGACGAGGCCGGTGGCGCCGACCACCGCACGCGCAACGGAATCCTCCGGCGGGAGCAGACGCGCCGCAAGCTGATGGCCGCCGCCGTCGCGGTGTTCTCACAGAAGAGCCCGGATGCCGCCTCGATCGACGACTTCATCGCGCAGGCCGGCGTGTCGCGCGGGACGTTTTACAACCACTTCCGCTCGACCCACGAACTGCTGCAGGCCGTCAACGCCGCCGTGTCGGACGGCGTGCTGGAGGTCATCGACAAGATGGTGCTGACCTTCGACGACCCGCTGGAACGGATCGCCGCGGGTTGTCTCGCCTACATGTCGCTCGCGATCGAGAACCGGGCCTGGGGGCGCTTCATCGTCCAGGTTGGGACCCAGGGCGAGGCGGGCGGCAAGCTGGTCGATGTCTATTTGCCGCGCGACATCGAGATGGCTGCAGCCAACGGGGACTTCCGGTTCTCCGCCATGCAGGTCGCGCATGACGCAATCCTGGGCGGCCTCGTCCGAAGCATCCAGTCCGTCATCCTAGGCAGGACGCAGCCCGACCACGTGCGCGAGACGCTGATGGTCGCCTTCGTCGGCCTCGGCGTGGATGCCGAGCGGGCGCGGCGCGTCTGCTGGATGGAGGTGCCGAAGCTGCCGATCTCGGGCGATTCCGACTTCTCGGCGCTGATCAGCGAGTGAGCGAGCGCTCGCGGCGTCCGATCCGCGCGAGCAGGCCCGCCAGCGCAAGCAGCACGACGCCGATCGCTGAAAGCGCCCATAGCCAACTCGAAAAGCCGCCGCTCAGGTCGGACAGAAGCCCGATCGTCGTCGGGCCGAGGAGGTCGCGATCTCGGCCGCGACGAAAAACATGCCGCCGAGCAAGAAGCATCACGATGGCCGTGGCCGACGTGCGCGCGATCCCGAGCAGGACGAGAGAGGCTACAAGCGCTTGCGCGCCGGGAGGAGCAGTAGCAGGCTGGGGACCGCCATGCTGGCGAAGATGAGTGTGATCAGCACCAGACGGCGGCCGGCCGCGGCATAGCGCGGCACCACTAGCGATCCGACGATGCCGACGATCTGGGTGAGCGACGCCCATCTCCCGGCCTCCGCCGCTGGAAGCCCCTTGGCGCCCAGAATCTCAGGCAGCCAGTTGTCGATCCCATGATTGACCAGGATGATGGAGTGCGCCCCTGCTGGTGGTCAAATTGATGGAAGGGCATTGACCGGTTGGCCAGGCTTTCGGAGGATAAAAGCCCATGGTTCGACATCGCACGCACAGCATCGAGTTCAAGCGGCAGGTTGCGCAGGAATATCTGTCAAGCGAGACGCTTCACGGTTTGGCGAAACGGCACGACGTCACCCGCAACCTGATCCGTGTCTGGGTACGTAAATATGAGGAAGGCGCCTTCGATGGCGATGCGCGGGCCGCCGACCTTATCCAGGAATACGAGGCCAGGATCGCACCACCCTCAGCGATCATGACGGCCCGATCTTCCCCCCGAGCATCAGGGAGAAAACGAGGCGGGCGAACCAAAGGGCTTCGCCGGTCAGGGACTCCGATGGTCCAAGGTGAACGAGGCCGTCCCGGCCCTGCCCGAAGGCGGCATAGATCGCGTTGAGCACGGCGTTGAGGCGCCCGGCCAATGTGGTCGAGACCCGCGCCCGCGATGACTGTGGGCGCCGACAGGTCCGCGACGAGCAACGTGCGGAGCCAACAATACCACGCCGAGGCGCAACGAAGCAGCCTGTCCGCGCCTACTTCCGCGCTTTCCAGCAAGGATCGCGCCGACGCGGACATTGGCCGCAAATCGAAATCTCCGTAGTCAACACTGTAGCCTGCGGGTTCCTGCATGAAAGGCTTTCGTACGCGTGCCGGCACCCGAAACCCTTCACCATCCCGGTCGTTCAGCTGTCACTGATGATAGCGCGAACGATGCCACTGCTAGCCGTCCACCTTCGGGCGGTATCGGGGCCGACATCTTATGTATGCCGGCGACGGCCGTTGATGACCCCGAGCGGACGTCGCGGCAAGGCACCACGATGTCAGGCTCGGCAACGGCAGCCCAAGATCGAGGAGCGTTAGGCGTCCTTTTGACCCCGTTACCCTCGGGCCGGCGCGCAACCGGCTCGAACTGGACCTCGTAGTCGGGCGTGGTCACCTGATCGGCGAGCACATTGATAACCTCGTTGATCGTCGCGTCCGATATGCTTTCGACAGTCTTGGTCACATTGATCTCGCCGCGGCGCAGCGATAAAGTGACGAGGATGGTAAGCGCCGGGTTCGTGCGCGGATTACCTTCCTCTGCGACCAGCCTCTTACGGCCCCTCTCGGTGGAACCATACGATGCCACGCCATAAGGGCTGACGACGTGGAACGTCGCATTCACATTCGGCTTGTTCGTGCCCTGTTCAAGAGCGATCTTGAGCGACACCTCTGCGTCGGCCGGGCTCGGAAGCGCGAAGCCGATCGATCCCAGGCGGTCCGACGGCAGCGCGGATGCCTCGGACGTTCCGGCGGGTAGTTCACCTGCTCCCCCTGGGCGATCGAAGTAGGCGGCCGGATGAAAGTGATAGACGCGCACATGACCGAAAACCTCGAGCAGCGCCATCAGGTAGTCCGCATCGAGTTCGACCTGTGAATCGTTACCCCACGCGAATTCGTTCGAACCGATCTCGATCCAGAGTCCGCGGGCCGGAATGTAGGCCCATTGTTCCTCGAACATCGTCCGGCCGGCGAGGTCCAGCATCTGGTCCACGCCGCTCTGCTCTTTAAGCCGTGTCAGCTTGCGTGTAAGGTTCGCGGGGTTGGTCGTAAGGCTCGCCTCCTCGACGATCGGTCGATCCGATGGCGGCAGTTCTGCTACCAGACACGGCGTTTCGGCGCGGACGGCATGCGGCGCGAGCGCATGTGCGGCCAGAACCAGGGTGAGATAGACGGTGACCCGGAAAACGGGCCTGAACGTATGCTTCGACATGGACTGGTTCTCCGATTGGAGACCAAAGGATGCACGGAGCCGTTCGCTCGATCCTTCAGACCGCCTTGATCTTTCCTTGAGATTTCATCGAACGAAGGCCGGTGTTGGCGACATTTGAAAACTTCACGCTCGATAGAAAACGCCGCGAACTCCGGCGCGACGGGGTGACCGTCGCCGTCGAGCCTCAGGTGTTCGACCTTCTGGTCTGTCTCGTCGCCCACCGTGACCGGGTCGTCGATCGCGACATGATGCTGGCCGAGGTCTGGGACGGACGGATCGTTTCGGAATCGACACTCACGACTCGCATCAATGCGGCCCGCCGCGCCCTCGGCGACAGCGGCCGCGAACAACGTCTCATTCGAACGGTTCGTGGCAGGGGCTTCCGTTTCGTCGGCGAAGTTGCGGGCGACGGCGCCGACCCACCGGGCGAATCTGCGGCACGGCACGGGCGCATCGGCGTTCTGCCTTTCGACTCCGACGACGCCACTTCCGAACTCGCGGCACCTTTACGCGAAGCGGTCACCGAGAGTTTTTCGCGGAACCCTAGCGGCTTGCGCACCACCGACCTCGGTCGGCTCGTCACACCTGGTTCGCCGCTGGCCGAGCAAGCCGAATTTGTCGTTGCCGGGCGTCTGTATCGGCAAGGCAAGACGGTCCACGTGTCAGCGCAATTGATCGAGACGGAGTCTAACAACATCCTCGCCGCGGTGCGCCACGATGTGCCCGCAGGTGAGCCCTCAGTCATCGTGAGCTTGCTGGACGAGGCCGTCTTCAACCGGCTGATCCAGGTGATGTATCTGCGAGGTCCGCGTTCCACCGGACCACTGGCAATGACGGGTTTTGACTATCTGGTCCTCGCACGGGCGCGCAATACCAACATGAAACCTGAGGACAATTGGGCCGCCGAAACGATCGCTCTCGATGGATTGGAGCGATTCAACGGTTTTGCCCCACTTCATGCGTTACTCTCCTACATTCGGCTGCTGCGCGCCTCGTCGCTCTGGAGGCCGGAGGTCGACGACGACATCCAGGCGGCGGTCGAAGCGGCGCGCAGGTCGATTGCGATCGACGCCAGCAACAGCTGGGCACTGCAGATGCTGGCCATCGCGCTGGCCTATCAGGGCGAGAAGGAGGAGGGTCTCCTGGCGAGCGAACGCGCCGCCGCCGCGTATCCGACATTTTCCGGCCCGATCACGAACCGTTCGATCCTCCTGTCCTATCTCGGACGAATCGAGGAAGCGTTCCGCGATCGCGCAACCAAGTTGAACCCGAACGCCTGGCGCAATGACGACTTGGACTGGGGCCGCCTGCTCTATATCGCCGGTCGGTATGACGAGGCGCTGCCGTACCTGCAGCGGTACTCGGTCATGGCACCGCTCACCAACCTGATCGAACTGATCCTCGCAGCGACCCACCACGCTCTGGGGGAAACCGATCGCGCGGCCGAACTCGTTGCCCGTCACCGCAAGGCCATGCCGTGGTCAAGCGTAGAACTCGTGCGGAAGGTGACGCCCTATCCTGAACCAAAACGCCAGCTGTTCTATGACGTGTTGCGTCGCTATGGGCTGCCTCAACGGTGAGTCGGTTGCTCGAGACTTCGACGCCGCCGAGGTTGCGATCTGTGGAGCTCTCTAGCGGTGACTATTGAGGCAGCAGTTTCCGAGCTAATCCTTTAAAGAATATGGCATGGGAGCGGCGTTGAAGAATCCAGCCACATTCTCAGTGCAGGCCGGAACCGACCTCTCGTAACCGACCCGTCAACTGCGACGCTTACCGTCATTTCATAGTAGCAGATAGGTGCGACCGAAATCAGGAACTGCCGCTCGCTGCGTCGAAATTGCCCTCGCCGACAGACTTCCGCAGGTGGTCTTCTAGTGTCCTCCCGGCGCCCACTATGTGCCTGGATGTCTCCAGTTGAGCGGCATCTACATCCCTCCGGTAGCACGCTTGCAGGATGGCTTCATGTTCGCCGTTCGAACGCGAGACATAGTCAAGCTCGACTAGGGTGAACCGCAGGTAGCGCTCAGCCACGTCGTGAAGCGACCCAACATGCGCCAGCAATCGCGGTCGGGCGCAAGGCGCATACAATGCCATGTGGAAGGCCTTGTTGAGGCTCCCGAAATCTTTCATGTCGCAAACGGCGATGCGCCGCTGAATCTCCGCGGCGCGATCGATCTGCGCGTTCGACAGGTTTGGCACCGAAAGGCGAATGGCCAGCACTTCGGCCGCCTCCCGCATTTCCACGTTCTCCCGCAACTCGTCCGCGTGGATGGGGGCGACGACCGCCCCACGGTTTGGCTGCAGAAGGATCAGCCCCTCGGCTGCGAGCGTACGCAATGCTTCGCGGATCGGCATGCGGCTGGACGAGAATGTCTTTGCCAACTCCTCCTGTCGCAACACGCTGCCGGGCTTGAAGTCCCCCGCGACAATGGCACTCCGGAGTGTGTCGATCAGATACTGCGTCTGATGGCCTTTTCGGGGGAGTGATCGCGACATTGAGGCGGTTCCTACACCTCGACAGCTTGACAGGCAAGCAGACGCATTGCATGCATGAATGGAAATTGGATCCAACATTATTGGATATTGAGCATGCCGGTATCACGCCTCTCCGCCATTCCGGGTATCGGTGTCGATCGGATGGGAAATGCCGCGGATGCCCTCTCTTCGCCGGAGATGCTGCGGCTGGAGAACCTCGACACGGATATCGCGCCGCCCGCGGCCGCGATTGATGCGACCATCACGGCTATCACCCGAGATGACGCGAACAGCTACCTGCCGTTCCTCGGCATCCACAGCCTGCGGGAAGCGGCCGCCGCGCGCGTATCGACAGCTACGGGTCGGGCATATGATCCAGACGTCGAATGCATCGTTTCCGCTGGCGGGCTTTCCGGCGTGTTAAACGTGTTTCTTGCTATCCTCGAACCGGGTGATGAAGTCATCATCACCGATCCGGCCTATGCCGGACTGATCAATCGCATAAGGCTGGCAGGCGGGGTTCCCACCTTCGTGCCCCTGCTTGTTTCGGATGGTGCCTGGCGACTGGATCTGGATGCTTTGCGGAGCGCCGTCACTGCCAAGACACGGGCAATCCTGACGATGAGTCCCTCCATGCCAAGCGGCATCGTCCACAACAGGGAAGAATGGACTGCCATCACAGAGGTCGCGGACCGTGCCGATGCGTGGATCGTGCACGATGCCGCGATGGAGCGGATTCTCTACACGGATGCGCCCGTTCTCCATCCCGCCTCCTTCGGACAGGCGGCAGAACGTGTCATCACCATCGGCTCCGTCTCCAAGGAGTACCGCATGATCGGCTGGAGGGTCGGATGGATCGTTGGTCCTCGGCGCATCATGAACGATGTCGGGCTGGTCAGCCTTACGAACGTCGTTTGCCAGGTCGGCATCGGCATGCCTGGCGCAGCCGCTGCTCTGACGACCAGGGACGACGGCGTCGCAGCGGCAACGGCGGAATGGAAGCGGCGTCGGGATCTCATCCTGCAGGAGATCGGAGATTTTCCAGCCGTCGCTCCAGACGGCGGCTGGTCCCTTTTGATCGACACGAAGGCGATCGGCATGGAGCCTGCTGAAGCCTCCCGCAGGCTCTTCGAGCGCGGTGCCATTGCAGCGACGCCGATGACCGGCTGGGGAACGGCAGAGCGCGCCGACCGATATCTGCGCTTCGTCTTTGCCAACGAACCTGTTCAACGCTTAACAGGAATTCGCGAGCGTATTCGAACCGCATGGGGGCTCTGATGGGAGAACCCGATGGCGGTGCGCTTTACTCGCAATTCCCATGGCTCAGGGACACTCTGATCTGCGACGGCTTGCTGCCCTGGTCGAAGCCCTTCCTGCCTCCAGGCGCCAGTTTGTCCGAACAACTTTCACGGCTTAGAACGTCAAGATTCAGCCACGTCTCTCTAACCTTGGCCGCCGGGCAAGACACTGCGCTCGAGGCGCTGCAGAACCTTGGCAGCATCGCCGCAGAACTGAGATCCTTCGGCACGGAGGTGACCGGCACATCTGCGCAGATCCGGGCGGCCCATGCCGCAGGTCGCTTCTCGGTATCGTTCCACTTCCAGACCAGCACTCCTTTCGCGTCCTCGCTTGATCTCGTCGACGCATTCTTCGCCGCCGGCGTCACGCGTGCCATCCTGGCCTACAACGACGCGAACGTCTTCGCGGACGGGTGTCACGAACCGCGGAACGCTGGTCTCTCGGTTCGCGGGAGAGCACTCGTTCGGCGGATGGACGCCGTTGGCATGCGGATCGACCTGACGCACTGCGGCCAGAAAACCGTTTCAGACGTGCTGGAGCTTGAGACGCGACTAACTCCGATGTTTTCGCATTCGAATGCGGCAGCGCTCTACCCGCACGAGCGTAACATCAGCGATCAACAGATCAGGCTTGCCGCTGAAGCCGGAGGCTATTTCGGGGTGAACGGAGTCGGCTTCTTCCTGGGAGCGGAGGACAACGACATCCCGCGCGAGATGGCGCGGCATGCGGCCCATATCGCCGGCTTGGCAGGAGCAGACAAGATCGGTCTAGGGACCGACTTCATGTTCCTTGAAGGAAGCGATTACGGTTTCTTCCACAATCAGCGAGACACCTGGCCTCGCGGTTATCCGGAACCTCCGTGGAGCTTCTTCCAGCCAGAGCAGTTGCCCGCGCTCGTAGCGGCGCTGGAGGTCGAGGGGTTCACGAAGGATCAGATCCGCGGTCTCCTGGGTGAGAACTACCTGCGCTTTCTTGCGGAGTCATCCACGGAGCTTTGGTCAGAATGAGATTCCCGGCTGCCACACAGGCTGGTCCCCGCAAGCCGCACGATTGTATCCTTCGCGGCACTAGGTCCTCCGTCCCACTTGGCGATCACCTGCGACCGGTGGAATCGGAATGTCCGCTCAAATGCTGTTGGAAGGGCTGCTTGGCCGTCCGGAATGGGGGCGCGTTGCCGTCTGCCGGCTTCGGGGCCGTGTGCTGACTGTCCGCTTTGCGATGTGGAGGCTCGGATAGCCGCCGCTATGCGGTGTCTGACATGAGTGGCTGGATCCCGCCGTGGGTCGGCTATGGCATCGCCTCAAGTCGGTACAAATGGCAATCCTTACCAAGGCGCTCCAAGGGCTGGATGCAGACGGATGACCTTCAGTACGGACACCATTCAGAGCGGTCGTCCCCACATCGTGGATGGGAAGCGTCGTGCACGGACCCAGGCAAAGCGTTCTGCGAGCAACGCGATGAGTTCAGGTTCTGGATTTTCCGATCCAATCTGGCCCAGTGTCCGCGTCCGCAGGAATTGCCTTGGAAGTGATGCCGGCGCTATTCTCCCTTCAGCAGGCCGAGAATGGCGTGCACGGGTGCGCCGTCTAGGAAAGCGTGTGGCATAGGAGGCGCCGGCAGCGAGTCCGGCGGACGCTGGACGATCTGCGTGGCGCCTGAGAAATCTTCGCCCGCGCTGTAGAGGCTGGGGGTCACGACCGTCGGCATTCCGGCCGCCAGCGCGGCCAGAAGGCCGTTGCGCGAATCCTCAATACACATGCACTCTGAGCCCTTCAATCCGAGTTCGGCCAGCACGAGATGGTCGACTTCAGGATCAGGCTTCTTGGCAAATACGTCCTCGCCCGTGCAGATCGATGAGAACTGGCTCGCGCTGCCGGCGCCCAACGTGACGTCCAGAAGCGAGACGACATTCGGCCGGCTCGTCGTGGTGCCGATGGCGAGACTAAGTCCGATCGCCCGGGCGTGGCCGATCAGCGCGGCGATGCCGGGCCGCAGCTCAATGCCGCCGTCGCGAAGCAATCGCTTGTAGATGTCCGTTTTGCAGCGGTGAATCGACGCGGCGTCGACGGTCATGCCCAGCGAGGAGGCATGAGCCGCGATCCGTTCGCGACCACCCGTCGTGGCCAGCAGCCGTGCGTAGGTCGGCCTATCCCAGATCCAGCCGAGCCCCCGCTCGGCAAAGGCCTCGTTGAACGCCCGACGATGCAGTTCCTCGGTCTCCGCCATCGTTCCGTCGACATCGAAGACGATCGCGCGGATCATCTCACGCAGCACGCTCAAGACCGGACAGGAGAGCCAGCAGGTCGCCCGGTTCCGCGATGACCACGTCGGCGCAAGAGGCGTCTACAGGTGTTGCAGAGTAGCCACCTTGCACCAAGATGCATGGCATGACGGCCGCTCTCGCAGCGCTGAGGTCGGCGGCACTGTCGCCCACGAGGACGGCCGAGACGGGCGAGCAGCCGACTTTCCGGCAGGCCTCGAGCAGCATGTCGGGGTCGGGCTTCCTGGCAAAGCCGCTGTCGCCACCGATGACCAAGTCGAGTTCCGCCAGCAGACCGAAATTCTCCAAGATCGTCCGGGAGAAGCCCTCCGACTTGTTGGTGACCACACCCGTCGCGAGACCCGCGCTCCTAGCCGCACGCACGGCTTCGGCCGCACCTTGGCGCAGTGTCGTGAGCTTGACCAGGTGGGCGCCGTAAACGGTCAGCATCTCGCGGTAGCGCTCGGCCAGTTCCGCCGCATCGAGGCCGATGCCGTTGGCCGCAAATGCGCGTTTCACCAGCGTCTCGATGCCGTCGCCAATCATGCCTCGCACGGCATCGAGGGGATGGTGCGAAAGGCCGTGCCGCGCCATGAGCAGATTGGCCGCCACGGCGATGTCCGGAGCGGAATCGACCAGAGTGCCGTCGAGATCGAACAGGACGAGGCGCAGCCCTTCCGGCAACGCGAACGCGCCGGTCATGCGACGGCCCTCGATCCGACGGAATCGCACGCAGCCCGGATCGCGGCAATGTTCTCACGATAGGCCGCCTCGAAACCACCCTTGAACACCGCCGAGCCGGCAACCAGCACGTTGGCCCCGGCGGCCGCCACCAACGGCGCGGTTTCGGGCGTCACGCCGCCGTCGATCTCGATGTCGATCGAACGGTTCCCGATCAGCGCGTTGACGCGCTTCACCTTCTCGACCACCGCCGGGATGAAGGCCTGGCCGCCGAAGCCCGGATTGACCGTCATCAGGAGCACGAGGTCGAGCCGGTCGAGCACATATTCGATGACGCTCTCCGGCGTCGAGGGATTGAGCGAGACGCCGGCCCTCTTGCCGAGATTGCGGATCGCCTGCAGCGAGCGGTCGAGATGCGGGCCGGCCTCCGCATGGACCGTGATGATATCGCAGCCGGCGTCGGCGAAGGCGGCCAGATACTGGTCCGTCGGCGCGATCATCAGGTGGCAGTCGAAGATCTTGTCGGTGCGGCCGCGGATCGACTTGATCACCTGCGGGCCGAAGGTGATGTTGGGCACGAAGTGGCCGTCCATCACGTCGAGATGGATCCAGTCGGCGCCGGCACGCACGATCGCCTCGACCTCGTCGCCGAGTCGGGAGAAGTCCGCCGACAGAACGGACGGCGCGATGATGGTTCGGCTCATTCTGCGCTCCTTGCGCGGTTCACGGCGCTTTCGATCATGAACCCGCTGCCATGCCGATCGGGTCGCCGTCGAGCTTGCCTTCGACGAACACGCGGCTCGCGCGGATGTCCTCCGCCTCGATCGTCAGCAGATCGCATTTGGTAAGGGGTTTGTCGCGGCGCGCAAAGAGGCGGTTCGCCTGGCGCAGCCTCGCGCGGTCGAGGGCATTGCGGATCGAGCGCGCGTTTGAGAAGTGCCGCAGCTTCATGCGCAGCGGGATGTATTCCTCCAGCGCGGCCTCGGCCCCTGCGCTCAGCTTGTAGCTCTGCTGGCCTAGCATCAGCCCCGCGATCTCTTTCAGCTCTCCGGCGCTGTAGTCGGGGAAGTCGAGATGGTGTGCAACGCGCGAGCGCATGCCGGGATTGCTCTCGAAGAACCGGTCCATCTTGTCCTTGTAGCCCGCCAGGATCACGACGAGGTCGTCGCGGTTGTTTTCCATCACCTGCAGCAGGATCTCGATCGATTCCTGGCCGTAGTCGCGTTCGTTCTCCGGCTTGTAGAGATAATAGGCCTCGTCGATGAACAGCACGCCGCCCATCGCCTTGCGAATGATCTCGCGGGTTTTGGGCGCCGTGTGGCCGATATACTGGCCGACGAGGTCGTCGCGGGTGACCGCGACCAGATGGCCCTCGCGCACATAGCCGAGCCTGTGCAGGATTTCGGCCATGCACATGGCCACGGTCGTCTTGCCGGTGCCGGGATTGCCGGTGAAGCTCATGTGCAGCGTCGGCGTCTCGGCCGACAGGCCGAAGCGCCGCCTGAGACGCTCGACCAGCAGCAGCGCCGCGATCTCGCGGATCCGCGTCTTGATCGGGACGAGCCCGACCAGTTCGCGATCGAGCTTGTCGACGACCTCCTGCACCTTCGACGCCTCGAATTCCTTCGCGAGGTCGACGGTGGCGTCGTCGGCAAGCAGGCTGGAGCCGTTGAGGACGCTGTCCATGGCGCTTCTCCGTGCGGTCGGTCAGGCCCGCTCGCCTTCGGGGCGGTCCGTGGCGTAGGGCAGGATCGAGTAGCCTTGGCTGCGCCCGTCGCGATCCTGACGGACAAGGCGGAAGCCCGGCTCGGTGGGCGGCCGGTTGACGATGAAGGACATGCGCGGCGCTTCCCAGCCCTTGGTGGAATCGAAGGCGGTGACCCGGACATACATGGTCGGACACGTCTTCCGGCACTCCCTGATCTCCATCATGATCCCTGCCGGATCCTTCAGGTCGAACAGCGGGTTGCCGTACATCTCCCAATAGGTGTTCCTGGGGTGCGGGTCGTCGGTGTATTCGACGCTGACGGCCCAGCCGTTCTTCAGCGCGTATTTGACCTGCGCGGCGATCTGGTCGTCGGTGAGGTCGGGCAGGAAAGAGAACTGACCCTGCGTGACCTTCTTTCCGGGGTTCGTCATCATGGGCGTGACTCCTAGTAGCTCGGCGTTGCGGTGGGAACGAAGTCCGCCGTGTCGGTCGACTCGTAGTTGAAGGAAATGTCCTTCCAGGTATCAAGGGCGGCCTTCAGCGGCGAACACCATTTGGCGGCCTCGTCGAGGATTTTTGGTCCTTCGCGCAGCGTGTCGCGGCCTTCGTTGCGGGCCATGATCATGGTTTCCAGCGCCACGCGGTTGGCGGTGGCGCCGGCCTGGATGCCGTCCGGATGGCCGATCGTTCCGCCGCCGAACTGCAGCACCACGTCCTCGCCCAGATAATGGAGCAGCTGGTGCATCTGCCCGGCATGGATACCCCCTGAGGCGACGGGCATCACTTTGTTGAGCGAGGCCCAGTCCTGGTCGAAGAACAGGCCGGTCTCCAGGTTCTGCGTCGTGCGCTCCTCGCGCAGCGTGTCGTAGAACCCCTTGATCATCAGCGGGTCGCCTTCCAGCTTGCCGACGACGGTGCCGGCATGGATGTGGTCGACGCCGGCCATGCGCATCCACTTGCAGATGACCCGAAAATTCATGCCGTGGTTTTTCTGGCGCGAATAGGTGGAGTTGCCGGCCCGGTGCAGGTGCAGGATCATGTCGTTGCGCCGCGCCCATTTGGCCATCGACTGGATCGCCGTATAGCCGATGACCAGGTCGATCATGACGATGACCGAGCCGAGCGATTTGGCGAACTCCGCGCGCTCATACATCTCTTCCATCGTGCCGGCCGTAACGTTGAGGTAGTGCCCCTTCACTTCTCCGGTGGCAGCCGACGCCTTGTTCACGGCCTCCATGCAGTAGAGGAAGCGGTCGCGCCAATGCATGAAGGGCTGCGAGTTGATGTTCTCGTCGTCCTTGACGAAGTCGAGCCCGCCCTTCAGCGCCTCGTAGACGACGCGGCCGTAGTTGCGGCCCGAAAGCCCGAGTTTGGGCTTGGTCGTGGCGCCGAGCAGAGGCCGGCCGAACTTGTCGAGGCGCTCCCGCTCCACGACGATGCCAGTTGCCGGACCCTGGAAGGTCTTGAGGTAGGCGACGGGGATGCGCATGTCTTCGAGACGCAGCGCCTTGACCGCCTTGAAGCCGAACACGTTGCCGATGATCGAGGCCGTGAGGTTGGCGATGGAGCCGGGCTCGAACAGATCAAGGTCGTAGGCAATGTAGGCGAAGTACTGCTGGTCGGTCTTGGTCCCGGGGCCGGTGTTCGGCACCGGCTCGGACCGGTAGGCCTTGGCGCGATAGAGTTCACAAGCGGTCAGACGGTCTGTCCAGACCACCGTCCAGGTCGCCGTCGAGCTTTCGCCGGCGACGGCAGCGGCCGCCTCCTCATGGTCGACGCCCGGTTGCGGCGTGATGCGAAACATGGCGATGAGATCGGTGGGCTTGGGCTGGTAGTCCGGCTCCCAGTAGCCCATCTTCTTGTAGGGAATGACGCCCGACTTGTAGCGTTCTTCGCCCTCGGCCATCGTCTGCGACTGAATGTTCATAGGACGTCTCCTTCTCTTGTCCGTGCGTTCCTGCTGGCTGAGTGCCTCAGGCCGCCATCGAGGCGGCGACCTGCGGCTCGAGTGCACCCTTGGCGTAGCGTCTGGCCATCTCGTCCATGGCGATCACCTTGATCCTCGACGCGTTTCCTGCGGTTCCGAACGCCTCGAACCGCGCCCGACACAGGTCGCGCATGGCATCCATTGCAGGCTTCAGAAACTTGCGCGGATCGAACTCGGCCCGGTTCGTCGTGGCGACCTTGCGAAACTGGCCGGCCATGGCCATGCGGCAGTCGGTGTCGATGTTAACCTTACGCACGCCGTGACGGATGCCCCGCACGATCTCCTCGACCGGCACGCCGAAGGTCTGGGGCATCTCGCCGCCATGGGCGTTGATCAGGTCCTGCAGCTCCTGAGGAACCGAGGACGATCCGTGCATCACCAGATGCGTGTTCGGCAGCTTTTCATGGATCGCTTCGATAACATGCATGGCGAGGATGTCGCCGTCGGGCTTGCGCGAGAACTTGTAGGCGCCGTGGCTTGTGCCGCAGGCGATCGCGAGCGCATCGACACGGGTCCGCATCACGAAGTCCACCGCCTGGTCGGGGTCGGTCAGAAGCTGGTCGTGCGTCAGCGCGCCCTCGGCTCCGTGGCCGTCTTCGGCCTCGCCATGCCCGCTTTCCAGCGAGCCCAGCACGCCGAGTTCTCCTTCGACCGAAGCGCCGACAGCATGGGCCATCTGCGAGACCGCGGCGGTGATGGCGACGTTGTAGTCGTAGCTCGCCGGCGTCTTGCCGTCGGCCTTCAGCGAGCCGTCCATCATCACGGAGGTGAAGCCGTGGCGGATCGCCGTCAGGCAGGTGGCCTCGTCGTTGCCGTGGTCCTGGTGGATGCAGAGCGGGATGTCCGGATAGATCTCGGACAGGGCGTCCATCATCTTCGACAGCATGATGTCGTTGGCGTAACTGCGCGCGCCGCGCGATGCCTGGATGATGACCGGCGCATCGCAGCCCTTGGCGGCCTCCATGATCGCAAGGCCCTGTTCCATGTTGTTGATGTTGAAGGCCGGCACGCCGTAGCTGCGCTCGGCGGCGTGGTCCAGAAGCTGGCGGAGCGTTATCTTGGCCATGATCAGGAGGCCTCTCTTTCGAATTGATGGATTGGGACAGGTGGTTCCGGCAGCAGCGCGCGGAGTTCGGTGATCCACAGCGCAGGCTGTGAGGACAGGGACCCGGTGACGACGAAATGATCGGCGAGCGCGCTGAGCCGGATGGCGAAGGTTCGCGTCGCGCGCCTGGCGTCATTGTGGAACCGGAGGTTCTCCAGCAACGCGACCTCGCCCGCGGGCAAGGCTGCCAGCCCGGCTTCAGCGCCGACACCGACGCATTCGACGATGAAGTGGACCGACCGCCCGAGGGCGCGCGAGAGCGGGGTTACGAAGGGGCGCAGGCTCAGCGTGGGATTGAATTCGCCCATCGGACGGCCGAGCCCGGCGATGATCGCAACCTTTGCTCCTTCGCGGGCGAGCCGATCGGCGGTTTCGATGAGATCGGGCGCGGCCCCCTTGGAAAAGTCGGCGCGCACGAGGACGGTCTTTCCCGCGAGGCTGCCTATGGCAGCGTCGGGCCTCATGGCGCCCTCTCCGCAAGGCGCAGCGCGTGATCGACGACGTGCGCCGTGTCGATACCAAAATGTGCGTAGAGATCCGGTGCCGGCGCGCTTGCGCCGAAACCGGTCATGCCGACGAAGGCGCCGTTCTCGCCGATCCAGCGATCCCAGCCCAGCCGAGCCGCCGCCTCGACCGCGATGCGCGGTGCCGTGCCCAGCACCGCTCGACGGTACTCTTCCGGCTGGTCCTCGAACAATTCCCAGCACGGCATCGAGACGACCGCCGCGGCAAGCCTATACCGACTGGCCAGGAGCTCCGCCGCCTGAACGGCGATCTCCACCTCGGACCCGGTAGCCAGCAGGGTGACCTGGCGCCTGCCGCCGGCGACTTCGCGCAGGACATAGGCGCCCCTCGCAGCAGGCAAGCTCCTGCTGTGGGAGGTGCGCAGCATCGCAAGCGCCTGCCGCGAGAGGACGAGTACGCTCGGACCATCGGCCGCGAGGGCCAGTTCCCAGCATTCGGCGGTCTCGGCGATGTCGGCCGGGCGGAACACCCTGAGGTTGGGCGTTGCACGCAACATGGCCAGGTGCTCGACCGGCTGGTGAGTCGGGCCGTCCTCGCCCAGTCCGATCGAATCGTGGGTCAATACGTAGATGACGCGCTGTTCCATCAGCGCGGAAAGCCGGATCGCACCCCGCGCATAGTCGGAAAAGACGAGAAAGGTGCCGCCATACGGGATGAAACCACCATGCAGCGCGATGCCGTTCATTGCCGCGCCCATGCCGTGCTCGCGAATGCCGTAGTGGATGTAGCGCCCCTTGAACGCGCCGGGGCCGATCGATCCAAGCCCGGGGGTGACAGTCAGGTTGGAATGGGTGAGGTCGGCCGATCCGCCCACCGTCAGCGGGGTCGTGGCGTTGATCACCCCCAACACCATCTCCGAGGACTTGCGTGTCGCGACCTTGGTGGCCTTGCCGACATGTTCCTTGCGAAAGGCCGCCAGCCGACGGGGCAGCGAAGGAGGAAGCTTGCCCGACAGCACAGCTTCGAAGGCCTTTCGACGCGACGATGAAGCGAGCCGCTCCTCCCACATGCGCCGAGCGACAGCGCCGCGTGCCGCCACACGTCCCCATCCTGCCGCGACGTCGGCTGGAATCTCGAAAGGCGGGCTCGTCCAGCCGAGAGCCGTCCGTGCCGCCTCGATCTCCTTGTCGCCAAGCGGGGCGCCGTGCGTCTTTTCCGAGCCCTGCATGTTTGGCGCGCCCTTGCCGATGGTCGTCCTGCAGGCGACCAGCGATGGCTTCGATGTCTTGCGCGCTGCCTCTATGGCCGCCGCCACCGCGGCGCGGTCGTGGCCATCGACCGACCGGACGTCCCAGCCCGCTGCCCGGAAGCGCGCCACCTGGTTCATCGAGGTGGAGAGAGATGTGGGACCGTCGATCGAAATCCGGTTGTCGTCCCAAAGGACGATCAGCCGGTGAAGGCCAAGATGGCCGGCAAGGTCGATCGCTTCGTGACTGATTCCCTCCTGCAGGCATCCGTCGCCTGCGATCACATAGGTGAAGTGGTCGACCAGACGCTTGCCGAAGCGCGCCGCCATCATCCGTTCGGCGATGGCCATGCCGACAGCGGTGGCGATGCCCTGGCCGAGAGGGCCGGTGGTGGTCTCGATCCCCAGGGCATGCCCGTATTCGGGGTGGCCGGCCGTGCGGCTGCCCAGCTGCCGGAACCGCTTCAGCTCGTCCATCGTCATGTCGGGAAAACCGACCAGATGGTGGATGGAATAGAGCAACATCGACCCGTGCCCGGCCGAAAGCACGAAGCGGTCGCGATCGGGCCAGGCCGGTTGTGACGGGTCTACGCGCAGAAAGCGATTGAAAAGCACCGTGGCAACGTCGGCCATGCCCATGGGCATGCCGGGATGGCCGGAATTGGCTTTTTGCACCGCGTCCATCGCGAGCGCTCGAATAGCATCGGCCATCCGCTGCTCCAGCCGGTCGTCGGCATCTTTCGTCTCGGCGATTGGCATGGCTTCGATGTTCACGGAATGCCTCTCAGATGAGCCGCTGGCGGCGTTCGATGAGTTGAAGGATCAGCGGGGTGAGGATGAGCTGCATGGCCAGGTCGAGCTTGTTGCCCGGCACCACGATCGAATTTGCGCGACTCATGAAGGAGTCGTGGATCATCGACAGCAGGTAGGCGAAGTCGATGCCGCGCGGATTGGCGAAGCGGATGACCAGCATCGATTCGTCCGGCGTCGGTATCCAGCGCGCTATGAACGGGTTCGACGTGTCGACGATCGGAACGCGCTGGAAGTTGATGTTGGTCAGAGCGAACTGGGGCACGATGTAGCGCACGTAGTCCGGCATGCGCCGCAGGATGACGTCCATGACGGCCTCGGTGGAGTAGCCTCGGGTCGACCGGTCCCGATGGATCTTCTGGATCCACTCCAGGTTGATCACCGGCACGACCCCGATCTTGAGGTCCCCGTGCCGGGCGAGGTTGATCTTGTCGGTTACGGCGCAGCCATGCAGACCCTCGTAGAAGAGAAGGTCGCTCGGAGCGAAGTCTAGCCAGGGCGTGAAGGTGCCGGGCGCACACCCGTAGAGGGCTGCCTCCTCGTCGTCGTGGACATAGGTCCGGGTCCGCCCGACACCCTTGCGTCCATAGTCGGCAAACACCTCGTCGAGTACTTCGAGTTCGTTGGCGTCGGTGTTGAAATGCGTGAAGTTCGGATTGCCCCGGCTCTCTTCTTCGGCAACCTTTTCCTTCATGGCCGCCCGGTCGTAGCGGTGGAACGCATCGCCCTCGATGAACGCGGCCTCGACCTTCTCGCGCCGGAAAATCTGCTCGAAGATGCGCTTGACGGATGTGGTGCCCGCTCCGGAAGAGCCGGTGATCGAAATGATGGGGTGCCTTGCGGACATGATCGGTTCCTCACGCCCGAAAGAGGCCGCGGTGGCCGAAAAGCGGCGACCGTCCGGCGATGACGCTGGGCTCGGCGTGGTAGCGCGCGATGCGCGCCACCTCCCTCGCGGCGCCGAACACCAGCGGCGTACGTTGGTGCAAGGACGTGGGGACCAGATCGAGGATCGCAGTGGTGCCGTCGGTCGCCGATCCGCCGGCCTGTTCGATGATCATGGCGATCGGGTTGGCTTCGTAGACAAGGCGCAGCCGGCCATTGGCATACCCGCGCCGGGAGTCGCCGGGATAAAGGAAGACGCCGCCGCGGATCAGGATCCGGTAGGCATCGGCCACCAGCGATGCAATCCAGCGCATGTTGAAGTCTTTCTCTCGCGGGCCGGTTGTCCCCTTCAGGCAATCGTCGACATAGAGACGGACGGAATCGTCCCAGTGCCGGTAGTTCGACGCATTGATCGCGAATTCATCCGTCTTCTCGGCGATGGAGGGCCGCACGCTCTCGACGAAGGTGCCCAGTCGCGGCGAGTGGACGAAGATGCGCGTGCCGCCCCCGAGTGTCAGCGCCAGTGCGAGTTGCGGTCCGTAGATGAAGAACCCCGCGCCCAGTTGCCTGCGGCCGAACTGCAGGAAGCTCCCTGCGGGCTCGCCGGCCAAGGCCGGCAGGATCGAGAAGATGGTTCCGATCGACACGTTGGTGTCGATGTTGGAGGACCCATCGAGCGGGTCGACGGCCAGTGCGATGGCGGATGTTCCGTTCAGATCGACCGCGCTGTCGATCTCTTCCGAACAATAGTGGCGAACGCCCGCCCGCCTCGCGGCGGCCAGGAACGCCTCGTCGGCGCTGACGTCGAGAAAACGCTGAAAGTCGCCGTCCGCATTGAGCGACCCCGCAGCCGAACTCATGACGGAGGCGGACGACTGAGCAATCAGGGCACGTGTCGCGGCTGCAGCGCCGGCGAGCGATCGGACGGTCTCTACGACCGGGCCGAGATCGGGCGACTGAGAATTCAGATAGGCATCGAGCGTAGATGCGGACACCGGTTCCTCCCCCGATTGGCAACGCACTCCCTGGCGCCAATCGATCACGCCCTTGCGCATTAGGGAAATTCAATGTTTTAAGCGATGAGATAAATTTTTCTTAGGTTGTGCTATGCGAAACGTGACGCTGAGACAGTTGCGGGCGATCGAGCGGATAGCCTCGGACCGGAAAATCGTCACCGCGGCCAAGTATTTGGGCCTGACTGCCTCGGCGGTGACACAGCAGGTGCAGGCGCTTGAAGAGGAGCTCGGCATGGCCCTCTTCGACCGCATGGCGGATGGCATGCGCCCAACTGCCGCAGGACTTGCTGCGATCGACGCGGCGCGCGCGATCGAGGAGCAGCTCTTCCTTCTGTCCGACCGCATCAGCGCCCTCAAGGGACTGACGAAAGGTCATTTGCGGCTCGGCGTGGTGTCGACGGCGAAATACTTCGCTCCCCGGATCATCGCGGCCTTCGGAAAGGTCTATCCGGGGCTTGAGATCGATCTCAAGGTCGGCAATCGCGCCGAGATCATTCAGGCGCTGGACTCGCATGGCGTCGACATTGCCCTGATGGGCCGGCCGCCCAAGAACGTTCCCGTCCGCGCGCAGGTTTTTGGCGACCATCCGCTGGTCATCGTCGCGCCGCCTGGCCACCCTCTTGCAGGCGCGCGCGAAATATCGTGCGAGCGCATCGCTGCAGAGAAATTCCTCGTTCGCGAGCCAGGCTCGGGAACGCGCATCTCCCTGGAGATCTTCTTCTCCTGCGTGGCCTCGAAGCTCGACAACATCGGCGTTGAAATGGGATCAAACGAAACCATCAAGCAGGCCGTCATGGCTGGCCTGGGGATTGCCTTCATCTCGGCTCACACGATCGAGGCCGAGGTTCAGTCCGGGCGGCTGGCAATCCTGGATGTGGAAGGGACACCGATCCGGCGTCAGTGGTTTTCTGTTGCGCGCGCCGATCGCAACGAAACGCCGGCCATGGCCGCCTTCTCGGCGTTCCTGGCGAAGAAAGGCGCGCAGTTCCTTCCCGTTGCCGCACCCCTCTATCGCAACAAGAGCGAGGATCGTCGAAGACCCCAAGTGTGACTTTGGATATGGCCTGCCCTCGAAGCTGAAGGCAGCCGTCCTGAGAGCCCGAACTTCCTCCAAGCCAAGCGATGCCACCGCGGAAAACTCCAGCTTCGAACGATCCAGTCTTCGGGCATCAGAGCTAGGCTCAGGTCAGTCCCTATCGAATGTCGGCTCTCAGGCGCAGTTCGTGTTCGCTCGAATGGCGGATATAGGGGCGCGTTGCCGTCGAAGTGCGGCGGCCACCTCAATGGCCGCTTTCCCAACTTCGGCACCCGGAAGCCGTCAGTTCGCAATCCACCCCACGGCGGTCGGGGCAACTCGGTATTCCGCGTGTCGAAAGCTGCCATCCACGCTGCGTTGGATGACCGCTCAACGGCAGATCTTGGTCCGCTCAGCCAGTAGGAGCGCGTCCTCCACATCGACGCCAAGATAGCGCACCGTGTTCTCGATCTTGGAGTGACCAAGCAATATCTGAATGGCGCGGATGTTTCCCGTCGCCCTGTAGATCATCGATGCCTTCGTGCGTCGGAGCGAGTGGGTGCCGTACTCCTCTGGACGCAGACCGATCGCAGTCACCCATTCGTCGACCAGGCGCGCATATTGCCTCGTGCTCATGTGTTTCGCGTGATCAATCCTGCTCGGGAAGGCGTAGTCCTCGACCGAGCCACAGCGTCTTTCGAGCCAGGCCAGAAGGCTGGTTCTGACATCGCTGGTGATTTCGAACTGAACAGGTCGCCCGGTCTTTTGCTGAACAACAATCGCGCGGGTCCTTATCTCCGGTCCGGCGACCACATCGCGAATCCTGATCTTGACCAGATCACAGCCGCGAAGCTTGCTGTCGAATGCTAGATCGAACAGCGCTCTATCCCGAACGCGTCTCTCGCGATCAAGGAAAAAGCGAATTGCCCAGATCTGCTTCTGGTAAACGGACGCTAGGTGCGGACCTTCCTTCCAGCATCCCAAGCTGCGCGCCCGCGACCCGCATCATCGAATTGAGAATGGCCCATGTGAGTTCTCCTCGGCCTTGATTGGACGAGTGAGAAACGTCGCAATCCGGTCGGTCAGCCGCGCGGCGAGATTTACCTCGCTTCCGAAGAGGCCATCGAAACAGCTTGGCAGAACGGATGTGAAGCGTGAGAATGCGACATCCATTGGGGCAAACAATGAACGAAGCCTGGATTCCGCGCCTTCTATACGGTCCGATCCATGTGCAGGTCGCTGCTAGGCCGCATGCTCGAATGTGTGCCCCACGCGCCGAGTTCGAACCGTATCGTTTTCGTCCCGAAGCAGGAACAGGGCGTCGATGCCCACTTCCCTGGCCAAGGCGCCCCCTTTCTCGGGACCGAGGACCATCAGCGCGGTCGCCCAGGCGTCGGCGACGGCACATGACGGGGCAATGACCGTCACGGACGCGGGCGGAGAGAGCAGTGGCGCTCCGCGGACTGGGTCCATCGTGTGCGACAGCCGCCGTCCCTGCACCTCGACGAAGTGCCGGTAATCGCCCGAGGTCGCCACAGCGCGGTCGGACAGCAAGAGGATTGAATGGGGTGCGCGGCGATCCGGATCGGGCGTTTCGATCGCGACCGTCCATGGCTCTCCGTCTGCCTTCGTTCCCATGGCACGCATATCGCCGTCGATCCCGACCAGCGCGTCGTGCACGCCGAGGCTGAAAAGAGCTTCGGCGAGCCGGTCGACGCCGAAGCCTTTCGCGACGCCATTCAGATCGAGCGTCACCGGCGCGCGCTTGGTTACGGTTCCCTGGCCGAACTCCAAAGCCTCATGGGCGGGTACGCGGCGAGCGGCCATCGCTGCACGGATCGAATCCTGCGCTGCCGTGTGTGGACCGAAGCCCCAGGCCGAGACAACGTCCCCGACGGCCATGTCGAACGCGCCGCCGGAAGCCTTGCCGATCGCTGCGCCGAGCCGTAGCACCTGCTCCAGCATTGACGGAATTTGCGCCGCCTCGCCGACCGGTGCCTGATTCAGCCGCGTCAGGTCGCTGCCGGGCTTCCATGTCGACATCTGTGCATCGACGTCGTCGACGGCCCCCTGGAGCGCACGGCGGGCATGGTCGACATCGAAGTTGGCGCCCGCGTAGAACACGGCTGACCAGCGCGTCCCCATGGTCGGACCGTTCAGCGCGTGGCGCGGCCGCTCAGTAAACGTCTTCGACATAGCGGCCCTCTTCCTGCAGCTTCGCCGCTGACATTCCAAGTGGTTCCAGGATCGCAGAGATCGTTTCGGCCACGCCGGCGGCCATGTCACGGCCGCCGCAGACCATTACCCGAGCGCCGGACCTGATCGCTGCGACGAAGGCTTTGGCTTCGGCCGTAATTGCGTCCTGGACATGGCGTGGACGGTCAGCGCGCGAGCACGCGGTCGTGAGGCTCCCCAGCCGCCCGTCTGCGATCCAAGCAGCGAGATCGTCGCCATAGAGCAAGTCGCTATCGCAGTGCCGCAGCCCGAAGAACAGGTGGATGGGCCGCCGCTGCGCGTTAGCGCGGATAAAGCCCGCGAGAGGACCGATGCCCGTACCCGCGCCAATCAGGATCAGCGGCGTGCGACCGCGCCTCGCATGGAATCGTGGATTGCGGCGCAGGAACGCGGCGACTGACTGGCCGGGCTCAAGTGTCGTCAGAGCGCTTGAGCAGAGCCCGCCGACATGCCTCCGGACCACGATCTCAATGAAACCGTCCTTACTGCCGGATGCCAGCGAATAGAACCGCGGCACCGACGAATGCGCCGGCACGATACCGATCAGGTCGCCGGCCTCAAACCTCGCGAAGCCCTGCCCGGAGAGACGCTGCCAGATGCCGATGCGCGGGATGGCGAAGCGAAGGATTGCCGTTGGAGCCTGAACCTCCTGTCCGTAGTCGCGGCGCGAGACCATCGTCAGCGACGTGGAGGGTGGCGCAACCGCGCGATGGTCAAGCTCGAGGGGAATGCCCAAGGCTTCGCCCAGCGCGCGTCCCCATCGCGCGAACTCCTGCGACGACTGTCGATCGACGGTGTCAAGCGGCAACAGCATCGGCCAGTCCCTCTCCCGCAGGGCCGTCTCCACCGCCCGTGCATAGGCGCAGAAGCGAGGAAAGCTGCGGTCGCCAAACCCCAGCACCGCGACCGGCGCCGCATGCCCGGCGGGGAGCGCGGCGAGTCTGTCGAGGAATCCGTTCGCAGATGATGGCGCGTCGCCGTCGCCATAGGTCGCCGTCAGCAGGACATACGTCCTTGCGGCATGGGTCCCTTCAGGCGCGAAGCCCGACATCGGAGCGACATGGACGCGCCTGCCTGCGGCGCTCAGCGCGCGATGAAGCGTGGCGGCGAAGCCCCAGGTGCTCCCACCTTCACTCCCGACGAGCACGACGATATCCGCAGCGGAAGGCGCCGCGTTTTCCTTGATCGACGGGCGGCTGCGGCGCGAAGTGAACCAGAGGATGACGCCTGTCGTTCCCATGGCCGGGACGGCGAGCGACAAGGCGCCCAGCAGCAGCCCGAGCAGCGATGCCCCCCGACCCGTATGGAGCATGTAGATGGTCTCTGTGGCGCGCTGCCACGCGTTGAGATCGATCCAGCCGAGCGTGGCGCCCGTTCCCTGGTCGATGACGCCCGTTCCTTCGTCGGTTTTCAGTGTGAAGACATCGGTGGCATCGTCAGGATATGGGAACGTCAGCTCGCGCAGATCGTCGATCGCCGTGGCACGCAGCAACGGCATCGAAGCGAGCGCAGCTCCCCTGGCTCCGCTCGCAACGGGCTGCTCCATGGCCGCGGGCTGATCCGGCAGAAAACCGAAGTTGGATGCCGTCATCCAGATCGCTGTCGACGACGAGAGCAGCAGGCCCCACACCGCGACGCGGGCGAGTTCGACATGGATCCGTCCGCAAAGCGGACCACGCAACGGCGAGAACCAGTGCCGCCAGCCGCCGGCGCGGCGGGCCACCAGTAGTATTCCCGAAACCGATAGCACAATCATAGCTGCCGCGCCGACGGCCGAGACGAGGCGTCCCGTGTCGTCCAGGAACAGAGAGCGATGCAGGTTCGTCAGCCAGCGCTCGACCTGATCCGGATCGGCGGATCCGACCGCTTGTCCCGTCGATGGATCGACAACGGCCGAACCCGGCGTACCCTTGTCGAACCAGTAGGCGGTGATGCGGCCTGAGGGCGCGCGCTTGATCTGCTCGACACCGGGGATGGCGGACTGAATCCTCGCCGCCACTTCCGCGACGCTCGCCGCTGGATTTCCCTGAGGCGAAGTCACGGCTTCCGCCGCCGGAAAGACCGAGAGCGCCGCGCCGCTGAGCGCCAGCAGCGCGAGCAATGCGAGGCCAGCAAGGCCCGGCCAGCGATGGAGTAGCCGGATCATGTCAGCCTCACATGCTGTAGCCGAGGCTGGCGACGTAACGGCGGCCTTGCACCTCCCGTCCCGCATTCGCCGACGTCAGCGGTACGGAGGCATCGTTGGGGCTGTCCCGCATGTCCTCGACGGCCGCATCGACATGCAGGGTGTAGCCGGCGTCGAAGAGCGCGTCGGCAAGGTCGAGCGTGATCTCCAAGGTGCGCCCCGCGCCGACGCTGGCGCCGGTGATCCCGTTGATCTCGGCCGTGTTGCCGCCCGTGGCGCGGTACCAGTCGGCGAGGTGCTCGTAGTATTTGGCCTTGCCGCCCGCCATCCATAGCGTTCCGGCATAGGCGCCCTTCGCGTCAGTGACGTAGATGGCGAGGTACGCGCCATCGCCGCCATAGATCTTCAGGGTCGTCGTCAGGGTCGCCGGACGCGCGAGCGCGACACCCGGGAGCGTGAGCGCCGTCGTCAGAGCGAGCGCGGCGAGGATCTTCTTCATGATGCTTCTCCGGAAGTTTCGAGGGGGAAACGCTTCAGTTCACCTTGACCTTTGGGGCCGCGCCGCTGCCGAACAGCCCGTTGGCGGGCGGTGCGACGCTGCCGGCCGGCGCCGGGTTCGCGGTGGCGCTCCCGCCGTAGCCGTCGTCATCGTCGTCGCCTTCGCCGTCATCGTCATCATCATCGCCATGGCGATCATCATCGTCGCCGCGGCGGCCGCTGCGTTCATGATCGTCGTCACCCCGGTCGTCATCGCTGGCAAGCCGCACGAGGCGATTCTCGTCCGCTCTGGCCGAGGACAGCGCCGCTCCGTGCATGGCGCTCCAGGCTGGTATGCCCGCTCCGACGGCGATGGCGGTCGTGGCGAGCAGGATTGCGAAGGTCTTCTTCATGGCAGGTCTCCTTTTGTGGTGCTTCTTTCTGCAACCCGCTCCTGATCGCTTCCTGACGGGGACGAACTTTCTGCTTCAGCTTGCCGTCAGGAAGGCCTCCGAATGCCGAAGACCCCGCCGGGAGTGGCGGGGCTTCGCGACGGCAGATCCTATGCGGATAGGTCGGGCGACATCGCGGGGTCCTGCGGCTCGCTTCCGGCCCGTGATCGTGGCGCGTGCGTGGTTCTCGCGGTGGCAGTAGGATGCCAGCACCACATCGCCCACGTGAAACGGGAGCAGCAGCAGATTGGCGAGTGTCTCGTGGATTTCCCTAAGGGCCCCACCGGTCTCGCGCTCGAAGCCATCTTCGTCCGCGACGTCGGAAACGACAGCTGCGGCTGAGCCGTGGCCGCGGCAGCACGTCCCGGCTCCTCCATGAGCCATCCGGTCAGCACGCCGACCTATGGTGTCAGAAGGATCGCGATGATCATCGCTGCGACAGCGGGATTCATGCGCCAAGTATCGGAAAAACGAATCGAGCCGCCTGCAACGCGGCGACGGCGTAGCCCGCGAATTCATGGACGGGCTGCAGTTCCTCCGCGCTCAGCAGGGCAGTGGCGCAGGCCGCGACCAAGGACCAGTGTAGGATGCGGACCAGAAGACCCCAAACGGGAGCCGGGTCTGACGGCTTGTTGCGTCAGATCCGTTCCCGGCGATTTCGATGTCAGTCCTCGTGGCGCTTCCTCTCCCGGTCGCCTTCGTTGCCGTGCCGTTCGATCTCCAGTATCTCCAGGGTGGCGGGGTTGACCGTGGCCTCCACCCGCCGCCCCTCGGCGTCCGTGCCGATGATCTCGTAGCAACCGTCGTCAATCTTGATCCGGCGAACCGTCCAGCCCAGTCCGGCGGCCATCGTCGCCACCGCCTCACGGGGCTTCCAGTCCACCATCGGAACGAAGCAGTCGTCGTCGGCCATTGCGACGCCCAGGGGCAATGCGATCAGCGATGCAAGAATTGTCAGGGCGAGGCGCATGGCGCATGACTCCGTTCACGTGAACTCGGCCAAGACAACGCCACTAGGCTGACGGCTTCCTGAAGCTGACCGCTTTCGTGCTTCAGGAAACCGTCAGGGTGGTCGGTCAAGATATGAGTGTCCGCGAAGAGAGGCCTGGAATGCGCATCCTGCTCGTCGAAGATGATGCCGTGCTCGGCGCTGCGGTCCGCGATCAACTCGCCAGCGACGGACACTCCGTCGATTGGGTCATGCGCCTCGACGCCGCGCGGGATGCCGTTGCCAGTGCTCGTCACGACCTGATTCTTCTCGACCTCATGCTTCCGGACGGACGGGGAATCGTCTTTCTAAAGACGCTCCGCGCCGCCGGAAACGTGACGCCCGTCATCATCCTGACCGCCCTCGACCAGGTCTCGGACAGGATCGAGGGTCTCAAGGCCGGGGCCGACGACTACCTCGTGAAGCCGTTCGACCTGGATGAGCTTTCCGCCAGGATTGGCTCGGTCGCGCGGCGTTACTCCGGCAACCCGAACCCGATCATCCGTCTCGGGCAGATCGAAATCGACATCGCCCGGCGCAGCGTGCTGCGAGAGGGCAAGGCGATTCCCCTGACGGCGCGCGAGTGGGCCCTGCTGGAATCCTTTCTCGCCCGGCCCGGCCAGCTGCTCTCGAAGGCGCAGCTGGAGGAGAAACTCTACGACTTCGACGTTGAAATCGAGAGCAACACGATCGAGGTCCATGTCAGCCGGTTGCGCAAGAAGCTCGGATCCGACCTGATCGAGACCGAACGTGGCCTCGGCTATCGGCTAGCCCGCAGATGAGGGTAGTGCGCAGCCTTCAGGCAAGACTTCTGCTGTCGCTCGGCTCACTCCTGCTCGTGATCTGGTTGGGTGCGGCCTGGGCGACGGCAGTGCTGCTGCGCCACGAGATCGAAGAGGTCTTCGATTCGTCGCTGCAGGAAACGGCGCAGCGTCTGCTTCCACTTGCAGTGCTGGACATCGTCGGGCGCGAGGAGGGTGACGCCGCCAGCCAGAGATTAGGTGTGATCCGGAACCATACCGAACTGTTCACCTACGTGGTCCGTAACGAGAAGGGCGAGATACTGCTTCGCTCCCACGCCGCCGACGTATCGGCATTCCCCGCCTACGACGGCCCGGGCTTCCGGCGCTCGGAGAGATACCGCCTGTACAGCGAAGAGGCGCTGCAGGGCACCGTCGTCATCACCGTGGCACAGCCCCTCGACCACCAGGCATCGATCATCCGCGATATGCGGATGGTGCTCGGGCTTCCTGTGCTCCTCGTCATCCCTGCGGCCTTCGGTGCGATCGCCGTCGCCGTTCGCCGCGGGACACGACCGCTTCGGTCGTTCCGGGAACAGCTCGAGACCCGCAGCGAAAAGGATCTCGGGGCCGTCCAGGCCGACGACCTGCCGAGCGAGGTAGCGCCGCTGGCTGCCACCATGAATGCCCTGCTCGCGCGGCTCCGGTCCGCCTTCGACGCCGAGCGGAGCCTCGCGGCGAATACTGCACACGAACTTCGGACGCCGCTCGCCGGCGCAATCGCCCAAGCCCAGCGAATACGGAAGGAGACCGCGGAACCGCAGACCTTGCAGCGCGCGACCGACATAGAGGCCACTCTCAAGCGCCTGACTGCGCGCGCCGAACGGTTGATGCAGCTGGCAAGGGCGGAAGGCGGGCGACTGACGCTCGACGCAGAGGTCGATCTGCGCGATGCCGTCTCTGTCGTCGTGGAGGACATGAGGCGCACCGAGCGGGCCCACGAGATATCTCTTCTCTTGCCGGACGCGCCCGTCGTATCGTCGATCGATCCTGACACGGTTGGCATACTGTGCCGCAACCTGATCGACAACGCCGCTCAGCACGGCGACAGGGAAAAGCCGGTCGATGTCGCTCTGTCGGCTGAAGGAGTCCTTTCCGTGGCGAACGCAGGACCGCTCGTATCTCCCGAACGGCTCCACACGCTGACCCGACGCTTCGAACGGGGCCGAGGTTCAGGACGCGGCAGCGGGATCGGACTGTCGATCGTGGCCACGATCGCGGATCGCATCGGCAGCCGCCTCGAACTCAGATCACCGCGCCCGGGAGCGAATGACGGGTTCGAAGCGCGAATCGCCCTCAACGAACGAGGGCCAGCCTAAACCGGACGGACCCATAACAATGGCTCACACGGTGAGGACGAGGGATCCGCTGCTGGCGCGGGATTCGAGATGCCGGTGCGCCTGTGCCGCCTCGGCGAGTGGGAAGCGGGTCGGCGGCGCGATCCGCAAGGCGCCCTGCCGCAACGCGGCGAAGAACCGCGCCGAATGCCGTGCAATGTCGTCCGGCGTGCTCGTATAGTGCGCGTAATTCGGCCGCGACAGCGTCATCGACTTGGACGACAGGCTTCCCAGGTCCCAGCTGCCCACCGGCCCCGACGCCTGGCCGAAGCTCACGAGATGCCCCGGCGTTGCCAGCGCACGCATGGAACCCTCGATCGTATCGCGCCCGACCGCGTCGTAGATCACGTCGGCGCCGCGCCCCCGCGTCAGGCGCATCACGGCGTCGACGAAGTCCTCCCGGCTGTAGACGATGACGTGATGCGCACCGAGTTCCTCCACCGTTCGCGCCTTTTCCTCCGTCGAGACCGTGCCCATGACGGTCGCCCCGAGGTGACGTGCCCACTGCACGAGCATCTGTCCCACGCCGCCCGCCGCCGCGTGGATGAGCACGACGTCTCCCGGGCCGACCGCGTGCACGTCGTGCAGCAGGAAGGAGGCCGAGACGCCCTTCAGGAAACCGGCCGCCGCGGTTTCCTCGTCGATCTCCGGCGGCAGGTGCACGACCAGGTCCGGCGACATCGTCCGCAGGCCGCAATAGGCGCCGACCGGAGGGCACGCATAGGCGACACGGTCGCCGATCGAGAAGCCGCGAACGTTCTCGCCGACCGCGTCGACGATGCCAGCCGCCTCCATCCCGGGTACGCCGGGCGGAGTAAGGAGATCGAAATAACCGGTGCGGCAGTAGACGTCGATGAAGTTGACCGCGACGGCGCGATGGCGGATGCGGATCTCGTCCCGCCCCGGACTTGCCACATCGATCTCCCGCGGCACGAGCACCTCGGGCCCGCCGTAGCGGTCCACGACGATGGCCTGCGTCCGCTGCGTCCCCGCCGCCTCCCCGGCGCGCCCGCCCGCACGCGGGCGGGTGATCTCGTGCGGCGCAGGCACGGAGGGTTGCGCCGCGCGAAGGGCCTGCGGCTGCATGTCCCGCGGCCGGCCGTCGGGAGAGGGAGCCCGACCTCTGGCCGTGATCTGTCGGATGGCCTCGAATCCCGCCTCGTATATCTGCTCGGAGACCAGCGCGGTCAGTTCGCGCCGCCGGTTCTCGGGCGGGTGGAACGTGGAGCGCCACTCCCAGAACGTCCGGTTGCCGTCCGTCACCGGCTTCAGCGCGACCTGCGCGACATAGCCCATCAGCGGCAGCGGGGCTTCCAGGATGCAGTAGGTGAAGCATCGTTCGCGGTCGGACAGGGACAGCAGCTGTTCGCGCAATTCGCTGCCGTCGGCGAGGCGGAAACGGCGGACGGCTCCCACCGCATCGACGGGGTCGCCGCCCTCGATGAAGCTGGACGAAACTGCAGGATGCCAGCGGTCATGCCCGTTGAAATCACGCAGGATCGCCCAGACGTCCTCTATCGGTGCATCGATGATGGTACTGCGGCGGATCTCGACCATGCGCTCAGCGCGAGAACCGTTGTTTCAACGCATTGAACGCTGCCTGGAACACGCCCTCCCCGATGCTTCGCCGGAGATCGGCCTCCCGTTCCTCTGCGCAGTCGAACTCCGCCTGCCAGGCAGCGAACGTCCGGTTTCCATCCGTGACCGGCGTCAGGGAGAGCGTCGCGACGTAGTTCTCCACGCCCATCGGGCTTTCAAGGATCGCATAGGTGCAGGACAGGTCGTAGTCCGAAAGCGCCAGCAGGCGTTCCCGGATGCGTCCACCATCCTTCAGGACGAAGTTGCGGATGCAGCCGACCTGGTCGCCGCGCATGTGCTGCTCGATGCGGCTTTCCGCCACGAAGGGCGTCCAGTTCGGCAGCGCGTTGAAGTCGCGAACCACGGCCCAGACTTCCGCGGGAGGCGCGGGGATGACCGAGGAGACGTACACCTTCGTCATGCGGTCCGCTCCTGTTCCGCGTCGCGATGCCGCCCGGGACTAGCGGTCGCGGTCGTCGTCATGATCGTCGCGGCCGTTCTTCGTCTTTCCCTTCTTGTCCCTGGTCAGGCTCGATATGTCCTTGGCGTCGCGCAGCACGTCCGTCATGCGGCCGAGCGAGCCGCCCTCGATGCCGATCTCCTTCATCAGGCTGTCGATCATGGGCGCCTGGACGCGGTAGCGCAGCGCCGAATCGATCACTTCGTCGGTCACGTTGCGGGTGCCGGTGCCATTGCCGCCGTTCATGCCGTCGACGTGGAGGATCTTGATGCCGTCGATCTTTTCCATCGGCCGCACGCTCTCGCGGATGATGCCCTCCATGTGCTCGAGGATCTTGCCGCGCAGCCGCCCCGACCGCGCCTCCTCGGAAAGCACATTGTCGGCCTCGTTGAGCTTGCGCTGTCCGGTGGCATCGACCTCGTAGCGTTCGGCCGCGGCGAGCGCGCGGATCTTCTCGGCCTCGGCGGAAGCGAGCGCCGCGATCTTCTGGGCTTCGGCCAGGCTCCTGGCCGCCTTCATCTCGGCATCGGCGGCGGAGGTGATACGGAGCGTCTCGCGCTCGGCCTCGCGGTTGGCCGCGATGAGGTCGGTGAGCTTGCGCCGTTCGGCAATCTCCCGCTCGCGCGCGGTCAGCGCCTGCTCCTCGGCCTGGATGGCCTTCGCACGGACCGATTCCGAGGCTGCGATGGCGGCGGAGCGCTCCTGCGTCTTCTTGGCCACGTCGATGGCCTTCTGGATCTCCGCGATCTCCACCGCCTGGTCGCGCGCGACCGCAAGCTGGCGCAGTTCCCGGTCCTTGACCAGCTTCGCCTCCTCGATCCCGCGCTCGGTCATGATGCGCGCGCGCTCGATCTCCTCGGCTGAAGCGATTTCGGCTTCCTCGAAGGCCTGCCGCTTGGCGATCTGAAGCGCTTCCAGGTGCCGCTCGCGTTCGATGCGCACCTCGTCGAGCGCCCGCTCCTGCGCAATCCGCGACGTTTCGATTCCCTGGTTGGCGACGATCTCGGCGCGGCGCCTTTCGGATTCGGCCGCCGTCACGTCGAGCGCCTTTTCGGCAAGCGCGATTTGGCGTTCGAGCTCGACGATCTCCAGCGACTTCCTGCGCTGGATCTCGAGTTCCTGCTGAGCCCTCTCGCGCTCGATCCGGGCCTTCTCCAGCGAGAGCTGGAGCGCGATCTGTTCGCGTTCGGTGAGTTCGCGCGTCTTCAGCTCCGCCTCGTCGAGCGCCCGCCGCCGCGCGATCTCGCGCCGCTGCGTTTCCTCCTCGTTGCGGATGCGCTCCTCGGTGATGGCGCGTTCCTGCGCCAGGCGCGACTTCTCCACCGCTTCGCGTGACGTCAGCTGGGCCTGCTCGGCCTCCTGGTCGCGGACGGCGCGTTCGCGCACCAGTTCGGAGCGCTGGGCGGCGCGGCGTATCTCCACCTCGCGTTCCTGCTCGAGCCGGGCATACTCGGTCTCGCGGTCGATCTCCAGCACGCGGCGCTGCGTCTCCAGGTTCTGGGTCCGGATGTCGACGAGGGTGCGCTGCTCGATCTCGTTTCGCATCCGCCGCCGCGTCTCGATGGACTCCGTGAGCTGCGTCAGGCCCTCGGCGTCGAAGGCGTTCGACGGATCGAAGAACTCCAGGCTCGTCTGGTCGAGGTCGACGATGGCCACGCTCTCGAGCTCGAGCCCGTTGGCGGCAAGCGATTCCGAAGCAAGCTGGCGCACCTGCGCGGCATAGTCGGCGCGCCGCTCGTGCATTTCCTCGAGCGTCATCTGGGCGGCGACCGTGCGAAGCGACGAGGCGAACTTGCCTTCGAGAAGCTCGCGCAATCCGTCCTCCTGCATGGCGCGACGCCCCAGCGTCTGTGCGGCCGCGGCGACGAACTCCTTGCTCGCCCCCACGCGCACGAAGAATTCGGCGACGAGGTCGACGCGCATGCGGTTGCGGGTGATCAGGCCCATGCCATCCTCCCGCCGCACCTCGATGCGCATGACGTTCATGTTGACGGGGGTGATCTCGTGCAGCACCGGCACCACGAAGGCGCCGCCGTTCACCACCACCTTCTCGCCGAGGAAGCCGGTGCGGACGAAGGCCGTCTCCTTGGTGGAGCGCCGGTAGAGCCAGCGCAGGATATAGACGGCGATCACCACGACGATCGCTAGGATGATCAGCCACAACAGGAAGGCGCCGAAGGTCTGCGCAGCCATGATAGTTCCTCCCAATGCCGTTCACGTCAGCCGAAAGTGACCGACTTGAACCTTTTCGTCTGTTCCGTCAGCGCACGTTCCGTCGGCAGGCGCTCCATCGAGGAGGCGCCGTAGAAGCCGTGGCAGTTGCCGGTGTTCCTGAGCACGTATTCCGCATCCTCCGGCTCGGCCACGGGACCGCCGTGGACGAGCACCAGAACGTCCGGATTCACTTTCAGCGCCGCCTCGGACCAATCGTTCACGAGGGCGGGCACGTCCGCAAGCTTCAGCGCCGTTTCCGCGCCGATAGAGCCACCTGTGGTGAGGCCCATGTGGCAGACCAGGATGTCGGCGCCCGCGCGCGCCATCTCGGCGGCCTCGTCGGCGTTGAAGACATAGGGTGTGGTGAGCAGGTCCTTCTCGTGGGCCAGGCGTATCAGATCGACTTCCAGCCCGTAGGACATCCCGGTCTCCTCCAGATTGGCCCGGAACGTTCCGTCGATCAGCCCGACCGTCGGAAAATTCTGGATGCCGGCAAACCCGATCGCCTTCACCTGCTCCAGAAGATGATCGAACACGCAGAAAGGGTCGGTCCCGTTGATGCCGGCGAGTACTGGCGTCTTCTTCGCCATGGGCAGGATTTCCCTCGCCATGTCCATGACGATCTCGTTGGCATTGCCGTAGGCGAGCAGGCCCGACAGCGATCCGCGCCCGGCCATGCGGTATCGGCCTGAATTGTAGATCACGATCAGGTCGATGCCGCCGGCCTCCTCGCACTTGGCGGACAGGCCGGTGCCTGCGCCGCCGCCGACGATCGGCACGCGCCGACGCTTCATGTCCTGGAAGCGCTCGATGAGCTTTGTTCGGTCGGGTCGGGCCACTCAGGCGCTCTTTTGCAGCTTGGGGTTGATGGACTGGAAGGACGCGACCACGGCGTCCACGAAGACGTCGTCGTTGATGTTGCCTCTCACGCGCTCGATGCGGCACTGCGACGTCTGCCGCACGGTCCGTTCCAGCGCCTCGAAGAGCGCGTTGTCGGCTTCGGGATCGTGGAACGGCTTCCCGGGTGCGTCGAGCATCGACACGCCGCCCTCGGGGAGGAGAAAGCGCACCGGACCCTTCATCGCGTTCAGCCGCTCGCCGATCCACTCGCCGATCGCCCTGTTCTCGTCGCGGGTCGTGCGCATCAGGGTCACGTTGGGATTGTGGATGACGAAGTTCCGGGCGCGGAACTTCTCCGGCACCGTTTCCCGGGGCCCGAAATTGACCATGTCGAGCGCCCCGACCGACCCGACATAGGGAAGGCCCGTGCGGATCGCGGCGCCGAAGCGGTCGGCGGTCGCCGGGAAGACACCGCCGACCAGCATGTCGGCCACCTCGGTCGTCGTGAGGTCGAGGAAGGCGGAGAGAAGACGGGAATCGCCGAGATTCTCCATCGCTCGTCCGCCGATACCGGTGGCGTGGAAGACGAGGCAGTCATAGGTGCCTTCGAGCCGCTTCGTCACCGCCTGGACCAGGGGGGTGGTGACGCCGAACATGGTGATGCCGATGGCCGGCCGCGCCGCGCGTCGCCTCGCCTCCCACTGCTCGGCACTCGGCAGGCGCGCCACCATGCCGGCCATGGCGTGCGCCGCGTTGGACAGCACCGCCTCGGTGATGGAATTCAGCCCCTGCACGTCGGCGACGGAGTGGAACATCATGATGTCGGCGCCGCCGACATATTTGGCGACGTCGCCGGCGGCGACCGTCGAGACCATGAGCTTCGGGATGCCGACCGGCAGCACGCGCATTCCGGCGGTGGCCAGCGTCGTGCCGCCCGAACCGCCGGCCGAGACGATGCCGCCGATGCCCGGTTCGCGCGCCACCCAGCGCGCGAAGGCTTCCGCCATCGCCGAGACCGACTGGCCGCGATCCCCCGAAAACACCGCCGACGTGCCCGCCGGATGCATCGCCGCGACCTGCATGGCCGGCACCTCGACGCTCGCCGGCTTTCCGGAGGTCGACAGGTCGACGGTACGGACCGGAATGCGCAGGGCCTTCATCCTGTCTGCAAGGAAGCGCAATTCCTTGCCCTTGGTGTCGAAGGTGCCGGCGACGATGACCGTCTTGCCCACGCGTTCCGCGAACGGCATCGAAAACACCGCGGACAGATCGTCCTCGGGCGCCGCGCGGTCCACCGCCGCCTGGCGCATGGAACTCACCGACACGTTCCAGCGGTTGGGCAGTTCGGTCACCGGACGATAGACGCCACCCGCATCCGGCCGCGCGGCCGAGGGGGACTGGGACGAGCCGCCGCTGCGTTCCACGCGGTAGACTTCCGCCAGGTCGCTGCGCGCCTGTGCGATGGCGACCGGCGTGGCCTCCTCTTCCTCGCCGTGCCGGCCGACCCCGAGCAGGCGCTGCTGCAGGTCGCGGTCGGCGGCGAGCGCGGCCGCGTCGATGACGCGGTTGACCCGGCCGTTCACCATGATGGCGACCTTGTCGGAGACGGAGGTCGCCACACCGATGTTCTGCTCGATGACGAGGATCGCCATCTCGCCTTCCTCGCCGAGCGTGAGCAGCATCCGCTCCACCTGCTCGACGATGACCGGAGCCAGCCCCTCGGTCGGCTCGTCCATGACCAGGAGCCTGGGATTGGACAGGAGCGCCCGCGAGATCGCCAGCATCTGCTGCTCGCCGCCCGAAAGCTGCGATCCGCCGTTGGTCTTGCGCTCGGCCAGCCGGGGGAAGGTCTGGTACACCCGCTCGACCGTCCAGGAGGCGTCGCGCTGACCGCCCGCGGCGAGCCGCAGGTGTTCGTCGACGGTCAGGCTCGGCCAGACCCGGCGGCCCTGCGGGACGTAGCCGACACCCAGGCGGTGGACTTCGTGCGGCTCGAGCGCCGAAATCTCGCGCCCGTCGAGCCGGATCGAGCCCGAGCGCGCGCGCTTCAGCCCGGTGATGGTGTTGCACAGCGTCGTCTTGCCCATGCCGTTGCGCCCGACGACGGACAGGACGCCGCGCTCGAGCGTCAGCGACACGCCCTGGAGGGCATGGCTTTCGCCGTAGTAGACTTGCAGGTCGTCGATGCGCAGCACGGCTCTGGACGTGCGGGGCGAACGGTCAGCCATGCCGCCCCCCCAGGTAGATTTCCTGCACCTGCGGATCGTTCTCGATCTCGTCCGGCGTGCCTTCCTTGAAGATCCGCCCGTTGTGCATCATCGACACGTGCTCGGACACGCGCAGCGCCACGTCGAGGTCGTGCTCGATGATGACGTATCCGATGTGCCGCGGCAGGCCGTTGAGGATCGCGACGAGGTCGCGGCGCTCGGCCGGCGACAGCCCGGCCGCCGGCTCGTCGAACAGGATGAGGCGCGGCGCGCCCGCAAGCGCCAGCGCGATCTCCAGCTGCCTCTGCTGGCCGTGGCTCAGCGTGGCCACCAGCACGTCGCGCTCGCGGTCCAGATGCACCGCGTGAAGGATGGATTCCGCCTGCTGCATGTTGACGTCCGATATGGACGGCCTGAGCAGCGAAAAGCGGCGCCGGGAGACCCCCTTGCAGGCGAGATAAACCGAGTTCAGGACGCTCAGCCCGTTGAAGAGCTGCGAGATCTGGTAGGTCCGCCGCAATCCGCGCCGTATGCGCTCGTGCGGAGGAAGATCGGTGATGTCTTCGCCGAAGAAGCGTATCCGGCCGGCCGTCGGCAGGAAATCGCCCGTGACGGCGTTGAACAGCGTCGTCTTGCCGGCGCCGTTGGAGCCGAGGACCGCGCGCCGCTCGCCGGCCGCGATCCTCATGTTGATGCCCGTGAGCGCCACCAGGGCTCCGAAATGCCGCGCGACGTCGTCGAGCTCGAGCGCATGCGCTCCCGTGCCCTGGAGACGAGATGCGAGGGATGTCTCGGCCATGGTGGCGCTGTTTCCCCGACTACTCGCAGCTCGGGTTTTCGCGGCTGACCGCACCGAGCGCCCGGAACTCGTCCTCGGGAATGCCCAGCGTCTGGTTGACCTGCGGAACCACCTTGATGAGCTTGTTGAGCAGCGTTCCGTCGGCAGTCTCCGTCACCTCCGTCAGGTAGATGTCGGCTATGGCGTTGCGGTTGGCGTCGAGCGAGACCTTGCCGGTGGGCGAATCGAACGAGACCTTCGACAATGCGTCGCGCAGCTTCGCCCCGCCGTCGGAGACGTCGCCGCCGACCTCCTCCAGGGCAAGCAGTGCCGCTTTCATGTTGACGTAGTAGGCATGGGCGAAGAGCGACGGCGACGGAAAGGCACCGGGCTGCTTCTTGTAGGCCTCGACGAAGGAATTCCAGGCCGGCGTATCATTCGTGTCAGCCACCGGGCCGGCCGAGGGCGTGCCGATCAACACGTCGCGCAGCTTGCCCTCGGAGGTCAGCACCGTCTGGTCGACCGTGATCGAGCCGCCGATCAGCGGCGCGGTGCCGCCCGACTGCTGGAACTGGGTCAGGAAGTTGACGGCATCCGCGCCGCCGAGCGCCACGTAGACGGCGTCGACCTCGTCGGGGATGGCCGCGATGACGGAGGAGTAGTCCTTGTTGCCGATCGGAACCCAGGACTTCGACGGCACCTTGCCGCCGGCCTTGCAGAACTCGGCCATGAAGCCGAAAACCTGCGTGTAGGGGAAGGAATAGTCCTCCGCCACGACGGCGACGGTCTTGTAGCCCTTCTCGTTGAAGGCGTAGGTGCCGAGGCCGGCCATCCACTGGGCGCCGTCGGTCGAGAAGCGGAAGAAGTTGTCCGCCGGATCGCGGAACGTGGTGTCCTGGGCCGCCGATGAGCCATTCAAGAAGGTCACGTCCGGCTGGCTCTTGGCGTAGTCCTTGACCGCAATGCCCTCGTCGCCGGAGAGCGGACCGACCAGTACCTTCACGCCGTCCTGCTCGACGAGCTTGCGCGCGGCGCGCACGGCGCTGTCGGGCGATGCATCTGACGAGCCCTTGACGATCTCGATCTTCTTGCCGGCGACCATCCCGCCCATTTCCTCGACGGCCGTCCGGGCGCCGCGCTCGCCGTCCTCGCCGAGCACGGTGAACGGTCCCTCGAACGTGGCGAGCAAGCCGATCCTGATCGTGTCGTCCTGGGCGAGCGCCCAGCCTGGAGCCGTGATGCCGGTGGCGACGGCCAGCGCCAGTAGTGTCCTGCGATGTATCTTCATTGTTCTTCCTCCCTTGAGTTGACACTTGCCCGCCCCGTCTTCAGCGATCGGGACGCAACTTCTCCTGTGCGAGATGCGGCTTCATTCTCTCCCAAAGCCCGAGGATTCCGTCCGGCGAAACGAAGACGATCACCAGAAACACGAGGCCGATCAGCGTGTTGAACCGCTCCGCCCCGACGATGTCGATGGCGAAGGTCTGCATGAGCACGACGACCGCCGCGCCGATGAACGGGCCGATCGGATGCCGCATGCCGCCGATCACGGCGATGATCAGCACGTTGATCGCTGCACCGACGCCGATCGTGCCCGGCGAGATGCGCCCGTTGAACCAGACGAGCAGGACGCCGGCCAGGCCGGCTATCACGCCGGCGAGAAACCAGGCGAAGACCTTGTGCGCTGTCACGTCGTAGCCGATGGCGCGCATGCGGCGCGGATTGTCGCGGATTGCCTGCAGGGTGAGGCCGAAGGTCGATTGGGCGCCGTAGAGGACGGCCACGTAGCACAGCACGGCGGTGCCCAGGCACAGGTAGTAGTAGGGCATGGCCGAGCGCCAGTCGACGCCCCAGAACTGCGGCGCGCGCACCCCCGCGAAGCCCGGAAAGCCGTTGAAGAGCGCATAGTTCTGCTGTGCGAAGTAGAAGCTCGCGGTGGCGATCGCGAGCGTGATCATGATCGTGTAGATGCCTTCCGTGCGCACGGCGATCCAGCCGATGAGCGCCGAGGCGACGGCGGCGATCAGGACGGCCCAGGGAACCACGATCCACCAGGGCCAGCCGAAGCCCAGCACGTTGGAGCTGTTGTCCCCGAAGATGGCCACGGCGTAGCCCGCGAAGCCGGCAACGGTGATCTGCGCCAGGCTGACCATGCCGCCATAGCCGGCGAGCACCGTCAGCGACAGCGCGAGCATGCCCCAGACGAGCGAATAGCCGCCGATCTGCGTCAGGAAGAAGTCGCTCGCCACGGCGGGGTAGAGCAGGACCGCGATCGCGAGCAGGATGTGGCCCGCGCCGAGCCGCTCCAGCCAGTTCGGCGCCTGCGCGCGGCCGGTGTCGGCGAGGAGCGCCATCACGCCCTCCCCATGATGCCCTGCGGCCGGATCGCCAGCGTCACGACCATGATGACGAAGGTGAGGACGACGCCGTAGGTGGGGAAGTAGACGAGGCCGATCTGCTCGGCGAGACCGATGAGCAGCGCCCCGATGGCCGCGCCGGGGATGGAGCCCATGCCGCCGACGATGACCACGACCAGTGACGCGAGCAGGTAGCGCACGTCCTCGCCCGGGGCGATGGAGAGCGCCGATCCGCCGACCACGCCGGCGAAGCCCGCGAGCCCCGCGCCGAGGCCGAAGACGATGGCGAAGACCATGTGCACGTTGGTTCCCGACGCCGACAGCATGGCGCGGTCGTCGACGCCGGCGCGGATCATCATGCCGACGCGCGTGCGGTTGAGCATCAGCCACAGCGCGATGCCGACCGCGATGGCGATGACGAGGACCACGATACGGTAGAGCGGATAGGTGAGGAAGACCAAGGCGCCGTTGGAGCGCACCGCCGTGACGATGGGCAGCGTCAGGGCGCCGCTCAGGAAATCGGGCGTCTGGAGCTGGTAGGTCTGCCCGCCCCAGACCGCGAGCATCAGGTCCGCCGCGACGATCGAAATGCCGATCGTCACCAGCGTCTGGCGCAGGTCGTCGCCCTCGAGGCGGCGGAACACGATGACCTGCATGAGAACGCCGACGAGGGCCAGCACCAGGAACCCGGCGGCGACGCCGATCAGCCAGTAGCCGGTCCATTGCGTGACGACGTAGCCGATGTACGCCCCGAGCAGGTAGAGCGAGCCGTGCGCCAGGTTGACGTTGCGCATCAGGCCGAACACCAGGGTGAAGCCGCTGGCGACCAGGAAATAGAGGCCTGCCAGCGTCACCCCGTTGAAGACGGCGCTGACGAAGGCCTTCTTGGAGATCAGCACGGCGTTGAGCCAGTCCGGCCAGACCGAGAAGACGAGCCACGCGAACACCGCGGCGGCCAGGAGCCCGAACAGCCCCCAGGCCTGCCGGCGGCTGAAGCCGCCGGTCTCGATGTCGCTCTTGGTCCTGTCGGTGAGGCTCACGACGGCTGCCTCAGGCGGTCAGCCTGCGACGCTGCTCGTTGAGCCGCGGCGCCTTGTGGAACTTGCCGTCCTTCATGATCGCCATCAGCCGGTTCTTGTCCTGCAGGATGCGCACGTCGGCGATCGGATCGCCGTCGACCAGCAGCAGGTCGGCCAGGTAGCCTTCCTTGATGAGACCGAGCTCGTCGCCCATGTTCATGATCTGGCCTCCATACTTGGTTGCCGCCTGGATCGCTTCCATCGGCGAGAAGCCGAGCATCTCCACGAAGGTCTGGATGTCCTTGGCGTTGGTGCCCTGCGGCGTCCAGGCGAAGCCGTAGTCGCCGCCGATACAGACGCGGATGCCCCGCCGGTGCATCTTCTTCATCGTGTCGATGCACATCTCCAGTTCGCGCTCGTAGAGCAGCGTCACCGGCGAACCGGGCTTGATGCCCCATTGCTCGGCGTGGCGCGCCGTATTGATGAGCCAGGCGATGCCCGGCGCCACGAAATGCCGGTCCTTCACCGCTTCGAGCATGTCGAGCGCCTCCTCGTCGGCGAACGACGCGTGGTATATGTTCTGGATGCCGTGACGGATGCACTGCTTGACCGAGCCGGACGAGCGGGCATGCGCCGAGAGCACCTTGTTGCGGCAGCGTGCCTCCTGCGCGGCCATGGCTACCTCCTCCTCCGACATCGGCGTCTCTTCCGCCCCCATGCCGGTGATCTCCTCGCCCGAGAGGTTGAGCTTGATGGAATCGACGCCGTACTTGATCAGCGTGCGAACCGTGCGCCGGATCTCCTCCGGTCCTGACACGACGATGCCGAGGTTCAGTCCCTCGTGCGGTATGTGCGACGGCGCTGAATCACCGAGGCCGCCGACGGTCGTGATCTCGGGACCCGCTGCCAGGTATCGCGGCCCGGGAAATCGGCCCTCGTTAATGAAGCGCTTGGCCACCACGTCGAGCCTGGGCTTGGCCGCGGCGGCGCCTCGGCCGGCTGTGAAGCCGGCGTCGAGCACGAGCTTGGCCATCTCCATGGTGACCAGCATGTGCTCCTCGAGTTCCATCATCTGGATGGGGTCGATGCCGGGGGCGTTGTTCCAGGACAGATGCAAGTGAGCGTCGATCATGCCGGGCATCAGCGTCGCGCCCATGCCGTCGATGACGGTCGTGCCGCCGCCGTAGGACGAGGCGGCGGGAGAACCGAAGCGCGACGAGCCGCGCGTTATCTGCTTGATGCGGTTGCCCTGCACCAGCACCTCGCCGGTGTAGGGATACTCGCCTGTCGCATCGAGGATGCGCACGTTGGTGAAGAGCGTGTTGCCGTTGCCGTTCCAGTCGTCCGCCATGTCATCCTCCCGAATTGTGGCAGTCGCGCGCGAAGAACCCGTTCCTCCTCAGGATCCCGCGCGGTGCAGGAAATCCACGAGCTTGCGGCCGATCTCCTGCGGAGCCTCTACAGTAGCCCAGTGGCCGCAGCGGTCCACTGGAGAAAACGATGCATGCCTGATGGCGTCGGCGAGCGAGCGCGCCACGCCCGGCGGATTGACCGCGTCGTCGTCGCCGGTGATCAGGAGCGCGGGGGCGGCGATCCGCTTGGGATCGACCGCCTGGGCCTTTGCCAGCGCTTCGCAGGTCATGGCGTAGGATTCGGGGTCCTGCCGGGTGATCGACTCGCGCACGAAGGCGACGGCGGCGGGCGAAGTCTCGCGGGTATGCGCCGACAGCGCTCCGGCCACGATCTGGTCGGCGATGTCCGACATGCCGCCGGAACGCGCCATACGCGCGCGGCCGGCCAGACCCTGCCGCGTCGCATCGCCCGGTTCTGCCAGCGCGCCCAGCAGCACCAGCGAACGCACGAGTTCCGGTTGACGGGCGGCGATCCACTGGCAGACGATCGTGCCCATCGAATGCCCGACCAGATGCGCGCGTTCGACGCCGAGCGCTGCCATAGCCTTCACGGCCGCCGCTGCGATCGCGTCGATCGTAAGCGGTTCGAGCGGGCGCGGCGACCGCCCCGAGCCTGGCATGTCGAGGCGGATGACGCGGAAGCTCGACAGGGCCGCCATCTGCGGCTGGAACATGTTCGAGGTGCCGCCGAGGCCATGGATCATGACGACCGGGGCGCCCTGCCCCTGGACCTCCGCCACGATCGGCCCGACCTGCGCCGTTGTCATGCCGTCCGCTCCGAGACACGGTTCTCCAGCGCGCCGATACCGTCGATTTCGACGCGCATGAAGTCCCCCGACCGGAGGTACTTCGGCGGATCGAAGCCGATGCCGACGCCGACCGGCGTGCCGGTCGCGATGATGTCTCCGGGCTTCAGCGTGATGCCTTGCGAAATCGTGGCGATGATGGTGGGTATGTCGAAGATCAGCATCGAGACCTTCGCATTCTGCCGCATCTCGCCGTTCACGAAGCAGCGGACGGATGCGCGTTCGAGGTCGAACTCGTCCCTGGTGACGGCCCAAGGCCCCATGGGGCAGAACGTGTCCTGCGACTTGCCGATGAGCCATTGGCTGTATCGGCCTTGCAGGTCGCGCGCGGTCACGTCGTTGACGATCGTGTAGCCCCAGACGTGGTCGAGGGCGTTTTCGCGGGCAATCCCCCGTCCGCCCTTGCCGATGATCACGGCGAGTTCCGCCTCGTAGTCGATAGCAACGGAAACCTGCGGGTCGATCACCACGTCGGCGCCGGTCGGCACGACCGATTCCGGCACCTTGGAAAAGATGATCGGATGCTTCGGGACCGCCCCGCCGGAAGCGCTGGAATCGAAGCCGCTCAAGGCGAATTCGTGGGCGTGTTCGAAGTAGTTCTTGCCCACGCAGAAGATGTTGCGCGCGGGCAGCGGGATCGGCGCCTCCAGCGTCACGGCATCGAGCGGAATTGGCGACAGGGTGCGCGGGGTGCCGGTGCCGTTGCGTTCGATGAGGGCGACGATGCCGCGGCTGGCCTGTTCGGCAGAGAGGCTGAACGGCGTGACGATGCGTGCATCCGGATCAACCACGCCGACGCGGCGCTCGCCCGCGATGGTAAACGTCGCGACCTTCATGCACCTCTTCCTCCCTGTACCAATATTGAACCATTCGGCTCTTATTGAGGACACGCTAGCGGGAATTGGTTCACCTGGCAAGCGTCGTTCTTGCTGGAGCAGGCGGAACGACAGGTTTGGCCCATCCCTGCCCTATACCTGCTTTTTGACCGTCACCGCTCGCGCGCCGTCTGGACGGCCCCCACGTGGGGCTGTTAGGAATGGCTCACAATAGGATCAAGGATTGGTCAGCCGCATGCCCAGGATGGTTGCCGACGACATCGCCGTTGCGCTGAGGGATCGGATCACGTCCGGAGAATGGTCGTCGCTCGGGCGCCTTCCCCCGGAACGGGACCTGGCCGCAGAATTCGGCGTGGCCCGTAACACCGTGCGCCGTGCGTTCGATTCGCTGCAGCGCGACGGCACCGTGATCCGCCAGGTGGGTCGAGGCACGTTCGTGGCGCGCGAAAATGCCAACACGATGGCTGCCACCATCGCCCGGATGGAAGGAACAAGCCCGGCAGACATGATGGAGATCCGCCAGCTTCTGGAACCGGCCGCGGCGGCGTTCGCGGCGACGAACGCCAGCGCCGGTGATCTCGACGCCGTGAGGGAAGCGCACGAAGCGGCTTGCGCGGCGGGCGAAATGCCCGATTTCGAGCAGTGGGACGCGGAGTTCCATCACCGTATCTTCTCCTGCAGCCGCAACGAGTTCCTCAAGGAGATCCACAATCTGATGCGCATCTTGCGCAATCAGGCGCCATGGTTCGACATGAAGAAGCGGTCCTTTTCCGAGACCCGGCGGCGCATCTATTGCGAGGAACACGGCGCTGTGCTCGCGGCCCTTCTCAGCCGCGACCCCGACGGTGCGCGCAAGGCGATGCTCGCCCACCTGCGCACGGTGGAAAGGAACATGCTCGGCCGGTGATGATGCGCCAATGCGGCTGTGCATGGACCGCGATGGTGATCGTTGCTTGGTACGTGGCGGGGCCGTCGTCCGCGCACCCTCATCTTCGACGCGATTGCCGCAGTGGTGACCGGCGGCATCGGCATCATGACCGGCAATGGCTCAGCTGACCGCGCACCGGGCGGATCTTCTTTCTCGCGTTCTCCACAACGGCATGAACATCCCGGACATGGCGATCAAGTCCGGTTCATCGGCCAAGGAGCCATCATCGTGGCAGTGCTGACGATCGCGGCTCGTGGAGTCAGAGACGGCTGCGGACCCGGCTATTGTCCCGAGGTCGATCGCAGAAGCGTCTCGCGCGCCGATGCAAGATGGGCGCGGCAGGCGAGTTCGACGATGGCGACGTTGCGGCTGACGAGCGCGTCGATGTAGGTGAGGTGCTCCTTGATCGCGACTTCGTTGCGCTGGCGCTCGTCCTGCTTGTTCCACTGGTAGTGGTAGTGGAAGATGACCGTGATGATGTCGTAGAAGCTGTCAATGAAGCGGTTCGGCGCGGCCGAACTGATGAAGCGGTGGAACCGGCTGTCGAGGTCGGAGAAGTCGTGGTAGCGGGTATCGATGAGGTCGAGCAGCTGCAGGTGTTCGAGCCGTAGCGCCTCGAGCTGGCGCCAGAAGGGGGAGGTTTCCGGAAGTGCGGCCAGGGCGCGCGCGGACCGGAGCTCGAACATCTCGCGGATCTCGAACAGTTCCAGCGAGAAGCTGCGCGTGAAGCCCTTGAAGACCCAGCCCGCGTTCGGACGTTTCTCGATCAGCCCGAAGCGCTGGAAGCGGTTTAGGAACTCGCGGATCCCGGTTGTCGCGACGCCGAACTTGCGCGCCAGTTCGAGTTCGTTGAGGGCCGTGCCGGGGCGCGCGTTGTCGCGCAGCATCCACTCCATGAACCGTTCCTCCACTTGCGCGGCCATGGGAACGGTCTCGGAGTGCGGATAGGGCTGGAGCCCGCCGTCGGCCGGATGAACGTTGCGAACGCGGCCGCTGCCGCTCACGATGCCGCCTTCCCTGAGCGCGGCGATCACCTTTCGCACCGTCGTGCGGCTCACGCCGAGCTGCGCGGCGAGCGCGCTCTCGGAGAGCAGCGCCGTTCCCTCGTCCTGCTCCCCGATCAGCGCAAGCGCGTCATTGAAGGCCTTCTTGAAGACGGTGTCTGTTTTCACGCACGGTTCTCCATACAACCTTCTTGGTATTTTAAACCATAAAAAACAAGTTGACGAGCACCATCGATCGGTTTTTTCTCTATAAGAAACTGATCTGGGGAGGGCTAGTTGGCGGATACGACGAGAGGACCGGTCATGGAGACCGGTTCCGGCGCCAGCGGCGCCCACGCGCACCGGCCGACCGCGCTTTCGCTCGGACTGCGGCTGCTCAACGTCGGACCGCTCCTCATCCTGCTCCTTCTCGTCCTGGTCGTCAGCGCCCTGACGCCCAACTTCCTCAAGCCCGGAAACCTCGGCAACATCCTCGCGCAGACGGCCGTCATCGCCATCGTGGCCATGGGCCAGCAACTGGTGATCCTTACGCGGGGCATCGACCTTTCCGTCGGCGCCAACCTCGCGCTCGCCACCGTCATGGGTGGGCTCGTCTCTCGCGTGGTGGACTCCGCGCCGCTCGTGATGTTGGCCATGCTGGCGGCCGGCGCCCTGGTCGGCGCGGTGAACGGGCTTGTCTACGTCTTCGGCCGCCTGCCCCATCCGTTCATCATCACCCTTGCGACGCTCAGCATCTGCCGCGGCCTGGCGCTGCAGTTCTCGATCAACAACACCACGATGCGCGGCATGCCGCCGGCCGTCACCTGGCTCGGCGAGAGCTCGGCGCTCGGCCTGCCCAATTCGTTCTTCGTCGTGGCGGCGGTCGCCGCGGTCCTGCTCGTCGTGACGAAGTTCATGGTCTGGGGCCGCTGGATCTACGCCGTCGGCGGCAACCCGAAGGCCGCCGTCGAGATGGGCATCCCCGTCAAGTGGGTGGTCGTCTCCACTTACTTGATCGCGGGCCTGTGCGCCGGCATCGGCGCCGTGGTCCTTTCGGGGCGCACGGCCGCCAGTTCCCCCCTCTACGGCAACCTGCTCGAACTGGACACGATCGCCGCCGTCATCATCGGCGGCGCCAGCTTCCTCGGCGGGCGGGGGCATCTGGGCCACGCGCTCGTCGGCGCGCTGATGATCGGCGTCATCCGCAACGCGCTCAACCTGCTCAACGTCGGCATCTTCTTCCAGATGATCGCGATTGGCCTGATCATCGTGGTGGCGGTCGAATCCGACGTGCTGCGCAACCATCTCGAGGCGCGCGCCCGGGTCAACCAGGCGAGAGGCCAATGAGCGCCGCCGCTCCGGTTTTGTCGGTCCGCGACGCGCACAAGCGCTTCGGCGCCGTGCATGCGCTGAAGGGCGTCGACATGGATGCCTGGGCCGGCGAGGTCCTCGCCCTGTTGGGCGACAACGGCGCGGGAAAGTCGACACTGGTGCGGTGCATCAGCGGGGTGCACGCGCTGGACGAAGGCGAGATCCGGCTCGACGGCAAAAGTGCCGCACTGACATCCCCCGCCGCGGCGCAGAAGGCCGGCATCGAGACCGTCTACCAGGACCTGGCACTGTTCGACAATCTGACGCCGGCGCAGAACTTCTACTGCGGCCGCGAACTGTCGTTTCCGTCGTGGCTGCCGCGCGGGCTGCGGCTCCTGAACACGCGTGCGATGGAACGCGAGGCCGCTTCCGTGATCGACCGGCTCAAGGTGAGGCTGCCCCGGCTCGACGCCCAGGTAGCGCTGATGTCCGGAGGGCAGAGGCAGGCCATCGCGGTGGCGCGGGCCACGGTCTTCGCCCGCAAGGTCGTGATCCTCGACGAGCCGACCGCCGCCCTCGGCCTGCGTGAATCGCGCAAGGTGCTCGACCTCGTGCGCCATCTTCGCGACGAGGGCAGCGCCGTGATCCTGATCACCCACAACATGGAACATGTCGTCGAACTCGCCGACCGCGCGGTCGTCCTGCGGCAGGGGCGCAAGGTCGGCGAGCTGAGGCCGGACAGATCGAACCAACAGGAACTCGTGTCGATGATCGTCGGCGCCGAGGCCTGAGCGATTCACCGTCCTCGGACGGACGGGGAAGTGGAAGGCCGCCCGAGGTGGGCGGTCCACGAAAGAGGGAGGAGCATTGTGAGGTTCCGAACAATCATTGCCGGTGCGGCGCTCGCTTTGGCGGTCGCGGCACCCACATGGGCGGCCGATCCGGTCAAGATCGGCTTCATCACGAAATTCCCGGTGCCGTTCTTCGCCACGATGGAGAATGCGGCGAAGGATTATGCCGCGGCTAACCCCGGCATCGAGCTGGTCTTCGGCCAGGGGGCATCGGCCACCGACATAGAGGGGCAGATCGCCCAGATCGAATCGATGGTCACCCAGGGCGTGCAGGGCATCGCCCTCACGCCGGTCGACCCGACGGTTGCGCAGGCCCTCGACAAGGCTGTCGCAGCCGGGGTCAAGGTCGTGCTGATGGACAACGACATCCCCGGCTGGAACGGACGCACCGCGCTCGCCACCACCGACAACTACGCCGCCGGGAAGATCGCCGGCGAGTACCTGAAGTCGGTGCTGAAGCCGGGGGACACGATGGGCATCCTCGAAGGCGTGCCGGGCGTGCCGTCGCTCGACGACCGCGTCAACGGAATGATCGAGGGGCTCGGCGGCCTCGACGTCAAGATCGTCGGCCGTGGCGCGACGGGCTGCACCGAAGAGCAGGGAATCAACCTCGCCGAAGACATCCTGACGGCCAATCCGGACCTGAAGTCGATCTACGCAGCCTGCGGCCCGCCCGCCGCCGGCGCCGCGCAGGCGATCAGGAACGCAAATCTGGCGGCCAAGCCGATCCTCGTCGGGTTCGACTTCTGCTGCGGCGAGGCCGAGGCGCTCGAAGCCGGCATCGAGGACGCGACCGTGGCCCAGTTCCCGGCCAAGATGGCGTCGCTCGGCGTCGAAGCGCTGGTCAAGGCGATCCGCGGCGAACCGGTGGAATCGCTGATCGATTCCGGTGCGGCCCTCGTCACCAAGTCGAACATGGCCGACTTCCAGTGATTGCCGGAGGGGGCCGGCTCGTCCGGCCCCCTCCACATGCGAGCCGGGCGCGGCGCCCCCGCGTCGAACGAAGGAAACCCGCGTGCATTCCATGGAAGCTCTCGTCTGCGTCGACCCCGGCCAGCTCCGGCTCGAGCGGCGTCCCGCACCGCTGCCCCGGCCAGGCGAGGTGCTGGTGCGCCCCCGCCGCGTCGGGATCTGCGGAACCGACTATCATATCTTCGAGGGCAAGCATCCCTACCTGCAATATCCGCGGGTCATGGGGCACGAGTTCGCGGTCGAGCTCGTCGAGGCGCCGTCCGGCGCCAACCTCTCTGCCGACCGGTTCTATACGGTCAATCCCTACGTCGCCTGCGGCCGCTGCATCGCCTGCCGGCGTGGCAAGCCCAACTGCTGCGTGGCCATCTCCGTGTTTGGCGTCCACGCGGACGGCGGCATGGCGGGGCTGCTTGCGGTGCCTGCCGAAAACCTGTTGCCGGTCGACGGGCTGACGCTCGACCAGGCAGCCATGGTCGAATTCCTCGCCATCGGCGCCCACGCCGTGAGACGAGGAGCGGCTTCGCCGGAGGACCGGGTCCTCGTCGTGGGAGCCGGGCCGATTGGCCTCGGCGTCGCGCTCTTCGCACGCCTGTCCGGCGCCGCCGTCGCGATCCTCGACCGCGAAGGAGAGCGGGCCGACTTCGCCGCCTCGTTCGTCGGCGGAACCCCGTTCATGGCCGATGCCGGCGGGCTTGCAGCGCTTCGGACATTCACCTCAGGCGAAGGGTTCGACGTCGTCTTCGACGCGACCGGCAACCCCCGGGCGATGGAGCAGGGCTTCGAACACGTCGCACATGGCGGACGCTACGTGCTGGTGGGCGTGGTGAAGGAGGCAATCGCCTTCATGGATCCCGACTTCCACCGCAAGGAATTGACGCTGCTCGGCAGCCGTAACGCGACCGGGCAGGATTTCGACCGTGTCGTGGCTGCAATCCGCGACGGCTCCGCCCCGGTCGATCGCCTCATCACGCATCGCACCGATCTCGCCCGCGCCGCCATGGACATCCCACGATGGGCCATCGAGAAGACCGGCCTGATCAAGGCGGTCATCGAGATCTGATGACCATGCAAGTCTCCGTGCAAGAACCGCCGACAGTCGATGCCCGCTCAGGCAGCGTCCTGCCCTTCGATGATGCTATCGGTATTCTCCAGCAGCCGTCGGACGGCCTTGCGGGCCGCGTCGGGTCGGCGCAGCCGGATGTTCTTCTCGATCTCGTCGTGGAGGTCCTGCGCGTGGCGCAGGTTGTTCACCTCCCGCGTGACGAAGGCGAACAGCTGCTCCAGCGCCGAATCGATCAGCACGCCGAGCGGCAGGAGCAACTCGTTTCCGGCTGCCCGCAATATGGCGACATGAAAGCGCGTGTCGGCGGCCGTGCGCTCCCCGAGCGTGGGGGCCGTGCCCATCTCGCGGCAGGCGGCGGTGATCTCCGCCATCTGCCCGGGTCCGTGGCGCAGCGCCGCCATCGCGGCCGCCTCCGGCTCGATGATGTAGCGGAACTCCTGGACCGTCTTCAGGAATTCGTACCGGTTCGGCGAGGCGGCATACCAGCCGAGCACGTCCCGATCGAGCAGGTTCCACCGCTCGCGCGGCATCACCCAGCTGCCGATCTTCGGCCGCGACGCGAGGAGATTCTTGGCCATCAGAATCTTGACGGCTTCGCGCACCGCCGAGCGGCCGACGCCGAACATTGCCGACCATTCCGCCTCGTTCGGCAGGAAGGTACCCGGCGGATAGTCGCCGCGCACGATCCTCGAGCCGATCTCGTTCGCCACGGTCGTATGTGCGAAGGTGCCGGAGTAGCGGGCCAACGCCTGCGTCTCGGGTGCCTTGCGTGTTCTGGGCGCATCGCGTTCCGTCGGGGGACCCTGCGTCGCGGAAGCGGGTTGCGCCTGCTTGCCGGTGTCTTTCTTGCGCACGTATCTCTGCCCTCACCCGTCGCTTTCGCGATAGGCCCGGATCCGGTCAAAGGCAACGGCAAGCACGATGAAGCTGCCGACGAAAGCGCCCTGCCAGAAGGTGCTGATGCCGAGCAGGATGAGGCTGTTGCGGATGACTTCGATAAGCGCCGCGCCGACCACCGAGCCGAACACCGTGCCCGCTCCCCCCAGGAGGTTCGCGCCGCCGATAACGGTTGCGGCGATGACGCTGAGTTCCATGGACTGGCCAAGATTGGTGGTGACGCCGCCGAGCCAGCCTGCCTCAAGGACGCCGGCGATGCCGGCCATCATGGCGGAGAACATGTAGACGCTGACCTTTACCCGCGTGACCGCGATACCCGTCAGCGTCGCGGCCTTCTCGTTCGCGCCGATGGCAAAGACGTGCGTGCCCCAGCGCGTCCATTTGAGGATGAAGCCGGTCGCCAGCGCCATGACTACGAGCGCGATGACGGGATTTGGAATGCCGTAGACGGAACCGCCGCCGAGGAAGAACAGCAACTTCTCGTCGGGGCCGAACTGGAACACCATCCGGTTGCTCGACAGCACCATGGCCGCGCTGCGCGCGATCGACAGCATTCCCAGCGTCACCACGAAGGGCGGGATGCGCAGATAGGCGATCAGCGCGCCGTTGATGAATCCCACCAGCAGCGCCGCCGCGATAGCCAGCGGGGCAGCGAACGCCAGCGAATAGCCCGCGTTCATGGTGATCGCGAGCACCATCGCCGAGAGGCAGAGCACCGATCCGACCGACAGGTCGATGCCGCCCGAGATGATCACAACCGTCATGCCGAGCGCGACGATCGCCACGAAGGCAAAGTTGCGGGTGACGTTGAAGAGGTTCTGTGAGGTGGCGAAGGTCTCGGTCGCAAGCGAGAGCGAGACGCATGCGATCACCGCCGCCAGGAAGACCCAGAACGCCTGCTGCGACAGCAGCTTGCCGAGCGTCGAATGGCTCTGGCCCGAAATCGCGGCGGCCATGCCGGCGGATGGATCGGCCCTGCCCGTGTCAAGCATGTTCGATGGCTCCGGTGATGAGGCCGGTGATCTCCTCGGGCGATGTGGAAGCGGTCGCCTTGTCGGCGACCTTGCTGCCGCGTCGCAGCACCACGATGCGGTCGGTCACGGCGAAGACGTCCGGCATGCGGTGGCTGATGAGGATGACGGCGATGCCCTGCCGTTTCAGTTCCCGGATCAGGTTGAGCACCTCGGCGACCTGGCGCACCGAAATGGCGGCCGTCGGCTCGTCCATGAGCACGATGTCGGCGTCGCTCAGGCGCGTGCGGGCGATCGCCACCGCCTGCCGCTGACCGCCCGACATGGACTTGACGGCATCGCGTGGACGCGTCTCCGATTTCAGCTCCGCGAAGAGTTCCCCCGCGCGGCGGTTCATCGCGGGATAGTCCAGGATTCGGAAAGGACCGATCGAGCGCGTGAGTTCGCGCCCGAGGAAGACGTTGACCGCCGCCGTGAGATTGTCGCAGAGCGCGAGGTCCTGGTAGACGATCTCGATGCCGTTGCGTCGCGCCTCCAGCGGACCGTGGAAGACGGTTTCCTTGTCCCTAATGAAGATCTTGCCCTGGCTCGGGCGGAAATTGCCGGCGATGATCTTCACGAGCGTCGACTTGCCGGCGCCGTTGTCTCCCATCAGGCCGAGGATCTCGCCCGGCTCGAGCGACAGCGACACGCCGCCCAGCGCGTGGATCGCGCCGAAATGTTTCGAGACTCCCTCCAGCCGCAACACGCTCATACGCACCGCTCCTCCCGTTCGAGGACGTACCGGAAAGCGGGCGGAGCCGTCAACATACAAATCTGTTTAATCCTATTTATCATACAAATGATTGACAGGCCCGCCTTCCTGTTCTTCACTGCATGCCGGGAGGGAAACGGATGCTGGTCCTGATCACCGGAGCGACAGGGAAAGTCGGGCGGGCGCTTATCGGGCGCCTCCAGGCCGAGCGGCCCGACGTTGGCATCCGCGCGCTCTGCCACAATCGCACATTGCCGCAGACGGATACGCTTTGGGTGGTCAGGGGCTCGATCGCCGACCGCGAAATCTGCCGCGAGGCGCTGCGCGACGTCACCCACGTCGTCCACCTTGCCACCTGCAAGGAGACGCCAGACGACGTTATGGACGTCACCGTGAAGGGCCTGTTCTGGCTGCTCGAGGAATTCCGCGCCAGCCCGTCCGCGCAGCGCTTCCTGCTGATCGGCGGCGATGCCGCGATCGGACATTTCTTCCATCGCCATCCCGCGCCGATCACCGAGGACGCCCCGCACATGGCCTATCCGGGCTGCTACGCGCTCTCCAAGGTGCTGGAGGAGGTGATGCTGGAGCAGTTCGGCATCCAGTACGGCATCGACTGGTGCTGCCTGCGCGCGCCGTGGATCATGGAGAAGGACGACTTCCGCCACAGCCTATCCTTCGGCGACGACCTGTTCGGCGGGCCCGACTGGAAGACGATGGTGGAGCCGGAGGTCGCTGGTCGCAGCCGCGAGACCGGGGCGGTGCCGCTGCTCCAGGAGGAGGACGGAACCCCGGTCCGGCGCAACTTCGTTCACGTCGACGATCTCGTCGCGGCGATCCTCGTCGCCCTCACCGCCCCGGCCGCCCGCCAGCGCCTCTACAACATCTGCATGGACGAGCCGGTCGACTACGCCGCGGTGGCCGATCACCTCGCCCGCACGCGCGGTCTGCCCTCCACGCCGGTGCGCGGGCCCTACGTCAGCAACTGGATGGACAACGCCCGGGCCAAGGCCGAACTCGCCTGGCGCCCCTCGTACGACCTTTCGAAACTCATCGATTCCGCCTGGGATTACGTGCGGCCGCCGGATGATCCCCGGCAGGTCTGGTACCCGGGCTGAGGATCGCGCCGCCGTGGCCGGTGCGATCAGCCGTAACCCGTAGCCACTCAAAGGGAGGACTGACATGAAACTGAACAGATTAATGCTGGCCGGCGCGGCCGTCCTGGCGTTCGCCGCATCGGCATTCGCCCAGGATAAGACGCTTGCGATCGTCGTGAAGGGCCTCGACAACCCGTTCTTCGAGCAGATCAATCTCGGCTGCCAGAAGTGGAACAAGGAAAACGCGGGCAGCGAATACAACTGCTTCTACACCGGCCCCGCATCGAGCGCCGACGAGGTGGGTGAGGTCCAGATCGTCGAGGACCTGCTCAACCGGCCTGACGTCAAGGCGATCGCGATCTCGCCGTCGAACGCGCCGCTGATGGCCAAGTTGCTCCGCGAGAAGGCGCCCTCCATCCCGGTGATGACCATCGACGCCGATCTCAGCGCCGACGACGCCGCCCTGCGCACGACCTACCTCGGCACCGACAACTACCAGATGGGCGTCAAGTTCGCCGAGCACCTGAAGAAGCTGAAGCCGGAAGGCGGCACCGTGTGCCTGCAGCTCGGCAACGTCGCCGCCGACAACATCAACCAGCGCGCCGCCGGCACCCGCGACACGCTGTCGGGCGAGAAGGGCATCGAACGCCTCGAAGGACAAGGCGGCTGGACCGAGATCGCCGGCTGCCCCGTCTTCACCAACGACCAGGCCGACCTCGCGAACCAGCAGATGGCCGACACCTTCACCGCCAATCCCGACCTGACCGCGTTCATGCTCATCGGCGGCTGGGCCCAGTTCGCGCCGCAGGCCTACGCCCAGGTCACCGACCAGGTCATGGACAAGCTGAAGTCCAAGCAGATGGTCATCGTCGCGGGCGACACGCTTCCCCCGCAGATGGAGGCCCTGAAGGCGGGGCGCAGCCATGTCCAGGTCGGACAGCGGCCCTTCGAGATGGGGTATCGGGCGCCGAGCGTCATGATCGACATGATCGACGGCAAGCCGGTCGAGCCGATCATCTACACCGGCCTCGACGAATGCATGCAGGACACCGCCGACAGCTGCATCGGCGGATGACCTGTCTGCCGCGGCCCGGGGCCCGGCCCGGGCCGCGTTCAGATCGCAGACCGCTCCGCTGACTGCGCGGGCGGGCCGAATTCCCTCTGTTCCATGGAGATCAACATGAAGTTTCGTGAATCCGCCGCCGTCCTGGCGATTGCCGCCGTCATGGCCGCGAGCGCCGCCACTGCCCAGGACAAGAAATCCCTCGCCTTCGTCGTGAACGGCGCGTCGGATTTCTGGAAGCTCGCCGAAGCCGGCGTGAAGAAGGCTCAGGGCGAACTGCCGAACTACGACTTGCAGTTCAAGTACCCCGAGCAGGCCGCCGCCGCGGTCCAGCAACGCCTGATGGAAGACCTGGCCGCGGCCGGCGTCTCCGCCATCATGGTCAGCGCCGTCGATCCGAAGTCCTCGACGGACGCGCTCAACCGCATCGGCGCCCAGGTGCCGCTGTTCACCACCGATTCCGATGCGCCCGACACCAACCGCATCGCCTATATCGGCTCGTCCAACACGGACGCCGGCAAGCAGGCGGGTGAAATCGCGCTGAAGGCCCTCCCCGACGGCGGCAAGTGCGTCGGCTTCGTCGGCCTGCCCGGCGCCGACAATGCCCGCGAGCGCATCGAGGGCATGAAGGAGACGATCGCCGGCTCGAAGGTCGAACTGATCGACGTTCGCGGCGACGACATAGACATGACGCGCGCCAAGCGCAACGTCGAGGACGCACTCGCGGCGAACCCCGACATCGACTGCATGGTCGGCTTCTACTCCTACAATCCGCCCCGCATCTACGAGGTGCTGAAGGAGTCCGGCAAGCTCGGAGAAATCGCCATCATCGCCTTCGACGAGGATCCGATCACGCTCGGCGGCGTGCGGGAAGGCACAATCGCGGGCACCGTCGTCCAGGATCCCTACGAGTGGGGCTATCAGGGCATGAAGCTGATGGCGAAGTATCTGGAGGGCGACAAGTCGGTCGTGCCGGAGAACGAACTGATCATCGTTCCCACCAAGATGATCGACAAGGACAATGTCGACGCCTTCGAGGCGGAGCTGAAGGCGCGCATCAACGGCTGACGCCTCTTAGCCGCAGGCCGGCCATCACCCTCCCGGCCGGCCTGTCCGGACACATGGATTCTCCCGCCGAGGTCTCCCATCCGCATGCCTGAGCCTTTTCTCCAGATGAAGGGCATCTCCCGGACCTATCCGGGCGTCACGGCCCTCGATGACGTGCACCTCTCCGTCGCTCCCGGCGAGATCATCGGGCTCGTCGGAGAGAACGGCGCCGGCAAGTCGACGCTGATGAAGATACTCGGCGGGGTCGTCGCGCCGAGCGGCGGCACCATTGCGCTCGACGGAGAGACGATGACCCACCTGACCGTCTCCCGGTCGATGGCGGCGGGCATCGCCTTCGTGCACCAGGAGCTCAATCTCTTCGAAAACCTCAGCGCCGGCGCCAACGTGGTCATCGGCCGCGAACCCTTGCGCGGCGGGTTCCTGCGCTTCGTCGACGAGGCCGGGACGCGGCGGATCGCGCAACCTCTCCTCGACCAACTCGGCGCCGGTTTCGATGCGGCGACGCCCGTTTCGAAACTCTCGCTGGCCCAGATGCAGCTCGTCGAGATCGCCAAGGCGCTTTCGATGCGCGCCAGGCTCGTCATTATGGACGAGCCGACGTCGAGCCTGACCGCGTCCGAGACCGAGCGCCTGCTGGCCGTCGTTGCGAGACTCAAGGCCGAAGGTGTGGCGGTGATCCTCGTCACCCATCGCCTTGCCGAGGTCGAGCAGGCGGCGGACCGCGTCGTCGTGCTGCGCGACGGGCGCTGCGTGGCGGAACTCACCCGCGCCGAAATCCGCGCCGACACGATGATCAGGCACATGATCGGCCGCGATCTCACGACCGTCTACCGGCCGCCCGCCGGCCCGCCCGGCGAGGCGGTGCTCGAGCTTCGCGGCGTGAGCACGTCCTACCGTCCCGGGCGCACCGTCGATCTGCGCGTCCGGCGTGGCGAGATCCTCGGGCTCGCGGGGCTGGTCGGGTCCGGGCGGACCGAACTCGCCCGCACGGTCTTCGGCCTCGAAGCGCCGGTCGCCGGAGAGGTGTGGATCGAAGGCGCGCGGCTGCCGCCGGGCCGGCCGAGGGCGGCGATCGCACGCCGCCTCTTCCTCGTTCCCGAGGACCGCAAGAGATCCGGTCTCGTGCTCGACTTCCCGATCCGGTCAAACGTCACCCTCGCGAACGTCGCGCGCTTTTCGCGCCGCGGCCTGATCGATTTGGCGCTGGAGGAGGCGGAAGCCGCCTCGCAGCGCGACCGTCTGGACATCCGCACGCCGTCGTTGTCGGTTACCGCCGGATCGCTGTCGGGCGGCAACCAGCAGAAGGTGGTTCTCGGCAAGTGGCTGTCGATGGCGCCGAAGGCGCTGATCTTCGACGAGCCGACCCGTGGCATCGACGTCGGGGCGAAGAACGAGATCTACCGGCTGATGCGCGAACTCGCGGACGCCGGCGCCGGCATTCTCATGATATCGTCCGACATGGAAGAGGTCATCGGGGTCAGCGACCGGGTTGCCGTCATGCACGAAGGTGGCATTTCGGGGCATCTGGAACGGGATGCGCTGAGCGAAGCGGCGATCATGTCGCTCGCGGTCGGCCGCCCCGCCGCGCACGTGCCACGCCTGGAACGACATACCTCATGATCAGCCTGATCAGCCGCAAGGATCTCGGGCTCCTGGTCCTCATCATCGTGGTCGGGACGGTCGTCGCGATCATCAATCCGAGGTTCGTGTCGCCGATCAATCTCGCCAACACCGCCAACCTCATCGGCCTGTTCGGCATCTTCGCCGTCGCCCAGGCCTTCGTGATCATCTCCGGCGGCATCGAGCTTTCCGTCGGCTCCATCATCGCGCTGCTGGGTGTCGTCTTCGTTGATCTCGTGGCGAACGGCACGGTCAGCCCGGCCGTCGCCTTCGCGGTGGTGCTGGGGCTCGGCTGCCTGATGGGCCTGGCCCATGGCCTCCTGATTTCGAGGATGGGTCTGCCGCCCTTCGTGGTTACCTTGTGCGGGCTACTGATCTACCGCGGCGCGGCACGCTACTATACCGAGGACGCGACCGCGGGCTTCCCGTTCGGGGCCAGCTTTCCCATGCTGGAATGGCTGACCGCCGGCCGCTTCTATGGCGTCCCGCACAGCCTGATCGCTTTCCTTGCGATCACCGTCGTGATGGGATTCATCCTGCACCGTTCCGTCTTCGGCCGGCACCTCTTCGCGGTCGGCAAGAACGAGGAGGCGGCGCGCTACAGCGGCATCGACACCAACCGCGTCATCATCACCGCCTACATCATCTGCTGCGGGCTGACCGCCGTGGCCGCGGTGTTCATCGCCATGTACACGCGTTCCATCTCGCCGTCCTCGCACGGAAACTTCTACGAGCTCTACGCGATCGCCGCGGCGGTGCTCGGCGGATGCTCCCTGCGCGGCGGCGAAGGCTCCATCCTCGGCGTCGTGCTCGGCGTGGTCCTGCTGCAGGTTCTGCAGAACCTCGTCAACCTGCTGGGTATCCCCAGTTCGCTCAACTTCGCCGTCATGGGGTCCGTCATCCTCATCGGCGTCATCGCCGACCAGCAGCTTTCCCGCCGCGCGAACACGAAGACGCCAGGCGGTCGCGCGTGAAAGACCCAGCAGCGGTCCCCCGTGCCGAGAACCGCAAGAGGACCCAGAGAATCCATAGCGCGAAAGAGTCGTCCTTGCACCGGCGTCGCAGCCGCTGTGAGGGCGCTATTGCTTGCGCAACCGTGACCGCCCCTCGGAACGGAAATACTCCGACAGCTTCTCGCTGACTGCGAGGGTCTGCGCGGCGATCTCCTGCTTCTGAGCCTCCGTGGGGACGTTCAGGGGATAGACGACGGACAATGTCGTCACCACGTGGCCGCCATCGTCGAGAACGGGCGCCGCGACGCCGCCGGCACCCGCATGGTTCTCGCCGTTGTTCCAGCCGATACGTGTCGCCTTCACCGTCTCGAGTTCCATGCGCAGCACGTCAGGATCGGTGATCGTGGCCGGGGTGTGGCGGACAAGGCCCGGCTCCTTGACGATGGATTCGAGCAGGGTCGGCGGGGAGAAGGCGAGAAACACCTTGCCGCTGGCCGTCGAATGTAGGTGCCGGTGCTCACCGACCCTCATGATGACCCGCAGGGCGCTCGGACTTTCAACCGTCGCCACGACCAGCCCGTTGGAACCGTCCAGCACCATCGCATGGGCCGACTGGCCGATGCGTGATACCAGAGTGGCGAGAAACGGCGTCGCCTTCCTGACGATTTCCTGGCGGCTCGCGTAGATCGATCCGAGGCGGAACGCCCCGACGCCTATGCGGATCTTGCGCGTCTCCGGATCCTGGTGAAGCAGCGAGCTCCGGCACAGCGTCGAAACCAGCCGGGAAACGATGCTCTTGTGAATTCCGAGCGCGCGGCTCAGTTCGCTGACGGATATCTCCGGGCGGTCGTGAGAGAACTCCTGGAGAATGCGAACCGCTTTCTCCACGGTCTTGAGCGACGATTTTTCGACCGGTAATGCCATGGCCAATCGTTGTCATAAACGCAACGATGCCGAAGATGCCTGCCCCTGTTGGCGAAGTCAAACAACTTCGCCGCCGCCCACGGGGTGAAGCGCGACCTCGCTTTCCACCGCGAGTGCTCAGTCGACGGTTGCCCGCCGAGTAGATTTTATGTTTACATTCAATGCGTCGCGCTGGTTCAGTCATGCGATCCCGAACACGACGATTGACAGCATTGCGTGGCGTACCGCTCAAAAGGCGGGCTCCGCCGGGTTTGGCGGAAAGTTTCGAATAGAGAGACGGACCACGTCTCTTTTTAGCCCATCTGGCACCGTGGTCCGGTTGCCGGTTCGGCAAATCCGGAGAAGGGAAGAGCGGATGCGACTCAAGGATCTCGACATGGAGGGCAAGGTGGCGATCGTCACTGGAGGCAGCCAGGGCATCGGTCGCGCGATCAGCGTCGCCCTGCGGACCAGTGGCGCGACGGTGGTGATCGCGGACCTCGACGAGGAGGCGGCGACTGCACTGGCTACCCAGTTCGCCGCAGAGGGATCGGAGGCGCTGGCTGTCCGCACGGACGTAACGCGCGCCGACCAGGTCAACGAGATGGTTCGCCGCACGCTCGCGCAGTTCGGCAGGATCGACGTGCTGGTCAACAATGCCGGTGGCGCGAGCGGTTCGAACTTCCGCATAGGCCGTCTTCTCAGCATTTCGGAGACGGACTGGGACATGACCATGACCGTCAATCTCAAGAGTACGTTTCTCTGCAGCCAGGCCGTTGGGCGCGTGATGTGGGAGAGGCAGTCGGGGAGCATCGTCAACATGGCGTCGATCACCGCTTCGATCCCGTGGGCTGGCATGCCAGCCTATTCGGCCGCCAAGGCAGCGATCGTCAGTCTCACGCGGTCGATGGCCCTGGAACTCGCCCCCTACATTCGCGTCAATGCCCTCGCGCCAGGCCTCGTCGAGACGCCGCGGACGTCCCGCAACCGGGGACCGGAACAACTGGACCAGCTGTTGAGCAACGTCCCCATGCAGCGCATGGGACAGCCCGAGGAAATCGCGGACATCGCGCTCTATCTCGCCTCCGACGTGTCGGGATGGATCACGGGAAACATCGTCGACTGCAATGGCGGACAGGTCTGGATGAGCCGCGACGGTCGCCCCGAATTTCGCGACGCCGCGCGTGCCGCGCCCGGCTGATCAGCTCATGGAGCCGCCGCCGTCGACAGGCAGCGCGACGCCGGTGATGTAGGAGGAACCGGGCGAGACGAGGAAAAGCGCGGCCCGCGCCATTTCTTCCGGATTGCCCATGCGCTTGATCGGACGAACCTGCCTGTTCATCTCCGCATAGGCCTTGCTCTCTATTTCGGGATTCCGTTCGAGGACGCCCTTCCAGAGCGGCGTCGTGTCGATCGGCCCGGGGCAGATCGCGTTGACGCGTATTCCGTCGGCAGCGAGGCCAACCGCGAGGGAGCGCGTCAGCATCAGCAGTCCGGCCTTGGATGCGGAATAGGCAGGCGACTGACCCGAAGGTCGAAGTCCCAGGCCCGATCCGGTGAACAGGATCGAGCCGCCACCGGTCTTCGCCATCTCGGCGGCAGCGAACTTTGCTCCGAAGAAGCCGGCCTTCATGTGAATCGCCATGATCTGATCGTAGGCATCCTCGGTGGTCAGCGACAGCCGGCCCGGACCGGCGACGCCCGCATTGTGGAAGAGTATGTCGAGCCGGCCGAACCGCGATACCGCCATTCCGACCGCCGCTTTCAACTCTTCCAGTCGCGTCAGGTCGGTCCTGGCGAAGATCGCACTGCCGCCGGTAGCCCTGATCTCTTCGGCGGTCGCTTCCCCATCCTTCTCGTTGATGTCGGCGATCACCACCTTTGCTCCTTCCGCGCAGAAGAGGCGAGCGGAAGCGCGGCCAATCCCGGTTGCGGCGCCGGTGATCACGGCGGTCAGACCATCCAGTTGCATGCAAGTGCTCCTCATCGATAGTTTCTGTTGTGATATAAGCAACATACTTCAAGCCCGATTTACCTGATATACGGGCTTCTGGTTTGACAATTGCCATTGTCCATGATCTAGATTAACAAAACAAAAAATAGTGTTGCGAATATAACAACATAGGGAGGTGCGTTATGAAGAGATTGCTTGTCCTGGTGGTATCCGTTTTTGCCTGCATTGGCGCGCTCACCGGCTTCGCCTCGGCTCAGGACGTCACGAAGCTGTCGTTCAGCATCTGGCAGCAGCCGGAACACTACATGGTCAAGGCCATACGCTCGTGGGCCGAAGACGTCGAAAAGAAGACCGACGGGAAGGTCAAGATCGAATTCTACTACGGCGGCACGCTGACCAGCGGGCCTCAGGCTTATGACGGCATCGTCAACGGCATTTCCGACATCGCCGCGGCCGCATCGGGCTGGAACCCGGGCCAGTTCCCGATGACGCGCATCGCCGACATCCCGCTTGGCTGGACGAGCAGCCGGCAGGCCAGCCTCGTGACGTGGGACTTCTACAAGAAGTATCAGCCGAAGGAGTGGGACGAAGTCCATCTGCTCTACCTTTTCACCGACGCGATCGGCTACCTGCACACCAAGCAGCCGGTCAGAACGCCTGAAGACCTGAAAGGCATGCAGATCCGCGGCACCGGCAGCGACGTTCCGCTGATCGAAGCCCTCGGTGGAACGCCGGTGGGAATGCCCTTCGGCGAAACCTACCTCGCGCTGCAGCGCGGCATCGTTCAGGGCATGGTGTCGAACCTCGCATCCGTACAGGCGGCGAAGATCGGTGAGGTCGTCGACTACACGACCGACCTCAACATCCGCCCGGCCAATTTCTGGGTCGCCATGAACAAACAGAAATGGGAAGGCCTTTCGCCGGACGTCCAGAAGGCGATCGACGAGGCCAGCGAAGCGGCGGTCGTCCGGCTCGGCGAAGCGCTCGACAATGCCCAGGCGGCCGGCCGGGCCTACGTGCTCGAACAGGACAACGAGATCATCGAGCCGACGCCCGAGGCCAAGGCCAAGTTCGAGGAACTGCTCAAGCCGATCCGCACCCAATGGGTGGACGAGATGAAGGCGAAGGGTCTGCCCGGCGCGGAAGTCCTGGAGTTCGTTACTGCCGCGATGAAGGAACGCCAGTAGGACACGTATCTCGAGGACCGGCCGGCGACGGCCGACCCTCGGGCTCTCCAGGGGACCGCGCGCAGGCGGTCCCCACATCGCCGGCCCGGAGCCGGCAATCGAAACCAACCGGGGTGAGGCGGTGCAGCAGCAAGCAGGACGACTTATGGCGGCGGCGAGGCTGGTGGCGAACGTCCTCGCGATCCTCGCGGCCCTATGCCTCGTCGGCATGATCGTGATGACCTCGCTGAACATCGTCCTGCGGCGGCCGCCCTTCGAGACGCCGGTCACCGGAGCGCACGAGCTGACTGCATTCATGGGGGCGCTGGTGATCGCCCTGGCCCTGCCGCTGAATCAGCTGCGCGACGGCAACATCCGCGTCGAGATGCTGACGGCCTGGCTGCCCAGCCGTGTGACCGACATCCTTCATCGCTTGGTGCTCTTGGTCTCCGGTGCGCTTTGCGCCGTGATCGCCGTGCAACTCGTCAAGCACGCGCACGTCCTGTCGAACCGTGGCGAGGTGTCGATGACCCTCGCGATCCCCTACTACCCGTTCATTCTCGTGGTCGGTTGCGGCTTCGCGATCCTTTCGGTCGTCCTGTGGATCCAGATGATCGCACCGCGGGAGAAGCAGTCCGAAGACCGGTCCGGGAAGGAAACCACGATATGAGTGGTCCCGCCCTCGGTCTCGTCGGGATCGTCATTCTCCTGGGGGTGATGCTGACCGGCATGCCGATCGCGTTCGTCTTCGCGCTGCTCGGGTTCCTCGGCATCGCCTACATGATAGGCTTCCAGCCTGCCCTCAACGTGCTGGCGCTGGACACCTGGGAAGTGTTCAGCTCCTACACCCTGACCGTCATTCCGCTCTTCGTCATGATGGGAATGATCGCGTTCCAGACCGGCCTCAGCGAACGGCTGTACCGGGCGGGCCACGTCCTCTTCGGCAAGGTGCGCGGCGGTCTCGCCATGGGGACGGTGATGGCGTGCGCGGCCTTCGCGGCATGCTGCGGTTCCAGCCCGGCGACGGCGGCGACGATCGGCGCGGTGTCGCTCCAGGAGATGCGGCGCTACAATTATTCGGACGCGCTGGCCACGGGCTGCGTGGCGGCGGCCGGCTCGCTGGGCATCCTCATTCCGCCCAGCGTCACCTTCGTCATCTACGGCATCATGACGGAGAACTCGATCGGCAAGCTGTTCATCGCCGGCCTGATCCCCGGTCTGATCCTCACCGCCCTCTTCGTCATCACCGTCGCGACCGTCACCTTCTTCAGGCCGGATCTCGTCGGTCCGCCCGCCGATTCTTCCACTTGGAGGGAGAAGCTGCGCGTGACGGTTTCCAACTCCGGCGAGGTCGTGGCGATCTTCGTGATCATCATGGGGGGCCTGTTCCTGGGGTTCTTCACGCCGACGGAGGCGGGCGCGGCCGGCGTGACCGCCATCATCCTGATCGGGCTGGCGCGACGGCAGTTGAAATGGGCGGGCTTCGTGGAGGCCATTCGCTCCACGCTCGGAAGCACGGCGATGATCATGCTGATCATCGCCGGAGCCACGATCTTCGGACGGTTCCTGTCGCTGACGCAGCTACCGAATGTCGCGGCGTCCTGGGTCATCGGGCTCGACATGGATCCCTCCATGGTAATGCTGATCATCCTCGTCATCTACCTGATCGGCGGGACCTTCATGGATTCCCTCGCCCTTCTGCTGCTCACGCTGCCGATCTTCTATCCGGTGAGCCTGCATCTGGGCTTTGATCCGCTCTGGTTCGGCGTCTTCGTGGTCATCGCGATGGAGATGGCGCTGATCACGCCTCCGGTCGGCATCAACGTCTTCGTCATCAAGGGGGTCGCGAAGGACGTGCCGCTTTCCACCATCTTCAAGGGGATCCTTCCCTTTCTCGCCGCCGAGATCGTGATGGTGTTCATCCTGCTGCTTTTCCCCCAGATCGCCACCTTCCTGCCAGGCTTCATGTGAGCGCCGAACGCAGTAAACGAATGGAGTCCGATAGATGTCCGATCTCTATACCGTCGTCATGATGCAGACCAACCGCGTCGGCATCGAGAAGCGCGAACAGATCCGGGAGGCCAACCTGAACCGGTGCCTGGAACTGTTCGGATACGGTGCCCGGAGACTGGCCTTCAGGGGATACGCGCCGCTCAAGCTCGTCGTGTTTCCGGAAGTATTCTTGCAAGGCTGGAACGACAACGCCGCGCCCTACGACACGATCTTCGCCAAGGTGGCCAGGGACATGGCCATCACCGTGCCCGGGCCGGAGATCGAGGCGCTCGCCGAGAGGGCGCGGGAGTTCAAGACCTACATCGCCGGCAACGTGCACGAGGTGATGCCCGACTTCAGCGAGGACATCGCGTTCAATTGCGGCTTCATCATCGATCCCCAGGGCGAGGTGATCTACAAGCGGCACAAATACTGCCCCTACCTGCCCTATCGCGGCCGCGACGACGTCAGCCCGCACGACGTCTGGGACCGCTACCTCGAATTCATGGACGGCAAGTTCGGCCGCAAGAAAGGCGATGTGCTGTCGTGCATGTTCCCGGTCGTCGAGACCGATATCGGCAAGCTTGGCTATCTCATCTGCAACGAGGCGTTCTATTCCGAACACTCGCGCGCCATGGCGCTGCAGGGCTGCGAGGTGCTGATCCGGTCGAGCGGAATGGCCGAGCCCGACGGATCGCCGCCGCAGGACCTTTGGGAAGTCACCAATCGCGCCCACGCCGCGTTTAACACGATGTGGGTGGTGGCCTGCGCGCCCGGACATCTGCACGTGCCCGGCAATCCGATGAACGCCTATCCGGGAAACTCGATGGTGGTCGACTTCCACGGCGCGATCACGCAGCGGATTCCCTATCCGGGTGAATCGGTCACCGCGGCGCAGATCAACATCGAGGCGCTGCGCCGGCGCCGCATGGATCCGCGCCAGAACTGGCTGACCCAGATCCGGTCCGAAGCCTTCCGGACCATGTACGACAAGCCGATCTATCCCATCAACATGTACAACGACACCCTGCCCGGCGACCAGGCCGACCGCTCGGACGCCCAGCCCATCCGGCGTTTCGTCGAGGACGGGATCTTCATCGCTCCCGCCGGCCCGCGGGCGGGCTGAACGAGCGTGTCCGGAGGCCGAAAGTGACCGAATACTACGTATGCGATGACGACGATCTGGCGGAGATGGGCCGGCTCGTCGTCGAGTGCGGCGACAAGCAGGTCGGCGTCTTCAGGGTGCAGGGAGAGATCCACGCCTGGTTCAACCGTTGCGCCCACATGCGCGGACCCGTCTGTCAGGGACGCATCTACCGCAGGGTCCTCGAGCCGGTCGCCGAAGACGGGACGGTCAGGATGATGCAGCAGTCGGAGACCGAGATAAACATCGTCTGCCCCTGGCACGGCTACGAATACGACCTGAAGACGGGACGGCATCCCGGCAATCCGCGGATCGCGCTCAGACGCGCGGAGCACGTCGTGCGCGAAGGAAAGATTTATGTCCGCGTTTGACGTCGACCGTGTCCGCGGCGCGCTGGCGCGGCGCAACGATCCCTATGCGTGGATCGACGAGATGGCGAGCGATCTGCTGGCGGATTCGAAGACGCTGGTCGGAGCGGGAGAACAGTCTCGCGTCTCCGACGAGGCGGTCGCCAAGATCATGACCGCCGTGGTCCGGCTCTACGCCGCTAAGACCGACGGCGAGGAGAGGACCTTTCGTCCCCTGCACGGACGTGGCGACGAAGAGATCACCGCGACCGAACTGCTGACGGCGGTGTCCGAATTGCTGCGCGCCATGAACCTGAGCCCCATGGAACTGTCGATCTGGTTCCGCCACAGGCCCGACATCGAGAAGGAATGACCATGAAGAGCGACGTGACGCCGAGGGCGATCCCGCTCCGCGAGCAGGAAATCAGCATTTTCACCGACACGCGCGACCTGCTCGAGCATTCGCGCCGCGACGCGATGAAGCGAGGTCTGCAGGACTGGTTCGTTTGCGACGTCGACGCCCATCACGTCGAGACCGTCTCCTGGAAGGAGGTCGTCCAGTACATCGAGGATCCGGTCGTCCGCGAAAACGCGATGAACTACCAGCAGCAGCGCATCGGCGCGCCGCCCTACGGGCTGAACGGCGATCTGGGCTTGCGCTACCAGAGCGTCGGCGGACGCATACCCCACCAGGACGACCAGCGCGAGAAGGTGGAGGACACCAGCGTCCACCGTGACGTGACGCTGACGCGGCGCGCCATGAACAGTCTCGGCGCGGACTACATGATCGTCTTCCCGACGCCGATGCTGTTTCTGGGCATGCATCCGCAGCCGGAAATGGAGATCTGGCTCGCCCGCGCCTACACGCGCTGGACGATGGACAAGATCATGGCCGCGGACGACCGCATCAAGACCCTGATCTATCTGCCCTTCAACACGCCCAGCGAATGCGTGCGCATGGTGGAGGAGTTCGGACACCTCAAGAGCGTGGTCGGCTTCACCGTCACCAGCACGCGCTACAAGCCGGTGCATCACAACGACTACATGCCGGTCTACGCGCGCATCGAGGAACTCGGAAAGCCGATCGCCTTCCACGCCGGCTACCACTGGCAGGACCAGTCGCTGGCCACCGTCAACCGCTTTCTCGGCATGCACGCGCTCGGCTTCGTCTGGTGCAACATGGTGCACATGACGAACTGGATCCTGAACGGCATCCCGGAGCGTTTCCCCAAGCTCAACAGCATATGGGTCGAGAGCGGCCTGGCCTGGGTGCCCTTCCTCATGCAGCGGCTCGACGACCAGTACCTGATGCGCCAGTCCGAGGCGCCGCAACTGAAGCGGATGCCCAGCGACTACATGCGCGAGAACTGCTTCTACACCACCCAGCCGATGGAGGTGACCCACAAGAAGGCGCTCGAGAATACGTTCGAGATGATCAATGCGAAGACGCAGCTCATGTATTCGTCCGACTGGCCGCATTTCGATTTCGACCTGCCGTCGATGATCACCGACCTTCCGTTCCTCGACGAACAGTCGAAGCGCAACATCCTCGGCCTCAACGCGGCGCGCCTGTTCAACCTGCCCACCGACCTGCGCAAGGACCTGGCAGGCGGCGGCGTGCCCCTTGGCTGACGGACAAATTCGAGGGAGCGAGAATTGATCTACGACCTGCGCGTCTACGAACATGCCGAAGGAAAGGCCGATGCGGTACGCGAGCGGTTCCTTGCCGAAGTGGCGCCCCGCTTTGCCGGTCATGGAATCGACCTCGTCGGCGTCTTCGTCGACACCGAAACGGGAATGCTGACCTATCTCACGCGCCATGCGGACGATGCGGCGCGCAAGCGGGCCTGGGCGTCGTTCTCCGCCGACGAGGGGTGGAAGGCCGCGAAGGCCGCGTCCGAGCCCGACGGCCCGCTCATCTCCAAACAGCGCATCACCGTGCTGGAGCCGATCGGACGAGGTCTGCTTCTTGGATGACACGAACCTCATGACGACGCCGAGACGGCACGGGACATGAAACCAGCTCCATTCGATTATTTCCGTCCTGCTTCAATCGGTGAAGCCTGCGCGTTTCTCGCCGCCAATCCGGAAGCACGCGTGCTCGCCGGGGGCCAGACACTCATTCCCATGCTTTCCATGCGCCTGGCCAGGCCTTCGGCGCTGGTCGACGTGACGCGCATGCGGGAACTGAAGGGCATCGATCTCGCCGGCTATACGCTGCGCATCGGGGCGGCGACGACGCAGGCCGAGGCGCTCGACTCCGCTCTGGTGGCTCGCGAAGCGCCGCTTCTGAGGCTTGCCCTTTCCAACGTCGGCCATCCCCCGACCCGGGTGCGCGGAACGATCGGCGGCTCGATCGCGCATGCGGATCCCTCCGCCGAGATCGCGCTCGCGGCCACGATACTCGGCGCCTCGATCGTCTATCGCGACGGCGACGAGGAGATCCGTTTCGAGCCCGTGGACTTCTTCATCGGGCCGACGATTACCACCGCGCCGCCGTCCGGCCTCCTGACCCATGTCGCGTTTCCGCGGCGGCCCAAGGGACGCGTCGGCGCAGGCTTCCGCGAGATCGCCGCGCGGCGCGGCGACTACGCCGTTGCGTCGGCAGGCGCCCAGGTCGTGCTGCGTGACGATGGCACATGCGCCTCGATCGCGCTCGGCGTCGGAGGCGTCGGCGATGTTCCGGTGAACGTCGACCTCTCCGAACTCGACGGAACGCCGTTCGCCTCCGACCATGTCGCGGGCGTGGTTGCGGCCGCGCTCGCCGACCTCGAATGCGTCGGGGATCTGCACGCGACCGCGAGCTATCGCCGCAGAGCGGCGATACGCCTGGCCATGCAGGCCATCGGCGACGCTCACCAGGCCGCGATGGAGGATGCGGCGTGAGAGTTCCCCTGACCGTGAACGGGACGACGAGCGAGATCGACGTGGAGCCCAGGATCACGCTGCTGGACGCCCTGCGCGACCTGCTCGGGCTCAAGGGAACCCATACCGGATGCGAGCATGGGGTCTGCGGAGCGTGCACCGTCCTCGCGGATGGCGCCGCGGTCCGCTCCTGCCTGATGCTCGCCGTCCAGTGCGACGGCATCGCGATCACGACGATCGAAGGCCTGGCGCCGGGACCAGGAGAACTCGACGTCGTCCAGGACGCCTTCTGCGAAACCCACGGCCTGCAATGCGGCTATTGCACGCCCGGCATGATCCTCGCCGCCTCCGGCCTGCTGGCGAAGAACGACGATCCCACCGACCATGAAATCCGCGATGCGCTGTCGGGAAACATCTGCCGCTGCACGGGCTACGGCCAGATCATCGAGGCCGTCGCGCTGGCAGCGCGGCGGCTTCGCCAGAACAACCTTCGCCCGGTACTGGACGACGCGGGATGACCATCGTTTCGCGCAGATTTATCTCCACCGACCGCCGGGTGCGCGAGGATCGCCGCTTCGTGGCGGGGAGCGGCCGCTTCGTCGCCGACATCGATCTTCCCGGCACGCTGCATGTCGCGCTGGTGGCGGCGCAGCATCCGGCCGCCCGGATCGTCGCCATCGACGGCGCGGAAGCCCTGGCGATGCCCGGCGTCATCGCGGTGCTCGATGGGCAGGAACTCTCCGCGGCGACCAACCCGATGATGAACGGGCTCGACACCCCGGAGGTGAAGCGATTCCCGCTCGCCGTGGGACAGAACAGGTATGCCGGCGAATGGATCGCCGCTGTCGTGGCGGAGAGCCGCAGGCTCGCCGAGGACGCCGCCGAAAAGGTGCGCGTGGAGGTGGAACCGCTCGGCTTCGTGATCGACGCCGAGGAGGCGGTTTCGCCGCACAGCCTCCCCGTCCACCCCAGGCACGGGTCGAACGTGCTCCTGGACCGCACATTTACCTGGGGCGCGGTGGAGGACGATTTCAGCCGTTCGGAAGAACGGCTGTCGTTCCGCGTCACCTGGGGTCGCAGTTCGACGGTCCCCATCGAGACCTTCGGCGTCATCGCCCGGTGGGATCCCTGGAGCGGTATCCTCGACGTCTGGGCGTCGATCCAGATGCCAAAGTATGCCGACCAGATCGCGCGCGCCCTGAAGCTACCCGGCAATGCGGTGCGCGTGCACTACGACGTGGATGTCGGCGGCAGCTACGGCGTCAAGCGGGGCATCAAGCAGACGGTTCTAGCCGGCTATCTCGCTCGCAAGCTCGGTCGCCCCGTCCGCCTGATCGAAGACCGGCTGGAGAACATGCGTGCCGGCGACGCACACGGGCCGGAGCGCATTTTCGATGTCGAGGCGGCATTCGACCGCGACGGACGGGTCAATTCGATGCGGATGCGGGCGCTCGACAATGCCGGCGCCTATGCCGGGCGGGCGCCTTTCCAGCTCGGCAAGCCGATCGGCGCGATCGTCGGCCCTTACCGGATCAAGTCCGTCGAGTATCGCGCGATGTCGGTCACGACCAACAAGACCGTCCAGGAAGCGGTGCGCGGATTCGGCCAGTCGCCGACCAACTACGCCATCGAATCGATGATGGACCGGGTCGCGGACCACCTGGGCATGGACCGGCTGGATCTGCGCAGACGCAACTTCATCCGCGCCGACCAGTTCCCCTACCTCATCCCGTCGGGCAGCACCTATGACAGCGGCGACTACCACGCCGTGGTCGAAAAGGTCGTCGCGGCGGCCGGCTACGAGGCGCTGCTGGCGGAACGGGACCGGCTGCGCGGCGAAGGGCTTTGCGCAGGCGTCGGCCTCGCCGCATGCCTCGAACCGTCCGGCGGAAACTCGTCGTTCGAACCGCTCCTCAATGAGAAGAACCGGACGTCGACATGGATGGAGAGCAGCCGCATCATCGTCGACGCGCTCGGCGACGTGACCGTCAACATCCACACGACCTCGTCCGGACAGGGGCACGAGACGCTGGCGGCGACGGTCGTGGGCGAGGTGCTGGAAATCGATCCCGATCGCATCCGGGTCGTGCGGCCGGATTCGCTTGCCAGCCTGCCCGGCAATTCGCCCGTGGGAAGCCGCATGGCGGTGATGCTCGGCGGCGCGGCGTCGAATGCGGCGAAGGACCTGAAACGGCAGATGCTCGCCATCGCCGCGAACCGGATGAAGGTGCCGGTCGGGGATCTCGTCTATGATGGGGGTGACGTGATCGGGCCAGGCGGATCGAGGCTCGGCTGGAGCGACATCGTCGAGATTGCCCATCGACGGTTCCATGAACTGCCTCCGGGAGCCAGCCCCGGCCTCACCGCCTCCTTCATCCAGCAAGTGCCGACAGGCGTCGCTCTGCCGAAGGACGGCAAGGTGCAGATGTATCCCTGCTACTCCTTCGAGTTCCATCTCGTCCTCCTGAGTTTCGATCCCGTCCTGGCGAAGCCGGAAATCCGCCGCTACGTGATCGGCCATGACTGTGGCACGGTCATCAATCCGCACATCGTGAAAGGCATGACGCTCGGCGGCATCGCCCACGGCATCGGCGCGGCGCTGCTCGAGGAGTTCGTCTACGATGCGGAAGGACAGCTCATGACGCAGAGCTTCCTCGACTATCTCATGCCCTCGACGCACGAGATTCCCCATGTCGAGATCGTGCACCACTGCACGCCTTCCCCCCTGACGGAATTCGGCCAGAAGGGCTCGGGCGAAAGCGGCTATCTCGGCGCGCCGGCCGCGATTTCCTCGGCCATGCAGGACGCGGTGGCGCCCTGGCGCGTCACACTCGACAGACTACCCATCCGGATGAGCCGCGTGAGCGACGCGATCGCCGCCGCGCAAGAGGAAGGCGCAACCAGCCAATGATCATCGACGCCCATGCCCATTTCGTTCCGCTATCCCTGCTCGAGGAGCTCCAGGACAGGAAAAGCGAATTCCCGGGAGTCGAAATCATCTCGAAGGACGGCGGCATCGCCTTCTCCTTCGGCGGCAAGCCGCCGACCAGGCCGGTGTCTCCGGGCCTGACGAACCTTGGCAAACGGCTGCAATGGATGGACGAGAACGGCATCGAACGGCAGGTCGTCGCCGGCTGGCTCGACATGTTCGGCAATGATCTGCCCGCCGCGGAAGGCGCCGCCTGGGCCCGCATCATCAACCGCCATCTCAAGGAGGCCGAAAGGCAAAGCGGCGGCCGGCTTGTCGGCCTTGCCGTCTTGCCGCTGCAGGATGGCACGCTGGCCGCGGAGGTCTTGCAAGAGGCGCACCGGCAGGGGTTCGGCGGGACGATGATCGGAACGCAGCCAAAGGGAAAAGGCGGAGTGCTCGACGATCCTTCGCTGGATCCGTTCTGGAAGACCGCGGACGCGCTCGGATCGGTCGTCGCCATCCATCCGGTCTTCGATGCCGGCGACGACAGGGTCAAGTTCAAGGGAATGGAAAACGCCGTCGGCCGCATAACCGACACGCTGATCGCAGTGAGCCGCATCATCTATTCCGGGCACGTCGCGCGATATCGGAACGCCAGGATCGTCGTCGGCATCGGCGGCGCGGCGCTGCCCTACGTGGTCGGACGACTGAAGCGCAACCATTCGCTTCACCCCGAGGACATGGCCGATCCGGCGGAGGCGCTGTCCATGCTGTGGTACGACACGCTGCTGCACGATCCGGCGGCGCTGCGGTTCCTGATCGACACCGTCGGCGCCGACCGGGTGATGCTCGGTTCCGACATGCCTTTTCCGATCGGCGATCCCGCGCCCCGTGCCATCCTGGAGGGTCTCGATCTGGGTCCCGCCGAGATCGGGTCGATCGAAGGCGGCCTCGCGCAACGCCTGCTGCGGCTGTGACGGATCGCGGAGCGGCACGATGAAAATGGAACTGACCGGCAGCGAGGAAATCGCCGCCTCGCGACAGACGCTCTGGGATGGGCTGACGGATCCCGGCGTGTTGGCGAAATGCATTCCCGGCTGCAAGGCTATGACCGAGACCGGTCCGGACGCCTATGATGTCGAGATGCAGCTGAAGGTGGCGGCGGTCGGCGGAAGCTTTCGCGGCAAAGTGATCCTTCGCGACAAGCAGGAGCCGGATACCTGCCGGATGACCCTGGCTGGCGGCGGCACGCTCGGCACCGGGAACGGATCGGCCGAGTTCACGATCACGGAAATCAAGCCAGACCTTTCCCGCCTGGACTATTCCTGCCACGGCGAGATCGGCGGTCTGGTGGCGGGGGTGGGCCAACGGGTCCTCGGTTCGGTCTCGAGGCACCTGGCTAAACAGTTCTTCGCGAATCTGCGAAAGCACTATCAATCCTAGGGGCATATGCGGTTCGCGCAACGGGCCCGCACCGCGGCGGTAATGTCGGACGTATGCCCCGTTCCCGCGATAGCGCGACGGGCACTGGCTCAAGTCACGTCAAGTCAAGTGTAGACACGCCGCGCGCCCGCGCCGGATCCGCGCCGATCCGATCACTCCGGCAAGTCCTTTCATGGCCGAGATCCGGCCTGCTCCAGATAACGTTCGGCCAGCGTCGCCCAGTAGCGCACGCCGGTCGGAATGATTTCGTCGTTGAAATCATAGCCGGGGTTGTGAAGCTGGCGCGGCGTGGCTTCGCCTTCCCGGGCGGCGCCTAGAAGCACGTAGCATCCAGGCACGCTGCCCAGCATGAACGCGAAGTCCTCGGCCCCCATGATCGGCTGCATGCCGGTTTCCACGGCATCGCCGCCGGCCACCTCCCTGGCGACGGCCGCGGCGAACTGCGTTTCGTTTTCGGTGTTGCGCAGGACAGGATAGCCGCGCTCGAAGATGAATTCGTGGCCGGCGTCGGCCGCTTCCGCCGCGTGGCGAACGATCTTTTCCAGTCCGGCCTCGAAGTCGTCCCGCACGCTGTCATTGAGCGTATAGATCGTGCCGCGAACGACCGCCTTTTCCGGCGTGACGTGGACGCTCTGGCGGTCGCTCGGGTTGCCGCTCTGGAACTGCGTGATCGATAGCACGACCGGCTCGGCCGGGTTCACGTAGCGCGCCTTGAACGCATGCATTTCCTGCACGATCCGCGCGGCGATCAGAAGCGGATCCGGCACATTGAACTGCGTCGCCGGATGCGACAGCCTGCTGAGGACGTGGAACTCGAACGTATCGATCGAGGCGAGCATCGGACCCGTGCGCATCCGGAAGGTTCCGGCCGGGAAATAGGGCATGTTGTGCATGCCGAAGATCGCAGAGACCGGAAACTTGTCGAACAGGCCGTCCCTGACCATCAAATTGCCCCCGCACCGTTCGTCGCCCGTCTCCTCGGCGGGCTGGAAGATGAAGCGAACGATGCCGTCGAAGTTGCCGTGACGCGACAGGTAGCTAGCCGCGCCGAGCAGCATGGCGGTGTGTCCGTCATGACCGCACGCGTGCATCTTGCCATCGACCTTCGACCGGTACTCCAGGTTCGTTTCTTCGTGAATGAACAGCGCGTCCATGTCGGCGCGCAGACCGACCGCGATCGGCCTCGTGCCGCGCTTCAGCGTGCCGACCACACCGGTCTCGCCAAGCCCGCGATGAACCTCGATGCCGAACTCCTCGAGTTTCGCGGCGACGAAATCGCTCGTTGCCTTCTCGTCGAACGCCGTCTCGGGATTGGCGTGGAGGTGGCGGCGCCACTCGGTGACTTCTGCCACGAGCTGGTCGTCTATTGCGGTAAGGTGGCCCATGAGACGTCTCCTGCGACTTGGGAATGGTGGCAACACGAAGTTACGGGGGCGCCTTCATCCGGCGCGTCGGGATCAATAGACCTGTTCATAGAGACTGCAGATCTCCGCCTGCGGCTTGCCTTCGAGAAACGCCATCTCGCCCTGCTTGTGCTTGACGTACACGTCGGCGAATCCCTCCGGGAACCAGCCCGTGACCGTCGGGTTTGACGAGAACCTTTCGAGTGCTTCCGGCAGCGACCGCGGCAGCCGCAGGTAACCGCGCGCTGCGAGCGCCCCCGTGTCCTGCAAGGACAGGTCTTCGGCTGTCGCATCCGGGGTCGGCAGCCCTTCCTCGATGCCCTGCACGCCCGCGTGGACGATCGCCGCGAGCTGGAGGTGAGGGCTCGCCGAGGCGTCGGCCGCGCGGTACTCGAAGTTGAACTGTGCGGCCTTGGCGACGTCGCTCAGGTCAGAGACCGGGCAGATGCGAACCGAGGCTTCGCGGTCGCGGTAGCCGAGATTGTTGAAGGCAGCGCTCCAGCGGTGCGGCGTCAGCCGCAGATACGACACAACGCTCGGCGCGGTGATCGCCACGATCGAATCGAGGTATTTGAGGACGCCCGCGACGAAGCTGCCCGCCGTCGCCGCGAGTTCGTGCTTTTCCTTCGGATCCCAGGTCGCAGGCGTGTCGCCGTCGAGGAAACTCAGGTGAATGTGGACGCCGTTGCCCACGCCGGCCGGGTCGCGGATCGGCGTGAAGGTGACCTTGTGGTCCGACCTGAGGGCGACAGCCTTGATCAGCTCGCGCAGGATGGCGGCATTGTCGGCGATCCGCACGCCGCGCGCCGGTCCCATGGTCACCTCGTACTGCCCCGCGCCGTACTCGCGCATGAACGTGTCGGGCTCGAGACCGGCGGCCCGCATCGCCGCGACCGTGGTCTCGGCAAATCCGCGTTCGGCACGGAAGCCCGCGGCGGTATAGGCGTCGCCCAGAACGGATGGGACATCGCGGAACTGGAACTCGTGCTCGAAGGCGCCGAACAGCGTGAGGCCGGTGACCGTACGCAGCCGCTCCAGCGCGGACGACAGGATGGAGCGCGTGCACATTTCCCATGCCCTGCCGTCGGTATGGCGGATGTCGCCCAGCGCGAAGTGCTCGACCGGGCCGCCATCTTCGAAGTCGACTCGCACGCGCGCGGCCTCGTCCGGGATCAGCACGAGGTCGCCGAGAGAGCCGAACGGGCTTTCCGCGATGACGTCGAAGCAGGTGATCTGCACATTGGTGGGGGTCCAGCCGATGCCACGCTTCCTGCGCTTGTCGAACTGAACGGCCGGGAAGGCCTTGCCGCGGACCTTGCCGGCAATGTCCGTGCAACAGGCGATCACCATCTCCTCATGCATCATTGCCGTCCCCGTTCTTGATTGTTGGCGGCGACAGCCGCAGCGTATCCCAGGTCTCTATACGGCCCTTCGTCGCCGGCCAGTCGGCCTCCGAGACCTTCACGATGAGAGCCTCGACGAATGCCACGGCGCAGATGGCGGTATCCCAAGCGGTGTCGTTCTCGATCGGCAGCGCGACCACGTGGTCGCTGTGGCGGGCGATCGGCGACATCCACTTATCTGTGATCAGAACGATCTTCGGATGGCGCTTCAGAGCGATCCGCTCCGCAAGCCGCGCAAGGTCCGGCTGATAGCGGCGGAAGTCGAACAGGACGACGACGTCCTGCTTGCGCATCGACAGGACTAGGTCGGGCCAGTCTTCCTGAATGGCGGGCAGGTGATGGATGCGCGGACGGATCTGCCGCAAATGCTGGGAGAGCAGGCGTGCGATGCTGTCGCTGATCCGGCCACCCAGCAGAAAGATGGTACGGTTGGTATCGGACAGAAGCTTCGCGATCTCGTCGAACTGCGCTTGCGAGACGCTCCCCGTCATTTCGTCGAGCAGCGCAATGGCTCGCCGCGCGTACTCGGCGATGAAGTTCCCGCTGCCGAGCTTTTCCGTCGCCTTCAGGTCGAGCGGCGAGCGGCTGCCTTCGCGCAGTTCCTCGATCAGCTGGCGCTGGAATTCCTGGTATCCGGCAAAACCGATCTTGCTGACGAAGCGGGTGATCGACGGCGCACTGACACCGCAGCGTTCGGCGACTTCCTTGATCGTCTGCAGGGCACCGAACGGATAGTCGGCCAGCACGGCGTGAGCGATCTTGCGCTCGCTGGCGGTGAGTTTCGCCGTCTCCCGCCGGATCGTCTCACGCACGGTCATTCTGCCGCCGCCCGGTTTTCCGTTGCTTCCTGGATAGCTCCGAGCGGCTACTATCCACCTTGAAAAAAATTAGTCAAACGGAGAATCTCGATTGACTATGATTGAAAAGTTTCCTTCATTTAGACGATCCGGTCAGGTCGACCCGTGAGCGTCCCGCAGATGTTGCAGTACTCGGATATGGTAGCCAAGGTGCTCTCGCCGTTTGATCCGCGGCCGGTCGAGCTGCTGAACGGCGACGGCGCTTCTCCCTTCGTCCTGTCATGCGAACATGCCGGCCGCGCCATTCCCGAAATCTTCGGCGATCTCGGCGTCGCTCCCGCCGACATGGAGCGCCACATTGCCTATGACATCGGCGCCGAGGGCGTTTCGCGGCACCTGTCGCGGATACTCGATGCGCCGCTGATCCTGCAGCGGTACAGCCGTCTCGTCGTCGATTGCAACCGCCCCTTCGAGGCGCCGGACTCTATGCCGGTCGTCAGCGACGGGACGGCCGTGCCAGCGAATGCGGGACTGAGCGAACGCGCGCGACGCCAGCGGTTCGCTGAAATCCAGCAACCGTTCCACGACACCATCGCGGCAGTGCTCGATCGCCGCGTGCAAGCCGGGCTCCCCAGCGTGCTGATCTCGGTGCATTCATTCACGCCGAGACTGCGCGGCGGACCGCAGCGGCCATGGGAACTCGGGGTGCTCTCGAACCGGGACGGCAGCTTTGCCGCGCGGTTTCTCGCGGTCTTCCAGGCAAGGCATCCCGCGATCGTCTCGGCGCACAACGAGCCGTACGTCGTCAACGATGCGTCGGACTATACGATCCCGGTGCACGGTGAGCGCCGCGGCCTGCCGCATCTGCTCCTCGAGATCCGCAACGACCTGATCGTGGACGAGGCCGGCCAGTCACGCTGGGCGGCGATGGTGGCGGAGGCGCTGGTCGCCGCAAACGCGAAAGGCAACATCGATGGCCGCTGACTTCCCGACCACACGCGAGATACCGCTCGATCCGAAGGAATCCGCACTGCTCTTCATCGACGTGCAGAACTTTTGCGCACGGCGCGACGGGGGCGAGTTCAAGGACGTCCCCGACAGCGACATTGCGGGGAAGTACAGCTACTACTTCGAACGCCTGAAATCGCTCGCAATTCCCAACATGCAGCGCCTGCAGAAAGCGTTTCGCGGCGCCGGCATCGAGGTGCTCTACACGACGATCGAAAGCCTGACCAAGGACGGGCGAGACCGCAGCCTCGATTACAAGATCACCGGCTTCCACGTTCCGAAGGGCTCCTGGGATGGCAAGGTGATCGACGAGATCGCCCCGGGCGATGACGAGATCGTGCTCCCGAAGACGTCGTCCAGCGTCTTCGTCTCCACGCATATCGACTACCTGCTGCGCAATCTCGGCGTGAAGCAGCTCGTGCTGTCCGGCCTGGTCACCGACCAGTGCGTGGAATCGGCGATCCGCGACGCCTGCGACCTCGGCTATCTGGTGACGCTCGTGCGCGATGCATGCGCGACCTACAACCAGGAGCGGCACGACAACACTCTGCGCGCCATCAAGGGTTACTGCCGGCAGATCAACACAGACGCGCTGATCGAGGAGATCTCCACACGACGTGCCGCCTGACGGTCCAGGAAAAGAGGGGAACAAGAAAATGGCCACATCGGAAGACGCAGTCAAAGCCGCCTGGAAAGTGCTCGACGCGGAGCGGGACTACGCAACCGACCTGACACAGAAGCTGGTCCGCATCCCTTCCGTGAATCCGAAATTCATCAAGGACCCCGAGCAGAACAGGGAACCGGCCGTTCAGGACGTCGTGGAAGGGGAGCTCAAGTCCATCGGCATGTCGATCGACCGGTGGGACGTCTTCGAGGACCGGCCGAACGTCATCGGGCAACTGGCCGGTTCGGAAGACCGCAGCCTTCTGCTCTGCGGCCATGTCGACGTCGTGCCGATCGGCGAACGCGCCACCTGGACCGTCGATCCCTTCGGCGGCGAAATCAAGAACGGCAGGCTTTACGGCCGCGGGGCGGTCGACATGAAGAGCGGCGTCGCGTCCGCCATCGGTGCGATCCGCGCCATCCGAAAGGCCGGCATCGAACTCAAGGGCCGCGTGGCGATGCACTCCGTGGTCGACGAGGAGACCGGCGGCTCCGGCGCCATCGACGCGGTGAAGCGCGGCTACCTCGCCGAGGCCGCGATCATCACCGAGCCGAGCTGGGGCGAGATCCAGGTGTGCGAGGGCGGGCTGGAATGGGTCCGCGTCACCGTGCGGGGGCGGCAGGGCCACGCGGGCTGGCGCTACAACGAGGTCTGGCCGCAATACCACACGCCCGAGCGGCTCCAGCCGGGCGTGAACGCGATCGACCTCGCGGTCCGTTTCATGGAAGCCCTCCGCCATTTCGAGAGCGCACGCTGCCGCAGCCGCTCGCACCCTCTGGTGCCGGCGGGCCTCAACACGATCAATGTCGGCGCGATGCGCGCCGGCGCTGGTCTCGGGCCGGATGGGCTGCCCATGATCATGACCAACCCGGCCATCATTCCGGATGTCGCGGTCCTCGATCTCGACTTCAAGTTCCTGCCCAACGAGAAGAAGGAAGACGTCCGCGCCGAGTTCGAGAATTTCGTCCATCATTTCTGCCAGTCCGACATGTGGCTCAAGGACCATCCCATCAAGGTCGAGTGGGAACTGGGCGGGTTGCACTTCCCGCCCATGGACACGCCGCCGGACCATCCTCTCGTGCAGTCGCTTTTCAGGCGCCGCACCGAGCTGGGCGGCAAGCCGAAAATCTCCGGTTTCATCGCCGTCGCCGACTGCGCCCACTACGCGGGGGCGGGCGTCAAGGCGATGATCTGCGGGGCAACGGGCGACGGCTTCCACGGCACCGACGAGTACGTGGACATCGCCTCTCTCGAGGAAACGACCAAGACGCTTGCCGCCGCCATCATCGATTGGTGCGGCGTTCGCTGAACTTTCGAAACAGGGGAACCACAATGAAAACGACGACGCTCAGAAATGCGCTTCTGGCAGCCGCGGTGTTCGCCGCGCTGCCTGCCCACGCCCAGGACAAGGTCGCCAAGATCGGCATCCTCGCGCCGCTCACGGGCGGCGCAGCGGCGGACGGCACCGAGATGGTCAACGGCGCCAAGCTCGCCGCCGAGGAAATCAACGCGGCCGGCGGCGTCGCCGGATACAAGCTGGAAATCGTCGTCGGCGATACCCAGGACCAGGCGGCCGACGCCGTGACAAGCGCGTTCGAGCGGCTTGCCGGCGATCGGGACGTCAACGCGATGATGACCGGCTACGCCAGCGGGTCCAACTTCGAGATCGAGCTGATGGCCGAGCAGGAGATGCCGTATCTCATCTCCGCGAACTCGGCGCAGACACGCGACATCATTGCGCCGAGCCCGGACGATTTTCCGACAGTGTGGTCGTTCACGCCGTCCTACGACGCCTATGAGACCGCCATGGTGCCGGTGATCGAGCAGCTTGAGAAAGCCGGCATCGAACTGCCCAACAAGAAGGCGGCGCTGATCTCCTCCGACAACCCGTATTCCAAGACGATCATGGAGGGGCTGAAGAAGAACTTCGAGGCGGCGGGCTGGACTGTGACGTCGGCCGATTTGCTGCCCTTTGGCGAGATCAACGACTGGCGCGCCTTCCTTGCCCGCGTTCGGCAGGACGCGCCGGCCGTCATCATCAACACCGACTACCTGCCGGGCAACGCGGCCAAGTTCGTAACGCAGTTCCTGGAGACTCCGACCAACAGCCTGGTGTTCATTCAGTACGCCCCGTCGGTGCCCGAGTTCCTCGAACTCACCAAGGAGCACTCCACCGGCATCATGTACAATCTGCTCGGCGGCGTGCTCGACACTCCGAAGAACCCGCGCGCGGCCGAGGTGGCCAAGAAGTTCGAGGACAAGTACGGCGTCAAGACGGGCTCCTATGGCGCCTCGCTCTACGAGCAGGTTTATGTCTATGCGGAAGCGCTGGCAAAGGTCGGCGACCCGACCAAGCGGCTCGAAATCGGCGCCGCGATCGGCGCAACCGAAAAGCAGATTGCATCGGGCAAGCTGAAGTTCGATCCGGCCACCCATCTCGCCATGCAGGGCGACGACGCCATTCCGATCCAGTTCTTCCAGATTTGGAATGGTGAGCGCGTGCTGTTCTATCCGGACGCCTATGCGACCGGCACGTTCCAGTCGCCGCCGTGGATCAAGCAATAGGCGCAGGGACAGGGACCGCGCGGGTACCTCCCGCGCGGTTCGTCCTGGACATCTGACAGCGATGAATGACGCTCCGCTTCTCGAGACACGCAACCTCACCCGCCGCTTCGGCGCGTTGAGGGCCGTCGACGACGTGTCGTTCAGCGTGGCCGCCGGGCAGGTCTACGGCATCGCCGGCCCCAACGGCAGCGGCAAGAGCACGCTGTTCAATGTGATCACAGGCATACCCTTCCGGCCGAGCAGCGGCGAGGTATTGCTGTCGGGTCAGCCCATACATCGCATGCGACCGCACGAGATCAGCCGCGCGGGTGTCTTGCGGACCTTCCAGAAAGATGCGGAGTTCGCCTCGCTCTCGGCCTTCGAAAATGTCTACACGAGCGCCGTCTACTGCGCGGGAACGAGCAGCGCGACGGCGGGCGATGCGGCCCGGCAGGCACTCGACGACGTCGCTCTGCCGCCCTCGCGTCGCGGCAAGGCCGCTTCCGAACTGTCCGTGTTCGAGCGCAAGCAGTTGATGATTGCCTCGGCCATCGCAAGCCAGCCAAAGGTGCTGCTGCTGGACGAACCCGCCGCCGGTCTCACCAAGCCCGAAATCGCCGGCCTGTCTGCACTGATCCGAACCGTTCGCGGGCGCGGTATCACGATCGTGCTCATCGAACACGTGCTCGCCCTGCTGCTCGATGTTTCGGAGCACCTGATGGTTCTGAATTACGGCCGCGTCATCGCTTCCGGCACTCCGGCGGAGGTGGTGCGCGACCCGAAAGTGGTGGAAGCGTATCTCGGAACGCGGGAGATCGCGCATTGACCGGGCCGGCGAACGCCCTCGATGTCGCCGGTCTGCATGCGGGATATGATTCCTATGACGTCCTGCATGGAATGAGCCTGCATGTCGGGCCGAACGAAAAAATCGGCCTGTTCGGTCCCAACGGTCACGGCAAGACGACGCTGCTCAACGCCATCTCGAAGGTCATCACTCCCAGCCGGGGCGCAGCCAGCTTCATGGGCGAGCCGCTGGCCGCAGTAAGCTCGCGCGGCATCGTCGAGCGCGGACTGATCCACGTGCCGCAGGCCAACCGTCTGTTCCCCGACATGGAGATCATGGAGACCCTCGAGCTCTCGGCCTTCACCAAGCGGGCGCGAGGCGACCGCGCGGCCAATCTCGATTACGTGCTCACCCTGTTTCCGCGCCTGGCGGAGCGCCGCAGGCAGCAATGCAAGACGCTTTCGGGCGGAGAACGGCAGATGCTGTCCATCGGCGTCGGCCTGATGTGCGCGCCGCGCATGCTCATGCTCGACGAACCGACGCTCGGCCTGTCCCCCAAGCTCAAGGAAGAGCTCGCCAATGCCATCGCCGGCATCGGCGAGAGCGGCATGCCGATGCTGATCGTCGAGCAGGACATCGCCTTCGTGCTGTCGCTGGTCGACCGGATGTACTTCGTCGATCATGGGGAAATCGCCCGCGAGATCGACCGCGGCAGCGACGTCGACCACCAGGAGATCATGGACATGTATTTCGGGGAGCGCGCCGCGCCATGACCGCGGATACGCTGAGCACCGTCTTCGTCAGCGGAATCGTCCTGGCGTCGGTCTATGCGCTCATTGCCAGCGGACTGTCGCTCGTCTGGACGACGCTCGGCATATTCAATTTCGCGCATGGCGCGCTGATGACCCTGGCAGCCTACATTGCCTGGACGGTCTCGGACGCCGCGGGCCTCGGCCTGTGGCTCGGCGTGGGGATAGCGGTTGCAATCGCCGTGGTGGTCGCTGTCGGCATCCTCATCGAGCGCCTGATCGTTCGACCGTTCTACGATCATCGCGACATTCTGCTGATTACGGTCATGACGACGCTTGCCGCGATGATCTTCATCGAGAAGGGATCGCAACTGTTGTGGGGAGCGCGTCTGAAGCAATTGCAGCCGATCGTCCCCGGTCAGGTCAATTTTCTCGGCACCAACATATCGGCGCAGGAGGCGCTGATCATCGCTCTGGCGCCTGTGCTTCTCGGCGCGCTTTTCCTCTTCCTGCGTAATTCGCGCATCGGTCGGGGCATCCGCGCCGTCGGGCAGAACCCGCACGCCGCCAAGCTGATCGGCATCGACGTGTCGCGGGTCTTCATCATAACCTTCGCCCTTTCGGCGGCACTTGCCGGGCTGACCGGCGTGCTGCTCGGGTCGGTGCGGATGGTGACTCCGGCCTTCGGCGCGGAGCCCCTGGTGAAGGCGCTCATCATCGTCATCTTCGGCGGCCTCGGCTCGCTCGGCGGTACCATCGCCGCGGCATACCTGCTGGGCCTCCTCGAAGCCTTCCTGATCTTCTTCATTGGCATCTACTGGGCGCCGTCGATGGTCTTCGTTCTCCTGATCGCCATCCTCGTAATCAGGCCGCAGGGTCTTCTGGGCAAGGTGGTCCGCTGATGCCGTTGCGACCGAACGCAAAAAACCTCGGCCTCGCCGCGCTGATCGTCGTGGGCCTGATCGTGCCGCTGGTGGTGGAGGACACATACACCCGGCACCTTTTCATCATCGCCTTCATCTACGCAGTGGTGGCGTCGAGCTGGGACCTCAGTCTCGGCTACGCCGGCATCTTCAATTTCGGCCACGTCGCCTTCTTCGGAATAGGCGTCTACGCAACAGGCCTGACCGCCAAGCTGCTTGGCATAGACCCCTGGCTCGCCATGCTGATCGGCGGGATCGCGGCCTCCGCGGCCGCCGCGCTCGTCGCACTGCCCGTCGTGAGGCTTCAGGGCGTCTACGTCGTGCTGGTCACCTTCGCCTTCGCCCAGCTGGTGCTGCAGGTCGTCATCAGCCAGTCGGTGGTGACGGGCGGCACGCAGGGCCTGATACGCGTGCCGACGATCGAACTTTTCGGCTACAATTTCCTGCGCGACTACAAGTTCGGCTACTATTACGTCGCCTTCGCGATGATGCTGATCGCCGTGTCCTGCCTGCGCTGGATCGCGCGTTCGGATTTCGGACTGTCTATCCTGGCGATGCGCGACAACGAGGACTATGCGGCTTCGCGCGGTATCCCGGTCGCGATGCAGCGGTTGAAGGTGCTCGTGCTGAGCGCGTTCTTCGCAGGGGTCGCCGGCGGGTTCTTCGTGATCTATCTGCGCGTCGCCTCACCGGAGGTGTTCAGCTTCTCGACCTCTTCGCTCATCCTGTCGATGGTGCTCGTCGGTGGCACGTCGACCATCTACGGACCGGCGCTGGCCGCGCTCGCATTGACCTTCGTTTCGGAAGGGCTGGCCAACTTCGAGGGCCTTGCGGAAGGCCGTTTCATTCTCGTGGCCGTGGCGATGATCGTCGTCCTGATCTTCTTCCCCAAGGGGCTGGCCTCGGCTCTACCCAAAGGTTGGACGAAACCCGCGACAGGATGAAGGATTCGCTCCGGTGTCGGCTTCGGTTTACGCCCCGCGCGTGACACGGCCCGCATCCTCCCGGCAGCACCGTTGCCGATACCCACCGCGCCTTGGAACCCGCGTCCGTGATCAGCGTTTCATCCCGCGAGGAGGCCGGGCCGCGACAACCGGGCTTGGCGGCGAGGAAGTACAGGGCTTATTTTCCCGGTTTCTGGCCCTGGGCAGCGAACAGCCAGGCGCACTTCTGTACCGCCCGGCCCGGCCATCCTCTGTCTCGCCCTGCTCCCGTCGAGCGGGGTCATGGAAACGTTTGTCGCGTGCCGGAACATTGAAGCGCCCGGTGCGTTCCCCTGCGAGACCTCCAGCCACGGGGCATGCCCATGACACTTCCCTTTTCACGCAGTCGCGAAGACGCCATCGACGATCTCGAGCGTCAGATGGCGGCACTCAAGCGCGAACTGAGTTCGCTGCGGCACAGCGCGGCCAAACACGGTTCGCGTGCCTATGACGAGGTAGCCAGCCGCGGCAGCCATGCCTATGACGACGTCGCGGAAATCTTGGCCGATCTGTTGGGGCAGCTTACCCGCCGCAGCCGTCCCGGACGGCGAGAGGTCCAGCGTCAGGCGCGCATCGCTGGTGCCGCCGTACGGGATCATCCCAAAACCACAGCTTTGGTCGGCCTCGCAGCCCTTGGTCTTGCCGCCGCACTCCTGATGCGGCGCTGACGGCCGCGCTTTCGGCAAATCGGGGCTGGCGCCGCGTCTCGCGGCTTGGCACATTCTCCGGCGAAGGAGAATCCGAATGCCGAAGACGCCACGCTTTTCCAGACCCAAGCCCTGGACGGAGGTCGCCGCCGTGCTGGTCGACGTCGCGACGGGGCGCAGGCCAGCCGATATGGTCGTGCGAAACGGGCGCTGGGTGAACGTCCACTCGGGCGAGGTGATCCCCGGCACCGACGTGGCGATCGCAAAGGGGCGTTTCGCCTATTGCGGCCCGAACGCCAGCCACGCCATCGGCGAGGGGACCAAGGTGGTCGACGCCGGCGGCCGCTACCTAGTGCCGGGCCTTTGCGACGCGCACATGCATGTCGAGAGCGGCATGGTGACGGTGACCGAGTTCTGCCGCGCCGTCATTCCGCACGGCACCACCTCCATGTTCATCGACCCGCACGAGATAGCCAACGTCCTTGGTCTCGAAGGCGTACGCCTCATGCACGACGAAGCGGTCGACATGCCGGTCAACGTGCATGTCCAAATGCCGTCCTGCGTGCCGTCGGCGCCCGGACTCGAGAACGCCGGCGCCACGCTCGGCCCGAAGGACGTGGCCGAGGCCATGACCTGGGAGAACATCATAGGCCTCGGCGAAGTGATGAATTTTCCGGGCGTCGCCGCCAACGACGCCACCATGACCGGCGAGATCGCGGCGACGGTGGCAGCCGGCAAGACGGTCGGCGGTCACTATGCCTCGCCCGATCTCGGCCTCGCCTTCCACGGCTACGTTGCCGGCGGTCCCGAGGACGATCACGAGGGCACGCGGGTGGAAGACGCGATCGCGCGCGTGCGGCAGGGCATGAAGGCGATGCTGCGGCTCGGCTCCGCCTGGTACGACGTGGCGACCCAGATCAAGGCGGTGACCGAGCAAGGCCTCGATCCGCGCAACTTCATCCTGTGCACCGACGACAGCCACTCCGGAACGCTGGTCGACGAGGGTCACATGAACCGCGTCGTGCGCCATGCCATCGCGCAGGGGCTGAAGCCCGTCACCGCCATCCAGATGGCGACGATCAACACCGCGCAGCATTTCCGGCTGGAGCGAGAGATCGGCTCGATCGCGCCGGGGCGGCTTGCGGATTTCCTGATCGTCTCCGACCTTGCAACTCTCACGATCGACGAGGTCTACGCGCGCGGCGTGCGTCTCGCGAAAGGCGGAAAGCTGGAGGTCGACATACCGGTGCGCACCTATCCAGCCAGCGCGAGGAACACCGTGAAGCTCGGGCGCAAGCTCGGTGCCGCCGATTTCGACATCGCCGCGCCCGCGGGCGCGAACGAGGTGCGGGCGCGCGTTATCGGGGTCATCGAGAACCAGGCGCCGACGCGCGCGCTGGAGGCCGACCTGCCCGTCGAGGACGGAATCGTCCAGATGGACCGCCGCAACGACGTCTGCCAGATCGCGCTGGTGGAACGCCACCGGGGCACGGGCGCCGTGGTGAACGGCTACGTCTCTGGTTTCGGTTACATGCGCGACTGCGCGCTGGCGTCCACTGTCGCCCATGATTCCCACCACATGATCGTCGTCGGCACGAACAAGGCAGACATGGCGGCCGCAGCCAATCGCCTCGGCGAAATCGGCGGCGGCGTGGTGCTGTTCTCGCAAGGCAAGGAACTGGCGCTGGTGGAGATGCCGATCGCCGGGCTGATGTCGGACGAACGCGCGGAAATCGTCGCCGCGAAGGCCGGCAAGCTGACCGCCGCGATGCGCGAGATGGGCTGCTCGCTGAACAACGCCTACATGCAGCACTCGCTGCTGGCACTGGTCGTCATCCCGGAGCTCAGGATCTCAGACATGGGCATCATCGACGTGACGAAGTTCGAGAAGGTCGACCTGTTCGTCTGACCGGGCTCACTGCCGGGTCACGGTCTCCAGCACCTCCACCGGCGTGGTGATGACGATGTCTGCCGCCGAGGCTGCTGTCTGGCCGATGCCGGTCGCCAGGCTGTTCAGCCGCTCGGCGAGATTGTCGCGCGTCTCCGTCAGCCGGTCGCCCTGGCGCAGCCGTTCGCCCAGCAGCCGCACCAAGAGCGGATTGTCGGCGAACTTGGTGTGGTTGGTCCTGTCGCCGGCCTCGAGCGCGGTGACGTCGGCCACGATCACGCCGTAGCTCGCGATCTCGGCATCGTTGGTGTACTCGCCGAGCCGCGGCCGGTTGCCGGCGATGATGCCCGAAATGTTGAGCGCGCGGTCGTTTCGCGACAGCATCAGGAAGAACGGCTTGTCGGGGATGCCGTAACGCTTCATCTGGCTCTTGAAGACGTCGACATCGACATCGGGCGACGCCAGCACCACGTCGCCCAGCTTGCCGTCGATGTCGCGGTCGCCGGTGATGGCGAGTTGGCGCAGGGCCTCGAGCGTCACCCAGTTGCCCATCGAATGGGCGATGATGTCGATGCGCGAGGCGCCCGCCTCCTCCACCAGCCGCAGCGTGCGCTCCAGCGCGTCGCGCGCTACCGTCGCCGAATCGCGGTCGTAGATGTAGTCGACCGTCCTACCCCCCGAAGCCCAGGTGAAGAGCACAGGCGCTCCGTCGTATCCGGCGTCATGCGCGAGCTGGGTCAGCCGGTAGACGGCATCGTCGAAGCGGGTGTTGTAGCCGTGGATGAAAACCAGCGCCCGCCCTCCCCGCGCCTTGATCGTGGCCGCCAGGTCGGCGACGAACGCATCCTCGCCGTCATAGGTCGCGACCTCGGAGGCCGTAAAGAAACGCGCGGGATCGCGCAGCCCCGACTTCGGCCGCTCGATCGCACCCGGCGCGTGGATCGCCGGAACGGTGACGTCCGTCCGGGCGAAGCTGAGCGACAGGGAGCGGGTGTTGTCGAACACCTCGCGCGGGTTTTCGGAGCGGGCACGGGTAGTCGCGACGAAGATTCGGTGTTCACCCGCGATCTCGTTCTGCGTCGACGAAACGAGTTCGGTACCGATCAGCACCTGCGCCTGAGTGTTCACGCAGCCCGCCACCGCCACGCACACAAGCAGGGCCGCCACGCGCATTGGTCCCGCGAATTCAAATCGTGCCGGAAGGCTGCCGTCGCGCCTCATCCATTCCCCGCCCATGCCTGTGATGGCCCCTTATGGCACCGGAGCGGGCGCGGATCATGGCGAGGCGGCCCATTACGCCTAGCTTTTTGTTGCAGCGCGACAGAAAGCGTGAGGATCAGCGGCGCCAGAACACCGGCGCGAAGATCACCAGGACGGTGAGGATCTCCAGCCGCCCGAGCAGCATGGCGAGCGCGAGGACCCACTTTGCCAGGTCGGGCAGCGGCGCGAAGTTGCCCGCCGGCCCGATGACGTGTCCGAGTCCCGGGCCGACATTCGTCAGCGCCGTCAGGGAACCGGTCATGGAGGTCATGAAATCGAGCCCGGTCGCGGCCAGGAGGACCGTCCCGATGCCCCACAGGACGAAGAAGGAGGCAATGAAGAGCACGGTAGCGCGCTGCATGTCGTCGTCGACGACACGATCGCCGTAGCGCACCGTCTGCACCGAACTCGGATAGACGAGGCGGCGCAGGCCGTTGGCCATCAGTTCGAACAGCACGATGAAGCGATAGGACTTGATGCCGCCCGCCGTCGAGCCCGAGCATCCGCCGAGAAAGGTGGCGAGGAACGCGCAGGCGACGGCGAACGCCCCCCACAGCGAATAGTCCTGGCTGGCATAGCCGGTCGTGGTGATCAGCGAAATGATGTTGAAGAAGGAATGGGTGAGCGCTTCGGTGAAAGGGACATCGGTCGTGAGGCGCAGATAGAGGGCAACCGCGAAGCCGAAGAAGCACACGTAGCCCGCGAAAACCCGGATCTGCGGATCGCGTGCCGCGTCGATGCGGCCGCGAACGGCGAGCAGCACGAGGATCGAGAAGGGCAGCCCGCCGATGAACATGAAGAGCGACGAAATCCACAGGAGCGGCAGTTTGTCGCCGTAGAAGCTCATCGAGGCGTCGTGCGTGGAGTAGCCGCCGGTCGAGAGCGTGGTCAGCGCATGGTTGATAGCGTCGAACCCGCTCATGCCGGCCGCAGCATAGGCGATCGCACAGGCCATCGTCAGCGCGGAATAGACGCCCAGAATGCTGGTCGCGAAGACCGACAACCGCTCGAACGGACGGTCCTCGATGTCGCTCGATTCGATCTTGAAATAGGAAACGCCGCCGATGTTGAGATAGGGCAGGATGAAGAGGCCCAGCACGATCACGCCCAATCCACCGACCCATTGCAGGATCGAGCGCCAGATCAGGAGGCCGGGGGGGAGCGCATCCAGACCGACGATCACCGTCGAACCGGTTGTCGTTATCCCCGAAACGGATTCGAAGACCGCGTCCGTGAAATCCATCGAAAGCGATGAGGCCAGGAACGGAATGGCGCCGGCGACTGCCATGGTGGCCCAGAGCAGGTTGACGATCAGGAAGGCGAAACGCGAGGTGGCAGGGGGAGGCCTGCCCTGCGTCGCCAGAGCCACCGCCAGCGACAGCCCGCCGGTGAAGAAAGCCGAGAGCGCGAAGACGCGCCAGTCGTTATTTCCGTAGTAGAAGTCGATGAAGGCCGGCACCAGCATCGCCAGCGCCAGGTAGATACCCAGGATCGCCGAAACGTGGATCGCGGCACGGAGCGCGTGGCTGTTCAAGGGAAGGTCATCTCCTCGACGCCGCGGCCTTTGGTCCGCACGGCGGCGCCTCCGGTTTCCGACGGCAGGCGAGCCGATTTACCGGAGCCGTCGCTGCGGTGCAACAGGAGACGGAGGGACGCTCCCTACCTGCGCCAGAAGACGGGCGTGAAGATCACGAGGACGGCGAGGATCTCGAGACGCCCGAACAGCATCGCCAGCGAAAGCACCCATTTGGCGAAATCCGGCACGTCGGCGAAGCTGCCCTTCGGTCCGATGAAGTCGCCAAGGCCCGGACCGACATTGGTCAGCGCCGTCAGCGAACCCGTCATGGCCGTGATCAGATCCAGTCCCGTCGAGGCCAGAAGCAGGATCGACAATCCCCACAGCACGAAGAACGAGGCGATGAAGAGCACCACCGCGCGCTGCATGTCCTCGTCCACTGGGCGGTCGCCGTAGCGCACCGGCTGGACAGAGTTCGGATAGACCAGCTTGCGTAACCCGTTGGCCATCAGTTCGAACAGGATGATGAACCGATAGGCCTTGATGCCGCCGGTGGTCGATCCGGAGCATCCGCCGGGAAACGTGGCGATGAAGGCGAGCGCAACCGCAAACGGCCCCCACGCCGCGTAGTCGTGCGTGGAAAACCCCGTCGTCGTTACCAGGGAAACGAAATTGAACGTCGCGTGCGTCAACGCCTCGAAGAAGGGGACGTCGCTCGTCAGTCGCAGGTAGATCGTCATCAGGATCGCGAACGACGCGGTATAGCCGGCGAAGGCCCGGATCTGCGGGTCCCGCAGGGCGTCCAGACGTCCCCTGACGGTCAGAAGGATCAGGATAGAGAACGGCAGGCCGCCGATAAACATGAAGACGATCGACACCCACAGGATCGCGAGGTTTCCCTGGAAATGGCCGAAGGAGTCGTCGTGGGTCGAGAAGCCTGCGGTCGAGATCGTGGTCAGCGCATGGTTGAGGGCGTCGAACCCGTCCATGCCGGCGGCCGCGTACGCGATCCCGCAGGCGAGCGTCAGCAGGCAGTAGATGACCATCAGGCTGATCGTGAAGGTCGAGAGCCGCTCGAACGGCCTGTCCTCGATGTCGGTCGATTCGATCTTGAAATAGGAGACGCCGCCGACGTTGAGGAACGGCAGGATGAAGAGGCCGAGCGCAATCACGCCGAGGCCGCCCATCCATTGCAGGATCGATCTCCACAGGAGTATTCCGGGCGCCATGGCGTCGAGCCCCACCAAGACGGTGCTTCCTGTCGTGGTCACCGCAGACACCGATTCGAAAACCGCGTCGGAGAGTTCCATGTTCATGGGCGACGCCAGGAACGGAATCGTGCCCGCGGCAGCGGTGGTAAACCACAGGAGGTTCACGAGCAGGAAGGCGAAGCGGGACGATACCACCGGAGGCCGGCCCTGCGTCGCCAGCGCGACGGCGAGCGAGAGGCCACCGGTGAAGAAGGCCGACAGCGCGAAGACGCGCCAGTCGCTGTTTCCGTAGTAGAGATCCGCGAAGGCCGGAATGAGCATCGCGAGCGACAGGTAGATGCCGAAGATCGCGGCTATGTGGATCGCGGCCCGGACGGCGAAGCTCTGCACGAAGAGGAAGCCCCCGGTCTTTTCACCCTGTTGGGCCGCCCATCCTTGACCGGCCGGCGCGAGAGTGGCGAGAGACGGTCGTTTATGCAATAGCCCGCGACGAGCAAAGGCAGCGGCAGTGGAGCGCGACATGTCCGACACAGACAAGGAAGGTGGGTTTTCCACACGCGTTGCCGAAGCCGCCACCGCGCTGCGCGACCTTTTCCCCGAGACGCCGCTGCAGCTCAACGCGCACCTTTCAAAGAAATACGGCGCGCGCGTCTTCCTCAAGCGCGAGGATCTGTCGCCCGTCCGCTCCTACAAGATCCGCGGCGCGTACACCTTCTTCCGCAAGGCGTTGTCGCAGCGGGAGCCGGCCGCGGGCTTCGTCTGCGCCTCCGCCGGCAACCATGCGCAAGGTTTCGCCTTCGCTTGCCGGCACCTCGGCAAGAAGGGCGTGATCTTCATGCCCGTCACGACGCCGCAGCAGAAGATCGACAAGACCGTCATGTTCGGCGGGAAATTCGTCGAGATCCGCCTCACCGGCGACTTCTTCGACGCCTGTCTGGAAGCCGCGCTGGAGCACGCGGAGCAGACGGGCGCACTGATGGTGCCGCCGTTCGACCATCGCGACATCATCGACGGCCAGGCAACGGTGGCGCACGAAATCGCCGCGCAGATGCCGCCGGGCGAAATACCGGACCTGACGATCCTGCCGGTGGGCGGCGGCGGACTTTCGGCGGGTGTGACGCGCTATCTGACCGAACGCGGCTGGAAGACGCGCTTCGTCTTCGCCGAACCGGCCGGCGCGCCCAGCCTGAAGCGCAGCCTTGAGGACGGAAAGCGGCTGAAGCTCGCCCGGGTGGACAATTTCGTCGACGGGGCGGCGGTCGCCGAGATCGGCCGCGAACCGTTCCGCCACCTGAAGCGGTTCGGCGCGGACGACGTGCTGCTGGTGCCGGAGAACCGCCTCTGCGCCACGATGATCGAGATGCTGAACGTCGAGGGCGTCGTGCTGGAACCCGCGGGGGCGCTGGCGATCGACGCGCTGAAAGATTTTCCGCGCAAGGACTTGAAGGGCAGGACGGTCGTGCTCGTCGTCTCGGGCGGCAATTTCGACTTCGAGCGCCTGCCCGACGTGAAGGAGCGTGCGCTCCGCTTCGAGGGGCTAAAGAAGTACTTCGTGTTCCGGTTCCCGCAGCGGCCGGGCGCGCTGCGCGACTTCCTCGACCTGCTCGGGCCCGACGACGACATCGTCCGGTTCGAGTACCTGAAGAAATCCGCCCGCAACTTCGGCTCCGTGCTGATCGGCCTCGAGACGAAGGACGCGAGAAACTTCGTCCGGCTCGAACGGCAGTTCCGCGAGGCAGGCTGGTCCTATCAGGATATCACGGAAAACGAGGTGCTGGCGGGGCTGATCATATGACATCCGTCTGGATCGTTCTGTTCCGCGGCGTCGGAGGCAAGACCCAGCTTCCGGTGAAGCGGTTGCGCGACGCTCTGACCGCCGGCGGTTTCGAGGGTGTCGCGACATACATCAACAGCGGCAACGCAGTGCTCCGGAGCACGCTTCAGCGCCCCGCAGTTTCCAGGAAGATCGCGGACATCTGTTCCCGCGAGTTTGGATTCGAGAAAGACGTTCACCTCCGGTCTCTGGCCGAATGGCGCGAACTCATCGCCAACAACCCGTTCCCGGAGGCGGTGTCGGTCCCGAAATTCCTGCACGCGGCCGTTCTCGCCGATCCTCCGGAAGAAGGACGGGTCGAAACGCTGCGCGGCTATGCGGCAGCCGGGGAACGCATCGAGATAGTCGGCACGGTGGCATATCTCCACACGCCCGCCGGCTTCGGCACCTCCAAGCTCGCCGAGAAGTTCGACAGGGGCATCGGGGTGGCCAATACCGCGCGCAACTGGAACACGGTCATCAAGCTGGAAGAACTGGCGCGGCAAGCTTCCCGCGGCAACTAGACGGCGGTCGGAGTAGCTCGGGCGTAGGGACATCGCGACATTGTCCTTGCTTTTGCAGATCGTTTCCCCCATATGCGCGGCAGGCGCTTGGGCCGGTTCGATCCGGCTCGTCAGAAATTGACCTCGGTTGCGTCTGGTTTTCCCCTTTCCCGAACTTTTCGGTCGAGCGGTGAAAAGATCCCCGCGGGCATGAGGTTCGCGGGAACGACAGCGCAGCCGGTCGTCGCCCAATCCAGGGCGCTCCGCCTCGTCGTACATCCCGACATATGCCCGGCAGGTTGCGCCCGCCGCGCCACAGTGCGGACTCCGGTCCGCCGAAAGAAGACGATTTTGAACATTCATGTAAACGCGGAGCAGGACAACGGCTTCGCCCGCCTCGGCATCACCGGCACGCTACTCAAGGCGACCGAAGTGGCCGGGTACACGTCACCCAAGCCTATCCAGGAACAGGCGATCCCGCATTATCTGGCTGGGCGCGACGTCCTGGGCATCGCCCAGACCGGCTCCGGCAAGACGGCGGCCTTCGCGCTGCCGATCCTGACCAAGATCATGGCACTGGGCGCGCGCCGCAGGCCCAAGAGCCCGCACGCGCTGATCCTCGCCCCGACCCGCGAACTCGCTGTGCAGATCGAGGAGACCATCCGGCTGCTCGCCAAGGGCGCTCACATCACGACCGCGCAGGTGCTCGGCGGCGTTTCGCGCAACAGCCAGGTCAAGCGCCTGCGCGACGGCGTCGACGTGCTCATCGCCACGCCCGGCCGGCTCATCGACCTGGTGCGCGAGGGCGACGTCAAGCTCGACCAGACGCGCTGGCTCGTGCTCGACGAGGCCGACCGCATGCTCGACATGGGCTTCATCAACGACGTCAAGCGCATTGCCCGCGCCACGCATCCCGACCGCCAGACGACGCTGTTCTCGGCCACCATGCCCGAGGAGATCGAGAAGCTGGCGATGGGCCTGATGAAGGACCCGGTGCGCGTTTCCGTCGCGCCGCAGGGCACGACGGCCGCGGAGATTTCCCAGAGCCTGATCAAGGCGCGGACGAAGCAGAAGCGCGACGTGATCGCCAAGCTGCTCGCCAACGAGGACTACAAGTCGGTCATCGTGTTCACTCGCACCAAGCACGGGGCGGACAAGGTGACTCGCCAGCTCCAGCAGGACGGGTTCTCGGCCGACGTCATCCACGGCAACAAGTCGCAGAATGCCCGTCAGCGGGCGCTGAACGGCTTCCGCGATGGCCAGGTGCGCATTCTGGTTGCGACCGATATCGCCGCCCGCGGCATCGACGTTCCCGGCATCAGCCTCATCGTGAACTACGAGCTGCCGGACGAACCGGAGAGCTACGTCCATCGCATCGGCCGCACGGGCCGCAACGGCATGGACGGCGCGGCGGTGACGCTGGCCGACCCTTCGGAAGCCGTGAAGCTGCGGGCCGTCGAGCGCGTCATCCGTGCCAAGATCCCGCTCGTGGCCGACCATACGGGCGAGCCCGACCCGGCACCGCGTCCGCGCGTCGCCGGCGAACCTGCGGAGCGTCAGGAACGCCCGAACGGCGGGAATGGCCGTCCGAATTCCGGCCGGCAGGGACGTCCTTCCGGCGGCAAGCCGCAACGCTTCGGCGCGAAGCCGGCTTCCGCGCACCACGACGCAGGCCGTCCCGACGAGCGCAAGCCGTTCCGCCGGCGCCGGCGCCCGGGTGGCGCGAAGTCGCCCGCGCGCGCAGCATAGATCTATTTCTGGTCCACAGGCGCCGACGGGTTGGGCGATTGCCTGATCCTTCGGCATGACTTAGGGCGGCGAACCCCGGTGGTTCGCCGCCCTTGTTCTTTGGACCCTGCCCATGGCCGGCATAGCGGCGCTCGCACTCGCCTACTTCCTGTCGCAGTTCTACCGCTCGTTCCTGGCAGTGCTGACACCGGCGCTGGAGGCCGATCTCGGCGCCACCAAGGCGCAACTTTCCTTCGCATCCGGCGCCTGGTTCATCGCCTTCGCCCTCATGCAGTTCGCCGTCGGGGTCTCGCTCGACCGTTTCGGACCACGCCGGACGGCGGGGATTCTGCTGGCGGCGGGAGGCGGAGGCGGCGCTCTCCTCTTTGCCGCAGCAACGTCGCCGGCCATGATCACCGCCGCCATGACGCTGATCGGCATCGGCTGCGCCCCGGTTCTGATGGCCTCCCTCTTCATCTTCGCCAAGACTTTCAAGCCAGCGCGCTTCGCCGTCCTCACGAGTTGGTTCGTCGCGCTTGGCTCGCTCGGCAACGTCTCGGGCGCCGCCCCCTTCGCGGCCGCGGTGGAAAGCTTCGGCTGGCGCGGCGTGATGGCGGGTCTCGGCATCGCGACGCTCCTTTCCGCGCTGGCCCTCGTCGCACTTGTGCGCGATCCGGAACGCGAGACGGCTGGCGGGCGTAATTCGGGTTTCGCCGGCTTCGGAGAACTGCTGCGGATGAAGGTGCTGTGGCTGATCATTCCCCTCACCGCGCTCAACTACGCGCCGGCCGCCGGCATTCGCGGCCTGTGGGCGGGGCCCTATCTCGCCGACGTCCACGGCGCCGATGCCCTCGCCATCGGCCAGGCGACGCTCTACATGGCGCTCGCCATGGTCGCCGGCAGTTTTCTCTACGGCCCGCTCGACACGGTGTTCCGCACCCGCAAATGGGTCGTGATCGTCGGCAACGCCGTCAGCCTCGGTACGATCTCCTATCTCGCCGTCATGCCGGCCACCAGCCTGTTCACAGTCACCGTCCTGTTCGTGGTGATCGGCATCAGCGGCATGAGCTACGGAATGCTGATGGCACATGCGCGTGCCTTCCTGCCGCCGCATCTCATCGGGCGCGGCGTCACGCTGATGAACTTCTTCTCCATCGGCGGGGTCGGCGCCATGCAGTTCGCGACCGGCGGCGTCGTGACGGCAGCGACCGATGCGGCAAACCCCGCCGCCGGCTACCAGGCGCTCTTCGTCTTCTATGCCGCCATGCTCGCCGCTACGCTGGCGGTCTACCTGTTCTCGCGCGATGCCAGGCCGTGATGCGGCGGCCATTGGCGGGAATGGCGGCATGCCCTTGCCTTTCCATCCCTTTTGCGCTTTAGGCTCGCAGCTTCCCTGACGCCCGCGCGAGACCGCCCATGTCGCTTCCCGAAAAGGCCTTCCCCGTTTCCTGGGACCAGTTCCACCGCGACGCGCGTGCGCTTGCCTGGCGGCTGGCGGGGAGCAAGGGCAAATGGAAGGCGATCGTGTGCATCACCCGCGGCGGCCTGGTGCCGGCCGCCATCATCTCGCGCGAACTCGGCATAAGGGTGATCGAGACTGTCTCGATCGCGTCCTACCACGACTATACCGAACAGGGCGAACTGAAGGTCCTGAAGGAGATTTCGCCCGTCCTGCTCGAGAACGGAGGCGAGGAGGTCCTGATCGTCGACGACCTCACCGACACCGGCAAGACCGCGTCGATCGTGCGCGCGATGATGCCGAAAGCGCATTTCGCCACCGTCTACGCCAAGCCGAAGGGCTGCCCGCTGGTCGACACCTTCGTCACCGAAGTTTCCCAGGACACATGGATCTATTTTCCCTGGGATATGGGCTTCACCTACCAGCAGCCGATCTCGGAAGGCCATCGCGGCTGAGAACGCGGCCCGGACGCGTGCGCGCTTGAAATTGGCTTCGCGCAGCGTATCTAACCTGCTTGACAAGGTCCTCCACGAGGGCGGACCGATCAATGTCATGTTCGATCGACAAGATCGATCCCGCCGGATCGCTGGTGCTTTCGTGCCGCTGCTTCGCTTGGCGAATAACTTAACATTTTTGCGCGATACTTGGCGGTGATCTGCTATCTTGCGGTTGGAAAAGGTAGCTGGCAAAGTTGATTCGCCGGAATCGAAAGGGAAAAATGCTCCTGAACCATCGCACTTGGCACTCATCCGTCGACCGGGTCCGCCGGTTCCTCGGCGGCGTGCCCGCGCGCGTTCAGGTGGCGGCCCTTCCGTGGCGCGAAGAAGACCGCGGCGTCGAGGTGATGCTGATCACCAGCCGCGACACGGGCCGCTGGGTCCTGCCGAAGGGATGGCCGGAAGGCGACGAGGCGCTGCACGAGGCGGCGATGCGCGAAGCGGCAGAGGAAGCCGGCCTGCGCGGATCGATCTCGGACAAGGAAAGCGGACGCTACTTCTACGGCAAGGGACTGAAGTCCGGGCTCGAGCAGCGCTGCGAGGTTTTCGTGTTTGCCATGAAGGTCGAGCGGGTCGAGCAGAAATGGCCGGAGAAGGGCCAGCGCATCCGCAAGTGGTTCACGCCGCAGATCGCCGCGAGCCGCGTGCGCGAGCCGGAACTAGCGGAACTGCTGTCGGAGTTTGCGCCCTCCGCCTAACGCCGACTGCCCGGGTTTTCCGTTTTCCACACCAAATCCGCGTTTGGCCACGAATGGACGCGGTGATGAACTTGTCGCGCGCCCCGCAGTTACCTAGGCCAGAGCCTGAGCGGAAGGGACCATGGCCGACATAAGCGAGCGCGCGCGCAAGACGACCCTCGACAAGGATCTCGACAAGCTCGTCCGGATCGAGGAGGCGACGAGCTTCCTCGCGCGCGGGCTGGTCGCTCCCGGTCTCGCGCTCTTCTTCATGGCCTTCGTCGCCGTCGCCGTGGCGATCTTCAGCGCCGGCGATCCCGGTGCGATCGCGATCGTGGCGGCCGCCGCGATCGGCGCCTACATGGCGCTCAACATCGGCGCCAACGATGTCGCCAACAACGTTGCCCCGGCGGTCGGCTCGCGGGCGCTCACCATGGGCGGCGCGCTCGTGCTGGCCGCCATCTTCGAGACGTCCGGCGCCCTTATTGCCGGCGGCGACGTCGTGCAGACGATCTCGAAAGGCATCATCGACCGTCAGGCCGTCGGAGAGCCGGCGATATTCATCGGCGCCATGACGGCGGCGCTGCTGGCCTCGGCGGTCTGGATCAACCTGGCGACGGCTATCGGCGCGCCGGTGTCGACCACGCATTCAGTGGTCGGCGGCGTCATGGGCGCGGGGATCGCGGCCGCGGGCCTGTGGTCCGTGGACTGGGGGGTGATGGCCGGCATCGCCGCGAGCTGGGTCATATCGCCGGTCATGGGCGGGGTCATCGCGGCTGGTTTCCTCGCCTTCATCAAGTCGCGCATCATCTACCAGGACGAGAAGATCGCCGCCGCCCGGCGCTGGGTGCCGATTCTGATCGCCATCATGGCCGGATCCTTCGCGTCATACCTCGCCACCAAAGGCCTCTCGAAGATCATTCATCTGAGCGGCGGCGGCATCGCGATCATCGGCCTGGGTACCTTCCTCGTCGCCTGGGGCGCTGCGCAGGTTTTCGTCAATCGCCAGTCCGAAGGCATGGAGAACCGCAACCAGTCACTGCGCAAGCTCTTCAACCTGCCGCTGGTGATCTCCGCCGCACTGCTCTCCTTCGCCCACGGCGCCAACGACGTGGCGAACGCGGTCGGTCCGCTCGCCGCCATCGTGCAGACCGCGGGGCGCAACGGCGTCGTGGCGGCCGTCCACATCCCCTTCTGGGTCATGCTCATTGGCGCCTTCGGCATATCGCTGGGCCTGTTGCTCTACGGGCCCAAGCTCGTGAGGATGGTCGGCGAGCAGATCACCAAGCTCAACCCGATGCGCGCCTTCTGCGTTGCGCTGTCGGCTGCGCTGACCGTCATCATCGCCTCCTGGTTCGGGCTGCCGGTCAGCTCCACGCACATCGCGGTCGGCGCGGTGTTCGGGGTGGGTTTCTTCCGCGAATGGTACACTGCGAACTCGCCGCGACGCCGAGCGTACCTGGATCGAAAGGTCAACCGGTTGCGGGCCGAGCGCGCGGCAAACCGGATCGCGGGCGAAACATCGGACACCGAAGCGTTCAACGAAGACGAGGACGAGACGGCGGGAGAGCCCGTGATCTCGCGCGAGGAGGTCACGCGGCGCAAGCTCGTGCGGCGCGCCCATTTTTCCACCATCGTCGCGGCATGGCTGGTCACCGTGCCGGCAACGGCCGCCATCGCCGGCGGCTTCTTCCTCCTGCTCCAACAGCTTAGATAGGAGAACCCCGCATGCCGATGCTTCTCACGGGATCATGCCGCTGCGCCGCCGTCCGCTTCGAAGTCGAAAGCCATACGCCGGTACCCTACCAGCTCTGCTACTGCTCGATCTGCCGCAAGCAGCAGGGAGGCGGCGGATTTGCCATCAACCTCGGCGCGGATGCCAGGACCCTCAAGATCACGGGAGAGGAGCACCTCGGCCTCTACAGGGCGGAAATCGAAGACGAGGAACGGCCGACCTGCGAGGTCTCGACCGGCGAGCGGCGCTTCTGCCGCGAATGCGGTTCGGCCCTGTGGCTCTACGATCCGACCTGGCCGGATCTCGTCCATCCCTTCGCATCGGCGATCGACAGCGAACTGCCCAGAGCGCCGGAGCGTGTGCACCTGATGCTCAAGTACAAGCCGTCATGGGTGGAACCGGATATCCGCCCCGGCGACCGGACCTTCGCACTCTACCCGGAGGAATCCATCGCCGACTGGCACAAGAAGCGGGGACTGTGGGTAGACTGACCTCAGGCGGCACCGGCCGAGGCGCGGGCCTCGGCAAGCGCCTTCAGGTCGGCCGGCTTCAGTTCGACGGATTCGCCGCAGCCGCAGGCGGACGACTGGTTGGGGTTGGTGAAGGTGAAGCCCGAACGCAGCCTCGTCGTCTCGAAACCCATCTGCGTGCCGAGGAGGAAGAGCGACGCCTCGGGCGCGACGTAAACATGCGCGCCCTCATGCTCGACGTGATCGTCGCGGGAATCCGGTTCGCTCACGAGATCGACCGTGTATTCCATTCCAGCGCAGCCGCCCTTCTTGACGCCGACGCGGATACCTTTGGCGCCGTCGCGGCTGGAGACGATCTCGCGTACGCGGCGCGCCGCATCCGACGTCATCGTCATCACCTGGAATCGGCCCATTTCTCTCTCCATACGAATAGGCAGGCCCAAATCGCACCTGCTTTTCCTCCCCCTAAAATGGGGGATAGGCGCCAAACGCGCAAGGGCGGCGAAACCATGAGGCCGCACCACCCTTGCCTGGATCGATGGACCAGCCGCACCGCAGATCGCGATGGCGGCTGTTCGTGCCGTGCTACTCGGCGCCGTCTTCGGTCGCGGCTTCGCTTTCGGCGGCCTTCGCCTTCTTCTTGGGAGCGGCCTTCTTCTTCGGCGCAGCTTCCTTCGCGGAAGCCGCCTCGGACCCTTCGGCCTTGGCCTGGTCTTCCTCGTCGTCTGCCAGGAGCTCTTCCTTCGAGACCTTCCTGTCGGCGACGTTGATCTGGGTCATGAGATGGTCGACGACCTTCTCCTCGAAGAGCGGCGCGCGGAATTCAGCCAGCGCGGCCGGGTTCTTGCGGTAGAAATCATAGACCTGCTGCTCCTGGCCGGGATAGCGGCGGACCGTCTCCATGAGCGCCCGCTGCATCTCGTCGTCCGAAACCTGCACGCCCGCCTTGTCGCCGATCTCGGCCAGCACCAGGCCGAGCCGCACCCGGCGCTCGGCAAGGCGCTGGTACTCGGCGCGCGCCTCTTCCTCGGTCGTGTCCTCGTCGGCGAAGGTCTTGCCGGCGGATTCCAGATCGCGGGTCACCTGGTTCCAGATGTTCGCGAACTCCGCATCGACCAGCTTCGAGGGAGCCTCGAACTTGTAGGTCTCGTCCAGGGCGTCGAGCAGCTGGCGCTTCACTTTCTGGCGCGTCAACGTGCCGAACTGGCTCTCAAGCTGCCCCTTGATGATCTCGCGCAGGCGCTCGACCGAGTCCAGCCCGAGCGACTTGGCGACCTCGTCGTTGAGTTCGATTGCCTCCGGCGCCGCAACTTCCGACACCTTGACGTCGAAGGTCGCGGCCTTGCCCGCAAGATGGGCGGCCTGGTATTGCTCTGGGAAGGTCACCTCGACCACCTTCTCGTCGCCGGCCTTCGCGCCGATCAGCTGCTCCTCGAAGCCGGGGATGAACTGGTTGGAACCGATGACGATGTTGGCGCCGGTGTCGGCGCCGCCCTCGAAGGGCTCGCCGTCGATCTTGCCGACATAGTCCATGGTGACGCGATCGCCGGTCTCGGCCTTGCCGTCCTTCGGTGTGTAGGTGCGCGCGGATTCGGCGATGCGCATCGCCTGCTCGTCGATCTCGGATTCGGGGACGTCGTAGACCTCGCGCGTCACGGAGATGCCGGACACATCTTGGATCTCGATGGGCGGGATGACCTCATATGCGATGGAGAATTCGAAATCAGCCTGGCCGGCGAGGATCTTCTCGGCTTCGGACTCGTCTTCGGTCATCTTGACCTCGGGCTGCATGGCGGCCTTCTCGCCACGCTCCTTGATGATGGAGCCGGTCGAGTTGGAGAGGATCTCATTGACCACCTCGGCCATGACGGACTTGCCATAGACCTTGCGCAGATGGTTGACCGGCACCTTGCCGGGACGGAAACCGTTGATGCGCACCTTGCCCTTGGCGTCCTGAAGACGTTCCAGCAGCCGCGCCTCCATGTCCTTGGCGGGGACCACCACCTGGATCTCGCGCTTCAGCCCAGTGTTCAGCGTCTCGGTAACCTGCATCATCAAACCTTTGTCTTCACGAATTCCAGGGCGGAACGGCATTTCCGTTTCGCCTGCCGGATTCCTTGGCCGGGAGTGGCTTTCTGGTGCGGGTGGAGGGACTTGAACCCCCACGGCTTGCGCCACAGGAACCTAAATCCTGCGTGTCTACCAGTTCCACCACACCCGCTCAGGAAGCAAACGCGCCTCCCAAAGCGGGGCGTCTATATCACCGCGCATCACGGCTTCAAAGGGGAAACACCCTAGAAATGCGGCTTTTTTCGCGCGCGGGCGCCGAATTCCATGCCGCTTCCCGGCAGGGTGAAGCCAATGATCGGACGGGTTCAGTAGAGCGGTTCTTCGTAGAGCTGTGTTTTGCCGTCGAAGAATGCCTTGATCTGGGCCGTCCCGTCCTCGCCCACCGCCGCCAGGATCATGAACGGGCGCTCGCGCATGTCGCGCTCGATCTCGCGCCCTTCCCCTTCGGGAAGGTAGAACCGCTCGATGCCGTAGGACAGTCGAACCTGGTCGATCGCGGCGAATGCCGTATCGACCGTTCCGGCGATCTCGACCTGGCTTTCCGGCATCGCGCTCGGCTCCGTATCGGTCAGCCGCGCTCCCACCGGATGCCACAATCCGTCGTCGCCCGGCGCGAGTCGGACCAGCACCGGTGTTCCCCCGGTGGCGTCGGCGTCGGCGAGCGGCGGGTCGAAGAGCGTTCTGGGGATGGACGATATCTCGTAGCCCAACCGCACGTAGTCGCCGCGCAGAAGGTCGCGCGGATCGACCGGTTCGACCTTCAGCATCACCTCCGCCCCGTCGCGCAGGATCGCGGCGCGCCCCTGGATGATCGAGTACAGGAAACCGATCTGCAGCGCGGAGACGACGAGCGCGCCGCCGATGAGTTGCGTCGAACGCTTCATGCCGCGCCTCCCTGCGCCGCCGGCGCCTTCATCCGCCGCTCGAACCGCGTGATGACGAAGGCTAGCACCGCGAGGAGCGCGCCCGTCGCGATCAGGAACCCGGCCGTTCCGAGCATGGTGCCGACCGTCACTACGTACACGATGCAAAGTTCGACGCCGAACACGGCATAGGCGAGCCAGCGCAGCATGCGGCTTTCGCGCCCGCCAAGGATGAGTGCTCCGATGCTGGCGCCGAAGGTGACGAGCGCGGCGAGCATGAAGCCCGGCTCGTCCATCACCGCGAACTGGACGAAGGACATGCCCGCCACGAAGCCCAGAAGCCCGTGGACCTGCGCACCGCCGCCGAGCCGCAGGAAACGCTCGATGCTCTCCGGCCGGAATGTCGCGGCGAGGAAGAGCCCGGTCGAAGCGAGCGCCAGCAGGACTGGAATCACCAGTTGTTCGGTGTGAAGATAGGACAGCGACGCATAGAGGACGAGCGACAGCACGATCAGGTGCCGGGCCGAGCGGGCGCCCGTCCACAAGGACACGGCCCACAGCACGGCCAGCACCAGCAGGTATTCGTGCGGCACGTCCGCGCCGCTCCAGAAATCCCACATCTCCACCCAGAGCCAGCTTGCCGCAATCACGACGGCAGCCACGGTCGACGCCGCCGAGCGCAGGATCACGGCGGCCACGGTCACCCCCGCGCACCAGACGAGCAGCGCCTGCGCCTCGTCTCCAGAAAGATGGTACATCTGCCCGATCAGCGCGATCGATCCGCCGAAGGCCGCGCCGCCGATGAGGAAGCCGGCCTCGCCGGCCGCTTCCCTGCGGACCAGCTTGAGAAACGCACCGCCGGCATGAGCGGCGAGGATGATCGCAAAAAGCAGCCCGACCCGCGCCACGCGCGGAAAGGCCAGCCAGTTCGCGGCCACGAAAATCAGGATCGCCGCGCCGAGGAGCAATGCGGCCAGCACGGCGAGGATGCCGCCGAAGCTGAAGCCGCCACCCGCGCGACTGTCGATGTCGTTGCGCAGGGCCTGCGCGGTCGGCGCGTCGATCAGGCCCTCCGCAAGCCACCGCGAGATGTCCTGCCTGACCTTTGAAACGTATGAAGCCATCATCCGCCATCCATCCGGGCGCTGTCCCTCGCGATGCGGGCAATTCTATGTCGCACCCGCGTATCGGGCCAATGGCGCCGGTGGGCGCCTTCCGATACCGGAACGCAGATACTCACTTGCCCGCTAACTTATGTTGCATTGCACAAAACGCATTGCTGCTATGCAACAACCGCGCTTCAAATGCCGAACGGGCGCGACTATCTTCCAATCAACAAGAGAACAGCCGAAACGAAAATACCCGAAAGAAGACGTGTCATGAACTTGGTCCGCAACTATCGCAACTGGCGCCGCTATCGCGACACCGTGAATGAGCTGAGCCGCCTTTCCAACCGCGAACTGAGCGATCTCGGGATTGCCCGCGGAGACATTTCCTTCGTCGCTCGCAAGTCGATCTGACGAAGCAAGGAATTTCGCCAGAGCCTACCTCCTCCCAGGTTCTGACGGATACGGCCGGCATCCACCTCCTCCCGGGTGCCGGCCGACAAATCAGCACCCGCCGAACCTCCTCCCTCGGCGGGTGCTGTCCTCCCTCACCGGAGGTTGACAGATTGCAGAATTCCGTCGGGATCTACCTCCTCCCAGTGAACGACGGATAGGCCGGCACCCACCTCCTCCCGGGTGTCCGCCACACAAACGACACCCGCCGGACCTCCTCCCCCGGCGGGTGTTGTTTTTTCCGGCACCGCCATCGGCAAGGCCGGCGGAGACCGCCCCTCCCCGCCAATACTTCCTCCCGAACCCGGATTGATCCTTCCGCGGCATCGCCGCGTAGAAGGGGTCGACCATCTCGAGGAGGTTCGCCCATGCGATCGAGAACAGCGCCGCACATCGCCGCGACGGCTTGGCAAGCGTGAGCGGAAAACCCGTGGTTTCTCCCGTCATCGTCCTTCTCCGGCGCGACCTTCGCATCCGCGACAACGGCGCGCTTGCCGCCGCCGCGGACACCGGCCGCCCCGTGCTCCCGATCTTCATCCTGGATGAGGAAAACGACGGCGTGCGACCGATCGGTGCGGCGAGCCGCTGGTGGCTGCACCATTCGCTGCATGGCCTGCAGAAGGCGCTGAAGAAGGTTGGCGCCGAACTGGTCCTGAAACGCGGCCGGACAGCCGATGTCGTAGCCGAGGCGATCGACGCAAGCGGCGCCGACACGGTCTTCTGGAACCGCCGCTACGATCCGGCGGAAGCGGCCGTCGACGCGGCTCTCAAGACCGGCGTGCGCGAGAGGGATATCGTGGCTCGAAGCTTCGACGGCGCGCTGACGCACGAGCCGTCGCTGCTCAAGACCGGCTCGGGCGGCTTCTACAAGGTCTATACCCCGTTCTGGAAGGCACTGGAAAGCGGCGTGGAGCCGCGCGATCCGATAGACCCGCCCTCCTCGATCCAGGGCTTGAAAGGCAGTCTGGACGGGCTGACGCTCGACGAACTCGGGCTTCTCCCCGCGAAGCCGGACTGGTCCGCGGGGCTTCGGGAATGCTGGACTCCCGGCGAGGACGGTGCCCATCGCCGACTGCACGATTTCATCGAGGAGTCATTGCCCGACTACGAACGCAGCCGCGACATCCCGGGGAAGGCCGGAACGTCGGGGCTTTCGCCGCATCTGACCTTCGGCGAGATCACACCGTTCCAGATCCTTGCCGCGCTGCACAAGTCGCACGGCGCCGGCGCGGCGAAGTTCCGCAAGGAACTCGCCTGGCGCGAATTCTCCTACCATCTCCTGTTCCACAACCCGCATCTGCGCGACCGGGCGTTCCGGCCCGAGTACGACGATTTCGAATGGCGTCGCGACGGGAAGGCCCTGAAGGCGTGGCAGCGTGGACTCACGGGCTATCCGATCGTGGATGCCGGCATGCGCGAGCTGTGGCGGACGGGCTGGATGCACAACCGCGTGCGCATGATAGCGGCCTCCTTCCTGATCAAGGACCTGCTGATCGACTGGCGCGACGGCGAGCGGTGGTTCTGGGATACCCTCGTCGACGCCGATCCGGCCAACAATCCCGCCAGCTGGCAGTGGGTCGCCGGGAGCGGCGCGGACGCCGCCCCCTATTTCCGCATCTTCAATCCGGTCCTTCAGGGCGAGCGGTTCGATCCGGACGGCGACTACGTCCGTCGCTGGGTGCCAGAACTCGCCAAATTGCCCGACCGCTTCCTTCACAAGCCATGGGAGGCGCCACCCGCACTCCTCGCTGAAAGCGGCGTGACGCTCGGCGAGACCTATCCCGCGCCTATCGTCGATCACCACGCCGCTCGCGACCGGGCCATGAAAGCCTACCGGGCCGTCCGGTCTGATGAAACGCCGCAATCCCAAGCCAGGAAGAGGAAGGCATCATGACGAGATACGCGGTCGCCTACGTGGCAACCTTCATCATTTTCCTCGGCATCGATGCCGTCTGGCTGACCACGATGTCGCAGCGCCTCTACCGTCGGTATCTCGGAGACGTGCTGGCCGAGAATTTCAGTCCCGTGCCGGCGGTCGTGTTCTACCTGCTTTACGTCGTCGGCATGCTCATCTTCGCGCTGTCGCCCGCCTTCGCCACCGGCAAATGGACCACGGCGGCGCTCTACGGCGCGCTATTCGGCTTCTTCGCCTATGCGACCTACGACCTGACCAGCCACGCGACCATCCGCGGCTGGCCGGCGATCATCACCGTGGTCGACATCTGCTGGGGAACGCTGGTCACGTCGGTTTCGGCCGCGCTCGCCTTCATCGTGGTCCAGTATTTCTATCCGCAGACCTGACCGCGCCGGCCCACTTCGCAGGACTGGGCGGGCCGGCGATCAATCGCGGATCGCCGGTCCGTTCAACCCGAAGCTGACTTCGCCGGGCCGGGCCAGAAGGCGTTCACCCGCGCCTGATAGCGGCGGAAGGCCTCGCCGCGCGAACGCAGCATGTGCGCTTCCAGCGGCGGAATGCCGGAAGCATGCACGAGGAGCCAGTACATCAGGACCGGACCGGCAAGTGCTGCCCACCCCCACGAATAGCCCCCCGTCAGGTCCAGGGCGATGGCGGGATAGGCGAGCCAGCCAAGCCATTCGAAGAAATAGTTCGGATGGCGCGACAGTCCCCACAGCCCAAGGTCGCAGGTCTTGCCCCTGTTGGCCGGGTCTGACCGGAAGGCGCTGAGCTGTCGGTCGGCCACCGCCTCGCCGAGCACCGCGGCGACAAGGATCGCCGCGCCCAGCAGGTCGCGCAGGCCCAGTCCCGGCGCAGGATTGTGGGCGGCGGCCATGATCGAGACGACGAGCGCGAAGCCGGCCGCCGCCTGGATTTGCAGGAACCAGAAGAGCCGGCTGCGGGCCGATTCACCCCACTCCTGCTTGAGTTGGGCGTAGCGCGGATCGTCCTTGTCGCTCGCGGCAGTCCTCGAGGCGATGTGGGAGGCCAGACGCAGCGACCACGCCAGCGGCATGCCGGCCACGAGAAGTTGGCGCGCGCTCGGCGCGTCTCCGTCGATGGAAAGAATCGCGGCCAGGGCGCCGCACAGCCCGACGGCCGCGGACCAGGTCGCGTCAATCCATCCGGATTTGCCGCTCCTCAAGGCAATCCACCAGGCGCCCGACATGATAGCGGAAAACGCGACGGCAAGCCCGATGATGGCGAGTGCAAGCGTCAATTGTGGGCCTCATTCGTCACCAGCCGGGAAGGCACCCGAACGCGGACCGGCCGCATCCCCTCCGGTTCAGCCACCGATCAGCGGCTGGATCATCCTGCCGAAGAACCCCCGCAGGCGCATGTTTCCCTCGAGCGCCGCTATACAGATGCACTCCGCCTCCGAATCGACGACGGGCTGGTGCTCCACCTCGGAATCGGCTTCGTCCAGGTCGCCAGGCACATAGCGCCCGCGCGCGTCGGCGAAGGAGCCCGTCAGGACCTGCGTGTACTCCCGCCCTGTGTGGGTGTGTTCCGGCAGCTTGCGCCCGGCACCGATCTTGAGCAGCATCACGTTCGCCCCCGGATCATCGGGCAGCGTCACGCGGCTCCAGCGAAGGCCGGGTCCGATCCACCACCAGCGTCCCACCTCGCAGCCGTCGAGAACGTCCGGCAGCCGAATGCCGACATCTGCACGGCGGGCCGCCGTACGAGCCGGCCCCGAAGACCTCCTTTCCGACGCCACCTCGATCCTCGCCAGCGCATGATCGAGAGCGTCGGCGCTCATCTCCACGGGCTCGACGTCGTCGAGCATCGCCCCGCCGATGGCCTCGAACTGGAGCACGCGCTCCTCGCAGACACTGCATCCGCCAATGTGGACGGCCACGACGAGGCGCGGTCCCGCATCGAGCGTGCCGCTCGCGTAGCGGAGCAAAGTTTCGTCGCTCGGATGATGATTGATCGTCATTTCAGGTCGTCCAGAATGTGGCGCAGGCGGCCGAGCGCCAGCCGCACGCGCGATTTGACGGTGCCGAGCGGTATCCCGAGTTCGCTGGCGATTTCGGATTGCGGCTTGTCCCCGAAGAAGGAGAGCCGCAGCACCTCGGCCTGCTCGTGGGATAAAAGTTCAAGCGCGGCCCGCACCTGTTCCTCCCGCTGCACCGCCATGAGAACGGCTTCTCCCGTCGCCGGCCCGTCGGGTTCGTCGGAAGGATCGAACAACTCCGCATTCGCCCGCGGCCGCTTCTCGCGCCTCAGCCGATCGATCCGCAGGTTTCGCGCTATGGTGAAGATCCAGGTTGAGACGCCGCCGCGCTCGGCGTTGAAATAGCCGGCCTTCCGCCAGACCAGCAGCATCGTCTCCTGGGCTAGTTCCTCGGCGGCGGACGCGGAAAGCCCCCCGCGCATCATGAATGCCTTCAACCGCGGTCCGTAGTGGCTGAACAGCTGCGCGAACGCGGCGCGGTCCCGCTCGACGGCGACCGCGGCGACGAGCCGCCTGGCATCGTCTGCCGAAAGGACTGTCCTTGCCTTTCCCGTCATGCCGGGCGTCCCCATCGCCGAGGGATGGAAGCCGGGCAGGACCCTATGAGCCACGAAGTGATGTGTGGATGCATTCATGCGCCCTGTTACGACCGGTCGCGTCGGGCGGATCACCGGGCGCTCCGGTGATCCGTGCCGCACGCGGCTGCGTAAGAACACAAGTTACGGAAGGAGGCGAGCCTCTTCCACAGAGAACTTGGAGTTCCACATGCCCGGTGCCGCCGGTACCCTTCCCATGAGACCGCTCGAAATCGCAGTCGTCGGCAGCGGAATATCGGGCCTGTCGGCGGCATGGCTCCTGTCCACGCGCCACAAGGTCACGCTCTTCGAGCAGCGTCCGCGGCTCGGCGGGCACAGTAACACCGTGGAAGCCGACGGGGTGGCCGTCGACACCGGGTTCATCGTCTACAACGAGGCCACCTATCCGAACCTAACCGCATTGTTCGACCATCTCGACGTGCCGACGGCGCCATCGGATATGTCGTTCTCCGTCTCGATCGACGGCGGCCGCCTGGAATATTCGGGCAGCGGCTTCGGCGGTCTGCTGGCACAGCCCCTTAACATCGCCAGGCCGCGCTTCTGGCGGATGCTTCGCGAACTGCTGCGGTTCTACCGACAGGCACCCTTCGACGTCGCGCGCATCGGCGAGATCAGCCTGGGCGAATATCTCGACACAAGGGGCTACGGCAGCGCCTTCCGAGAGGACCATCTCTACCCGATGGCCGCCGCGATCTGGTCCACGCCCGCCGCCGAGGTCTGCAACTATCCCGCCGCCGCCTTCATCCGCTTCTGCGAAAACCATGGACTCTTGAAATTCGCAGGTCGCCCGGTCTGGCGGACCGTCCGGGGCGGCAGCCGAGAATACGTGAGACGCCTGACCGAACGCTTCCAGGGGCGGATTCTCGCCGGTCACGACATACAGGCCGTCGTCAGGAACCCGGGTTCGGTGGAGATCGTCGATTCCCACGGCATCAGACGCCGCTTCGACCACGTCGTGATCGCCACGCATGCCGACCAGGCACTGGCGATGCTGGCCGACGCGGACGCGGCGGAGACGCAACTGCTCGGCAGTTTCGACTACAGCCGCAACGAGGCCATCCTCCATTCCGATGCCCGCCTCATGCCGCGCCGCAAGCGGGCATGGACGAGCTGGAACTATCTCGCCGACACTTGCGGTGGAACCAAGCGGCTGTCGGTCACGTACTGGATGAACAGGCTGCAGCCGCTCGCCAGCGAACACCCGCTTTTCGTTACCCTGAACCCTGCGATGGAACCCCGGCCGGAAACCGTGAAACACCGCGAGATCTACGAACACCCGGTCTTCGACGCCGTAGCCATGCGCGCGCAGAAGGAACTGTGGTCCCTCCAGGGAGAGCGCAACACATGGTTCTGCGGCGCCTATTTCGGCGCCGGCTTCCACGAGGACGGGCTTCAGGCGGGTCTCGCCGTGGCCGAGGCGCTGGGCGGTGTGCGTAGGCCCTGGCAGGTGGCCGACGAATCCGGCCGCATCGCGATCTTCCATGTTCCGCGCAGGCGGGAACTGGCGGCGGCCTGATGTCCGGGTTCCGATCCGCCATCTATGCGGGCAAGGTCATGCACCAGCGTCTGCGACCGCGCCGGCACCGCCTCGCCTACCGCATGTTCTCGCTGCTCCTCGACCTGGACGAAATCGACGCGCTCTCGCGTCGGCTCAGGCTGTTTTCGCGCAATCGCTTCAACCTGTTCGGCTTTTTCGACGGCGACCATGCCGACGGTTCCGGCCGGCCGCTGCGCGGCTATGTCGAGGAACAGCTTCGCGCCGCCGGCCTTGTCGTGGACGGCGGGGCCATCCGGCTGTTCTGCATGCCGCGCGTTCTGGGCTACGTCTTTAATCCGCTGAGCATCTACTTCTGCCATCTGGCGGACGGGCGCCTTCATGCGTTACTCTACGAAGTGAGTAACACCTTCGGAGAGCGTCACAGCTATCTGATACCGATCGAAGGTGACGGCAGCGGGGGGAGCATAGAGCAGCATTGCGAGAAAGAGTTCTACGTATCCCCGTTCATTTCCATGGCCATGCGATACGACTTCCGCGTCGATCCGCCGGGCGAGCGGACGTCGATCCACATCACCGCGAGCGACACCGACGGACCTCTGATCGTGGCAGCCTTCTCGGGACAGCGTCAGCCGCTGACCGACGCCACGCTGGCGCGGATGTTTTTCGCCTATCCGCTTCTCACGATGAAGGTGATCGCCGGCATTCACTGGGAGGCCCTGCGCCTATGGGCGAAGGGCGTGAAGCTCACGTCCCGCCCCGCTCCGCCCGAGACACCAGTCACCTACGTGGCAGCGAACACGCCACGCCTGCGCCGGGAAGCCGAGCCTGATGTCGCTGGATGTTGATCGCAGGTCCGGCCGGCTGCGCCCGTTCGGGGCCCTAGCCGCGCGTTTCCTGCGCAAGCTGCTTTCCTGCGCCACGGTCGGTCAGATTTCGGTGCGGACCCCGGAGGGGGTGGTGCTGGAACACCAGTCCGGCACGCCGGGGCCGGAGGCCGTCCTGCACCTGAACCGCTGGAGCGCGGTGCGGCGCCTGGTCCTGGGCGGCGATATCGCCTTCGCCGAAGCCTATTTCGACGGCGAGTGGTCGACCCCCGACCTCGCCGCCCTGCTCGAACTCGCCGTGGCCAACATGGAGCAGATCGACCGGACCATTTCCGGATCGTGGCCCGCCAGGACGGTGAACAGGCTGCGCCACCTCCTGCGCGCCAACAGCCTGTCGGGGAGCAGGCGCAACATTGCCTATCACTACGATCTCGGCAACGAATTCTACCGGCTCTGGCTCGATCCGAGCATGACCTATTCGTCCGCCCTCTACCGGGCACCCGGTGAGACGCTGGAGCAGGCGCAGGAGAACAAGCTTCGACGCATCGCCGAACTCCTGTCGCCGCAACCCGGGCAACGGGTGCTCGAAATCGGCTGCGGCTGGGGCACGCTGGCCACCCGGCTGGCCACCTCCGGCGCCGATGTGAAGGGCATCACGCTTTCGTCCGAGCAGCTGGCCTACGCGCGCCAGTCCGCCGAACGCGAGGGCCTGGCAGACCGCGTCCGGATCGAACTGGAAGACTATCGCGACAGCGCCGGCTCGTTCGACCGCATCGTCTCCATCGAGATGATCGAGGCGGTCGGCGAGCAGTACTGGCCGGCCTATTTCGGCAAGGTCCGGCAATTGCTGGCAGACGGCGGCAGGGCGGTGATCCAGGCGATCACGATCGACGAGAGCCGCTACGAGCAGTACCGGAACGGCGCGGATTTCATCCAGACCCACGTCTTCCCGGGCGGGATGCTGCCGTCGAAGACGCTCATCGACCAGCACGCGAAGGACGCCGGACTGAAGCTGGTGGAGGCCGAGCATTTCGGCCAGAGCTATGCACGCACCCTGGCCGAGTGGCGCTATCGCTTCCGGCAGAGCTGGACGGCCGTCGAACAGCTCGGCTTCGACCAGCGCTTCCGCCGGCTCTGGGAATACTACCTCGCCTATTGCGAGGCCGGCTTCAAGACCCGCAACATCGACGTCGGCCTCTACGTGCTGGAGCCCCGGACCGACTGACGCTGCCTGCTGGAAGGCAGTCCGCGACGGCGGCAGTCATCGGGTCAGCGCGCGTTTCCGTGCAAGCCGATGACGATGCGCGCGGCGCGGCGGGCAGCCGTGAAAGCCGCACCCAGGACGACGATCCAGAGGGCGGCGACCAGCACGAACCGTCCGGCCTCGCCGGAGAACATGCCCCCGGCCGCGGCGGCGAGCGCGGCCACGGTCATCACCGCCATGCGGTGCTGCTTGGACATCGGGCCGGAGAAATCGGCCGGCAGTCCGCACGCGCGGCCAAGTTCGCGCGTATAGGCCGTCAGGATCGCCATCCCGGCCGCCGCCCAGCCGAGCGTCGGTTCTGCCGCCCCAAGCCCGGCGCCCACCAGGATGAGGATGTCCGCCACCCTGTCGGGAAACTCGTTCCAGAAGGCGCCGTCCGGTTCCTTCTTGCCGGCCTCGATCGCGACGAGGCCGTCGAGGAGGTTGCACAGGAGCCGGACCTGGCAGAACAGCGCCGCAGCGACGAGGAGCAGCGCCTGCGGCCATCCCTGCACGCCCCCGGCGAGCCAGAAGCAGCCCCCGGCGAAGGCGGCGGCAATGACGCTGCCCATCGAGATGCGATTCGGCGTCAGCGAGGTAGCGGCGAGCCTGCGGGTCAGAGCCTTCGCCCAGCGGGTATCGCGGCTCGCCAGCGGGCGGCGGTCGGGGGCGTCCGTCATCGTCTCATGTCCTTTCGCGCCGCCACAGGGCGTGGCTATAGAGCGCCGCATATCCGGTGGAGATCGAAAGCGGCAGCGCGATGGTGCGCAGGATCTCCGGCGTGCCGGTGAGCCCGTGCAGCGTCACGAGCACGACGAGCGACGTGGCAAAGGCGATCGCCGGCGGCAGCACCAGGCGCCCTATGCCGTCGAAGCGCGCCGACAGCGCCTCGACCGTCCGCTTCAGGAAGTACGTGATGGTTCCCGAGACAACACCCTGCACCAGCCCGGCCAGAAGCGGCGCCGGCATGGCGTGCATGCGATTGGCGAACACGGCCCAGCCGCCCATCGCGGCGAAGGCGACGAGCACGTGCGCCGTGCTGCTGCCGGTCAAGGTCGACATCCGCGCCCTCACGTCAGCGACCATCCGTAGCGCACCAGGTGGAAGAAGATGGGCGCGGAGAAGATGACCGAGTCCAGCCGGTCGATGAACCCGCCATGACCGGCGATCAGGTGGCCCCAGTCCTTGACGCCGCGGTCGCGCTTGATCGCCGACATGACGAGCCCGCCGAAGAAGCCCATGAGGACGATCGCCAGCGACAGCAGTCCGGCCTCCATGGCGCTGAAGGGCGTCATCCAGGCAAGCCCGGTGCCGACGGCCACGGCGCTCATTCCGCCGCCCACGAAACCCTCCAACGTCTTGGAAGGCGACAGTTTCGGCGCGATCTTCGTGCGGCCGAGGAGCTTGCCCCAGACGTACTGCAGAACGTCGCTGCTCTGCACGACGATGACCAGGAACGCGATGAGCAGGACGTTGCGGCCTTCGAAGCGGGGGATGTCGAGGGTGAGCAGCGCCGGGACGTGCGACACGCAGAAGACGCAGATCATCAGCGCCCACTGCACCTCGGCGATGCGGACGAGGAAGCGGTCCGTGTCGCCGCGCAGACTGGACACGATCGGCATCAGCAGGAAGGCGTAGACGGGTATGAAGATCGAATAGAGCCCGTACCAACCCGTCCAGACCAGCCAGTATTGTGCCGGCAGGATGACGAAGAAGGCACCGGCCAGCGCCCAGTGATCGGCGCGTCGCGTGTTGGTCAGGGTCACGAACTCCCGAAGCGCCGCGAAGGAACAGGCTGCAAAGAGCAGCGTCACCCCTGTGCGCCCGCCAATCAGCGCGAGCCCCATGACGATCGCCATTACCCACCACGCGTTGATCCGGTCGCTGAGGTTCTCGATGACGGGGTTCGAACCGCCGGGAGACAGCCTGACGCGCAGGGCGTATGCGACGGCCGAGGCCGCCAACAGCACCGCCGCCAGTCCCATGAGCAGGTTGAGCAGGTCCGGGTGGGGCGCCGTCATGGCCTGTTTCCGTTCGGTGCGAGGGAGAGAAGCGCCATCTCGGCACGCCGGAGGAAGTCTTCCTTGGCCTCGGCCTCTCCGATGTGGAGCGCGGCGCCGAAGGTGACGGTGCACACGAGCGGGATGGGCACGATCTCGCCCTTGGGCAGGACGCGGTTCAGGTTGGCGATCCAGACCGGGACGAGTTCGACGGCCGGGCACGCCTTCGCGAGGTGATAGAGGCCGCTCTTGAAGGGCATCAGCGGCAGGTCGCCGGTGTTGCGCGTTCCTTCCGGAAACACGATCAGCGACGCGCCCTCTTGAACCGCCCGGGTCATCAGGTCGACGGGATCCTCGGTCCGGCGCTCCCGGTCGCGCTCGATCAGGACGGCGTTGAACACTTCCCGGCCGACGAAGCGCCGGAGCCGTCCCTTCATCCAGTAGTCGGCGCCAGCCACCGGCCGCGTGCGGTTGCGCAGGCGCGGCGGCAGCACCGCCGAGACCAGGATGAAATCCCCGTGGCTCGAATGGTTGGCGAAATAGATGCGCTGGATGTCGCGCGGCTCGACGCCCTGCCACTCGCCGCGCACGGCGGTGACGACCCTGGCGAAACCGAGGACGAGACCGGCGGCCCGGCGGGCAAGGAACCGCCGGAGCGATCCGGCCGAGCCGGAGGCGCGAGACCCGCGATCCCGATCCTGGCCGAGTGGATGTGCAGAGATGTCCATGTCCGACGCGATCCCGCAAGGTCGGGCTCCAGCCGCACTGGATCGTTCACCCCCGCCCGGTCGCATCAGTGCGCGCGCTCGGTATCGCGAAGATTGCCGCCGGCGCGGCATTTGTTTCTTTGGCGAAACAGATTTGGATACAGAGCGGCCTCGAGCCCGGCCTCAGTAGGTGCGCGGCACCAGCGCGGCCTGAAACCATCGGACGAAGGTTTCGATCGAGAAGACCGGCAGACCGGTGGCGGCGCGGATGTCGGCCGCGTAGGGCACCATGTTGGTGCATTCGAGCACCAGCGCCCCGAGAGCCGGGTTGGCGGCGACGAGCGCGCGGGCCGCCTCGACATTGTCCTCCCGTGCCGCGTCCACGTCGAGTTCCAGTTCGTTGCCGAGGATGGCGCGGGTGAACTCGCGGCCGCCTTCCGTCGTGCCTAACGGCGTGCCATCCGGAACTCCGGCCTTTTCCAGGTGCAGCGGCGTCAGCGTGGAGCCGGAGATGGTCAGGATGCCGGTGCGCCTGCCCTTGGGCAGCAGCCGGTTCACTTGCGCCACCTGCATCAGCGAGGAGGTCGCCACCGGCACGCCGACCGCGTCGGCCAGTTCCTGCTGGAAGAGCGACAGGAACCCGCAATTGGTCGTGATGCCGTCGACCCCGTCGTCCACCAGTTCGCGCGCCGCAGCGACGAAGACGTCGAGCAGCCCCTCGGCGCCGCCGCGCACCACCCGGTCCGGCGTCGCCGATCGCACGATCTTGTAATGCACCGGGAACGGCCAGGTGGTGGCGTTGCCCATGTCGCCGGGAATCCTCGGGAACCGGGCGTCGAGCATGAGGATGCCGACCGCCGCGCCGTAGATCGATTTTCCCCCGGTCACGCGCATTGCTCGTATTCCCGTCGCCATTCCCCGCCTGCGCGGAACCTCGTGGTTGCCGCACCAGCCGGCGGGTCTGTATATCTGCTCGCTCGTCCGGCCGAAAGCGGCCTCAGACGTCAGGACAAGGGCAGTTCGGATGAATTCACGCGAGAAGGCGAACACGCTCACCGGGGCCGAAGCCATGGTGAAGATGCTCGAAGCCTATGGCGTGAAACACGTTTTCGGCCTGTGCGGCGACACGACCCTGCCGCTCTACGACGCGCTCTTCCGGCTCGACCACGGTATTACCCACCTCTTGACCCGCGACGAGCGGCATGCCGGCTACATGGCCGACGCCTATGCCCGCGTCACGGGCCGGCCGGGCGTCTGCGAGGGTCCGTCGGGCGGCGGCGCGACCTATATCCTGCCGGGCGTGGTGGAGGCGAACGAGAGTTCGATCCCGATTCTCGCGATCAATTCCGACGTCTCGACCACCTCGCGCGGACGCTATCCGCTGACCGAACTCGACCAGGTGGCGATGTTCCGGCCGCTGACCAAGTGGAACGCATCGCTCGACGACGCCCAGCGCCTGCCGGCCATGCTCCGCCGCGCCTTCCGCGAGATGACCACGGGCCGCCCGGGCGCGGTGCACCTGGCGCTGCCCTTCGACACCCAGAAGAACCCCGTCACGCCGGACGAGATCTGGGCCGATGACCGCCACCGGAATTTTCCGGCGCTCCCGGTCGCGCCCGATCCCGCGGCGGTCGAGGCGGCGGCAGACGCGCTGCTCGAAGCCCGCAAGGCCGTCGCGGTGTGCGGCGGCGGGGTAGTGATCGCCGGTGCGACGGAAGCGCTGGCAAGGCTTGCCGACCTGCTCGACCTGCCCGTCGCGACCACCGTCTCCGGCCAGGGTTCCATTGCGGAGACCGATCCTCGCGCGGTCGGCGTGGTCGGATCGAACGGCGGCGTGCCGGCGACACGCGCCGTGGTCGACGAGGCCGACCTGGTGCTCTACGTCGGCTGCCGCGCCGGATCTGTGACGACGGAGCGCTGGCGCTCGCCCGGTCCTGATGCCCGCATCGTCCACATCGATTCCGACCCGGCGGTCATTGGCGCCAACTATCGCACCGACGTCGCGCTTGCCGGGGACGCCCGGCTGGCGCTGGAGGCGATCGCCGCGGCGGTGGCCCGGCGCGGCGGGGGGGCCGGCAACGACGGCGTTTTGCGCGCAAAGTCGGCCTGGGCGGCGAAGCTCGCCGCGTTCGAGCCGCTCGCCGCCTCCGATGCGACGCCGATCCGCCCCGAGCGCGTCATCGCCACGCTCCAGCGCCTGCTCGATGCCGAGGCGATCGTCTGTGCCGATCCCGGCACGCCCTGCCCCTATTTTTCGGCGCACTACCGCTGGCCGTCGGCCGGACGCCACTTCATCACCAACCGCGCCCATGGCGCGCTCGGCTTCGCGATGGGCGCGGCGATCGGCGCCCATGTCGGGCGGCCGTCGGTGAAGACGGTGTCGGTGATGGGTGACGGCTCCTTCGGCATGAGCGTCGGCGAACTCGAAACCGTTATCCGCTACCGGATGCCGATCACCTTCGTGACGCTCTCCAACAGCGTCTTCGGCTGGATCAAGGCCGGCCAGCGCTCCGGCTTCGGCGCGCGCTTTCACAACGTCGATTTCACGCGCACCGACCATGCGGCGGTCGCGGCCGCCTATGGGCTGAAGAGCTGGCGCGTCGAGGATCCGGCCAACCTCGGGCCGGTCCTTAAGAAGGCGCTCGCGGCCGGTGAGCCGACGCTGGTCGACATCGTCACGCAGCCGCTCGACGAGGCGGCAGCGCCGGTCTCGGAGTGGGTCGCCTGATAAGTCAAACACATTTTGCCGATAAATCGTTGACATTTTATTCCTGTGTGACAGGATCAGGCAACGTCAAAAGGCGCAGGCAGGGGAACTGATGGCCACACAGGGAGACGTCGGATCCGAGAGCGCCAAGCCGCCCGTGGCGGTGATCGGCGCCGGGATCGTCGGCGTCTCGACCGCCCTATGGCTGCAGCGCGACGGCCACGACGTCGTCCTGATCGACCGCGGGGAACCTGGCGAAGGGACGAGCTACGGAAACGGCGGCGTGCTCGCCTCCTGCTCCATCGTGCCGGTTACCGTCCCCGGGCTCATGCGCAAGGCGCCGCGCATGCTTTTCAATCCCGCCCAGCCGCTCTTCCTCAAATGGTCCTACCTGCCGCGGCTCCTGCCCTGGCTGCGGAAGTACCTCTCGCACTGCACGCCCGAACAGGTGAACCGCATTGCGGATGCGATGCTGCCGATCGTCGGCGACAGTCTCGCCGACCACCAGGCGCTGGCTGCGGGAACAGTCGCGGAGAAATGGCTGAAGCCGTCGGATTACGTCTTCGTCTACAATGACCGGGCGCACTATTCCGGCGATGCCTTCGGCTGGGGAATCCGCAAGGCGCGCGGCTTCGAATGGGACGAACTCGAGGGCGAGGCGCTGCGCGCCTATGACCCGGCGCTCGATGCGAAGCTGGGCTTCGCGGCGCGCTTCGGCAATCACGGCACGATCACCGATCCCGGCCGCTACGTGAAGGACCTTGCCGCCCATGTCGTTGCCAGCGGCGGACGGCCGGTCAAGGGCGAAGTCACGGATTTCGTGCGCGAGAATGGCCGCGTCACCGGCATACGCATGGGCGGCGAGACGGTCGCCTGCTCCGCCGCCGTTCTCGCCACCGGCGTCTGGTCGAAAACACTGTGCCGCAAGCTCGGCCTCGACGTCCCGCTTGAGAGCGAGCGCGGTTACCACGTCGAATTGTGGGAGCCTTCGGTGATGCCGCGCCATCCTCTGATGATCGCGTCCGGCAAGTTCGTCATGACGCCGATGGACGGCCGCCTGAGGCTTGCGGGCATCGTCGAGTTCGGCGGGCTGGACGCGCCGCCCTCGCGCGCTCCGTTCGATCTCCTGATGAAGAACGCACAGGCAGCGCTGCCTGGCCTGCGCTGGAAGGAAAAGACCGAGTGGATGGGCCACCGGCCGGCGCCGGCCGACTCCATTCCCGTCATCGGCGAGGTGCCGGGCACGAAGGGGATGTTCCTCGGTTTCGGCCACCACCACGTCGGCCTCACCGGCGGCCCGAAGACCGGGCGCATCGTCGCGCAGCTGGTTTCCGGCCGCACGCCGAATTTAGACCTTGCGCCCTACGCCCCTTCGCGTTTCCAATAGGAAAAAGAAACCACAAGACGACCGGGAACTTCACTTCAGCCACCACAATGATGGGAGAACGACAATGACCAGGACACTCAAGACGCTTCTCGCCGCCACGGCGATGACCGGAATGACCGCCAGTGCTGCGCTCGCCGAGAAGTGGGACATGCCGATGGCCTATCCGGCGACCAACTTCCACTCGGAAAACGCGGCCGAGTTCGCCAAGTGCGTCAGCGAGGGGACCGGCGGCGATCTGGAGATCGTCACCCACCCCAACGGCGCCCTGTTCGCCGGCAACGACATCAAGCGCGCGGTGCAGACCGGCCAGGCGCCGATCGGCGAGCGGCTCCTGTCCGCCCACGCCAACGAGAACCCGCTCTACGGGGTCGATTCCATCCCGTTCCTCGCAACTTCCTTCGCCGACTCCGAAAAGCTCTGGGAGGCGGCGAAGCCGAAGCTCGAAGAGGTGATGGACAGCCAGAACCTCGTCTACATCTACGCCGCGCCGTGGCCGCCGCAGGGCTTCTACTTCAAGAAGCCGGTCGAATCCGTCGCCGATATGAAGGGCATCAAGTTCCGCGCGTATAATGCCGCGACTGCCCGCATCGCCGAACTCGCCGGCATGGCGCCTGTGCAGATCGAGGCCGCCGAACTCAGCCAGGCGCTGGCGACCGGCGTGGCCGAGAGCTTCATCTCCTCGGGCTCCACGGGCGTGGACTCGAAAGTCTGGGAGAGCCTGACGCATTTCTACGACGTGCAGGCCTGGCTGCCGCGCAACGCCGTCTTCGCCAACAAGGACGCCTTCAACGCACTGAGCGACGAAGCCAAGAAGGTGGTCATGGACTGCGGCGCCGAGGCCGGCAAGCGCGGCGCGGCGAAGTCGGAGGAACTGACCGCCGGCTACCTGAAGACGCTGGCCGACAACGGCATGACCGTCGGCGCGCCGAGCGACCAGCTGAAGAGCGACCTCGCCAAGTTCGGCGAGACGATGACGCAGGAGTGGATGGACGCCGCGGGTCCCGCCGGCAAGGAAATCGTCGATTCCTACAAGGCGATGTGATCTGCGACGATCCTCGCGAAGCGGTCCGGCTCCGGCCGGACCGCCCCTCCATCGCCTTGCCGGGGACATTCGATGACATCGACCATCAGGCGCGTCCTCGACGCGATCTATGATTTTGCGGCCGTACTTGCCGCGATCTGCCTCGTGCTCATCCTGATCGTGATCGTGCTGCAGATGGCGTCGCGCTGGACCGGCATCTCCTTCCCCGGCTCCACCGCCTATGCCGGCTACCTGATGGCGGCCTCGTCATTCCTCGCCTTCGCCCACGCACTGAACCGCGGCGCGCATATCCGCGTCAGCCTGCTCCTCACGGCGCTCGGCGGACACCGCTTGTGGGGCGAACTCTGGGGCCTTCTGATCGGCACGGCCGCGAGCACCTATCTCGCCTGGTACGCGGTCAAGTCCGTCTACTGGTCCTACGCCTTCAACGACATCAGCCAGGGGCAGGACGCGACGCCGATCTGGATACCGCAGGTCCCCGCGGCGGCCGGCGCCGTGCTGCTTGCCGTCTGTTTCGCCGACAATCTCGCGACGCTCCTCCTCACGCGCAGGGACAACATCCGCTCCTCCGCCATCGACCAGCCGGCGGAATAGAAGATGGAACAGCTGCTCCCGATCGGGATCTTTCTCTTCGTCCTGTTCCTGCTGCTCGGCACCGGCGTGTGGATCGGTCTGGCGCTGCTCGGCGTCGCCTGGGTCGGCATGGAACTCTTCACCATGCGGCCCGCCGGCGACGCCATGATGACCGTCATCTGGCGCTCCGCCTCGTCGTGGACCCTGACGGCGCTGCCGCTGTTCATCTGGATGGGCGAGATCCTCTATCGCACGCGCCTGTCGGAGGACATGTTCAAGGGTCTGTCCCCATGGATGGCGCGGCTGCCGGGCGGGCTCCTGCATACCAACGTCGTTGGCTGTACCGTTTTCGCCGCCGTCTCCGGCTCGTCCGCCGCCACGCTGACGACCGTCGGCAAGATGTCCATCCCCGAGCTCAGGAAGCGCAACTACCCCGAAAACCTGGTGATTGGCACGCTGGCCGGCGCGGCGACGCTCGGCTTGATGATCCCGCCGTCGCTGACCTTGATCGTCTACGGCGTGACGATCAACGAATCCATCACGAAGCTCTTCATCGCGGGCATCGTGCCGGGTCTCGTGCTGGCGGCGATGTTCATGCTCTACGTCGTTGCGATCTCGCGCTTTTCCCCGAACTACCGTCCCGACCCCGAGCCGCCGATGTCGTTTTCCGAACGGGTTTCCAACTCGCGCTTCCTCATTCCCGTCCTGCTCCTGATCCTCGTCGTCATCGGTTCCATGTATCTCGGCTACGCCACCGCGACCGAGGCCGCGGCCATCGGCGTCATCGGCGCGCTGGTGCTTGCCGCCACGCAAGGGTCGCTCACCTGGGCGACGTTCACCGAAAGCCTGCTCGGCGCGACCCGCACCTCGGCGATGATCGCGCTGATCCTGTCGGGCGCCGCCTTCCTGTCGCTCTCCATGGGCTTCACAGGACTGCCGCGCGGACTGGCGGAGTGGATAGGTTCGATGGAACTCTCCCGGTTCGAACTCCTGATGATGCTGCTGGTCTTCTACATCGTCATCGGGTGCTTCCTCGACGGCATCTCTTCGGTCGTGCTCACCATCGCGGTCGTGGAACCGATGATCCGGCAGGCCGGCATCGACATCATCTGGTTCGGCATCTTCATCGTCGTTGTGGTCGAGATGGCGCAGATCACGCCGCCGATCGGGTTCAACCTCTTCGTGCTCCAGGGCATGACGAATCACGAGATGAACTACATCGCGCGCGCTGCGTTTCCGATGTTCCTCATCATGGTCGTGATGGTGTTCGTGCTGATCGCCTTTCCCGACCTCGCGACATGGCTGCCGGAAAACATGCGCCAGACCGCGGCGCACTGAGAGCACGGAGCAGGTGGACCTCGCGGCCTTCACCGGGCTTGACACGCCCTGGCTGATCCTCGTCGGCGCCATCGTGGTCGCCGCTGCTATCGTTCAGTTCGGGCTCGGGATGGGCTTCGGCCTGACCGCAGCGCCGCTGCTTGCCCTGATCGATCCCGAACTCGTGCCGGCTCCCACGCTCTTTCTCGGCATGCTTACGTCGTCATGGGGCGCCTGGGGCGAGCGGAAGGCGATCCGGTGGGAGGAGGTCGGTCTGGGTACGATCGGCCGCATCGCGGGCGTCCTTGCCGCAGCAGGGCTCCTCGCCGCGCTGGCCGACCAGCAAAGCTTCATGCTGGCTTTCGGCCTCATGATCGGGCTTGCCGTGTTTCTCTCGGCATTCGGCCGGCGCATCGCTTTCAGTAGAGCGTGGCTTTTGGCAATGTCCACGCTGTCGGGGATCATGGGGACGATCACCTCCGTCGGCGCGCCGCCGCTCGCCCTCATCTACCAGGACCGGCCCGCCGCCTCCGCGCGGCCGACGCTCGCGGCATTCTTCGCCATCGGATGCCTCGTCTCGCTCGCCGGTCTCTACGCCAGCGGTTATGCCGGCGTACGAGACGCCGTCCTCGCGGCCCTCATGCTGCCGCCGATGGTTCTCGGCCTCGCGATCGCGCGCGGCCTTCGCGGACGATTCGACCGGCGCTACCGGCCGGCCCTGCTCGTCGTCGCCGGCATGGCGGCGGCGATGCTTATCCTGCGGGGGCTTTCGTGACGGCGCTCGCGCGCATCGCGGCGCTTCCGGCGCGCTACGGCCGCTCCGTCCTCGTCGCGGGGCTGGTCGCGGGCGTCGCGCTTCCGGACCTCGCCTTGGCGATGAAGGGCTGGATCGCCGAGCTGATCGCCTGCCTGCTCTTCATCGCCGCCTTTCGCGTCGGCCCGCGCCAAGCCTTCGGGGCGCTCGCCGACATTCGAGCCTCCTTCGGCCTCACGCTGCTCTACCAGGTCGGCTTCCCGGTCGCCGCGATCCTCGCCTTCACCCTCCTCGGCTGGAGCGGTCCGCTCGCCACGGGTCTCGTGCTGATGATGGCCGCCTCCTCCATCTCCGGCAGTCCCAACCTGACCATACTCACCGGAAACGACCCGGCTCCGGCGCTTCGCCTGCTCGTCCTCGGCACGGCGCTGCTACCTCTCACCGTCATCCCCGTGTTCTGGCTGGCACCCGATCTCGGCGACGCCGGCGCGGTGATCGGTTCGGCCGCCCGGCTGCTCGTCATCATCGGTGCGGCGGCCGGGCTGGCCTTCCTCATACGAGGCTTCGTCCTGAAGCATCCCTCGCCCGCTGCGATCGGCGTCATCGACGGCCTGTCCGCGGTCGTCATGGCCATCGTCGTGGTGGGTCTGATGTCGGCCGTCGGACCGGCCCTGAGGGACGAGCCCGCGCGTTTTTTCACAGCGTTGGCCGCTGCTTTCGCCGGCAATTTCGGGCTGCAGCTCCTGATGGTTTTCGTGCTGCGGCGGAAGGTACCGGAAACGATCGTCGCGCCGCTGGCGATCGTGGCCGGCAACCGCAACATCGCCCTCTTCCTGACCGCCCTGCCCGTTTCCGTCACCGATCCGCTGCTGCTCTTCATCGGCTGCTACCAGGTTCCGATGTACCTGACGCCGATCCTGCTCGGCCGGTTCTACCGGCCGCGGCCCGTGCCCGTCGCGCGGTCCGACGGCCGTCCCTGACGCGGAAAGATCCCGCGAAAGCCATAAAAAACGGACGGTTGGTGGCAAGTTGGTCGGGAGTCCATCGGAAGTTAATGCTTTCCATGCCAGACCACCGGTACTAGACTTTGGGGTTCTCTCTGGGATGGAGCGGCGGATGGATCAGCTGCTGGGATCGGGAACGGAGGTCGGCGGGAAGCGCGCCGACGAACTCGCCGTACTCTATCGCCTGACCGACCGTCTCTACCGCGCACGCACGCAGGCAGACGTCTTCGACGCCGCGCTGGATGCCATCACCGATGCGCTCGGCTGCAGGCGCGCCTCGATCCTCCTGTTCGATGGCGACGGCGTCATGCGGTTTCAGGCATGGCGCGGCCTTTCGGAAGGCTATCGAAAGGCCGTCGACGGCCACACGCCGTGGCGTCCCGGAGACCGGGATCCGGATCCGATCTTCGTACCCGACATTCTTGCGACGGACGAGCCCGACTGGCTCAAGAAGACCATCGAGCAAGAAGGCATAAGGGGGCTGGGCTTCATCCCGCTGGTCTGTCAGGGCGAGGTCATCGGCAAGTTCATGACCTACTACGCTAGGCCACATGTTTTCGGCCACCGGGAAAGCGAGCTCGCCGTGACGATCGCCAGGCAGATCGGCTTCAGCCTGGAGCGCGCGCGGGCGGAGGAGGCGCGTCGCGCGGCCGAGGACGAGCGGAGGGTTTCGGAGGAACGCTTCCGCCTGATGTCGGAAGACGCGCCGGTGATGATCTGGACCAGCGGTCCGGACGGCCACTGCCAGGCCCTGAACCGGATGCTTCGCCATCAATGGAACGTCCGCGAGGAAGACATCGCCGGTTTCGACTGGTCGACAAAGATCCATCCGGAAGACGTCGCACGCATCGGCGCGGAGATGGGCCAGGCCATCGCGGAACGCAGGACGGTCTCCACCAAGGGACGCTATCGTTCCGCGAACGGCGAGTACCAGATCTGGACGACCGAGGCGCGGCCGCACTTCTCCGCCCGCGGCGAGTTCCTCGGTATGATCGGCGTCAATGTCGACGTGACCGAACGCGAGCGCGCCGAGCAGAAGCTGCGCGAGAGCGAGCAGCGCTTCCGCGATCTCGCCGACATCATGCCGCAGCTCGTGTGGACCTCGGACGCCGACGGCCACGTCGAATACTGGAACTCGCGCATCGCGCAGTATACGGCGTCGCACGTCGCACCGGACGGTCGGTATCGCTGGGAGCTGCTGGTCCATCCGGAGGACTACCCCCTCACCGGCAAGGAATGGGAAACGGCCTCGAAGCTGCGCCAGCCCTACCAGATCACCCATCGCCTGAAGATGCGCGACGGCAGCTATCGCTGGCATCTCAGCCGCGCCACCCCGTTGCGCGATGCCAACGGCAACGTCGAGCGCTGGATCGGGACCGCCACCGACGTGCATGACCTGTGGATCGCGGAGGACAGGCTGCGCGAGAGCGAGGAGCGGCGGCGGATCGCCACCGATGCGGCTGGCCTCGGCGTGTTCGAATGGAACGTCGAGGAAGACGTTTCGGTGTGGGCGAACAAACGCATGTTCGAGATATTCGGCCTTCCGGGTGACGGCGCCAATCCCGAGCGGAGCGGCTTCGTCGGACAGTTCCTCGATGCGGAGGACCGGCAGTCGTTCGAGAATGCCGTCGAGGAAGCGGCCTCCCCCGAGGGCGGTTTCAATCTCGTCTGCCAGATCCACCGCGCGGACGATGGGGAGAGGCGCTGGCTCGAGGTCGCAGGTCGGATGGAGTTCAACGCCTCCGGAAAGCCCTCGCGCCTGGTCGGCGTCATCGCCGACATCACCGATCGCAAGCGGGCCGAGAGGCATCGCAAGCTCCTGATCCACGAACTCAATCACCGCGTGAAGAATTCGCTCGCGGTTGTCCAGTCGCTCGCCAAGCAGACTTTCCGGCCGACGGATGGCGAGGACCCGCGCACCGCGATCTTCGACGGGCGGCTATCGGCACTGGCGCAGGCGCACAACCTGCTGACCATCGAGAATTGGGAGAAGGCCGACCTCGTCGATCTCGTGCGCCATTCGCTCGGTGCGCTGGTCGCCGAAGGACGGGCGGTCTGGAGCGGTCCGTCTGTAAAGCTCATGCCCAAGCAGACCGTGACGATGGCCATGGCGCTGCACGAACTCTACACGAACGCGCTGAAATACGGCGCGCTTTCCACCGGCGACGGGAAACTCGACATTACGTGGAGTGCGGATGCTAGCCATCTCAGCTTCACCTGGCAGGAGCGCAATGGACCGCCCGTCGCTCCGCCAACTCGGCGGGGATTCGGTTCGGTGATGATCGACCGGGCTCTGCGGTCCGAACTGGACGCCGAGGTTGCCATGGATTTCCGGCCGGACGGTCTCGTCTGCACCATCGAGGCACCCTTGCCGGTAGCGGAGGAAACCGATTGAGCCACGATCTCGCCGGGAAGCGGATCTTCGTCCTGGAGGACGAAGTCCTCATCGCCATGGAGGCGACGGAAGCGCTCGAGCGTCTCGGCGCGGTGGTGGTCGGTCCCGTCCATCGCCTGGAGAAGGGTCTCGAGATCGCCCGGACGGAGGCGATGGACGCGGCGGTCCTCGACGTCAATCTCGGCGGCAGCTACAGCTACCCGGTCGCCGAAATCCTGCGGCAGCGCGGGATACCGCTCGTCTTCGCGACCGGATACGGCGGCGCGCTCGAAGAGGTCGCCGATGCGTTGGTCATCGACAAGCCATACTCGCGCGAGCAACTGGGCGGCGCACTGGCGAAAGTCCTTTCCGGTGAGGGACCGGCGGAACCGCCAGCAGCGATGGAACCTCCCGGCGACATTTCGGTCTGAACGGCGCTCATCCGCCGTCCGCCCAAGCTCAACCGCTGACGATCTCGTGGAGAAACGGGATGAGGCCATGCCCGCCCACCTCCAGCGTCGCCACTGTCACCGGCAGCCGGAAACGCCGCCGTCCGGCGCTCCCCGGATTGAGATAGAGGACCCCGTCGACCGTCTCGACGCCCGGCTTGTGCGAGTGTCCGGAGATTACGGCGGCGATCCCCTCTTGCGCGGGATCGAGATCCAGCGCCTTTCGGTCGTGCCGGACGAAGATCGAATGCCCCTCGAACGTGATGCGTGCCGTCTCCGGCAACTCCGCCGCCCAGGCCTGCGTGTCGACGTTGCCCCTGATCGCGGTGACCGGAGCGATCCTTTCCAGTTCCGGGAGGATTGCGGGCGAACCGACATCGCCGGCGTGGAGGATGTGATCCACGCCCGCCAGTAGTTCCAGCGCTTGCGGACGCAACAGCCCATGCGTGTCGGAAATGATGCCGATCCTCATCCCTGGCTTCGGCGTCGGTCCGGATCAGTGCCCGGCGACCTTCCGGACGACGGGGAGTTCGCTGCCGTCGATCGTCCTGGCGATCTCCTTCGTCCACGCGCTCGCGGCCGGGATGCGGCTGCGGTCGATGCGGTAGGCAAACTTCTTCGCCACGTCGACGACCTCCGACAGGAGCCCGTCTTCCAGCGTGATCGGATCGAGGCCTAGCGCAAGGAATTTCTCGTTGCGCACGACCAGATCGTTCTCCGCTGCCTCCTTGCGCGGGTTGGGGAGGTTGGCCACCTCGGCGCCGGTGATCCTAGCGACCAGCGCCGCGAGGTCGCGCACGCGGTGCGTCTCGGTCATCTGGTTGAAGATCTCGACCCGGTCTCCCCGCTTCGGCGGATTGGCAAGCGCCAGCTCGATGCAGCGCACCGAATCCTGGATGTGGATGAAGGCGCGCGTCTGTCCGCCGGTGCCGTGGACCGTCAGCGGATAGCCGATCGCCGCCTGGATCAGGAAGCGGTTCAGCACCGTGCCGTAGTCGCCGTCATAGTCGAACCGGTTGACCAGTTGCGGATGCAGCCTCGTCTGGTCGGTGTGCGTGCCCCAGACGATGCCCTGGTGCAGGTCGGTGATCCGCACCCCGTCGTTCTTGGCGTAGAACTGGAACAGCAGCTGATCCAGGCACTTGGTCATGTGGTAGATCGAGCCCGGATTGGCGGGGTAGAGGATCTCCTGGCTGACCTGTTCGCCCGCCGTCGTCTCGATGCCGACCGGCAGGTAGCCCTCGGGAATGGCCGCGCCGACCGTCGAATAGCCGTAGACGCCCATCGTGCCGAGATGGACGAGATGCGCGTCGAGGCCGATCTCGACCATGGCGTTCAGGAGGTTGTGGGTGGCGTTGACGTTGTTGTTGACCGTGTAGTTCTTGTGCCGGTCGCTCTTCATCGAGTAGGGCGCGGCGCGCTGCTCGGCGAAATGCACGATAGCATCCGGCCTGTTGTCCGCCAGCCAGCGCTTCAGTACCTCGTAGTCGCGCGCCAGGTCGATCAGGTGGAAGTGGATGCGCCGCCCGGTCTCCTGCCGCCAGATGCGGGTACGCTCCTGGATGGAGTCCATCGGCGTCAGCGACTGCACGCCGAGTTCGGTGTCGATCCAGCGCCGGCTGAGATTGTCGAGGATATGGACGTCGTATCCCTTGCTCGACAGATGCAGGCAGGTCGGCCATCCGACGAAGCCATCCCCTCCGAGTACCGCTACCGTCGTCATGCGCTGGCTCCTTTCGCCGAAGGTTCTTCGCCCGTCCGCCTCGTCCGGTCGACGCGAATCGAAGATCCGCTCGTCCGCTGCTCCCTTCTACCGGAGAAATGCGACGGAATGGTCACATCGGTTCGCCGGCTTATGGCAGAGCATCGCAACAGCCGTCAGGCCGCGTCAACCTCGACTTCGAGGCCCGTGTCGCCGCGGCTTTCCATGTCGCGGAGCCAGGCAAGCCTTGCACTCGCCGGCCCGCTGCAACAAATAGGGTGACAGATACGCCACGCTCTCGATACGAGGGCCAGAGGAGTTCCGCCATGTCCAGCCAGATTTCCTCGGTGCTGGCCGAACCGGATTCCAGCGACAATCCCATGCCGACGCTGGAGTTCACCTATGCCGGCCTGCCCGAGCGCTTCTACGAGCGCACGCGGCCGACCCCGGTCGCGAAGCCGCGGCTGATCAAGCTTAACCTGGCGCTGGCGGAAAGGCTCGGGCTCAACGCGGATCGCCTGCGCGGCCCCGAAGGCCTGGACGTTCTATCCGGCAGCCGTATCCCCGACGACATGCAAGCGGTCGCGCAGGCCTATGCCGGGCACCAGTTCGGCAATTTCGTGCCGCAGCTCGGCGACGGCCGCGCGCTGCTGCTCGGCGAGGCAGTCGATGCGGACGGCGTGCGCCGCGACCTGCAGCTCAAGGGGTCGGGCCCGACCCGTTTTTCGCGCGGCGGAGACGGGCGAGCCGCTGTCGGCCCGGTGCTGCGCGAATACATCGTCAGCGAGGCCATGCATGCGCTCGGCATTCCCACCACCCGCAGCCTCGCGGCGGTTGCGACCGGCGAGCCGGTCTACCGCGAGCACCGCCTGCCGGGCGCCGTGCTGACGCGCGTCGCGGCGAGCCACATCCGCATCGGCACCTTCCAGTATTTCGCCGCGCGCGGCGACACCGACGGCATCCGCACGCTGGCCGACTATGCCATCAACCGCCATTATCCCGAAGCCGCCGGCGACCAGCCCTATCTGCGCCTGCTCGAATCCGTCATCGCCGCGCAGGCGCGACTGGTGGCTAGATGGATGCTGGTCGGCTTCATCCACGGCGTCATGAACACCGACAACATGACGATCTCGGGCGAGACCATCGACTACGGCCCCTGCGCGTTCATGGACGCGTTCGATCCGAACCAGGTCTTCAGCTCAATTGATCAGAAGGGCCGCTACGCCTTCGCCAACCAACCCAACATCGCGGTGTGGAACCTCGCCCGCTTCGCCGAGACGCTGCTGCCGCTGCTTCACGAGGACCTGGACGAGGCAGTGAAGATCGCGGAAGGCGCGCTGAAGACGTTCAGGCAGCACTACGAACCCATCTTCCACGGTGGTCTGCGCGAAAAACTTGGCCTGGCGACGGAGGAGGATGAGGACGTCCAGCTGATCAGCGACCTCTTCGCGCTGATGGCCAGCCAGAAGACCGACTTCACCCTCACCTTCCGCGGCCTCGGCGGCGAACTGGACGGAAGAGGCGACGGCGCGCGGGCACTGTTTTCCGATCCGGCCGCGTTCGACCAGTGGGCGGAGCGCTGGCATGCGCGCATCGCCCGCGAGCCGCAGCACGATGCCGGACGGCTGGAGCGGATGCGCGCTGCGAACCCCAAATACATCCCGCGCAACCACCGCATCGAGGAGGCGATCCGCGCGGCCGAGGACAGGGGCGATTTCGCGCCCTTCGAGGATCTGGTGGCCGTGCTCGCGAAACCCTTCGACGAGCAGCCGGACATGGCGCGCTACGCCGCGCCGCCGGAAGCGCACGAACAAGTGCTGCGCACCTTCTGCGGCACCTGAGGCGCCGGCTGGCGCCGATTGCCGCTTTGCGCGATGCTGCATCGGCTGTAGGTGTGGCTGCATGGCAGATCCGCGCACTGAACCCGCCGCCAGGCGCAGTTTCCTGATCGGCGGGCATGAAATTCCGGCCCGGCCGCTGGAGCCGGCGCTCTACATCGTCTCGACGCCGATCGGGAACCTCTCCGACATCACCGTGCGCGCGCTGGAGACGCTCGCGGCGGCCGACGTGATCGCCTGCGAGGACACCCGCGTCACCCGCGTGCTGCTCGATCGCTACGGCATCCGCCGCAAGCTCGCAGCCTATCACGAGCACAACGCGGCGAGCGCGGGGCCGCGCCTGCTCGCCGATCTCGCGGAGGGCAAAGCGGTCGCGCTGGTCTCCGATGCAGGCACGCCGCTCGTCTCCGATCCCGGCTACAGGCTGGTCGGGGAGGCCGTGGCCGCCGGCATCCGCGTCGTGCCCATCCCCGGCGCTTCGGCCGTGCTCGCGGCGCTGACGGCCAGCACCTTGCCATCGGACGCCTTCCTCTTCGCCGGCTTCCTGCCGGTGAAGGAAGGCCAGCGCCGCACCCGGCTGGAGGCGCTGAAGACGATGCCGGCCACGCTCGTCTTCTACGAATCCCCGCATCGCCTGCCCGAAAGCCTGGCCGCGATGCGCGATGCCCTCGGCGGGGACCGCGAGGCGGCCATCGCGCGCGAACTGACGAAGACCTTCGAGGAGTTCCGGCGCGGCAGCCTCTCCGAACTCGCGGCGCACTACGCCGAAGCGGGTTCGCCCAAGGGCGAGGTCGTGGTCTGCGTGGCGCCGCCCGGCGAGGAGGAAGCGGCCACGCCGGAAGACCTCGACCGCCTGCTCCTCTCGCTTGCTGCCGAACTGCCCGCCTCCAAGGCCGCGGGAGAGGCGGCGCGGATGACCGGCTCTCCCAAGCAGGACCTTTACCGCAGGCTGCTCGAACTCAAGGACCGCGGCGGTGACGGCTGACGCGCGCGCCAGGCGCTTCCTCGCCTACCGGAAAGGCCACTGGAGCGAGCGCGCCGCGGCCGTCGCCCTGATGGTGAAAGGCTACCGCATCGTCGCGCGCCGCCACCGCACGAAGCTCGGCGAGATCGACCTCATCGCCCGCAAGGGAGACCTCGTCGCCATCGTCGAGGTGAAGGCGCGGCGTACGTTGACGGAAGCGATGGAGGCGATCGGCAGTCAGTCCGAGCGCCGGATCGAGGCGGCGGCCGATCTGTGGCTCGCCCGCCAGCCCGACTACGCCCGTCTCTCCGTCCGCTTCGACATGGTGGCGGTGCTTCCCTGGCGCTGGCCGGTGCATGTCGAGAATGCCTTCCAAGGCCGCTGGTGAGGCTTGCCACCCGGCCTTTGCCGGCTCATTCTGTCGCCTGATGCGGCGAGGCAATTACCAGCGGAGTCATCGAAATGTGCCATCATTGCGTGATCGAAGGCGTCAAGAAGGACATGCTGTCGCGACGGGCCTTCTTCAGGGGAACGGTCGCCGCTGCGGGAGCCGCGGCACTCGGGGCCGCCGCCGCGCCGCAACCGCTCTTTGCCCAGCAGTCGATGCCGACGAAGGCCGAGGATCTGACCCACGAACTCTACGACAAGTTCCCGACCTATTTCGGTGCGCAGCAGCTCTTCTACGACCAGAAGTTCAACCATGCCCAACACACGTTCAACCTCTTCGAGCTCAGGCTGAACGAGCACACCGGAACACATATCGACGCGCCGCTCCACTTCACCGCCGACGGGAAGTCGGTCGCCGAACTGCCGGTCGAGGACCTAGTCGCGCCGCTGGTGGTCGTCGACATCCGCTCGAAGGCCTCCGAGAACGCCGACGCGCAACTGACGCCGGACGACCTGAAGGCATGGACCGACGCGAACGGCGACATCCCTGAAGGCGCGATCGTCGCCATGCTGTCGGGCTGGGGCGATCACGTCGCCACCGACAAGTTCCGCAACGTCGGCGACGACGGCAAGACCATGCATTTCCCCGGCTTCCACGTCGAGGCCGCGCAGGCCCTGATGGAGCAGTCGTCCGTCAAGGCGATCGCCGTCGATACGCTTTCGCTCGACTTCGGCATGTCGCCCGACTTTATCGTCCACAACACCTGGCTGCCGAGCGGCCGCTACGGCATAGAGGGGATCGCCAATCTCGACACGCTGCCGGCGTCCGGTGCGACGATCGTCGTCGGCGCGCCGAAAATCCGCGGCGGCACCGGCGGTCCCGCGCGCATCTTCGCGATGGTCTGAGGCGTTGCAGGTCTGGACAAGGGCCGCGATTTGACGCTTCCATCCTTCCGTTCGCGGTCGGGCCGCGTTCGGGAGGAGACCATGACGTTCGATTACGTGATCGCCGGCGGCGGGTCCGCCGGCGCGACTTTGGCGTCCCGGCTGTCGGAAGACCCCTCGGTCAGCGTCTGCCTGCTGGAAGCCGGGGGGGATGGCCGCGAGCTCCTCATCCGCGTTCCGGTCGGCATTGCCGCCATGCTGCCGGGACGGCCAAGAATCAACAACTGGGCCTTCCAGACCGAGCCGCAGCCGGGGCTTAACGGCCGCCGCGGCTACCAGCCGCGCGGACGTACGCTCGGCGGATCGAGCGCGATCAATGCGATGCTCTACGTCCGGGGACACCCTACCGATTATGACGACTGGGCCCAAGGCGGCTGCGCTGGCTGGTCGTGGAACGACGTGCTTCCCTATTTCCGCAAGGCGGAGGGCAATCAACGCGGCGGAGACCCCCTGCACGGCGCCGACGGTCCGTTGCAAGTCCGCGACCAGGCGAACCCGCGACCCCTGGCGCACGCCTTCATCGAGGCCTGCGCCCAGCACCAGATCCGCCGCAACGACGACTTCAACGGGCCGGAGCAGGAAGGCGCCGGCCTTTATCAGGTCACGCAGTTCCACGACTCCCGCCGCCGCGGAGAACGCTGTTCGGCGGCCGCGGCCTACCTGCACCCGGCCATGCAACGCAAGAACCTGACCGTGGTGACCGGCGCGCATGCGACTCGGATTTCCTTCGACGGCAGGCGTGCCACCGGCGTCCATTATCGCCGCGGCAGAACGGAGCATCTGGCCGAGGCAAGGCGCGAGGTGATCGTCTCGGCGGGCGCCTTCGGCTCGCCGCAACTTCTCATGCTCTCGGGGATAGGAGAGCCGGAGGAACTGCGCGCCCACGGCATCGACGTGCGTCATGCGCTTCCCGGCGTGGGCCGCAACCTCCAGGACCATCTCGATTTCATCCTGTCGTGGAAGACGAAGCACACCGACTGCTTCGGCATCGGCCCCCGGGGCGCGTGGAACCTTGTACGTCATGCCCTGCAATGGCGGCGCGACGGCACGGGAATGCTGTCGTCGCCGATCGCGGAGGCCGGCGCCTTCGTCAGGTCGTCGCCGCAAGCGGAGCGCCCCGACCTGCAGATGCACTTCTGCATCGGCATCGTCGACGACCACACCCGCAAGATCCATCTCGGCTTCGGCTATTCCTGCCACGTCTGCGTCCTGAGGCCGCATTCGCGCGGCACGGTCGGGCTGTCGAGCGCCGATCCGCAAGCGGCGCCGCGCATCGATCCCGCCTTCCTGTCTGACGAGCGCGACGCGGACCTGCTGCTTCGGGGCGCCCGGCTGATGCGCGACATCCTCGCCGCGCCGGCCTTCGCGGCGTACCGGCACAAGGAGATCTATACCGCCGGCATAGAGACCGATGCGGAACTCATGCAGCACATCCGAGCACGCGCCGATACGATCTACCACCCCGTCGGGACCTGCCGGATGGGCAGCGACGAGGGTGCGGTCGTCGATCCGGAACTGCGCGTGCGCGGGTTCGAAGGCCTGCGCGTCGTGGACGCCTCGATCATGCCGACGCTGATCGGCGGCAACACGAACGCGCCGACCATCATGATCGCCGAGAAGGCGGCCGACCTGATCCGCGCGGCCACTTGAGCGGCTTCGCGCTCAGCGTGCGGCTGCAAGTCTGGGATCGGCTGCGAACACTGCGATCGGCAGATCCATGCGCACGGCAGGCCAGTCGCAGAGCGCCTTCGCGCCATGAGCCGAGAGCGCCAGCCGCCAGGTGCTCTTCCGCAAGGGCTCGGGTCGCGCGAAGGCCCTGCAGGTGAGGATCGCGAGATTCGGCCGGCCATCGGGGTCGCGGACCGATGCATAGCGGATGATCTCCACGCCGGCCTCCCGCGCACGATCTGCCAGTGCCAGGCACGCGGAATAGTCGGTCAGGCGCGTCCATGCATCCGCATGTGTTAGGAAGGGCGAGCTCAGGAGATCGATGGATCGGGCGGTCGAGTGCGTTGCCTCGAACGCGGTAAACTCCAGGGGGTTCGCCGGCCAAGGCGTGGCGGGGCTCTCGGCGAAGAAGAGCAAGCGGTAAAAGGCGGTTTCCGCGACCGCCGTCTCGATCTGCTCCGCGGCGTAGTAGACGCCGGGTGAAAAGCCTTCGCGCCGGAAGCGTGAGTTTCCGGGATAACGTCCGTACCTGAAGGGCGTCGAAAGAAGGTAATGAAGCCCCGCACATTCAGGCGGGACCGGTGGCTTGGTGCGTTCGAGTTCGGTCTCGAGCACGGCCTGCTCGTCCAACGTGTCGGTGAGTTTCATGGTCGAGACGCGATGCTGGGCTTCCACCAGCCGCCAACAGGTCCCCTCCAGCGGGACGGCTTCAGAGAGGAGCGCGCCGGGCGTCCAGGTAGCCGAGGACATGCGTCAGCCCGTCTATGGTGCGGATGCGCTCGAGCGGAACGCCACCCAGCGCGTCGTTGCGATTGCGCATCCACGCGCGCGACACCCCGTCGTCGCCGCCGACGATCGCATCCAGAGACCGGTACAGCCGGACGAAGAGCAGCGCGAGTTCGTACGGCTTCCCGGCCAGCCGCGCAGTGCCCGCGTCCTGTTTCAGCCGCGACAGGGTGGCCTCGGAAACACCGATGATCGAGGCAAGATCGCGCCCGCTGACGCCAAGCTTCTCTGCCGCGCGCAAGGTCGCCTTCGCTACCACCGCTTCACGGTGAGGCGCTTCCCTTCTAGGATCTTCCAGAACCATCGATTTCTCCTGAAAGGAAATGTAGTACTGCTTTCAGCAGAAATCAACGCCTGTCGCTGCCTTGCTCTGACGATAGAAGAAGCGGCGCAGGGCGGTCGACACCGCTTTCCTCTCCCCGTCGAGCGAGGGAGAGGTGGCCGCGCGGCGGACGGAGTGGGGGGCGATCTATCTGACCGTCAATCCGATTTCCTGGCCCGCGGCGTCACCCGCATCGGCAGCCCGCCCTCCGGCTGCGTCGTGAGCTTCTGCACCGGCCAGGGCTTGGTTTCCGCCACCGTGTCGAAGCGGAAACGCGACAGGAGGACGCCGAGCGCGATCACCGCCTCCTGCATCGCGAAGCTGGCGCCGATGCAGATGCGCGGACCCGCGCCAAAGGGCAGGTACTGGAAGCGGTCGATCCTGTCGCGGTTTTCCGGCAGGAAGCGCTCCGGCATGAAGGCTTCCGGATTGTCCCACAGCTTGCGGTGCCGGTGCACGGTCCACGGCATCACCTGGATCTGCGCGCCCTTGCGGATGTGCAGGTCCTCGTAGGTCTCGTCCTCGATCGCCTCGCGGCTGATCGAAGCCGCCGGCGGATAGAGCCGCATCGCCTCCTCGAAGGCGGCGCGGGTCACAGGCATGGCGTCCAGCCACTTCACCGGGTCGGGCTCGCGCGCTAGGACCGCGTCGATCTCGGCCTCCACCCTGTCGCGCTCCCACGGAGCTTCGGCCAGGCAATAGAGCGTCCAGCCCAGCGCGCGCGCCGTTGTCTCGTGGCCGGCGCCGATGAAGGTGATGATGTTGTCGGCGATCTCCTCGCGCGACAGGCCCTGCGGGCCTTCGGCCTTGAGCAGCAGGGTCAGGAAATCGTTGGGCGTGCCCTCGGGATCGCGCTCCAGCTTCTCCTTGCGCATCCGCGCCGTGTCGGCCACGAGGCGACGGAAGAAGGCCATGGTGCGGGCGCCGCGGATTCGCGTGAAGCGCGGCAGCCAGTCCGGCGCTCCGAGGAGGTCGAGCGGGTCGACGCGGCCCATGGTCTCGAAGAGATGGTCGACTTGCTTGGCGAAGCTGCCCGGCTCGCCCGCGATCTCGCCGGAAAACAGCGTCTCGGCCAGGATGTCGTAGGTCAGCATCGTCATGTCGCGGGCAACGTCCACCGTGTCGGTCTCGCCCTCGTAGCGCTCTGCAAAGGCTTCCGTCCGGCGCAGCATGGGCGCGGCGAAGCCGTTGATGTGGCGCGGCGTGAAGACCGGCGCCATCGCCTTGCGCGACCGCTTCCACACGTCGCCTTCCGCCGTCAACAGCCCGTCGCGCAGAATCGGCCGCAGGATCTTCTGGCGCACGCGCGCCATCTTGTAGTTCTTCGCGTTGTCCACCAGCACGTGCCGGATCAGGCCCGGATCGTTGGCGATCACCAGTGGCCCGCCAACGCCGGTCGATATCGAGATCCATTTTTCGTTGTAGGAAGGCTCGCCCCACAGTTCGAGCGGGTTGCGGTAGACGATGCGCAGCATCTGCAGCAGCGACGGCGGCTTGGTGCGCGGCTTCGGCGCGGGCGGGACGAAGGGGGCTGGAACGGCGTCCATATGGCGGATCTCCTTGCCTGCGAATATAGGCGCGCGACCGGGGCGCACAAAGCCACGACCGTGCCAATTCGGCGAGGCTGTCCGGCATCTTCGAGAAAGCGCCACAAAGCCGGTGAAAGAAGGGCCGAAACGCCCGCGAAAATTGGAAAAACGACGCGGAAGTCCCTATATCTCATCCATGTTGGGGCGTTGATTCGCAGCCCCTTTCCCGCGCTGCCGCAGCGATCTCAAGACGACAGGTTTTCATGAGCGAAACGACCGTAGAACTTCCCGGCGCACAGGCCGAATACGGCGCGGATTCCATCAAGGTTCTCAAAGGCCTGGACGCCGTGCGCAAACGGCCGGGCATGTATATCGGCGACACCGACGACGGCTCGGGCCTGCACCACATGGTCTACGAGGTGGTCGACAACGCCATCGACGAGGCGCTGGCCGGCCATGCGACCAGGGTGACGGTGACGCTCAACGCGGACGGTTCCTGCACCGTGACCGACAACGGGCGCGGCATCCCGACCGACATGCACACCGAAGGCGTCTCGGCCGCCGAAGTCATCATGACGCAGCTCCACGCCGGCGGAAAGTTCGATCAGAATTCCTACAAGGTTTCCGGCGGCCTGCACGGCGTCGGCGTCTCGGTGGTCAACGCGCTGTCGGTGTGGCTGAAGATGAAGATCCGCCGCAAGGGCAAGATCCACGAGATGTCCTTCACCCACGGCGTCGCCGACGGGCCGCTGGCGGTGACCGGCGAAGCGGGCAGCGAGACCGGCACCGAGATCACATTCATGCCGTCCACGGACACGTTCACGATGGTGGAGTTCGACTTCGGCACGCTGGAACACCGCCTGCGCGAACTCGCCTTCCTGAACTCGGGCGTGAACATCGTCCTGACCGACAGGCGCCACGCCGACCACAAGGAGGTGCCCCTGTTCTACGAGGGCGGGCTTGAGGAGTTCGTCAAGTATCTCGACCGGGCGAAGAAGCCGCTCATTGCCGATCCGATCGCGATCCGCTCAGAGCGCGACGGCATCACGGTCGAGGTCGCCATGTGGTGGAACGACAGCTACCACGAGAACGTGCTGGCCTTCACCAACAACATCCCGCAGCGCGATGGCGGCACGCATCTGGCCGGCTTCCGCGGCGCGCTGACGCGCCAGGTCACCAGCTATGCAGAGCACTCCGGTGCGATCAAGAAGGAAAAGGTATCGCTCACCGGCGACGATTGCCGCGAAGGGCTGACGGCGGTCCTGTCGGTCAAGGTGCCGGACCCGAAATTCTCCTCCCAGACCAAGGACAAGCTTGTCTCGTCCGAGGTGCGGCCGGTCGTCGAGGGCCTCGTCAACGAGGCGCTTGGCACCTGGTTCGAGGAACATCCCGCCGAGGCGAAGGTGCTGATCGGCAAGGTGATCGAGGCGGCCGCGGCGCGCGAGGCGGCGCGCAAGGCGCGCGAGCTCACCCGCCGCAAGGGAGTGCTCGACATCACCTCGCTGCCCGGCAAGCTCGCCGACTGCCAGGAGCGCGATCCTGCCAAGTCCGAGATCTTCATCGTCGAGGGCGATTCGGCCGGCGGCTCGGCCAAGGGTGGGCGCTCGCGCCAGAACCAGGCGATCCTGCCGCTGCGCGGCAAGATCCTCAACGTCGAGCGCGCCCGCTTCGACCGCATGCTGGGCTCCGACATGATCGGCACGCTGATCACCGCGCTCGGCACCTCGATCGGCAAGGACGAATTCAACGCCGACAAGCTGCGCTACCACAAGATCATCATCATGACGGACGCCGACGTCGACGGCGCCCACATCCGCACCCTGCTCCTGACCTTCTTCTTCCGCCAGATGCCGGAGCTGATCGAGCGCGGGCACCTCTATATAGCCCAGCCGCCCCTCTACAAGGTCTCGCGCGGCAAGAGCTCGCAGTACATCAAAGACGAGCCGGCCTTCGAGGAATACCTGATCAATTCGGGCCTGGATGAAGCCTCGCTGGAGCTCGCCTCGGGGGAGGTCCGCGCCGGCCAGGACCTGCGCGCCTTGATCGACGACGCGCTCGCGGTGCGCTCGCTCGTCAATGGACTGCACACGCGCTACAGCCGCGAGGTCGTCGGGCAGGCGGCGATCGCCGGCGCACTGGACCCCGCGATCTTCCTCGACCTCGGACGCGCCAACGAAATGGCCGAGCGGATCGCCGCGCGGCTCGACGCCATCGCGGAGGAGACCGAGCGCGGCTGGACCGGCCGTACCTCCACCTCGAACGAGGGACAGGGCGGCTACGTGCTGGAACGCACCGTGCGCGGCGTGAAGGAGGCAGTCGTGCTCGACATGGGGCTGATCTCGTCAGCCGACGCGCGCGCGCTGCAGCGCTACGCGCCGCGTCTCGGCGAAATCTACGGCGAGTTGCCGACGCTGCGCCGCAGGGACAAGTCGGAGCTGATCACCGGGCCGCTGCACCTGCTCGAAGGCGTCTTCGCCACCGGCCGCAAGGGCCTGTCGATGCAGCGCTACAAGGGGCTCGGCGAAATGAACGCCGAGCAGCTCTGGGAGACGACGCTCGACCCGAACGTCCGCTCCCTGCTCCAGGTCAGAGTGGCGGACGCCACCGACGCCGACTCGCTCTTCTCGCGCCTGATGGGCGACGAAGTCGAGCCGCGCCGCGAGTTCATCCAGGAGAACGCGCTGAGCGTGGCGAACCTGGACATCTGATCCAGTTCGCCCGCTATTCCCCATCGAGGCGGGCGCGTTCCTCGTCCTTGCGCTGCGTCTGGATCGCGTCCGAGAAGGCGGCGGCCAGGATGCCGGTCGGCATCGCGATCAGGCCGATCCCCGTGATGGCAGTGAGGCCCGCCAGGATCCGCCCCAGGGGCGTGACCGGATAGACGTCTCCATATCCGACGGTGGTCAGCGTTGCGACCGACCACCACATGGCGCGCGGAATGCTGCCGAACTGCTCCGGCTGGGCGCTGCCCTCGATCAGGAAGAGCAGGGTCGAGGAGATCAACAGCAGGATACCGGCGATCGTCAGGCTCATCAGCAGTTCGTACTGCCGCGATTTCACCGCGTCGGTGATCGCGTGGATCGCCATCGAGAAGCGGCCGAGCCGCGCTAGCCGCAGGATGCGCAGCAGCCGGAACAGCCGCACCACGAAGGCCTCGCTGCCGATGAAGACGAAGAGGCCGGGCAACAGCGCGACGAGGTCGATCAGCGCCGGGACGGAGATCATGTAGCGCAGCCGCCCGAAGCGTCCCGCGTAGTCTGGCTTCTCCGACGCGACCCAGACCCGCAGGACGTATTCTACGAGGAAGACGAGCGTGAAGAAGGCCTCTATCGTCGCGATGGCGGTATTGCGGCGCTCGACCACCACCGGTTCGGTCTCCACCACCGCGAAGAAGACCGCGAGCAGGATCAGCCCCGCCAGCACCCTGTTGGCCGGCGAAAGCCCTTTGTGCGGCCATGCGGCGGGCTCGAGGTGCATGTAGACGCGGGCGCGCATGGAGGTCATCGAGAAGTTCCCCACCACTGCCGATGCCGCGACGGTCTCATCCATCGAGCGTCTTTCGGCGGCGACCATCGTGGCCGTTTATCCGTAGCGCGCGGCCGGCCGGCGGACAATCGCGCTCGCGGCCGGCCCCGGCTTTGGCATGCGTCGGTCAGGTCGCGAACCATACGGAACACGGGCGCCGATTACCCGTTGTTGGCCTGCAGCGAGGTCGGATGATGATCGCCACCATGTCCGTCATGATCCTGGGCGAAGAGGGCGTCGGCCTCGCCCTGCTGATCGCGGCGTCGCTCGCCGCGCCTTACTTCGGCCGCGTCTACGGACAGGAAAACTGACGCGCCTCAGTTTCGGTAGGCCGGCTCCTGCTCGTCGAGGATCGCCTTCAGTTCCGACAGGTGCCGAGACGCCGAGGCGACCGGATACTCGTCCATCTGCCGTGCCACCGTGCGGGCGACCTCGTCCGGCAGTACCCGCAGCGGCTTTCCGGTCCACAGCGCCTTGATGTAGGTCTCGCAGGAGCGCTCGAAGTAGTAGAGCCGGTCGAAGGTCTCGGCCACCGTCGCGCCGATCACCAGCACGCCGTGATTGCCCATCACCATCACCTTAACCTTCGGATCGGAAAACAGGCTGGCGCAGCGTTCGCCCTCTTCCTCGAAGGCCAGCCCGCCATAGTCCCCATCCACGACGATGCGCTCGAAGAACATCGCGGAGTTCTGATCGATCGGCGGCAGCGTCGAATCCGCCAGCGAGGCGAGCACGGTCGCATGCACGGAGTGGACGTGGATCGCGCAGCGCGCATGCGGCACGCGCCGGTGCACGGCGCCATGTAGGCCCCAGGCCGTCGGGTCTGGCGCGTCGGGACGGTCCATGGTTGCGGGATCGTTGGCGTCGATCAAGAGGAGGTCGCTCGCCTTGATGCGCGAGAAGTGCATCATGTTGGGGTTGATCAGGAACTTCGAGCCGTCCTCGTTCACCGCCAGCGAGAAATGGTTCGCCACGCCCTCATGCATGTTCAGCCGCGCGGTCCAGCGGAAGGCGGCGGCTAGGTCGACCCGCTCCTCGTAATGCGGCAGGTTCGGGCGGCGCTCGGCAAGGGCTGTGACTGACATGGCATCCTCCGTGGTCGGCCCATCCTGATGCGACGCGGCCGCTTGTGCAAGACGTCACTATGCGACGCTGTCCCGGCGTCCTGCCGGAAGGCGTCAGTCGGCGGGAAACCTCATGCCAGCGCCTCGGCCGCGCGCGACAGCGCGCCGGCGCCGTGCGGGATGCCGAGCGCGGTCATGCCGGCCTCGATCGCCCCCAGCGCGCCCAGTACCATGTGCGTGTTCACGTGCCCCATGTGGGCGATGCGCATGAAGCCGTCGGCGGCCGGATCGCCTTCCGGCGCCATGCCGAGCCCGATGCCCAGCGTCACGCCGGCGTTGGCCTTGGTCCATTCGCGCAGTTGCGTGGCGCGCGGAGACGCCATCTTCACGGTGGTGACGGCGTGCGAGCGGAAGGCCGGATCGGCGATGTTAAGCCCGATGCCGGCGGACGCGCCGTCGCCATCGCCCCAAGCCTCGAAGGCCGACCAGACGGCGCGGGCCAGGCGCTCGTGCCGGCGCCAGGCCGCCTCGATCCCCTCCTCGCGCACGAGCATGTCCAGCGCGGCGCGCAGGCCGTAGAGGTGATGCGTCGGGGCCGTGCCACCGAAGCGCTGGTAGAACTGCTTCGCCTCGATCCGCGGCGTCCAGTCCCAGTAAGGAGTGCGCCAGCGCGCGCCAGTGCTTGCCTGCCGCGCCTTTTCGTTCAGCCACACGAAACCGAGACCGGGCGGGGTCATCATCCCCTTCTGGCTGGCGGACACCATGACGTCGACTCCCCACGCGTCCATCTCGAACACGTCGCAGCCGAGCGAGGCGATGCAGTCGACGGCGAGCAGAGCGGGATGGCCGGCGCGGTCGATCGCCGCGCGCACCGCGGCGACGTCGTTTCGGACCGAAGTGGCGGTGTCGGCGTGGGTCATCAGCACGACCCTGATCCGCTCGTCCCGATCCTCGCCGAGTGCCCGCGCCACCTCGTCCGGATCGACGGGGCTCCGGCGCCCGAAATCCAGACGCCGCACGGTGACGCCGAGCGCCTCGGCCGATTGTGCCCACCCCTCGCCGAACCTGCCGGTCACCAGGGCGAGCGCATGGTCGCCGGTGCTGAACAGATTAGTGTTGGCCGCTTCCCACGCGCCATGCCCGTTGGCGATGTAGATGGCGACATGATGCTTCGTGCGCGCCAGCCGCTTCAGGTCCTCCTGGATGCCGGGAACCATATCGTGCAGTTCCCCGGTGTAGATGTCGGGCGACGCGCGGTGCATCGCGTTTAGCACCCGGTCCGGCACCACTGACGGCCCGGGAATGGCGAGATACTGGCGGCCTGTGAGGATCATTCTGCTTGTTTCCGGGTGGGTGGCATTGCGGAGCGGTACCGTCGCCGGAGGTACCGGGTCAAGCGCGCGGGAGTCGGCACGGAGACGCGGTGTCCCTGGAGGACCTATGCCGCGTCCTCGATCCATCCGTTGCGACGGCAATAGAGTATTTCCGCCCGTCCGCTAACAGGACTGTTCTTGAAGCCGGGAACATCGACGAGTCTCGACCCCACTTCGGCGAGATAGCCCTCGTAGGACGAGTTACGAAGCAAACTGATATAGAAGACGTATCTGGGGTCGGTCCTTCTCCCCGCCTTTCTTTCCAGATGGGTCTGATTGAGGATGCGATACGATCCCGTCAGCATCGTACGTGTCATGGCAGGTCCTCAGGCGGCCGACCTCCCCGCCTCCAGCCCGCCCATCTCGACGATGAACTCCACCACCGCGTCCAGCCCGCGCCCGCGCGACAGGTCGGTGAAGCCGAAGGGACGCGCACCGCGCATCCTTGCCGCGTCGCGTTCCATCACGTCGAGGTCGACGTTCACGTAGGGCGCGAGGTCGCTCTTGTTGATGACGAGGAAATCGGACCGTGTGATGCCCGGTCCGCCCTTCCTCGGGATCTCCTCGCCCTGGCAGACCGAGATGACGTAGAGCGTGATGTCGGCGAGGTCGGGCGAGAAGGTCGCCGCGAGATTGTCGCCGCCGGACTCGATGAAGACGATGTCGAGGTCGGGAAACTTCCGGTTCATCTCGGCGATCGCCTGGAGGTTGATCGAAGCATCCTCGCGGATGGCCGTGTGCGGGCAGCCGCCGGTCTCCACCCCCATGATACGCTCCTCCGGCAGCGCCTGGAGCCGCGCCAGCATCATGGCGTCCTCCTTGGTGTAGATGTCGTTGGTGACGACGGCGATGGAGAAATCCCCGCGCATCGCCTTGCAGAGCTTTTCCGTCAGAGTCGTCTTGCCGGAGCCGACGGGGCCGCCGATGCCGATGCGGAGGGGACCAGTGCCTTTGGTCATGATCTGAACAGCCTCGAATATTGCGTTTCATGTTTCATGGCGGCGATCTCGGCCATGAAAGTGCAGGAGCCGAGATCGTCGAGCGTTGATATCGCCGCGCGTGCCGCGGTCGCGACGAGGAGTGGCTCGAATCCGGCGAGCAACCGCGCCGCGTCGCTCTGCCCGATGATGCCGAGGCGGATCGCCGCCTGCAACTGGTTCGACGCGAAGGCCTGGAGGTAGGCCGCAAGCGCATTCTCCAGCGGCACCCCATGGCGGCCCGCCGTGGTGCCCACCGCGATAGGATAGGGGCAGTTTTCGGGCAGGGGCGTCGGCGACCGGCCGTCCGTATCGATGCCTTCATCGCGTCTCCCCGAGAGGGACAATGATTCCGGAGCGTCCCCACCCCCCTCCCTCCGTTGAGGAAGGTTCGAGCGTGGGGGTACCGCTGCGGGCGCAGTCCCCCATGCTTGCGCAGCCTGCGCGAAGGCGCCGCCCTGCAGCGTCGTTTCCATGTGGCGCTCGCGCGTCCCTGCCAGCGCCTGCGCGAGCGATGCGATGTCGCCGACATCCCCGCCGGCTCCGGCGCGGCGCCAGCTTTCGGCGAACAGCACGGCATCGTTCCAGGCCGAGCCGTGCGTCACCAGCGCCTCGATCCACGCCCCCAGCCCATCGGAACCCGCGACCTGACCGTCCTGCACCGCCCATTCCAGACCGTGGCTGTAGCTGAAGCAGCCGACCGGGAAGGCCGGCGACAGCCATGCCATCAGGCGAAGCAGCGCGTCGGCCATCAGCCCTTGCCCTCCTCGAGGTCCTCGTAGTCGCCCTCGGCCAGCATGTGGAACTCGCGCACGATCCGCAGCGTCGGCTTCAGGGCGAAGAAGATCGAACCGATCAGGAAGCACCACGTCGCGGGAATGGAGAGCGACTGCCAGAAGAACAGGATCGATCCGACGATGAAGAGCAGCGCCGCGATCACGTCGACGGAGGTATAGGCGATCTCGTAGGCCGCGTAGAGCTTGCGGTTGCGGTGGCTCCGGCTTCGGGTGCGGGGATCGAAGAAGCTCATTCCGGGCGGGTGTGCCTGGTTTCCTGGGGGTCTCGACGTCCGCGCGGCGGCGCGTCAGGCATGGTTGTGGCCGTAGTGCGGATCGCCCGGCAAGCGTCCGTGGCTGTCGCGCTCGCCATGGTCGTGGTCGTGATGGCCGTGCTCATGAGCGTGCCCGTGCGAATGGCCGGAATAGGCGCCGCGCACCGGCTGGAACGGCTCCAGGATATCCGTCACCGTCGCGCCAAGTCCTTCCAGCATCGCCCTGATGACGTGGTCGCGCAGGATGAGGATGCGGTCCGCCTCGATCTGCGCGGCAAGATGCCGGTTGCCGATGTGCCAGGCGAGTTCGGCGAGATGCACCGGGTTCTTGGCGCGGATCTCGTAGACCTCCTCCTCCGCCGCGATTATCTCGGCGCGCCGCCCGTCGTCGAGAACGAGCTGGTCGCCATTGTCGAGCGAGACGGGCTCGGCCAGGTCTACCAGCAGCTTGTCTCCATGCGCCAGTGGGATCACGCGGCGCCGCAGATGCCGCTCGTCATGGGCGAGCACGGCCACGTCGAAGGGCACGGGACGTTCCGCCTGCGCCTCAAGATCGGCAAGGCGCACCACCTGGCCGGCGCGCGGCAGTTTGGTGAAGTCGGCGTTAAGCGAGAGTTTCATGCGGCGGCGGTTTCCTTTTCCCGTTCGCGGGCGCGGGCCAGCGCCGGCCGGCCGAGCACCCGCTCGAAATATGCGTTCACCGCGTCGGACTCCACCGCAAACTTGCCGCCGCGCGCCCACTGGCCGCAATGGCCCAGGATGACGTCGGCGGCCGAGAATCGGTCACCCAGCGCGTAGGTCCGCCCGCCGAGCTTGGCCTCCAGCGCCTTCACCTCGTTGGCGAAGTCGTGCGCGGTGGCGGCACCCACGTCGGCGCGGCAGGGTTCCGGCAGGATGAACTTGTGGCGCAGCTTGTTCCACAGCGGCGCCTCGAATTCCGACTGCGCGAACTGCATCCATGCCTCCATCTCGGCCTCGCCCCGCAGGCCCGGCTCCGGGCCGAATCCCTTGTCGGCATGCTTCTTCGAAAGATAAGTGCAGATCGCGGCCGAATCCGTCAGCACGAAATCGCCGTCGACGAGGGCCGGCATCTTGCCGCTCGGATTGTAGCGCCGCATCGTCTCGGAATGCTGCTTGGCCTTGATGATCTCGTAAGGCTCGCCGAGTTCCTCCAGCATCCAAAGGACGCGGGTCAGGCGCGACCCCGGTGCTCCGACGGCTTGGTACATTCCGTGTCCTCCGCTCATAATGTCAATGGTTCTCCACCCTGTCGGCGTGGACGATCTCGATCGCGCGCGAGACCAGGTGCGGCGCGCTGGCATCGCGCCAGACCGCCAGGTGCGTCTGCTTCGAATGCGCCGTCAAATCCTCGCGCGTCTCCCACTTTTCCACAAAGACGAGCTTCTCCGGATCGGCAAGGCTCTGGTGCAGTTCGTAGGCGATGCAGCCCTTCTCCTTCAGCGTCTCGGCGATGCAGGCGACGGCTGGCGCGCGCAGCGCCTCCAGCGAGCCGGGCTTGATGGTGAGCGTGGCGACGACGTAGATCATGGGCTGTCCGATTTGCCTTGGCTGGAGAATAAGGGGTAGCGCCGCTCAGGGCGCATCCGGCAGGAAGCCGGGATCGAGGATCTGTTCGACCGTAAAGGGACAGGCGGCCGGAAAGGCGTCTTCGGACAGGCCGGTCTCGTCGGCTGCCTGCGGCACCGCGAAGGAGTATTCGTCTGCCAGTATTTCCTCGGGATAGCCACGCAAGCTGGGGCTGTCCCCGATGCGCCGAGCGATCCGCGCGCGCTGCTCGCGGATCGTCCCTTTCCAGCCGTTCGACTGTGCTTGCGGCTGGTAGCGCCATTTCAGGAGATGCACGAGCAAGACCTTAAGCCTGCTTTCGATCTCGTACCGCTCGCTCCGTCCCAAGCTCTCGATCTCCTCGGCAAGGTTCTCCCGGTCGAGCCCGTCGAACCGGCCGTCGCGCAAGAGCGCGGCCTGCTCTGCGCTCCACAGCGCGAAGTCCTCCTCATAGGCAGAGAGCCGCCCGATCCGTGTGATCCTGTTCATGCGGGGCATATTGCGCCGAAAGTGGGCGCGAGCCAATGGGCTCGCGGCTTCCGGGCGTAGAGTGTCAGAACAAAAAATACCTCTGCGCCATCGGCAGCACCGTCGCCGGCTCACAGGTCAGCAGCTCACCGTCCGCGCGCACCTCGTAGGTCTCGGGATCGACTTCGACGTGCGGCGTGGCGTCGTTGTGAATCATCGAGCGCTTGCCGATACCGCCGCGGGTATTTTCCACCGCCACCATCGCTTTTTCCACCCCGAGCTTTTCGCGCAAGCCAGCATCGAGCGCCGCCTTCGAGACGAAGGTGACGGAGGAATTCGTCACCGCCTTGCCGAAGGCGCCGAACATGGGGCGCATGTGGACGGGCTGCGGAGTCGGGATCGAGGCGTTCGGATCGCCCATGGGCGCGGCAGCGATTGTGCCGGCGATCAGCACCATGTCGGGCTTCACGCCGAAGAAGGCCGGGTTCCACAAAACCAGATCGGCGCGTTTTCCCACTTCGATCGAGCCGATCTCCTTCGAGATGCCGTGCGTGATGGCCGGGTTGATCGTGTATTTGGCGATGTAGCGCCGCACGCGGAAATTGTCGTTGTCGCCGCTCTCCTCCTTCAGCCGGCCGCGCTGGCGCTTCATCTTGTCGGCGGTCTGCCAGGTGCGGATGATCACCTCGCCGATACGACCCATCGCCTGGCTGTCCGACGAGATGATCGAGAAGGCGCCCATGTCATGCAGGATGTCCTCGGCCGCGATCGTCTCCTTGCGGATACGACTCTCGGCAAAGGCGATGTCCTCGGGGATCGACGGCGAAAGATGGTGGCACACCATCAGCATGTCGAGATGCTCGGCGATGGTGTTGACCGTGTAGGGCCGCGTCGGGTTGGTCGAGGATGGGATGACGTTCGGCAGCCCGCAGACCTTGATGATGTCGGGCGCATGCCCGCCGCCGGCGCCTTCCGTGTGGAAGGCGTGGATCGTGCGGTCCTTGAAGGCGGCGACGGTGTTTTCCACGAAGCCGCTCTCGTTGAGCGTATCGGTGTGGATCATCACCTGCACGTCGTATGCGTCGGCCACCGACAGGCAGCAGTCGATCGCCGCAGGCGTCGTGCCCCAATCCTCGTGCAGCTTGAGCGCGCAGGCGCCGCCGAGCACCATCTCCTCGAGCGCTGCGGGCAGCGAGGCGTTGCCCTTTGCCGACAGGCCGATGTTCATTGGGAATGCGTCGAAGGACTGGATCATGCGCCCGATGTGCCAGGGACCCGGCGTGCAGGTGGTGGCGAGCGTACCGTGCGCCGGCCCCGTGCCGCCGCCGAGCATGGTGGTCAGGCCCGACATCAAGGCCTCGTCGATCTGCTGCGGGCAGATGAAGTGGATGTGCGCGTCGAACCCGCCGGCCGTCAGGATCCTGCCTTCGCCGGCGATCGCTTCCGTGCCGGGGCCTACGATGATGGTCACGCCGGGTTGCGTGTCGGGGTTGCCCGCCTTGCCGATGGCCGCGATGCGGCCATCCTTCAGGCCGATGTCGGCCTTGTAGATGCCGGTATAGTCGACCACCAGCGCGTTGGTGATCACCGTGTCGACAGCCCCTTGCGCCCGCGTGTGCTGCGACTGGCCCATGCCGTCGCGGATCACCTTGCCGCCGCCGAACTTCACCTCCTCGCCGTAGACGGTGAAATCCTTCTCGACCTCGATGAAGAGTTCGGTATCCGCCAGACGCACCCTGTCGCCGACGGTCGGGCCGAACATCTGCGCGTAGGAGGAACGGGAAATCCGTGCTGGCATTGATCAGGCTCCGGCAGTTCTTATGTTGAAAGTTCCGCCGCATCCGCAAAAGGTCCCCGCCTTGCGAGGAACATTGCCTTCGATGCGGACGTTGAAGACGTTGCAAACCGACAGGAAACCGGAAGCGAAGCGGAGCACGGCATGCTGGACATCATGAATCGCGGGAACGCACTCGTTCACCTCGGGTTTGCGACGGCGCTGGTGGTCCTTGCCGCCTCCGACATGCGCGTGCAGGCGCAGGGCCTTGATGCGCCGGATGCGATCGAAAAGATCGTCGGCTCCGACGTGCACGAGGAGGAGCAGCAGGCGACGGCCGATGCCGACCGCGTCATCGCGGCGATCGAGAAGTCGGCCGAAAACACCGGCACAGTCCGCAAGGTCACCAACCTCGACCGCCTCGACATCGTCTTCCTGCCGGACGCGGCTGCGCTCGAAGGCGGCCCTCCGCCCGCCATCGACGAGAAACTGCAGGAATACGGCGACGAAGTCGCGGCGCTTCGCCAGGAGATGAGCGGCAACGCCATGCTGTTCCACGCGCTCGACTCCCGCAACATACTCCTCCAGGATGTGCTGGCGATCGAGTTCGACGACGCCAAGGGCGCCGTCATATTCGCGGCCGCCAAACCCACCGAGTAGACGGGAAGTGTCGGGACCTGCGATGCGGAGCATCTCCATTCAGAGCGGTCCCATGACCTTCTGCTGGAAGCCGTAGACCATCCGGTCTCCGCCCAGCGGTACCAGTTGCACATCGCGCTCCTGCCCGGGTTCGAAGCGCACCGCGGTGCCAGCCGCGATGTCGAGGCGCATGCCGAGCGCCTTGTCGCGGTCGAAGGCAAGGCCTTCGTTGGTCTCGAAGAAATGGTAGTGGCTGCCGACCTGGATTGGCCGGTCGCCGGTGTTGGCGACCTTCAGGGTGATCGCGGTCGCTCCGCGGTTCAGCTCGATGTCGCCGTCGGCGGTGATCAGTTCGCCCGGTATCATCCGTTTCCTCCCTCAGCCGAAAGCGAGCCAGGCGCCGGCGAGCACCGTCGCCGCCCCGCCGAAGCGCATCGCAAACCGGCCGGCATCGCCGCCGAACGCGCGGCCTACTCTGAACCCCGCCGCTATTCCCGCTCCGTGCAGCAGCGCGGTGGCCACCGCAAAACCGACGGCAAAGCTCGCCGCGCCGGCCGAGCCGAGTTCACCGCCATGCGCGGCGCCGTGGAAGAAGGCGAAGAAGCCGACCATCGCCATCGCGGCCATGGTCGGAACACGCAGCGCCATCGCTGCCAGCAGACCGATCGCGACCACCGATGCGAGGATCACCGGCTCCAACAAAGGCACCGAAAGCCCGCCGACCGCCGCGCCGAAGCCGGCCGCCATCGTGGCCACGAAGGCCGTCGGCACCAGCCAGAGCGCCCGCCCGCCGAGAAGTGCCGCCCACAGCCCGACCGCCAGCATCGCCAGGACGTGATCGGCGCCGGAGAGCGGATGCGAGAACCCGGCTGCGAACGAGCCGTGCCCGGCCGGTTCGAGATGCGCGAAGGCGGGCAGCGTACTTGCCGCAAGAAGGACGGCGGCGGCGGTATTTCTGATCATATCTTCCCTCTCACTTGTCCCGGTCCCGGTCCTACGCGGCCTTGCGGCCCGGCGGCGAACAGCCCTCCGCCTTCAGGACGCGCTTCGCCGAGGCCGGATATCGTTCGAGCATCTTCGCCGGCCGGATCGGCCGTGCCACGAGATTGCCGCCGCAGTTCGGGCAGGTGCCGCCGAGAACGTCCGCCGCGCAAGCCGCGCAGAACGTGCACTCGAAGGTGCAGATCATCGCATCGGCCGCGTCGGGCGGCAGGTCCCTGTCGCAGCATTCGCAGTTCGGTCTCAGTTCGAGCATGGCCAGTCTCCTACCTGATCGGCTCGTGCACGGTGACGAGCTTCGTCCCGTCCGGGAAGGTCGCCTCCACCTGCACGTCGTGGATCATCTCGGCGATGCCTTCCATCACCTGTTCTCGCGTGACCACGTGGGCGCCGGCCTCCATCAGGTCCGCCACCGAGCGGCCGTCGCGCGCGCCTTCCACGACGAAATCGGTGATGAGCGCGATCGCTTCGGGATGGTTCAGCTTCACCCCACGCTCCAGCCGCTTGCGGGCGACGATCGCGGCCATTGCGATCAGCAGCTTGTCCTTTTCCCTCGGCGTGAGGTTCATGCTCTCTTCCCTAGATTGACCATGTTTTGGGCAGCCCTGCCGTCCCGTTGAGCAGCCCGATCAATGGAACCAGCCGCTTTCTCAGATCGTATCCGTCGCGCGCGGAAAGCCTCGCAAGAAGCTTGCCAGAATCGCCGACCGACCAGAAGCTCGCGCCGCCATCGCCACCGACCACGTCTCGCGCCCCGGCGAGGAACCTTTCGGCGTCGTCGCCGAGATAGAGAACCGTGGCGATCGCCTTCCTACCGCCGGTGACGGCGGCTTTCTCAAGCGCGGCTGCCACCTCCGGCCCGATCGCGAGTTCTTCCGCATGCACCAGCCTTCCATCGCGCCGGATGCGCCAGCTGTCGCGGTAGAGCCCGCGACGCAATACCTCACCCATCCGCAGGCGCCCGAACAGCACCGCCTCCACGAACAGAGCGGAAGCGCCGACCGCGAGATCGGCGGAGATCGTGCGCGAAAAGGCCGATCCGTCGAAGAGGATGGTCTCCTGCGGCAGCCAGGAGAGCCGCGCGTCCGCGCCCGCCGTGAGAGAGACCGTCGCCTGGGCGGACCCGCCCGACGAGCGGTAGACCCTTTCGCAGGCCTGCGTCGTCACCACGGCCGCCGCGCCGTCGGCGACCTCCACGCTCCAGGAAATGCGGTCGCCGCCCGTCAACCCGCCGGCGGTGTTGATGAGGACAGCCTCGAGCGGATCGGCGGAAATCCGCGGCAACCTTATCTTCGCCGCACCTTCCTGGAAGAGACGGTCGATCCGCGACCGGCCCATCCGCCGCCGCACGGATAGCATCGCGCGGGCGTCGACCCGCTGTTGCCGCTGCGGAAGTATCTGGATCGTTTCGGTCATGCGCCCGCACAGTACCGGGATGCGACGGCTTGTCGAGCGGTGGACGGGCAGCACATTTCGACCCCGGCCGGGCAGCGATCGCTTGTGCCTACTTTCGCGGCATGCAGAGTAGGCGCAACGTGTCCAACGAATTTTGCCGTGTGGAGGGAAACATGAGCGATCAGCTCGAAGCCGAGATCATAGACAAGATCGCCAGTTATGCCGAACAGGGGAAGGGTTCCGTCACGCGCGCGACGAGGCTCGCGGACCTCGGTATCCATTCCCTGGAACTCACCGAGATCATCTTCGATTTCGAGGACAAGTACGGTATCGAGGTCGATATCAACACCTCGGACGCCTGGGAGACCATGGAGACGGTCGGGGACATCGCGGATGCGGTCCGCGCGCTCGTCCAGGCAAGAGGCTGATACCAGGGAATGTCCCAGAAAAAGATCGTCATCACGGGCATCGGCGGACTGTGCTCGCTTGGCACCGACGCGCCTTCCATCTGGAAATCCATGGTGGCCGGCGTGGTCGGCGTCGGCGAGATCCTCAACGCGCCTCTCCATGACGTGAAGACACGCATTGGCAGCGAGATACCCGTCCTTCCGCCGCACGACATCGATCCGAAGCGGCTGGTGACGATGGATCGCTTCAGCCTGCTCGCCGCCATTGCGGCGGCGGAAGCGGTTCGGGGCGCCCGGCTCGAGATATCGCCTGACAACGCCTCCCGCATCGGCGCCGTCATCGGCACCGGCATCTGCGGCTGGGAGGCCATCGAGGAAAACTATCGCGGCATCCTGCTCGAAGGCAAGCCACGCGCAGGGGTCTTCACCGTCCCGCGCGTCATGCCCGGCGCGCCCGCTGGACAGGTCTCGATGACGCTGGGGGCGCGCGGACCGGTCTACGGCGTCACGTCCGCCTGCTCCTCCTCCAACCACGCATTCGCGTCGGCCATGGACCAGCTCCGCCTCGGCCGTGCCGACGTCATGCTTGCAGGCGGAACCGAAGCTCCTCTGGTCTACGGCATCATCAAGGGATGGGAGGCATTGCGGGTCCTGGCAAAGGATCGGTGCCGTCCCTTCTCCCTCGACCGGAGCGGGCTGCTCCTTGGAGAAGGCGCGGGCGTCGTTGTTCTGGAGACGCTGGAGCATGCGACGGCGCGGGGCGCGCCCATCCTCGCCGAACTCGCCGGCGCCGGCATGTCGGCCGATGCGACCGACATCGTCGCCCCTACCGTCGAGGGGCCGACCGCCGCGATCCGCGCCTGCTTGGCGGACGCCGGTCTCTCCCCCGGCGACATCGACTATGTCAACGCGCACGGTACGGGCACCAAGGCCAACGACATCATCGAGACGAAAGCCCTGCAGGCCGTCTTCGGCGAACGCCTGCCCGGGGTGTCGGTCTCCTCGACCAAGTCCATGCATTCGCACTGCCTCGGCGCGTCGGGCGCGCTGGAGATGATCGCCTGCGTGATGGCGGTGCGCGAAGGCATCGTCCCGCCGACAATGGGCTTCAACGAGCCGGATCCGAACTGCGCCCTCGACGCTACCCCGAACGTCGCGCGCCACAGGCCGGTGCGGGCGGCGATCAGCAACGGCTTCGCCTTCGGCGGAACCAACGCCGTGATCGCCGTCAGGCCGTTCCACGGCTGAACGCGGCGCCACACTTCCGGTTCGGCTCTGATCGGCCGGATCGGCCCAGGAACCGGTCACCGCTCGAGATGTCCCTGCGCGACCCGACCCCGTTCGCGATCTTCCGCCGGGTGCGCTCGGTGCGGAACTTCTACGAGGCGGGCGCGATCGTCGGTCTCGACAAGCCGCCCAAGCCGCTGGACTGAATCGCCCGCTGCGCCAACTGCGCGTGAAAGGCCTAGGCTTCCCCCACGGCCGTAGGTTTCCTACCGCTCGAAGAGCTTGCGCAACGCGCTCTCCAGGCGCGAGCGCTCGCCGGCATCGATGGTGGCCGGCACGATGAAGCGGTTCATGAAAATCCGCGCGTCGTCGATGGTCGAGATGCTGCCGTGCCGCAGGAAGGAGAGCGTCGACAACAGGGCGTCGCTGTCGCAGCCTTCGGGCGCGTACTGCCAGTAGCTGCCGTTCTCTCCCTCGACCTGCGTCATGCCGCAGCGCTTCTCGGGCGGCGCATCCCGCCAGAACAGCGACAGGATGTCGGTCAACGCTGACGGATTGTTGGCGTAGTAGCTGTGCTTGAGCATGTCCTCGCCGATGGCGGTCATGTCGATGCTGTCCAGGCTGGCGACATTGAGGATCTGGCGACCGCCCTGTCCGGCTCGCGGTGAATCGCCATGCAGTTGCCGCGAGACCGCCAGCGCCCAGTCCTTGTTCGAGGCATACAGCGTGATGCGCTCGGCCGTCGTGCGGATCGTCTTCATCATCTCGGCGAAGAGGCCGGCATCGAGGTCCGGCGCCGTGAACAGCACCTGGTCGAACGCCGGAGCTTCGCCGTCGTGGCGTAGCGCGAAGAGTTCCAGTGCGTCGGTAAGCGCACGGTTACCCATCGAATGCGCGATCAGGTGGATCCGCTTCGCTCCCGATTTAGCGACGAGATCTTCGAGAAAGAGGCTCAGCCTCCGGCCGCTCAGGTTCACCACCGCCGTGTCGGCGATGTAGCTTACAACCGAGGCCCGCGACGGCCATGAGTAGAGGATCGGCAGCCCGTCGAAGTTCATGTCGTAGGCCATCTGCGCTGTCCGTTTCGCCGCCTCGTGGAAGGGGACGTTGAACCCGTGCACGAAGACGAATGCTTCCGCCACGCCCGTCTCGCGGACCTGGGCCTGCATATCGGCGAACACGGCCGAATCCGCCTTCGGCGTGACGGAGGAAAGCACCACGTGGCGCTCGGGGTCCTCGCGGAAGTCGAACGTCCATATCGACGGCGCCTCGATCTGGCCGGGCCGATGATGCTGGGGGATGCTCACCTCGGCCGTTCCCATCTCCAGCGTTCCCCTTCCGCCGCCGTAGAAGTCGTTGGGAAGCTCGCTGCCGGAGCGGGCGCGATCCGTCGCATAAAAGATCCTGACGGTCGAAAAGCCCTTTTCGGGATCGACGTCGAAGGCGCGGCTGGTCTCTTCCTCCAGCCGGCGGACCGTCTCGACATGCTCGGCTGCGACCTCTCGCGCACGCGCCGCCACCGCCGGGTCGCCGGAGCGGGCGGCCAGATCGTCCAGCTCGCCAAGCAGAGGCTCCACGCCGTCGGCCAGCCCGGCTGCGCGCGAGATGCGCAGTGCCTCCTCAAGCGTCCCGACCGCCATCGCGAACTCGCCCGCCGCCGCGAGATCGCCCGAAAGCCTCGTCAGGACCGGCACGCGTTCGGGAGAGAATTCCCCTTCGCTCGCGGCGATGGCGTCGGATAGCCGTCTTTCCGTGGCGGCAGCCCGCGCGTGGAGGCCCGCGTCGCGCTCGATCGCCGCCTTCTGTTCGAGGAGATCGACGACGATACGCGGATCGCTTTCGCCATCCAGCGCATCGGCGATGAGCCCGATGGCCTTCTCTTCGTCGCCCGCCGCGACGGCCTGTGCGATCGCGACGCCGAGCAGCGGATCGACGGCGGCGGCGGGACCGCTCCAGAACAGCGGAAATGCCAGCAGTGCCAGCAAGACCGCCGCGAACCTCGTTCGCGACATTCCGAAACGAACCCGATCAATCATGACAACCATCCCGCCGCGCCCGAAGCCACTCTTTGAGAAACCGTGACGCCGGTCATCATCATGGTCAAGCGCGACCTCCCTGTGACGGGCCGGTTGGACCATCCCGGCAAACCCCGCGGACGACTTTGTACGGGAATGTGGACCGGAATAGGGTGGCGGCCGCGCAGTGCCGCGCGGGGAGCATTCGCTTGGCCGCCCGAAGGGCTACCCGATCTCGGCTCCGAGCCCCGCCATCATGTCCAGGAACTCCGGGAAGCTCGTCGCGATCATGCTGCGGTCGTCGATCGAGACCGGCTTCTCGGCCGCCAGCCCCAGGATCAGGAAGCTCATGGCGATGCGGTGGTCGAGATGGGTCTCCACCATGCCGCCGCCGAGCCCCCTGCCGCCGGGCCGGCCGCGCACCAGCAGCGTGTCCCTGCCTTCCTCGCACTCTACGCCGTTCGCCTCGAGCCCGCGCGCCACCGCCGCCAGCCGGTCGCTTTCCTTGACGCGCAGTTCCTCCACGCCCTCCATCCGCGTCTCGCCCTCGGCGAACGACGCGGCGACCGCCAGAACGGGATACTCGTCAATCATGAAGGGCGCGCGTTCGGCCGGTACCGTGACGCCTCTCAGCTCGGACGACCGCACGCGCAGGTCAGCCACCTCCTCGCCGCCGGCATCGCGCCGGTCGAGAAGCTCGATCGAGGCGCCCATCTCCAGGAGCGTGTCGATCAGGCCCGTCCGGGTGCGGTTCATCAGCACGTTCTCGATCGTCACGTCGGAGCCCGGCACGATCAGCGCCGCCACCAGCGGGAAGGCAGCCGAGGACGGGTCGCCGGGCACCTGGATCGTCCGGCCCGACAGTGTCCCCTGCCCCTGCAGGCGGATGTGGCGCACGCCGCCGGCATCCGTCTCCACCTCGATCTCGGCTCCGAAGCCCTTCAGCATCCGCTCGGTGTGGTCGCGCGTCATCACAGGCTCGATCACCGTCGTCACGCCCGGCGTGTTCAGGCCGGCGAGCAGGACGGCCGACTTCACCTGCGCCGACGCCATCGGTACCCTGTAGCTTATCGGCGCTGCGATGCGCGGGCCTTCCAGCGTCAGCGGCATGCGGTCGCCGGGCGCGGCATCCAGCACCTGGACACCCATCAGGCGCAGCGGATCGAGCACACGGCCCATCGGACGCTTCGAAAGCGACGCGTCGCCGGTGAACGTCGTCTTCATGTGATAGGTCCCGACCAGCCCCATGGTGAGGCGCGAGCCGGTGCCGGCATTGCCGAAGTCGAGCGGACCTGGCGCTTCCAGGAGGCAGCCATTGCCGACGCCCTGGACGATCCACTCGTCGCCGGCCTTGTCCACCCGCGCCCCCATGGCCCGCATGGCGTCGCCCGTCCTCATGACGTCCTCGCCCTCGAGCAGGCCGGTGACCCTGGTCTCCCCTGCGGCAAGGGCGCCAAGCAGGATGGAGCGGTGCGAGATCGACTTGTCGCCCGGCACGCGCGCCGTCCCCGAAAGCGGTCGCCCGCGCCTCGCCGTCGCCGGCCGTGGAGTGGAATGTCGGCTCATTTCTTCTTGGCCTTCAGAACGCGCATGCAGCGACATCGAGGGAATTCCGGGAGCACCGGCGGCCGCCTGACTAGCATGGCTGGAAGGCACGGTCATCCCCGCCGTCCGGCCGCGCCGCGCAACACTTCGGAAGCCCGCAAACACGCACCCTGGAAAGCCCCGCAATTGGTCTTTGACAGATCAGCCATTCATGTTTAAGGGGACCGATCTTTTTTCAGACGGAACTCTCTGCAGCGCGCGGTCCATCTCGGACCGCCGACCCGGAAGCTTCCACTTCACACGAGGCAACGCCGTGGCGAAAACCGAACTTGGCACCAAGCGCATTTGTCCGGAAACGGGCCGCAAATTCTACGACCTGAACAAGGACCCGATCGTGTCGCCCTACACGGGCGTCAGCTATCCGCGCACCTATTTCGAGGCAGGTCCCGCGCCCGTCGAGGAAGAGGAGGAGCCGGAGACCCCCGAGGTCGACGCCGAGGAGGAAGGCGCCGAGGTCGTCTCCCTTGAGGAAGCCGACGAGGAGACCAAGAGCGGCAGCACCGACGTGCCCGACCTCGACGACGACGAGGATGACGTCGATCTCGGCGACGACGACGACGACACGTTCCTCGCCGACGACGAGGAAGAGGATGACGACGTCGCCGACATCATTGGGGTCGGCGGCGAGGACGACGACGAGGTCTGACCATTTATTCGGCGTTCGGCGGAAAACGGCCGAATGCGGACTTGATATTGCGTTCCGGCGGATATAGAAGCCGCCAGCATGCCGAGCGCCGGTCCCAACCGGCGCTGAACATCCCGCCGGCAACGGCGGTTCCGGCCAGAGGCCGGTGTGTGGGGCCATAGCTCAGTTGGGAGAGCGCTTGAATGGCATTCAAGAGGTCGTCGGTTCGATTCCGATTGGCTCCACCAGTTTTCTCCAAGCCGTTGATTTGGCTGGAAGGCCAATGATTTCATAGCCTTGGCGCTCGATACCGGTACACGGAAGTGGCACACGAGGGCTTATCCACCGTGCGCTTCAACGACGCCTGCGTCCGGCGGCTTGGAGAGATTTGGCCGCCTGACGAGCGGCTTATCCCGGGACCGACGCGCTCGTAGCGAGGTAGGTAGCGGGTGATGCTCGAAACGCTTCCCTGCAACGGTCAGAGCAGAACCATGGGCCTGCGTCCGTTCTGGAGAAAGCCGCGTAGGGCGCGAGCATCTTGCAAACCGGGTCAACCCACACCGGGTCAACTTCCTCGGAGAGGTCGAGCGTATGAAGGGTCACGGGCTCTGCCACCGACCTGAGCCCGACCGCTCCGAGTTTCCGAGATGAAATTCCAAGCGCTCCTGCGATCTCGGCGACCGGTTGGCTGGCGAGGACCTGTCCCGCAGCTGCCATTGCGGCAATCCGGGACGCGATATTCACGGTGGAACCGAAGATGTCTCCGTTCCTTTGCATCACGGAGCCGAGATGGATCCCAGTTCGCGTAAGGGGAATTTCAGGGACTGCCCGGCACGACGGAATAAGCCTCCCCAGCGCCACCAGGGCCTTGGTTGCATCCGGAAAGCTCAGCATCGCCTCATCGCCGATCCACTTGACGACTTCACCTTGTCCCTCGATGGCGGACCGGACAAGGTCAGCGAATTGATCGATGATTTTCAATGCTGCGGCATCGCCGAAGAGATCGGCAATAGCACTCGATCCGGCGAGGTCAACGAATGCGACCGCTGCGGACGATGACCCTTCAGTAGCGACCAGTTGCAAACGAGTTCTTCCCATTGTCAGCACGCAGAGCCACAGAGGCTTGCACAGGGGGATATTAGCGCAGAGCAGCCGAAGGCGTCATCAGGCTGGATAGGATGTCTGGATGCCCACGGCACACGACCATGCATAGTGACCGATGACGGGAAGGTATTTTCTCAATCGCCCGGCGTGCGCCGCGGTCATCCGATCGGCATGCTCGGCAAGGAGCGGGAAGCCGGCCGTGATGGCCGGCCGGAGATCGGTGTTGCGACAGGATATCATGCAGCTACGGAAACAAGGGCCCCGGCGCCGGGCGCCGGGGCCCTTCAGCCAGCTACTTCTGGATTTCGGTCCAGATCTTCGTATAGATTTCCTGCACTTCCGGGGCGCAGCGCAGCATGAACTTGCCCTGGCCGGCAAACTCCTCCGGCGTCACGATCTCGGGCGCCGTCTTCATCTCCTCCGGCATGAACTCCTCCGAGCCCATGATGCCGTTGGCGTACTTGGCGAAACCTGAGATCAGGGCGGCGTTCTCCGGCGCCATGATGAAGTTCAGGAACAGCTTCGCATTCTCGACGTTTTTGGCGTCCGCCAGGATCGCGGCATTGTCCATCCACAGCGGGTAGCCTTCCTTGGGATAGCCGTAGTGGATCGTATCCTTCTCCAGGCGCATGCGCATGGAGGCGCCGTTCCAGTTGACGGTCGCGGCGTAGTCGCCCTTGGCCATGGCTTCGATGTTGCCGTAGTTCATCGATATCCACTTGCCCTTGGCCTCGACCAGCTTGTCGCGAACCTTCTTGAGCACCTCCAAGTCGCCCGTGCAGGGCTCGCCGCCCATGTAGCGGATCGTCAGATGCATCACGTCGGCCATCTCCGGCACGACGTTGATCTTGCCTGCGAGTTCCGGCGGCGGATCGAGGAAGATCGCCGACGTGTTGATGTCGCCGCCATAAACGGCCGTATCGACCGACACGCCCGTCGAGCCCCACTGCCACGGAACGGTGTACTTGCGGCCCGGATCGAACTCGACGTCGACCCAGCGCGGATCGACGTTCTTGAAGTTCTCCATCTGGTTCGGATTGCTCTCGAGCAGCAGCCCTTCCTCCACCCAGATCTGCACGTAGGAGGCGGACGGGACGACGATGTCGTAGCCGTGGCCGCCCTGCCGGATCTTTCCCAGCGCCGTGTCGTTGGAATCGTAGTCCGTGACGGTGACCTTGACCTGGTAGGTGTCCTCGAACTTCTTGATCAGTTCGGGGGCGGTGTAGTTGCCCCAGTTGAAGATGTTGAGTTCGCCCTCGGCGCGCGCGAGCCCCGTGGTTGCCATGAGCGCGGCGGTGATCGCCGCTATCGTCAGTCTGTGTTTCATCTCAGCTTCCTTACCCTTCTGGATGTTATGTGCTTCGCCTGCTGATGAAGAAGAACACCGTCACGATCAGGATCGAGATCAGCAGGAAGACCGTGGAGATGGCATTCATCTCCGGGGTAACCAGCCGCCTCAACTGCCCGAGCATGTACGTCGGCAGCGTATCCTGTCCGCCGGATTTGACAAACTCCGTGATGACGACGTCGTCGAGGGAGATGACGAAGGCCAGCATGAGGCCGGCGATGATGCCGGGCCACAAGAGCGGCAGGGTGACGCGGGTGAACACCTTCCAGGGGGTCGCGTAGAGGTCGGCGGCCGCCGTCTCCAGCGTCAGGTCCATGCTCTCCAGCCGCGCGCGGATGGGGAGGTAGGCGAAGGGAATGCAGAAGGCAGTATGCGCCACGATGAGGTAGCCGAGGCCCGAATAGCCCGTCGCCACCTTGATCCGCGCGAAGACGATCAGCAGTGCGACGGCCGTCACGATCTCGGGGATCATCAGCGGCTGGTTGATGAACGCATACTTGAAGGTCAGGCCGCGATAAGGTCTCGTCCGGGTCGTGGCGAGCGCGGCCATGGTTGCGGCGATGGTGGCGACGACCGCCGCGACTGACGCGATCTGTACTGAACGGATCGACGCCTCGATGACGCGCTCGTTGTTCCATGCCGCCTCGAACCAGCGCAGCGAGAAGCCTTCCCATATGGCCACGGAGCGCCCGGCATTGAACGCGAAGACGACGAGCGTCACGATCGGCAGATAAAGCAGTGCGAAGCAGAGCACGGCCACCGTGGTGAAACCCGGCTGGTGCCTGATGGAAAAGTTGGACCGCCCGCTAGCCATGCCGCCGCTCCGACTGCGCTGCGTAGCGTACGTAGAACAGGAGCGCGACCATGACGATGACGGTGAGCGTCAGCGCCAGCGCGGCGCCCAGCGGCCAGTTGCGCCCGGCGCCGAACTGCAGTTCGATCAGGTTGCCCAGCATCATCTGCTTGCCTCCCCCCAACACGCGGGGCGTGACGTATGCGCCGAGCGAGGGGATGAAGACCAGGATGGAGCCGGCCACGATGCCGGGCTTGACCAGCGGCACGATGATGCGCGTGAGCACCCTGAAGCGGGTCGCGTAGAGGTCGTAGCCCGCTTCGACCAGCCGGAAATCGAGCTTCTCCATCGAGGCGTAGAGCGGCAGGACCATCAGCGGCAGGTAGACGTAGATCATGCCGATGGCGATCGCCCAGTCGGTATAGAGGATCTGGATTGGCGCCGAGATGATGCCGAGCCCGACGAGGGCCGTGTTGAGGATGCCTTCGTTGCGGATGACCTCCTGCACGGCGAAAGTGCGGATCAGGAGGTTGGTCCAGAACGGTATCGTGATGACGAACAGCCACAGCGCCTGCGTCCTCTGGGGCCGTGTGGCTATGAAATAGGCCGTCGGGAAGCCGAACGCGAGCGTGGCGATGGTCGTGAAGAGGGAAAGCCGCACCGAGCGCAGGAATATCTGCAGGTGCGCGTCGGCAATGCCGAGCGTTCCCTCGAAGATGTCGCGCTGCAGGAAGACGCTGATCCAGGCGTCGGTCGAGAACGCCCATTTCACGTCGCCATAGGGGCCCGGGGTCAGGAAGGAATAGACAACCACGACGAGCAGCGGCCCGATGCTCGCCATGAAGATGATCGCCAGCGCGGGCGCGGAGAGCAGCCAGCGCTTGCGAACGTCGTCATGTTCGGCCTTCCGGGCTGTCTCGGCGGCTTGCGACATCGGCTAGTCCCTCAGGACCTGGGCGGCGCCCGCCCCGATGACGATCGACACCGGATCGCCGATCCTGGCAGTCCCGCGGTCGTCCCTGGCGTTCTGCCGCCGCACGATGAACTCGCCGCCGCCGTCGAGTTCGACGTGGAAATGCGTGTCCGTGCCGAAATAGACGATGTTGGAGAGCCGCCCCGCCAGTTGCCCGCCTTCGACCGAAAGCCTGGCATGTTCCGGGCGCACCACGACGGTCACCCGTCCGGACGGCTGGAAGCCCTCGGCGACCGAGGCGTCGATCACCGCGCCGGAGGAGATCCTGACTCGCGCCCCGCCCGCGGCGCGTTCCTCGATCGATCCTTCGAGGAAGTTCGTCTCGCCGATGAAGTCGGCGACGAAACGCACCGCCGGGCGGTCGTAGATCTCTTCCGGGGAGCCGATCTGCAGGATGTTGCCGGCCGACATCACCGCGATGCGGTCCGACATGGTCAGCGCCTCCTCCTGGTCGTGGGTGACGAAGATGAATGTGATACCCGTCTCGTGCTGCAGGCGCTTCAGTTCGATCTGCATCTCCTTGCGCAGCTTGTAGTCGAGCGCCGACAGCGGCTCGTCGAGCAGCAGCACCTTGGGCTGCGGCGCGAGCGCGCGGGCGAGCGCGACGCGCTGCTGCTGCCCGCCCGAGATCTGCGCCGTCGAGCGGTTCCTCAGTTCCTCCATGCGCACAAGCTTCAGCATTTCGTCGACGCGGGCGTCGACCTCGTCCTTGGGCCGTCCGAGCATCTCAAGGCCGAAGGAGATGTTCTTCGCCACGGTCAGGTGGGGAAAGAGCGCGTAGCTCTGGAAGACGGTGTTGACGGGCCGCTTGTGCGGCGGCAGCGGCGCGATGTCCTGGCCGTGCAGCAGGATCTCGCCATCGGTGGGGAAGTCAAAGCCGGCGATCAGCCTCAGAAGCGTCGTCTTGCCGCAGCCCGACGGGCCCAGGAGCGTGAAAAACTCGTTCTCGCGGATCGCCACGTGGACGTCGTCGAGCGCGATCACCTTGTCCGGTCCGAAGCCGAAGACCTTGTTGACGCCCCTGACCTCGATGGCATTGCGTTCCGGTGTCTCCGGCAAGATCCAGCCCCGCTCCTGTCGTGCCCCGCATCTTCGCGCCGGGTTTTTTTGTTCCCGCTCGATGTCAGCACAAGGCGTCTGCCTTGGCAACCTGCTTGTTGAACGACCATTCAAAACCGGCAACGGGAAAGCAAGCAACCCGCGTGCCATTTGTCAGGCCTGGTAGGTGATCTTGCCCCCGCAGATGGTCGTGACCGGGCGAATCTCGTGCAGAGTCTCCGGCGCGGACGCCTCCACATCGCCCGAAAAGACAACGATATCGGCGAGATATCCGGGCTTCAGCCGCCCCTTCCGGTGCTCGGCGAACTGCGCGTAGGCGCCTTCTACCGTGTAGCCGGCAATCGCCTCGTGCAGCGAGAAAGCATGGTCGGGCAGGTCGTCTGCCCAGCGCTTGCGCATCACTGCCGCCTGGATGCCCGCGATCGGGTCGATCGGCGACACCGGCCAGTCGGAGGCGAAGACCACGTGCGCGCCGGTCTCCTTGATGGTGCGCCAGGCATAGGCGAGCCGCCAGCGGTCGCGGCCGATCTTGGAGACGGTCGGTTCGAGCGGCAGCCCCATGGAGCCCGGTGGGTGCGGAGGCTGCATGGAGGCGATGACGCCGAGCTTGGCAAACCGCGGAATATCGGCGTCCGTCGTCACTTCGATGTGCTCGATGCGGTGGCGGCTGTCGCGCGCGCCGTTGGCCTTTCTGGCCGTCTCATAGCCGTCGAGTACTGTCCGCACCGCGGCATCGCCGATCGCATGAACCGCGATCTGCAGGCCGCGCCGGTCGATCTCGGTCGCAAGTGCCGCAAACTCTGCGTCGGAAAAGTACGGCTCGCCGCGCCAGTTGCCGCCGTCTGCATAGGGCTCGATCATGTGGGCGGTGCCGGAATCGATGACGCCGTCCATGAAGACCTTGACCATGCCGGAGGATATCCACTCCGAGGCGTAGCGGTCGGCCATCGCCGAGGCCTTCTCCAGGTCCTCCAGCGTCATCGGCTTCTTGTAGTGGAACGGCACCTGCGCGCGGCAGAGCAACCCGCCATCCTTCTCGATCTCTGCCAGGATCTGCAGCTGGTAGAGGTTACCGTCCATGTTGTGGAACGAGGTGATGCCGTGCTCGGCGGCGTAGGCGAGGCCGCGGCGCATGATCTCCTTGTCGGCTTCCCATTCGGCCGGGCTCGGCCATCGCTCCGGCTCGCCGCCGGTCTGGACGCCGAGCCGCACGCGGTTCTCGCCGGCGAGGTGCACCACCGGGGTCATCGCCTCGGATTCGCGCAGTTCCCCGGTCGCCAGCCCGTTGGCGCCCATCACCACCTCGTTGCCGGGATTGACCACCTTGCCGTTCAGCAGCCCGGCCATCTCCAGCGCCCTGGTGTTGGCCCACATCGTGTGGTGGTCGGGTGCGACGAGCGCGACGGGACGGTCGGCGACAATACGGTCGAGATGATGCCGGGTCAGGGTCTCGCCGTTGCCGAGGATCGTGTAGTCGCAGGACTGGCCGAACAGCACCCTGTCGTCCGGGCGCGCGGCGGCATACGCGCGCAGCCTCTCGCCAAGCGCGTCGATCCCCTTCACGCCGAAGAGTTGGAGATGCACGAGTTCGGCCGCTCCCATGAACAGATGCACGTGGCTCTCGATGAAGCCCGGCAGCACGGAGCAGCCCCCGGCGTCGATCACGCGCGTCTGCGACCCCCTCCAGTCCTCGGCCTCGGCGGCAGGGCCGACGAAGGCGATCGTGCCGTCCTTCACCGCGACCGCCTCAGCCTGGGGCAAGGCGTCGTCCATGGTGAGCACGCGGGCATTTGTGACGATCAGGTCGGCTTCTTGCTTCACGATCGGCTCCGGCTTGGTGGTGACGCGGGTTCCGCGAGGCTGCGGCCGCCGCCCATTTCGCCGGTGTCTCGCCGCCCTTGTCAACGCGCCACCGCCGCGCACCGCCGGACGCCTGGCCGGACACATCGCCTCCGGGCCGCTGCTTGCGGTCGCCCCGCGGTCCGGATATTCCCGAGTGCTCTTTAGGACGGTGCAACGGATCACGGGAGAACCGGATGGCCAAGGTCGCGATGATCGTCGGGGGCGGATCGGGCATGGGAGCGGGCGCGGCGCGAAAGCTCGCCGAAGCCGGCTACGCCGTCGCGATCCTGTCGTCGTCCGGCAAGGGCGAGGCGCTGGCGGCCGAACTCGGCGGCCTCGGGTTCACCGGCTCCAACCGCGAGCCCGACGACCTGCGCCACTTCTTCGACGCGACCATGGAGCGCTTTGGCCGCATCGACGCGCTGGTCAACGGCGCCGGCCACGGCCCCAAGGGACCGGTGCTCGAAATCTCCGACGCCGACTGGCACCTCGGGATGGAGTTCTATCTCCTCAACGTCATCCGCATGACGCGCCTCGTCACGCCGGTGATGCAGGCCCAGAAATCCGGATCGATCGTCAACATCTCGACCTACGCGCTGTTCGAGCCGGAAGAGATGTTCCCCACCTCCGGCGTCTTCCGCGCCGGCCTCGCCGCCTTTACGAAACTCTTCGCCGACAAATACGCCGCCGACAACGTCCGCATGAACAACGTTCTCCCCGGCTTCATATCGTCCCTGCCCGAAAAGGAAGACCGCCGCGCCCGCATCCCCATGGGCCGCTACGGCACCGTGGAGGAGGTGGCGGAGCTGATCCTGTTCCTGGCCTCGGAAAAGTCGAGCTACATGACGGGGCAGAATCTGCGGATCGACGGGGGTATTACGCGGAGCGTGTGAGGGGGGCGACTGCTCCATCCAGTCGCAGCTTGCGCCGCCGGTTATCCGAGGATCGAAACCGGTGGATGTGAGCCGTTCATGCCATCACTCGGCGGCTCCGGATTCATCAAAATCATCCTCTTCCTTCGACAATTCGTTGAGACGATCCCGCAGATTCTTCAGGGCCTGGGCCGCTTCCGGATCCGGACTGCGGGCGGCCGATTGATCGACGTCGTAGGAATAGGGCATGTCGCGGAAGAGGAACGGCGCTTCCGCCAGGAGTTCGACGGCCCGTCGGGCGAAAAGCATCTCCAGCTCGGGGTCACCACCGATCGCGTCGAAAACCCAGGCAGCTTCGCCGCGAGCTTCCAGACCCGGAGCTCCCGTCGGATCGGTGACGATCAGGATCGCTGCCACGAGGGCGGGACGCGGAGGTGGAACACCCATCTTGTCGATTGCAGCGAGCAGCGCCGCGTCATGGACGGCCGCCTCCCCGATAACTGCACGGACCTCGGCTACCGTCGCCCTTTCCCGCAGTCCTTCGAGCTTCGCAGCCACCGCTCTGGCGGACTGGCTGATGTCGGGGGCCGACGGCAAGGGTGGGAAACCCTCGAGCTGCCGCAGCGCATCGTCGAGGAAGGCGTCCATCTCGGTCGCTTCGCGGGGTGACTGGATGAACAAGGCGATCGTCAGCGAAAGCAACGGGATGCTCAAAGGCACCCAAAGGGGTAGCGAGACGCCTCCGGCGATCTGTGCCAATCCAAGCCCTGCCACGAAAGAAAGGCCGGAAAGTGCCAGCATCACGCATACGAGAAGCATCGTCGCTAAAAAGACCTCTGGCCTGCCCAGGTCTGCAAGCCGACGTGGCCAGGAGGCGCTGCGGTAGAGGAAGCTCCAGAGGGCCAGGACCCCAGCACAGGCCACGACCGTCCAGCGGGGCTGCCGGGACAGGCCGGCCAGCAAGGGACCAAGATAAAGCCCCCCCGCCAGGATCATCATCAGACTGAGGCGGCTTGGCGCCAGGCGCCCCAGCTGCTTTCGGTTCAGCATTCCAGACCAGTGCCCCTCCGCTCCTGAAGACAGACTGATGGAAACCTGCATCGGCTGGCAAGGGTATTGTGCTCGGGCTGTCCATTCGCAAAGGCTGCAACCTGCACGCCCCACTCGGCGCCCGAGGCTCGGCACCACTTGCACATCCCCTGCCCCTTGCGCCCTCCCTCGAATCCCGCTTCAACCCCCGCCATGACCACTCCTTTCGTCATCGCCGTTGATGGACCCGCGGCCTCGGGCAAGGGCACGCTGTCGCGCCGGCTCGCCACGCAATACGGCCTTCGCCATCTCGACACAGGCCTCTCCTACCGCGCTGTCGCGCATGCTCTTCTGAGTGCCGACCTGTCGCTCGAAGACGAGGCGCAGGCGGTGGAAGCCGCACGCGAAGTGGATTTCGCCGGTTTGGATCCGCTGGTCCTGTCCACCCACGAGGTCGGCGAGGCCGCGTCGCGGGTCAGCGTTCATCCGGCGGTGCGGCGCGTCCTGGTCGAAAAGCAGCGCGATTTCGCTCGCGTGGCGCCGGGCGCGGTGCTCGACGGGCGCGACATCGGCACGGTGGTCTGCCCCGATGCCGACGTGAAGCTCTACGTGACGGCCAGCCCGCAGGTGCGCGCCGGCCGGCGGCATCGCGAGATCCTGCGCCTCGGCGGGCAGGCCGAATACGGCGCGATCCTGGCCGACATCGAGCGGCGCGACGCGCGCGACATGGGCCGGGCGGACTCGCCGCTCAGGCCCGCCGCCGACTCGCACTTGCTCGACACGTCCGGAATGAGTATAGAGGCGGCGTTTCTCGCGGCCTGCGCCATCGTAGACGAGGCTCTTGCCGCGAAGAACTGACTGGATGCAGCGGCGGCGCGAGAACCCTTCAGGCAGGCAAGGGTTGGCGAACCGCCATTTTGCATTTCAGCCATTGAACCGCCGCCCGCATTCGAGAATGCACCGGAACTGGCCGAAGATCGGCCGCTCGCTCGAAGGAGAGCGGAATGCCGGGCTGGCGCAACGCAACACGAACCACCGGTGCCGCCCCGACGCCACGAGAGCGAGGGGCATCCAGGAGAACGAATGTCACAAGCTACCGCCAATTCGGCAAATCCGTCCCTCGACGACTTCATGAGCATGCTCGATGAGTCCTTTTCCGAAAGCCATTCGGCCGAAGGCTCCGTCGTCAAGGGCATCATCACGGCCATCGAGAAGGACATGGCCATCATCGACGTCGGCCTGAAGGTCGAGGGCCGCGTGCCGCTGAAGGAATTCGGCGCCAAGGCCAAGGACGGCCAGATGAAAGTCGGCGACGAGGTCGAGGTCTATGTCGAGCGCATCGAAAACGCGCTGGGCGAAGCCATGCTGTCGCGCGAGAAGGCTCGCCGCGAGGAAAGCTGGGTCCGCCTCGAAGAGAAGTTCAACAAGGGCGAGCGCGTCGAAGGCATCATCTTCAACCAGGTCAAGGGCGGCTTCACGGTCGATCTCGACGGCGCCGTGGCCTTCCTGCCGCGCTCGCAGGTCGATATCCGCCCGATCCGCGACGTCTCCCCGCTGATGCACAACCCGCAGCCCTTCGAGATCCTCAAGATGGATCGCCGCCGCGGCAACATCGTGGTGTCGCGCCGCACCGTGCTCGAGGAGAGCCGCGCCGAGCAGCGTTCCGAGATCGTCCAGAACCTCGAAGAGGGTCAGGTGGTCGAGGGCGTGGTCAAGAACATCACCGACTACGGTGCGTTCGTCGACCTCGGCGGCATCGACGGCCTGCTGCACGTCACCGACATGGCCTGGCGCCGCGTCAACCATCCGACCGAAATCCTCAACATCGGCCAGACGGTCAAGGTGCAGATCATCCGCATCAACCAGGAAACCCACCGCATCTCGCTCGGCATGAAGCAGCTCGAGGCGGATCCGTGGTCCGACATCGGCACCAAGTTCCCGCTCGGCAAGAAGATCACCGGCACGGTCACCAACATCACCGACTACGGCGCCTTCGTGGAGCTGGAGCCGGGCATCGAGGGTCTCATCCACGTCTCCGAGATGTCGTGGACCAAGAAGAACGTGCACCCCGGCAAGATCCTGTCGACCACCCAGCAGGTCGACGTGGTCGTGCTCGAGGTGGACCCGCAGAAGCGCCGCATCTCGCTCGGCCTCAAGCAGACGCTTGAGAACCCGTGGGAGGCCTTCGCGCGCAGCCATCCGGTCGGATCGCCCGTCGAGGGCGAGGTCAAGAACAAGACCGAGTTCGGCCTGTTCATCGGCCTGGAAGGCGACGTGGACGGCATGGTGCACCTGTCCGACCTCGACTGGAACCGTCCGGGCGAGCAGGTGATCGAGGAGTACAATCGCGGCGACATGGTCAAGGCGCAGGTGCTCGATGTCGACATCGACAAGGAGCGCATCTCGCTGGGCATCAAGCAGCTCGGCCGCGACGCCGTCGGCGAAGCCGCGACCTCGGGCGATCTGCGCAAGGGTGCCATTGTCACCGCCGAGGTTCTGGCGGTCAAGGACGGCGGCCTGGACGTGCGTCTGGTCGACCACGACATGGACACCTTCATCCGCCGCGCGGACCTCTCCCGCGACCGCGACGAGCAGCGCCCCGAGCGCTTCTCCGTCGGCCAGAAGGTGGATGCCCGGGTCACCCAGTTCGACAAGAAGACCCGCCGCATCACCGTCTCCATCAAGGCGCTGGAAATCGCCGAGGAGAAGGAAGCCGTGGCGCAGTTCGGCTCGACCGACTCCGGCGCCTCGCTGGGCGACATCCTGGGTGCCGCGCTGAAGAAGCAGGGCAACTCGTAAGGCGCCCGCCAGCTTCCGAGCCGCGACAAATCAAAGCCCCGCCGGAGCGATCCGGCGGGGCTTTTCCGTTGCAGTGTCTGCGGGCGGCGGCGCCAGCGCGCTTTTTTTGCGAGGAACCCCCGACCCGCGCCCGCGTTTTCCTGCCAGACGGTCGCGAACCGTCATCCAATGAGGAAACAGGAGAACACCATGAATTGGGACCGTATCGAAGGAAACTGGGAGCAGTTCAAGGGCAAGGCGCAGCAGCAGTGGGGCAAGCTCACGAACGACGATCTCGACGTCGTCAAAGGCAAGCGCACCGAGCTTTCCGGCAAGATCCAGGAGCGCTATGGCAAGGGCAAGGACGAGGCTGAGCGCGACATCGACGACTGGCTCGCCCGCCACTAGTTCGCCAGAACGACCGATCCGAAATTGCGTCCCGGCCTCTATCGGCCGGGACTTTGCTTGTCTGTGGCCAGGGCCGGGTAGTACGGACCCGCGGTCTCAGCGCGCCAGGTCCGCCACGACCGCATCGAGCACGATCATCCCCGCCGGCGTCGCTCTGAGACGCGAATTGCCGACCGGCGCGACAAGGTCCTCGTCCTGGAGCACGGCAATCCGCTCGGATGCGAGCGGCCGGCCCGAAAGCTGCTCGTAGCGGGCGAGGTCTATGCCCTCGGCAAGACGCAGCCCCATCAGCAGGAACTCGTCGGCCTCTTCGCTGCGCGTCAGCGTCTCACCGTCGACAATGCCGTGGCCCTTGGCCTCGACTAGCGACAGCCAGCGTTCCGGCATCCGCTCGGCGATCGTGACGTTGCGCGTGCCGCCGCCGACAAACCGGCCGTGCGCGCCGGGGCCGACGCCGACATATTCGCCGTAGCGCCAGTAGGTGAGGTTGTGGCGGCTCTCCGCGCCCGGCCTGGCGTGGTTCGATATCTCGTAGGCCGGCAGCCCCCGCGCGGCGGTCACTTCCTGAGTCAGGGCGTAGAGGTCAGCGGCATGGTCCCCATCAGGGACCGCGAACTTGCCCGCCGCATGCAGCGCGTGGAACGGCGTGCCTTCCTCGATCGTCAGCTGGTAGAGCGACAGATGGTCGGCCGCGTACCCGATCGCGGTTTCCAGTTCCGCTCGCCATGCATCCGGGGTCTGGCCCGGCCGCGCATAGATCAGATCGAAGGACAGGCGCGGAAAGGTCTCGCGGGCGAGTTCGATCGCCGTCAGCGCCTCGTCCACGTCGTGCAGCCGGCCGAGGAACTTCAGGTCCGCGTCGTTCAGCGCCTGCACGCCGAGCGAGACGCGGTTGACGCCCGCCGCACGGTAGCCCCGGAAGCGACCGGCCTCGACGGAGGACGGGTTCGCTTCCAGCGTCACCTCGATCCCGTCCGGAACGGTCCAGTTGGAGGCGACCGCCTCCAGGATCGCGCCAACCGTGCCGGGCTGCATGAGCGACGGCGTACCGCCGCCCAGGAAGATACTGGTGACCGTGCGCGGACCGGTACGCTCCCGCATCGTGGCCAGTTCCGTCGCGAAGGCGCGCGCGAACCGCTCCTGGTCGACCGGCTGGTGGCGCACGTGCGAATTGAAGTCGCAATAGGGGCACTTGGCCGCGCAGAACGGCCAGTGCACGTAGATCCCGAAGCCCGGCGAGCGGTCGTCCGGCCTGTGCTCAGGCTTGCTCATGACACGCCGAGCTTCGCCCGTGCGAACTTCTGGAAGGCGCGGGCGCGGTGCGACAGCGCCTCCTCCTGCCCCGGCTTCCAGCCATGCTTCTCTTCGGCCGGCATTTCGCCGAAGGTGACGTCGAAACCCTCCGGCTGGAACACGGGATCGTAGCCGAATCCCTTGTCGCCGCGCGGAGGCCAGACGAGCCGCCCCTTCGCCTCGCCGCGGAAATACTCCGCGCTGCCGTCGGGCTGGCAAAGGCAGATCACGGCGACGAAGCGCCCGGTGCGCTGCGATGGATCGGTCGCGCCCCTTTCCCGGAGCAACTTCTCGGTCTTCTCCATCGCCAGCATGAAGTCGCGCGATCCGTCGGCTTGCGTCGCCCAGTCGGCGGTGTAGACGCCCGGCGCGCCGTCGAGCGCGTCGACGCAGAGGCCCGAATCGTCCGACAGCGCCGGCAGGCCGGTCGCTAGCGCCGCCGCGTGCGCCTTGATGTAGGCGTTCTCCTCGAACGTCGTCCCGGTCTCCTCCGGCTCCGGAAGCCCGTAGTCCTTCGCCGATTTTGCCTCGATGCCGAAGGGCGCCATCAGGTCGGCGAACTCCCTGAGCTTGCCGGCATTGTGGCTGGCGACCACAATCTTCTGCTTTTCGAGCGTGTTCATTCGATGCCCCAGATGCGCGGCTCGGCGAACTCCAGCGAGTTGCCGGACGGATCGCGGAAATAGATGGAACGGCCGCCTTGAGGCCATTCGAAGTCAGCCTCGATGGCGATGCCGCGCTCCTCCAGGAAAGTCTTCCAGCGGTCGATCTCGTCGCCCGGCGCGGCAAAGCACAGGTGCCCGTGGCCCCGCGTGCCGTGCGGCGGGACGGGCAGTCTCGCGTCCGCCGGAGGCGGAACCTGCGTGGCATCCGCATTGAACAGCAGCAACACGCCCTCGCCGCAGCGGAAGAAGACGTGACGCCCCTCGACCTTCACGAGCCTTTCGAGCCCGAGCACCTCGCTGTAGAACGCCTCGGCGGCGCCGAGGTCGGTCACGTAGAGCGCTGATTCGAGGATCGAGCGCGGCCGCATCGTTCAGCCGACCGCCATCTTCTGCAGGTCGACCAGACGCGTGATTCCCTTCTTGGCCAGCGCGAGGAGCTCGTTGAACTGCTCCTCCGAGAACGCCTCGCCCTCGGCGGTGCCCTGGATCTCCACGATCCCGCCCTTGCCGGTCATGACGAAGTTGGCGTCGGCCTCCGCCGCCGAATCCTCGGCATAGTCGAGGTCGAGCACGCAGGCCCCGCCATGGATGCCGCAGGAAATGGCCGCCACATGATCCTTCAGCACCTTGGAGACGGAGAGCATCTTGCGCGCTTCCATCCATTTCAGGCAATCGTGCAACGCCACGAAGCCGCCGGTGATCGACGCCGTCCGTGTCCCGCCGTCGGCCTGGATCACGTCGCAGTCGACCGTGATCTGCACCTCGCCGAGTGCCTGCATGTCGACGACGGCGCGCAGCGAGCGCCCGATAAGGCGCTGAATTTCCAGAGTTCGGCCGCCCTGCTTGCCGGCGGAAGCCTCGCGGCGCATGCGGTCGCCGGTCGCCCTCGGCAGCATCCCGTATTCGGCCGTCACCCAGCCCTTGCCGCTGTTGCGCATCCATGGCGGAACCTTCTCTTCGAGGCTCGCCGTGCAGAGCACATGCGTGTCGCCGAACTTGACGAGGCACGAGCCTTCCGCATGTTTGGACACCCCGCGCTCGAAGCTGACGGGACGCATTTCGCCGGGCTGGCGCTTCGAGGGACGCATGAGGATTTCCTGACCGATCGATGAAACGCGGCTTGTAACGCCATGCCAACGCCGACGCAAAGGAAAACCGGGACGCTTGCGAGTTGTGTTCCCGCCGGGGCGGATTATATCCTTACCCAAAAGGTTCGCCGCCGATGACGATACCCATCATGGATCCGACCCTGCAGTCGCTCGATACGCGATCGCGCGAGATCTTCCGCCTGATCGCCGATTCCTTCCTGCGCGACGGCGAGCCCGTCGGCTCGCGCAACCTGTCGCGTCTCCTGCCCTCGTCCCTGTCGCCGGCCACGGTGCGCAACGTGATGAGCGACCTCGAGCATCTCGGCCTCATCTATTCGCCGCACGTGTCGGCGGGGCGCCTGCCGACCCAGAAGGGCCTGCGCTTCTTCGTCGACGCTTTCATGGAGATCGGCGACCTTTCGGAGGACGAGCGCCGGGTCATCGACGCCCAGATCAAGGCCTCGGGCAACGGCGCCTCGCTGGAGCACATGCTGACCGAGGCAAGCCAGATGCTGTCGGGCATGTCGCGTGGCGCCGGGCTGGTGCTGTCGGGGAAGAGCGAGGCGGCGCTGAAGCACATCGAGTTCATTCAGCTCGAGCCGAACAAGGCGCTCGCCGTCCTGGTCTCGCAGTCCGGCGACGTGGAGAACCGCGTGGTCGACCTGCCGGAAGGCGTCACCACCTCGCAGCTCCACGAGGCCTCGAACTTCCTCAACGCCCACATCCGGGGACGCACGCTGGCCGAGGCGCGCGCAGAGATCGCGCGGCTTCGCGAAGAGACGCGCGCCGCGCTGGATTCGCTGTCGCAAGATCTCGTCGAGAAGGGCCTCGCCGTGTGGGCCGGCACGGAGAGCGGCACCTCGCCGGCGCGCCTCATCGTCCGTGGCCGCGCCAATCTCCTGGAAAATGTCACGGCCCAGGCCGACATCGAGCTGCTCAAACACCTCTTCGAGGACCTCGAGACCAAGGAAGGCCTGATCCAGCTCCTGGAACTGGCCGAGGAAGGCTCGGGCGTGCGCATTTTCATCGGCTCGGAGAACAAGCTCTTCTCGCTGTCCGGCTCCTCCCTCGTGGTCGCCCCCTACCGCGACAAGGATTCCCGCGTCATCGGGGCGCTGGGCGTCATCGGTCCCACCCGCCTCAACTATGCCCGCATCGTGCCGATGGTCGACTATACCGCCCAGATGATATCGCGCATGCTGCGGTAGTCCGGACGCACGCGCAGCCGCCCCCGCCCCTTGATTTTTGGGCACCGAGCCTCGATATCGGGGCCAACTTTTCAAGTTACTCGCAGGAATACGGGATCAAGCGATGAGCGACCATCCGAAAGACGAACGCGCGCCGGATCTGGACGCCGTGAAGAGCGGCTACGCGGAGCACGCCGCCGATCAGGCCGGACAGCCATCCGAAGGCGCGCCGGACAACGAGAACCAGGCCGATTTCGAAGCCTTCATGCGCCTTGCCAAGGAAAACGAGGATCTGAAGGACAAGGCGCTCCGCCTCGCCGCCGAAATGGAGAACCTTCGCCGCCGCACGGCGCGCGACGTGCACGACGCGCGCAACTACGCCATCGCGAACTTCGCCCGCGACATGCTGACCGTCTCCGACAATTTGCGTCGCGCGCTCGACGCGGTTCCCGTCGAGGCGAAGGAGAAGGGCGAGGCCGGGTTCGCCGCGTTGCTCGAAGGCGTCGAGATGACCGAGCGCAGCATGATCTCCGCACTGGAGCGCCACGGGGTCAAGAAGATCGCGCCAGAGGGCGAGAAGTTCGATCCGAACTTCCATCAGGCCATGTTCGAAGTGCCCAATCCCGACGTGCCCGCCAACACCGTCGTGCAGGTCGTGCAGACCGGCTACGTCATCGGCGAGCGCGTGCTGCGGCCGGCCATGGTCGGCGTAGCCAAGGGCGGCCCAAAGGCTGCAGCCCAGGCGCCCGAATCCGCGGGTGAGACCGCCGGGGCCGAGCAGGACGGCAAGGCCTGATCTTTGTGCTTTTCCCCGCCTTGAGCTATTGCTCGGCGGGGAGGCCTCGATGAACCCGCTCGTCTTCTTCGACTATGCCGGCGTCGCCGTCTTCGCCGCGACCGGCGCGCTGGCGGCCTCGCGCAAGCAGCTCGACATACTGGGGTTCATCTTCCTCGCCGCTGCCACCGGCATCGGCGGCGGAACCCTGCGCGACCTCGTGCTCGGCGTGCCGGTATTCTGGACCGTCAACCAGGACTACATCCTCGTCTGCGCGGCCGTCGCGGTCATCGTCTACTTCACCGCCCACCGTCTGGAATCCCGCTACAAGCTGCTCCTGTGGCTCGACGCCGTCGGGCTCGCCGCCTATTGCGTCTACGGAGCCTACAAGGGCCTCGTGGTCACCGGGTCGGCGACCGTCGCCGTCGTCACCGGCGTCATGACCGCGACCTTCGGCGGCATTCTGCGCGATCTGCTCGCCGCCGAGCCGTCGGTGCTCCTGCGCCCCGAAATCTACGTGACCGCCGCCCTCGTCGGCGCCGCCACCTTCACCGCGCTTGCGGTGTTCGGGGTGGCGATGCCGCTCGCCGCCGGCGTCGGCGCCTTGTCGGCGCTGGCCGTCCGCGGCGGCGCCATCCGCTTCGGCTGGACGATCCCGACCTACCGGAGCCGGCCGGGGAGAAAGCCGGAGGATGTTTTGTGAGGGGCGGACCTTCCTGATGTGGAAGTCCCCTAAACCAGCCCCCGCTGCCTCGCGATCTCGCGCAAGCTCTTCTGCGGCCTCGGCCCCACCTGCTGGATGACGATGCCGGCCGCCAGCGAGCCGAGCTTGCCGCAGTCGGCGAGGCTGCGGCCCGTGGTGTAGCCGAACAGGAATCCCGCAGCGTAGAGGTCGCCGGCGCCCGTCGTGTCGACCAGCTCCGAAATCTCGATCGCCTCCACCGTCACCGTCTCGTCGCCGCGCACCACGACCGAGCCATGCTCCGAGCGCGTCACGGCGGCGAGCTTGCAGTCCTTGCGAATGGCGTCGAGCGCTGAGTCGAACGATGCGGTCTGGTACAGCGACTTCAGCTCGCTCTCGTTGGCGAAGACGATGTCGACCGTGCCCGAGCGCATCAGGTCGAGGAATTCTTCGCGATAGCGGTCGACGCAGAAGGGGTCGGACAGCGTCATCGACACCTCGCGGCCGGCCGCGTGCGCCAGGTCGGCGGTGCGGCGGATCGCTTCCTTCGCCCGCGGCGGGTCCCACAGATAACCCTCGAAATAGGTCACCTTGGCGCCCTTCGCCTTCTCCTCCTCGACATCCTCGGGGCCGAGCTCCACGCAGGCGCCCAGATAGGTGTTCATCGAGCGCTCGCCGTCTTCGGTGACGAAGATCATCGAGCGCGCCGTGGGCGGAAAGCCCTTCAGCGGCTTCGTGTCGAAGGCCACGCCCTGCGCGCGGATGTCGTGCGCGTAGAGTTCGCCGAGCTGGTCGTCGCTGACCTTGCCGAAATAGGCCGCCCTGCCGCCGAGGCTGGCGATGCCGGCCGCCGTATTGCCCGCGCTGCCGCCCGAAGCCTCGATCGCCGGCCCCATCCTCGAATAGAGCAGTTCGGCGCGCTCGGCGTCGATCAGGTTCATCGCGCCCTTGATGATGGCGTTGTCGACGAGAAAGGCCTCGTCGCAGCGCGCGATGATGTCGACGATGGCGTTGCCGATGCAGAGGACGTCGAATTCCGGATTGGATGCCACGGTCTGTTTTCGCCTGGAAAGATGGAAGGAAGGGTTCGAAACCGTTTAGACCATCCGGCTGCCATTGCAATCCCCGCGCCGACCGGCGTTTTGTCAACGAGCGGTGCCGCGATGCGTCCCCGGAGCCTTGCTGGCACGCCGGAGCGCGCCTATGTCCGGACCCAAGGTTGAGGAACGCAATGATCTTCGAAGCAGCAGGCCGCGCGGCTGGCCACCTCTTCTCGCCGGAATTCCGGTCCGTGCTGTTCAAGTCGCTCGGGCTGACCTTCCTTGTGCTGGTCGCGCTGTGGTTCGGCCTGGCCCAGGGCTTCGAATACCTTGCCCTGCCCTGGCTCGACCAATTCGTCCCCGACCTGCCGGACTGGACCGGCTGGCTCGGCCTCTTCGCCGCGATCGTCGCCGGCATCGTGCTCGCGCTGGGCCTGGGGCTTTTGATCGCGCCGGTTTCGGCGCTGATCGCCGGCCTCTTCCTCGACGACGTGGCCGAGGTCGTCGAGCGGGTGGACTATCCCGCCGAGACGCCGGGCCGCGCCGTGCCGCCGGTCCAGGCGGCGTGGCTGGCGGTCAAGTTCTTCGCCGTCGTCATCCTCGGCAACCTCTTCGCGCTGCTCCTCCTTCTGGTGCCGGGGGTGAACCTCGTCGCCTTCTTCGTGGTCAACGGCTACCTGCTCGGCCGCGAGTTCTTCGAGTTCGCGGCCATGCGCTTCCGATCCGAGGCCGACGCCAAGGCGCTGCGGCGCCGCCACGCCGGCACGGTGTTTCTGGCCGGCCTCGTGATCGCGGCCTTCCTTGCCGTGCCGCTGCTCAATCTGCTCACGCCGCTCTTCGCCGCCGCCATGATGGTCCACCTGCACAAGATGATATCGGCTCGGTCGGCCGCGTCTGTGAAGGCACGCTGATCCGTCCGGAAACGCGTCGATCAGTTCGGCAACGCCATCCCGTCCTCATTCAGCGGCGCAAGGATTTCCGCGATCAGTTCCCGCAGCCAGCGATGCGCCGGCGTGGCGCTGGATCGCCGGTGCCAGACCATGGTGATCAGCGCGGGGTCGATAGGCATCGGGGGCTTGTAGACGTCGAGGCAGGCGCGCTTGGCCACATGCGTCGCGAGTTGTGTGGGAATCAGCGCGATCAGGTCCGATCCGCCGACAGCCCGATAGACGCCGGAGAAGACCGGCAAGGTCATGACCACCCGCCTTTCGCGTCCGACCCGCGCAAGGGCCGCGTCTCCCATCGCCTTCAGCTTGCCTTCGGGGGAAAACAACACGTGGCCGAGATCGCAGAAGAGGTCGACCGGAACCACGTCGCCCGGCGCAATCCCGGCGCGCGCAAGGCGCGGATGCCCGCTTCTCGCGATCACCGAGAAGGTGGACCAGAACACCGGCCGGTGGTCGACCCGGTCGGGAAACTCGGTACGGGGAATGAGCGCGATGTCCACCTCGTACTTTTCCAGTGTCTCGACATAGTCGTTGGGCACCAGATCGACGAGTTGTACCCGCATTCCCGGCGCCCGCGTCGAAATCCGCTCGGCCAGTGCCGGCATCAGCATCTCGGCGAAGAAATCGCTGCCCGACAGCTTGAAGCTGGCATTGCTCTCCGCGGGGACGAATTCGGCCGGTCCGCCGAGCAGCGCTTCCAGTTCGTCCAGGACGCGCCGCAGGGGGATCGCCAGCGATTTCGCGTAGTCGGTCGGCTCGAGCCCTTGCCCGCGGCGCAGGAAGAGATCGTCCCCCAGCGCATGGCGCAACCGGTTCAATGCCGCCGAGACGGCCGGCTGCGAGAGGCCCACGCGGGCACCCGCCTTGACGGTGGAGCCCTCGCGCAGGAGTGCGTCCAGGACGCGCAGCAGATTGAGATCAAACGCCGCCATATTCACTGGACGGATACCTTCGATACGATCAATCGATTTATCGCAGGCGCGAAACTACGGTATCTCCCCTCCCCACGAAAGCGCTTTCGTTTCTTCAACCTCATGCACAGGAGAGAGACGATGACCCCCTCGATACTGGGCGCCGGTGCCGTCGAATGGCAGGGCGTGTACTACATGACGTTGCTGGGTCCGGATCGGACCGGCGGACAGATGTCGGTGCTCGAAACCGTGTCGCCGCCGAATTCCGGGCCGCCGCGGCACGTTCATCACGATGCCGACGAGACCTTCGTCCTCCTCACGGGAGACGTCGAATTCTGGCTCGACGGCGAGACCTTCACGCGCGGACCAGGGCAGGCCGTGTTCGTGCCGCGCGGCAGGGAGCATACGTTCCGGGTCGTTGGCGGCGCTCCGTCCCGCAGCATCGTCATCCTGACGCCGGGCGGGTTCGAAGGATTCTTCCGCGAGATGGCGCTGGGCCGCTTCCGCATCCCGGAAGACATGCCGGCGGTGATGGAAAGCGCCGCGCGGTTCCAGCTCACCTTCACCGGTCCGCCGCTCGGCGTCCAGTGATCCGAAGGACCCGGACGGCGCGAAACTTCTCTATCCGAACCGTGCCGCGATTGCCGGCGTTCCTGAAACCTCAGGCCGCCGGCAGCCGGCGCCAGGCGTACTTGCCTTCCGCCAGATCGGGTCGCGCGGACGGCTGATAGTATTCCGGAAGACCGCCGGTCCGTCCCTGCTCCAGGCGCCGGATCGTCGTCGGATGCGACACTTCGAGTTCGTCGAAGCCGGTGCGCAGCATGTGCGGGATCTGGTCGATCAGCACCTGCCCGCTCGCGCGCACCGTCCCGGTATAGCCATGCCGGGTCTTCAGAAGCGCGGCCTTGGAGAAGCTGCGGCCGTCGTTGAAGGCGGGGAAGGACAGCGCCACCAACGGCAAGTCGGGTAACGCGTGCTCGATCTCCGACAGCATCTCGCCAGGCGCCAGCAGGACCCCAATGCGGTCGCGGTTTTCCGCGCGCGTCGTCTCGTCCAGCCCCTTCCACACGGCCAGCGGCAGGATCACGCCGCCATTGCCCGACAGCGCGTCCGCGTCCCCGGCATGACGCCAGGACTCCTCGCGAAAGCCTTCCGCCGTCCAGAGGCGCGGCGCGGCGGGGCTGATCTCTTCAGTCATCGTGAACCGTCCAATTCTTCAAAGCGACGACGCCGTCAGCGAATCGTCCAGGCCCGACAGGTGGATGCCGCACTCGATCTTCGACTGGCCGGCCCAGCGACCGCTACGCTCGTCCTCGCCGGGCTTCACCGGCTGGGTGCAGGGGAAGCAGCCGATCGAATGATAGCCGTAGGCGACGAGTGGGTTCTCACGCAGGGCATGTGCGCGCATGTAGTCGGCGAGATCCTTGGTCGTCCACTTCGCCAGCGGATTGATGCGGATGCGTTCGCCGACGGCCTCGAAGACCGGCAACGTGGCGCGCGTGGCGGCCTGGTAGCGTTTGCGGCCGGTGAACCAGGCCCGGAAGGGCGACACCGCACGCGCCATCGGCTCGACCTTTCGCAGGTCGCAGCAGGCGTCGGTGTCGCGCTGGTGCAGCGTGCCGTCGGGATCGCGCTCCGCCACGAGTTCCGCGCGCGGATGGACGATCTTGAGGTTCTTCAGCCCCAGGTCCGCCGCCAGCGCGTCGCGATACTGCAGCGTCTCGCCGAAATGCTTGTCGGTGTCGAGGAAGAGCACCGGCAGCGCGGGATCGATGCGTGCGATCATGTGCAGCAGCACCGCCGAATCCGCGCCGAAGGACGAGACGGCGGCGATGTCGCCCGCATCGAAACGCCCGATCGACAGGGCGATCAGGTCCTGCGGATCGAGATGGCCGTAGCGCTCCTCGAGTGCCGCGGCCTCGATCTCGGCCTCGGTCCGCGCATCAAGCGGCTTTAGCTTCGCCAGCATAGAGCGCCTCCTTGAACGGCCCGGCGCCGACGCGCCGGTAGGCGTCGATGAAACGCTCCGACGGCCCGCCGCGCAGCGATAGATAGGTTTCGACGATCGTCTCGATGGCGTCGGTCAGGTCCTCGGCCGCAAAGCCGCGCCCGACGATCTCGCCGATCGAGGTCTGCTCGTCCCCCGAGCCGCCGAGCGTGATCTGGTATAGTTCCGTGCCCTTCTTCTCGACGCCGAGGATGCCGATGTGGCCGACGTGGTGATGCCCGCAGGCATTGATGCAGCCGGAGATCTTGAGCTTCAGCTCGCCGATCTCGCGCTGCCGTTCCAGATCGGCGAAACGCCGTGAGATGTCCTGCGCGACCGGGATCGAGCGTGCATTGGCCAAGGCGCAGTAGTCCAGGCCCGGGCAGGCGATGATGTCGGTGATCAGGTTCGAGTTCGCGGTCGCGAGCCCGATCTCCACCAGCCTGTCGTGGACCGCCTTCAGGTCCGCGCGCGCGACATGCGGCAGGATCAGGTTCTGCTCGTGGCTGACCCGGATCTCGTCGAAGCCGTAGCGCTCGGCGATGTCGGCCACCGCATCCATCTGCGCGTCGGTCGCGTCGCCGGGCGCCTCGCCGATGCCCTTCAGCGAGATCGTCACGGCGGCATAGTCGGGATTCCGATGGGTGATGACGTTCTGGTCGAGCCATTCGGAGAAGGCGCGGCTGTCGAGCCGGGCGAGCTTCACCGCCTCGTCGCCCTCGGGATGGGACACCAGCGCCGGCGGCGCGAAATAGGCGTCGATGGCGCGGATGTCGGACTCGGGAAGCTTCAGTTCGGTGTCCCGAAGATGCGCGAATTCGGCCTCGACCTGGCGCGTCAACTCTTCCGTGCCGGTCTCGTGCACCAGGATCTTGATGCGCGCCTTGTATTTGTTGTCGCGCCGGCCGTTGAGATTGTAAACGCGCAGGATCGCCGTGCAGTAGGCGAGCAGGTCTTCTTCCGGCAGGAAATCGCGGATCTTCTTGGCAATCATGGGCGTACGCCCCTGCCCGCCGCCGACATAGACGGCAAAGCCAAGCTCACCCTGCGCGTTCTTCTTCACGTGCAGGCCGATGTCGTGCACCTGGATCGCGGCGCGGTCGCGCTCGGCACCGGTCACCGCGATCTTGAACTTGCGCGGCAGGTAGGAAAACTCGGGATGCACCGAGGACCATTGCCTGAGAATCTCGGCATAGGGGCGCGGATCGGCGACCTCGTCGGCGGCGGCGCCCGCGAAATGATCGGCCGTCACGTTGCGGATGCAGTTGCCCGACGTCTGGATGGCGTGCATCTCCACGCTCGCCAGGTCGTCCAGGATCGCCGGGATGTCGGCGAGCGACGGCCAGTTGTACTGGATGTTCTGGCGCGTGGTGAAATGGCCGTAGCCCTTGTCGTAGGTGCGCGCGATATGGGCGAGCATGCGCATCTGGCGCGAACTCAGCGTGCCGTAGGGGATGGCCACCCGCAACATGTAGGCGTGAAGTTGCAGGTAGACGCCGTTCATCAGCCGCAGCGGCTTGAACTGGTCCTCGGTGATCTCGCCCGCCAGCCGGCGCTCGACCTGGTCGCGGAACTCTGCGACACGGGCCTGCACGAAGGAATGGTCGAATTCGTCGTAACGGTACATTGAACGAACTTTCGGGTGCTCTGGGTACGGCCTCCTCAGGCCGTATGCGTCGTTTCTGGTTCGGCCTGCTTGCCGAGGTCGAGGCGGTTGGTCGGGCCGGCGGCGCGGATGCGTTCGCGCAGGCGAACCGGCACGATCCGCCCGTCGATCGCCTGCACGTCGATCAGGTCGACGTCGACCACCTCGTCGCGTTCGTACGAGGCCTTGCCGATGCCGCGCAGCCGCTCCTCGGCGAAGGCGTCGCGCGCCACGTCGGCGCCGCCGATCCGCTCGATCCAGCCCTTCTCGGCGCAGTACCAGACGGCCTCTCCGTCGATCAGCCGGTTGGCGGTCAGGACTTTCATGGCTTCGCCCTCTCTTCGTTCACGCCGCGACGCGCACAAGGCGATGCGCGGCGATCGGGGTGGAGTTTTCGAAGTTGGCGCCCGCAACCGCGTCGCCGATGATGGTCATCACCGGCCCATCCAGCTCCGTGCGCTCCTCGAGCGACGGCAGGTCGGCGAGCGTCCCGTGGAACAGCCGCCTGTGCGGCAGGCTGGCATTCTCGACCACGGCTACCGCCGTATCCGGCGACAGCCCAGCCTCGATCAGCCGCGACGCGACCTGGGCCGCGATCGAGCGGCCCATATAGACCGCCACGGTTGCGCCCGCGATCGCGAGCTTGCCCCAGTCCGGCAGGGTATCGCCCTTCAGGTCGTGCCCGGTCGTGAAGACCATGGAGGAGGCGACGCCCCGCAGGGTCAGCGGCAGCTCGAAATCGGCCGCCGCGGCGAAGGCCGCGGTCACGCCCGGCACCACCTCGTAGGAAATGCCGGCCTCGCGCAACGCGGCCATCTCTTCGCCGGCGCGCCCGAAGACCAGCGGATCGCCCGACTTCAGGCGCACCACGCGCTTGCCCTCGCGCCCGAGCGACACGATCAGTTCGTTGATCTCGGCCTGCGACTTCGAATGGCATCCCTTGCGCTTGCCCACCGCCAGGCGCTCGGCATCGCGGCGCCCCATGGCGACCACCGCCTCGGGCACGAGCGCGTCGAACAGGATCACGTCGGCCTGCATGAGCAGGCGTTGTGCGCGCAGCGTCAGCAGGTCCTCGGCGCCGGGTCCGGCGCCAATCAGGGCGACATGCCCGCGCGCTTCCGTGCGCCGCTGCATCAGTTGGGCCGCCGCCTCCCGCGCCTCGGAGATGTGTCCGACCTCCATGTGACGCGCCGGCGCGCCCTCGAAGAAGTCGGTCCAGAAGGCACGCCGCGCACTGCCCCGCGGCACCAGCCGCTCGACCCTGTAGCGCAGTCCGGCGGCTAGGCTCGCCAGCGGTCCAAGCGCCGGCGACAGCATCCGGTCGATCCTGGCACGGATCATCTGCGCCAGCACGGGCCCGGCGCCCTCGGTCCCGATCGCCACCGCCACCGGCGCGCGGTTCACCAGCGCGGGCGTGAAGAAGTCGCACATGTGCGGCCGGTCGACGGCATTGACGGGGATGCCCCGTGCCCGTGCATCCGCAACGATACTGGCATCGCGCTCCTCGTCGCCAGTGGCGGCGAAGACCAGGCATGCGCCGTCGAGCAGGTCGGCGCGATAGTCCTGCCCGATGAGCTCCGCGCTGTTCCGGGCGGCCCAGTCGCGCAGCGATGCGTCCGCTTCATGCGCGACGATGCGCAGCGTCGCGCTCGACTGCCCGATCAGGCGCGCCTTCGCCAGAGCTTCCTCGCCCGAGCCGACGATGACGACGCTCCGGTTCTTGACCCGCATGAAGACGGGGAAGGCGTTGAGTTTGGCGTTCGTGGTGACCATGGGACACCCTTCCTGAGATTTCGTGCAATTCTCCGCCTGGTCGCCACTTTTCTGAAGACACGGCGTCCTGCCGCCGAGACCCGCCTGCAATCGGTTTTCCGCCCGGACCCGGCGGAGCGCAAAATCATTCCGGTGGGGAGACGGCAGTACCGCCCTGGCGGGAACAGGCGTTCGAACGAGACGTTTCGCAGGAGAGCGGACGAGCGCCCCGCACGCACTTGATCCTGATCATGGCGGGCGGCACGAGGACAGCCTATCCGCGACAAGCAATGGAGTTTGGAATGTCAGCCATGAAGCTCGAGCACGATACCTGGGTCCTGGTCGCCGACGGCGAGAAGGCTCTCTTCCTCCGCAACGAGGGGGACGACGTTTATCCCCATCTGCAGGTCATCCGCGAGGAGCATCACGCCAATCCGCCGACGCGCGAGCAGGGTACGGACCGGCCGGGACGCCTCAACGACGCCTCCGGGGAACACCGCAGCGCCGTCGCCGACACGGACTGGCACCAGATCGAGAAGGAGCGCTTCGCCGACGAGATCGCCGAGCGGCTCTACAAGCTTGCGCACAAGGGTCGCTTCGAAAAGATCGTGCTGGTGGCGCAACCGCAGGTTCTCGGCGAGATGCGCAAGAAGCTGCACAAGGAAGTCGCGGATCGCGTCGTCGGCGAAGTGGCCAAGACGCTGACCAATCACACGGTGATCGAGATCGAGAAGAATTTGGCGGGGGACTAAGCGGAGGAGGAGCCGGTCCCCATTCACCGGCTCCTCTTCCGGCGTACACATCGACTACCGATCAAGGCGAGCCGTAGCTACGAGACCCCTCATGGTGAGCCTCCTGAGCTTGCCGAAGGGCGAACCACGCACAATCCCCTTTCAGCCAAGAAACTCCCGCAGCAGCCTGATCTCGCCGTCGCTCGCCAGAGTCGGCGCGTGGCCGCAGTCGGGAAACGTCACCAGCCGCGGCTTCGGGCCGCGCCGCGTCATCTCGTCGGCGATCACTTCCGGCAGCACGTCCGACGCCTTTCCGCGCAGCAGGAGCGTCTTCGCGATCACGGCGTCGTACTGCTCCCACACGTCGAGATCGCCCTTGTGCAGGGTGAACTGCGTCACGATCATCGGATCGTAGTGGACTGTCACCTTGCCGTCGTCGGTGCGGCGCGACGAGGTGTCGGCCATGCGGCGCCAGAAGGCGTCCGTGTTCTGACCGAACGGCGCGTAGTTCTTCCTGAGCCAGGCTTCGAGTTCCGCCACCGTGTCGTAGACCGGAGGATTGCCGACGTAGGACGCGATGCGTCCAGTGCCTTCCTCCGGAATGTCCGGCCCGATGTCGTTGATGACGAGATGGCTGATGCGGTCGCGCAACCGGTCGGCCGCCAGCGTCACGCCGATCAGACCGCCCATCGAAGTGCCCACCCAGCGCAGCCTGTCGACGCCATAGTGGTCGAGGATGGCCATCGCCGTGTCGCCGAATGTCCGGTACGAATAGTCGATGCCGCCAGGCCGAGACCAGCTCGACAGGCCGCGGCCCAGCGTGTCGGGGCAGATCACGAAATAGGTGTCGGAGAGCGCGGCGGCCGCCTCGTCGAAGTCGCGGCCCGTTCGCGCCAGCCCGTGCCACATCACCAGCGCCGGCCGGCCCGGATCGCCCCATTCGGTCACGTGCATCTCGTGGCCGGCCGCGGGAACATATGTCGAGCGCGGCAGCATCATCGGTGGCTTCCCTGTTTCATGAACGTTCCGGCGATCCCCGCAGGGAAGAAGTAGACCAGCAGGATGAAGAGCACGCCGAGCCAGAGAAGCCAGCGGTCGGGGTTGAGCAGGTCCGGCAGCAGCGGAATGCCCGACGTTGCCTCGGCGGCCACCTCCATCAGGTCCTTCAGGTAGAACTGCGCCAGGCTCATCACGACCACGCCGATGATGGCGCCGACCATCGTGCCCATTCCCCCGATCACGACCATCAGCAGGATGTCGATCATGATGCCGAAGGAGAGCGCCACGTCCGGCCCGACATATTTGAGCCACACGGCCCGCACGACGCCGGCAAGCGCGGCGATCACAGCCGCGATGCAGAAGATCGCGGTGCGGTAGGCCACGACCCGGTAGCCGATCGCCTCGGCCCGCATCTCGTTCTCGCGCACGGCCTCCAGCACGGTCCCCATGGGCGAGGCGACGATGCGCAGCATGACGAGGAACAGCGCGAGCGAGGACAGGAAAACGAAGTAGTAGGCGGCGATCTTGCCGTTCAGCGCCACGCCGAACAGCCGCAGCACCTTGCCGTCCGCGTCCTCGAAAAGCTTCATGGCCGGCGAGAAGAGTTTTGGCACCTGATATGTGAAACCGTCCTCGCCGCCGGTGAACTCCGAAAGCTGGCTGGCAAGCACCAGCATCACAGAGGCCGCCGCCAGCGTCACCATGGCGAAGAAGATCGCCTTAACCCGGAGCGACAAGAGCCCGATCAGCACGGCCAGCACGAAGGCCGCCGCCACGCCCGCCGCGCCGCCGACGATGATGGCGTCCCACCCCGGCCCCCAGGCCTTCAGAACCATCGCGGTGCCATAGGCGCCGAGCCCGAAGAACATGGTATGCGCGAAGGAGACGATGCCCGTGTAGCCGATGAGCAGATCGTAGCTCGCCACCAGAACGATAAAGATGCATATGCGGGCGGCGACTTCCTGAGCCCGCACGTCAGTGAACAGGAAGGGCGCGAAGGCGAGGCAGAGCCCGATCGCAAGCGCGATGGCGTAGACGGCGAGCCGTCCGGCGGGGATGCGGCGGGCGGGGGTCTCGGAGGTGGCAGCGAAGCTCATTGAAGATCTTCTCCTCTGCTGCAAGCGGAGACCTCGGCCCCCTCACCGTCTCGGGCTTCGCCCGAGCCACCTCTCCCCCACTGCGTGGGGCCGAGGAAACGCGGCGTCCGCAGTTGGCGCTTCCTCTCCCCCGGGCAGGGGGAGAGGTGGCTCGCGAAGCGAGACGGTGAGGGGGTGCTTGCCAGTGTATGTGACGCCATCCCCCTCATCCCTTCACCGCCGGCTTCAGCCCGTAGGGCCGCCACAACAGCACCACCATCATCAGGAGCATGTTCGATGCCAGCGACAGCTTGGGGAACAGGAAGGCCACGTAGTTGGTGAGCAGCCCGACCAGGATCGCGCCGAGCAGCGATCCCTCGATGGAGCCCAAGCCGCCGATGATCACCACGATGAAGACGAGGATCAGGAGTTCCTGCCCCAGTGCCGGGGTGATCAGGCTCTGGTAGCCGGCCCACATCGCTCCGCCCATGGCGGCGAGCGCGGAACCGGCCATGAACACGCCGATGAACAGCCGGTCGATGCGGAAGCCGAGCGATTCCACCATCTCGCGGTTTTCCACCCCCGCCCGGATCAGGAGGCCGATGCGGGTGCGGTTCAGCGCGTAGTAGAGCACGACGAAGACGGCGAGGCCGAGCAGCAGCGCGAAGATGCGGTAGGTCTCGATGGCGACGTCGCCGATGATGATCGACCCCGACAGGAAGGCCGGCCGCGCCACCGCGATCGGCACGCCGCCCCAGATCGCCAGGATCAACTGCTCGGCCACGATCAGCGCCCCCATGGTGATCAGGATCTGGCGCAGATGGTCCTTGTAGACCGGCTTCACGATCACCCGCTCGAAGAACCAGCCGGCCACCGCGCCGAAGGCGGTCGCGGCCCCGATCGCTGCCGCCAGCGCCAGCATGTTCAGGATCGCGCTGTCGGCGCTCAGCCACGACGCCATCGCCGCCAGCACGGTGGCCGCGATGAAGGCGCCGAAGGTCACGAAGGCCGAATGGCCGAAGTTCAGGACGTCCATCAGCCCGAAGACCAGCGACAGGCCCGACGCCATGAGGAAGATCATCATCCCCATCGCCAGCCCCGCCGCCGTCAGCGTCACCCATGTCGACGGCGATCCGATCATCGCGAAGGCGAGGATCGCGAGGAAGACCGGGATCAGATAGACGCCGCCGAAGCGATCGAAGGTTGCGTTCATCGGCGGGCTCCGAGATGGCAACGGTCCGGGCCTTGTAGAAGGCGCGAGGCGAACCAGCGCCGGCGCGAGGCACCCCCCTCTGCCCTTCCGGACATCTCCCCCTCAAGGGGGGAGATCAGCAACTTCGATCTCCGCGCTCGTTCTGCAAAATGGGAGATTGGCGAGGATCGCGATGCCGGCCAATCTCCCCCCTTGAGGGGGAGATGTCCGACAGGACAGAGGGGGGTACTGAAGCGCGCGATATCCGGAATCATCCCAAGGCCACCTACTGATGCTCGGCCAGCGAAAGGCTGAGCAGCCGCGTCTGCAGCGCCTCGTCCCCGGCCAGTTCCGCCATGTCGCCATGGTGCACGATGCGCCCGTCGTCGATCACCGCCACCCCGCGCCCCAGCGAGCGCGCGAACAGGAAGTTCTGCTCGACCAGCAGGATGGTCGTCTCCTGTGCGATCTCGCGGAAGGCGGCGATCATGTTGCGGATGATGGCTGGCGCCAGGCCCTTGGTCGGCTCGTCGATCAGGATCAGCTCTCGCCGCTCGATGATGGCGCGGGAGATCGCCAGCATCTGCTTCTGCCCGCCCGACAGCGCGAAGGCCTGCTTGGTCCAGAACTTCTCCATCGCCGGAAACAGCGCGAAGACGCGGCCAAGACGATCGTCATCGAACCGGCCACTCGTGGAAGCGAGCCGCATGTTCTCCTCCACCGTCAGGCCGCCGAAGATGCCCATGTTCTCGGGCACGTAGGCAATGCCGAGCCGCGCGATGTCGGGGGTCGGCATTGCCGTGATGTCGTGGTGGCGAAAGACGATCGCACCCTTCCTCGCCCGCCACAGGCCCATGACCGTGCGCAGCGTCGTGGTCTTGCCCGCGCCGTTGCGCCCCAGCAGCACGTGCACGCCGCCTTCCGGCACGTCCATCGAGATGCCGTGCAGGATGTGGTACTGCGCGATGTCGGTGTGGACATCGTCGAGCCTCAGGATCGCGCCGTTCATGCGGCTTCCTCCTCGTCGGCGCCGACGCCGAGATAGATCTCGCGCACCTGCGGCAGCGCCATGACCGCGTCCGGCTTGCCGTCGGCGACGAGTTCGCCGTTGTGCAGCACCACGATGCGGTCGGCGAGCGCGCGCACCACGTCCATCTTGTGCTCCACCAGCAGGATCGTCTTGGAGCTGTCCTTCTTGATCGAGGCGATCAGGTCGAGGATCACCGGCGCCTCATCGACCGACATGCCGGCGGTCGGCTCGTCGAACATGAAGACGTCGGGCTGCATGGCGATCAGCATCGCCACCTCCAGCTTGCGCTGGTCGCCGTGCGGCAGGGCCGAGGCGGGATAGCCGGCGACGTCGGCGAGCCGCGCGCTTTCGAGATAGGCCTGCGCCTCGTCGCGCAGTCCGGTCAGCGACGCCGCGCGGGTGAATATCCTCGGTCCGACGCCCCGCCGCGCCTGTACCGCGAGGCGGACGTTCTCCAGCACGGAGAGCTTCGGAAACAGGTTGGTGAGCTGGAAGGCGCGGCCGATGCCGGCCTTGGCGCGTGCCGACGGCGAGAGGCCCGAAATGTCGCGATCGCCCTTGAATACCTTGCCCTCGCTCGGCCGCAGCTGGCCGGAGACGAGGTTGAACCACGTCGTCTTGCCGGCCCCGTTCGGCCCGACGATCACCGTCAGCTCCCCCGCCCGGAAAGCGCACGTCACCCCGTTCACGGCGACATGCCCGCCGAAGCGGATCGTCAGGTTTTCTGTGCGCAGCGATGGGGTCATGGGATCGTCGGGCAAGGGATCTGCATTGTTCTGCGTTGAGGCACCCCCTCACCGTCACGCTGCGCGTGCCACCTCTCCCCCTTTCCGGGGGAGAGGAAGGGGCTGCATGGGCGCCGGCGTTCTTCCGGTTCCTCTCCCCCGGGCAGGGGGAGAGGTGGCACGCGCAGCGTGACGGTGAGGGGGTGATGCCTCCCGGCGCGAGGCGCCGGGAGGATCGGTGCCGCGCTATTCCTGGTTGTTACGCCCGATCGGAATGTCCATCTCCTCCGGCTTGATCTCGCGGACGAGTTCCGGGATGGCCCAGGCGACGTTGTCGTCGACCTTGATCTTGAAGTGGTACATGGACTGCAGCGCCTGATGATCCTCCGGACGGAAGGTCATGGTGCCCTTCGGCGTCTCCCAGCTCATGCCTTCCATGGTATTGATCAGCGTCTCGGTCTCCCAGTCGTCGGCGGTCTCCAGCGCCTTCACGATGGCGAGTGCCGCGGCCATGCCGCCGGCGGTGAAGAAGTCGGGCGGCGAGCCGAACTTCTCCTGGTGGGCCTTCACCAGCCAGTCGTTGATCTCGTTCTTCGGCGCCTCGTAGTAGTAGTAGATCGAGCCTTCCATGCCCGGCACCTTCTTGTAGGCGGCCATGGCGGGCAGGATGTTCCCACCGGTCGACAGTTCGATGCCGTAGCGGGCCGGGTCGGCGGAGACGAGCGGAGTCAATGCGTCGATACCCGCGACGTAGATATAGATGACCTTGCGGCCTTCCTTGTCCTTCAGAGCGTTGAAGAGACGCTCGATCGTCGCGGTAAAGTCGGTGGTCTGCTGCGGCACGTATTCTTCCGCCACCAGGTTCGCGCCCGTGCCTTCGAGCGCGCGCTTGAAGGAGGCGATGCCGTCGCGGCCGAAGGCGTAATCCTGCGCCAGCGTCGCCACGAAGAGCTTGTCGTCGGGGTTGAGCGCCAGCGCCTGTGCCTGCGTGTCCATCGAGGAGTTGCGCGAGGTCTTGAAGACGTAGCGGTTGGAGTCCGGACCCGTCAGCGAATCCGCCACCGCCGGCTCGACCAGCAGGATCTTCTCGTATTCCTGGGCGATCGGCAGCATGGCCGTGGTGACGCCCGAGGAGGTGCCGCCGACCGCGATCAGCGCCTCGTCGTCGCCATAGGCTTCGGCGAGCACGGAGCGGGCGACGTCGGGCTTGAACTGGGTATCCTTCTCGATCACCTCGATCTTGCGGCCCTTGATCTCCATCGTGCCCTTGGTGGCGTATTCGAGACCGAGGTTGAAGCCGTTGGTGGTCTGCTTGGAATAGGCCTCGAGCGGCGAGCCCGACAGGCCGTGCACCAGCGCGATCTTGACCGGATCCTCCTGCGTGTAGGCCGTCGACCAGCCGGCAGCGGCAAGCGCCGTCGCGACCGTCAGCGTTGCAATCATTCTTTTCATGTCGTCTCCTCCTTTGAGAGCCAGTAAATCTCTAGCGTACAGCCTTCAGCCGGACGCGCGGTCCGGCTGACGCGCGAGCGCGCGCTGTCCGGCCGGGTCCCGGAGTCCGGCGATGTTCGAACGGGGTTGCCGACAATTCCTCCGCGCGAAACGGCGCCGCGCAGGGGTTGCATCGCCGGTCGGCGGCGTCCTCGCGCCTTCCGCGGCCATGCGCGACGCGGTCGTGTGCGTGGCCTTGCGGCGACAGCTTCAAACGTCCCGCCCGCCATCCGGCCAGGTTCATGTCAGGCATTCCTCCCGCCGCACGCGTTTGTGTCGCGGATTCTGGTGTTGCGATCCCGCGTGCCTTGCTACTATCCGTTTGAGACACAACCTCCGCAATATCGTACAAATACGCATGGCAATTCAGGAGACTAAGCTGAGCGCCCTGGCGTTCGACTACGCGCCCGTCGGCATCGTGCTGACCGAGAACCGCATCATCCGCGAGTGCAACCTCACCTTCGCGCAGATCTTCGGCTACGAGCGCGAGGAACTGCTCGACCAGTCCTTCGCCTTCCTCTACCCGACCTACGAGGAGTTCCTGCGCATCCGCGACGTCGGCGTCGAGCCGCTGCGGCGCACCAACCAGTATTCCGACGAGCGCATCATGGCGCGCAAGGACCAGTCGCTGTTCTGGTGCCGCGTGCGCGGCCATTCCTTCACGCGCGACGAGCCGCTGGCGCGCGCCGTCTGGTCCTTCGCCGACCTCTCCGCCAGCCGCCCCATCGTGCAGCTGACCACCCGCGAGCGCCAGATCGTCATGCACCTGGGCGAAGGCCGCACCAGCAAGGAAATCGCCCGCCTGCTGACCATCTCGCCGCGCACCGTCGAAGCCCACCGCGCGCGGCTGCTGAAGAAGTACTGTGCGAGCAACGTCGCGGAGCTTCTGGCGTCGCTGTCAGGGATGCCGCATTGAGCGTGGTACTTACGGGGCGACTTCCTTCGACTGTGAGCGGGTCCGAAGGAGGAGCGAGAAAAGCCTCTCGCCCTCGAACCGTGTCGCGTTTCGCTCACTATCCCGTCCCGCGTCGCGAACGTGAGCCGAGTTCCCGTGCGAGTTCGACGAACGCTCTGTGAGCTGCCGAAGGATTGCGTCGTCCGGGGTAGTAAATGCAGAGTTCGTCTGGTGGCGGCATCCACTCCTCCAGAACGCAGATCAGCCGCCCTGACTTGATATCGTCCCGCACGCTGGCCTCCATGACGTAACCGAGTGCCACGCCGTCCCGCACGGTGCCGCGAGCCAGGCTCGCCTCATCCAGGGTAATGGGTCCTTTCACGTCGATCAGGAGCGGTTCCCCGTCCTTTTCGAAACGCCAGCGAAAGAGAGCGCCGTTCGGCAACCTGACCCGAACGCATTGATGATCGAGGAGGTCGATCGGCGAGGAAGGCGTTCCATGCCTTTCGAAATAGTCCGCCGAACCCACGACGACATTGCGCTGCGGCCTGCCCAATGAGATCGCGATCATGTCGCTCGGCACGAGGTCGGCCCGGCGCACGCCGATGTCGAAGCCCTCGGCGACGATGTCGACGAGCCTCCCTTCCGTGACCAGATCGATATGGACCTGGGGGTATCGCTTGAGGAATTCCAGAAGGAGGGGAGAAAAGATTTCCCGCGCTGCGGTGGCATAGGAATTGATGCGGAGCGTTCCTGCGGGGATCGACTGCTTCGAGCGTGCCGAATCCATTGCACGGTGAATGTCTTGCAAAGCAGGGCCGATGCTGTCGACGAACAAGCGACCGGTTTCCGAGAGCGATACGCTGCGCGTCGTGCGGTTGAACAAGCGGACGCCGAGATGGGTCTCCAGCTTTCCCACCGCATTGCTCACGGCTGTCGTGGACATTCCCAGTTCGAGCGCGGCGGCACGAAAGGATGCCTTCCGCGCGACGGCCGCGACAACTTCCAGATCCTGAAGGCCGGGCTTCGACATTGTCCCGATTTCCGCAATTCGGCATCCCTGTTTATCCCAATTATCGGTATATTGGAATGGGCCTATTTGTGCAGCACGCAATCCTCGACAGGAGATGACCATGCAACTGCCACAAACAATCGAGGCCTATTTCGCGGCGGACCGGAAGAACGATTGCGAGGCCGTCGTCGACTGCTTCGCACCAGACGCTACGGTACGTGACGAGGGCCGTTCTCATTCCGGACACCATGCCATCGGTAGCTGGTGGGAATACGCGAAGGCGAAGTATCGCCACGTCGCCGAGCCGATCGAGACGCTCACCGATGCGCGGGGAACCAGAGTGCGGGCCAGGGTAACCGGCGCGTTTCCGGGCAGTCCTGCGACCCTCACCTACGCATTCAGCCTCGCTGGCGAAAAGATCGCAGCCCTGGAGATCGGCGCATGAGCGACTTTCTCGATCTTGGCGGGCAGCGCGCGCTGATCACGTCCGGCACAAGAGGAGCCGGGGCGGCAACGGTCGACCTGTTCCGCAAGCTCGGCGCGCGCGTCTTGACGACAGCACTCTCCTTCCCGGCGGGTTCTGCGGCGGACGTCTCAGTGGTTGCCGACCTCGCAACCAGCGAGGGCTGCTCGACGGTCGCTGAGGCCGTCAGGCGCGAGTTGGGCGGTGTCGATATCGTCGTGCACATGCTTGGCGGCTCCTCGGCGCCCGCAGGAGGCTTTTCGGCGCTCAGCGACGGCGACTGGCACAAAGAGCTGAACCTCAATCTGTTTCCCGCGGTGCGGCTGGACCGCGAACTCGTACCGCAAATGGTCGCGCACGGACGTGGCGTGATCATCCACGTCTCGTCCATCCAGAGGCTGCTGCCTCTGCCGGAAGCGACGACCGCCTATGCGGCGGCAAAGGCGGCGCTGTCGACCTACAGCAAGAGCCTGTCGAAGGAAGTGTCGCCGAGAGGCGTTCGCGTCGTGCGCGTATCGCCCGGCTGGATCGATACCGAAGCTTCCATGGAACTCGCGCGCCGTGTCGCGAGCGACGCGGGCACCGACATCGAAGGCGGCAGGAAGATCATCATGGACTCTCTCGGCGGCATCCCCATCGGCCGTCCTTCCAGCCCGGCGGAGATTGCCAATCTCGTCGCCTTCCTCGCCTCCGGGCGCGCCGCTTCGATCACCGGCGCGGAGTATGTGATCGATGGTGGAACGGTGCCCACCGTCTAGGAAAATGCATCACGGTCGCGATGTCCGCGCCATCAAAGAGGAGATGAACATGAACACCAAGACGACAAACCTTTTCGCCGCGGCGGCCGCTGTTCTTGGCGCCGCCACGATGTCCGCCCATGCGGCCGACGACCTTCCCGAAAGCCAGCGGGTAAGAAACGTCGTGCTGGTTCATGGGGCGTTCGCTGACGGTTCCGGTTGGCGCGGCGTCTACGATGAACTGACCGCGCGAGGCTACCGCGTGTCGATCGTTCAAAACCCGCTGACCTCGCTGGCGGACGACGTAGCCGCAACCAGACGCGTCCTGGAACGACAGAACGGGCCGACCATTCTCGTCGGCCATTCCCGGGGGCGGCACCGTCATAACCGAGGCCGGCGACCACCCATGGTCGCCGGGCTCGTCTACGTGTCGGCGCTTTCTCCCGACGCGGGCGAGACAACCGCGCAGCAGTACGACGGATATCAGACCCCGCCGGAATTCGTCATCGACACCACCGGGGACGGCTTCGGCTTCATCGACCCGGACACGTTCAAGATCGGCTTTGCCAACGACACGAGCGATGCGGATGCCGCCTTCCTGCGGGATTCCCAGGTACCGATAAACATGTCCGCCTTCGGGTCGAAACTCGAGCATGCCGCATGGCGAACGAAGCCAAGCTGGGCAGTGATCGCTACCGACGATAGGGCCTTCGACCAGCGCATGCTGCATGCGATGGCCGAGCGCATCGGAGCGAAGGTTACAAAGGTGGCCGCAAGCCATGCCGTTTTCATGACCCAGCCGAAAGTCGTTGCGGAGGTCATCGAGGAGGCCGCCCAGCAGGCGTCGACGACTGCCCGATAGGTGCAGCACCCTCTGCTGCCGCTAAGCATCCGGCGCCTCTGGAAGGAACACCGCGGAATGTCAGCTTCCGGGCGCGGGAAGGCAAGACCGAAGCAGACACTGTGCGCGTTGCCGCCGAGGCTGACCGGTCACACGATAGGCGGGTCTCGCAGCACGTGTCTGCCCGAAGAGCACGACCCAAGAATCGTCGCCTCCCTCACACCCGTCCCGCAATCGCGATAACCTCCGGACTGTCGTCGGTTCTCGCCGACCGGTCCCAGTCGCCGTACCATGCCTGCGCCCGCAGTCCCGCCGCTTCGACGAAGCTCGCCACCTCGCCATGGTCCATGAACCGCAGGGTGCTCGTCGTGAGCGCCGTATCGCCCGGTCCGAAGACGAAGTGCGTCTCAAAGGTCACGAGCCGCCCATCCACGCCCGCGATGTCGTGGAACACCTCCACCGGCCCGATGCCGGGCACCTGCACCACTTCCCGCGTCTCGTCCGGAGTCCAGGTCTCCCAGTCGCGCACCGCCGCGTTGCGCATCTCGAAGGCGAGTTTTCCGCCGGGTGCCAGGTGTTCGCGCAGGTTTGCCAGCGCCGCCAGAACCGCGTCGTCGTCGAGGAAGACCTGGAACACGTGCCCGGTCATGATGATGAGGTCGAAAACCGGCCCCAGAGCCAGCGTGCCGGCCGTGCCTTCCACCCACCGCACCCTGTCGCCGCCCGGCCGCCTGCGCGCCACGTCCAGCATGGCGCCGGCCGGATCGGCGCCGGTGACCCTGTGTCCGCGTTCGGCCAAGGCCGTCGCAAGCCGCCCGGTGCCGCAGCCGACGTCGAGAATCGTTAGCGGACGGTCGCCCGCCAGGTCGAGATAGAAGGCGTCCGCCGCATCCGGCGGGTTCAGCGGGTCGTAGACGGCGGCGAGCCTCGGATCGGTGTAGCTCGCACAGGGCCGCCCCGCGACCGTGCCCGCCTCAGACATGCTGGCCGCCATTGATGTGGATCTCCGAGCCCGAGACGTAGGCCGCCTGCGGCGAGCACAGGAAGAAGATGATGTCGGCCACTTCCGCCGTGGTGCCGAGCCGTCTCAGAGGGATCGTCTCGACGATCCGGTCGGTGCCCGGCGACAGGATCGCCGTGTCGATCTCGCCCGGCGCGATCGCGTTGACGCGGATGCCGTGCGGTCCGAAGTCGGCCGCCATCTCGCGCGTCAGCGAGCCGAGCGCCGCCTTGGACGTCGCATAGGCCGTGCCCGCGAAAGGATGCACGCGCGTGCCGGCAATCGAGGTGACGTTGACGATCGAGCCCTGCGCGGCCTCCATCTCCTTGAACAGCCCGCGCGCCAGCATGATGGGGGCGAAGAAGTTGACCTGGAAGACGTCACGCCACACGTGCATGGGTGTGTCGAACGAGTTCATGCGTCCGCCATCCTTCAGCTTCGGCGAGATGCCGGCATTGTTGACCAGCGCGTGCAGCCTGCCGCCGGTGCTCTCCAGCCGGTGGCGCATGTCGGCCACGGCGGCGCCCACTTCCTCCGGATCGGACAGATCGACCTTGATGTGGTCCTCCGGGCCCTGCGGCCAGGGGCAGTCGTCGGAAAAGGCCTGCCGCGAGCAGGTGATCACGCGCCAGCCCTCGCGCGAAAAGCGCTTCACGGTCGCGTGCCCGATGCCGCGGCTGGCGCCGGTCAGGATCAGGGTCTTGCGAAGGTCCGTCTCGGACATGGCCAGGGTCTCCTCGCCAGCTATCTATCCGAGCCAGGTGCCGCTGGCGAGGGGAAGCGGCAAGACGCCTCACCGTCCTTGGCTGCGCCGCTCAGTTGCCGAGGATGACGTCCATGATCGAGCCGAGCGGCTTTTTCCGCGCATCGCCGACGTCGGCCGCCGGCACGGGATGGCCGATGGAGGCGGTGGTCGCCGGCTCCCGTTCAGCCGGCGCCGCCGTCGTGGCCGCCGCCGGCGCATCGTCCTCGGGTGATCCCGCCGGCAGGACCGGCCGCGGACCAGGCACGTCCGGGATCGGCTTGCGCCAGCCGGCGCCCGGCAGCGAGGCGACCTTCACGCCTTCGTGCGCGGCGACCATGAAGTCGTGCCAGGCGAGCGCGGGAAGCGAGCCGCCGGTGACGTTCTTCGTCGGCGAGCCGTCGTCGTTGCCGAACCAGACGCCGGTGGTCAGGTTCGCCGTGTAGCCGACGAACCAGGCGTCGCGTGAGTTCTGGCTGGTGCCGGTCTTGCCCGCCGCCGGCCAGCCGAAGGCCGCCTTGCGCGCGGTGCCCGAGCGGATCGTCTCGGCCATCATCGCGTTCATCATCGCCACGGCTTCCTGGCTGATGACGCGCGGCACCTTGCCGTGTCCGGCTTCATAAAGCACCTTGCCCGAGGCGTCGGTGACGCGGCGGATGAAATGCGGCTCGGGCCGGTATCCGCCGTTGGCGAAGGGCACGTAGGCGGCCGTCAGCTCCAGCGGGGTCACCTCGGATGTGCCGAGCGCGATCGAGGTGTTGGCCTCGAGCTTGGATTCGATGCCCATCCGGTGCGCCGCCTCCACCACCGCCTTCGGCCCCACCTCCATGGCGAGTTGCGCGGCTACCGAGTTCAGCGATTTCGACAGCGCCGCCGTCAGCGTCACCTCGCCATAGTATTTGCCGTTGTAGTTCTCCGGCGTCCACTTGCCGATCCTCACCGGCGCGTCGTTGCGGATACTTTCGGGTGTGCGGCCCTGCTCGAGTGCCGCGAGAAAGACGAAGGGCTTGAAGGCCGAGCCCGGCTGGCGCCTCGCCTCCGAGGCGCGGTCGAACTGGCTGTTGGCGTAATCGTAGCCGCCGATCATGGCGCGCACCGCGCCCGACCCGTCGATCGAAACCAACGCGCCCTGGCTGACATTGAGCGTCTTGCCGTTCTCGCGGATCAGCGCGCGGATCGATTTCTCGCCGAGCTTCTGCAGTGTCAGGTCGATCGTGGTCTCCACCACCACGTCCTTGCGCACGTCGCCGATCAGGCCCGGAAGCTCCTCCATGATCCGGTCGGCGACATAGTGCTCGGAGCCGGTCCAGTAGGCCGCGGCGCGGGTCGCGGGCGCACTCATCGCCGCCGTCATCTCGCCATTGCCGATCATGCCCTGCTCGGCCATGGCGGCGAGCACGATCTGCGAACGCTCCTCCGCGGCCTTCGGGTCGCGCGCCGGCGAAAGCCGCGATGGCGCCTTGAGCAATCCGGCGAGCAATGCCGCCTCCGACAGCGTCACCTGGCGCGCCGACTTGTTGAAATAGCGCCGCGAGGCCGCCTCCACGCCATAGGCGCCCGAACCGAAATAGACGCGGTTCAGGTACATCTCCAGGATCTGCGCCTTGGAATGCTTCTGCTCCAGCCAGAGCGCCAGCAGCACCTCCTGCACCTTGCGCTCGAGTGTGCGCTCGGCGCTCAGGAACAGGTTCTTGGCCAATTGCTGCGTCAGTGTCGAGCCGCCCTGCACGAGTCGGCCTTCCACGACGTTTGTCGCCATGGCGCGCGCGAAGCCGATCGGGTCGACGCCGAAATGCGAATAGAAGCGCCGGTCCTCGATGGCGATCACCGCCTGGGGGATGTAGGGCGACATCTCGTGCAGCCCAACCGCCTCGCCCCCGGTCATGCCGCGGTTGGCGAGCAGTTTGCCGTCGGCGGAGACGATGCGCACGTTGGGCGGCCTGTCGGGCACCGACCACGTCGTGGCGCTGGGCATGCGCGCGCCGTAGTAGGCCGTCAGCCCCGCGCCCGCGATGCCCGCCCAGATGCCGAGCACCAGCATCCAGTAGGCCATGCCGCGCACGAACCCGAAAACCCCGCCGCCGCGCCGCCGCCGCGCCTTCCCGCGGCCACCTGCGGACCTCGTCCCGCCGCCAGAACCCGAGCGGCCGCCCGAGCGCCCGGAGCCGGCCGTCTTGCCGCCCCGCGAGCCCTTGGCCTTTCCCTTGCCGCGCGCAGCGGGGACCACCCGGTCGCTCTCGCTGACCGATAGCTCTCCGCGCGCCTTCGAACCTTCGAAACTCGGCTCGATCCGCTCGCTCTTCCCGCGCTTCGCCATGGACCCCGCCCGTCGTGTGGCCTCGACCGGCCGTCGGGGTGGAGACTAAAGGCGGCGATTTAAGGGGGTGTTAAGCGACCCGCTCTCCCGCGAGGCCGCAACCGGCCCGGCGAAGCCGCAAGCCGACCGGCTCGCGTCCTTAGAGCCCTCACCGGGTACACAGTCTCCGTGGCCCACGGTAGGGCTGATAGGTACAGTCGGAGGCTCGGAAAGAGCGGTATTCGCGCTGGCAGGAGCGCACGTTGCAGGAAGCGGCCGGAGCCGTCCTTTGCGCACGCGGAGTAAATGCTCCGAAGGCTGCCTCCTGCGACGGAGCGACGCCGATCTCGCAGACCTTTCGACGGCCGGAGTAGGACCGGTAGGTACAATCGGAGGCCCTGAAGGACCGGTATTCCCTATCACAGGCGGCGATATTGCAGAGCCTCTGGCCAGGCGCCCGTTGCGGGAAAAGCGTCGAGAACAGTGTTCCTTCGGTTTGCTCGCCGGCGCCTCCGGCCGTCGCGCGGGGTTGCGGATTGCCCGCCGTACAGAATTCCCTCGGCCCCGAGCGGGGCTGGTAGGTGCAGTCCGATGCCCTGAAGGACCGATATCGCCGCTCGCACGCCCGAATGTCGCAGGCAGCGACCTCGCCCCGCTCTCCCTGGCCGATGGCGGACGTGACCAGTTCCCGGTCGACCTCGTTCGCGGGCGAGGCGAGCGACCCCGCCCGGCTCAGGAAGGCGGCGAAGATCTCGGCCGGGATCGATCCACCGGTGACGCGTTTCATGGGCGAACCGTCGTCGTTGCCGACCCAGACGCCGACCACCAGTTGTTCGTTGAAGCCGATGAACCAGGCGTCCCGATAGTTCTGGCTCGTGCCGGTCTTGCCGGCCGTTCCGGCATCGATGTCCGCTGCTCGTCCCGTCCCCTTCTCCACGGCAAGGCGCAGGAGCCCGAGGAGGGGTTGCCTGACGCGCGGATCCATCACCGCGCCGCCGCCCCGGCCGATCCGCAGCGGCTGCTGGCTGCCGTCCACGCGAAGCTCGGCGATTCCGGAAGGCTGGATGGGAACACGTCCGGCACGCACCGAAGCATAGGCGCCGGTCAGGTCCAGCAGCGTCACTTCCGACGTTCCGAGTGCCAGGCTCGGCGTTCCTGTGAGTTCGCCGTCCACCCCGAGTTCCCGTGCCGAACGGATGACATTCTCGATGCCGACCTCCTGCGCCAGGCGCACGGTCGCCGCATTGAGCGAGCGCGCGAATGCTTCTGCAATCGTCACCCGGCCTTTGAAGTCGCCGCCGAAATTCTCGGGCGCCCAATCGTCGATCTCGATGGGGGAATCGTTCACCACGTCGCGGGGGTCGTATCCCGCCTGAAGGGCAGCATGGTAGACGAAGAGCTTGAACGTCGAGCCCGGCTGCCGTTGCGCCGCTACGGCGCGGTTGAAGCCACCTGCCTCGTACTCCGCACCGCCGACCATCGCGACCACCGCGCCGTCGGGCCGCATGGCGACCAGAGCCGCCTGGGTTGGCCCACCATCGCCGGCGCTGTCTTGCAGTGCTTGCGAAACGACTTCCTCAGCGAGCGCCTGCATCTCCGGGTCCATCGTCGTGCGGACCGACACCGATCCCCCGAGCGTGCCGGCAATCTTCCGGGCCTCCTCGTCCACCCAGTCGGAGAACCACCCGCCGCGGCTTGCCTCCCGGTTCACGGGTTCGATGCCCGCGAGTTCTCCCAGGGCAGCGACGGTCTGGTCTTCCCTTATCGCTCCGGTCTCCTCCATCGCGCGCAGCACGACGCCCGCCCGCTCTTCAGCCTTTTCCCTGTCCGCTCGCGGATTGAGGCGGGACGGAGCGCGGATCATCCCGGCCAGCATCGCTGCCTCGGCGAGCGACACGTCCCCGATGTTCTTGCCGAAATACACCTGGGCGGCGGCCGGCATCCCGGTAGCTCCCGCTCCCATGTAGATGCTGTTGAGGTACCGGGTCAGGATTTCGTCCTTGTCCAGCCGCGACTCGAGCCACAACGCGACAACGGCCTCCTGTATCTTCCTCTTGTAGGTGCGGTCGTCGTCGAGATAGCGGATCTTGATGAGCTGCTGTGTGATCGTGCTGCCGCCCTGTCGTATTCTCCCGGCGAAGACGTTCTCGACGAGTGCTCGCGCGATCCCTACGGGATCGAAACCGGCATGGTCGTAGAACCGCCTATCCTCGATGCTCAGGACGGCATCGATGAGGTGTTGCGGGAAATCTTCCCGTTTCGCCGGCTCGGCCGAAAACGCGCCGTGAGGAATGATTGCGTTGCCGCGTGAATCCTCCAGAACGACCACCGTCGGCCGGGTGCCCTTGCTGATTTCTGCCCACGGCACATCCTTCACCGCCCAGGCCAGAACCGATATGCCCGCCAGCGTCGCAACGGCCAAGACCGAGCCGGTCGCAAGGAGCATAGGTTTCCGGCGTGATGGCCCGGTGCGGACAGGATCGGTCGGCGGTTCCCGGGATGGCGTTTCCGTGGATATTTCGGAACCTGCCGCGCGCTTTGGCAGCAGATTTCCGAGGTCGCGCGTGAGCGCCTTCACGAGATATCGGAAGGCAAGCCTGTATCGGCGAAGTGCGCGCCCCATGAAGCGGAATCCCTGTGGTACGGTGCTGCCCTTGGCAACGCCGCGACATGAGGCATTGTTCCAGCGTCAGGTACCATCGCGCTTCATTCACCCACTCTGCTCGCTTCATCGAACGGCGTGGCAGAGGATGCTCGACATCGGCGGGATCCGCCGGACGCCGGGAATCGGCATGCCGGAGATGTCAACCTGACATGACTCGCGATGCCGTCCCGGCCTCTCCCACGCTCCCCGCAAACACCACCTCCGGCTCCTTCAACCCGTGCGCCATGAGCATCTTGCGCACCTCGCACGACGCTCCTGCGATGATGAAGCGCACGCCCGAGTGTCTGGCCTTGCGCGCCGCGCCTTCGATGACGTTGAGCGCCGTGGTGTCGAGGAAAGGCACGGCCGAGCAGTCGAGGACGAAATTCTTGTGGCGGTCGGCGATGCGGTCGAGCACGGAGCCGACGGTCGCTGCCGTGCCGAAGAAGAAGGCGCCCGAGATTCGGTAGACCACCGTGTCGGGGTCGCTGGCGGCGTCCGGATCGTACGCCACCCGGCCGCCGTTGACGGTGTCGGCGACGTCCTCGCTGACCTGCGGCACGTGGACATCGGTCGAGACTGATTTCGCCATGCGGTCGATGAAGAGCAGCGAGCCCAGCACGAAGCCGACGACGATGCCCTCCGTCAGGTCGCGGAAGACCACGAGCAGCAGCGTGACGGCCAGCACCAGGGCGTCGCCGCGCGAGGTGCGGGCGATCGCCGCGAAGGCGTCCTTCTCGATCATGTTCCAGGCGACGAACGCGAGCACCCCGGCGAGCGCCGCGAGCGGGATGTAGGCCGCCAGTGGTGCCGCGACGAGCATGAAAGCCAGGATGAAGGTCGAATGCAGCATGCCCGAAACCGGGCCGCGCGCGCCGGCCCGCACATTGGTCGCCGTGCGCGCGATCGTGCCGGTCACGCAGATGCCGCCAAACAGCGCCGATCCAATGTTGGCGAAGCCCTGTGCCACCAGTTCGCAGTTGGAGCGGTGCCTTCGCCCCGTCATGCCGTCGGCCACCACCGCCGAAAGCAGCGATTCGATCGCCCCCAGCAGCGCGAAGGAAATCGCGTCGGGCAGCACGGCCTTCACCAGGTCGGGGTCGAAGTTCGGCAGCGCCGGCATGGGCAGGCTGCGCGGAATGCCGCCGAATCGCGAGCCGATCGTCTCCACCGGCAAGGCGAACGCCCAGGCCGCCACCGAGGCGGCCGCCACGGCCACCAGCATGCCCGGCCAGCCCGGCCGGAAGCGCTTCAGACCGCCGATGAGCACCATCGTCATCGCGGCGATCCCGATCGCGGCCGGGCTCGCCGTGCCCGCCGCCGCCCACAGGACTGCCAGCTTTTCCACCAGCGCGCCGGGCTCCGGCCCCGAGAGCGTCAGCCCGAACAGGTCGCGCAGCTGGCTGGCGAAGATGATGACGGCGATGCCTGCGGTGAAGCCGACCGTCACCGGATAGGGGATGTATTTTATGTAGGTGCCGAGCCTGAGATAGCCGATCGCCAGCAGGAAGACGCCCGACATCATGGTGGCGAGAAGCAGCCCCTCCACCCCGTGCCGCGCCACGGTCGCAGCCACCAGCACGATGAAGGCGCCGGCCGGGCCGCCGATCTGGAACCGGCTGCCGCCAAGCAGCGAGACGATGAAGCCGCCAACGATCGCCGTGTAGAGCCCCCGCTCCGGCCCGACCCCCGACGCGATGGCGATCGCCATCGAGAGCGGCAGGGCGACGATCGCGACGGTCAGCCCGGCAATCGCGTCGGCGCGCAGACCGGCCAGGCCGTAGCCCTCGCGGAAAACGGTGACGAGCTTGGGCGTGAAGAGCTCGGCGAAATCCGGGCGCGCCGGCGCCGGCGTGATGGACGGGTTCGAATGCACGTTCTGCCTTCCCTCGACGAAGGCGGCGGGATCGTCGGCCGGCCCCCATATCCTCAACGGATCACGGGGCCGGCGGGCCGGCGGTCGCCGTCGCGACACTTTCTTTCTTTCGGGGCCGGCGTGCGCGAAGGCGCCCGCCGCCCGTCAGCCGTCCGTGCTGGCCGGAGCCTTCAGGCGCACGCCGCGTCCACCGCGCTCGCTCGCCTGGCCTTCTCCGATCAGCTCGACGCCGGAATCGTTGATCGCCTGGACCACCTTCATCAGGGTGTCCACCACGCCCCTCACCACGCCCGCGCTGGCCTCCATCCTCTGGATGGTCGGCAGGGAGACGCCTGCCCGCTCCGCAAGCGTCTTCTGGTCGATGCCCGCAAGAGCGCGCGCCGCGCGCATTTGTGTCGCTGTGATCACCCGATCCTCGTTTCAGACGGCAGTATGATTGTTATTCATTCGATAGTGATGGTTCAAGTATCATTTTTGCCACGCTACGCGTCGAGCTCACCGTCCGCCGAGATAGGGTCCCAGCGAAACCAGGCCGACGGCCAGGATAGCCAGCAGGATGCCGGCGCCCTGGAGGAGGTTCACCTTCTCGCCGAAATAGGCGAAGGCGACGATGTTGACCGCCACGATCTGTATTACCGCCGAGAGCGACAAGGCGAGCCCCATGCCGAACTCGCGGATCAGCCGCAGCATGATCAGATTGCCGATGGTGTAGAGGGCGAGCGTGAGAGCGAGCTTCCCGGCGCCCGGCGCGAGCGTCCACGCCTTGGCCGCGCTCGCCGCCGAGATGAAGACCGCCGTCGACAGGGAGAGTTGCAGAAAACCCGAGACCGTCATGCCTCTGTTCCCCTGAATTGCCGTGGCGCGGATCGCTGTTGCAGCAGGAACCTTAGCCCGACGGCTCCCTCGCGAAGAGGTCCTCGTAGACCGGCAGATAGGACGCCCCGATCGCCGGCGCCGCCGGTCCGGCAAGACCGACGTCGACGGCAAGGAGTTCGCAGTCGCAGGGCCAGATGACCCGCATGCGCTCCCGCACCGCTGCGCACAGGCGCGTCAGCAGGGGCCGCGGCACCGGGCCGCCGAGCACCGCGTGGCGCATGCCGATCACCATGGCTGTGTTGGAGAAGGCCCAGGCCAGCGCCGCCGCCGCCTCCTCGAGCCAGGCTTCCGCGGCGGGCGAGGAAAACAGGCGATCGGTCCCGGCCGGCTCCTCGGAACCGCGAACGTGCTCGTCGCGGTCGCGCTTCCGCAGCGCCGCGAGCGAGGCGATGTCCTGCAGGCGGGTCGGTTCGCCATCGCGCCAGCCGGCAAGCGTGCGGCCGAGCTGCGGACCGGCGCCGCCGCTGCCGCCGCGCCAGGCGGTTCCGCCGACGATCACGCCCGAACTGATGACCTCGTCGATGTGGAGATAGAGGAAATCGCCCTTCCAGGGACTGCCGGGTCCCGCATGCTCCGCCCAGGCGGCGGCGCGGCCCGGGTTGTAGCCGCGGAACGGCAGGCCGGTCGCCTCCGACAGGCGCCGGGCGATTTCGTGCATGTTCCAGCCCTGCGGCACGCCCTCCGGCGCGCCGAGCATCCGCAGGTCGCCGGCGAAATCGTCGGGCACCGCCACGCCGGCGAACTTCATGAGCCCGCGCGCGGCATCGTCCAGCGTCCCCGCCATCTTCCTCCACCTGTCGGCGATGTCGGAAAACACCGTCTCCGCCGGATGGTCGTAGTGGATGGTCTCGATCGCGCTCGCCGATCCGGACATGTCCATCAGTACGATGTCGCAGTGCCGCCAGCCGATCGACACGCCGAGCGACCTGACGCTGTCGTAGACCAGATAGTAGGGCGTTGCGGGGAGTCCCGGCTGTCCGCGCTTGACCTCGCCGCGCCGGATCAGTCCGTCGTTCTCGAGATCGGCGAGGAAGCGCGACACCGTCTGCGCGCCCAGCCCGCAGAGCCGCGAGATTTCCGCGTTGGTGACGCCCGGCGTGGTGGCGACGATCATCAGGACGGCACGCTGGTTGGCGGTGCTGATCGACGAATGGTGCAGACCTCGAATGCCTTCGGCAAGCGGATGTGCGGTCTTGGGCGGGAACTCCGGTCTGTGCGGCATGGGGGTCTTGGGACTGCGTTGCCACGCATTGCTACGCCACGTCGGCGCACGGATCACTTGAAAATGACATCCCGGCACAAGTTTTCCGCCGAGTGTGCGGGAGCGGCCTCAGGTGCCTTCCTCCGGGATCTTCAGGAGGTGTCCGCACGCCTTGCAGAAGACGGCGTCTGGATCGTGCCGCTGGAGCGCGCAGCGCGGGCACGGATAAAACACTTTGTTCGGCCTGAAAATCGCCTGCGCGAGCCTGACGAACAGCGAGATGCCGACGATCATGGTGACGATCGCGGTGAGCTTTCCCCACACCCCCTGAAGCACGATGTCGCCGAAGCCGGTCGTGGTGACCGTCGCCACGGTGAAATAGAGGGCATCGACGTAGCCCTCGATGCCGGTGCCGTTTCGGAAGAAGAATGTATACACGAAGCCGGTCGCCACCAGCAGGAAGGTGGCTAGGTTGAGCATCGCCTGCAGGGCCTCGCGCCACTGGGCGTAGCCCCTCCTTTCCAGAGGCTGCCATAGGAAGCCGCTGCGCGACAGCGACCAGAGCCGCAGGATGCGCAGGAACCCGAGATTGGCGAGTTCGTAGGGGAAGAGCAGCGTCGCAAGGATGAACACGTCCACCCACACCGTCGGACGCCTGATCCAGCGCCCGATGTCGGTGGAGGCCAGCGCCCGCGCGACCGTGTCGCCCGCAAGGAACATGGCGATCGTGTAGTCGAGCCAGAGAAAGGAAGGCTGCTCGCGAAGCAGCGGCGACGCGATGAAGAAGGCGATGATGACCATATCGAGCAGCAGGACCGCGAGTTGGAATCGCAGCGCGGTCAGGTCGCTTCCGAAATAGAGCCGCCGAAGCGCAAGGCGCAACGTCCCGATCCGGGAGGAGGGGCGGGCGTCGGGGCGATCGGGTTCTGCCATACTGCCGGCTTAGGGCGGCGGCCGCCCGGCGTCCAGCCCGGCGGGTACCGCAAGCACCCGATGGCGGGCGGCACGCCGCGCGCTTAGGATGGCGCGAATCAACTGGTCACCGACCGCGGATCGGCCATGGATATCCAGCTCGCCTTCATTCTCGCGCTCACCTTCGTCATCCATCTCGTCGGCACGCTGGCCTATGCGTTCCGCATCGCCGGCATCCGCACCGGCCACATCGCCGTCGCGTTCTCGCTGTTCAACATCCTCGTGCTGGTGTCGCGGATCTCCAATTCCTTCCAGGCGCCCTTTCTCGCCAAGCGGGTCGAGACGGCGATCGTCGATCCCGGCCTGCATCACCTGGCGCTCGATTTCGCGCTGGTCATCGCCGCCGCCTCTGTGGCGACGCTCGCCGGCGGGCTGCTCATTCCGAGCTTCCAGCGCTATTCCACGGCCGCCGTCGGCGCCTTCCGGCGCACCCGTTCCGTTCCGCGCCTCATGGTCCGCGCCCTCACGCCGCGTGGCTTGGTGCTCCTTTCGCAATCCGTCGCCCTGCCCCGCTATGCAAACGTCCGGCAATTGCGGATCGGAGGCGCCGTCCCGGCGGGCATCGTGCTGCTCAATATCGCAGTCACGGCACTCTGGACGGTCGGCGCGCTCGCCGCCATCTACGCCGGTTCGCTCGAACCCCAGTATCGGGTGACTGCCAGCACGCTATCGGCCATCATCAACGGCGTGGCCACGATCATGATGTTCGTCGTGATCGACCCGTTCTTGGCCGGCCTCACCGACGACGTGGTCGCCGGCCGCGCCAGCGAGAAGGATTTCCGCCGCGCCGTCATCTGGATGGTCACGAGCCGATTCGCCGGCACGGTGCTCGCACAGGCACTGCTGTTGCCCTCTGCGCTGCTGATCGCCTGGGTGGCTCGGCTGATATGAGGCTGCCGCGGCCGCCCGATCGGGAGGCCGCGGCCAGGCGGCTCAATCGCCGCCGAACTCCGCCTTGAAGGTCTCGAAGTCGATCTGCAGGCCGTTGAGGATCGCGCTCCAGTGACGGGTCAGCCCGGCCTGGGCGACGGCCTCGGCGATCTCTTCGTCGGTGGCGCCGAGGTCGCGGGCAGTCTTGGTGTCGATCCACACGCAGTACCGGCACGGGATCTGCGCCGCCACGGCGATGTTGATCAGTGACTTCACCTTGGGATCGAGTGCGCCCTTTTCGACTTCCAGGCTCTTGGTGAGAGCCCATGCGCCCGCGATCCCCTGCCGGGGGTAGATCTTCATGAACGTTGGCACGACGCCGTAAGTCGCCTCGATGTCCTTGTAGGTGGCTTCCGCGGTCGCGACCTCCTGTGCGGCCGCTCCGCCTGCATCGAGTGCGAGGGAGGCGGCGAGCAGGGCGGCGCCCAGGTGAATGCTGTGTCTCATGGTATTGTCCTTTCCGTTGTGAAGGCATGGAGGATCGTTCCCGGACCGCCTTCAGGTCCGGGACGGGACGCGTCTTGTTCGATAGTGGACGGTCCGGTGATCCGGACGGCGGGGAGGATGCCGCCCGGTTTTTCCTGGTTGCAGTCTTGCGGGCAGGCGGTCCTAGTACTCTGGGAACCGGTGCCCCGCAGGGCGGTCTCGCCGCATTCCGATGTCGCGCAACAGGTGGCTGTTGAGGCTGTCGAGCGCCGCAATGGCGTCGATCTCGTGGCGATGTCGGCGGCGGGTCTCGAACCAGTCCCTCATGCGCGCCGGGAGGCTGCGGGCCGGTCTGTGGATGGTCATGTTTCTGTCCTTCGATGTGTCGTGCCCTGTCAGGCGGCCTCGGCCGGGAGGCAGGCCTCGCAGATCGCGCGGATGTGGGTGTGGTCGGTGCCGCAGCAGCCGCCGAGGATCCGCATCTGCGGGTGCCTGGCGGTGAGGCTTGAGTAGCGGCGGCCGAGATCGGGGATGTCGCCCTCGTCCAGTTCGGTGGACTCGTCGAGTTCGGCATGGCTCTTCGCCGACGCGTTCGCCCGGAGGCCCTGCACCCGCTCCAGCCATTGCTCGCCGGCTTGGAGCGCGGCTTCGAAATGGGACGGATGGGCGCAGTTGATCATGTAGTAGGCCGGCGCGCCGCCGGTGGCCTCGTCGGTGCGCTCCACCGCCTCGCGCAGGCTCGCGCCGTCCGCCAGCCGTCCGTCGGTCTCGACCGTGAAGGAGATGACGCTCGGCATGCCTGCCGCCTTGGCCGCCCGCGCGATGCCGATCGCCTCGTTCACCGCGTTCATGGTTATCGCCGAGATCATGTCGGCCGCCGTGTCGGCAAGGATACCGAGCTGGAACGCATGGTAGTCCTGTGCCTCGTCAGGGTCGACGCGGCCCGCCTTGTAGCCGTCGCCGCGCGGGCCGATCACCCCGTTGAGCACGACGGGCGTGGCGGGGGTCTCCCAGTTCCGGCGAAGTCCCTCGACGAACCGGACGCCCGCCTGGTTGATCCTCCGCAAGCCGTCGGCGTCATAGCCGAGTTCGCGGCCCCAGTCGGGGTTCGCGCGCCAGGTCGGCGTGTCGAGGATGAAACCGACGCCTCTCGCGCGGGCGAGCGACAGATAGTTCTCGTAGTACGCCGTCAGCTTTTCGCGGCCCCTGTCCGTCTCCAGGAGTACGAACGAGGCGAAGGCGGGCAGGTCGATCCCCTCCTTGAAGATCAGGGTCGTCTCCAGACCTCCGTCGGTCAGGAACATGCCGCCCTTCGTCTGCGGCAGGTTGTTGCGATACTTGCTCATGGTCACATCCTTTCGGTGTAGTTCACGATGATTGCCGGCACGACCGTTCAGCCCGTCGGCTATGGCTCAAGATGTGCCGGATGAGGCGTCCGGAGACTAGCAAACCTGCGGTCCTGTGCCGGAAGGAAAGGAACTATGTCTTGTTCTTCAATGACTTGGAGGAAGCTGTAGCGCCAACGATCGCGAACGTGTATGGGGGCGCCCAAGCAAAACCGCACCGTCGGTCAAGTAATTGTATGAGGAGTTTCACATGGGAAAGGGCGCCGACACGCGCGAGCGGATTCTCGAAATCGCAGAAGCATCCGTTCTCGCAAAGGGATTCGGGGCGACATCCATCGACGAAATCATCGCGGAAGCCGGAATCACCAAGAGCGGCTTCTTCTATCACTTCCGTGACAAGAACGAACTCGCCCGCGACATGCTGCGCCGCTACGTCGCCGAAGACAACCGTATCCTGGATGAGATCTTCGCCCGTGCCGCCGATCTATCCGACGATCCGCTTCAGGCATTCCTGATCGGGCTGAAGCTTTTCGCCGAAACGCTTGCCGATCTGCCAAATGGCCATCCCGGCTGCATCATCGCATCGGTCTGCTATCAGGAGAGGCTGTTCGACCGCGAGGTGGTCGAGATCAACCGGCAGGCGGTCGAAGGGCTGAACGACCGCTTTCGCCGCTATCTCGAAGCGGTTGCCAGCGTCTACGCGCCGCGCGAGCCCGTCGACCTCGACGCGCTTGCCGAGATGGTCACCTGTATCATCGACGGAGGCATCATCATGGCCAAGGTCATGAAGGACCCGCAGCGGCTGCCCAACCAGCTGCTTGCCTTCCGCTCCTTCGTGAAGCTGCTCTTCTCCGAACCTGCTACCGCTGCCCTGCATGTGCCCGCCCGCGCGGCCATTGCCGCGGAGTGAAACTGATCGCTGGCGTGAAGTCGCAGATACGTGGCGGACGTCGGCTGACTGCCCGGCTTCGGGCCTAGCGCGTTGACACGCGCCAGGCCGCGCAAGCCTCAGCAGACGGTGTGCTGACACGCGATGTGACAGGCTTGCTTCGCGAAAGGATCCGGTATCAGTTCGCAACCGAAGTGACAGAGATCACATTCGATGCTGGAGGCAGAGACATTCTGCCTTTGCGCAGTGGGTGAATAAGCTCTCATGACCGGTGCAACATCGGCTGAACCGGAGAGCTTAGCGTTGAGTGTCCTCTTCATTTGATACTCCCGTAAATCTGCGGGACAGGAAGTTTCGGAGCCCTGCGGAATGTTCCCGCGCCATTCCGCCTGGCAAGATTATCCGAGGAGTGCTTTCGGCCGCTCTCTCCACTGCGAGAGCTCGCCGATACTCACTGGAACCGTATCACTCACGTCCAGCGTGAACTGGAAGGTGTAGAGCGCTGAAGTGACATCCGCCTCACGGAAGAACCGGATAGCGATGTCGTAGCATTCGGAACCGGCGCGGCAGGAGGGGCTCCTCGTGACGAGGATGTCGTCCAGGATCAGCTTCAGTCCGGCGATCTCCGAAAGTATCTGAAACGTGCGGAATGCCGATGTCGCGGCGAAGTTCAGAGCCCGGTCCCGCCCTGCTATGCCGAGATTCCGATATTTGCGCGTGATGAGGTTGCGGAAATCGCTGAGGAAAGGCGGGAGATCGTCGGCCATCTGCGCAATGCGATCCGCAAGACCGGACCCTTCGCCTGCTGCTTTCGCTTCTTCTTCAAACCTCGCGAGGAACCTCGCGGTTGCATCCTCGACATCCCACTCCGCGATCGCGCGAGCCACGGGCACCAAGACCGGCACCGTCTCTCCCGACATCAGGCGAACCGAGCCACATATCTGCCCGGGAACTGCAAAAAGAGTAACTTTTGACGGTGATTTCTTCGCTTTTCCTTTATTGGCTCCGTCCTCGGTGGTTCGACCAATCACCTGGTTGATATATGCGGTGAAGATTCGAGCATAGCCTTCGGCTGCGTAAGCCCCGCTCGGCATCAGCGCATAAATCGGCGCACCATCTAGATTCAGGGTCCAAATGATGCGTTCGACGTCGAAAATGTTCTCGGGCTCCTGCAAGTGCTCTATCAACTCCACCGGAGAGGGTCCGGTGTTCGTCGACATATACTGTCGGATGGAGTCGCGGCGGGCTTCTGTGCCGAAGTCGTAGCCGATCTGTCCCAGCGCGTAGACTTTCTGTGGAGCCGATGCAGGTTTGCCTCCGCATCCGCAGTCCGAAGCACATTTGCCGCCGCATCCGCATCCGCAATCGGAGGTCGAAAGGACGGATTGCTTGAGACCGGCAGAATCTTGCCGGCCAACTTCATCGGGAGAGTGGTCGCTGGCGGCGCGCACCCCTCCCGGTCCTGCTTCGGTCCGCTCCAACTCTTCAGCTAATTCCGACATGACCATTCCTCCGCTCCCAGTTGCAAATCTGCTCTCCGAGCGCGCGCCGGTGTTTCGCGCCGCCAAACTCTGAAAAGGATTGATGCGCCCTGAAAGGCATCGATCGGGATCCGAAAGATATTCTCCGCAGCCGACCGCATTGGCGATCAGGCTTCGCCCGACTGCCACCGGGTTCGGGATATCGCCACGCTGAACTGTTTCGGCAAGCATTCGGGCCGCCAATCCCGCAACGATCGGGACCGCGAAGCTGGTCCCGCTGCGGCTAACCACGCCGCCGCCCGGGACGGCACCAACGATCTCAGATCCCGGTGCCAATATCCCGTGGTCGGTGTAAACTTCCGCGAAGTTGCTGAAGGACAACGGTTTTCCGTTTAGATCGCAAGCTCCGACTGCCAGCACGCCACTCATAGCCGCCGGAATATGTGCAAGCGATGCCCCATCGTTGCCCGCGGCTGCCACTACAAGCACGTTGTCCTCGAGACATCGTCCTATCGCCTCCACGAGGAAAGCATCTGCGGCTTCTGGCGTGCCGGGTTCGCCACCAGAGATGGCAACGATATGGGCACCCTGGTCGATTGCAGCGAGTATCGCGCGCGCAAGATCGCGTTGGGTGCAGGAAACGTCCATTTCGCCGGTGTCTCGGAAGATTGGCAGAATCAAACCGCGGCAGCATGGGACCAGTCCGTGGACAGGGCTTCCCGGCTGCCCGAACAAGATGCTGGCGATATGCGTGCCGTGGCAGCTGGCCGGTGAACCGGGAGCCGTCTTCGGCATGCCCCAAGGGATCTCGATCGTGGCGCCGTCAAAGCAAGGATGCGACACGTCTACGGGGCCGTCGAGAACGGCAACCTTGATACGCGGATCTCCCAGCGGATTGAAGTCGTATCTCATCTGCAACCTCAACGGGAAATCTTGCCCCGAATGCGAAGTATGTCAAGTTAAAGTTGCAGAAAGGCTCCTTCGTGCGTTTCGGTCGCGCTGCGAAACGAACGATAGAACACTGATGGAGCGGTCCTGTCGGCACACGGTAGGCGTGCGTCTCGTGAACGCGGCCACGTTGCTCGTGCGACCGCAACTCGCCCATTCCATTTGCCGCACGCCCCGCAAAACCCGTTTGGCGTTTTGCCCGCGGATGCTCTATACGCCCGCCCCATGACCCCACTGAAGAACATACGCAACTTCTCCATCGTCGCGCATATCGACCACGGCAAGTCGACGCTCGCCGACCGGCTGATCCAGATGACCGGATCTCTGGAGGAGCGCGAGATGAAGGAGCAGGTGCTCGACGCGATGGACATCGAGCGCGAGCGCGGCATCACCATCAAGGCCAACACCGTGCGGCTCGAATACAACGCCGCCGACGGCGAACACTATGTCCTGAACCTCATCGACACGCCCGGCCATGTCGACTTCGCCTACGAGGTGTCGCGTAGCTTGCGCGCCTGCGAGGGTTCGCTGCTCGTCGTCGACGCCTCCCAGGGCGTCGAGGCGCAGACGCTGGCCAACGTCTACCAGGCGCTCGACGCCGACCACGAGATCGTGGTGGTGCTGAACAAGGTCGACCTGCCCGCCGCCGAACCCGACCGCATCCGCGAGCAGGTCGAGGAGGTGATCGGGCTCGACGCCTCCGACGCCGTGCTGATCTCGGCCAAGACGGGGCTCGGCGTCGACCAGGTGCTCGAAGCCATCGTAAAGCGCCTGCCGCCGCCGAAGGAGGGCGACGCTCAAAAGCCGCTGAAGGCCATGCTGGTCGATAGTTGGTACGACGCCTATCTCGGCGTCATCGTTCTGGTGCGCGTCATCGACGGCGTGCTCAGGAAGGGCCAGCAGATCCGCATGATGGGCACCGACGCCCGCTACCCGGTCGACCGCGTCGGCGTCATCACGCCCAAGATGGTCATCACCGACGAGCTCGGCCCCGGCGAGATCGGCTTCATCACCGCCTCGATCAAGGAGGTGGCCGACACCCGCGTCGGCGACACCATCACCGAGGACAAGCGTCCGACGCCGGAGATGCTGCCGGGCTTCAAGCCGGCGCAGCCGGTGGTCTTCTGCGGCCTGTTCCCGGTGGACGCGGCCGATTTCGAGGCCCTGCGCGCCGCCATGGGCCGGCTGCGGCTCAACGATGCCTCCTTCTCCTTCGAAATGGAGACGTCCGCCGCGCTCGGCTTCGGCTTCCGCTGCGGCTTCCTCGGCCTGCTGCATCTCGAAATCATCCAGGAGCGGCTGGAGCGCGAGTTCGACCTCGACCTCATCGCCACCGCGCCCTCGGTCGTCTATCGCCTCGCCATGACCGACGGCACGGTCAAGGAGCTGCACAACCCCGCCGACATGCCCGACGTGGTCAAGATCGCCGCGATCGAGGAGCCGTGGATCCGCGCCACCATCATGACGCCGGACGACTATCTCGGCGCCATCCTCAAGCTTTGCCAGGAGCGGCGCGGCGTGCAGGCCGATCTCTCCTACGTGGGCAAGCGCGCCATGGCGACCTACGACCTGCCGCTCAACGAGGTCGTCTTCGACTTCTACGACCGGCTGAAGTCGATCTCCAAGGGCTACGCCTCCTTCGACTACCAGCTCACCGACTACAAGGAGGGCGACCTGGTCAAGATGTCGATCCTGGTCAACGACGAGCCGGTCGACGCGCTTTCCATGCTGGTCCACCGCCAGGCCGCCGAGAAGCGCGGCCGCGCCATGTGCGAGAAACTCAAGGAGCTGATCCCCAAGCACATGTTCAAGATCCCGATCCAGGCCGCCATCGGCGGCAAGGTGATTGCCCGCGAGACCATTTCCGCCCTGCGCAAGGACGTCACCGCCAAGTGCTACGGCGGCGACGTGACGCGCAAGCGCAAGCTTCTGGAGAAGCAGAAGGAGGGCAAGAAGCGCATGCGCCAGTTCGGCAAGGTCGAAATCCCCCAGGCCGCCTTCATCGAGGCGCTCAAGATGGGGGACGGCTGACGGCTGATACCACTCCCGCCTCGTGGTTCGACAGGCTCACCATGAGGCCGGAGGCTGCACCGCAGCCCCATTGCAAACCTCCTCATGGTGAGCCTGTCGAACCACGCACCACGAACCACGAACCATGAGCACCTCAGACTGCGGCGGTGAAGTGACTGCGATGCTCCTCTCGCCCTCATGGTGAGCTTCCTGAGCCGGCCGAAGGGCGAACCACGAGAGCGACGCACCGGACTCCCTCGACCCGCGTCCTCGCCATCGCCGCGTCCTCCCCCTCTTGATCCCGCCCGCGCGCGAGCGCAGAATCAGCCATGCTTCGCGCCGCCCTTCTCGCCCTTCCCGCCGTCCTTCTCGCCTCGCCGTCGCTGGCCGAGGAGCTGACGCTCTACCTCGCCAACCGCGCCCCGCACGCGGTGGCGGCCGAACTCTCCGCGCCCGGCGGCGACGGCGAGTGGCCGGGCGGCGGCAAGGTCTACCTTCTCGAAAAGGGCGAGCGTAAGTCGGTGCGCATCGAGTGCCGCGTCGGCGAGACCATCTGCTACGGCGCCTGGCGCTTCGGCGACGAGACGACCGCTTACGGCGTCGGCCCCGAACGCGACCTCGTCTGCGATCAGTGCTGCCTCACCTGTGCCCCCGTCTCCGCCGCCCACATCGACATCGGAGGGTAAGCCAGCGCTTATCCTCCATGTGCGGGGACGACCGATCGCGCCACAGCCGGTGCCCGATCCTCCCCTGCGGATGCGATGGAAGTCGGGGAACTATTGCGGTCGAGGATGCTTTCCTTTGCCACGCGCCAATGCGATATCCGGGCGTGGGGACGCACAGGAGAAACGCATCATGGGCATATTTGATTTCGTGAAGAGTGTCGGCAACAAGCTCGGCTTCGGCGATCATGATGAGGCCACCGACGCGGCGGTCTTGAAGAAGGAGCTCGATTCCTACAAGCTCGGCACCGAAAAGGTGCAGGTCGAGGTCAAGGGAGACACCGCGATCCTGAAAGGCGACGTCGCCGACCAGTCCGTCTTCGAAAAGGCCGTCATCGCCATCGGAAACACGCTTGGCGTTTCCAAGGTCCAGGCCGACGAGCTAAAGGTCGTGGCGCCGCAGGCGGCCGTTTCGCTCGACAGGAACGTCGACATGACCGAACTGGTCAAGGCATCGACGCCGGCCCGGCAACCCGTCTTCTACACCGTCCAGAAAGGCGACAATCTCTCGAAGATCGCCGAGCATGTCTACGGCAAGGGCAAGGCATCGAAATACACCGTCATCTTCGAAGCCAACAAGCCTATGCTGAAGCATCCGGACAAGATCTACCCGGGCCAGGTGCTGCGCATACCGGAGCTCGCCGAGGCCTGATCGCCGCCGGGCGAAATGTAGCCCCTGGTCATGGGGCGACGGTTCGGCAACGACGGGAAGCGGTTCGGCAATGGCCGGCCGAGCCGCTCACCCACGTGATCCCCGGACAAAGCCTGCCTCCCCTTCCCACAGGAAGAGCAGGGTTTCGCGATGCTGGCGCTGCCAATCTTCCCCCTTGTGGGGGTGAGACGCGGTCCGCAGGGGCGCCTCGTGGGATCCGGCCCTTCCTTCTCCCACAAGGGGAGAAGGAAAGCCGAGGTGCCGCCGCCTCCACGAACATTTCTGAAGCGGAAGATACGGGCGCGATGCCGAAGCTGCCGATCTCCCCCCTCGTGGGGGAGATGTCGGCGAAGCCGACAGAGGGGGGCGCCTCGCGGGATGCCGCCGCCGCGTCCCCCTCCCCCTTGCGGGGAGGGGCCAGGGGTGGGGGTGCCCCGGCAGCCCCGGTACCGTGGCTCGCGAAATGCCGCGGCTCTCTTCCTTCTCCCCTTGTGGGAAAAGGTGGCTCGGCGCGCAGCGCCGAGACGGATGAGGGGTGTCGGCCGGAGACCGATCCCACAATCCAGCCACCGAAAGGCAATCCGCGTCTCCCCTTCAACCACCCCGCTCCGTCCAGCACCCCTCATCCGACCTCCCCCACGAGGGGGGAGATCGGCAGCGTCGATATCGCCGCTTCTCCTGCAATAGTTAAAGTTGGCGACGATATACGCGACGGCTGATCTCCCCCCTCGTGGGGGAGATGTCCGCCCCTCGGCAAGAGCTCGGGAGGACAGAGGGGGGCGCGACGGAGCGCGATCTGGCCGGAGTTTTCCCTCCGACCCCGATCCTGCCCCTCTACGCCGCGGCGCGCGCCCCGGCCTTGTGCCTGCCGTCGATTTTCGCCCAGTCCGGCCGCTCGAACAGCCACTTGCCGCGGCCGCTCCACTGCACGGCGAGGAAGAGCACCACCGGCCCGGTGACGCCGGCTGCGGTGACGAGGAAGGCCATCACGCCGACGTCGGGCACGATGCCGGTCTTGACGAGCACCACGCGGGCGGTTGCCATCGGCAGGAAGAAGGCGAGGTAGACGACGATGGAATGTTCGCCCAGCCAGCGCAGTCCGTTCGCCCAGGGCACCCGCGCCAGAAGCGTGGCGATGGAGACGATCGCGAGCGCGCCGGCGAAGCCCAGCACCAGCGAGACCAGAGGCAGTTCCGAGATACCGCCGGTGGCACCCGTGTCGCCCACCTCGCCCTGTATGAGGAAGGCGAGCGCGGCGGGCGCCGGCGTGAAGACGAGAACGGCTTCCAGCACTGCCCAGACGGCGAGCCCGGCAAGGGCGGCGCCGGCATTGCGCCGCACCGCGCCGGCGAGCGCGAAGATCTGCGGGGCGAAGGCATATCCGGCGAAGAAATACACGTACCGCGCCGCGAACTCGTCGAAGATCACCGAGCCGGTGTGGACCGGCAGCGCCTCGAGCAGCGCCGCCCAGACGAAGACGAACCAGACCGGCAGGCTGCGCACCAGCCGGGTGAATAGGAAGAAGACGGGCAGGACGTAGATGAACCACAGCGTGCCGAAGGGCTGTACGAAGGCAAGGAGGTAGTCGACGAGGGGTGCCGTCGCGCCCCTTTCCAGGGCGATCCCCGGCGCCTTGAAGGCGAACTGGATGGTGAGCCACAGCACGTAGAAATAGGCGAAGTGGACCACCTTGCGGTCGAGGTAGCGCCGCCAGGGCTTGTCGATGGTGAGCGAAAGGAACAGGCCGGAGATGAGGAAGAAGTCGGGCATGCGGAACGGCCGCGCCCAGGCCACCACCTGGTGCATGAAGCCCTGCTCGCCGGCTGCGATCTCGACGCCCAGCGTCGCGTGCACCATCACCACGAGGATGATGCACAGGCCCTTGGCGATGTCGACCCAGTCGACCCGTTCGGTGTCTGCGCCTGCCGCCCTCGAGATGCCCGCCATTCCCGTCGTCTCCGATTGCCGAAGTCCGAGACTAGCGCAAGGCCGCCACCAAAGGCTTAACGGCCACGCGGGAACCGGCGTCCCGGCGGCGAAGAGGCTCAGGCCGGCGGCGTGCCGTTCTCGGCCAGCACCTCGCCCACCAGGTAGAGCGAGCCGCAGATCAGGATGCGCGGCGGCGTCTCGGTGTCCTCCCAGGTGTCGGCCAGCAGCATCAGCGCGTCGGCGACCGAGTTCACCGGCTCGGCCGAGAGCCCCGCCTCGGCCGCCCGCGCCGCCAGTTCCGCGTTCGGCACGCCGGCTTCGCTCGAGTTCACCGGCACCGTGAAGACGTGCCGCGCCATGCCGTCGAAGGCGCGGAAGTAGTTGGTCTGGTCCTTGGTCGAGATCATGCCGCAGATCAGGAACAGCGGACGCGGAAATCGCTCCTCCTGCTCGGCCAGTGCCTCCGCCACCGCCACCCCCGCCCCGGGGTTGTGGCCGCCGTCGACCCAGAGCTCGGAGCCATCCGGGGCGAGGTCGACCAGGCGGCCATACGCGAGGCGCTGCATGCGGCCGGGCCATTCGACGCTCGTCATTGCCCTTTCGGCCGCCGGATGCCCGATCGCGAAGCCCGCCGCCTTCACCGCCGCGATCGCCGCCGCGGCGTTGGCCAGCTGGTGCCGGCCGGGAAGCCTGGGCAGCGGTAGGTCCATCAGGCCGTCGTCGTCCTGGTAGATGAAGCGCCCGTTCTCCGAGAAGCCGAGGAAGTCCTGTCCGTAGGTCAGCACCGGACATTCGAGCCTGTCCGCCGTCTCGATCAGCACCTCGCGCACCAGGTCCGAATCCTGCTGGCCGATCACCACCGGAACTCCGGGCTTCATGATGCCGGCCTTCTCGGCGGCGATGAGTTCGACCCGGTCACCGAGATAGGCCTGGTGGTCGAGCGAGATCGGCATGATCACCGCCACCGCCGGCCGCTTCACGACATTGGTCGCGTCGAAGCGCCCGCCAAGCCCGACCTCGATCACCGCCGCATCGGCCGGATGCTCGGCGAAAAGCACGAACGAGACAGCCGTGAGGATTTCGAAGACGGTGATCGTCTCCCCGGCATTGGCAGCTGCCACGCGTGCGATCGCGTCAGCGAACACGTCGTCGGAGACGAAGCGCCCGCCGCCTTCCGCGCCGATCCGGTAGCGCTCGTTCCAGGCGACCAGATGCGGCGAGGTGTGGACGTGGGTGCGCAGACCCCCGGCCTCCAGCAGCGCGCGCGAAAAGGCGGCGGCCGAACCCTTGCCGTTGGTGCCGGCAATGTGGATGACGGGCGGCAGGCGGTCCTGCGGATTGCCGAGCCGCTCAAGAAGCCGCCTGATACGCCCCAGCGACAGGTCGAATCCCTTGGGATGCAGCGTCATCAAGCGCGCGATCTCGCGGTCGGCCCTGGTCGTCATCAAAACATGCCCCTGCGCCGCCGCGGGCGCGTCATCGGTCGTATCTGGCCGAAGTCTAAGCCGGCTGCTGCTCGCCGACCTCTTCCGGCTGCGGCTCGGGCGTTGCCGTTTGCGCCTCGGCAATCTCGGGCAGCGGCGTTGCGAGGAAGATCTTGAGCAGCCTAGAAATCGTGCCCTTCAGTTCCTGACGCGGCACGACCATGTCCACCATGCCGTGCTGCATGAGATACTCGGCCCTTTGGAAGCCGTCGGGGAGTTTTTCCCGGATCGTCTGCTCGATGACGCGCGGACCGGCGAAGCCGATCAACGCGCCCGGCTCGGCGATGTGAACGTCGCCCAGCATGGCGTAGGAAGCTGTGACGCCGCCGGTGGTCGGGTTGGTGAGCACCACGATATAGGGCAGCCCCGCTTCCTTCAGCCGGTCGACGGCCACGGTGGTGCGCGGCAACTGCATCAGCGACAGGATGCCTTCCTGCATGCGCGCGCCGCCGGAGGCCGCGAACAGGATCAGCGGCAGCCGGCGTTGCAGCGCCGTCTCGAAGGCCCGGATGATCGCCTCTCCGGCGGCCATCCCGAGCGAGCCGCCCATGAAGGCGAAGTCCTGCGCGGTGACCATGACCTCGAGCCCGTCGATCGTGCCGACGGCGTTGAGGATGGCATCCTCCATGCCGGTCTTGTTGCGGGCGTCGCGCAGACGGTCGGTGTAGCGCTTCTCGTCGCGGAACTTCAGTGGATCGACCGGCACCTTCGGATTGTCGAGGAGTTCGTACCTGCCCTCGTCGAAGAAGTGCCGCAGCCGGTCCTTGGTCGCAATGCGCATGTGATGACCGGACGCTGGGATCACCCACTGGTTCTCCTCCAGGTCCTTATGGAAGACCATCTCGCCGGTCTCCGGACACTTGATCCAGAGGTTCTCGGGCATCTCGCGGCGCCCGAGCATCGAGTTGATTTTCGGTCGGACGTAGTTGGTGATCCAGTTCATCGGGTCGGCTCCCTTCGCTTCCGCCGGGAAAATCGTTCTGAGCGTTAGATGGGACAGCTACCCGGCCGCAGCAAGGCGTGCCCGGCGTACGCCCTGCGCGAGGCCGCTGACCAGCGTGGCGACCGCCTCGGCCGGATCGGCCGTCTTCTCGCCTTTCGGGCCGAGCACGTTGGCCACCGCATTGACGATCGCGGTGCCGACCACCACCCCGTCCGCCGAGGCGCCGATGGCGCGGGCCTGCTCGGCGGTCTTCACGCCGAATCCGACGCAGACCGGCAGATCGGTGTGACCTTTGATGCGGCGGACCGCCTCGCCGACCTTGCCGGTGTCGGCAAGAGCCGAGCCGGTGATGCCGGTCATGGAGACGTAGTAGACGAAGCCCGACGTGTTCTCGAGCACCTTCGGCAGGCGCCTGTCGTCGGTGGTGGGCGTCGCGAGGCGGATGAAGTTGATTCCTGCCTTCACCGCGGGGATGCAGAGTTCCTCGTCCATCTCGGGCGGCAGGTCGACGACGATCAGCCCGTCGATGCCGGAGGCCTTGGCATCCGCCAGGAAACGGTCGACGCCGTAGATGTAGATCGGGTTGTAGTAGCCCATCAGGACGATCGGCGTCTCGTCGTCACCGTTGCGGAATTCGGCCGCCATACGAAGCGTCTTTGCAAGCGTCTGTCCCGCTTTCAGCGCGCGCAGGCCGGCCGCCTGGATCGCGGGGCCGTCGGCCATCGGATCGGAAAACGGCATGCCGAGCTCGATGACGTCGCTGCCGGCCTTCGGCAACGCCTTCATGATCGAAAGGGAGGTGTCGTAGTCGGGATCGCCGCCCATGAAATAGGTGACGAGAGCGGGGCGGCCTTCGGCCTTGAGCTTTGCCATGCGGCGGTCGATGCGGGTGTCGGTCATGCGGTTTGCTACTCGTTCCTCAAGGCTCGGTGGGCTTTTCCGCTCGCTGGTCGAGAACGCGAAGGATCTCGATCTCCTCTTCGGCGACCCGGTAGATAACCGAAAACGGCGTGCGTGGAATGGGAAATCGACGCACGCCGTTCGCGGCAGGATGGCCGATATATGGGTTGGAGAGGATGTTGGCCATAGTCCGGCGGTACTGCCGGCGCGCCCGATCGGCGCCTTCGCGGAAGACGGAATCGTAGTAGGTACGAAACCAGACAAGATCGCGCCGGGTACGAGAAAGGAAGCGAAGCTTCACCGCTCCTTCGGTGGAAGGAAGATATCGGGTTCGGGAGGAGGCAACTCACCCTCCGCGCCCCAACTGTCGATCCAGCGCTCCATCGCCTCCTGTGAGATGAACACGCCTTCGTCGGCTTCCCTCACGGCTTCTGCGAGTTCCCTGCGCAGCCATGCCTGCCGGTCGAGGAACTCACGAATGGCTTCTTCGGCGACTTCCGCTTCCGGCACTTCGCGCAGCCGTGCCTCGTTTTCCAGGCTCTGGCGAAGCTTGTCTTCCAGATGCAGCGAAAGCGGTTCTTCACCCATGACGGGCCTCCTTCATCACGGGTGATGATAGCATGTCCACCGCCAGGTTTCACCGGGAGAACAGCGCGGGCCGGCCCGGCCCCTCCCCTAGAGTTCCACTCCGAGTAGCTTGCCCACGGTGAAGATATCCTTGTCGCCGCGTCCGCACAGGTTCATCACGATGATCTGGTCCTTGTCCATCGTCGGCGCGCGCTTGATGACTTCAGCAAGCGCATGAGCGGGTTCGAGCGCGGGGATGATGCCTTCGAGCTTCGTCAAAAGCTGGAAGGCTTCCAGCGCCTCGGTATCCATGATCGGCACGTATTCGACGCGGCCGGTCTCCTTCAGCCAGGAATGCTCCGGGCCGATGCCGGGATAGTCGAGCCCGGCCGAGATCGAATGGCCGTCCTTGATCTGGCCGTCGGAATTCTGCAGCAGGTAGGTGCGGTTGCCGTGCAGCACGCCGGGCGAACCGGCTGTCAGCGAAGCGCAGTGCTCATCGCCCTGCAAGCCCTTGCCGCCGGCCTCGACGCCGACGATTTTCACGTCACTGTCGTCCAGGAAGGGATGGAACAGCCCAATGGCGTTCGAGCCGCCGCCGACGGCCGCCACCAGCATGTCAGGCAGCCGGCCTTCCGCAGCCAGCATCTGCTCCTTCGCCTCGCGGCCAATGACGGACTGGAACTCGCGCACCAGCTCCGGATAGGGGTGCGGGCCGGCGGCGGTGCCGATGATGTAATAGGTATCCTCGACATTGGTCACCCAGTCGCGCAGCGCCTCGTTCATGGCGTCCTTCAGCGTGCCGTGGCCGGACCTGACGGGCCGCACCTCGGCGCCGAGCAGCTTCATGCGGAAGACGTTCGGCGCCTGCCGTTCCACGTCCGTCGCACCCATGTAAACCACGCAGGGGAAACCGAAGCGGGCGGCCACCGTCGCGGAGGCGACGCCGTGCTGACCGGCACCGGTCTCGGCGATGATGCGCTTCTTGCCCATACGCCGGGCGAGCAGGATCTGGCCCAGACAGTTGTTGATCTTGTGCGAGCCCGTGTGGTTCAGCTCGTCGCGCTTGAAGTAGATCTTTGCTCCGCCCAGATGCTCGGTCAGCCGCTCGGCGAAATAGAGCGGCGACGGCCTTCCGGTGTAATGGGTGTTGAGGTCTTCCAGCTCCGCCTTGAAGGCCGGATCGTTGCGCGCCTCGTTCCAGTGTTTCTCCAGATCAAGGATCAGCGGCATCAGCGTCTCGGCGACGAAGCGGCCGCCGAAGATGCCGAACATGCCCTGCTCGTCGGGTCCGGTGCGGAAGGAATTCGGTGCGGCCGGCTGGTTCATCGCAAATCCTGAACTGGGGACAGTTTACTTTTCGCCCCTTGCGGGACCTCACCGAGGCATATGCCTTTCCGGGGCAGAAAGTAAACTGTCCCCCGCGCCTCTTCAGCCCCTCGCGGCCCGGACGGCGCGAAAGAAATCCTCGATCAATCCAACGTCCTTTACCCCCGGCGCGCTTTCGACGCCGGACGAAACGTCGATGCCAGGCGGCGCGACGAGCCGCAGCGCCTCGCCTATGTTGGCGGCATTCAGGCCTCCCGAAAGCATGTAGTCGATGGTCGGATCGAGGTCGGCCAGAACCGTCCAGTCGAACGGCACGCCGTTGCCGCCCGGCAGTTCGGCGCCCTTCGGCGGCTTGGCATCGAACAGGAACCTGTCGGCCACGCCGCGGTAAGGCTCGATCTTCTCCAGGTCGGCCGCTTCGGCGATGGAGAAGGCCTTCATGACCGGCAGGCCATACCGGGCCTTCACGTCGGCCACGCGCTCAGGGCTCTCCTTGCCGTGGAGCTGGAGCATGTCCGGCATCACCGCGTGGACGATCTCGTCGAGAAAAGCGTCGTCCGCATCGACGGTGACGGCGACCGCCAGGGCTTCCACCTTGCGGTCCGTCATGGGCGCCGCCGCCCCGCCGAGAGCTGCCGCGCGCAGACGCCCGGCATCGTCCGGCGCGATGTTGCGAGGGCTCTTCTCGAAGAAAATGAAGCCGAAATGGGTCGCGCCGCCAACGAGTGCGGCGCCCAGCGCTTCGGGCGTCTTCAGGCCGCAGATCTTGATGTCGAGGGGCATGGCAGGGGACATACCCCCGCGTACGGCAAAAGTCGAACGCTCAGGCGAGATGACGGTCGAATCCCCGCGCGATCAGGAATTCGTACGCCGCCATCACCTCGCCGGGAATATCCTGCGCGACCGCGAAGCCCTTCGCGGGATAGTCCAGAATGCGCTGGAGATCGCCGACCATCTCGTTGACGAAATTCTCCAGTGGAAAGGCGTGGGTCGGCTGGTCGCCGAAGGCGGTTCGCGGCGCCGTGACGAGCGCCTCGACCCCGGCCCACTGACGCGCGACAGCGGCTTTCACCCGGCGCTGCGTCTGCGGCTTGGTGACGAGCACGACGCGGCGGAGGTCGGGGCCGAGCAACGCCGCCGAGAAGCGGATGTTCTCGCCGATGTTGGAGGCTTCCGGCTCGATGAGGATCGCACTTTCGGGCACGCCGGCAGCGACGCAGATCTGCGCGAACGCCTCCGCCTCGCTGGTCTCGTAGAGATCCCGCGTCCAGTGGCCGGACCTGCCGGTCAGCACCAGCCGGGGAGCGATACCGTCGTGGAAGAGTTCGGCGCACCGGTCCGCCACACGCAGGTCGTAGCTGCCGAGGCCGACGATCGCGTCGGAGGGAGCGAGCGGATCGTCGATGCGGTGATAGGCGAAGAGAACTCGCGCGGCGGCGAGGACGCGGGCGTCCAACACCCTCACCCGAACCCGATCGCCTGCAGCGCCGAGCCGTTGCGTTTCAGCCAGGCCTTGGCCTCGTCAGTGCGGGGGCAGAGGTCGCGGCAGAGCTTCCAGAATTTCGGGCCGTGGTTCATTTCCCTGAGATGCGCGACTTCGTGGGCGACGAGGTAGTCGATGACCGCCGGGGGGGCCATCATGATGCGCCAGGAGAAGGAGAGGTTGCCATCGGAGGAGCACGAGCCCCAGCGGCTGGTGGTGTCCTTGTAGCGGATCGCCTTGGCCCGGCGGCCGACGACGGCCGCGTGCTTCACCACCAGGGGCTCGATGTCGCGCTTTGCCTCGCGCTTCAGGAAATCGGCGATGCGGCGCTGCAGGTGCGCCCGGTCGCCGTGGACGACGAGCGCCGGGGCGCCGTGCACCGTCTCGACGGCGACGCTGCCGCGCCGGCCGGGCTCGTGCACGATCAGATGCGGCACCCCGCGCACCGGCACCTTTGCGCCCGGCCGAAGCTGCGGCCGGTCCGGCAGCTTTTCCAGCCGCGCCTCCAGCCAGCCCTGGTGGCGGCGCAGGAACTGGTCGACCTCGCGGTCGGCCAATCCGGGCGGGACGGTGATGCGAAGCCCCTGCCCGCCCGCGTCGATCCTGAGCGTCAGCCGGCGGGCGCGCTGGTTTTCCACGATCCTCAGCGGCAGTTCGCGCCCGGCGACATGATGCGTCCGCTCGAGGGGAGCGACGGGCGGAGCGGAACGGACGGGTTTCCTGAGGAAGGCTGGAATCATGTGCGCCATGATAGTCGAAAGTCGAAAGCGGCGGGAGCAATCCGCCCGATGAAAAACGGCGCCGCGTGTTACGCAGCGCCGTTGTTTCCGTTGTTACGCCCTGGGGCGATCAGTCGTCGAGGAGGCCCGTGGAAGGCTTCGGCTCGCCGTCGTCGCGCCTGGCGTCGCGCTTGCGGTCGGCACGCTCGTTCATGAAGCGGTCGAACTCTTCCTGGTCCTTGGCGCGGCGCAGTTCGCGCAGGTAGCTGTCGAACTCCTCGCGCGCCTCGTCGAGCTTGCGGCGCTCTTCCTCGATGCGGGTGAGTTCGGCCTCGCGCCAATCGTCGAAGGCGACGTTGCCGGTGCGGCCATGGTGATGGCTGCGATGATGGCGGCCGCGCTTGCTGCGGCAGGAGGCGAAGAAGCCGTCCGTCGCCTGGTTCACGTCGCGCTTGAAACCGTCAAGCCGGTCGCCCCAGATGATGTAGGCAAGCATGGCGAGGCCGAGCGGCCAGAACACCATGAAACCGAGCACCATCAGCGCAATAGTCGCCGGCGTCCAGGCCGGACGGATCAGTGCACTCGTGTTCATCGTCTCCCGTTCCTTTCGTGTAGGGGGCAGCCAACCCGGCTGCATGGTATCGAAATGGTATCGGGATTTCGGCTATTCAAGAATCTCCATTGTAAAGTTGTGCAAAGCGTTGGTTGCGCAGCGCAAAATTCGCTTCGTCAGCCGTTGCGATAGACGTAGCTGTAGCCGTTGATGGCGGGCACGCCGCCGAGATGCGCGTAGAGCACCTTCGAGCCGGCCGGGAAGAAACCCTTGCGCACGAGGTCGATGAGGCCCTGCATGGATTTGCCCTCGTAGACCGGGTCCGTCATCATGCCTTCGAGCCGGGCGGCGAGCCGGATCGCCGCGTTGGTCTCGTCCGATGGGACGCCGTAGAGCGGGTAGGCGTAGTCTTCGTTGAGAACGAGATCGTCGTCGGCGATCGGCTTGCCGAGTTCGACGAGTTCCGCCGTGTTGCGGGCGATCTCCAGCACCTGCGCCCGCGTCTGTTGCGGCGTCGCCGAAGCGTCGATGCCGATGACGTTTTTCGCGCGGCCGTCGGCGGCGAAGCCGACCAGCATTCCGGCATGGGTGGAGCCGGTGACGGTGCAGACCACGACATAGTCGAATTTGAAGCCGAGGTCCTTCTCCTGAGCCCGCACCTCCTCGGCGAAGCCGACGTAGCCCAGCCCGCCGAGCCGGTGGACCGAGGCGCCGGCCGGGATGGGATAGGGTCTTCCGCCTTTGGCCTCGACGTCCTTCAACGCGCGTTCCCAGCTTTCGCGGATGCCGATGTCAAAACCCTCATCGACGAGTTCGATCTCGGCGCCCATGACGCGGCTCAGGAGGATGTTGCCGACGCGGTCGTAGACGGCGTCCTGGTGCGGCACCCAGCTTTCCTGGACCAGCCGGCACTTCATGCCGATCTTGGCCGCCGTCGCGGCGACCTGGCGCGTGTGGTTCGACTGGATGCCGCCGATCGTCACCAGCGTATCGGCGCCGGACGCGATGGCGTCGGGAACGATGTATTCGAGTTTTCTCAGTTTGTTGCCGCCGAAGGCCAGGCCGGAATTGCAGTCGTCGCGCTTGGCGAAGATCTCGACCTTGCCGCCGAGATGGCCGGTGAGCCGGTCGAGCTTCTCGATCGGCGTCGGGCCGAAGGTCAGCGGATAACGGGGGAATTTCTCGAGGTTCATGGGCGCGTTCTCCTGCGGTTCATTTGCGCGGGAGACTAGTCGAAGGCGGGTGGAATGTGCTTTCGAAGATGGGAGCAAGATTGCGCCATTCGGCCGGACGTCTGGAAATCAACGGATGAAACGTAAAAGTGATGGCACCGAAGCGGAAGAACCTTCCATCACGGTTGCGCTCGACCGGATCGACATGAAGATCCTGCGGCTGCTGCAGAAGGACGGGCGGCTGGCCAATGCGGAGCTGGCCAAGCGCGTCAACGTAAGCGCCGCCACCTGCCACCGCCGCACGCAACGGCTGTTCGAGAAGGGTTTCATCCGATCTGTGCGGGCCGAAATCGCGCCGGCGCGCGTCGAGCGCGGGGCCCTGGTGATCGTCGGCGTGGTGCTCGACCGCTCGACCAAGGAGAGTTTTGCCGCGTTCGAGGCGGCGGCGCGCAAGCTCTCCTTCGTGCTGGACTGCCACCTGGTGGCGGGCGACTTCGACTATTTCCTGAAAATCCGCCTGCGCGACATGTCGGAGTTCAACCGCCTGCACGGCGAGCAGCTGCTCGGCCTGCCGGGGGTCCGCCAGACGCGGACCTTCTTCGTCATCAAGGAAGTCGTCGACAACGCGCCGCTCGATTTCTGAGGCGAGGGTTTCGCCCGGCCGCGGCCCGGATCCCTGCGCGCAGGACGCGGACATGCCGGCGGAAAGGATTTCAGGCATGGGTCTTCCCGACCGCGCCTTTGCGAAGGCCGGCTTTTGAAAGGATGGGACGGTGGCGGCCGCTCGGTCGCTCTCTTTTTGTTTTTATGTGCGGCCTTGCGACCGCCACCCGGCATTCTGGTCCTGACCGCTCCTTCTCTCCGATCCCCGGACGGCAAGTCGGCCGTTCGCGGATCGTCAGCGCTGCCCGTGACGCGCACGAGGTCTTGGTGCCTCTGGAGCACCGGGGCTTCGGGACGGACCCCCGGACCGCCCGCCACGTGCGCGAACGATCGGAGTGCCGGTTCCTCCCCACGCAATCACCGTCATGACCGATGGCCCCGCGGAAGGAACTGCCGGCAAGAATAGCGCCGGCCAAAAGGGCGGGGATAAGAAAGGCGATCGCGGACGGGGGTTGGGAGCCGGAACAAGGGGTTGGGGGCCGATGAGGGGAGGATTTTTCCACGGGGGAGAGGCGGTTTGCCCATGGCGCGAGAGCACCAGTTTTCGAGACGTACCAAAGTGGGGGTACCCGGAAACTCCGCTACAAGACCCTACATGACCGATGCCTTCGAACACGGCATCACCTGGCTACTCGGAAAGCGCGCCGATCTCCTGATCGAAGCGAATTCATCAGGTGCCACTACGTTCTCCTTGGAGTGGGGCGGGTGCGGAACATCAACGGGCCAGTAGCCAAGTCCCTCGATGTTTCGGAATCTATTCCGCATATTGTACTTCCCGTACCCACTCTGGAGAAGTCGGAGGGCCTAGGCTATGACTAGGCCAGAACTTCTTAGTTTGGGGGGCGGAAGATATGGCATTGGCGGGGGTAAACTTGGATGCCCTCATCCCGCGCGAAGACCTTCAGGCTGAAAGCGCGCCGCTGGGTGGCAAGCCGACCGGCGAAGTCACAGTATCCAATTTGCGGGATGAGATTTTCTACTCCGGATTGCGAAAACCGGATTTTCAGCGTGAAACCGCGAATTGGAGTCCGCAGAAGATCGCGGACATGATCGCTTCATTCTTGGGCGGAGACCTGATCCCGGCAATCATCCTTTGGCGCTCTGGCCAGTACACATTTGTAATTGATGGGGCTCACCGTATCAGCGCGATGCTAGCGTGGATATTTGACGACTACGGCGACAAATCGCGATCCATCGAATATTTCGACAACTTCATTCCTGTCGAGCAAACTGACCTTGCTCGAAAGACAAGGGATCTAGTGAACCGAACCGTCGGGTCGTCCGCCTCGTTTCAAGACATGGCACGCAGCCGCAAGCACGTGCCAGAGGACAAACAGGTAATGCTCGCCAATTTCACGACCAACTCGTTTGTCGTGCAGTGGGTGCCCCAAGATGATGCAGAAGGTGCGGAGCGTTCCTTTTTTAAGATCAATCAGCAACCTACTCCGGTAGATGCCATCGAAAAGAAAATCCTAAAGGGTCGAATGATGGCCAATGCCATCGCGTCGCGAGCGATCAATAGGGGTGGGGTGGGGCACAAGTACTGGGCGCATTTCGCACCAGAAACGCAGACACAGATTGAGTCGCTAGGGAAAGAGATTCACGAGGCGCTATACGCGCCACCGCTGAAGGATGCCTCGATCCGAAGTTCGGATGTACCAGTAGCGGGGCGTGGCTATAGCTCGCTGCCGTTCGTTTTTGACTTTGTGAACCTGGTAAACGGCGTCTCCAAGGGCGACATGAAGGAAGCAGACGACAACGGCAACCAAACGCTTGCGTTCTTAGAAGCGATTCGCAAACGCCTTCGATTAATGACGACAGACTATGCAGGCTCACTCGGCCTACATCCGCTTGTTTACTTCTACACACGCGGAGGAGCATTCCAGCCCGTAGCATTTTTGGCCGTGGCGCAGGTTGTTCAGAAGCTACGGGATCGCGACCAATTCAACCGGTTTTGTGATGTGCGTGAAAGCCTTGAGCGGTCTGATGAATCACAAAGAAGCCTTTACTTTAATCGTGAAAAGCCAAGGTGCGGGGCCGCGAAGCCGTCCGGCAATCGAGGCCTTCTTAGAGAAGGCGCTGGAGGGTTTTTGGGCTGGAGAACCCGAAGATAAGGTGGTTCAATCCGTGGGGCAGGACGCCCGTTTTGGCTTCCTGCTTTCGCCACAACCAGTTCGCGGCGATGGCACGCGCCGAAGGACAACCTTTTCGCCTAGCGTAAAATCCGCTGCCTTCATGTCTGAACTTCATCAATCTGGCGTCCGATGCGGTATCTGTCGCGGCTTGGTGCACCGAAACTCCATTAGCGCCGATCACGTGATCCGGCGGGCCGACGGCGGTGACAATAGCTCAAGAAATGCGCAGCTTTCGCACCCGTATTGCAATTCGGCCTACAAGAACTAGCCGCTGGGAACTAGCCGCTGGTGGGCTTTCTTGGGAGAAGACAGTCGACAGCGCGATCGTAGCGGCTCCGATCATGTTTAGACGGATACGCATACGGCGCTGATCCTGACGGCCTTCCAAGGCGCCGCATCGCCGTGCGTATCGACGACAAACTCAGGAGCCTGAACATGAGCATCCCACGCCAGTCTTGCCCGCACGCCCGCCTGACCCCGAAGATCCTCGAGGTTCGGGACGTGCTCGATCTTTCCGCCCGCGTACCGAACCCGAAGAGAGCGAACCTGCCCCACGGAACAAACTAGAAGAACCTGCGTTGATGCTGCACGGTTCACCCAAAGTTTCCTCTCCCTGGGTTGCCGTTGGGCAGTTTGCTGGCCGGCCTTTTCGAAAGGCCGGCCTCTTTTCATGCAATCCGCCGCACCATTTCCTCCACCGCGCGGATCATGAGGTCGAGGTCTTCGGGCCGCGACAAGCGGTGATCGCCGTCCCGGATCAGGCTCAGCGTCACGTCGTCGGCGGGAAGGTGCTCGACCAGCTTCTGGGCGTGGGTATAGGGCACGTCCGGGTCCTTCATCCCCTGCAGGATCGTCACCGGGCAATGTGTCTCGATGACGCCGTCGAGGACGCGGTTCAGGCGTCCGTCCTCGATCAGCGCGCGGGTATAGACGTTCGGCTCGGGGCCGTAGTCCGAAGGCTCCTCGAACCAGCCCTGTTCCAGCAGCGCGCGCTTCTGGCCCGCCGTCAGCTTCGGCTCCATCAGCTCGATCGTGAAGTCTGGCGCCGGCGCGATCAGGACCATGCCGGCGATGCGCCGGTTTTCCGTCGAGCGACCGAGCTCCTGCACCATGCGCAGCGCGATCCAGGCCCCCATGGAAGATCCGACTAGGATCTGCGGACCGCTCGTGCACGCCTCGAAAACGGCGAGGCTCTGCTTCAGCCAGCGCGAGATGGTGCCCTCGCGGAATTCGCCGCCCGATTCGCCGTGGCCGGAATAGTCGTGGCGAAGGAAGGCATGTCCGGTCTCGTTCGCCCAGTCGGCCAGCCGCTCGGCCTTGGTGCCGAGCATGTCCGAACGATACCCCCCGAGCCAGACCAGCCCCGGTGCGTCCCCCCGCTGACGCCGCAGCGCGATGGAAACGCCGTCGACCTCGATGAACTCAGGCGGTTGTTTCTCCAAGGCGATCTCCTTTCGTGCGTCGATCCGCGCGCGGGCATGGGCGGCGAACATGGCGCCGAAGCGCCTTTCGGTAGGCGTGCGAAGCCGAATCCGTTGGTTTTGCGTGATTTCTTCGGCATGTCGTGCTATTGACAGAACTCCCGCACGACCGACATAGGCGGCGGGAACGCTCGAAGCAATTCATCCCGAACGACATCGGACAAGGAGACCACGACCATTCGCAGACCGCACAAAGCCGCAGCGCCCGTAAAGGAAGGGCCGCGCGCCAACAGCGAGATCCGGGCAGCCCGGGTTCAGCTCATCGATTCCGACGGTTCCAATCGCGGCGTCGTCGCCATCCAGGAAGCATTGCAGATCGCGGAGGACCTTGGGCTCGACCTCGTCGAGATTTCCCCCAACGCGGAGCCGCCCGTCTGCAAGATCACCGACCTCGGCAAACTGAAGTATCAGAGCCAGAAGAAGGCGGCCGAGGCGCGCAAGAACCAGAAGGTCATCGAGATCAAGGAGATCAAGATGCGCCCGAACATCGACACCCACGACTACGAGACCAAGATGAAGGCGGTGCGCCGCTTCTTCGACGAGGGCGACAAGGTCAAGCTGACGTTGCGCTTCCGCGGACGCGAGATGGCGCACATGGAACTCGGCATGCAGCTTCTGAACAAGGTGCGCGAGGAGACGGCCGAGATCGCCAAGGTGGAGGCCGAGCCGAGGCTCGAAGGCCGCCAGATGATGATGGTCCTCGCACCGCGCTAGAAGCCGGGAAGCTTCGCCGAACGAGAAGCGGGAGAACGCCCTCCGATGCATTCCCAGGATCTGCCAGGCGGGGCGGCGCAAGACGCCGTCTCGTCACGCCCCCCGCCGGGTCTTGCGAACTACCAGCGCTGGCGGCGCTACGTGCTCGCGGCGCTCGTCGCGGTCATCTTCGGGGCGCTGCTCTTCGGCCAGTCCCTTTTCCCGCCGGAGACGCCGGTTCACGAGACCGTCGAGATGATCGGCATCCTGCTCATCTTCCTCGGCATCGTGGGGCGGCTGTGGTCGACGCTCTACATCGGCAGCCGCAAGTCCGCGGAGCTGGTATCGGGCGGCCCCTATTCGGTCACCCGCAATCCGCTCTACGTGTTCTCGACGCTGGCGGCGGCGGGCGTCGGCGCGCAGATGGGCAGCATTTCGGCGCTCGTCCTCTTCGCGCTCCTTTGCGCGGGCGCCTTCCACATCGTCATCCTGCGCGAGGAGCGCTACCTCTCCCAGGTGCTGGGCGCGCCTTATGAGGCCTATTGCAGGCGGGTTCCCCGCTTCGTCCCCGACGTTTCTCTCTATGACGAAGGCGACACAGGACGCTTCGTGCCGAAGCTTCTGAAGACGACCCTGTTCGACGGGCTGGTCTTCCTGGTCGCCATGCCCGCGTTCGAACTGATCGACGCAGGGCAGATGTCGGGCGTGCTGCCGGTGCTCTTCCGGCTGCCGTAGGCTCTTCTCACGGAGTCCGCTGCCAGGTCGGCTCGACGCTGCCCGATGCAGGGAGCCCCAGCGGGATGACGTCTACCGACGAGGAGGGACGGACGGTGTCCCACGGCCGCGGCTCCTGCCGGGCACCGCATCAAATGTCGGCAATTCTCCGCATGCAACCGCTTGCATCACCTCGCCATCAGCGCGAACACGCCCCAGCCCAGATATTCCCGCGTATAAGTGGCGTAGCGTTCAGGTTCCGAGCGCAGTTGGGCTCGAACATCCCTTGCGAAATCGTCGTCGGGGTTCGCATCGAGCCACCGACGCATCGTGAGCCATTTGGCCGCCTCGTACCTGTCCCAGCTGTCCTGGTTTGCCAGAACCATTTCCACGACGTCATAGTCGAGGTCGCCGAAGGACGCGATGAGCTCGGAGAGCATCAGGAAGTCGGAGATCGAACCGGCACCGCATCCCTTGGCGACCTCTTCCGTCGGCGGCGACCGCAGCCAGTACGGCTCACCGATGAGGATAATCCCTCCGGTGCGGAGACTTCCCGCCAGAAGCTCGATGGTGCCGGCGACTCCCCCGCCGATCCACGTGGCACCGACGCAGGCTGCGACACCGACCTTTTCCTCGGCCACATGTCCGGCAGCGTCGCCGTGGATGAACGCGACGCGATCCGCGACCCCGAGTTCCTCGGCGCGCAGCTTCGCTTGCTCGGTGAACAACTGGCTCATGTCGATACCGGTGCCGCTGATTGCGTGATCGCGCGCCCATGTACACAGCATCTCGCCTGAACCGCTGCCGAGGTCCAGCACGCGGGTCTCTGGCTCCAGGCGCAATGCCGCGCCGAGAGTGGCGAGCTTTTCGGAGGTGAGCGGGTTGTGGATGCGGTGAGCGCTTTCGGTAACGTTGAAAATCCGGGGGATGTCCACAGCAGGTACGCCTTTCGTATGCAATTGAATTCGATCCGTGACCAATACTACGTCAAGTCCGTCCCTGGGCGGATATCAACCCGACCGGCGCGCACCTCACAAGCTGGCAACGGGCTTTGCCCCAGCGGCCATCGATCGACGCATCCGGTATTGCCGTCCGGCGGCAGTGCTGATATAGCCCCCGCGTTCAAGAAAGAGCCGCCCGGCAGGGCATGCCGTGGCGGTTTCTCATGCTTTCCGGACTTTGGTCGGTCCGGAGACAAAGGCAAGAGGCGCCGAGCCTCACACAAGGAGAAGCAAAATGCCCAAGATGAAGACCAAGTCTTCCGCGAAGAAGCGGTTCAAGATCACGGCGACCGGCAAGGTCCTGTCGGCCGCGGCCGGCAAGCGCCACGGCATGATCAAGCGTTCCAACAAGTTCATCCGCGACGCCCGCGGCACCATGGTCCTCCACGAGGCCGATGCCAAGAAGGTCGTGAAGAACTTCCTGCCCAACGGCGGCGGCCTCTGAGCCCCCCGTCCGGACACGAGCGCTAGTTTCAAGGAGATCATGACATGGCACGCGTCAAGAGGGGCGTAACGTCCCACGCCAAGCACAAGAAGGTTCTCGCCCAGGCCAAGGGATTCTACGGCCGCCGCAAGAACACCATCCGCATCGCCAAGCAGGCGGTGGAAAAGTCGCTGCAGTACGCCTACCGCGACCGCAAGAACCGCAAGCGCAACTTCCGCGCCCTGTGGATCCAGCGCATCAACGCCGCGGCGCGCGAGCACGGCCTGACCTATGCCCGCTTCATGGACGGGCTGAACAAGGCCGGCATCGAGATCGACCGCAAGGTCCTGTCCGACATGGCCATCCACGAGCCGCAGGCCTTCGCCGCGCTTGTCGCCAAGTCGAAGGACTCGCTGGTCTATCTGAAGGACGGCAATCCGAACGAGTTCGAAGCGGCCGTCGCGTAAGACAGGCGCTTCCCAGGCGTTCGAATTTCGGTTTGGGAACCCGCGCCGGCCATGCCAGCGCGGGTTTTCGCTTGATATCAAGCACCCACCGCTGAGGCCGCGAAGATTCGGTGATTTGACATGACGGAACTGACCACGCTGGAAAACACTCTCCTCGCGGACATCGCGGCGGCGGGCGACGAGGCGGCGATCGAGGCGGTGCGCATCGCGGCGCTCGGCAAGAAGGGCTCGGTGTCGGAGCGCCTCAAGATGCTGGGCTCCATGTCGCCGGAAGAGCGCCAGACCATGGGGCCGGCGATCAACGGACTGAAGAACCGCATCACCGAGGCGCTGGCCGCCCGCAAGGGCGAACTGCGCGACGCGGCGATCGAGGCGCGGCTCGCGTCGGAGAAAGTCGACGTGACGCTGCCGGTGCGCCAGGCTCCGGCCGAGCGCGGCCGCATCCACCCGATCAGCCAGGTGATCGACGAGATCGCCGCGATTTTCGGCGACCTCGGCTTCGCGATCGCGGAAGGTCCCGACATCGAGACCGACTACTACAACTTCACGGCGCTGAACTTCCCGGAAGGCCATCCGGCGCGCGAGATGCACGACACGTTCTTCTTCCAGCCGAACGAGAAGGGCGAGCGCAAGCTTCTGCGCACCCACACCTCGCCCGTGCAGATCCGCACCATGGAGACCCAGAAGCCGCCGATCCGCATCGTCATCCCGGGCAAGACCTACCGGCAGGATTCGGATGCGACGCACTCGCCGATGTTCCACCAGCTCGAAGGCCTGGTGATCGACAGGACGGCCAACGTCGCCAACATGAAGTGGGTGCTGGAGGAGTTCTGCAAGGCCTTCTTCGAGGTGCCGAAGGTGGACATGCGCTTCCGGCCGTCCTTCTTCCCGTTCACCGAGCCCTCCCTCGAGGTCGACATCCAGTGCGACCGTTCGCGGCCGGGCGAGGTGCGCTTCGGCGAGGGCAAGGATTGGATGGAGATCCTCGGCTGCGGCATGGTGCACCCCAACGTGCTCCGGATGTCGGGCCTTGACCCGGACGAGTACCAGGGTTTTGCCTGGGGCATGGGTATCGACCGCATCGCCATGCTGAAATACGGCATGCCGGATCTGCGCGCCTTCTTCGACGCGGATGTGAGGTGGCTCCAGCACTACGGCTTCCGCCCACTCGATCTGCCGACGCTGTTCGGGGGGTTGAGCAGCTGATGGTCTCGAACACGCATCTTTGGACGCCAGAGAAGTTAGCAAAGAAGACTCGCGCCGAGATCGAGGATCTGCGCGCGCGAGCGGTCCGTCTAGGCGCGGCTGACCTCGTTAGGATGTGCGATCTTGATCTTTCTTCCAGACCGCTAAAGGCAATCAGACCTGGTAAAAACTCCACTGCCAAAAAACTCCACAGGCAAGTTGTACTTGGTTATCATTTTGTCTGTTCGAAAGGTCGCGGGATATCTGAAGAAGCGGACGGCAGGTTCTGGAGCGGGTCTTGGGTGGTCGCGGAACAGAACGTGAAAGAGAGCATACGACGTGGCGCCTACCTGGCGCTTCATGAGACGAAAGCGGCTACCTCTTATCGCCAGGGGAAAGTTGTGGCCTATCGAAAGAGCCCTCGCGAGATGATCGACAAGGAGAACGACGGAATCGAGTTTCTCGTGGAAGAAACAGACCAACAACTCAGTTGGGTCGGGAGTGGTAGTGGCGAAAAAGGGTATTATTGGTCAGAGCCGCTTAAGGGTTCCGAATAACTATTTTGGCTGATTACCCGGAAAAGGATCGCCCGGTCGCGGCCTGGTGCGATCCGGAGCATCTTCATGTGCGGCTGGCCGACGGGAGACAAGTTTCGGTCCCCTTGTGGTGGTATCCACGCCTGCTCGGAGCCACGGCCGCGCAACGCAACACGGTCGAGTTCATGCTGGACGGGGTTCACTGGCCCGAGATCGACGAGAATATCTCCGTTGACGGGCTTCTGAACGGACGCAAGGCGCCCGGAGCGTCTCGGCCATCGGTGGCGGCGGAGTAGTCGACAGGCCCGCTCGGTACCGAGGCCGGATTCGCCGATAAGCCTCGACGTCATCGGCGCGTTCGGCCGGCGATCGGGCGGTTCTCGCGCATTGCGGTCAGGAAACGGCGGGCCACCTTTTCGAGGAAACGCGTGCTGAAGGACCCGACGGGGGTCAGACTTTCAAAGTCGTAGAGTTCGTCCGGACGAACGCGGTTGTAGTCGTCGAGGATGAGGTGGCTCGCCTTTTCGGTGCCGAGGCCGATCCTGCGCTGTTCGGTCTCCGGAACCACCTCGTAGAGCCGCTGCATCCCGGACTCAGAAGGCTTCGGAACCTGACTCGATATGGGGAAGAGGTAGAGCCAGCCGTTCACCTCTATCATCAGGCAAACGCGGCGAACCTTGCGCCCGCCTTCTTCTCCACGCTCGGCCTCATGGCCCCAAAGGTAGTTGTAGAGGTAGACCTCACCGCGCTTCATGCGCCGGAACTGGCGTCATCGAGAATCTGCTGGAAGCCTGCGGAGAGGTTGTCGATGTCTTCCTGGGGAGCGTCGGCCAGGGTGAAGGCGTTACGCTCGCGGTCGCCCGCGGCCATCCGCTCCAGCCGCTCGTATTCGGCCATGGGCATCATCATCACCTTGGCCTTGCCGCGCTTTGCCAGCGAGACTTTGCCCGACATGGCGGCATCAAGAACGTCGCCCGACCGGCGGCTCAGGTCCGAGAAGGTGAATGTCTTCACGAAGGGGTCCTTTCGCAGAGTATGCAGATCATACAGAAGATCTGGATTATATGAAAGTTCTACCGCCAGCCTTCGCCACAAAGCGCGGCGACCCGGTCGCAGAAAACGAAAGCCCCGTCAGCCTGACGGCTGACGGGGCTTGAAGGAACTCGGATCGAGGATTTGGCCTCGATCGGACCGGGTCGTCCGGCGATCAGGCGAGATTGCCGCCGATCCAGGCCGTCAGCGCGGTCTTGGGGGCGGCGCCGACCTTCATGTCGGCCACTTCGCCGCCCTTGAAGATCATCAGCGTGGGGATCGAGCGAATGCCGTACTGCGCGGCGATCTCGGGGTTCTCGTCGATGTTGACCTTGGCGACCTTCACCTTGCCGGCCATTTCGTTCGAAATCTCATCGAGCGACGGGGCGATCATCTTGCAGGGGCCGCACCATTCGGCCCAGAAATCGACGACCACCGGCTCGGCTGCGTCGAGCACTTCGGCCTGGAATGTATTCTTGTCGGCTTTGACGGTGGACATCTTCTTCTCCTTGGGAAACAGGAAGTCGAGGCGGATGTGGGTTCGGGCCGCTCCGCTTTCAAGCGTTCCTTGTCTCACGCCCCCGTGAGTCGGACAAGGGTCTGGTCCAGCAGCTCGGCGGGCAGCGTGAGCAGGTGCGGACCTTCGGTGAAGAGCAGCGCGGCCGTCACCCGCCGTCCCGGATAGAGCGGCATGAGCAGCGCGCGGTAGATCGCGAGTTGCGCGACATAGACGTCCGGAACCGCTTCCGGCGTGGCGGGCGGCGGGCGATTGGTCTTGTAATCGACGATAAGCACTTCCTCGCCGGTCACCGCGAGCCGGTCGATCTTGCCCGATACCGCGCGCAGGCGGCCGCCGACGTCGATCGTGCCCATCAGTCCGACCTCGGCGCGCGAGCCGGGCGCGAAGACCGGTGCGAATGCGTGATCGTCCAGCACGCGCTCGACCGACCGCCAGGCGGCGAGACGATCGTTCTCCTCCCAGGTCCTTCCGGCGCGCGAGAGATAGCGCAGAGCTGCCGCCTCGCGCTCGACCGGAGCCATTGCCGGAAGGGATTGCAGGAGCCGGTGAATCGCGGTGCCCCGCTCGATGGCGAAGGAGGGTGCTGCCGCTGGATCGAGCACCGGCGAGGCGGTCGAGGGTGCCAACTCCTCGTCGTCGAAGATCAGCACGGAGGCACCGGACGGTGCCAGGGGGCGGGGCAGAGCGCGGGCCTGCGGCAAGGGCTGCGAGAGAGCCGGGGGCATGAGGTCCGGTTCGGTCTCCGGCCTTGCCTCCTCCTCCGTGGACGCAACGGCGGTCTGTTCGGTGACGCGGTAGCGGCGCACCTGCAGTTCGGCCAGCGGGTGCCGGAACTGATCGACCGGCGCGTGCGCGAAGCCGTTGGCCACCAAGCTATGCCAGATGCCTGGATCCGGCTGGCGTACGCCGCGATAACCGCACACGATCAGCCGGTCCTCGGCGCGTGTCATGCCGACATAGAGGAGCCGTCGGTACTCCTCCTTCGCTTTCTCGCCAATCGCGTCGGAGATTTCGCGCGACGCCCTGTTGGCGATATCGGAGGAACTGCGCCAGACATAGCCGCTGCCGGGCCACAGCGCCTTCTTCGACTGGAACGGCAGGAGCCTTGGCAGATGGCTGTCGGAAAACGGCGCGCTGCCGGCATCGACGAGGAAGACAACCGGCGCCTCCAGCCCCTTCGAGGCATGGACGGTCATGATGCGGACCTCGTCGCGCGTCTGGTCCATCTCGCGCTTGATGTCCGGGCCGGCGTTTTCCAGCGTCGAGAGAAAGGTTTCGAGGTCGGCGGCGCCCGTCTTCTCGGCCGCGAGGCAGAAGTTCTGGAACTCGTCGAGGATCTCGCCGGCCTCGTGGCCGAGGCGCCCGATCAATTTCCGGCGCACGCCATCGCGGCCTAGGATGGCGGCGTAGAACTCGAAAACGGGCTTGGTGTCCGCCTCGGCGCGCCAGCGCTCGAGAATGGACACGACCTCGTCCCAGACCTCGCCGTCCGCCGCGCGGGCGCGTAACACGTCCCACAACGAGGTCTTCGAAGACCGGTTCGAGGCGAAGGCGAAAAGGTCGTCCTCTGTACGCCCGAACACCGGACTCTTCAGGAGGGCGGCCAGCGACAGGTCGTCGTGCGGCTGGAGCACGAACCGGCCGAGCGCGATCAGGTCCTGCACCGCGATGTGGGTGCCAAGGTTGAGCCGGTCGGCCCCGGCGACGGGGATTTGGCGGTTCTTCAGGCCGCGCGAGAGAGCATGGATGAAGCGGTCGCGCTTGCGCACCAGGACCAGCACGTCGCCCGGCTTGATGCGACGTCCCTTGCCGTCGATGCACTCGCCGTCGCGGAGCCAGCCATGGATGGTTCCCGCCACGATCTCGGCCAGCCGAACCGCCGGCGCGGAGGCGTGATCGATCGACTGGGTCCAGTCGTCGGGCTCCTCGACCTGCTCCGGTTCGATCTGGTCCCAGAGTTCGACCAACCCCGGTTCGCCGGCGCGGATCGCCTTGTGCTCCAGCGGCTCTGGATCGTGCGTCAAGCCCTGGCGCGCCTCTTCCGATGAAAATACGAGGTCGACGGCCGAAAGCACGTCCTCGGTGGAGCGGAAGGAATGCGTCAGCCGGACGCGCTCGAAACCGGCTTTGGCGGCGCCGACCCGTTGCGAGAACAGCCTTCCGTGCCGGTCGAATGCCTCCGGCTCTGCCCCCTGGAAGGAATAGATCGACTGCTTCTCGTCGCCGACGGCGAAGACCGTGCGATGGACGTTGCCGCGGGCGCCGGCGCCGGTGAAGAACTCGTCAGTCAGTCCGGCCACGACCCGCCATTGATCCGGGCTGGTGTCCTGTGCTTCATCGACGAGGATATGGTCTATGCCCTGATCGAGCTTGTACTGGATCCACGGGCCGACATCCTGGCGCGACAGGAGACGCACGGTGCGGGTGATCAGATCGTTGAAATCGAGGAAGCCGCGCGCGCTTTTCAGCCGTTCGTAGCGGGCGATGAGCCAGTCGGCGATGACGAGCGCGGAGCGGGTGGCATTGAGCATGCGGAAGGTCGAGAGCCGGTCGCAGACCGTCGACAGCGCCTGCGATATCCGCTCGTGCTCGGATGCGAACTCCGGAAAATACTCGCCCACCCCGCGCGCCATGACGTTCTTGTGGGACTTCGGCTCCCATTCGCCCGCGCGCCTGGCCTTGAGGAAGACGTCGCGCGCGGCGATCAGGCCCGCCACGAGATCGGGACTGGAGCAGGCGGAGGTGAGCTGCGCGGCGAAGTTCTGGGCGTTGACCTTTCCCGAAGCCCGCGCGCGCTCGTTGATCCGGCGGGCGAGATCGGCGGTGAAGAAGCCGTCGGGCCAGGCGGCGCGGGCGACCTCTTCCTCCGTCTCCCCGTCGGTGAACCCGAACTCTTCGAACAGGTCGGCGAAGCCCGAAGGGGCACCGCCGAGGGCGTCGATGAAGGCGCGCAGCGTGTCGCGTTTGCCGACGATCTCGGCCAGGAGCCCGTCGAGCCCGGCCTCTCCACCGGCCTGCAGCACGGAGGCGAAGGCGTCCGCGAGCGACCCGTCATCGCCTACGGAGGCGCCGGACAGGAGGTCGCGGCGGGCCTCCGCCACCAGCGCCTGCTCCATCTGGCTGTCGAGCATCTCGAAATGGCCGGCGATGTTGGCCTCCAGCGGGAAGCGGTGCAGCACCGCTTCGCAGAAGGCGTGGATGGTCTGGATCTTCAGGCCGCCCGGCGTTTCGAGCGCCCGCGCGAAGAGCTGCCGCGCCAGCGCGAGCTTCGCCCGATCCGACTGCCGTCCCTCGATCCTGCCGATCTCGTTCGCGAGCGTCTCCTCGTCCAGCGTGGCCCAGCGGCCGAGGTCGCGGAAGACGCGGGTCGCCATGTTGGCGGCGGCGGCCTTGGTGTAGGTGAGGCACAAGATGCGCGCCGGATCGGCGCCGTCGAGCAGCAGACGCACGACGCGCAGCGACAGCACGTGCGTCTTGCCCGAGCCGGCATGGGCGGAGACCCAGGCGGAGTTCAGCGGATCGGAGGCGCGTGCCTGGTTGCGCACCGTCTCGTCGGGAATGAAGTAGGTCTTCTTCATTCGCCGGCATCCCCCGCATCGGTGCCGTCTGCGCCCGCCGACCACTCGAGCACGCGCGCCAGGTGGTCGTAGTCGCCGCTGGTGTCTCCCTCGCGGAAAGGCAACGCGCGCGACAGGTAGCCGGTTTCGGGATTGCCGTAGTGCGCGATCAGCTTCTCCAGCCGCGCCCAGGCTTCGTCCGAGAGTTCGGAAGCGGAACGGATCGCGCTCTTGAACTTGAGGATCGATTCGGGAACCACCTCGCCATTGGCTTTCAGCCGAACGTAGAGGAGATCGGCGGGCTCGGCCTTGCCCGCGCCGGCGAAGGCGCCGTGCTTCAAGAGCGCGCCTTCGAGCGCCAGTTGCGGCGCAAGCAGCGTGTGCGCCTGCCCCTTGGAGGGAGACGTGCCCGTCTTGTAGTCGATGATGTCGGCGAGCCCCGACGGACGGCTATCGATGCGGTCAGCATAGCCCGAGAGCGTCACGCCCGTGGTGCCGATAGGCGTCGCCTGGGCACGATCCTCGGCGTGGCGACTCAGAAGCCCCGGGGCGCGGTCGCGCTCGAAGCCGATCAGATGCGGCGCCATGGCCATGAAGCGCGGCCACCAGACCGCCTCGACGTCAACGGGAAGCGCGATCTCGTCGAAGCAGGCGCGGCCGATGGCGACGAGGCGGTCCCGCGCGTCGTGGGCGTTCGGATCGACGCCGGACGCGGTGAAGCGATGCAGGATCTCGTGGAACAGCGTTCCGCGCTCGGCTGCGCCTGGATCGCGAACCAGCGGCTCCATCGGGTAGAGGCCGAGGATGCGTTTCGCGTAGATCGCAAAGGGGTCGCGCCGCAGCGTCTCGATCTCCGTGACCGAGAATTTCTTCGGCCGCGCGTCGAGCGGCGGTTTCGGATTGGGGCGCGGGGCGAAAGGCACGTCCTCGCCGTCGTCGAGCTGGCGCGCCCAGCCGATGTACCGCTCGCCGCGGCGCTTCAATGCCCCGGCTTCCTCCGCGCCGACGACCGTCAGGAGGCGCTGGAGCCAGCGCGAGGCGACGGCGGGCGCGTCCCCGGCGCGCGCGGCCCGGCTGAGCACCACGCGCTCGGTGCCCATCGCCATGACGAAATCGTGCGCGGCAAGGCCGATGCGGCGTTCGGGCGGCTCGAGGTCGATGCCGGTCTTCATCATGCGCGACATGAAGCGGTCGGCTTCGGCCTTGCGCGGCCATGTGCCCTCGTTGAGGCCGCCGATCACCAGAAGATCGGCGCTTTGCAGCCGCGCCTCCAGCGTTCCCCAGATCGAAACGCGCGGATCGCTGCCGGCCGATGGCTTGACGGTCTCCGCCGAGATCAACGCGCCGAGGATCGCCGGCCATTCGGCGGGGGCGACGGCGGTGTCGCCGCAGGCGGCAACCAGGTCGCGCAGGAAGGAGACGAGGCCCTCACCCGCGTCGCCCGGGTAGAGCCCGGCAAGGCTGCCGTCCTCGTCCCGCCCCATCGCCTCCAGCCCCGCTACCGTGGCGGCGGCGAGATCGGCCATCGACGCCTCGTCGCGGTCGCGCAGGGCGATCAGCGGCTGTAGCGCATCGGCGAGCGAGATGAGCAGCCTCGCGACCGAGCCAACATCGTCCGAGCCGAGACGGTCCCACCAGAAGGGCTTTCTCGGAGCGGTCTCGAAGCCGTCGTGGCGGTCGAGGAAATCGCTGGCTAGGGTGGCGATGTCGGGCCGTCCTGTGCCGCCGCGCAGCGCCACGAGTTCGGTCAGTTCGACGAGGCGGCGGATTTCGGCGCGCCGGTGGCCGATGCGAAACATCGGATGCTTCAGGAGGGCGAGCAGCGGCACCGGATCGCCGGGCGCGAAGACCGCGGTCAGCATCTGGATCAACAGCTGGCCTGGAAGCGTCCGCGAGAGCAGCGTGCCACCGGAATCGTCGGCGACGATGCCGAAGCGTGCGAGTTCGGCCGCGACGCGGCGGGCGAGTTCGCGGTCGCTGGTGACCAGCGCCACGTGGCTGTCCTCGCCCGTTATCGCCTCGCGGAGGGCAACAGCGACCGCAATCGCCTCTTCGCGCTCGTTCGCCGCCTCGATCAGCGCCACGCCCGACAGGGCACCGCTCGACAGCGCGCGCTCCACGACGTTGCGCGTTTCGAGCCAGCGCTCGGTCGTCTCGGCCGGACGCAGGGCCTCGCTGACGACGACGTTGCGTCCCGCGAGAGCCGGCGGCGGCGCGCCCAGTTCGACGACGTCGTCGCGCAGCAGCCCGATGGTGGCGAGAAGCTTCTTCAGGCCGTATTGCGGATGGCCGAAGGCCGAGCTCGGCTGGCTGCTTTCGCCGATCACCTTCCAGGCCTCGGCATCGAGCATGCGGTCGAGACCGGGCAGGATCACGGCGCCTTGCGGCAGGCGCGCGATCGACGCGAGAAGCCGCGCCGTCGCCGGGATCGAGCCGGTTGAGCCGGCGGCGATTACCGGGCCGGACGGCGGATTGCGCCGCATCCGTTCGGCTTCGGCGCGGATCATGGCGCCGCGGTGCGCGGCCGGGTTCGACCGGTCGAGTTCCTCCAGCATCTTCGGCCAGGCATCGGTGACGATCGACAGGAACTCGAGCGTGACCTGCCACCAGGCGGCAAGGTCGCGGCCGACCAGCGAGGCGAGGCCGGCCCATTCGACGCCCTCGGTCTCGATCTCATCCATCAGGGCGGCGAGATCGCGCGCGAGCCAGATCGAATCGGCGAAGGAGGCCGGAACCACGATGTCTTCCTCGAACATGGCGGCAACGTGTGACGGCAGGCGGCGTTTCCAGGCTTGTATCAGCGGTGCCAGGGCGAGCAGCCGCTCCATCGGCGCGATCGGCGGCGCAAGTTCGAGTTCGGCGGCCGAATTGCCTTCGAAAAGGACCGCATCCTCGTCGAAATCGCCGAGAGGGCGGATCACCGGGAGGATGGCCGAGCCACCCATGCGCGATGCGAAGATGGCGCGAAGTTCGCGCGCGGCGCGGCGCGTCGGAACGTAGATCGTCGCGTCGGCGAGCCTCAGCGGATCGCCATCGAAGACGAAGCCCGGCACGAGGTCGCCCGCAAGGAACGTGTCCACCAGCGTCGGCAGGAAGCGGACGCCGGGCGGGATCGAGTACACCCGAGGCGTCGTGATCGTGCTCATGAGGCCTCGGCCGGTGCTCTCGCGACCGCCGCCTCGGCGAGCGGGATCGCGTCCGGAGTGCCGACCGTGATCCAGTGTCCGCGCAGGCGATGGCCGAAGAGCCGGCCACTGGCGATCGCGGCGTCGAAATAGCGGTTGAGCGAGTGCGGCCCTGCGGGCGCGCCCTCGAAGATGCGGGGATGGACGATGGCGGCGCCGGCATAGATGAGGCCGGCCGGATCGCCGCGCGAGCGGGCAAGCCGTCCGTCGCCGTCGAGGAGGAAATCCGTTCCGCCGGAATGGCCCGTCGCATGGGCGAGGTCGGCCAAGAGCAGGAGGATGTCCATCGTCTCCTCATCCCATCGGCGCGCCAGGGCGGCGAGATTGGGTTCGTCCTCGTCCAGCCAGAACGTGTCGGCATTGAGGACGAAGAACGGCTCGTCCCCCAGGAGCGGCAGCGCCTTGACGATGCCGCCGGCCGAATCGAGCAGAAGATCGCTCTCGTCCGAGATCGTGACCGAAGGATGTGCGCGATCCGCAACATGGGCGGCGATCTGGCCGCCGAGATAATGCGTGTTGACGACAGCCCGCGCCACGCCGGCGCGGTCAAGCGCCTCGAGCCCCCAGTCCATCAGGGGCTTGCCGGCGATGCGCACGAGCGGCTTCGGGATCGTGTCGGTGATCGGCCGCATTCGTTTGCCCAGGCCCGCGGCGAGCACCATGGCGGTCCTGGGGACGGTCCGGTTCATGCGGCGGTTTCTTCCAGCAGTCCGTGATGCCTGTAGAACTGCGCCACCGGTGCCAGCGAGGGATGCGCCAGCGCGCGGCCAAGATAGGCCCTGATGCGCGGCAGGTGCTTCAGGTATTGCGGCTTGCCGTCGCGCCGGTCGAGCCGCACGAAGATGCCGAGGATCTTGGAATTGCGCTGCGCAGCCATGATGGCATAGGCCTCCTCGAAACCGCTGCGGTCGAACGGGCCAGCGGCGGTCCGCGCCTCCACATAGGCCTGCACGATCGCGCGTTCGAGTTCTGCCGGGATGGTGACCCGCGCATCCATGGCGAGCGACGCCACGTCGTAGGCCGCCGGGCCGATCATGGCGTCCTGGAAATCGACGAGGCCCAGTCGGTCGAGCCCCTGCCGCTCCTCGCGCCAGATCAGGTTGGGCGAGTGGTAGTCCCGCAGAACGAGGCTCGTCTCGGCATTTTCCAGCCGGTCGAAGACCGCATTCCAGGCGTCGAGGAATTCTCCGCGCACCGAAGCCTCCGGCGGCCTGCCGGTCGCATAGGGCATGTACCAGTCGGTGACCAGCTCGACCTCTATCATCATCGCGCCGCGATCATAGCGTGGGATTGCGTGCTTGGCGTCCGCGCTCGTGCATATCTCCTCCGACCACGGCTTAACATGGATGGCGGCAAGCAGGCGCGCCGCTTCCTCGTAGCGTTCGCGCACCGGCTCTCCCTCCGGCGACAGAAACGAACCCGAGCCGAGATGCTCGATCAGAAGCAGGCCGGAATCGATGTCGGCGGCGTAAACTTCCGGCGCGCAGAAACCCTCCGACCGCAGCGCTTCGTCTATGGCGACGAAAGGCAGGACGGATTCGGCGAGGTGGGCGATCTGGCTGTAGGGCTTGCCGTCGCGGATCGGCGGACCGTCCGGCTGCTTCGGCGCGTTCATGAGGATACGGACACCCTGTTCCGTCTCCACCGTCTCGTAGGCGCGGGTCGAAGCATCGCCGAGAAGGAAGCGGCGATGCCCCTGCCCCCAACCGGCATCGCGGAGGAAAGACCGGATCGCCAGCGAGCGTCGGAGGCGCGCCAGTGCCGCGGGCTCGCCGGAGACCGTGGCGCGGCGGCTTCCGCCCTCTTGTTCGATCCGGATGATCAGCGACGCTGCCGGCAGGCGATCGCCCGCCCTCTCCGGCCATTCGACAAGGATCGCGCCCGAGCCGGCAAGCTCGTCGATGCCGAGTTCGTCGATCTCGTCAGGGTCTGCCAGCCGGTAGAGGTCGAGGTGGTGGACGGGAATGCGCAGTTCGTAGCTCTGCACGAGGGTAAAGGTCGGGCTTGGCACCTCGAGGTCCGGGTCGCCCGCCATCGCCCTGATCAGCGCCCGCGCCAGCGTGGTCTTGCCGGCGCCGAGATCGCCTTCCAGCCGGATCAGGTCGCCGGGCCTGACGGCGAGCGATATGTCTTCGCCGAACAGCTGGGTGGCCGCCTCGTCGCCAAGCGCGATCTCCAGCGCGGACTTGTCCATGCAGTGCCTACTCAGCCGCCTTCGCCTCACGCGGCGCGAGGGGGAAGCGGCAGGTTACCGACGTCCCGCGCGATTTTCCCGTGTCGATCTCGACCGACCCGCCGTGCAGTTCCACAAAGCTCTTTACGATGGCGAGACCAAGGCCGGCGCCGCGGCGCCGGCCGCCATTGGTGCGCGGCTCGAAGCGCTTGAATGCGGTATCGAGGATCTCGGGCGGCATTCCCGGCCCGTCGTCGTGAACGAAGAACTCCACCCGATCGGCGACCCGCCGGCAGGAGAGCACGACCGTGCTGCCTTCGGGAGCGTAGTTGGCGGCATTGCTCAACAGGTTGAAGAGGATCTGGCGCAGGCGCTGCTCGTCGGCGAAAAACGCGTCGGGGGCATCCTTCAGGTCGACCCGAAGCGCGATGTGGTGTTCGCGCATCTTCTCGAAGGCCAGTTCAGCCGTCTCGTTGACCGTCTTGGCGATCGGCACCTCCCCGATCTCCAGTTCCATGATTCCGGCGTCGACCGTGGCGAGGTCGAGGATGTCGTTGACGATCGTCAGCAGCACCGAGGAGGAAGAGGCGATGTGGTCGAGATATTCCTGCTGCCGCTCGTTCAGGGGGCCGGTCTCGGGCAGTTCGAGCAGTTCGGTAAAGCCGATGATGTTGGTCAGCGGCGAGCGCAGTTCGTACGACACGTGCTGGACGAAGTCGTTCTTCAGCTGGTCGGCCTTCTGCAGCGCCTCGTTCTTTTCCTGCAGGGCGCGTTCGAAGTTCACGCTGTCGGTAACGTCGACGAAGGTCATCATCACCTGGCCGTTGGGCAACGGGATCACCGCGTAGCTCAGGATCGTGCCGTCGACGAGTTCGGCCTTGCCGTGCGTCTCGCGCCGCTCGTCGTCGAAGCCGGTCACGGCGGCGACGAAGTCCGGCCAGGGGCCGTCGACGCAGACCCGCTCGCATGCCTTGCGGATCACCGCGATGTGCGTGCTGACGCCGATCTCGGAATGCTCCAGCCGCCAGAGCGTGGCGAATGCGGGGTTGAAGAGCCGGACGCGCCCGTCGGGACCGAAGACCGCCACGCCTTCGGCGAGATTGTCGAGCGTCTCTCCCTGGACGCGCACGGCGGTGTTGTAGCGGCTCTCGAGATCGAACCGTTCGGTGAGGTTCTCGAATACCCAGGTGACGCCGCCGCGCGGGTTTGGATTGGCGACCACGCGGATCGTGCGCGCGTCGGGCAGATGCCACCAGTGTTCCTGTGAATCGACCGAACGGTAGGCGGACAGAAGGTTCTCTTTCCAGCGGCGCCATTCGGGCTGCTCGGCGAGCTTGCCGGCGCTGCGCAGCCGGTCGAGCACCAGCGTGTTGTCCGGCGCGCTCTCGAGGAACCCGGGCTCGAATTCCCACAGTTTCTGGAAGGCCTGGTTGAAGAAGCGCAGTTTCTCGTCCGCGTCGAAGATCGCCACCGCGGTCGTCAGTTGGTCGAGCGTCTCCGAATGGCTGCGCAACGTCCGCTCGTATTCGGCCCGCAATGCCTCGATGTCGCTTTTGTCGACGGCGATGCCGGCACCGCCCGCCTCGTTCATGACGTCCGTGACGGCAAAAAGCCTGCGATCGCCGTCGATCACCGTCGAAACCGTCTGGTGGAAGACGGGCTCGGTCAGGTGGTGCCGGGCCAAGGTCTCGCGGGCCTGCGTGCCGAGCAGTTCGCGCTTTTCGGCCACGGCCTGGCCGGCCGACTGCGCCTCGACTGCGGCCGCGTAGGCATGGTTGGCATGTTGAAGCCGGCCGGCGGCGTCGCGCAGCCAGAACGGCATGTCGAGGGCATCGAGAAGCTTGAGGATGATCTCGTGCTCGGACGCAAGCGCCGAATGTTCCGCCTTCAGGCGGGCATGTTCGCGCTGCTTCTCGGAAAGCGAGTGGAACCGCACGATGGCATGCGAGGCGGACTTGCGGCCATGCACCTCCAGCACTCCGCCGGCGACCGTCTCGGCGGCGAGATCGAAGGCGGCGCCCGTCGCGCGCAGGTTGGCTATGGCATTTTCCAGAGCGGCAGCCGAACGCGCGGTGAGCCAGCGGCCGAAGGCGAGGAAGGAGGCGCGCTCTTCCGGCACGCCCGGAGTGGACGGTAGCGAGCCCAGGATCTCGGGCCTGCGATGCTCGCTCCCCCAAACCACCGTGCGCTGATCCTTCATGCTGGCGAGCGCGTCCGAGCGCTGCACGGCGGCGTTGAGCTCGGCGATCCTTTCGCGGAGATCGAGGTTTTCCGCGGCGATCCTGCCGCGTTCCCTGATCAGCCAGATAGCCGAGAGCATAGCCGCGCCGAGCACGCCGGCGAAGGTGGCGAACTGGATGACTTCGAATGCGCCGAATTCGGTGGCGCGGTGCACGACCTGTCCCAGGCCGGGCTCCTGCGCGGACGCTCCACCCTGCCAGGCGACGGCGCAGGCGAGCGCGGGCAGAATGGCCGTTCCGCCAGCCAGCGCCCTGCCAAAGCCCGCCTTCGCGGCTCCCGTGACGTTCATCCGCGAACGAGGCCCGCCGATCCCCGAATCCTGCGGGCTAGATGATTGCATCCCCTTCTTCCTCTCCGCCGCTCGAGAGCCAGATCGCCTCGCCGCCCGCTTGTTCGCATCCCCGCCGCGGGCCGCAACTTTGGCGAATCACTTCACTGTACCCATGCGAGGAATCGCCGTGAAGAAGGTTGTCGAACAAAAAGAAAGCCGGGCGGGAAGGTCCCGCCCGGCAATCAACATGTTGTAGTGAAAGCGGGATTCGTCAGTATCTGTAGTGTTCCGGCTTGAACGGACCTTGCGACGTGACACCGATGTAGGACGCCTGCTCTGCCGACAGTTCCGTGAGCTTGGCGCCGAGCTTGTCGAGGTGCAGCCGCGCCACCTTCTCGTCGAGGTGCTTGGGCAGGACGTAGACCTTGTTCTCGTACTGGCCGGCCTTCGTCCAGAGCTCGATCTGGGCCAGCACCTGGTTGGTGAAGGACGCCGACATGACGAAGCTCGGGTGGCCGGTGGCGTTGCCGAGGTTGAGCAGCCGTCCTTCGGAAAGCAGCAGGATGCGGGTGCCTCCCGGGAACTCGATCATGTCGACCTGCGGCTTGATGTTGGTCCACTTGAGATTGCGCAACGCCGAAACCTGGATCTCGTTGTCGAAGTGGCCGATGTTGCCAACGATCGCCATGTCCTTCATCCGGCGCATGTGCTCGATCGTGATGACGTCCTTGTTGCCGGTCGTGGTGATGACGATGTCGGCCGTCGGCGCGACATCCTCCAGCGTCACCACCTCGAAGCCGTCCATGGCCGCCTGCAGCGCGCAGATCGGGTCGATCTCGGTGACCTTGACGCGGGCGCCGGCACCGCGCAGCGAGGCGGCCGAACCTTTGCCGACGTCGCCGTAGCCGCACACGACGGCGACCTTCCCGGCCATCATGACATCGGTGCCGCGGCGGATGCCGTCGACCAGGGATTCCTTGCAGCCGTACTTGTTGTCGAACTTCGACTTGGTCACGCTGTCGTTCACGTTGATGGCAGGGAAGGGAAGGAGCCCCTTCTTCTGAAGCTGGTAGAGCCGGTTGACACCCGTGGTGGTCTCTTCCGTCACGCCCTTGATGGCGTCGCGGTTCTTCGTGAAGAAGCCCGGCGTCTCGGCCATGCGCTTCTTGATCTGGGCGAAAAGGATTTCCTCCTCCTCGTTGCCGGGGTTGGACAGGACGTCCTCGCCCGCTTCGGCGCGGGCGCCTAGCAGGATGTACATGGTGGCGTCGCCGCCATCATCGAGGATCATGTTGGTGGTGCCGCCGTCGGTCCACTGGAAGATCCGGTCGGTATACTGCCAGTACTCGTCCAGAGTCTCGCCCTTGACCGCGAAGACCGGCGTGCCGCTGGCGGCGATCGCCGATGCGGCGTGGTCCTGGGTGGAGAAGATGTTGCAGGACGCCCAGCGGACGTCGGCGCCGAGCGCCTTCAGCGTCTCGATCAGGACCGCGGTCTGGATGGTCATATGAAGCGAGCCGGAAATGCGCGCGCCTTTCAGCGGTTTGGTCTCGCCAAACTCTTCGCGGCAGGCCATGAGGCCCGGCATCTCGGTTTCGGCGATGTCGATCTCCTTGCGGCCCCAGTCCGCAAGCGCGATGTCCTTGACGATGTAATCCTGGCTCTGTGCCATTGGGCGTCTCCAGTTGAACGAAAGCCGGGGCAGCGACAGATGTCGCCCCCCGATGTCGCGGGCTGACTAGCAGATCGAGAGGGCGGCGGCAACGGGATATAACGAAATCTTTATCCCTGCATACGACGTGGCAAACGTCAGACCTCTTCGCCGAAGCGGTTGGAAACAAGCGCCGCCAGCGCCTCGACGGCCCCCTCCGCCTCCGGTCCCGAGGCGCTCACCTTTATGAAGCTTCCCGGGCTGGCGGCGAGCATCATCAGCCCCATGATCGAGGTGCCGCCGACCGAGATGCCGTCCCGCTCGACGGTGATGACGGCCTCGAAGCCGCCGGCGACCTGAACGAAGCGCGCAGAGGCGCGCGCATGCAGGCCTCGCTGGTTGACGATCTCGATCTCGCGAACCACCAGATCGGTCTCCCCCACGTCCGGCTCCGCAATCATTTTCCGCTCAGCACCTGGCTCGCGACGTTGATGTACTTTCGCCCCGCCGTCTGAGCCCCTTCGAGCGCCGCGGCCATGCTGTCGCCGGCCCGCACGCTCGTGAGCTTGATGAGCATGGGAAGGTTCATTCCGGCGATCACCTCTATCCGTCCCGCTTCCATGACGGAAATCGCCAGGTTCGACGGCGTTCCGCCGAACATGTCGGTCAGGACGATGACCCCGGCGCCCGTGTCGGCACGCTCCACCGCCTCCACGATCTCGCGCCTGCGCTGCTCGATATCGTCATCCGCTCCGATTGCGATCGTCTCGAAGTTTTCCTGCGGCCCCACGACATGCTCCACCGCATGGCGAAATTCCTCGGCCAGCCGACCGTGCGTCACGAGCACGAGTCCGATCATGAATGAAAAGCTCCCGTCATGGCCCTCGATCAGGGGAACGTGTCTTCTTCGGGATCGGCCGGATGCCTCCCCGCTGGCAGGAGCGCTATCTTGTCGAGCAGCCTCACGTTGACAAGCCCAAATCGTCCCGCCGCTGAGCAAAAGGTCGCGATACCGCCTGCGTCACGGTGGCCTCCCTCCCGTTGCCGCGAAGTCCCAGGAAAGCCATAACCGCAGGCAAGGCGCCGACCACATTGCGTTGCGGCAGCCGGAGCCGGGGCAGCGGGATGCCACAAATTTCCTCAGATTCGCCCTGATGGAAACGCGGCGCCTCCTCGGCCGGAACGAGCCGGACGAGCGCATCCACGATCATCCGCGGCTCGTGGGGAACAGGCACCGGGCCCAGCCCCCTCGCCTCGGCAAGCCCGGCGATGGCGGCCGGAGCATGGGCGGCCAATCGGACGCCAACCACCGAGACGAGAACCTGGTCGTCGGCAACGAGACGCGCGAAATGCCCCTCGCTCGATGCTTGCGCGATAATGGCGAGCGCCAGGGTCGTCTTGCCGCTGCCGGAGGCTCCGAGGATGAGCAGACCCCGTTCGCCAGCGACCAGCCCGGTTGCGTGGATGTTCTGCAATGGTCAGCTTTCGGCCGGCAGCCTGACGACGAACCGTGCGCCCCGGATGTCGCCGGGCTTTGCTCCGACGATGTTTTCGGCCGTAAGCTGACCGCCATGCGCTTCCACGATCTGCCGGCTTATCGACAGGCCGAGGCCGGAGTTCTGGCCAAAAGCCTCGGTGGAGGGCCGATCCGTATAGAAGCGTTCGAAGATCCGCTCGATGTTCTCGACGCGAATGCCCGGACCGTTGTCCTCCACCGTGATGATGACGTGGCGATTGCTGCGCATGAGGCTGACGACGATCCGCCCGTCCTTGTCGGGCACGAACGAACGGGCGTTCTCGATCAGGTTGGTGATCACCTGCCCGATCCGCAGGTCGTGGCCGGAAACGTGGAAGCTCTTGGCGGCGTCCTTGGGCGCGCGGAACTCTATCGCCACCTTCTTGCGGTGCCTGCCCTGCTGGAGCGACAGGTCGACGAGGTCGCCGACCAGCTTCTTCACGTCAACCCGGGAGGCATCCTCGCGGGCCAGCTCCGCATCGAGGCGTGAGGCGTCCGAAATGTCGCTGATCAGCCGGTCAAGCCGGCGCACGTCGTGCTGGATGACGTCCAGCAGCCTCTTCCTCGTTTCGTCGTTCCGGGCGAGCGGCAGGGTCTCGACCGCGCTGCGCAACGAGGTGAGCGGGTTCTTCAGTTCGTGCGCGACATCGGCCGCGAAACTCTCGATCGCGTCGATGCGCGCGTACATCGCATTCGTCATGTCGCGGAGCGCGATCGACAGATTCCCGATCTCGTCCTGCCGGTCGGAAAAGTCGGGAATTTCCTCGCGGCTGCGCACGCCGCGCCTCACGCGCACGGCGGCGGCCGACAGGCGGCGCAGCGGATTGGCGATCGTGGAAGCCAGAAGCATGGACAGGATCGCCGTGACGAGTGCCGCCACGCCGAAGACGCGGAAAATCGCCCGGCGCTCGTCGGCGACGATCTTGTCGATGTCGCCACCCTGCGTCGACAGGAGCAGGACACCGAGGACGGCGCGGAACCGCTGAACGGGCACGGCGACCGACACGATCATCTCGCCCTGTTCGCTGATGCGCACAACGAAGCCTGGGCTGCCGATCAGCGCGTTCACCACCTCGGGATAGGCAGCGCCGCTTCCGCCGGGCTGCTCGCGGTAGACGGGCAAGTCCTTGCGCTCGAAGAAGCGGTAGATGAAGTCCTCGATACGGTCGATGAAATCCTGTTCCGCTTCTTCCAGGGGGGGAAGGTCGTAGCGGAGGATCTGTCCGCGCGAATAGAGATGCCGTGAATCCAGCAGAAGGTTGCCGTCGCGGTCGTAGATGCGGGCGCGGGTTCTGGTCGGCGAGATCAGGCGGCGAAGCACCGGCGCGACCCGTTCCGGATTGATGGGGAACTCGAGGCTGTCGAGCTGATCGGTTCCCGGCGCGATGCTCTGCCCGGCCTGAAGCTCCAGCAACTTCTCGGGGTCGACCGTGATGGTGTCCGTCTCCACCGTCGCGGACGCGGCAATCGCAGCCGCGATGATTTCGCCCTGCGTCATCAGGCTTTCCACGCGCGCCTCGATCAGGCCGTCGCGGAACTGGTTGAGATAGAGGATGCCGAGAACGAGCACCACGAGACCGGCGAGGTTGAGAAAGAGGATGCGCCGCGTCAGGCTCGAGAAGATGTGGTGGCCGAAGAACCGGCGGAACGGCACCATGATCCATCCCGCCAGGACCGGCGGTCGGCGCGCGCCGGCCTTGCTCGGCTGTGCTGATCTGACGTCGGCCACCATGGACTGCCGGACACCGTTCCCGACGCTCGGCTGGAGCGGATCGCGTCTAGGCCTCGCGGAAGCGATAGCCCACCCCATAGAGCGTTTCGATCATGTCGAATTCGTCATCGACGGACTTGAACTTCTTTCTCAGCCTCTTGATGTGGCTGTCAATGGTCCGGTCGTCGACGTAGACCTGCTCGTCATAGGCCGAATCCATGAGAGAATCGCGGCTCTTGACCACGCCCGGCCGCTGCGCCAGCGAATGGAGGATCAGGAACTCGGTCACCGTAAGCGTCACCGGTTCGCCCTTCCAGGTGCAGGTATGGCGCTCCTGGTCCATTACGAGCTGGCCCCTTTCGAGGGACTTGCTCTGCTGGGTCGGCGATTTGGCTGCCGCCTCCCGGGCGCTGGCGCGACGCAGCACCGCCTTCACGCGCTCGACCAGAAGGCGTTGCGAGAACGGCTTCCGGATAAAGTCGTCGGCGCCCATCTTGAGACCGAAGAGTTCGTCTATCTCGTCGTCCTTGGACGTCAGGAAGATCACCGGAAGGTCGCTCTTCTGGCGCAGTCGGCGCAGCAGTTCCATTCCGTCCATGCGCGGCATCTTGATGTCGAGCACGGCGAGGTTGGGCGGACGCGCGGCAAAGCCCTCCAGAGCGGAAGCCCCATCCGTGTAGGTTTCCACGCGGTAGCCTTCCGATTCCAGTGCGATCGAGACGGAGGTCAGGATATTCCGGTCGTCGTCGACGAGTGCGATCGTTGCCATATCAAGCGGTTCCCTCATGCGCCGGCGTCCCTTCCTGCTGACGGAAAGGGTTATAGGCGGACAAATTAGGTACAAAATGTGGCACAGATGACTTCCCGTGTCACACCCGGCTCCTTGAAAACCGGCCGGTCCGAGCCCCGGCAGGTCCGCCATCGACCGGGGTCTCTCTGCACCAAACGAGGAGGCGCGAATTGCGTTCACTTAGGGTTCGGTCCGGTTGCTTTAAACGATTTAGAAAATTTTTAAATCTTTAAATCGATTAAAGATTTGAAATAAAAAGGCTTTTCTGTTTGTGACCGAATGGGACGCCTGCGAATGAATCCCTCATCCCGCAAGTCGTCGATGGCACAAGCGTTCATTTCAAAGCCAGGGAGAAGGGAACAATGCAGGAGATCGGCGAGCGGAATCCCAAATGCGGGATCGAGGCTGCGGGCCTGACGGGTACCGGAAAGGTGCACTACAATCTCGGCGAGGCCGACCTCTACGAGGAGGCGATCCGCCGCGGCGAAGCGCGACTCACCGCGCATGGCGCCCTGGTTGCCCAGACCGGGCAGCACACCGGACGCTCCGCCAAGGACAAGTTCGTCGTGCGGGACGCCAACACCGATCCGAAGGTCTGGTGGGACAACAACAAGCCGATGTCGCCGCAGCACTTCGAGAACCTGCTGGCCGATTTCATCGAGCACGCGAAGGGCCGCGAACTCTTCGTCCAGGACCTGATCGGCGGCGCCGATGCCGACAACAGCCTGCCGTCGCGCATCATCACCGAATACGCCTGGCATTCGCTGTTCATCCGCAACCTGCTGATCCGCCCCGATCGCGCGGCACTGCCGGCCTTCGAGCCGAAGCTCACCATCATCGATCTGCCGTCCTTTCGAGCCGACGTCGGGCGCCACGGCGCGCGCACCGAGACCATCATCGCAGTCGACCTGACGCGCATGATCGTGCTCATCGGCGGCACCTCCTATGCCGGCGAGATGAAGAAGTCCGTCTTCACGGCGCTCAACTATCTGCTGCCCAAGACGGGCGTGATGCCCATGCACTGCTCGGCCAATGTCGGGCCGGCGGGTGACGCGGCGGTGTTCTTCGGTCTTTCGGGCACCGGCAAGACGACGCTTTCGGCCGACCCCGCGCGCACGCTGATCGGCGACGACGAGCATGGCTGGGGCGAGCACGGCATCTTCAACTTCGAGGGCGGCTGCTACGCCAAGACCATCCGGCTTTCGGCCGAGGCGGAGCCAGAGATCTTCGCCACCACGCAACGTTTCGGGACGGTGCTGGAAAACGTCGTGCTCGACGAGAACCGCGTGCCTGATTTCGACGACGGCTCGCTGACCGAGAACACGCGCTGCGCCTATCCGCTGCACTTCATCCCGAACGCCAGCGATACCGGGCTGTCGGGCCACCCGAAGAACATCATCATGCTGACGGCCGATGCGTTCGGCGTGCTGCCTCCCATCGCGAAGCTGACCCCCGCGCAGGCCATGTATCACTTCCTGTCCGGCTACACCGCCAAGGTGGCCGGGACGGAAAAGGGCGTGACCGAGCCGGAAGCGACCTTCTCGACCTGCTTCGGCGCCCCGTTCATGCCGCGCCACCCTTCCGAGTACGGCAATCTCCTGCGCGACCTGATCGCCCGCCATGGCGTCGACTGCTGGCTCGTCAACACCGGCTGGACCGGCGGCGCCTACGGCATCGGCCGGCGCATGCCGATCAAGGCGACCCGGGCGCTGCTGACGGCGGCGCTCGACGGTTCGCTGAACCGGGCAGAGTTCCGCACCGACCCGAACTTCGGCTTCGCGGTGCCGGTCGCCGTGCCGGGCATCGACACGTCGATCCTCGACCCGCGCTCCACCTGGCCGGACAAGGCGGCCTACGATGCGCAGGCGAAGCGGCTGGTCGGCATGTTCATTCAGAACTTCGGAAAATTCGAGGATCACGTCGACGCCACCGTCAGGAGCGCCGCGCCGAGCGTTCGGGAAGCGGCCGAGTAGGCGCTTCCGCGGAACCAGCGACACGATACGGACCCGGCTTCGGCCGGGTCTTTTCTTTTTTCGCGGGACGGGGCAAACCGGTGCCGTGGTGTTCGCATGCCCTATGACGTAGGGGCGTGGGATGCACCGGGAGAGCGCGATGGACAGGAAAAGCGAGGTTCTGCTCGACTTCGAGCATGTCGAGGCGGCGGAGATGGCGCGCCGCGCCATGGCTTTTCGGGCTCTGATGAGCCGCCGCCGCACGGTGCGCGACTTCTCGGACCGGCCGGTGGCGCGGGAGGTGATCGAGGATTGCGTGATGACGGCCGCGACGGCCCCTTCCGGCGCGAACCAGCAGCCGTGGACCTTCGTGTGCATTTCGGATCCGGCAACGAAGCGGCGCATCCGTGAGGCGGCCGAGGAGGAGGAGCGCGGCTTCTACGCCGGACGCGCGTCCGGCGAATGGCTGGAAGCGCTTGCGCCGCTCGGGACCGACGAGAACAAGCCGTTCCTAGAAACCGCGCCGTGGCTGATCGCGATCTTCGCGCAGCGCTACGGAACCACGGCGGACGGTCGGCGCATCAAGCACTACTACGTGCCGGAATCCGTCGGTATCGCCTCGGGCTTCCTCATCGCGGCCCTGCACGGTGCCGGGCTCGCGACGCTGACCCATACCCCGTCGCCGATGGGCTTCCTCAACGAGATCTGCGGCCGCCCCGACCATGAGAAGGCGGTGATTCTTCTCGTCGTCGGCTATCCGGCCGAGCGCGCGACCGTGCCCGACATTTCGCGCAAGCCGTCCGAACAGGTACTGGTCTGGCAGGAATGACCGGGACCGATCCGATCGTGATCGCGCCGGACGCGACGATCTTCGAGAGCGACATCGAAGAGAGCTTCATCCGCGCTTCCGGCCCGGGCGGCCAGAACGTCAACAAGGTGGCGACGGCGGTGCAACTGCGCTTCGACGCGGCGAACGCGCCGGGGCTCTCCGACCGCGTGCGCCAGAACGCGCTGAAGCTCGCCGGCCAGCGGGCGACGAAGGACGGCGAGATCCTGATCGAGGCGAGCCGGTTCCGCACGCAGGAGCGCAACCGCGAGGACGCGCGGCAGCGGCTGATTTCACTGCTGGCGCGCGCCGCCGAGCCGCCGCCACCGCCGCGGCGCAAGACGAAGCCTTCGAAAGGTTCGATCGAACGGAGGCTCAAGGCGAAGTCCGGCCGCTCCACGATCAAGAAAATGCGCGGCAAGATCGATCCGGACTGACATCCCGGGTCAGCGCGCGGGGACCGGTTTTTCAAGACAGGTAGTAAGCAGGATCAAGGACTTGCGGCCCGCCGCGCAGTATGCGCGAGAACGCGACGCGCGTCGAAATCCCTGCGTGGCCGGCGGCCGCCTCGTCTCCTGAACCTGTTGCCGTAATGTTACGTCGGATAACCATACGCGCCGATCACGAGATTTTCCCGATTGACACGAATCACTACCCCCCTTTACGTTTTCTTAACAAAAGACAAAGGCGGGTTTGGGGAACAGAGACGGATGGGTCTCAACAGACTGCTTTCAAGCGCGATCGCTTCGTTGACAGGCGCAGGCGCTGCACTTGTCCTCGCTGCAACCGGTACCGCACTGGCGGGGTCCATCGGTACGGGAGGGCTGACATCCCAGCCGATCGGTCATTACGAGTTCTGCAGGGCCAATCCCGCGGAATGTTCCATCGCCGGACCTGATGCCGGTCCGCTCGTCCTGAACAAGGCAGTCTGGACCCGGATTTCCAAGGTGAACGTCGAGGTCAATAGCGCCATCAAGCCGATGTCCGACAAGGACATCTTCGGCAAGGACGAAGTCTGGGCCTTTCCGACAAGCGGCATGGGGGATTGCGAGGACTACGTCCTCGAAAAGCGCCGACGGCTCTTCAGGGGGGGAATTCCGCTCTCCGATCTGCTCATCACCGTCGTCCGCAAGCGCGATGGCGAAGGTCACGCGGTCCTAACGGTCAGAACCGACAAGGGCGACTACATCCTCGACAACCTGTCGGACACGGTGAAGGCCTGGGAACAGACCGGATACCGGTATCTGAAGCGCCAGGCGAGCACGCATACCGGGCGATGGGTCAGCCTGCGCGACGACAACACCCTGATGGTGGGCTCGGTCCGCAACTGACCGCGCGATCCGCTCCGCAGCCGGGGGTCGTAGCGTGCCGCGCAGGTGCCTGCTTCCCGCGCGGACCGTGGGCCGACCGACGGCCAGCCACTGCAAAGCACCGCGTATCGTACCTCGCCCCTGATTACGCCGCGGCGCGCGCGGCGGCGGCTTCCGCCCCGACACGGTAGGAGATCGCTTCGGCGAGATGGATGCGCCCGACCGTTTCGAGGCCGTCCAGGTCGGCCAGCGTGCGCGCGACCTTCAAAATGCGATGATAGGCGCGGGCAGAGAACCCCAGTTTCTCACTGGCATCGCGCAGCAGCGCCAGGCCCGCGGCATCCGGCGCCGCGACGTCCTCGATCAGCGCGGGTCCACAATGCGCGTTCGTCGTGATGCCGGGCAGGCCGCGCGAGGCGAAGCGCTCCCGCTGGATGGTGCGCGCGGCAGCGACCCGAGCGGCGACGACCGCGCTGGTTTCGGCACGGGACGGACGAATGAGGTCGGCGGCAGAGACCGCGGGAACGTCGATTCTCAGATCGATGCGATCGAGGAGCGGCCCCGAAATCCGTGCCTGATAGTCGCTTTGGCAGCGCGGACCGCGGGCGCAGCGATATCCCGGTTCGCCCGCCATGCCGCACCGGCACGGGTTCATCGCCGCCACGAGCTGTATCCGCGACGGATAGGACACACGGGTGTTGGCGCGCGCGATGACGCATTCCCCCGTCTCCAGCGGCTGGCGCAGCGAATCCAGCACCGGCGCGGCGAACTCAGGCAGTTCGTCGAGGAAGAGCACGCCATGATGGGCAAGCGAGGCCTCGCCCGGTCGCACCCTCAAGCCGCCGCCGACCATGGCTGCCATTGACGCCGAATGATGCGGCGAGCGGAACGGCCGCCGGTCCGACAGCTTGCCGCCGGTGAGTTCGCCGGCGATCGAGGCGATCATGGACACCTCGAGCAGTTCCTCCGGCGACAGCGGCGGCAGGATCGACGGCAGGCGCTGCGCCAGCATCGACTTGCCCGATCCCGGCGGACCGCTCATCAGAAGATTATGACCCCCGGCCGCCGCCACTTCGAGCGCACGCTTGGCGCTCTCCTGCCCCTTGATGTCCGCGAGGTCCGGAAGGTTGGTGGCCGGCTCCCTGATCCTGGCCTCTGGCCGGGAAAGCACCTGCGTCCCGCGAAAGTGGTTGGCGACCGCGATCAGGCTGCGCGGCGCGAGGATCTCGACATCGGCCCCGGCCCAGGCGGCCTCCGGTCCCGACGCATGCGGGCAGATCAGGCCCTTGCCCATCGCGTTCGCGCCGATCGCCGCCGGCAGGGCGCCGGCGACGGCCGCGATGGTCCCGTCGAGCGACAGTTCGCCGAGAACGACGAAACCGCCGAGCGCGTCGCCGGGAATGGCGCCAAGCGCGGCCATGAGGCTGAGCGCGATCGGAAGATCGTAGTGGCTGCCCTCCTTCGGCAGGTCGGCCGGGGCGAGATTGACCGTCACCTTCTTCGGGGGCATCGACAGGCCGGAGGCGTGCAGCGCGGCCTGGACCCGCTCGCGGCTCTCGGCCACCGCTTTGTCCGGCAGGCCGACGATGTGCATGCCGATCTTGCCCGGCGCGACCATCACCTGCACGTCGACGGGCACGGCCTCTATGCCCTGGAAGGCGATGGTGCTGACGCGTGAAACCATCCTCGTCCCCTCTTCCGACCTTTTGCGCACGAAGGCAGGCAGGTACGCCATAAAGGAGTTGTTCCAGCTAAGCACAACCATTTCGTCGTGACAAGAACATTTGGAGAACAATTGGTCGATCGGCGCATGCGCAGGCACGCGCGCAGCCGTCGCGAAGTCTATCGGTTCGCTGTTGCGAGGACCCTCGAACGGGAACGGCCGGAACCAACGTCCGGGGCGCGCCGCCGGCGAGCCGCCCGAGGCCGCCAGGCGCGGTCGAGACTACGCCCGCTTCGATTCCACCGCGTCCCAGAACAGGGACGCGATGTCGGCGCCACCGAAGCGCTGGACCTCGCGCACGCCGGTCGGCGACGTGACGTTGATCTCGGTCAGATAGTCGCCGATCACGTCGATCCCGACGAGGATGAAGCCCCGTTCCCGAAGCGAAGGTCCGATGCGGGCGCAGATCTCGCGTTCGCGGTCGGTCAGTTCCGTCGCCTCGGCGCGGCCGCCGACATGCATGTTGGAGCGGGAATCGTGCTCGGCAGGCACGCGGTTGATGGCGCCGACGGGCTCGCCGTCGATCAGGATGATGCGCTTGTCGCCCTTTCGCACTTCCTTGAGGTATCGCTGCACGATGTAGGGTTCGCGGAACATCTGTCCGAACATCTCGAGCAGCGATGCGAGATTCCTGTCGGCCTCGGCAAGATGGAAGATGCCGGCGCCGCCATTGCCGTAGAGCGGTTTGACGATGATGTCGCCGAACTCCTTGCGAAAGGCCGCCACCTCGGCGGCATCCTTGGTGATCAACGTCTCCGGCATCAGATCGGGAAACTCGGTGACGAAGATCTTCTCCGGGCTATTGCGCACCCAGGCGGGATCGTTGACCACCAGGGTCTTCGGGTGGACGCGCTCCAACATGTGAGTCGTGGTGATGTAGTTCATGTCGAAGGGCGGGTCCTGGCGCAGCAGCACCACGTCGATTTCCGAAAGATCGAGGCGCACGGGCTCCCCGAGCGCATAGTGGTCCCCCTTGACATCCTTGACAGTCATCGGCTCGGCCCGGGCGAAGGCCTTGCCGCCGCGCATGGTCAGGCGGTCGGGGGTATAGTGGTAGAGTTCGTGGCCGCGCCGCTGCGCTTCCAGCGACAGCGCGAACGTGGTGTCGCCCGCGATCGTCAGCGTCGCGACGTGGTCCATCTGCACGGCTATCCTGAGCGGCATCTCGGTTCTCCGGAACTTCGAAAGGAAGATGGCATCTATCGAAAACGCACCGGGCTGCCAATCTCCGGCCGGCAGTTTCGAATGGACCAGCGGGCGTTCACGGCACTCGCGGTCGACCGTCGCCTCCTCATTCCATAGGCTACCTCCGGGCGTTGCCGAAGGGACACCCTTCCTAAACGCTTTTGCTCGATATTAGGTTGAGTAAGCCGGGGCTAAATCACCAGAACAACAATGAACGGACCCATGCGCAACACAGACAGGCCGGGGGAACAGGGAGACCTCGCCTACACAGATCCGTTGACGGGCCTGGGCAACAACCGCCGGTTCGTCACCAAGGTGAAACGCCTGATCGCCGAACGCGAGGACGATCCGGCTCCGTTTGCCATCGGCATCATCGATCTCGACGGCTTCAAGCCGATCAACGATCTTTTCGGCAGAGCGTCAGGCGACGAGATATTGCTGCAGGTCGCGCTCCGCCTGCATGCGGCGATGGACAGGCATTCAACGGTCACCCGCATCGGGGCGGACGAGTTCGCTTTCCTGCTTCCCATGACGTTCAGCGAGGCGGCGGCGGCTGAACAGGCACGCATGCTGATCGAGATTCTCTCCGCGCCCTATGATCTCGGCGAGCGCAGCGCCCGGCTCTCCGCATCGGTCGGATGCTCCCTTTTCTTCGTCGGAAACGAGAGCGCCGACGACCTGATCCGCAAGGCCGAAACCGCCCTCTACCACGCCAAGCGAAGCGGCCGCGGGCTGGTGGTCGTCTACACGCAGGACATGGAGGAAGCGGCAAAGCGCGTCACCCGCATCGAGCAGGCGCTGCGCCGCGCGGTCTCGGCCGGCGAAGTCGAGCCGCACTTCCAGCCGATCGTCGACCTCGCCTCGCGCCGCATCATCGGTTTCGAGGCGCTGGCGCGCTGGACGGACGGCGACCTCGGCTCCGTGTCGCCCGGCGTGTTCATTCCGATCGCCGAAGAGCGCGGCATCATCGGGCAGCTGTCGCAACTCCTCCTGCGCAAGGCGACGCTAGCGGCCCGCCAGTGGCCGGAGAGCGTCTTCCTTTCGTTCAATCTCTCTCCCTCCCAGCTGGTCGACCAGAACACCTGCAATCAGATCATGACCATTCTCTCGCGGTCCGGCCTCGATCCGCGCCGGCTCGAGATCGAGATCACCGAAACGGGCGTGATGTCGGACCCCGCCTCGGCGGAGAAGATCATGCAGGAACTCCGGTCGTACGGCATCCGCATCGCGCTCGACGATTTCGGCACCGGCCAGTCGAGTCTCGGACGGCTGCGCGAATTCCACTTCGACAAGATCAAGATCGATCAGGCCTTCGTCGCCTCCATCCTGACCGACCGCGCCTCCGAGCACATCGTCCGGGCGATCCTGGCGATGTGCGAGGGTCTCAACATGGACGTCGTGGCCGAAGGCATAGAGGACGAAGCCCAGGCCGCGCGCCTTCTCGAATTCGGCTGTCCCAGCGGGCAGGGCTACTATTTCGGCAGGCCGGTCGACGCGGAGACGGCATTGTTCGGCCTCGGAAACCGGATCGGGCAGCGCCAGGCGATCGTCTGACCGCAAGCTCCCTAAGTCGCCGACGAGAAATCTCGCTCCGACGCATTGCCTCCGGGCGCCGGTTTTCCCATACATGGCGGCTGGGGAAGGAGAGGGATGATGGACGGTTCCGCGCAGTATCCCGACCTCGAGGAGGCATCGGTGCTGATCACCGGCGGCGGCACGGGGATCGGCGCCTGCCTGACGACGGGTTTCATTCGCCAGGGTTCCCGCGTTGCCTTCATCGACATCGCCGACCGGGCGAGCCGCGATCTGTGCCGCCGGCTGGAGGAAGAGACCGGCCGCGAACCGCTGTTCCTGCATGCCGACCTGCGCGACGTCGACGCTCTGAAGGAAGCCGTCCGCAAGGCCGAGATCGAGAACGGCCCCGTCTCCGTCCTCGTCAACAATGCCGCGGTCGACAACAGACACACGATCGAAGAGGTGACGCCGGAGTTCTGGGATGAGAACCAGGCGATCAACCTCAGGCACCAGTTCTTCGCCGCCCAGGCCGTGGTGCCGGGAATGAAGGAGGCGCGACGCGGGTCGATCGTCAACTTCACCTCGACCGCTTTCATGATCAACGGCGGCGGATACCCCTCCTACACTGCGGCGAAGGCCGGGGTGGTCGGCCTGACCAAGGGGTTGGCGGGCGCGCTCGGTCCATTCGGAATTCGCGTGAACGCCATTGCGCCGGGATGGGTGCTGACGGAACGGCAGCGGGCGCTGTGGGTGACGGAAACAGGTCTGAAGGCGCATATCGACCGGCAGTGCCTCAAGGAGGAGATCCAGCCCGACGACATGGTGGGTCCCTGCCTGTTCCTGGCCTCCTCGGCATCGCGAATGATGACGGCGCAGACCATGATCGTCGACGCCGGCAGCGTCTGAACCCTCAGGTATCCGGCAACGGGAGGAACGGATGCAAGACGACGGCGTATCAATCCTGTGCGACATCCCCTGCGAACTCGGGGAGGGACCGTCCTACGATCCGCAGAGCGGCAAGCTCTTCTGGTTCGACATCGTCGGCAGGAAGCTTCTCGAGCGTCCGTTTCCGGATGGGCCGACCGCCGTGCACGACCTGCCCTTCATGGCGAGCGCCATCGCCTTCTCCGACGCGGGAACACAACTCTTGGTGGGTGAAACCGGCATCTACCGTCGCAACCCCAGAACCGGTGCGCTGACACTGCACACTCCGCTCGAGGCGGATAATCCGAAGACCCGTTCGAACGACGCGCGGGTGCACCCGAGCGGCGCCTTCTGGATCGGCACCATGGCAAAGGACGAGGGCGAGGCGGCCGGCGCGATCTACTGGTCCCGCGAGGGCGAGGTCCGCACGCTCTATCCGGGCATCTCGATCCCCAATTCGATCTGCTTTTCTCCCGACGGGCGCATCACCTACTTCGCCGACACGCCGCGCGGCATCCTCTACAGGGTCGAGTGCGACGCCGCGACCGGGATGCCGACGGGCGAGCCCCGGACGTTCCTAGACTGGCGCGGAAGGGAAGGCTTCATCGACGGTTCGGTCGTCGATGCCGAAGGCGTTCTATGGAACGCGCGCTGGGCAGCGGGCGCCGTCGATGCCTGGGGACCGTCCGGCGAGCACCTGCGCACCATCCGAGTTCCCGCCAGGCAGTCCACCTGTCCCGCCTTCGCCGGGCCCGACGCCTCGCGGATGATCGTCACCACCGCCGCGCGCGGTCGCGACAAGGCGAAGGAGCCCGACGCCGGCAAGACCTTCCTGCTGAACCTGCCCGTCAAGGGCCGGTTCGAGCCGCGCGTGACGATTTCCTGAACGACCGAGGCGGCCTTTAGGAACCACGCCGCTGCCATGTCGGAAACGCGCAAGCGGCTTCCGGCACCTCGTCCTCATATCTCGCGACAGGGGCGCGGCCACACGAAAACCCGGTCCGGCGCCCGGCGGAGCGGCGCGTGGCATCCAGACCCAACATGATCCTCGTCCACGAACCCGAGGCGGCTTGCAGGACGAGGCTGGCCGCGGAGGGATTTCCGCCCGAACGCATCGTGGAGATCAGTTCCTACCTCGCGCAGTCGACCGACATCGAACCGGAGTTCGACGCGATCGCGGCCGAGTGCGGGCGGCGCGGGATCGACTTCCTGCCGGTCGAACTGGACGACGCCGCGCAGGCGTTCGCCGGCCGGGACCCCGGCTCGACGCTCGTCTGGACGCTGACGGACGGCATCGCCTATTTCCGCGGCGGCGCGGCCCCCGCGTTGACGCGGCTGCACGCGCTGCCGACCTTCGGAGCGGACGACACGCTGTTTGCGCTGTGCCAGGACAAGTTCCGTTCGGGCGCCGTGCTCGCCGCCCTCGGACTACCCGTCCCCGCAGCGGGACTTGCCCGCGCGGGCGAATGGATCGTGCCGCCGCCGCAATCGTCTGCCGGATACTTCGTCAAGCCCAACCGGCTCGGCGCCAAGATCGGCATCTGGCCGGATTCGCATTGTGGGAGCGCGGATGAGGCGCTGACGCTCAGCCGGCGCATCTTCGAGCACTACCGCGACGATGCGATCGTCCAGCCCTACGTCGCGGGCCGCAACGTGCGCGCGAGTTTCCTCGCCGTCGATCCGGCCGCGGACAACCGGGCACTGGGCGTGGCGCTGGTCGATTCCGGCGCCGATTTCCAGACGATGTCGGACAGCCTGTCACTCTACGGGGAAACGGGAGAGGCGGCACAGGCCGCCGGAACCCGCAGCGAACCGTCGCTCGAGCCGCTCGCCCGCAGCCAGCCGCTGGCGGATGCCGCAATCCGCCGGATCGCCGGCGTGCTCATGGACGGGCTCGGGCTGCGCGACGTCTTCTCGGCGGATTTCCGCGTCGACGCGGACGACACCGTTCACCTGCTCGAATTCGAGGTCTGTCCGGGCCTGCCCTGCTTCGACTTCCGCGACTATTGCCGGCGGCAGTGGGGCCTCTTGCTCCCAGAAGCGATAGCCGAGGCCGCGGCGCGGCGCCTTTCCGATGCGCTGCCTCAGCCGACCTTGGCCATGCATACCGGTGTGTGACCGGAGCGGATGAAGCCGAGCTTCTGGGCCGCGGCCTTGGAGAGGTCCAGCACCCTGCCCTTCACGAACGGCCCGCGGTCGTTGATGCGGACGACGACGGACTTGCCGTTGGCGTTGTTCACCACTTTGATCTTCGTCCCGAAGGCCAGCGACCGGTGCGCGGCGGTCATGTCGGCCGGATTCATCCGTTCTCCCGACGCCGTTTTCGAGGTGAGGGCGTACCATGATGCACGGCCGCATTGGGCCGAGGCCATGGTTGTAGAGGCGGCGATCGCAACTGCACCGATGAAGAGGGCGGCGTGAAGCTTGCTTAGCATTCTCGGGGAGTACTCCGGCTGTTTGTCCGCCGAGCCGGTTAGTGGGAGTTGGTTCCATCCGATAGTTCGAAAATGCACCCAAGCGATAAATTCGAGTCTCTTCACGTAATGCTACGAAGTTTGTCGACGATATTCATTGCGCCTGGAACGCAGGCACGATCCCGCCACATTCTTCTGTCCGTCCGCCTGGATGTGTTGCCCGGACTGGATATGACCATGCGGACTTTCGCCATGATTTCGAATGTGGCCGCTCATACGGTGTCGCTCTGGCCGGAAGCGCCGATCACTTTTTCTCCCTTCTGGAATTCATATGATGAATCTGGAAAGTTGTATTGACATCCTTCCGGTGCGTCCCCTACGAAAGGTCCAGCGCGGGCCAAGGGAGGAAAGGCACGGGTGTCAGCACTGCTCGACGACGACCGGCTGTTCCCGCTCGACCCCGCAGCACGCGACCTCGCGCGCCAGCTCTACGAGAGCGTGCGCGATCTCCCGATCATCAGCCCGCACGGCCATACCGATCCCCGCTGGTATGCCGAAAACGCACCCTTCCCCGATCCGGCCGGGCTGATCGTCGTTCCCGACCACTACATTTTCCGCATGCTCGTCAGCCAGGGCATCGGGCTCGACCGGCTCGGCGTTCCGCGCGCGGACGGCAGCGTGGCGGAGGCGGACGGGCGCAAGATCTGGCGGCTGTTCGCCGAGAACTACCACGTGTTTCGCGGCACGCCGACGCGCCTGTGGCTCGACCACACCTTCGAAAGCCTGTTCGGGCTCGAGGTGCGCCTCAACGCGGGAACGGCAGACCTCTACTACGATCGCATCGCGGACTGCCTGTCGCGTGACGCGTATCGACCGCGAGCGCTTTACGAGCGATTCAACATCGAGGCGATCGCCACCACCGAAGGCGCGCTCGACCCGCTGCGATGGCACCGGCAGATCCGCGAGTCCGGCTGGAAGGGCCGCGTCGTCACGACGTACCGGCCCGACGCCGTCATAGACCCCGAGTTCGAGGGCTTCGCCGACAATCTGCGCCAGCTCGGCGCCCTCACCGACTGCGATACCGGTGCGTGGAACGGCTATCTCGAAGCCCACCGCAGGCGCCGCGCCTTCTTCCGGGAGGCGGGGGCGACGGCGACCGACCACGGCCATCCAACCGCCGACACGGCCAACCTTTCCGACGCCGAGGCCGCGGCGCTCTACACGCGGGTGGCGAGCGGCGGCGCCAGCCCCGACGATGCCGGGCTGTTCCGGGCCCAGATGCTGACCGAGATGGCCAGGATGAGCGTCGAGGACGGCATGGTCATGCAGATCCATGCCGGCTCCTGGCGCAACCATTCGGCGGCCGTCTTCGCCAGCCACGGGCGCGACAAGGGCTTCGACATCCCGCGCCGCACCTCCTATGTCGACGCGCTGAAGCCGATGCTCGACGCGGTCGGGATGGAGCCGAACCTCACCGTCATCCTCTTCACGCTCGACGAGACTGTCTATTCGCGGGAACTCGCGCCGCTCGCCGGGGTCTATCCGTGCCTGCGGCTCGGGCCGCCCTGGTGGTTCTTCGACAGTGTCGAGGGCATGAAGCGCTTCCGCGCCGCGACGACCGAGACGGCGGGCTTCTACAACACCGTCGGCTTCAACGACGACACGCGCGCCTTCCCGTCCATTCCCGCGCGCCACGACGTCGCGCGCCGGGTCGACTGCGCCTACCTCGCCGAACTGGTCCGGTCGGGACAGCTGGTCGAGGAAGAGGCCGCCGACCTCGCGCAGGAACTCGCATACCGGCTGGCCAGGAAGGCCTACCGGCTCTGAGGCCCAATCAGGAAAAAGGGAGGACACCATGTACCTGATGAGGAAACTGACCACCGCACTCGCCTTGTCGGCGGCATTGACGACCGCCGCCTTCGCTCAGGATATCGTTCTGAAATCGTCCGACACACACCCGGACGGCTATCCGACCGTGGAAGCGGTCAAGTACATGGGCGAACTGCTCAAAGAGCGCTCGAACGGCCGCATCGCCGTCGAGGTCTACCACTCGGCACAGCTCGGCGAGGAAAAGGACACGATCGAACAGACCCGAGCCGGCGTCATCGACCTGAACCGCGTCTCGATGGGACCGTTCAACGGCCTCGTTCCGGAAACCCGCGTCGTGTCGCTGCCCTACATCTTCCGCTCCACCGACCACATGCACAAGGTCATGGACGGAGACGTCGGCCAGGAGATCCTGGCAGGATTCGAGCCGCACGGTCTCGTCGGCCTCGCCTACTACGACGGCGGCGCCCGCTCCTTCTACAACTCGCAGAAGCCGATCACCTCGGTCGAGGACCTGAAGGGCATGAAGTTCCGCGTCATGCAGTCCGACATCTTCGTCGACATGGTCAACGCGCTCGGCGCCAACGCGGTGCCGCTGCCCTACGGCGAGGTCTATTCCTCGATCGAGACCGGCGTCATCGACGGCGCCGAGAACAACTTCCCGAGCTACGAGTCCGCCAAGCATTCGGAGGTCGCCAAGCATTATTCGCTCGACGAGCACCTGATCGTTCCGGAAGTGCTGGTCATGGCCAAGTCCTCCTGGGACAAGCTCTCGCCCGAGGACCAGGCGCTGGTGAAACAGGCCGCGAAGGATTCCGTGCAGAAGCAGCGCGAGCTGTGGGAAGCGCGCGAGGTCGAATCCCGCAAGATGGTCGAAGCGGCCGGTTCCACGATCACCACGCCGGACAAGCAGCCCTTCATCGACGCGATGGGTCCGGTCTACGAGAAGCACGTCACCGACGAGAAGCTCAAGAGCCTCGTCGAGCGGATCCGGGCGGTCCAGTAAAGCAGGCAGTCCGGGGGCGCGGCGCAAGCCGCGTCCCCGCACATCCGGGGCGCGCCGAACCATGCAGCAGACTCTTCCTTCGGGAACCTTGGGCCATGTCGCCCGCGTGCTTAGCCGCGTGAGCAACCTTGCTCTGTGGACCGCGGGGTTCGGCCTCGTGCTGATGACGGCCATGGTCGCTTGGCAGGTCTACTGCCGCTACATCCTCAACGACAGCCCGAGCTGGACCGAGCCGGGCGCGGTGATGCTGATGAGCTGGTTCATCTTCCTTGGCGCCGCAGTCGGCGTTCGCGAGAACAACCATCTCGGTTTCGACATCCTGCTCTACGTGCTGCCGCATGGCGGCAAGAAGGTGCTCAGGATGATCTCGGACGTGGTCATCCTCGCCTTCGGCGTCGGCATGGTCTTCTACGGCATGCAACTCGCGCTGCTCACCAGCGATGCCATCCTGCCCTCGCTCGGCATCTCCGGCGCCTTCGACTACTACCCGGTGGTGGGGGGCGGCATCCTGGTCTCGCTCTTTGCGCTGGAACGCATCGTGCTGCGGCTCTCCGGCGCGCCGGTCGACGAAGGGCTCGAGATCGCCACGCCCGAGGCGGAAGTCGAACTCCACGCCGCCAGCGACGCGCGCGACGCGAGGGCCTGACCGATGGAACTGTGGATCCTCTTCGGAACCTTCGTCTCGCTGATGCTGATCGGCACGCCGATCGCCTTCTGCCTCGGCGTCGCGAGCTTCGCCACGGTCGCCTACATGGGCTTGCCGCCGCTGGTCGTGTTCCAACGCCTGAATTCCGGCATGAGCGTCTTTTCGCTGCTTGCGATCCCCTTCTTCATCTATGCCGGCGACCTCATGGTGCGCGGCGGCATCGCAAGCCGCATCGTCGCCTTCGCCGGATCGCTGGTTGGCCACCTGCGCGGCGGGCTTGGCCAGGTCAACATCGCGGCCTCGACGCTGTTCGGCGGCATTTCCGGATCGGCGGTCGCGGAAGCGGCGGCCGTCGGCGGCCTGATGATCCCGCAGATGAAGGCGCGCGGATACGGCGTCGACTACGCGGTCAACGTCACATCGATGGCGGCGCTGATCGCCCTGCTCCTGCCGCCGTCGCACAACATGATCATCTATTCGATCTCGGCGGGCGGGAAGATCTCGATCGCCGATCTCTTCACCGCCGGCATCATTCCGGGCCTGATGCTGGCCGGAGCGCTGATGATCACCGCCTATTTCGTGGCACGCAGCCGCGGCTATCCGACCGAGGCCTTCCCCGGCTTCCAGGCGGTGGCGCACCTGGCGGCGGTGGCGGTGCCCGGACTGCTCCTGATCGGCATCATCTTCGGCGGCGTGCGGTCCGGCATCTTCACCGCCACGGAGAGCTCCTGCATCGCGGTTCTCTATGCACTGCTGGTCACCGTCTTCGTATACAGGCAGATGACCTGGGAAGCCTTCATCGATGCCACCATGGGCGCGGTGCGCACCACCGCCATGGTGCTCCTGATCATCGGGACGGCCGCGGCCTTCTCCTGGCTCATGGCCTATCTCAGGGTGCCGGCCTCGCTCGTCGCGGCGATGAACGCGGTGTCGGAAAACCCCTACATCATCCTCGTCCTGATGAACCTTCTGCTGCTCGGGCTCGGGACCTTCATGGACATGGGGCCGCTGATCATCATCGCGACGCCGATCTTCCTGCCGGTGGCGCAGGCCTACGGGGTGGATCCGGTGCATTTCGGGGTGATCATGATCCTGAACCTCGGGATCGGCCTCAACACGCCGCCGGTGGGCGCGGTGCAGTTCGTCGCCTGCGCGGTCGGCAAGATCAGCGTCTGGCGCGCCATGCGCTCGATCTGGCCGTTCTACGGCGCCGGTCTCATCGTGCTCGCGCTCGTCACCTACGTGCCGGCGCTGTCGCTCTGGCTGCCCGGCGTGTTCAAGTGAGGCAGCGATGAGCGAACCCGTCGTCCAGGACCCGAGACCGGAGCGGCGGCCCAAGCTCGCCGAGCGGCTGGTGGCGGAATTGCGCTCCCAGGTCGTGTCCGGCAGGCTCGTCGCCGGGCAGAAGCTGCCGACGGAGAGCCGCCTGACGGAAACGTTCGGGGTCAGCCGCACGGTCGTGCGCGAGGCGATCGCGGCCCTCGCGGCCGACGGGCTGGTGGAGCCGCGGCAAGGGGCCGGCGTGTTCGTGGTGGAACAGCCGACGAGCGCCTTCAGCGCCATCAGCGCCGAACTCGGCAACAAGATCAGCCACGCGCTCAACGTGCTCGAAGTGCGCATGGGCGTGGAGATCGAGTCCGCCGGTCTCGCCGCCCAGCGGCGCAACAGCGCACAGGAGGCGCGGATCTACGAGGCCTATACGGACTTCGACCGGCTGCTCGCCTCCCGGCAGGCGACCGGCAAGTCCGATTTCGCCATCCACCGCGCCATCGCGGCGGCGACCAACAACCCCTTCTACGTCGAGGTTCTCGACGCGCTCGGCAGCCGCACCATCCCTTGCGACGTGGCCTCGCCCTGGGGCACGGAGAGCGTGCTGACGGTCGAGTATCAGGTGGGTTTGCAGCGCGAGCACTGGAAGATCATCAAGGCGATCTCGGCTGGAGACGCGCAGGGCGCGCGCGATGCCATGCGCTCGCATCTGTCCGCCAGCCAGCAACGCTATCGCGACCGCCTGGCAGGGTTCGATCCCGCCGAGACGGCACCCGGCGAGACAGCCGGATAGTTTCGTTACACAGACAGTTTCAGCACGAGTGAGAGTATGGAAGAAAAGCTGCGCCACACCGAGTATTCATCCCGCTTCGCGATCGATCCGGCGGCCGCGGCCGCCATGGGGACGGACGAACTCCGGCACAATTTCCACATCGGCAATCTCTTCCAGCCCGGGCTGGTGTCGCTGACCTATGCGCACTACGACCGCCTGATCGTCGGCGGCGCCGTGCCGGAGGGCGGGCCGCTCGCGCTGGAGGCGGTCAAGCCGACCGGCACCAAAGCCTTTCTCGACCGGCGCGAACTGATCGTGGTCAACGTCGGCGGCGCGGGAACCGTGACCGTGGACGGGAAGGAGTTCGCGCTTTCGCCGCGCGACATGCTCTATGCCGGCATGGGGGCGAAGGAGGTCGTCTTCGCATCGAACGACGCTTCGGAGCCCGCGAAGTTCTATCTGTTGAGCGCGCCGGCGCACCAGACGCATCCGACGCGGCTGATCCAGATCGGCGACGCCAAACGCCTCGATCTCGGCAGCCGCGAGACCTCCAACGAGCGCTCGATCTTCCAGTTCGTTCATCCGGAAGGTGCAAAGACCTGCCAGCTCGTCGTCGGCATGACGCAGCTCGCCACCGGCTCGGTGTGGAACACGATGCCCTGTCACGTGCACGACCGGCGTTCGGAGGCCTATCTCTATTTCGACCTCGACGAGAAGGCGCGCGTCTTCCACTTCATGGGCGAGCCGGACGAGACGCGGCACCTCGTGATGCGCAACGAGGAGGCGATCCTGTCGCCTGGCTGGTCGATCCACTCGGGCGCCGGCACCTCCAACTACGCCTTCATCTGGGCCATGGCCGGCGACAATGTCGATTATACCGACGTCGACCCGGTCGCGATGGAAGACCTGCGGTGAAGAACCCCTTCGACCTGACCGGCCGCAGGGCCATGGTGACCGGCGCCAACACCGGTATCGGCCAGGGCATCGCGGTGTCGCTGGCGCAGGCCGGCGCGGAGGTGCTCGCCGTCGGCCGCTCGCCGATGGACGAGACTCGCGCCGCGATCGAGGGCGCGGGTGGGACGATGAGGGAGGTCCGCGCCGATCTCGGCGAGACCGGCTCTGTCGCCGCGATGTTCGACAAGGCATGGGACGAGTACGGGCCGATCGACATCCTCGTCAACAATGCCGGCATCATCCGCCGCGCCGACGCGGTGGACTTTGCCGAGGCCGACTGGGACGCGGTGATGGACGTCAACCTCAAGTCGGTCTTCCTGCTCTGCCGGGCCTTTGCGCGAAAAGTATTCGCGGACGAAAGGGCGGGCCGCATCGTCAACGTCGCCTCGCTGCTCTCCTTCCAGGGCGGCATCCGCGTCGCCTCCTACACGGCCTCGAAGAGCGGCCTTGCCGGCCTGACGCGGCTCCTCGCCAACGAATGGGCGGCCAAGGGCATCAACGTCAACGCCATCGCGCCGGGCTACATCGAGACCAACAACACCGAGGCGCTGCGCAACGACCCGGTGCGGCGCGAGGATATCCTGAAACGGATCCCGGCGGGTCGTTGGGGCCAGCCCTCCGACATCGGCGGCACGGCGGTGTTTCTGGCGAGCGATGCCGCGACCTACGTGCACGGCGCGGTCATACCGGTCGACGGCGGCTGGCTGGCGCGCTGAGGAGGAAATGCAATGGCCGAGAACCCGCTCTTCGTCCGCCCGACCGACGGCGACTGGATTCCGACCGACCCTGGCGTCAGGCGGCGCATCCTCGCCCACAACGAGGACCTGATGGTCGTCGAGTTTTCCTTCGAGAAGGACGCGGTCGGCAAGCTGCATTCGCATCCGCACGTGCAGGCCTCCTATGTCGCGGAAGGCTCGTTCGAGGTGACGATCTCGGGGACGACCGAGATCCTGTCGGCGGGCCAGAGTTTCATCGTGCCGTCGAACGCGGTCCACGGCGTGCGGGCGCTGGAGCCCGGTCTTCTGGTGGATTCCTTCACCCCGGCACGGCAGGATTTCCTGAACGCCTGACGGAGAACGCGCGTGCAAGGCCGGCATTGACGGATTGCGCCGGTGGCGTCCATCATCCGCGCAGGCCTCACCCGTCCCGGTCGTTCGGCCGCTGGCACCAATTCGGATATCGGTACATGCAGGAAGCGGAAATCGGATTGATCGGGCTCGGCGTGATGGGCTCGAACCTGGCGCTCAACATCGCCGAGAACGGGTACCGGATCGCGGTCTGGAACCGTACCGGGAGCAAGACGCAGGATTTTGCCGCAGGCGCGGGCGATCTGGCCGACCGCATCGTGCCCTGCGAGACGCTGGAGGAACTCGTCGCCTCGATCCGCCGGCCGCGGCCGATCATCATCATGGTGCAGGCCGGCGCGCCGGTGGACGAGCAGATCGCGGCGCTGCGGCCTCTGCTCTCGGCCGACGACATCATGATCGACGCCGGCAACGCCAATTTCCGCGACACCATGCGGCGGTTCCGCGAACTGGACGGCTCGGGGCTGACCTTCATCGGCATGGGTGTCTCGGGCGGCGAGGAAGGCGCGCGGCACGGTCCCTCGATCATGGTCGGCGGGGCGCAGTCCTCGTGGCTGAGGGTGCGCGACGTGCTCACGGCGATCTCGGCGAAGTACAAGGACGAGCCTTGCGTCGCCTGGCTCGGATCGGACGGCGCCGGGCATTTCGTCAAGACGATCCACAACGGCATCGAATATGCCGACATGCAGATGATCGCCGAGATCTACGGCATCCTGCGCGATGGCGTCGGCCTCGGCAGCGTCGAAATGGCCCGGCTCTTCGAGACATGGAACGAGGGCAAGCTGGACTCCTACCTGATCGAGATCACCGCAAAAGTGCTTGCCGCGACCGATCCGGCCACCGGCGCGCCGGTGGTCGACGTGATCCTCGACCGGGCGGGGCAAAAAGGCACGGGTCGCTGGTCGGTCATCGAGGCGCAGATGATGGGCGTGCCGGCCACGGCCATCGAGGCGGCGGTGGCAGCGCGCAGCCTCTCGGCGCTGAAGGCCGAGCGCGAGGCGGCGGAAGCCATCTATCAAGACGGGCCGGTGCGGTTCGGCAAGGAGCAGGCGCGGGAGGTTGTCGATGATCTCGAGGCCGCACTCTTCGCCGGCAAGATAGCCGCCTACGCGCAGGGCTTCGCCGTGATGGAAGCGGCCTCCAAGGAGTTCGCATGGGGCCTGCCGATGGCCACCATCGCTCGGATCTGGCGGGCCGGCTGCATCATCCGCTCGCAGTTCCTCGACACGATCGCCGAGGCCTTCGAGGACGGGCCGGTGACCAACCTCCTGACAGCGCCGCGCTTCGTGGACCTGATGAAGGAGGCGGTACCGGCATTGCGGCGCACCGTGGCGCGCTGCGCCGAGGCCGGCATCCCCGCGCCTGCACTCTCTTCCGCGCTCGCCTATTTCGACACATATCGCCAGGCGCGCGGCTCGGCCAACCTCGTGCAGGCGCAGCGCGACTTCTTCGGCGCGCACGGCTTCGAGAGGATCGACGCCGAGGGCCATCACCATGGGCCGTGGGGCGGCGGCGGCTGACGCTCCGCCGGATTGCAGGAAAAGGGAGGAACGGATGGCTCGCTGGACGCCCGCGGACAACCGCTACGAGACGATGAAATACAACCGCTGCGGCCGCTCGGGGCTGAAGCTGCCGGCGCTGTCGCTGGGGCTGTGGCACAATTTCGGCGGCGACACGCCGCACGAGACCAAGCGCGCCATCTGCCGCAAGGCCTTCGACCTCGGTATCACCCATTTCGACCTCGCCAACAATTACGGCCCGCCGCCCGGCTCGGCCGAGACCGCATTCGGGGAGATCCTGCGCACGGATTTCGCCGGATACCGCGACGAACTGGTCGTCTCGACCAAGGCCGGCTACGGCATGTGGCCAGGCCCCTACGGCGAATGGGGCAGCCGCAAGTACCTCCTCTCCTCGCTCGACCAGAGCCTGAGGCGGCTCGGGCTCGACTACGTCGATATCTTCTATTCGCACCGCTTCGACCCCGACACGCCGCTGGAGGAGACCATGGGCGCGCTCGACCAGGCCGTGCGGTCCGGCAAGGCGCTCTATGTCGGCATCTCCTCCTATAATTCGCAGCGTACGCGCGAGGCCGTCGCGATCCTGAAGGATCTCGGCACGCCCTGCCTCATCCACCAGCCGAGCTATTCCATGATCAACCGCTGGGTCGAGGAGGACGGGCTCCTCGACACGCTGGAAGACCTCGGCATCGGCTCGATCGTCTTCTCGCCGCTGGCGCAGGGCATGCTGACGTCGAAATACCTGAAGGGCATCCCCCAGGACAGCCGCGCCGCGCAGGGCAAATCGCTGCGCCAGGCCTTCCTCAACGAGCGCACGCTGGAGAACATCCGCGCCCTGAACGACATCGCCGGGCGGCGCGGACAGACGCTGGCCCAGATGGCGATCGCCTGGGTAGTGCGCGCCCAGCGCTCGGGAGCCCGGGTGACAACCGCCCTGATCGGCGCCAGCCGGCCCGAACAGGTGGAAGACAGCGTCGGGGCGTTGAAGAACCAGGATTTCTCCGAGGCGGAACTGGCCGAGATCGACCGGTACGCACGCGAGGGCGACATCAACCTTTGGGCGGCCTCGGCGGAGCGCAAGGGTCCGTCGCGCTAGCGGCCGGGGCGAGGCGGAGCAGGCAGGGCTGGGGAGAAGCCCCCGCCGCGTCCGGCAAAGCGCCGCCCTTGTACCCCTGCCTACCATTCCGCGGGCGGATTCTGTAACGATACAGGTGCGACCCGCCACGCGGGTGCCATGAAACGAAAATGCCGGAGGAGGAACCAGCCCCATGATCCGTAACCCGATCCTGCCGGGTTTCAACCCGGACCCCTCCATCTGCCGCGTCGGAGGCGACTACTACGTCGCCACCTCGACCTTCGAATGGTATCCGGGCGTGCAGATCCACCATTCGACGGACCTGGTGAACTGGCGGCTGGTGAAGCGTCCGCTGGATCGGGCGAGCCAGCTCGACATGCGCGGCAATCCCGATTCCGGCGGTATCTGGGCGCCGTGCCTGAGCCACGCCGACGGGCTGTTCTGGCTGGTCTATACCGACGTGAAGCGGCTCGAGGGCAACTTCAAGGACGCGCACAACTACATCGTCACCGCGCCGTCGAACGAGGGGCCGTGGTCGGACCCTGTCTACGTCAATTCGAGCGGCTTCGACCCGACCCTGTTCCACGACGACGACGGGCGGAAGTGGTTCCTCAACATGCAGTGGAACCACGTTTCGACCGGCGTCGGCGGCAATCCCAAGCATCCGTCCTTCGACGGGATCCTGATGCAGGAGTACGACGCCAAAGCCGGGAAGCTGGTCGGGCCGGTGAAGAACATCTTCGCCGGAAGCGCGCACGGGCTGGTCGAGGGGCCGCATCTCTACAAGAGGGACGGCTGGTACTATCTCACGACGGCCGAGGGCGGCACGGGATACGGGCATGCCGTCACCATGGCGCGTTCCCGGTCGATCGATGGCCCGTACGAACTGCACCCGGACATCCACGTCATCACCTCGAAGGACGCGCCCGATGCGCCGTTGCAGCGCGCCGGGCACGGACAGATCGTCGAGACGCCGGAGGGCGGGGTCTATCACACGCACCTGTGCTCGCGTCCCCTGCGCGGCATCCGGCGCTCGCCGCTCGGGCGCGAGACCGCGATCCAGAAATGCGTGTGGGGCGACGATGGCTGGCTGAGGCTCGCCGATGGCGGTCCGGTTCCGAGCGTTGAGGTGGAGGCGCCGGCGGGCGCGGGGGAACCGGCCGCACCCGAAGAGGTGCGCCACGACTTCGACGGTCCCGACCTGCAGCTCGACTTCCAGTGGCTGCGCACGCCGGTCCCGCAACGCATCTTCTCGTTGACGGACAATCCCGGGAGCCTTCGCCTCTTCGGGCGCGAATCCATCGGGAGCTGGTTCGAACAGGCGCTGGTGGCGCGCCGGCAGGAGCATTTCGACTTCGACGCGGAGACCATCGTCTCTTTCGCGCCCGAGACCTACCAGCAGGCGGCAGGGCTGGTGCACTACTACAACCGGCACAAGTTTCATTTCCTCGCCGTGACTTGGCAGCCCGGACAGGGACGCGTGCTGCAGATCATGTCCTGCCTCGGCGACTGGGAGAACGGGCGGCTCAGCTTCGGTCTGGACCAGCCGCTTCCGATCGGCGAGGAAGGCGAGATCGGGCTCGCGGCGGAGGTGCGCGGGGCGGAGCTGCGGTTCCGCTGGCGCATCGGCGACGGCGCGTGGCAGACTGTCGGCCCGGTGCTCGACGCCAGCCTCATCTCGGACGAGGCGGGTCGCGGCGAGCATGGTTCCTTCACCGGCGCCTTCGTCGGCATGGCCGCATTCGACACGAGCGGCCGGGGCAAGGCTGCCGACTTCGACCATTTTGTCTACAGACCTTGCTGATCGCGGCGTCATCGGCGAGAGGACTGCACATCCCGTGAGCAGTGCCAACCACTGTGCAGTTCGTTGGCCGCAACGCGATTGACAGGCCTCTACCCCTGTGCTGCGTTCAAGGCTCGGGAGGCTCAATCGAGCCGGAATTTCGGAGTGGAACATGAAAAAGACGACGATCCTAGCGGCCGCCCTCGCCTCGATGGCTTTCAATGCCGCGCAGGCGCAGAACACCGAAGTCGCCATCGGGATGAGCGGCTGGACGGGCTTTGCGCCGCTGACGCTCGCCAAGGAGGCCGGCATCTTCGAAAAGAACGGCCTTTCCGTCGAGATCAAGAAGATCCCGCAGAAGGACCGCCACCTCGCCATCGCCTCGGGGGACATCCAGTGCGCTGCGACCACGGTGGAAACCTTCATGATCTGGAACGCCGCCGGCGTGCCGATCAAGCAGCTCTTCCAGCTCGACATGTCGCACGGCGCCGATGGCATGGCGGTTCGAAACGACATCGCCTCCATTGCCGACCTGAAGGGCAAGACGGTGGCGGCGTCCGCACCGGGTACCTCGCCCTATTTCGTGCTGGCCTGGATGCTCAACGAGAACGGCCTGTCGCTCGACGACGTCACGGTCGTGAACCTCGAGCCATCGGCGGCCGCACAGGCCTTCGTCGCCGGGCAGAACGACGCCGCCATGACCTACGAACCCTATCTGTCGACGGTCCGCGACAATCCGGACGCCGGAAAGATCATCGCCACCACGCTCGACTATCCGATCGTCATGGACACGTTCGGCTGCACGCCGGAGTTCATCGCGGAGAACCCGGAGGCAGTAAAGGCGCTGGCCGCCAGCTACTACGACGCGCTCGACATGATCGAGAGCGATCAGGCCAAGGCCTACGAGATCATGGGCGCCGACGTGAAGCAGAGCGGCGAGGATTTCGGCAAGTCGGCAGGCTATCTCGAATGGCAGGACCGGGAGGCCAACAAAGCCTTCATGTCGGGCGGCATCGAGGAGTTCTATGCCAAGGCGGGTCCGCTCCTGAAGAAGATCGGCTCGGTCAAGGAAATCCCGGCGACCGAGACGCTCATCGACACGAGCTGGATGGAATAGGCGCTTCCGCCAGGACCACAGCAACAACGCAGCCCAAGGACCTCATCCGCCTCGCCGGATGAGGTCCAGCCGCATGCAGACCTGCCGGCAGGACGGATGACGCAGCAGCCGACATTCTCACGCACGAGCGCCGACGCGGCGGCCAGTACGGTCCGCGCACGGCGGGCGGCACGCCCCGTTTACCTGCGTCCGTTGCGGCCGGTCGCGACGCCCGCGCGCATCGGGCTCGGCATCGCCTTCTTCGTGCTCTTCGTCGCGGGCTGGTCGCTCGCCACCTTCGGCGGCTTCGTCTCGCCGATCTTTCTCGCCAGCCCGGCGCGCATGGTGCGCGAAGGCTGGAGCCTGATGACGGAGTACAATTTCTCCTACGACATCGGCATGACCGTCTGGCGCGTCTGCGGCGGCTTCGTGCTGGCGGCCGTCATCGCCGTGCCGCTCGGCATCGCCATGGGCGCGTGGAAGGCGGTAGAGGCCTTCTTCGAACCTTTCGTCTCCTTCGCCCGCTACCTTCCGGCATCCGCCTTCATCCCGCTGCTGATCCTGTGGGCCGGGATCGGCGAGACGCAGAAGCTGCTGGTCATCTTCATCGGCGCTGTGTTCCAGATCATCCTGATGGTCGCCGTCACCGTCGGCCAGACGCGGCGCGACCTCGTGGAGGCAGCTTATACGCTCGGCGCCTCCGACGGAGGCATCGTGCGGCGCGTGCTCATCCCGGCCTCGGCGCCGCAGATCGCCGAGATCCTCCGCCTCGTGCTCGGCTGGGCCTGGACCTACGTGATCGTGGCGGAACTGATCGGCTCCTCGTCGGGCATCGGCCACATGATCGTCGACAGCCAGGCGCTGCTGAACACGGGGCAGATCATCTTCGGGATCATCGTCATCGGAGTCATCGGGCTGGTCTCGGATTTCCTGTTCAAGGAGGCGAACCGACGCCTCTTCCCCTGGAGCCTGGCATGACCGCCGTCGCCATCGATGCGGTATCCCGGACATTTCCGGGCGTGCGCGGCGGGAAGCCGACGGTGGCGCTGACGCCGATCACGACGACGATTGCGGAAAACGACTTCGTCACGATCCTCGGGCCATCCGGCTGCGGGAAGTCGACCTTGCTCAGGATCGTCGCCGGGCTGGACGAGCCCTCGTCGGGGACCGTCTCGGTGCGCGGGCGCGCGGTCACCGGTCCGGGCGCAGACCGTGGCATGGTGTTCCAGTCGTATACGCTGTTTCCCTGGCTGACGGTGGAGGAGAACATCGAGTTCGGCCTGCGCGAGAAGGGCATGGCCAAGGCGCGGCGCACCGAGATCGTCGCGTTCTATGTGGCAAAGGTCGGCCTGAAGGGTTTCGAGCGGCACTGGCCGAAGCAGCTTTCGGGCGGCATGCAGCAGCGCGTGGCAATTGCCAGGGCGCTCGCCAACGACCCGGCGATCCTCCTGCTCGACGAGCCGTTCGGGGCGCTCGACAACCAGACGCGCGGGCTGATGCAGGAACTGCTGCTGCAGATCTGGGAGGCCGACCGCAAGACGGTGCTGTTCGTCACCCACGACATCGAGGAAGCGATCTTCCTCGGCAGCCGCTGCCTGGTGATGACGGCTAGGCCAGGCCGCGTGAAGGCGGACGTGCCGATCGATCTTCCCCATCCGCGCCACTACAGGATGAAAGCTGAGCCGGATTTCCTCGATCTCAAGATGCGGCTGACGGAAGAGATCCGCGAGGAAGCCAAGAAGGCGGCGTAGACCTCCCGCGAGCCAGCGAGGTCTATTTCGCACAATGCGACGCTTCGCATCAATTCGTGAGTTCCGGCAATCGCACCGCCGGAACAAGCGCGCCATCCGTTCGTTCGACTGGAACGCGGCTCCGAGCCGTCGACGATTTCCAGTCAAACCAACGAGGAGAAAATCCCATGGGACTTTTCACCAAAGACATCAAGACGATGGATGACCTGTTCGTGCACCAGCTGCAGGACACCTACTATGCCGAAAAGCAGATTCTCAAGGCGCTGCCGAAGATGATCGAGAAGGCGACCAGCAGCGAGTTGAAGAGCGGCTTCAAGCAGCATCTCGCCGAGACCGAGGTCCACGTCGAACGTCTCGAGCGTGTGTTCAAGATGCACGGCAAGGAGCCCAAGGCGGTGGATTGTCCGGCGATCGACGGCATCATCAAGGAGACCAACGAGGTCGCCGGCGAGGTCGAGGACAAGGACGTTCTCGACGCAGCACTGATCGCTGCCGCACAGGCGGTGGAGCACTACGAAATCACGCGCTACGGGACGATGATCGCCTGGGCGCGCCAGTTGGGCCGCAATGATTGCGCTTCGGTTCTCCAGCAGACGCTGGCCGAGGAAAAGAAGACGGACGAGAAGCTCACGAACCTCGCCGAAATGCGCATCAACCTCAAGGCTGCAGAATAGCAGCCAGGCTAGCCGCTCCCAGAGCGGTGAAGGGTGCGAGCGAAGCTGGCCGCAAGCGGCTCCGCTCGCACCTTCCTCTAGCGGGCCCTGCCCGCACTTTTTTTCATTCCTCCCGGATCACGCACTGCCGATCAGGACGCCAGCCGCGAACACCAGCGCGCCGCCGAGCACCACCTGGAACGTCGCACGCAGGAACGGCGTGTCCATATACCGGTTCTGGATGAAGGCGATCGCCCAGAGTTCCAGAAAGACCACCACGATCGCGACCGTCGTCGCCGTCCAGAACTGCGGGATGAGATAGGGAAGCGCGTGGCCCAGTCCCCCGACCGCCGTCATGATGCCGGAGGCCAGACCGCGCTTGACGGGCGAACCCCTCCCCGAGAGCTTGCCGTCGTCATGGGCGGCTTCCGTAAACCCCATCGAGATGCCCGCGCCCACCGATGCAGAGAGGCCGACCAGGAAGGTCTGCCACGTGTCGCCCGTCGCGAAGGCGGCGGCAAAGATCGGCGCAAGCGTGGAGACCGAACCGTCCATCAGCCCGGCGAGGCCCGGCTGGACATAAGTGAGGATGAACTGCCGCCTCTCCGACTTCAGTTCCTGAGTTCGCGTATCCTCGGGCAGGTGCTCCCGCTCCAGGCGCTGCGCCGTCTTCCCGTGGCGGCCCTCGGCGGCGGCCAGATCGCCCAGCAGCTTGCGCGTCGACGCATCCGATGTGCGGCTGGCGGCCTCGCGATAGAACCGCTCGGCCTGCCGTTCCATCTCCTCGCCCTGCGCAAGCACCTTCTCCAGCCCCAGCGGACGGACCAGCCAATCGGGCTTGCGCTCGTAAAAGCCGCGCACGTGCTCCCTGCGGATCAGGGGGATGCGTTCGCCGAATCGGGCCCGGTGTAGGTCGATGAGGGCGGAACGGTGCTGTTCCTCTTCCTCGGCCATGCCATCGAACACCTTCGCCGATTGCGGGAACTCGTCGCGCAGGCCGTCGGCATAGGCCCGGTAGATGCGCCCGTCGTCCTCCTCCGACGAGATCGCCAGCGCCAGCACCTCCTGCTCCGAGAGGGAATCGAAGGAGCGGCGGCCGAAGCCGAAAACGCGCGAAAGCATGACTTGGCGCCTCTTATCTTAGAATGCTTCTAAACTAGGAGACCGAGGCGGGCGGGTCAATGCGAGAGGGAGGACCTCTCCGCGGATTCGCGGCGCAGGAGTGCCAGTGCGTCGCGGTACTTGGCGCCATCCTTGCCCGCATTCCGCGACGCCGCGAGATTGTCCTCAAGATCAGCGACCTTGACAGGACGGGCGAGCGGGTTCGCCGCGGCGCGCCGGGCAAAGTCGAGATAGTCCTCGCCCATGCGTCGGGTCATGGCATCCACTGCATCCACGACGGCTTCGGAGAAGCCGTGCGACAGTAGCCGCTGCGTGGTCCAGTCGGGATTCTTCTCGATGACATCGTGCAGCCAGGCGACGATCTTCTCGTCAACGCTGTCGACAGCGGCGGCAACCCGTCGGCAGTGCTCCAACTTCGGTTCGCCGTTCTTGCCCGTCTGGGCCATATGGGCGGTCGCGGCCACTTCCATCGCACGCTCCAGGTCCCCCGGTTGCGACGGGTCCGGAACGGCGACTTCGAGTAGATCGAGCTGGCCGGCCTGCTCCCGGTCTTCGTCGTACTGGGAGGCGCCGGCGAGCGGCGGCAGCCAATGTTCCCGGCGCCGGGTCCAGAGTTCATAGGTGGGTTCCAGCCCTGTCGGAGCATCATCGAGCGAACCGACGTTGATCTCAGCTTCCTCAGGCCTGAGGGAGAAAAGGCGCGATCCGCAAAGGGGGCAAAACCTGCGCCCGGCATGGCTGGCGATCTCGCCGGCGACGGAGAAGGCGGCACGCGGCCACACCGCGAAGGTGACGAAGGCCGAGCCGCTGGTCTTGCGGCAGTCGGCGCAGTGGCACAGGCCGACCCGCAGCGGCGCGCCGCGGACGCTGAAGCGGACCGCGCCGCACAGGCACCCGCCGGTGCGCTTCTCCGAACTTTCCAGCCCCTGCATCCTCAGAGCCCCAGTTTTTCCTTCAGCGCGTCGATGCGCTTGGAGGCTTCCGCCTTGCTGAGGCCCTCGTCGTAAGCATTGTCGACGTGGGCCTGCTCGGACAAGGTCTTGAGGTAGGATCGCTGCGCGCCGGTCATCGGCTCGTCGCCGCTGACCCAGTCGTCGGGCTCCTTGCGCGTGTTGGAATCGTCCGCCGATTTCGGATTGGTGTGGTCGGTCATCGCAGGTCTCCTCGTTGCGGGAGAAATGCGGACGAACCATGCTGGTTCCGGCAGCAGTTGGACGGATGGAGCCTCCGGGCGGCGGCGCGGGGCGCGCCGCTCAGTAGTCCTTCTCGTAGAACAGACCGATGCTGGAATCGCCGTCGGAGCCGACCGAGCCGCGCGCCTTGAGGTCCTCGGTGATGTCGAGATTGATCGTGCCGCGCGTGCTACCCTGGGCTCCCGCCTCGACGCCGAGATAGACGTTCTCCTCGATGTAGCGGCCGGCGCGAACGGCGGTCTCGCCCTTCGAATTTGTGACGATGTCGAGATCGTCGAGCCCCGTCGCGTTGCGCAGGCTTCCGAGCAGCGAGGTGTTGGAGCCGCCGGCAAGCTCGGCCGCCGCGGCGGCGAGCTGGGCGATCTGAATGGCGGAGAGTTCGCCGATGCTCCGGTTGAAGATCAGCCGCGCCAGCACCTCGTCCTGCGGCAGTCCGGGTTGCGAGGAGAACTCGATCTGCGGATCGGAGACCCTGCCGCGAACGGTGATGAAGACGGTGATGTCGTCGCTCTCGGTGCGGGCGACGAAGTCGATGAAGGGGTCGAGGTCGCCGACAAGGCTTACGCGCCCCTCGTCGAAGGTGATGCGCTGGCCGAGGATCGACAGGCGGCCGCGAATGAGATTGAAGGCGCCGACGGGCTGCACGCCGGTGATGGGACCGGTGATGCGCACCTGGCCGCCGAGTTCGGCGTCGAGGCCGCGGCCGCGCACGAAGATCTGGTTGGGTGCGCGTATCGTGACGTCGAGCCGCGCCACGCTGGGTCGCGCCGTGGGCACCGGCGTCCCGTCATTGGCGCGCGCGCGCTTCAGGGTGACCGCCACGTCCGGCGGGGGATTGACGTGGACGACGTCGATCGAGGTTGGACCGCCGCCGAGACTGCCCGCGATGGTGATCTCCGCACGTTCGATCAGGATGTCGCCTGATATCAGCGGGTCTCGCGTGAGCGAGCCGGTTACCGACAGCGTGCCGTCGACGGTCGCCACGACCAGTTCGCCGTCGGTGTAGCGGAAGTCCTGCAGCCGGATCGACAGGTTCGCGGGGAACCCGTCGGCGATCGAGACCGTGCCGCTGGCGCTGACCGTGCCACCGCCCGCGGCCGAAGCCGACAGGGTGTTGATGGTGATCGTCTGCGCCGACGCGGACGCTGACAGCGTGATGCCGGTGAAGCGGATGTTCGTTTCGGGGTCGACCAGCGACGCGCCGGATGTCGAGATCGAGCCGGCGACGACCGGGTTGGAGATACTGCCGGAGAGATTGATGTCGGCGACGAGCGTGCCCGAGACCTGGGTTCCGCGATCGGCGAGGAAGCGGTTGGTGAGCGACAGCGGGACACGTCCATTGACCGATACGTTCAGGCCGGGGCCGGAAATCGGCACGCGCCCGCTGGCGGTGAAGGAGAGGTCCTGCGGTCCGGAGACGGTGGAGCTGTTCAGCACCACGGCGCCCGCGCCATACTGGCCCGAGGCGGTGAAGCCGAGCGCGCCGATGCCGAACTCGGCCAGCGGCGCGGCGGTGATGCCCTGGCCCGAGAGGTCGAAGGCAACGCGCGGATCGGCGAGCACACCCTGCACGTTCGCGGTGCCCGTGACGATGCCGCCGAGGTTCTGGCCCGGCGCGACCGCGTTCAGGACGGAGAGCGGGAAGCTCTGGAGGGTCACGTCCAGCGCGAGCGAACCGTCGCCGAGCGGAACGGCGCCAACCGCCCTGGCGCGGAAGCCTTCGGGGCTGTTGATGGAGGCATCGACGTTCAGCCGGTCGCCGCTCGTGGTGCCGGTCGCATCCACGTCGAGCGTCGACAGCCCCGCCTGGCGCAGCGCCGCCGCAGCGAGATCGTTGCCCCTTATCTCGAAGGCGACGTTCGGCCGGTCGCGGGGACCAGTGACGTCGGCCGTGCCGGAGATCGTGCCGCCGAGTCCCAGATCGGGGCGGACCGCGTTCGCGATGGCGAGCGGTACATTGCTGATCGACAGGTCGAGGTCGATGGTTTCGGAAACGGTGCCGGAAGCGCTGATGTTGCCGCCGCCGACCGCGACCGACAGGGCATCGAGCGCGATGTCCTGCCCCTCGATGCGCAGGCTGGCGGGTTCGGACAGCCGTGCCGAAAGATTCTGCCAGGCGAGCTGCGCGTCGGCGAGAGTCAGGCGGAAGCCTTGGCCCTCCGGTGCCAGTGCGCCGCTTGCGGAAATGTCGGCGCCGTTGGCGAGCCGCGCGTCGGCGGAGAACTGCGTCGCCTCCCCTTCCCGGCTCGCGGTGGCCTGAAGCGAATCGATCTCCACGCCGCCGGCGATGACGTCGCCTGCCGATACGTTGCCGGCAACGGCCGGAACGCCGAAGAGATCTTCGACCTCGACGTCTGCGGTGGCGTTGCCGACGCGGACCGCGTCGTAGACCAGACCATCGACCCGAGCATTGACGGAGGCCGACTGGCTGCCGTCCTGGATGGAAAGGGAAATGTCGGCGTTTACCGCACCCCGAGCCTCGGCGAGCGCGAGCGCCGCTGCCGTCGAGATGTTGGGCGCGTCGAGCTTGAGGTCGCCGGTGAGGAGGCCGGCTTCGGACTGCGTCAGATCGCCGGTCAGCACCGCGCCGCCCGCCTCGAAGCGAAGGCCCTCCAGCCGCCGCTCGCCATTCGCGACGGCGATCTGCGAGGCGAGGTCGATGCGCGTGCCATCGAGGAAGGCGTTGCCGGAGAGCTGCCCTTCGAGGTTCTCGCCGCGCAGTGTTCCCTCGAAGCCGACGTTCGCATCCGCGAGCGAACGGCCGGCCAGGCTGCCGGATGGCACGCGGGCGTCGAGATCGAGGTTGATCACGCCTTCGCTTCCCTTCGCCGTGCCCGTGGCGGTCAGCCGGCCGGATGCGCGCTCGTCGATCCGCGCAAGGTCGGAGACGGCGACGTCGAAGCGGAAGTCGGCGGCACCGGTGGCGAAGGTGCCGTCGGCGGTGAGTTCCACCTGTTCGTTGGCGATGCGGAATCCGTCGGCGACGAGCCCCTGCTCGCCGCGCGCGACGCGTCCCGAGATGGTGGTGGTACCGGAGAGAAGGTTGTCGGCGGCGGGCTGCGCGATGCGCAGGTCGGTCGCCTGGCCGTCGAGGGTCAGATCGAAGGCGCCGGACAGCGGCTTGAGTTCGCCCGTCGCGGTCAGGTTCGCGCCGCCGCCGAGTTCGCGCCCGGCGAGTTCGGAGAACGGCGCGATGCTCGACGCCTCGACGCCGATCCTGCCGTCGAACACGTAGTCGGTGATCTGCCCGGCAGCGGTGAGGGCGAGCGACTTGCCGTCGATCAGGAAGTTTTCCAGGCGGATCGGCGAACCGGCATTCCAGCCGCCGTTGATCGCCAGTTCGATGCGGTCGCCGAGCGCTTCGGCGATGTCCTTGCGCTCCGCGTCGATGCCATTCGCCGCGCCGCCGACGTCAAAGGTGATGCTGCGCGTCTGCGGATCGTTGAGGTTTTGCACCTGCCCGCCCAGATCGAGCGCGACACTGTCGATCGAAAACGAGTCCGAATCGAGCCGCGAGACCGAGACGTCTCCCGACCACTCCCCGCCGGCAGCCTCGCCGAAAGCCAGATTGACCGTGGCTCGCTGGAGCGTCGTCGTTCCCCCGGGCACCGGAAGAACGACCGGTTCGGAGCCGTCCGCGCCGACATTGGCCCGAAGGGTCAGCGACCGGAGGAACCCGTCCGAGCCGGTCTCAGCCGATGCCTGCAATTTAAGTGCCGCGCTGTCGAGTTCGAGCTCCTCGATGGCGACGCCACCGCCGTCCCTGACCGTGCCGTTGACCGTCAGTTCGACATTCTCTCCGAAGAAGGCTCGGTAGGCCGGCGCGACGAGGCGCGCGATCGGACCCTGGATGTCGGCGGCGAAGCTCAAGCCTTGCGAACCGCGATCGAGTTGCGTCGTCCCCGTCAACACGCGCTCGCCGTCGGCATCGAGGGTCAGTTGCAGGTCCAGGTCGCCGACCGGGCCTGAGCCCGTCAGGGAGAGCGCCACGGGCGGGCGGCCCTCGATGTTCAACAGGTTGGCAACGATGCCGTCCGCCGGTTCGTCGAGTGCTAGGTCGACGTTCAGGACCTCCGTCTCGTTGGCATAGCTCGCCGTGAGGACCAGAGTGCCTCCGGGACCGTCGAGCCTCTGGGTGTTGAGCGTGGTTTCCAGCGCTCCGTTCTGGAGGCTGAAGCTACCGGTGGCGGCGAGCGACGATTCGAGCCCGAAGACGGGCTGGCCGAAATGCAGGCGCTCGATCTCGAGGTTCTCAAGGATGATGGCAAGCGGCAGTTCGGGAAGCTGGAACGGCTGTGCTTCGGGCTGCGGCAGCCCGCCCTCGGCGGGCACCGGCAGGCGGACGAAATCGATCAGGTCGGCGCGCAACGTCTCGATCTCGAGCCTGCCGCGCAGAAGCGCCGTCCTGTTCCAGTCGATGCCGGCATTCTCGATGCGCAGCCACACGCCCTCGCTGTCGGCCACCGTGATCTCGCGGATGGTCGCTTCGGACGACAGGATGCCCTGGATGCCGCTGATCCGGATCTGGCGGTTTTCCGCCGAGAGCTGGTTCTCGACGAAATCGGTGAAGTAGGAGCGTTCTTCTTCCGGCGTATCCTGCGCGAGCGCCGGCAGGGCGAGAAAGAATGCCAGCAGGGTTATGATGAAACGGGTCAAAACGCCTGTCCTATTCCGACATAGAAGGCGACGTCGGGGTCGCCCGGACGCGGGTCGAGCGGCACGGCGACGTCCAGCCTGATCGGCCCCAGGCCGGTAAGATAGCGCACGCCGGCACCGGCGCCGACACGCACCGCCTCGTCGAATTCGGGGAAGGAATCCGCGCCGACATAGCCGGCGTCCACGAAGCCCACAACGCCGATGCTTTCGGTGACTCTCGCCCTCAACTCCGCCGAGCCCTCGATCAGTGAACGCCCGCCGACGATCTGTCCGCCGGGCACCTCCACGCCGATGTTGCGATAGGCGTAGCCGCGCACCGACCCTCCTCCGCCGGCGAAGAAGAGGCGATCCGGCGCGGTCTCGCTGATCGGCGAGCCGACGAGGCTGCCGACCTTTATCCTGCCGGCCGCGACGAACCGGTTGTCCTCGCCGAAACCGTAATAGGCGCGACCCTCTGCCGTGAGGACAGCGGCCGCGTTGCCGTAGTTGAATTCGTAGAAGGGCTCGGCGGTGACTTCGGCGTAATAGCCTTCCGTCGCGTCAGCCTCGTTGTCGCGGCTGTCGTAGACCAGGCCGCCGAGAACCCCGACGCTGGTGAACTCGCGCTCGCCGTAGACCTGGTCCTCGAATTTGGCGTAGCGGCCGGTGGCAAAAAGGCGCGCCGACAGTTCCTCAGTGAAGAGATGCGTGAACCCGGCCTGAACCGTGACGCCGGTGCGCGTGTAGGGTTCCAGCACCTCGCGGTCGCCGAACACGGAGGTGACGAAGTCGGTGTCGGGGGTGAAGATGCCGGGGCGGGTGAAGGTGCTGCCCACCCGATAGGTGAACTCCTCGGGATCGACCCCGTTTATTCCCGCGACTTTGGCCTCGAGGCGCAAGCGCTCGGCACGGCCGAAGAGGTTCCGGTGCAGCCAGTAGGTTTCCAAGCCAAGCCCGTCGACGGTCGAATAGGTGCCGCCGACGCCGATGCGGCGCAGCGCGCGCTCCTGCACGATAACGCTCATCGGCAGCAGCCCGTCCTCGCCGATCGCTTCGCCCTCCACGATGCGCAGAGAACGGAACACGTCGAGACGCGCGAGGCGAGCACGGGCGCGCTCGACATCGTCGGGATCGAACTCTTGGCCGGTGGTGAGGTTTGCCATGTAAGCGACGAAGCCGGGGTCCATCCTCTCGGTGCCCTCGACCGACGTCGGACCGTAGACGGCGCGGCGTCCCGGCTCGACCCTGAGCAGCGCGTCGACGGTGTCGCTGTCATGCGCGGCCACCACGCGCCGTTCGGCGATCGCGGCCTTGGCATGGCCCTGCTGGCGCCAGGCCTCGACGGCAAGGCGCTCTGCTTTCAGGATAACGCCCGAATTGGCGGGCTCGCCGGCGAGAAAGCCCTCGTCTTCCGGCTGATCCACTTCGTCGCGTCGATTGGTCGCCGGCGGTGCACGGTTCTCGATGCGCGCTTCGTCGAACAGGAAGAGCGGTCCCGGAATGACGAGAACGGTAACGGCGGCCGGGTCGGGCAGTATGGTATCCGGCGGCAGGTCGGCCGCTTGCCGTCCGTCGATGGTGATGGAGATGGAGCCACCGTAGCGGCCCTGCTCGTAGAGTGCCGCGAGCAGGCGGCGATAGTCGTCGCGCGCCTTGGCGATCAGGCCGGCTTCGCCGGAGGCCGGCTCGTCGCGATCCCCCCAGAGGTTGGACGCAGCCTTGAGTTCGCTCTCGACCTCGCCGCCGGGAACGACGAACTCCACGGTGTAGGGCTGGGGTTCGCCGATGACGTCGGCCTGCTCCTCCTGGTCGCGCTCGAAGAATTTCTCGCCGAACAGTTCGAATGCGCGCGCCGGTTCAGCAGCGGTGATCGACAGAGCCGCGACGAGCAACAGGGTCCAAGACGCGGGCCTCCGCGAATTCCGGCAATCATTCAACGCGCTGGATCACTCTCGATTGCGGTGGACCCCTCCCGAGCGGCCCGACCGTCCCACACAAACACGACACCTATCATGTCTTCAAGGCGTTACGAATATTTAAGCGTGACGGAAACCCCTTCGAAAGACACGGAATCGTGTAATCGCCGCGGCGGAGAAGTCGGCGGAATGTGCCTGGAACCTTCGCGTTCGACACGCGTTTTATTAATCGGCCTAAAAAATCGATAGACGTCGCGGAAATCGCGATCCGCCTTCGTCGCACCCCTTGAATGCCGGTTGACCTTTGGTAAAGCAAAACCGAAGGGGCGTGGCTGCCGGTAAGAGTCCGGCGCATCGATAAGGGGTCAAGAAACGTGACAATCTCGAAGGAAAGGATGCGGGCAGCCGTATCCGCAAGCATACTTCTGTCGGCGGTCCTCACCGTGGCCTCTCCCACCACGGCCTGGGCGGAGGACTGGGTGAACGGCTCCTACGGCAGCATGCCGCCGCCCACCGTCACCCCGAATGGCGGCTATGAAGCGAACGGAGTGCCGCTGTTCGTCTGCCGTGCCGCCGTGAATGGCGGCGTGCATCCGGGCAAGATCCGGAACGGGTTCAACGGCTGCAACATCGGCTATGGCGGGCGCGAGGAAACGGTGGCGTCCTACCAGGTTTTCACCGGCCACGGCCGCTGGACCACAGCCCAGTCCGGCGCGATCCCGCAGGGCATGATCAACGCAGGGTGGGAAGCCAACGGGCAGCCACTCGGCGTTTGCCGGGCGCAATGGAGCGGCGGCGTTCACCCCGGCAAGATCCGCAACGGTTTCAGCGGCTGCAACATCGGTTACGGCGGACGTGAAATCACCGTGAACGTCTACGAAGTCATGACCTACTGAGCGCAGAAGCCCGGCAAGGGGAATTGGCGCGGCCGACGTGACCGCGCCACCAATGCCGCCAAGGCCGGACCTCGGGAGCGATCCGTGCCCAGCTCGGCGATCTTCCGATGCTGGCCGGCGAGGATGCCGGCCGGCACCAGATGCGCCGTCGTTGCCTGGCTCGTGTTGGCGAAGCCGCTGATGACGCCGGTATCGCCCTTCATCATCGCCTCGACCCCCTTGCGGGCGACCATGGCAGGATCTTCCTGCTTCGGGTCCGCTCTGTGGTCGTCGTTTTCGCCACGAATCTTCGATCCGGGCGGGATGTTCCCTGCGCCCGGGCAGCGATCGTCAGCCGGAACCTTCGCGTCGCTGGCCGATTGATCTTTCGAAGTGGAGCAAATCGTGCCGAATCTCGAGGGAATGCGCATCCTGATCGCGGAGGACGAATACCTCCTCGCCGACGATCTGACCCGGTATTTCGAAGCTTCCGGCGCCAAGGTGCTGGGGCCGGCGCCGACGGTGGAACGGGCGCGGAAGCTCCTCCCGATGGCGCAGGCCGCGATCCTCGATGTCAATCTCAACGGCGAATACGTCTTCCCGCTGGCGGACGAACTGGCACAGCGCGGCGTTCCCTTCGTGTTCTTTACCGCGCACGACGAGGTCGCGCTGCCCGAGCGGTTCCGCTTCGTCTCCAGCCTGACCAAACCGTCGGGATGGAGCCAGGTGATCGACGCGCTCATGAACCAGATACGACACGGTCCGGGAGGCGAACGCGCCTCGCTTATCCCGTCCCACGACGACGTCGCCGCACTTCTGCCGAAGCTTCGCCTGAGCGCGAGACTGATGCTTCTGGACCCGAGCGCCGCCGACCGGCTGGTCGAGCAGACGCTGGAACAGGCGGTGACGGAAATCGGGGTGAGACCCGCCGGAATTTCCACGGCGAGCTGGCTCAACGCGCTCATGGAAAAGACGCTCGTCAGCCGCGGACGCGACCTGCTCCACTGATGCGATCAGCCACCGGTTCCGGTGGCCTAGCGTCGTGCTGGAAGGCTACTGCCGATACCGGCGCCCACCAGGATGCCGATGACGATCCCCAGAACAATGTTTTCGAACAGCGAGACGCCGAGCACCGCGCCGGCCGCCAAGCCGCCGGCGATGCCCAGAAGCGTGTGCAAATACCTGGTTCCAGGCATGGCGTTCTCCTCGTTTGGAGATTCAATCCAGATATGGCGAGGAGGTTCCGACAGCCCCCAACCAGTCTGGCGATTCATTTGCCCGGCGCGGGCTTTCCCGCTAATACCCCGCCGGACCTATCACAATCCGGGATCTGAACCATGACGAGTGACCTCGCCGCCACCGCCGCAGAACAGGCGCGTCTGCTTTCGGCGGCGCTTCCCTACATGCAGCGCTACGAGAACAAGACCGTCGTGGTGAAATACGGCGGCCATGCCATGGGCGACGTCGAACTTGGCCGGGCGTTTGCCCGCGACATCGCGCTGCTCAAGCAGTCCGGCGTCAACCCGATCGTCGTCCACGGAGGCGGTCCGCAGATCGGGGCCATGCTTTCCAAGATGGGTATCGAATCGAAATTCGAGGGCGGCCTGCGGGTGACGGACCGCAAGACGGTCGAGATCGTCGAGATGGTGCTGGCGGGATCGATCAACAAGGAGATCGTGGCGCTGATCAACGCCGAGGGCGAATGGGCGATCGGGCTCTGCGGCAAGGACGGAAACATGGTCTTCGCGGAGAAGGCCAGGAAGACCGTCGTCGATCCGGATTCCAACATCGAGCGGGTGCTCGATCTCGGCTACGTCGGCGAGCCGGTCGAGGTCGACCGTACGCTCCTCGACCTTCTCGCCCGCTCCGAGATGATCCCGGTGCTCGCGCCGGTCGCGCCGGGACGCGACGGGGCGACCTACAACATCAACGCCGACACCTTCGCCGGCGCCATCGCCGGCGCGCTCGGCGCCTCGCGCCTGCTCTTCCTGACGGACGTGCCGGGCGTGCTGGACAAGGACAAGAAGCTGATCGACCAGCTGACGGTCGCGGAAGCGAAGGCGCTGATCGCAGACGGGACCATCTCCGGCGGCATGATCCCGAAGGTCGAGACCTGCATCGAGGCGATCGAGCGCGGCGTCCAGGGCGTCGTCGTCCTCAACGGCAAGACGCCGCACGCCGTGCTGCTGGAGCTTTTCACCGAGCATGGCGCGGGAACGCTGATCGTTCCCTGATGACGCCGCCGCGATCGCCCTAGAAAAGGCGATCGCGGTGGGCGGTGCGGATTGCGAGAGCCAGCAGTCCGTCAGGCCTTGGCTTCGGTCCGGACGCCGACCACTTCACGCGCAAGATGGTCGCCGAGCCTCAGCGCGAGGGCCACGATCGTGGTCGTTGGCGTGCACTGGCCGGACGTGGTGAAGACGGAGGAGCCTCCCACGAAGAGGTTGGCCATGCCGTGCACCCGGCAATCGCTATCGACGACGCTGGTCTTGACGTCCGTTCCCATGCGCGTTCCGCCCATGTGATGGTTGCCCGCCAGTTCCATGTCGTCCGGATAGTCCTCGCCATTCAGGACCCAATCGCTGATCTGCACCCGCCCGAGGTCCTTGCGCGCAAAGTCCTCGCCGAACATGCGCATCGCCTCGAGCATGGTATGACGGTCGAGTTCGTCCTTCTTCCAGTGGAGCTCTATGCGTGGAACGCCGTAGGCATCCCGTTCCGTCGTGGAGAGCGCGACGCGGTTGTGGCGGCGGGGCGCCTGCTCCCAGTCGAGATGGACCCGGGCGCTGCACTGGAGCTTGGCGCCGAGCAGGTTCGAGACCCACTCCGCGGTCTGCGGCGCATGGCACGCGAGGTCCGCGATCATGCGCTTGGCGCCGCTGAACGGCATGGTCTCGACCTGGACGTGGAAGTTGAGCACTTCGCGCTCGGCCATCGCCTGCGGCGACGGGATGAAGAAGGCATGACCTTCGTGATCCGGCGTCAGAGCGGCCGTGTCGGTGAGGAAGGCATTGCCGGTCCAGTACATCGGGTGCTCCATCCAGTAGCGCCCGAGCGCGTCTGCATGGGGCACGACGCCGCCGTTCGAGCGCTCGTTGGACCACAGCAGCAGGCGCGAGTTCTCGAGCCCTCCGGTCGCCACCACGAAGAACGGTGCCGCGATCTCGCCGGCGGCAGCGCCGTTCGAAATCAGCTTCGCCGCGGTGATGCGCGTCCCGTCGCCGACCAGTTCACCCGCCGCCGTGTTCAGCAAGAGAGCGATATGCTCGCTGGCGGCGATGGCCTCGCGGTACTTTTCGCCGAACCTGACGGCTTCGCTCTTCTGCACTTCGAAGCGGTAGAACCGATCCGTCGTCTGCCTGTCGGGCGGAAAGTCGTGCAGGCCAAGCACGTCGAAGGTTTCCGGAAGGAACGGCTCGATGTCGCCGCGTCGGATCGGCCAGCCAGTGTCGGGGACGTAGGATTTCGCGGTGAAATCGTGCGCGTCGAGCACCCGGCACCATCCGGCCCAGTGGTTCGAACAGCCGCCGAGAAACCGCAACCTCGTGATATCGAGGTCGAAATAGGGATCGCCGATGGTAACGCCGCGATAGACGTCCTGCGAATCCTCCGTCCACTCCTCTGCGCCGCCTTCAAGCAGCACCGACGGTATTCCCGCCGCCGCGAGCTTGTTGGCAATGGTGATGCCAGCGGGGCCGGCACCGACGATGCAGACCTGCGGCGTGAAGCCGGAGGCCGCGAATTGTGCCGCGTCCTGGAAGATCATGCCCGGTCTCCTTCCACGTCCGTGCGCTTCAGGATCCATCCGTCGACCTCGACCAGGTCCTGGTGGGCGGTCGGACGGATGACGCGGAACAGGACCGCGAGTGCGGGCAGCGCCAGCAGGGCGCCAAGCAAGGTGCGGCGGCGGATGCCGGTCTTGTCGCTGGGCTTCATGTTGCTTCTCCAGTTTCGATGCTTGGACGCGCGGTTCTCAATCCGGCACGCCTGCCCGATCCGAAGCCAGAACTATGCCATCGCCACCCAAAGAAGGGTTTTGGCGTACCGCAACGTGAGGAGAGGGTTTAGGAAGTGTTAAACCGGTCCGCCGGTTCGAGGCCGGATGTCGGCCGGTCAGCCGATGAGAAGGAGCAGCAGGATACCGCCGACGATCATGACGCAGCCGGCGACTTCCAACGGCGTGATGCGCTCCCGGAAGAAGAACACCGAGGAGGCGAAGGTGAAAATCATCTCGACCTGTGCCAGCGCCTTCACGACCGCCGCCTGTTCCAGCGTCATGGCCATGAACCAGCCGAAGGATGCGCAGGCCCCTGCGGCGCCCACCAGCAGCGAGGGTTTCCAGGCGCTGCGGATGCGGACGATCTCGGCGCGGTCTCGAAGGATCATCCAGAACCCCATGAGCAGGGTCTGGAACACGATGACGAAGGCCAGCGTCACTGCCGCCTGCATCATGAAGTTCGGGCCGCCCAGCGACAGGGACGCGGCCCGGTAGGCAACGGCCGAAATCCCGAACAGCGTGCCGGAGGCGAGGCCGATCAGCGCGTTGCGGCTGACGAGCGACGTGAAGAGCGCCCGCCAGCTCAGCGTCGTGTGCGCGACGGATATCAGCATGACGCCGAAGACGCTGACCGCGATCGCCGCCAGAACACCTGCCGTTACCCTCTCACCAAGGAACATCAGCCCGAAGAGCGCGGCCTGCGCGGGCTCCGTGCGCGAATAGGCGGTACCGACGGCGAAGTTGCGGAATGAAAAGAGGTGGACGAGCAGGAAGGTCGCGGCGATCTGGCCGAGACCGCCGATGGCCGCCCAGGCGAGGAAGGTAGTGTTGATGTCCGGAAATCCGTAGCCAGCGAAGCGGTTGAGCCCCAGAACGAAAAACAGGGCGAACGGGACTCCGAATCCGAAACGGACGAACGTCGCACCCGTGGTGCCCATCACGCCTTTCAGGTGCTTCTGCATCGCCGAGCGAAGGTTCTGCAGGAACGCGGCCGCGAGGGTGATCGGTATCCAGAGTTCCATGATTTTCGGCCGAGCGGTTGCAGCGGGGTGGAGCCGTGGAACGGCTCAGGATGACCGCTACGTCATCCGAAACACCGCTGCAACGGACAGGTCTGCCGCCACGCTTGGCTCAGGCCTCCACGGATTGCGGCCGGTGGCCGTGCGCGGGGCCCTGGACCGGCACCGGCTTGACGAAAAACACCAGGGCCACAATCAGCGCAAAGGCGGCGCACTCATAATAGAGCGCATTGCCGAGACTTTCGACGAAGGCGGGATGACTGCCGGCGCCGGCAGAGAGGTTGCCGGCCAGGGTGGAGAAGAAGATCTGTCCCGCTATGGCAATCCCCAGCGCCGAACCGATCTGCTGGAAGGACTGCATCGCTCCCGAGCCGGAACCCGCGTCGCGCGGCGGCACTTGCGCCAGAACGGTCTGGAAGAGCGACGAGATCGCGATGCCCATACCGAGACCGGAAATGAAGAGCGGCGGCAAGAACTGCCAGTGGTCCACCTCGTCCGCCACTCCGCCGACGACCAGACGCAGCATGAACATCCCCACGACCAGAAGTCCCGCTCCACCGCCGATGCGCGCGCGAGGCCATCGACCGCGCGCACGCCCCGACACGATCGACGCCACGAGGACACCCAGCGGGAACGGGACGGTCGTCAGGCCCGATTCGAGCGGGCTGAAATCAAAGCCGGTCTGGAGGAACACCGCCAAGACCATGAAGAAGCCCGCAACGCCCGAAAAAAAGACCGTCACCATCGCGATGCCAAGCAGGTAGCTGTTGTTGGTCAGCAGGCTCGCAGGCAGAAGCTGGCTTTTTCCATTGCGTGCCCGCGAGCGTTCGAAGGCAACGAAGATCAAAGCGGCCACGGCGGAAGACGCGACCATGGCGAATGTCCAGGACGGCCAGCCGAGGCTGTGGCCCTCGATCAGCGGGAAGACCAGAAGGAACACGCACAGCGCCGCGAGCGCCACACCGCCGAGATCGTGCTTCAGATCGTGGTTCGCCGCCATCGGGGGAAGCAGCCGCCAGGCCGCTGCGACGGTAACGATCCCGATGGGGATGTTGACGAGGAAGATCGGCCGCCAGTCGAGGCCGTAGATGTCCGCGTTGATGAGGAGACCGCCGGTGAGCGGTCCGGCCACGGAGGCAAGCCCCGCCGAAAGACCGAACAGCGAGAAGGCGAAGCCGCGCTCCTGCGGCGGGAAGATGACCTGCGTGATCGCCAGGACCTGCGGCATCATCATCGCGCCCGACAGGCCCTGGAGCACGCGGGCGACGATCAAGGTCGGCATGTCGGGCGCCAGTCCGCACAAGGCCGAAAAGAGCGTGAAGCAGAACACGCCGGCGATGAAGACGCGTTTGCGGCCGATCGTGTCGCCCAGCCGCCCGAAGGGAAGAAGTCCGAGCGCGAAGGCCAGCACGTAGGCGGCGACGACCCACTCGATCTGACTGCTCGTGGCGTGGAGGTTCTCCTGCAGCCGCGGAAGCGCCACGTTCACGATCGTGACGTCGATCAGGTTCATGAAGCCCGCGAGCAGCAGGATGAAGAGCGAGATCCAGCGTCGCGGATCAATCTCCGGCTCCGCGTATGGAGCGCGATCGGAACGGGACATGTCGGGGCAGCCTCGTCTAGGGGTTCTGGAAGCAGCGGAGGAGTTCCGCGCAGATGGCGTCGAAATGCTCAAGCGACGGATCGGACTGGCGTCGCGAACCCGTCAGCGTGCCGATGACGATCGATGCGGCGGCCTGCGGGTCCAGATCGCCGCGGAAGCTGCCGTTGTCGCGACCGGCTTTCAGGAAATCCGCGATCTGGGCATGCCAATATGCCCGCATTGGCTCAAGTTCCGCCCGCACCTCGGGATCGCGGCGGGCACGCTCGCCCAGTTCCGCCATCACGGTGAACAGGTCGATGTTCGATTCCAGATTTTCGCGGAAATCCGCGAACTCCTGGCGCAGGCGATCCACCGGCGACAGGCCCTGGCGCGGACGGCGCTGATGCTGCCGCACGAAGTCGGTGCGCAACGATTCCGCCACCAGCCGGACCAGGTCCTGCTTCGTCGGTATGTGGTAGTGCAGGGTCGCGATGTTGATGCCGACACGGTCGGCTATGTCGCGCGTGCGCAAACCCTCGAAGCCGCGCTCCGCGATGAGGGACCGCGCGGCGTCCGCGATGTCCTGCTTCCTGTTGTCCTGACGCGGGGTCTCTTCGGGCGCTTCGAGCATTCTCAATCAATTGATTGATTGATCCCCAAATGTCAAGCGTCTCCGGCGCCGGATGCTCGGGCTCGTCCGTGAAAATCAGCTATGCTGCAGACGAAACTTGCGGTTCCGGGAGCACGATCCTGTCCCGGCCCGCGCGCTTTGCCTTATAAAGACGATGGTCGGCAATCCGGAGGGCCTGTGCGACCGTGACGTCGTGACAAAGTTCGGCGCCGCCGATGCTGACGCTGACCTCCAGGGTCGAACCGCCGGGTGCCGCCATCCGCGTCGCTGCAACCTCGCGGCGTATTGCCTCGGCGGTGGAGAACGCAGCCGACGTGTCGAAAGCAGGAAGATAGACAGCGAATTCCTCGCCGCCGATCCGTCCCGAGATGCTCTCGGCGCCGGCCTTGCACTTGATGGCCCTGGCGATCTCGACCAGGGCGGCGTCGCCCGCCGCGTGGCCATGCGTGTCGTTGATGGACTTGAAGTGGTCGGCGTCGATGATCAGCAGCACACCGGAGCCACGCCGCGCGCTCGCCGACTCGACGGCTTTCAGGAAGTTCTCGCGGTTGAGCAGACCGGTCATGGCGTCGCGGCTGGCGCGCTCGGCCAGCTGGGCATGCGCCTCGGCCAGTTCGGCATGGGCCCGGGCGAGTTCGTCGCGGGAACGCGCCACCTCCTCGTGGGCGACTTCTATCCTGTGGTGCTGCAGGAAGCCGCGGGCACTGGCCGGCCACGCGATCAGCAAGGGGCAGAGGGTGCTGATCATCAGCGCGGAACGGTCGAAGGCCATTCCCTGTGTCTTCAGCACGACAGCCGCCAGGATCAGCGATGCGACCGCCGAAACAAAGGCAACCAGTCCTGATTTGACGACGATCGAGCGCATTCAACTTCCCCAACGGAAGTACCCTCGCATCGGGACGTTAAAATGACGATACCGGCGATCCTTAAGAAATCGTTGCGGCGCACCCGAAGCGCCGACGGAGCTGTGGCGCCCGTTCATTCCCGGACAAAACATGCGATACATGCCGCATGACGAATCAACCCGATCCGGCGCGTTTCGAAGGCATCACCGACTGGGTGTTCGACCTCGACAACACGCTCTACCCTCACCACTCGAATCTCTTCTCGCAGATCGACGTGAAGATGACGGCCTACGTGTCGGAACTCCTGCAACTGCCCCGCGACGAAGCCCGAGCCTTGCAGAAGGAACTCTATCTCCAGTACGGAACCACTCTGAACGGGCTTATGGAGCGTCACGGGATCGATCCCGACGACTTCCTCCAGAAGGTGCACGACATCGACTATTCCTGGGTCGCACCGCATCCGGAACTCGGCGAGGAGATCAGGAAGCTGCCGGGGCGCAAGTTCATCTTCACCAACGGCGACCGCAACCATGCCGAACGCACCGCGCGCCAGCTCGGCATCCTCGATCATTTCGACGACATCTTCGACATCGTCGCGGCCGGGCTGGTGCCGAAGCCGGCGCGCGAAACCTATGACAAGTTCTCCGCCCTGCACCGGGTTGCCGGCCCGCAGGCCGCCATGTTCGAGGACCTCGCCCGCAATCTCGCGGTCCCCAAGGCGCTCGGCATGACCACGGTTCTGATCGTTCCAAAGAACTTCGAGCCGACGTTCTCGGAAATCTGGGAGCGCAATCCCGACGACGCGGACGACGTGGATTACGTCACCGACGATCTGGCCGAATTCCTGCGAACGATCAACCGGCGGAACGCTTAAGCCGGGCGGACCGGGCGGGCGAAGGTCCGGCTACGGAATCTCGTAGAAGCGCCGGATGCAGTCCCAGGCTTCGTCCGCCGTATCGGCATAGTCGATGATGTGCTGGTCGCCGGGCGATATTGTGCCCTGCTCGGCCAGGAAGTCGAGGTCGATCGCGCGCTCCCAGAACGACCTGCCGAAGAGGATGACCGGCACCCGCTCCATCCGCCCGGTCTGGATCAGCGTCAGCGTCTCGAAGAACTCGTCCATGGTCCCGAAACCGCCGGGGAAGATCGCGACCGCCTTGGCGCGCATGATGAAATGCATCTTACGGATCGCGAAATAGTGGAAGTTGAAGCAGAGTTCGGGCGTGACGTAGGGGTTCGGCGCCTGCTCGTGCGGCAACACAATGTTGAGCCCGATCGAGGGAGCCCCGACATCCGCCGCCCCGCGGTTTCCCGCCTCCATGACGCCGGGGCCGCCTCCCGTCACGATCACGAACTCGCGATAGCGCGAGGTCGCCGAGTGCTCCGAGCACAGCCGGGCGAACTGGCGCGCCTCCTCGTAGTACCTGCTGTTGGCCTCGAGGTTCTTCTGCTGAACCTCGTTCTTGGCCGCCCAGGCCTCGCCGCCGGGTTCGGGAATACGCGCGCCGCCGAACAGGATCACCGTCGAGCGGATGCCGCGTTCGGCGAGAATCATCTCCGGCTTCATCAATTCGAGCTGAAGCCTGACGGGACGCAGGTCCCGTTGCGTGAGAAAGTCGGCATCGTCCCACGCCAGCCGGTAGGCGGGCGATTGCGTCTGCGGCGTGTGCGGAACGCTGCGGGCGCGTTGCAGATCCTCGTCCGAATGGGGAAGCGGCGTCCAGCCGCCTTCTTTCCGTTCATTCATGGGTATTGTCCGGCCCCTTTTCGTTGCGCCTGTCCCGGGCGCGTCGCGATTGACCCTTCATGAGGCTTCAAATAGGTTCCGCGCGACTTTCCGACAGCCTATGGCCTTGCCTCTTAACAGCACGTGTAACGGAGCCGCCCGCATGCCCACTCAGGACCTCGCCGCACTCGAAAGGACGATCGAGAAGGCATTCGAGGAGCGCGACGGCGTCAACACGAGCACCCGCGGAGAGGTTCGCGAAGCCGTAGAGACCGCGCTGACCCTGCTCGATCACGGAGAAGCGCGCGTGGCGGAACGGCGCGAAAACGGCGACTGGCACGTGAACCAGTGGCTGAAGAAGGCGGTCATGCTCTCCTTCCGGCTGAATCCGATGGAGGTCATCAAGGGCGGTCCCGGCGATGCGGTCTGGTGGGACAAGGTTGCTTCGAAGTTCGACGGCTGGAGCGCGAACGAATTCGAGAAAGCCGGTTTCCGAGCGGTTCCCAACTGCGTGGTGCGGCGCTCGGCCTATATTGCGCCAAACGTGATCCTGATGCCGTCCTTCGTCAATCTCGGCGCCTATGTGGACACCGGCACCATGGTGGACACCTGGGCGACAGTCGGATCCTGTGCGCAGATCGGCAAGAACGTGCACCTGTCGGGCGGCGTCGGCATCGGCGGGGTGCTGGAGCCCATTCAGGCCGGACCGACCATCATCGAGGACAATTGCTTCATCGGCGCCCGCTCCGAAGTGGTCGAGGGGTGCATCGTGCGCGAAGGCTCGGTGCTCGGGATGGGCGTCTTCATCGGCAAGTCGACCAAGATCGTCGATCGAGAGACAGGCGAGATATCGTACGGCGAGGTTCCACCCTATTCGGTGGTCGTGGCCGGCACCATGCCCGGCAAGGCGCTGCCCAACGGCGAGCCCGGTCCGAGCCTATACTGCGCCGTGATCGTCAAGCGCGTCGACGAGAAGACGCGCTCGAAGACCTCGATCAACGAGTTGCTGAGGGACTGATATTGCTCATAGCTCGAAGCCCACTCGGCTCGTTCGACGCTTTCCATCGCGACGGGGGGACGGCTTCGCTTGCCTGACGCATCCAAGATCAGCTGGTTCTTCTTCGGTTTCCAGGGCCGGATCGACCGACAGGCCTTCGCGCTCGGAGGCCTGCTCCTGTACGTCGCGCGGCTCTATCCGGTCTACCGCATCATTGCGACCACCGATGAAGCGGCACAGTCGTTCTGGGGCGGAATCTTCCTGATCGTTATCGGCGTCGCCCTCGTCTCGCACGTGGCGATGTGCGCCAAGCGCCTGCACGACATCAACCGGTCCGGCTGGCTGGCGCTCCTGTTCGTCGTCGGCGACATCCTGATGTTCCTGGTGCTGTGCTTCCTGCCCGGCACAAAGGGACCGAACCGGTTCGGCAGCCAGACCAACGCCCCCCGGTAGCCGGCATGCCCTACCGGACGCTTTCGCCAGCCCTGATCATCGAGACCGCCGAAATTCTCGACCGACGCGTGGAGGAGCGTTTCGCGGCCTCGGGCATCAGCAGGGTCGCGCGCGAACTGGTATCGCTGTCGCGCGACGTCGCGAAAGGTGCGCGCGATCTGGAAGGGCCGATCTGGTGGCTGAGAGCGCTGATCGCGGCGGCGATCGTCGCCGGCGCGTCGATGTTCGCCTTCGTCGGCACCATCGTGCCGCTCGACCGCATGTCGAGCGACGCGCTGGAATCGGTGCAGGGCTTCGAGGCCTCGCTGAACACGCTGCTCCTGATCGGTATCGGGCTGTTCTCGCTGATCACGCTCGAGGAGAGGATCAAACGCAAACGCGTGTTCCGGCAGCTGCACGGCATCCGTTCGCTGATCCACGTGATCGACATGCACCAGCTGACGAAGGACCCCGCAGCGCTTTCGGAGAGCTTCAAGCGGACCCGGAGTTCGCCCGATCGTTCGCTCGGTCCAGCGGAACTGACGCGGTATCTGGATTACTGCTCCGAGATGCTCTCCATCACCGGCAAGCTCGCCGCCCTCTACGCGCAATCCGTCAACGACACGGTGGTCCTCGAAGCGGTCAACGACATCGAGGAACTCGGCTCCAATCTCTCGCGCAAGATCTGGCAGAAGATCATGCTGATCGATCATTCAGCGCATCGCCCGGAGCGGCGGCGCTAGGCGGCAATGTCGCTCGCGGGCGGCGTCCCCGCGCGGCCCCTGCGCATCCGCCCTCCCGATCCGACGGCCCGGGTGCGCGTTTGCGCACGGTGACAGGGCAGCCGCTTTGGACTATCGCTGCCACGATGAACCCGACCACTGATCCCGCTGCGGTGCTGACCACGCTGATCCGCTGTCCCTCGGTGACGCCGGCCGAGGGTGGAGCGCTGGCGGCGCTGGAGACATTCCTGGCGCCCCTCGGATTCCACGTCGATCGGCCGGTCTTTTCCGAACCCGGCACGCCGGACATCGAGAATCTCTATGCCCGGATTTCCGGCAACGGGCCACACCTGATGTTTGCTGGACATACAGACGTCGTGCCGGTCGGGGACGAAGCCTCCTGGAGGCACCCGCCGTTCGGCGCGGAGGTTTCAAACGGCTTCATATACGGCCGTGGCGCGGTCGACATGAAGGGCGGCATCGCCTGTTTCGTTGCCGCCGTCGCCCGCTACATCGAACGCAACGGGCTCCCGAAAGGCTCCGTGTCGCTGCTGATCACCGGCGACGAGGAAGGCCCGGCGGTCAACGGGACCGCCAAGCTGCTGGACTGGGCCGCGAAGATGGGCGAGACGTGGGACGCCGCCGTCGTCGGGGAGCCGACGAATCCCGGCGCTCTGGGCGACATGATCAAGATCGGCAGGCGGGGCTCCGTCTCCGGAACGATCGTGGTGACCGGCAAGCAGGGACATGCCGCCTACCCGCATCTGGCCGACAATCCCGTGCGCGGGATCGTGACGCTGGTGGAAGCGCTGATGCATCCGGCATTCGACGCGGGTACGGCCGACTTCCAGCCGACGAACCTGGAGGTGACGTCGATCGACGTCGGCAATGCCGCGACGAACGTCATCCCGGCGAAGGCGACGGCGTCCTTCAACGTCCGCTTCAACGACACGTGGACCGCCGAGACGATCCAGGCCGAGATCCACAACCGGCTCGACCGAGCCTCCACCCGCGCCATCCTGCGCCCCGATCGGGAAGAGCCGATCCGGTTCGAGATCGAATGGCGCGACCGCCCCAGCCAGGTCTTCCTAACTTGCGACGAGACGCTGATTGGCGTGCTGTCGAAGTCAGTGGAGGCCGTCACCGGTCGGATGCCGGAACTCTCGACCTCCGGCGGAACCTCGGATGCCCGCTTCATCAAGGACTACTGTCCGGTGGTCGAGTTCGGGCTGGTGGGCCAGACCATGCACATGGTGGACGAATGCGTGTCCATAGAGGATCTGGAGATGCTCACCCGAATCTACGAACGCTTTCTCGCCGACTGGTTCGAGACGGCCTGAGATCAGCCTCCATGCCTTCCGTCGACGAGATCATCACCTCCCTGTCCGGAGCCTGGCGCATGATGAATGGCCGGACCGAAGGCCTGCGCATGCTCGACCTCTCGGCGGACGGATTCTGGACGTCGTTCTTCGCCATCGTCATCGCCCTCCCCGCCTTGTTCCTGGGCTGGGTTTCCGTCGCCAACGACATCGTCGCCTTCGATCCTGAAGGCGCGGGACGTCTCTCGCTGATCCTGCGCCTCGCGCTCGTCGATCTCGCGGCATGGCTCCTCCCGCTCGTCGGCCTGGCACTGATCGCGCGCCATGTCGGGATCGGGGATCGCTACGTCCACTACGTGGTTGCGAGCAACTGGGCGACGGCCATCATCGTGTGGATCATGCTGCCGCCGGCATTGCTGCATCTCTTCCTGCCGGACGAGGTCGACGGTGTCTCGCTTCTGTCTCTCCTGCTCTTTCTGGCGACGATGTTTCTGTCCTGGCGCCTGACGAACGTCGCCATCGGCAAGGGACCGGCTGTGGCGACGGGGGTGTTCGCGGCGATGGTCGCGGCATCGCTTTTCGTCCTGTTCGGCATGCAGGACCTGATCGGACTGGATCGGCCCTCCGGCTGATTCAGAGTTCCGGATAGTCGACGCGGACGAGGTAGAGCCCGTGCGGCGGCGCGACCGGTCCACAGGCCTTGCGGTCCATCGCGTCGAGCGCCCGCTTCACGTCGGCGGCGGTCGAGGCGCCCTCCCCGACCCGCTTCAGCGTCCCGACCATGGAGCGCACCTGGTTGTGCAGGAAGGACCGCGCCGAGGCGCGAATCTCGATCAGTTCGCCGCTGCTGGTAACATCCAGCCGGTCGAGCGTGCGTATCGGGCTCCGCGCCTGGCACTGGACCGAGCGGAATGTGGTGAAATCGTGCCGACCCACCAGCACTTGCGCCGCCTCGTGCATGGCGGCGTCGTCGAGCGGACGGGGAACCCACCAGGCCTTGTTCCGCTCCAGCGCCAGCGGCGCGCGCCGGTTGACGATGCGGTAGAGATAGTGCCTCTCGACGGCCCAGAAGCGCGAATCGAAGTCCGGCAAGGCCTTGTCCGCGATCAGGATGGAGACCCGCTCGCCGGCAAGCTGCAGATGCGCGTTGACCGCGTCGCGCACCGTGTCGGCCGGCCAGTCCTTCTCAAGATCGAAATGGGCGACTTGCGCCGTGGCATGGACGCCGGCATCGGTCCGCCCCGCGCCGCGCAAGGTGATCTCCTCGCGGCAGAAGGCAAAGACGGCCTGCTCGATGGCTGCCTGGACGGAATGCTGGCCGGCCTGGCGCTGCCAGCCCGAATAGGGCGTGCCGTCGTACTCGATGTCGAGCCGGTAGCGCGGCATCAGAGCGCACCGAAGGCGCGGGGATAGACGAGGCGTCCGTCGGCGGGCGCATCGGGTTCGAAGGCGATGGCCTGCAGGGCATCGCACTGATACGCGCTCTCGAAACACGCCGCCCGGTCGTGCGCATAGCCGAATCGGCCGTAATAGGTCGGATCGCCCAGCACGACGCTCAGCGTCTCGTGCTCCGCCATCAGGCGGAGATGGCCTTCCCGCACGAGTTCCGTCCCGATCCCTTCCCGCTGGTGATCGGGATCCACCGCGACCGGGGCGAGCGCCACCGCTGGTAAGTCGCGCCCCTCGCGCACGACCCGGAGTCGGGAAAACAGGACGTGGCCGCGCACGTCGCCGTCCCGTTCGGCCACGAGTTCCAGCACGACGTCGCCGTCGGCGACGAGGCGTTCGACGAGATCGGCCTCGTCGGCCTGCCCGAAGGCACGCTCTTCCACAGCGCGGATCGCGGCGCGATCCTTCGGTTCCGCCGGGCGGATGATGAAGGCGCTCACGACAGCCGGTCTCCGGGGACCAGTTTTACCCCGCGCAGGAACTGCGCTGCCTCCATGGCCTTCGCGCCGGCGCGCTGCACTTCAAGGAGCCTGACCGCGCCCGTTCCGCAGGCAACGGCCAGACTATCGTCCAGCACCTCGCCGGGTGCGCCGCTGCCGGCGACCATGGTGGTGCGCAAGAGCTTCAGCCGTTCGGATCTGCCCGCGGCGTCCAGTTCGCACCAGGCGCCGGGAAAGGGCGACAGCCCGCGGACGTGGTCGTGCACCTCCCGGGCCGGCCGGTTCCAGTCGACGCGCGTCTCCGCCTTGTCGATCTTGCGGGCATAGGTGACGCCTTCCTCCGCCTGAGGCGTCAGCGTCAGGTTTCCCGCTTCGAGGGCGGCGAGCGCCTGCACCATGAGCGACGCGCCTTCGGCCATCATCATGTCGTGCAGTTCGCCGGCCGTCATGTCGATGCCGATCGGGACCGTTCGCGACAGCGCCACCGGGCCGGTGTCGAGGCCTTCCTCCATCTTCATGATCATCATCGCCGTCTCGCGGTCTCCCGCCATGATCGCCCTTTGGATGGGCGCTGCGCCGCGCCAACGCGGGAGGGCCGACGCATGACCATTGTAGCAGCCCAGCCGGGTGCCTTCGAGGACCGGCCTGGGCAAGAGCAGTCCGTATGCGACCACAACCGCGACGTCCGCGCCAAGGGCCCGGAAGGCATGCTGCTCGTCAGCAGATCTGAGCGAGGCCGGCGTCCTGACCTCCAGCCCGAGGTCTTCCGCCGCGCGATGGACGGGCGACTTCGTCAGTTCCAGCCCGCGGCGCCCGGCGGCCCGCGGCGGCTGGGTATAGACGGCCGCGACCTCGTGCCCCGCCTGCGCGATGGCGCGCAAGGTAGGCACCGAAAATTCGGGCGTGCCCATGAAGACGATGCGGAGAGGCATGGCCGTGCTGCGAAATCCCGTCAGGCGAGTTTGCGAGGACGCGGTCCCGCGCGCTCATTCCCCCGCTTCAAACGGGTTTACGACAGCGAGGTCAAGCCCGTCGAAATCGCGGACGTTGCGAGTGGCCAGCGTCGCGCCATGAACCAGGCAGATCGCCGCGATCATGGCGTCGCCGATGCTGATCGGCCGATCCATGCGATCCCGGGATGCCCGAATCCGTCCGGCCAGTACCGGCGCGTCACCATCGAATGCAAGAACACGGTCCGAAAACGCGCGCAATGTCCGCTGCAGGATCTCGCGATAGCGGGTCGAACCGGTCTTCACCCAGAAAAGCTCGGCGCCGTATGCTTGCTCCATGACCACCGGTCCGCATAGCCGCATCTCCCGTGCAGCCACCGAGGTGGACCAGCTTTCCACATTTCGGTCCGGCTTCGGCTTCTGCAACTCCGACAGAACGTTCGTGTCGAGCAGGATCATTCGTCGAATTCCGGAAGAGGTCTCCCGAAATCGTTCTTTCGCGCCGCCTCGATCTCTTCCATGATCCTGGCAAATTCCTCCGCCTCGTCCTCGCTTCCTTCCTGGAGCAGGGACCTCAGTTCGCTCCATGCAGAAACCGGCCGCTCCTGCTCGGCAGCGCTGTCAGCCAGCGATTTCTGCAGCAGATCGATCGCCGTGGCCGAAAGACTTCGCCCGTCGCGCCGGGCGGCACGCTCGATCGCCAGCTTCATCGGCTCGGGAACATTTCGGATCAAAAGGTCGCCCATCGGCACCTCCAAGGTTTGATATCAATGATATCAGACCACGGAATGCCGAGCAAACGACCCCAATCGGCAGCAGTCCTACCCCACCAGCCGGTTCGGCGCCTTGTCCCGGGCGAGCTTCCTGAACTTCTTGACCACCATGTCGCGCTTCAGCCGAGAGATGTGGTCGATGAAAAGCACGCCATTGAGATGATCGACCTCATGCTGCAGGCAGGTGGCCAGCAGCCCTTCCGCGTCGATCTCGCGCCGTTCGCCTTCGGCATCGATAAACCCGACACGGATCGCGGCGGGGCGTTCGACCTCGGCGTAATAATCCGGGATGGAAAGGCAGCCCTCCTCGTGCACGTTGCGCTCGTCGGACGAGGACAAAATCTCCGGATTGATGAAGATCTGCGGCGCGCGCGGCTCGTCCTCGTGCGACAGATCGATGACCAGCATCCGGAGCGGCAGCCCGACCTGGATCGCGGCAAGTCCGATGCCGGGTGCATCGTACATAGTGTCCAGCATGTCGCCGGCGAGTTTCCTCACCTCGGTATCGACGCGCTCCACCGGCTTCGACACCTGGCGCAGGACGGGATCGGGAAGGATGACGAGAGGCTTGACCGGCATGGCTGTCACGTAATTCGTGGGCGACAGGCCGTCAACCGCGCAGATTGGCCGCGTTCCTGTTTTGATCTTCTGGGTGCGAGTCGAATCGCGTAGACTCCCGCGATGAACGATCTCCTCTCCGTCCTTTCGCAGCCGGTCGGCCAGCTCGGCGCCACGACCGTCACGCTCGGCCATGTCCTCGTGGCGGCGGGTGGCCTGCTCCTTGTCCTGATCGTCGCGCTGGCCACGGCGCTGTGGCGCTCGGCCAGGGCGCAGGCGCGGGCGGCGGATGATGCCGCGGCGGCGGCGCGCGCGGCGGAGGCCCGGATGGCCGAGATCACGCGCGCGCAGTCGGAGATGCAGGGGCGCATGGCGACGATCGCCGAGGTGTTCGGCTCGCGGCAGAACGAGCTCAACAAGGCGATTTCCGAGCGCCTCGACGCGATGACGGGGCGCATCGGCCACACGATGAGCGAGCAGACCAAATCGACGCACGAGAGCCTGACGAAGCTGCAGGAGCGGCTCGCCATCATCGACACGGCGCAGAACAACATCCAGTCGCTGGCGGGCCAGGTGGTGCAGCTGCAGCAGATCCTCTCCAACAAACAGACGCGCGGCGCCTTCGGGCAATCGCGCATGGAAGCGATCGTGGCCGACGGGCTGCCGCACGGCGCCTACGAGTTCCAGGCGACGCTGTCTAACGGCAACCGGCCGGACTGCCTGGTGCGCATGCCGAACGGTTCTCCCTCGCTGGTGATCGACGCCAAGTTCCCGCTGGAGGCGTGGAACGCGATCCGCGCGGCGGCCGAATCCGACATGCCGGACGCACAGAAGGCGGCGGCTCAGGCCTTCCGCCGCGATATCGAGGTGCACATCAAGGCGATCTCCGAAAAATACCTGATCAACGGGGAGACGCAGGAGACGGCCTTCATGTTCGTGCCGTCGGAATCGATCTTCGCCGAGATCCACGAGAATTTCGAGGCGGTGGTCCAGCGGGCGCACCGCGCGCGCATCGTCATCGTCTCGCCGTCGCTTCTGATGCTCTCCATCCAGGTGATCCAGGCCGTGCTGAAGGACGCCCGCATGCGCGAGCAGGCGCACCTGATCCAGGGCGAGGTGATCCGGCTGATGGAGGACGTCAGCCGCCTCGACGAACGCGTGCGCAAGCTGCAGGGCCATTTCGCGCTGACCCAGAGGGACATCGACCAGATCCTGACCTCGACCGAGAAGGTAACGAAACGCGGCCAGAAGATCGAGGCGCTCGAGTTCGGGCAGGTCCAGGCGCCGGAGCGCGACCCCGCGACGGTGGAAAGGGCCGAGGCCACGAGCGGCCTGCTCGGCGCGCGCCCGGGAAGCCTCAGGCTGCGCGTGGTGGAGGACGAGGAGTGACCTGTCAGGCTACCTTTATCTGGCCGTCGCGGCCGTGCCGTTCCCGGTCGAACAGGATCACCCGGTTGCGGCCGGCACGCTTGGCTTCGTAGAGCGCCACGTCCGCCTTGGCCGCGGCCGACGACAGCGTGTCGTCGTCGTCGGCGACGTGCGCGCCGATGCTGGTGGTGATCCGGACGCCTGCCCCGTCGGAGAGACTGACGGCCCGCGAGCGCACCGCGTCGAGAATCCTGCGGCCGGTGGCTGCGATGGTTTCGGGCGAACAGCCGCGGACGAGCACGACGAACTCGTCGCCGCCCCAGCGGGCGCAGATTTCGTCCTCGCCGCCGGCCGCGGAGATGCGCCGCGCCACTTCGATGATCACCTCGTCGCCGGCCTGGTGCCCGCGCGTGTCGTTGATCGACTTGAAGAGGTCCACGTCCAGGAGGAGAATGCCGACCGCGCCGCCGGCCGCCCGCGCGCGCCGGTGCTCGTCGGCGAAGGCGTCGGCGAAGCCGCGGCGGTTGGCTATCCCCGTCATCGGATCGAGATAGGCCATGCGCTCGAGCTGCTCGGTGCGCTGGCGAACCGTGTCTTCCAGCTTGTTGGTGTTGTCGCGCACGGCCGAGGCCATGCGGTTCAAGGCGTGGGTCAGGCGGCCGATCTCATCGCGATGGCCGGCCTTGATCGCGGGCGGGAAATCGCCGCTCTCGATGCGCTCCAGCGACGTTTCGGCAAGGGCGAGACGATCGAGCACGCTGCGCTTGAACAGGAAGGTGATCAGCCCAGCGGCGGCCAGCATCAAGAGGGCGATGAGACCCCCGATCGGCGCGAACATGTGCTTGCCGACGATCGCGTCGACATCCATCAGTGTCACATTGAACCAGTCGAGCCTGTCGAGATAGCCGACGCCGACCAGTACCTTCTTTCCGCCGACCATCAGGAAGCCCGACGCAGCCTGCGTCCTGCCGTCGAGAAGGTTCGCCATCATGTCGCCGAGCTTCGCCTTGCTCTGCGTGTCGTCGAGCATGTTGAACACCGTCTTGCGGTCGGCGGCCTGCTTGGTCAGGCTGGCGAAGTCGATGCGGCTCTCCTCCCGGGTCGCCTGGACCGCGCCGCTCGCATCCACGAAGATGCTCTCGACCCCCGGCTGGTCGGTGGTGACGATCTCGTCGATGAAACTCGTCAGGTTTATGCCTGTCCCCAGCACGGCGAGCGGCTTGCCATCCGCGGAGACGACGCAGTTGATCCAGACGTTCGTGACCTTGAGCGCCCGGTCGTTGTTCACGTTGAGCCGGCAGCCCGGTCCCATCGCGAGGGTCTGGTAGAACCACGCATCCTTGTCGTTGCCCGGCAACAGGCGATAGCGCAGCTGCGCCCGGTCGAACCTGGAGATCGCGTCGTTGTAGTAGTAATCGCCGGAACCGGCCATCGCGAGGAAGTAGCTTCCGTCGCGGAAGGACGTACGGAAATGCTCCAGTTCGTCAATGCCGCGCGCCGTCCTGGCGGGCGAGGTCTCGTCCTTGGCCCATGCGATGATGGCCGGCGATCGCGCGAGCGTCTCGGCGAGTGCCACCTCGCGCGCCAGCGGCCCCAACCCGCGATACCGGTCGTAGAGGATCTGCCGCTCGGCGAACAGTGTGGAGAGCTTCTCGGTCGTCGATCCGACGATCCAGGAGAACGCGGCGAGGCCGGGTATGCCGACGGCGACGAATGCACCGAGCGTAAGGACGAGCACTCGAACGCGCAGGCTCTGCGCGAATGCTCCCCTCATTCGGCTCAGCGAATTACCGGATGCGGCCATCGGCGACGTGACGCCCTCTCGAACGTGGAGACGGCATTGGCGCCGCCGCTCTTTCCGCCACGTTAGCCGGTGGTGGTATATGAGGGGTTAAGCGATGAAGGCCGCGCGCGGGAAATGCACTGTTCACCGCAAGGCACTCGCAGCCTCGGCGCAAGGCGACTATCTCAGGTTCGAAACGGAGCGCAACTCATGGAACTCGGTCTCTACACGTTCGCCGATGTCGGCATCGATCCGGTATCCGGCGAGACGGCGGGCGCGGAACAGCGTCTCAAGAACCTGCTCGAGGAGATCGAACTCGCCGACCAGCTCGGGCTCGACGTCTTCGCGCTCGGCGAACACCATCGCCCGGACTACGCCGTCTCCTCGCCCGCGACAGTGCTCGCGGCGGCCGCGGCGCGGACAAAGGACATTCGGCTTTCGAGCGCGGTCACCGTCCTTTCCTCCGAGGATCCCGTCCGCGTCTTCCAGCAATATGCGACGATCGACCTCATCTCGCATGGCCGTGCCGAGATCATGGCCGGCCGCGGCTCCTTCATCGAATCCTTCCCGCTGTTCGGCTATGAACTGGAAGACTACGACACCCTCTTCGCCGAGAAACTCGAGCTCCTGATCAAGCTGCGCGAAGGCGAGAAGATCACCTGGCCCGGCGGCAAGCACACGCCCAGGATCGAAGCGCGCGGCGTCTATCCGCGCCCCGTCCAGGACCCGCTGCCGCTTTGGATCGCGATCGGCGGAACCCCGCAGTCGGCGGCGCGTGCGGGCATGTACGGGCTGCCGCTGGCGCTTGCGATCATCGGCGGCGAACCGGCACGCTTCGCGCCCTTCTTCGACATCTACCGCAAGGCGGCGCGGCAGTTCGGCCACGACCCGGACAAGCTCGCGACCAGCATCAACGTGCACGGCTTCGTGGGCGAGACCACGCAGGAGGCGGCGGACACCTTCTACCCGCCCGTCACGGAAGTCATGAACCGCATCGGGCGCGAGCGCGGCTGGGGTCCGAGCGGCCGGCGCGAGTTCGACGCCTCGATCAGACCGAAGGGCGCGCTCTTCGTCGGCAGCCCGGCGGAAGTCACCGACAAGATCCTCGCCAACCACGAGATCTTCGGCAACACGCGCTTCCTGATCCAGATGGCCATCGGCGTCATGCCGCATGCGAAGCTGATGAAGGCGATCGAGCTGTTCGGAACCCGGGTGGCGCCGGAGGTCAGAAAGGCGGTCGGCGAGCGGAAGGCGGCGGCCGAGTAGCATCGGCGCCGGTTCATTCGCCATTGTTTTGCGCTAGACAGGCGACATGTCGAAACGAATCGCCGGCCCCGAGATCGAACGCCTGATCCAGCTGCTTGCCAAGGTGCCGGGGCTCGGGCCGCGCTCGGCCCGCCGCGCGGCGCTGCATCTCATCAAGAAGAAAGAGCAGCTGATGGAGCCGCTTGCGGTCGCCATGGGCGAGGCTGTCGAGAAGGTTCGCATCTGCTCGACCTGCGGCAACGTCGACACGAGCGATCCCTGCACGATGTGCACCGACCCGCGCCGCGACGACACGACCATCATCGTGGTCGAGGACGTCTCGGATCTCTGGGCGCTGGAACGGGCCGGCGCTATGAACGCGCGCTACCACGTGCTCGGCGGCACGCTCTCGCCGCTCGACGGCATCGGTCCGGACGACCTCAACATTCGAGGCCTCGTCAACCGGATAGCGGCGGGGGGCGTGAGCGAGTTGATCCTTGCCGTCAATGCCACCGTCGAAGGCCAGACGACCGCGCACTACATCACCGACCAGCTCGAGGGCATGGGCGTGAAGGTGACGCGGCTCGCGCACGGCGTGCCGGTCGGCGGCGAACTGGATTATCTGGACGAAGGGACGCTGTCGGCAGCGCTCAGGTCGCGGACGGCGTTCTAGCTTCCCAAGACAGGAGGAGATCATGCGACGACCCGGTCTTTGGCAATTGCTCGCGCTGGCTCTTGCCCTGTCGATCTGCCTGCACACGCCGTCTTCGGCCGCCTCACTAAACCAACAGTTCCGCGCCTGGCTCGACGCCGACCTGTGGCCATCCGCGAAGGCGAGCGGCGTTTCGCGAAAGACCTTCGATGCGGCTTTCGCCGGCATAACGCCCAACCTCGATCTGCCGGACCTCGTCCTTCCCGGTGAGCTGCCCGCCACGCCCAAGACCCAGCACCAGGCGGAATTCCGTTCGCCCGGCAATTATTTCGCCGAGAACACGGTGCGCGGCGTCACGGCAGGCGGGCGCAACCGCGCCGCGCAATACGGCGAGGCGCTCTCGGCGATCAAACGGAGCACCGGTGTGCCGGCCGGGATCGTGCTCGCCATCTGGGGGCGGGAGTCCGGCTTCGGCAACGCGAAGATCCCGCACGACGCCTTCGAAGTGCTCGGTACGAAGGCATTCCTGGCGACTCGCAAGGAGATGTTTCGCGAGGAGGTGCTGGCGGCGCTGGTCATGGCCGAGCGCGGGCAGATTTCGCCGCGGGCGATGAAGTCGTCATGGGCCGGCGCGCTCGGCCAGCCGCAGTTCATGCCGACATCCTATCTAAAATACGCGGCCGACGGCGATGGCGACGGGCGCGCCGACATCTGGAACTCGGAGGCCGACACGCTCGCGTCCATCGCCAGCTACCTGAAGGCACACGGCTGGGTGGCCGGCCGCGACTGGGGCTTCGAGGTGACCGTTCCTTCCAATGTTTCTTGCGCACTCGAAGGGCCGGATCGCGGGCGGAAGATCTCCGAGTGGGCCGCGATGGGGATCGAGCGCGTGAGCGGCAGGCCCTTCCCGGAGCACGAAATGCGCGGCGAGGGATACCTGATGATGCCGGCCGGCCGTCACGGTCCGGCTTTTCTCGTTACGCCAAACTTCTACGTGCTGAAGGACTACAACGAAAGTGATGTCTACGCTCTCTTCGTCGGCCACGCCGCCGACCGCATCGTCTATGGCGACAAGGGCTTTTCCGGCTCATGGGACAAGGTCGGCGGGCTCGATCGATCGGACGTCGCCGCCCTTCAGCGCGGACTCGAGAGTCTCGGCCATGATGTCGGCGGCGCCGACGGTCTCGCGGGTTTCAAGACCCGCCGGTCGATCGGCGACTGGCAGGCGCAGAACGGCCTGAAGCAGACCTGCTTCCCCGACGCTTCCCTCGTGAAGCGCCTTCGGTGAGGCATCGTCCCTGCCGCCCCTCAAGCGGATGGGTGGATTCTGGCCTCATGCGGCCTGTTTTTCCAGCGTGGATTTCATTGCGAACTCGGCCGGCGGCATATTGCCGAGGGCCGAGTGCGGTTGGCGACGGTTGTTGTCCTGCTTCCATGCGGTGATGGCGCTACGCGCTTCGGGCGGCGTCGAGAACAGCGTGTCGTTGAGGCATCGGTCCCGGAAGCGGCCGTTCAGGCTCTCGACGAAGACGTTGTCCGGCAGGTTGTTTTCGGTGCCAAGGTTGGATTGGGCGTCAGGTCGGATGCGCTGCGAGCGCGGATCCGTATTTGTCGTGATGTCCGCTGGCTCCCTATCGTGACCAACGATGGAGGGAGCCGTGTGCATTATCGGGATGGACATACACCAGCCGCCGAGGTCGTGTCGTTGCTTGACGGCGAGATCGTAATGCTCTGGCGCGTCCCGATCGCGCGACAAACTGGAGGCGTTCGACAGGAAGGAACTCACCTTCAAAGGCCGCCTTGAATTCGTCCATCGATCCGTCAACGGAGGAGATCGCCGCGGCCAGTTCGGGGCTGGCTTCGCCTGTCAACGAATGCGCCGGACACGTCACAGCAGGTACCATGACGCAGACCGAGCCAGTCCATCCTAAGCCCGCTTTGGGTCCGGATGAAGGATGGCAGGACGCGCCGGCAGCGGTCTGCGCAAGAATCATGAAACGTTTCATTTACATCCCGGAATGACGGTGCTACGCTTCTGCTGCAATTCACAAGCAGGAGGCTCGGCAGCGCTCTTTATCGGCGATCCCGTCCAGATCCGAAGAAAAACGCTCGGATCACCGGCCCCGAGGCAGTACGTGACGCAGTGCTTCTCCAGATAGATCCGGAAAGGTCTGAGCAATGAAATGGGATGGCATGGACAGGTTGACTCCTACTCGCAGGAGCGTGTTGCTGGGGCTCGGCGGAACGGTCGCGGTGTCGGCACTGATGCCCGTGGACTGGGCGTCCGCACAGCAGAAGGGCGGTACGCTTCGCGTGACGATAGGTGGTACCCCGCCTGACTTCGACGTCCACCAGTCCGGCACTTACCTCACACAGCATATCTGCGCGCCATGCTACTCGACGCTGATGCGGATCGATCCGAGCGACACGACCAAGCTCGTCCCCGATCTCGCCGAAGGCTATGAAGTCTCCGAAGACGGGCTCACCGTTACGTACAAGATCAAGTCGGGCGTGAAGTTTCACGACGGCGGCGATCTTGTGATCGACGACGTCGTATTCAGCATCAACCGCATCCGGAATCCCCCCACGGGGATCAATAGCCCGCGCAAGAACACCTTCTCCAATATCGCGGAGGTCGAGGCCGCCGATGCCAACACGTTGAAGGTGACGCTGAAGCAGCCGCAGGCGGACTTCCCGTTCCTGGTAAGCAACCCGTTCAATGCCATCTACCCGAAGCGCATCGCGGAGCCGCTCGATGCGGAGGGGGTAGGCATGAAGCGGCAGATCGTCGGCACCGGCGCGTTCAAGCTGGCCCGCGCGGTTGACGGTCAGCTCTATGAACTCGTGCGCAACGAGGACTACTTCGGCGGCGCGCCCGCCCTCGACGGAATCCAGTTCTTCCCGATACCGGGCGAAATCGAGCGTAGCGTCGCCATCCGCGGCGAACGCGTCGATGCCTGTTTCCTCTTCTCCAGCCAGGCGGTCATCAGCGACCTGAAGAAGGCAGAGGGGCTGGTCGTGGGCGATGCGCTCACGCCGACCTTCGTCAACCTGATATCAAACGTGCTCAAGAAGCCGTTCGATGACCCGAGGGTCCGCGAGGCGCTGTCGCTCGCGATCGACCGCACGGCGTTCATCAACACGGTCGGTCCGTTGTCCGGCGCGAACTTCCACAGCCTCGGCCTGTTGCCGCCAGGCAGCCCCTATGCGTTGACCGAAGAAGAGGTGAAGCAGTTTTCCGGCTACGACACCATCCCGGGACTCGGCGGCGACATCGAGGCGAACAGGGCCCGCGCACGCGAACTCCTGAAGGAGGCGGGGGTAGAGCCCGGCTACCAACTCAAGCTGCCGACGCGCGGCGACCTTCCCGTCTTCCGCGACTCCTCGATCAATGTTGCCGCGCAGCTCAACACGATCGGCTTCGATGCATCCGTGGAGATCATGGACGTGGGTGCCTTCGTTGCCCGCGAGCTCGCCGGCGAGTTCGAAGTCCTTGTCCATTCCATCGCGGTTGCCGGTGCGCTGCCCGACATCATCCTCGGCGACGCATATACGAGCTTCGGTTACCGCAACTACGGGAAGTGGAAGGACGATTCCATCGACGCCCTGTTCCGCGCCCAGTCGGGCGAAGCCGATCCGGAGAAGCGTAAGGAGTTGATCCGGCAGCAGCAGCTCGCCTTCCTCGGGACGTACTATCACATCAACATGGCCTGGGTCGGCTTCGGGTTCGCCCATAGCGACCGGCTGAAGGGTTGGACGCCGTCCAACGATGGCTTCAGCAACATGCAGATGGATAAGGTCTGGCTTGAAAGCTAGGCGGAGCCAGCCCCGTTCGATGCTCAGATACGGACTCTTTCGGCTTCTCTCAGGATTGGTGACCCTGCTCCTGGTTGCAGCGATCGTCTTCGTCATCGTCCGGATCATTCCGGGCGATGCGGCGATCATCCTCTCCGGGGGCGACTCCGTCGCGGGGAGCGCGGAAGATCTCGAACTGGTGCGCGAACGGCTGGGCTTGAACCTGCCGATCCCGGTGCAATTCTTCATCTGGCTCGGCGATGTCGCCGCGTATGACCTCGGAACGTCCCTGCGCACGGGCAATCCCGTGCTGCAGGACATCGCACAACGGTTCCCGTTCACGCTTCAGATCGTTCTCATGGCCATGGTCATCGCGGTCGTCCTGGGCGTGCCGGCCGGCGTGATGGCGGCGCGCTATGTCGGTTCGTGGGGCGACCGGCTGCTGCAGACGATATGCGTGCTCGCACTGGCAGCCCCGTCCTTCTGGGTGGGCATCCTGATCATCCTCGCGCTGGTCACGGTCTTCAACTGGAGCGCACCGCTGTTCTGGGAGCCGTTCTGGTCGGACCCGGCCGCCAGCATCGCGCAGACGATCTGGCCGGCGCTTGCGGTCGGCCTGCGTCAGGTGAGCCTGATCGCCCGCATGACGCGTTCGATCATGCTCGATGTGCTGAACGAGGACTACATTCGCACGGCGCGCTCAAAGGGTCTGTCTGAAGCCAACGTCATCTTCCGCCACGGGCTTCGAAACGGCCTGCTGCCGCTCGTGACCCTGATCGGCTTCGAATTCGCCGCCCTGTTCGGCGCGCTGATAGTGACCGAGACGGTGTTCAATGTGCCCGGCCTCGGCCAGTATGTCGTCACGTCGATAGCCAACCGCGACTATCCGGCACTCCAGGCGATCGTCCTGATTCTGGCCAGCATCGTGGTGGTGGGCAATATCCTCGTCGACTTCACCTATGGCTGGCTCGACCCGCGCGTTCGGCTCGCAGGCAGGTCGAAATGAGCGGCATGACGATGCAGCCCGCAGCACAGTCCGCGTCCACGACCCGCCTCGCGGCCGAGCGGGGAACCCTGGAAAAGGTGCGCACCTTGATGCGACGCCACCCGCTGGGGACCTTCGGTGCCGTGGTGCTGGCGATCATGACGTTCGGCGGGGTCTTCGCGCCCTGGCTTGCGCCCTACGATCCCACGGTCGGCGATTCTACAGCGCTCTATCACCCGCCGAGCGCCAAATATCTGCTCGGTACCGATGCTTTCGGGCGCGACACGCTCTCCCGCCTGCTCTACGGCGCACGTACCTCGCTCATCATCGGTTTCGGCTCCAGCATGCTCGGAGTTGTGCTCGGCACCGCCGTGGGCATCCTGGGAGGCTATTTCGGGGGCTGGTTCGACGCTGTCAGCCAGCGCATCATGGATGCACTGCTGGCATTCCCGCTCCTGCTCCTGGCGCTGGCCATCAGCGCCGTGCTCGGACCCTCGACGATCAACGTAATCATCGCGCTGGGCATTCCCATCATCCCGCGCACCGCGCGCATTGCGAGAGCCGGCACGCTGTCGCTCAGGCACACGACCTTCATCGAGGCAGCACGCGCCACGGGATGCACCGACTCGCGCATCATCTTCCGTCACATCCTGCCGAACATACTGGGCTCCCTGCTCGTCATCGCGACGGCCTATCTGGGCCTGGTGATCGTCCAGGAGGCGGCACTGGATTACCTCGGCGCCGGAATCCAGGAGCCACAATCGTCGTGGGGGCTTATGATGTCGGGGTCGGCGACCACCCTGGCACTCGTGGCGCCGTGGGTCGTCATCTTCCCCGGCCTCGCTATACTCCTCACGGTTCTCGCCTCGAACCTTCTGGGCGACGCGGTGCGCGACGAATTCGATCCGAAGATGTCGCGCAACCTCTGAGCACCGCAGCCCCGAATGCAACGGAGAGCCCATGCCAATCGCGTCTGAACGCAATTCCAGTCTCGAGACACACGCCGCGCAACAGGCGCGGGGCGCACTGGGCGCCTTGTCCGTCGTGGAGTTCGGAGAAGGCACCGCTGCCGCCTACACCGCCAAGCTTCTTGCCGATTTCGGGGCGGACGTGGTCAAGGTCGAGAGGCCGCAAGGGGACCCGACGCGCAGCCGTGGACCGTTCCCGGACGGCAAGGCCGATCCGGATGCAAGCGGCCTCTTCCTGTATCTCAATTCGAACAAGCGCGGCGTCGTACTCGACGTGGAGACAGGCGCGGGCGCCGAAGCGCTGGACCGGCTTCTCACGTCAGCCGACATCTTCGTCACCGACGTCGCGCCGAGCGTTCTGCGAGCGGCAGGCTGCGATCCCGAGGTGTTGCGCGGGCGCCATCCGCGTCTGATCGTGGCCACGCTTTCGCCTTTCGGACGCGGCGGTCCCTGGAGCGACTGGATGGGCGACGAGCTGATCGCCTATGCCGCGAGCGGCATGGCCTATGGTACGCCCGGCATTCCGGACGCGGCCGACGACCTCTACGCCGAGCCGCCCCTGCACCCCTCCTGTTTTGCAAGCGAGACGATCGCCGGGGCCTCCGCAGCCGTCGCCGTGATGACCGCAGTCATGGGCCGGCGACGCACCGGCGAGGGCTGCCATCTCGACCTCAGCTTCCAGGCTGCCTCGGCGGCGGTGCAGATCAGGGATCTCATGCCGGCCTCGTACGGCGGCGCGATCTACAACAGGCTTCTCAATCCGACCTCCATTGGGCGCATGCCGAACTTCTACCTTCCGTGCCAGGACGGCTACGTCACGATCGCCGCACCGATGGACATACACTGGAACCGCCTTGCAGAGGCGATGGGCAATCCCGCTTGGGCGCTTAGCGCCGATTTCGCTACCGAGCCGGCAAGGGCCAGGAACTGGATCGAGTTGAGGGAAAGGCTGGCCGCGTGGGCAATGGGCTGCACGCGCAATCAGCTGCAGAGCATCGGGGAGCGGTACGGGCTCATGATGTTTCCGTTCCACTCGATCCGCCAGATGGCCGCGTCCGATCATGCCCGAGACAGGGCGAGCCTGGTCGATCTGGCAGTCGGAAATAGGCCGGCGCAGATGCCGGGCGCACCTTTCAAGATGGCGGCGACACCGTGGAGCCTACGTCGCCCGGCGCCACGGTTTTCCCCTGAAGACGATGCAGGCGTTGCGCCGATCGGGGAAGTCGCATGAGCACCTCCCCCAAGCCACTGCCGCTCGAAGGCATTCGCGTGCTCGATTTCGGGCAGTTTGTGGCGATTCCCTTCTGCACGCTCTGGCTCGCTCAGCTGGGTGCGGAGATCATTTCGGTGGAGTCGAGCTCACGTCTCACGGCACGCGGCGCACCGCCGTTCGAGGAGGGGCAGGAAGGCAACCGCAACGCCAGCGGCTACTTCAACAGCCTCTACGCCACCAAGAAGAGCCTCACGCTGGACCTCGCGACAAAGGAGGGGAAGCGGATCGTCCACGAGCTCGTCGCGGTGTGCGATGTCGTCGTCGAGAACTTCGCCACGGGAGTGATCGAAAAGCTCGGCTTCGGCTACGACGTACTGGCGCGCATCAATCCGGGGATCGTTATGATCTCCAACGGCGCATTCGGCAGAACGGGACCGATGAAGGATGGGCGCGGCCTGCATTCGACCGTCAACCTGTTTAGCGGCGTTGCGGATGTCACAGGCTATGTCGATAGCGGGCCGCGGATCATGGGCAGCGTGCTGCCCGACCCGCTTAGCGGAACCTACGCCGCCTTTGCCATACTGGCCGCTCTGGAACATCGCTCACACACGGGACTCGGCCAGTATGTCGACGTAGCCATGTACGAGGCGATGCTCACGCTGATACCCGAAGCTGTCATCGACCTCACGATGAACGGCGTGGAGCCGCGCCGCGTCGGAAACCGCGACAGGCAAAAGGCCCCGCACGGCATCTATCCGGCCGCCGGCGAGGATCGTTGGCTGGCGCTGAGCATCGCTGACGATCAGTCATGGCAGGCGTTCTGCCACAGCGTAGGACGCACCGACCTCGCTTCCGATTCACGCTTCGCCAATGCGCCGGCGCGTCTGGAGAATGTCGAGGCGCTGGATGCCGAAGTCGCGTCCTGCACGTCGGTACACGATCTCTACGCGATGGTGGCCCAGCTGCAGGCTGCGGGCGTGATGGCAGGCCCTGTGCTCCGCTCTGACGAGCTCCTGGACAATCCCCAGCTCGATGCGCGGGGCATGGTCGTCAGCATCGACCACCCCGTGGCGAACCGCCACCGCCACCTCGGTCTTCCGTGGACCATGGACAGCCTGGGTACGCGGTCAACCCGTGCGCCGCTGCTAGGCGAGCATAGCCGGGAAATCATCATCGGACTGCTCGGGCGAACCGAGGCCGAATACGAGCAGTTGGAACGCGATCGAATACTCACATGACTTCCGTTGCGCGCTGCGAGGCAAACAGGCCCGCCAGCGGCGGTTCGGAATTGACGGGGACTACATGGCCTATCGATACATCATCACGGAACAGGACGAGCACGGCATCGTAACGGTGACTTTGAACGATCCCGAGGCCAAGAACGCCGTCAGCCCGGAAATGAACGAGGAGATCGTCGCGGAGGTCGAGCGGATCGACCGCGACCCATCCGCGCGCGTGATGATCCTCACCGGCTCGGGGCGCATCTTCTGTTCAGGCGGCAACATCAAGAAAATGATCGAGAAGGGCAAGGTTCTCGAAGCCGAAGCGCCCTCGCCGCGCGACCAGCTGTCGCCCATCGATGTGGGCATCCGCAAGGTGGTCCACAGCCTTCGTCGCCTTTCGAAGCCGGCGATCGCCGCCGTGAATGGTCCCGCCGTCGGCTCCGGCATCGGCCTCGCCGCCGGGTGCGATATCCGGATCGCCTCCTCGGAGGCCAAGTTCGGCTGGGTCTTCGTGCGCCGAGGTATCGTCCCCGACGATATGAGCCTCGCCCTCGTGCAGCAGCTGATCGGCTACGCCAATGCTTTTGAATGGGGCGTTACCGGGCGCACGATCGACGCGGCCCGAGCCAAGGAGATCGGCTTCGTGGGCCACGTCGTCGCGCCGGAACAACTGATGGCGACGAGCCGCGCGCTGGCGCTGGAGATCAGCCAGAACTGCCCGCCGCTGACGGTGCAGACGTTCAAGCTGGTGCTGGGAGAATCGATCGGGCAGTCGCTGGAGGATTCGGCGCGCCTGGTTGCCAAGGCGCAGGAGTTCGTTAGCGCCACCGAGGATCACCACGAGGCTCTCAGAGCGTATGGCGAGAGACGTGCGCCGGTGTGGAAGGGACGTTGACGATGACCCGGCAGACCCTGCAGCCAGAATACTTCCCCTATCTGGATTATCGGCGCTTCGCGTTCTCGCTGGGCGTGATCGCCGACAGCGGCATCTGGATGTCGGGGTGCACGGCGGTGCGCCACGAGGCCGACACCAACAAGATGGTGGTGGACGGAGGCCTGATCGAGCAGGCGGAAATCGTGTTCGACAAGATAAGGCTGTGCCTGGACCCGGCCCGAAAAGGGCTCGGCGACATCACACGCGTCGTGCGCTACATCCGTTCCGACGTGCTTGCGGATGTTCCCGCTCTCGATGCGCTACAGCGCAGCTTGCTCGGCCCGTCGGTCGTTTCGACGGACATAGTCGTCAAGCGGCTGCTGCGCGAGCACGCGCTCCTCGAGGTTGAAGCCTTCGTACCGGGAATGCATGGCTTTCAGCACTTGCCGTCCGTGCTCGGCGCGACGGGCGAAGATGCGGAACGGGCGCTCGGCGTCGCGTTGCGAGACGGCCCCACCGTGTTGCGCCAGACTCAGTTCGTGGCGCCTGGCGACAAGGCACGGGCGCTGACTTTGCCGGAGGGCCACGCCGCCATCATATGCCCCTGCCTTCCGAACGGCGGCGAAGGCGTTCAGATCGAGACGACGATTGCACGGCCAGGTCCGTCAAACGTGGTCTTCCTTTCCGTTACCGGCGATCCCGCGCTTGATGGCATAGGCGCTCAATGCAGGGACGCGTACGAGCGCCTCGGGCGGATGCTCGATGCGGCCGACAGCAGCTTCGAGGACGTCCTCAAGACGACGGAATTCATTACGCCGGAGGCACTTACCTCCTACCGGGACACGGCACAGGTCCGTCGGGACATTTTCTCCGAGCCGTTTCCCGCTGCGACCGGCGTGGTCTGCGAAGGCCTTACGCGGCCGGGTTCGCTGATCGTCGTCGAAGCGGCGGCGCAGGTTGGTCCGGGAGCTGCCGGATGAGCGAGGACCTCGACGAGCGCCTGCTTGCTCACGTCGGCAGAGAGCAGACGTTCACCGCGCCGGAGCCGTTGGGAGAGGCGGCGGTGCGCTACTTCGCGCTGGCGACCGCAGACGCCAATCCGCTTTATGGCGACACCGAGCGCGCCGGTCGCAGCCGGCACCGAGGCATGATCGCGCCGCCCACGCTGATCTGCGAGACCAACCAGATTCTCGGAGGCGAGCCGGGTCGCGGCTCCGACGGCGTCGAGTGGGATCTCCCGCTCGAGGGACGCCGGTTCATGCGCAGCGGCAACACCTACGAGTTCGTCCAGCCGGCGAGGCCAGGAGATCGCGTCTCCGTGACGTGGAGGATCGTGGACATCGTTGCCCGTCGGACGAGCAGCGGAGAATCCGCCGTCTTTGTGACGTCGCGTGCCGACTACACCAACCAGAAAGGCGAGACGCTGGCCACCGACGTTGAAGCCAACGTGTATCTGAAGTGAGCACCTCGAACACAATGCACTTCGAGGACGTCCGCGTCGGCGATGCGATAGCGCCGATCGAGTTCCATTTCAGCCTGACGTCTCTTGTCCGATACGCGGCTGCAACCTGGGACTTCCATCCCTACCACTACGACACGGAGTTCGTCCGGCGCTTCGGCATGCCGGCGCCAGTGGCGGACGGTCAAATGCTCGGCGCCCTCATGGCCCGCATGATGATGTCGTGGGGCGGCGACGACGCCTATCTGCGGCGCCTCGGCTATCGCCAGCGCCAGCCGGTGTTTGCCGGCGAGACGGTGGTGTTCGAAGGCCGCGTTGTGTCGATGTCCGCTCAGTCGGGCGCAGGTCTCGTGGACGCGGTGCTCACAGCGAGAAAGACAGACGGCATTGTCGTGATCTCCGACGCCGCCGCAACAATCGAACTGGCTTCGGCCTCACTATCACAGCAAGACATTCGAGGCGCTCCATGAAGGCAGTCATTGTCCGCGAGCACGGCGAGCCAAGCGGTCTGTCCTACGAGACGATGGACGATCCGGTGCCAACGGGGCGGCATGTGCTTGTAAAGGTGCACGCCTGCGGAGTCTGCCGTCGCGATCTCCTTGTGCGCCGCGCGCCGCCGACGCGCGAGTTGCACAGCCCGCTGGTGCTGGGCCACGAGATCGCCGGCGAGGTCGTGGGCCTCGGACCGCGTGCCCGCGGTTTCCAGATCGGCGACCGGGTCGTGTCCACGCAGCGCGAATATGTCTGCGGTCATTGCACCAAGTGCCGTACCGACCGCGAGACCCTTTGCGCGGATCTGCGCTTCCTCGGCAATCAGGCAATGGGCGGTTATGCCGAGCTCGTCCTGGTCAACGACGACAATCTCTGCCAGCTGCCCGAAGGCGTCGACTATGTCGCCGCCTCCATCGTGGGCTGCCCCGTCGGGACGGCCTACAACGCAGTCTGCGATACCGGTCTGGTACGGATCGGCGAGCGAGTGCTGGTTACCGGCATGGGCGGCGTCGGCACGCATGCTGTCCAGATCGCGAAAGCGGTCGGTGCCTTCGTGATCGCAACGACCCGTGACGGGCGGAAGGCAGCCATGCTCAAGGAGCTCGGCGCCGATGCCGTGGTGGTGGCGCCCGACGGCGAGTTCGCGAAGTCGGTCCGCGAAGCCAGCGGCGCTGGTGGTGTCGATGTGGTCATCGACACGGTCGGCGGCCCTGCCTTCCAGCAGGCGCTGCGGGCCGTCGTTCTGGGCGGACGCATCGTCCTCGTCGGCGACGTCACCGGCAAGCCGGTCGAGGTAAAGATGACCAGCATCTACCGGAGGGGGCTGGAAATCCGCAGCGCAGTCAGCACGTCGCGCAGGCAACTGCAGATGGCGCTGCGCATGGTCGCAGCCGGCCAGATCCGCCCGCTGGTCGCCAAGACGCTTCCGCTCTCCGAGGCCGCCGAAGCCCATCGGATTTCGGAATCCGACGAGTTGCTGGGCCGCGTCGTGCTCATTCCGTGAGGGAGGACCACCACATGGGCGGGACGGACGACGCGGATCGCGAACTACTGATTGCGGAGAAAGGGCACATCAGGCTGCTCACGATGAACCGCCCGCAGCGCAGCAACGCCATGACATACGCCATGCGCGAGCAACTCATCGACGCATTTCTGGACGCCGATGCGGACCCGGAGGTCCGGGTCATCGTGATCACGGGCATGGGCGACCGCGCATTCTGCTCGGGAAGCGACCTCAACGAAGCCCCGCGAAACGACCGCGGCCTTGGACCGATGAGCACCTCCGAAAGGCTGGTCTACGAGGTGGTGTCGGAGGTCGGAAAGCCGGTCATCGCGGCACTCAACGGGTCGGCGGTCGCCGGAGGATTGGAACTCGCGCTGGCGTGCGACATCCTGCTGGCGGTCGACACGGCCCGGCTTGGGTTTCCGGAGGCGAAGGTCGGCATGGGTGCGCTTTTCGGCAGCGTGGTCCTGCCCCGCACCATTCCCCCCTCGATCGCCTATGAGCTGCTGTTCACCGGCCGCCTGTGCACCGCGAAGGAAGCGGAGCGATGGGGGCTCGTGGGTCGCCTTGTGCCTCCGGGCGCAGTGCTTTCCGCCGCGTTGGAGCTTGCGGAGACAATCGCGGCGAATGCGCCGCTGAGCACGCGCCGCATCAAGGAAATGGCCCGCAAGAGCTTCGGTCTCCCTTTGTCGGCCGCGCTACGCCTCAACGTCGGGCCCAACCCCTATGCATCGGAAGATCGCATCGAAGGTGCGAAGGCCTATCTGGAGAAGCGAAAGCCCGTCTGGAAAGGCCGCTGAATGGCTGTTCAAAAAGGCACGGGCGATGCCACTGGGGTCACCGCCGCGCGGCCGGTTCCGCGGCGCCGGCCAGCCTGCCGCGATTTCGTGAAACGTTTCATTGACAACCATCCCGCGTCGTAGTACCAGCCAACTCATGCCCAGTTTGAACATTGCACCGTCTTCTCAGGGGCCGCTGCGCGGCATCACGGTCGTCGAACTCGGGCACAGCGTTGCCGCCCCCTATGCGGGTCAGGTTTTGGCCGATCTCGGTGCGCGGGTGATCAAGGTCGAGAACCCGCAGGCCGGTGACTATGCGCGCGGCTGGGGTCCTCCCTATTGGGGCGGCGCAGCAACCATCTTCACGGCGCTGAACCGCGGCAAGGAAAGCGTGACGGTCGATTTCAGCGTTGCCGAAGAGGCGGCCCGACTGCGCAAGCTGATCGTCGACGAGGCCGACGCAGTGATTCAGAACCTGCGCCCGAACCTGCTGAGCAAGTTTGGTCTCGGCGCGGAAGATCTGATGTCTTTGAAACCTTCGCTCATCTGGTGTGACATCGGAGCGTTCGGCTCGGTCGGCCCGATGAAGGAGAAACCGGGCTACGATCCCCTTGTCCAGGCTTCGGCGGGCATCATGAGCATCACCGGTGAGGCTGACCGTCCCCCGGTTCGCGTCGGCGTATCGATCGTCGACATGGGCACGGCGCTGTGGGCGGTCATCGGCTTGCTCGCGGCGCTGGTGGGCAGGCGCGGCGATGGCGCGGGTCGCAATATCGGTACGTCGCTCTACGAAACCGGCGTTGCGTGGATGACCGTTCCGCTTGCCGGATATCTCGCCACGGGCGAATTGCGCAAGCCGCAGGGCTCCGGGTCCGCAGAGATCGTCCCCTACCAGGTCTTCGCGACCGCCACGGGCGCTGTGATGATTGCGGCGGGAAACGACCGCCTGTTTGCAAAGCTCGTGGCTGCGCTGGGTATTGCGGATCTCGCGGACAACGCCGAACTGCGCACCAATGCCGGGCGCGTGAAGCACAGGGATCTGGTGATCAACACCATCATGGCGGTATTGGCGGATCGCCCGCTGGAAGACGTCTGCGCCGCACTTGATCACGCGGGGGTGCCGAACTCGCCGCTGCTTGACGTCGCGGGCGTTGCAGACAGCGAGCAGACCAAGGCTCTCGGCATGTTGACGCCGTGTGCCGAGGACACGCTGCCGCTGGTTGGCACCCCGATCACCTTCGACGGCGTGCGCTACCGCTCCGACTCGAAAGCACCCGGCCTGGGTCAGCACAATCCCGATCACTGGCCGGCAGGCATTTCTGCGCCGGCCGACTAGCGACACACAGAAGTCAGACCGATTGCCCGATGAACGCACCTGCCAACGCCGCCGCAAGCACGGGTTCCGACTATCCGGAGATACGTGATTCCGTACGGCGCATCTGCGAGAAGTTCCCCGGGGACTACTGGCGTGATCTCGACGAGCGTGGAGCCTATCCGGAAGCCTTCGTGCAGGCTCTCACGGAGGCGGGCTTCCTGTCGGTGCTGATTCCGGAGGAATTCGGCGGCTCGGGTCTGCCGCTCGGCGCGGCAGCGGCGATCCTTCAGGAGATCAATGCAAACGGCTGCTCGGCAAACTGTGCGCATGCGCAGATGTACATCATGGGCACACTGCTGCGGCATGGCAGCGAGGAGCAGCGGCGCGCTGTGCTGCCCGGTATCGCTGCCGGCGAACTTCGCCTGCAGGCGTTCGGCATCAGCGAGCCGACGACGGGTTCTGACACCACTCAGTTGCGGACCATGGCCGTTCGCGAGGAAGATTCCTATGTGATCCGCGGGCAAAAGGTGTGGACTTCGCGGGCACTCTTTTCGGACTACATCCTGCTGCTTGCCCGCACCACGCCGCTCGATCAGGTCACGAAACGTACCGAGGGCTTGTCGGTGTTCCTTATCGACATGCGTGCCGCGATCGGCAAGGGAATGGAGATCCGTCCCATCAAGACGATGGTCAACCACAACACCACCGAGATCTTCTTCGACGATCTGCGTATCCCGGCAGCCAGCCTGGTCGGCGAGGAGGGCAAGGGTTTTCGCTATATCCTCGACAGCATGAATGCCGAACGCATACTCATCGCGTCCGAGTGCATCGGCGACGGGCGCTGGCTGTTGGGAAAGGGCGTTTCCTACGCCAATGAAAGAAAGGTCTTTGGCCGCCCGATTGGTCAGAATCAGGGCATCCAGTTCCCGCTTGCGAGGGTTCACGTCAGCCTGGAAGCTGCCGCGCTGATGGTCGAGCGTGCAATGGCGCTGTTCGAGGCGGGACAGCCCTGCGGCGCGGAAGCCAATATGGCCGTCCTGCTCGCGTCGGAAGCGACATGGAACGCGGCCGACACGACATTCCAGACATTCGGTGGCTTCGCCTTCGCCCGCGACTACGATGTCGAGAGAAAGTGGCGCGAAGCGCGCCTGTACAGGACAGCGCCGGTATCGACCAATCTGATCCTCAGTCATGTAGCGCAGCATGCGCTGGGCCTGCCGAGATCGTATTGACAAGGGGGCTGCGACGGAACGCCAGCCGGTATCGCCGCGCAAGGGAGACGACATGAAGGAGAATGCGTCCACCTACGGTGCCGATGCGCTTCGTGCCTGCTGCGCGCGGCTGCTCGAAGCGGCGGGGCTCCCATCGGACCGTGCCGGTGTCGTCGCTGACGTCTTCGTCGAGGGCGAACTTCTGGGCTACCGCACACATGGGTTGAAGCGCATGTCCAGCAATCTTGAGTGGCTACAGAGCGGCGAGACCAGCCGCGACGGCGAGATCCAGATCGTGAGCGCCGGAAATGCGGTAGAGCACTGGGATGCCGGCTTCCTGCCCGGTCCGTGGGTTGTCAGGTCGGCAGTGGAGCGCGCCAGCGACATGGCGCGCAGCCACGGCACCGGCACCATCGCCATATCGCGCTCGCAGCACATCGCGTGCCTGGCGGCGTATCTGATGAAGGCTACGGCGAAGGGCCAACTGGTCATCATCATGGCGAGCACGCCGTCGGAAAGCACTGTCGCCCCCCATGGCGGCACCAGCCGCGTCTTCTCCTGCAACCCGCTTGCTGCCGGCATCCCCACAGCCGGCGATCCGATCCTCATCGATACGAGTGCGTCGATGTCGGCCATGGGCCCGCTCTATCGCGCCCACGAGGCCGGCAGGCAGATGGACGTCGCCGGGATCGTCCTGCCGGACGGGACGGCCAGCGCAGACCCGGCAAGCTATTTCGACGAAGATGGCGCCATACTGCCGGCGGGCGGGCTTGAGCAGGGCTATAAGGGCTACGCGCTCGCAATCCTCATCGAGGCGCTTTCCGCGGCATTGACTGGCTACGGTCGCGCCACCCCCGCCTCGGCCAAGGATGGCGAGGCCAATTCTGTCTTCGTGCAGGTCATCGATCCGGCACATTTCGGCGGCGCGGAGGGGTTCGGCAGGCAGATGAGCTGGCTGGGCGGAGCCTGCCGTGCGAGCAGTGTCGCCAATGGCAAGGATGCGGTGCGCATGCCCGGGGACCGCGCGCTCGCCGTGCGTCAGCAGCAGATACGCGAAGGGGTTTCGGTGGCGCCCGCCATCCTTGCCGAGTTGCGTCGCTGGGGCGCGCTGCTGGGCGTGGAGGCGATCTGATGTTTGCCGGCTCCGACATCCTCGAGATCGGGTTTCCAAAGCCGAAAGTCATGCTGGCGCGCCTCAAACGCCCAGAAGTTCTCAACGCCGTCAACACGGCGCTGGGCCACGACATTCTGCGGCTGTTCGACGAGGCGTCGGGCGGCGGAGACGACATCCGATGCATCGTCCTCACGGGGAGCGGCGACCGTGCCTTCTGCGTCGGCGGCGACCTGAAGGAGCGGGCGACCATGGACGACGGCGCCTGGCAGGCCCAGCATATCGTCTTCGAGAAGATGATACGCGCTTTGCTCGAATGTCCCGTCCCGGTCATCGCCGCCGTGAACGGCCACGCCTATGGCGGCGGGTGCGAGATCGCCGCTGCGTGCGACGTGATCTATGCCTCGCAAGATGCCCGTTTCGCGCTGACGGAGGTCACGCTCGGCATCATACCAGGCTGTGGCGGCACGCAGACGCTGTCCCGCGCGGTAGGCCAGAAGCGCGCCAACGAACTGATCATGACAGGATCGCCCTTCAGCGCTCAGGAGGCGCTTGCCTGGGGTCTCGTGAACCGGGTCTTGCCCGCCGGTGAACTGCTCGACGCAGCGCTTGAAACCGCCGCGCGCATCGCCGGCAACGCGCCTCTCGCTGTGCAGCGTGCAAAACAGGCGATCCGGCGTGGGGTCGAGATGTCCTTTCCGGACGGGATGGGTTTCGAGATCGAGGCCTACAATCGCCTCGTCCATACGAAGGATCGGTATGAGGGCGTGCGTGCCTTCAACGAGCGCCGACTACCGGATTTCAAGGGCGAATAGGTGTGGCAATGACCAGGATTTCGCTGAGGGATGTCGGGCCGAGGGACGGGTTGCAGGCGGCTTCCGCCTTCCTCCCGACCGAGAAGAAAATCGAATGGTTCCGCCTTGCTGCCGCTGCGGGCGTTCCCGACATCGAGGTGACGTCGTTCTCCTCGCCCCGGTTGCTCCCACAGTTCGCCGACGCACCGGAGGTGCTTCCCGCTGCCATGGCCATGGGCGGCTTCGGGGTGTCGGCCCTCATCCCGAACCGGAAGGGCGCCGAAAGAGGGTTTGCGCTCAAGGCGCCAAAGCTCAACTATGTGGTCTCCGCGAGCAATGCGCACAGCCTCTCAAACGTCGGGCGATCCACGGCAGATGCCGTAGGCGAGTTCGGCGAGATCGTCCGCCTGCGTGACCACCTTGGGGTAACGACCGAGCTGAGCGTGGGGATCGCGACATCGTTCGGCTGTTCGATAGCCGGCAGGGTTCCCGAAAGCGATGTGTTGCGCATCGCCGAGGAACTTCTCTCTCTCGGCGCTCAGGAGATCTCTCTTGCTGACACCGTCGGCTACGCCAATCCGAGGCAGGTGGCGAGGCTGGTGAAGGCCGTCATGGGCCTCGCCGGAGACGTGCCGCTGCTGTGCCATTTCCACGACACGCGGGGCCTCGGCCTGGCCAATGCCGCTGCCGCGATCGACCAGGGCGTCACGCGTCTCGATGCTTCGCTCGGAGGACTTGGCGGGTGTCCCTTTGCGCCCGGCGCGACTGGCAACATCAACCTCGAGGACACCGTCTTCCTCGTCCACGAGATGGGGTTCGAGACGGGCATCGACCTCGAGGCGCTGATCGACGTGCGCCGCAGTGTTCAGAGCTGGCTTCCGGGCGAATCCTTCACCGGAGCCGTCGCGAAGGCGGGGTTGCCGCTGCGCAAGGCTGCCTGACTGCTGGCTGGCTTGTACCCGGGCAGAGACCTGAAAGGCGCTCCCGCTTGGCGCCGATTGCTGGAGGCATGAAGAATGACCGCGTCCACTGCGTTCTACTGGAATGAACACTGCTTCTGGCATTCCGGCGGCAACTACGCCTTCATCCTGCCGGTGCAGGGCAACGTCCAGCCCGTCGTAAACGGCGGCCTTCCCGAGACGCCGGAGAGCAAGCGGCGGTTTCTCAACCTGCTCCTGCGGACGGGTCTGGCCGATGAACTCGCGATGGTCACGGGACGGACGGCGACAGAAGAGGAACTGCGGCGTGTCCATCCCGCCGACTATCTCGCGAAATTCAAGGCGCTGAGCGACGCCAGCGGCGGAGAACTGGGAGTGCGCACGCCGTTCAGCCAGGGCGGCTACGAGATGACCGCGCTCTCCGCTGGAATGGCGACGCAGGCTCTGCGGGACGTGCTCAAGGGGACGTACCGCAACGCCTATGCGCTGTGCCGCCCGCCGGGGCACCATTGCCTGCCCTCGGAGCCGATGGGCTACTGTCTGCTTGCCAACGTCGCGATCGCCATCGAGACGGCGCTGGCGGAGAAGACGGCGTCGCGTATCGCAGTGGTCGACTGGGACGTGCACCACGGCAACGGCACCGAGCACATCTTCTACGAGCGCAGCGACGTTCTCACCATCTCGCTGCACCAGGAGAACAACTATCCGGCAAACAGCGGCGCAGCGGAATCACGTGGCGCGCGGGCGGGCGAGGGCTACAACATCAACGTGCCGTTGCTCCCCGGCAGCGGCCACGACGCATACATCCACGCGATGGAGCGCATCGTGCTCCCCGCTCTTGAGCGCTTCAAACCCGACGCGATCGTCGTGGCCTGCGGCTTCGACGCCTCCGGAGTGGACCCCCTGTCGCGCATGATCGCGACGTCCGATACCTTCCGGCGGATGACTGCCATGGTTCTGGATGCGGCTGAAGAGCTTTGCGGCGGCAAGGCCGTTTTCGCGCACGAGGGAGGCTACTCGGAGGTCCATGTACCATTCTGCGGCCATGCTGTCGTGCAGACGCTTGCCGGCTCCTCCATCGACGCCGGCGATCCGCTGCTGTCGCGCCTGACACACCAGCAGCCGAACGAAGGGTTCCGCCGGTATCAGCGCAAGCTTATCGACGACATGGGCGGTTTCTTCGGACTTTAAGCTGAATCGGCTTTGCCGCTCGAGGGGACGTCGCGTCTATTGGACAATCAGCTTGAGTTTTGATTTTTTCACGCCTTGGTGTATTTGGCGCACATAGTTCACTTGGCGCCGCGATGATCATGATGGCTGAAAACCAACCTGCCCACTCTGCGGCCAGATGGCATTTCCACCCGATCATCAGCCCGCGCGCGCATCAGGAAGTCGTCACGCAGATCACCTACGCCATCCTCTCTGGCGCCTTCCAGCCCGAGGAGCGGCTGCCCAATATCGATGTGCTCGCGAAGCTGATGAACGTCAGCAAACCGGTGGTTGGCGAAGCACTCAAGGTACTCTCGTCCGCCAACATAGTCCGCACCCAGCGCGGCATAAACGGCGGCCTGACGGTCGGCTCCAACCGTATCCCCGACGACATCCTGGCAGTGACGGCGCCATTGCAGCATTTGGGCGTCCGCGATGTCGTCGAGGCGCGCAAACCGATCGAGATCCAGCTCTGCCTGCTCGCGGCGCAGCGCGCGACAGCCGAGGACTTCGCGGCAATGCAGGCATGCATCGACGGATTGCTGGAAAACCGCAACGGCGATCTCGCGCTGCGCCTGCGCTTCGACCAGCTGTTCCATTACGCGATAGGCCGGGCCGCGCGCAGTGCCGCGCTTGCGCTCTACCAGCACCAGGTCCTCGAGCACCTGTTCATCAGCATGCGGCAGTATTTCGCCGACATTGAGGACGTCGACGACGTGGCGCGTATGCACACCCTGACGATGGAGGCAATCCGTCGTCGCGACACCGCCGAGATCGTCCGTGTCGTGGAGGCGCATCTTGCACCGCTGGAAGAGTCCGTCGGCTCGGATATGCCCGACGACTCGTGAGCATCGAGTCGCGTCCGGCACGGGTGTACGCGCCGCGTTGTTGATAATAAGATAAAAGATTTGACATTTTGTCTTTTCGATGAACCTATGCGACCGGACTGATGTTTCCGCATGCATCGAGGAGAGCAGCATGTCATCCGCAGACCCCGCAGCGCTCCCGAATTCCCCGCACGCGCGCGACAAGGCCTACGCGCTGCACCCCTACACAAACGCCCGCGCCCACGAGCGACGGGGCCCGACGGTCATCGAAAGCGGTAAGGGCATCTACGTCCGCGACGACCAGGGCAACGAATACATCGAAGGCCTGGCGGGGCTTTGGAGCGTTGCTGTCGGGTTCGGCGAGGAGCGGCTGGTCGAGGCGGCGGCGGCCCAGATGCGGCGGCTTCCCTACTATCACTCCTTCTCACACAAGGCTAACAACCCGGCGATCGATCTGGCCGAGAAGGTCGCAAGCCTCGCGCCCGCCGGACTGAACCGCGTGTTCTTCGCAAATTCAGGGTCGGAAGCGAACGACACGGTCGTCAAGCTGCTCTGGTATTTCAACAATGCCCGAGGACGGCCGCAGAAGAAGAAGATCATATCGCGCATCCGCGGCTATCACGGCATCACCGTCGCGTCGGGCAGCATGACCGGCCTGCCCTGGAACCACCGCGACTTCGACCTCCCCCTCCCCAATTTTCTGCACACCGCCTGCCCGCATCACTATCGCCATGCATGGGAAGGCGAGAGCGAGGAGGAATTCGCCAGCCGGCTGGCCGGCCAGCTCGAGCAGCTCATACTGGCGGAAGGGCCTGCGACGATCGCAGCCTTCATTGGCGAGCCTGTGATGGGCGCCGGTGGAGTCCTGGTGCCGCCGCGCACCTATTGGCAGAAGGTGCAGGCCGTATGCCGCAAGTACGACGTCCTGATCATCGCGGACGAAGTGATCACCGGTTTCGGACGAACGGGCCGGATGTTCGGTTGCGAGCTCTTCGATATCAAGCCCGACATGCTGGTCCTGTCCAAGCAGATCACCTCGTCGTACCTGCCGCTATCGGCGATCGTGATCAGCGACGAGCTCTATGCAGGCATCGCCGACAACAGCGACAGGCTGGGCAACTTCGGACACGGGTTCACCACCAGCGGCCACCCCGTCGCCACTGCCGTAGCGCTCGAGAACATTCGCATCATCGAGGAAGACGGGCTGGTGGCGAACGCGGCTGCCATGGGCGAGCGCTTGCAGGCGGGCCTTGGCGAACTGCGCGACCACCCGATGGTCGGCGAGGTCAGGGGAGTCGGCCTCATCGCCGCTGTCGAGTTGGTCGCAGATCCCGCGACCAAGCGCGCGTTCGATCCGCTCGGCAAGGTAGGGGCTGCATTCTTCGAGCGCGGCCATGGCCATGGGCTGATCGTGCGCGCCGTGCAGGACAGCATCGCCCTGTGCCCGCCACTGATCATCAACGCAGAGCAGGTCGATGAGGTGCTCAAGCGCTTCAGGCTTACGCTCGACGACACCTACACGTGGTCCCGCGAGAATTTCGCCTGAGCGATCGGACAAAGACAGAGAGAACATCATGACGCAACCAGCCTCATACGAGGGCCGCCTGTTCATCGGCGGAGCATGGACCAAGGGCAGTCGCGACAGGCGCATCCCCGTGATGAACCCTTCCGACGGAAGTGTGCTCGGCCAGGTCGAGGACGCAGGTGTGGATGATGCGCGCGCCGCAGTCGATGCGGCTTCGGGCGCAGCCGCCGCTTGGGCCGCCACACCGCCACGCAAGCGCGCCGAAATCCTGCGCCGGGCATTCGAGCTGATCGTCCGCGACGTGGAACCGCTGGCGCGCCTTATCTCGCTGGAGAACGGCAAGGCTTTGCGCGATGCCCGCGGCGAGGTCACCTATGCCGCGGAGTTCTTCCGCTGGTTCTCCGAGGAAGCGGTGCGGATCGACGGGCACTTGTCGACGGCGCCGTCCGGGTCAAATCGGATACTGGTGACGTATCAGCCGATCGGCGTTTCGCTGCTCATCACACCCTGGAACTTCCCGGCGGCAATGGCCACGCGCAAGATCGCCCCCGCACTGGCGGCCGGCTGCACCTGCGTGCTGAAGCCCGCGACCGAGACACCGCTTACCGCCTATGCGATCGCGACGCTTCTCCATGAAGCAGGCGTGCCAGATGGCGTGGTGAACGTCATCACCTCCTCGACGACCTCGCAGGTCGTCGATTCGATGCTGGAAGACGACAGGGTGCGCAAACTGTCTTTCACCGGTTCGACCGAGGTCGGCCGCATCCTTCTGCGCAAGGCCGCAGACCGCGTCGTGCACTCGTCTATGGAGCTCGGCGGCAACGCACCCTTCCTGGTTTTCGACGATGCCGACCTGGACCGCGCGGTCGAGGGCGCTTTACTTGCGAAGATGCGCAACGGCGGACAGGCATGCACGGCCGCGAACCGCTTCTTCGCGCAGCGGGGCGTGGCAGACGAATTCGCACGGCGACTTGCTGCTCGGATGGCGGCGCTCAAGGTCGGCCCCGGTGAGGACGAGGCTACAGAATGCGGGCCGCTCGTCAACGGTGCCGCGGTGTCGAAGATCGTCGAGCTGATGGACGATGCGGTGTCACGCGGCGCAAAGGTCCTGTGCGGCGCAATGCCCAACCCTCGGGGCGGATGCTTCTTTCCCCCGACGGTTCTGTTCGACGTCCCGCAAGATGCGGCAATGGCCTCCGAGGAGATTTTCGGCCCGGTGGCCGCGATCTCCGTTTTCGACACGGAAGACGAGGCGGTGCAACTCGCCAACGCCACGGAGTACGGACTGGTGGCGTATGTCTATACGAGCGACCTCTCGCGTGGCCTGCGCGTATGCGAGCGGCTGGAAGCTGGGATGCTCGGCCTCAATCGCGGCCTGGTGTCCGACCCGGCGGCACCTTTCGGAGGGGTTAAGCAGAGTGGCCTCGGCCGCGAGGGCGCGCATCACGGAATGCTCGAGTTCCTTGAGGCCAAGTATATAGCCACGGACTGGTGATCAGCTCGCGGACCATGCTCTGGAGGATCGTCGCGGCTTCGGTCCGATCGAGCGCGTGGAGATGAACGTGCTGGGCAGAAGCACGCGCTGCGGCTCCGGGTTTCCCTTCTTGAGCATGCGGTCCAGAAGCATCATGGCCGCCACGCGTCCCGTTTCGCCATGGTCCCAGTATTGAACGCTGATCGGCGGCACGTGGAGCTCCGAGAGTTCCGAGGGACCTGTTCCCACGATGGATACATCCTCCGGCACCGAGAGCTTGAGGGTCTGCACCGCGCGCAACACGCCCGGCAGCATGCTGAGGCCGCCCGCGATGATGGCGGTCGGCCGGTTCTTGCCGGAAAGCATCGTCGAAGCGAGCTGGAAGCCCGCAGTGGCAAGATAGCTTCCCGTTCGCACCATCGCGGGATCGACCGCGACTTTGTTCCGCTTGTAAGCCGCCATGTAACCCTTCACGCGTTGGGCTGCCGGAAAAGTGTCCTCCGGGCCCGTCAGCAGCGCGATTTTGCGATGCCCTAAATTCAGCAGGTGCTCGACCGCGATCTCGACGCCGTGCGCGTGGTCCACCATGACCGCATCCGCCCAGTCCGGCTTGTCCCGATCGACGAGGACGATCGGAATGCCAAGGCCGCGCAGCATTGCCTCATAGTCCTGGCTAAGGCGCGTGTAGGGGCTGAGGATAATCCCGTCGACCTGCCGGTTCTGCAGTCGCTTGAGCAGCGCCCGCTCACGCTCCTCTTCGCCATCCGAGATCGAGAGCAGCAACGAGTAGCCGGCGGCGTCGAGCGCGGTCTGCGAGGCGCGCACGAATTCCGCGAGAGGCGCGATTGAAATCTCGCGGACGATGCAGCCGACGATGAGGCTGGATTTGCGCCGCATGCTCTGCGCGGCGGCACTGGGGACGAAGTTGAGTTCCTCGATTGCCTGCATCACCTTGCGATGAACGGCATTGCCGACCGTGAGGCTCCCGTTCAGCACCCGCGAAACCGTACCCAAGGAAACGCCAGCGACCCGAGCCACGTCCTTGATCGTCGACTTGCGGGCCGGCAGAACCACGGGAGGCTGTGTCCGCCCGGCGTCCTTTTCCTGCTTTCTGGGGGCTGGCCGTTGGCTCTTGGGCTTCATGGCAGGCTCTGGTGGCGGTGCTTTGCACAGATCGCGGCCGCGGCGCCACCAGGCCGCGTGCAATGGATTCTACCGTGTAGATGTGCTGGGGAGAAGCCTCGATCGCCTTGCTGATGCGATGCGACGGCAGCGGCGCACAAAAAGTCCTCCAGGCCTCTTGCGACATGACCGTGGAAACGTTTCAATGGAGTCGATCGCGTGAGCCGCCACCGCCGTATTTAAGGCATCGGCCGATGGCAGCAGCGACACGAGCGACGACGGAATTCATCAAGGAAGGCGAGCACACATGCTGATCCGGCTTCTCACTGGAGATGACTGGGAAACCCTGAAGAAGATCCGGATTGAGGCCATGGAGGCGGCGCCCGGCGCGTTCGCAGAAGTTCCCGCCGACTGGGAGAACATGAACGAACGGCAGGTCCGCGCACGCATGTCGAAGATCGACTTCTTCGTCGCATTCGACGACGCCGGCGAGGCCGTGGGTTTCATGGGTCTCGTGCGGCAGCCTACAAGCAAGATGGCGCACCGGGCGACGCTGATAATGGTCTATCTGCGAGAGTCGGCAAGAGGGTCTGGCGTCTCAAAGGCACTTCATGAAGCCGTGATGAAGCACGCCCGGGCCATCGGCGTGCGGCAGATCGAGCTGGCCGTAAGTGTCGAAAACCCGGTGGCGCAGGAATTCTACAAGCGGCGCGGATACACTCAGATCGGCCAAATTCCTGGCGGATTTCTTCACGAAGGTCGTGAGGTCGACGAGATACTCATGGCGATACGCACACAGGTCGAGCCTTCGGAAGGGTGAAAGACAAAAGCCTTGATATTTTCCTTTTGTGATCGCTCCAGTTTTCGATATGGTCGGACGCGCGCGGCCGGTTCCGGCTCATACAGAGGACAGCGGTTTGCAGCCTGACAGTCTCCATCCGAAGCTTCTCGAAGTCTCCGGCCTGAGCGTCACCTTCGGCCGCGGCGCCAACGTCGTCCATGCGGTCAACGGCGTGGATTTCGATATCCGGGCGGGCGAGACCGTATGCGTGGTGGGCGAGTCGGGAAGCGGCAAGAGCGCAATCGCGCTCAGCCTCATGCGCCTGCTCCGCGAACCTATCGGCCGAATATCGTCCGGCAGCATCCGCTACAACGGGCTCGATCTCGCCACTTTGCCGGAACGCGCGATGCGGAAGATTCGCGCGAAGGAGATCGCCATGATCTTCCAGGAGCCCATGAGCGCGCTCAACCCCGTCTTCACGATCGGCGAGCAGATCGCGGAGACCCTCCGGCTGCATGAACGCATGAACGCGAAAGATGCGCGCGACCGCTCGATCGAGATCCTGCGCCTCGTCCAGATGCCTTCGCCGGAGAAGCGGGCAGGCGAATATCCGCATCAGTTGTCGGGTGGCATGCGCCAGCGGGCGATGATCGCAATCGCAATATCGTGCAATCCCAAGCTGCTTATCGCGGACGAGCCCACAACCGCGCTGGATGTCACCGTTCAGGCGCAGATTCTCGACCTGCTCGGCGAACTCAAGTCGCGACTGTCGATGGCGGTGCTGCTCATCACGCACGACATCGGCGTGGTGGCCGAGACCGCGCAACGGGTGATCGTCACCTACTGCTCGCGGATCGTCGAGGAGGCGCCGGTCGCCGAACTCTTCAGCAATCCGCGCCATCCCTATACCCAGGGACTGATGCGCTCGGTTCCGCGTATTGACCGTGAAACGGATGATCGCCCCAGGCTGACACAGATACCGGGAACGGTGCCGGTGCTGCGCGGCAGCGTGCCGCCAGGCTGCCTGTTCGCAACGCGCTGCGCGTCGGCGAAACCGTCGCATTTCGAGATCACGCCCGAACTGAGGGAAGTCGCGCCCGGGCACAAGGTGAGTTGCTTGCTTTATGACTGACAACGCATCCCTCCCGCTGCTTCGCGCAGACGACGTCAAGACATACTTCGCGGTCGGCGGAGGCCAGCGCGTGCACGCCGTCGATGGCGTGAGCTTCGATGTGCTCGACGGCGAGACACTCGGCCTCGTGGGCGAGTCGGGCTGCGGCAAGTCGACGGTCGGCCGCTCCGTACTCAACCTCGTCGAGGTAACATCGGGTTCCGTATTTTTCCAGGGGACCGACCTCACCAGGCTGAAGCGCCCTGACATGCGGCGGATGCGCAAGAACATGCAGATGATCTTTCAGGATCCCTATTCTTCGCTCGACCCGCGCATGAGCGTCGGCTCGCTGCTCGCCGAGGCGATGACCATACATGGCCTGGCCAGGTCGTCGCGAGATGCGGCGGAGAAGGGGGCAGACCTGCTCGAGCGTGTTGGCCTTTCGGGCGACCATCTCAAGCGCTATCCACACGAGTTCTCAGGCGGCCAGCGCCAGCGCATCGGCATCGCACGCGCGCTCGCTGTCAAACCTAAGCTCATCGTCTGCGACGAGGCCGTGTCGGCGCTCGACGTGTCTGTGCAGGCGCAGATCATCAACCTGCTTCAGGACCTGCAGGCGGAGCACGGACTCGCCTATCTCTTCATTGCCCATGACGTGTCGGTCGTGGAGCATATCTCCCGACGCATCGCGGTGATGTATCTCGGCAGGATCATGGAACTGGCCCCTGCGAGGGAACTTTGCACGAAGCCTGCCCATCCCTATACCCAGGCACTGCTCTCGGCTGTTCCTACCCCGGACCCGGCGCGCAGGAACAAGACGCGCATCCTCCTGAAGGGCGATGTCCCCTCCCCCATCAGCCTGCCATCCGGCTGCCGCTTTCACACGCGCTGCCCCGCGCGGGTCGCGTCGTGTGCGGTAAACGAGCAGAAGCTGGTGGAACTCTCGCCGGGACATTGGGTGGCCTGCCAGGAGCGTACGGGTGTGGTGGCCGCCGAACGGGCAACGATTCCCGCCTGATGCAGCAATTTCGCGAGAGAGATGGGCGGGGCTTCGAGCGCATGTATTCGATGGCTGCTGCATATCGCGGAGGTCATGATTGAATGGCTCGATATGACGCACGGATCATCGGAGCTTTCGAGCATCCGATACGGTTCGCTCCCGACAAGTCCATCGTTCAGCTTCACGCCGAGTGTGCGATTGGCGCCGCCACCGATGCGGGCATCGACCTTTCCGAAGTCGATGGCTATTTCTGCGCCGCCGATGCGCCCGGCCTCGGCGCGCTGTCCGTGATGGACTACCTCAACCTGACGCCCCGCTATGCTGATGCTACGGAGCTTGGCGGGGCGTCGTACGTCGCGCATGTGGGGCGCGCGGCGCGCGCCATCGATGCTGGGATGTGCAACGTTGCCCTCATTACGCTGGCAGGCAAGCCCCGCAGCGCCAACCGATCCTCCAGCGCCGCCGCGCTTGCCATCACAGGCGACCGTCCCGAGCGCGATTTCGAAGTGCCGTTCGGTCCGACCACACCTGCGAGCTACGCGCTGTGCGCGGCGCGGCACATGCACGAGTACGGCACCACGAGCGAACAACTCGCCTGGATCAAGGTCGCGGCGTCGCGGCACGCCGCGCATAATCCGAACGCCTGGTTGAAGGATGCGGTGACGGTCGATGACGTGATGGCATCGCCCATGATCGCCTCGCCGTTGCACCGTCTGGATTGCTGCGTCGTAACCGACGGTGGCGGGGCGCTCATCCTCGCTCGGCCCGAGGTCGCCCGGACACTACGCAGGCCCTCGATCAGAGTGCTGGGCTGTGGCGAAGGCATCAAGCACCAGGGCGCCGGCGAACTGGACCTCACGTACACCGCTGCGGTCCGTTCCGGACCGGTTGCGTTCGCCGAGTCAGGCCTCGAGCACCGTCAAATCCAGTATGCCTCGATCTACGACAGCTTCACCATCACGGTGCTGCTGGCGCTGGAAGACCTCGGCTTCTGCAAGAAGGGGCAAGGCGGCAGCTTCGTCGCGGGCGGCAACCTCATTTCGGGCGTCGGCGCGCTTCCGTTCAACACCGACGGCGGCGGTCTTTGCAACAACCACCCCGCAAACCGCGGCGGTATGACCAAGGTCATCGAGGCCGTCAGGCAGCTCAGGGGTGAGACGCACCCCGCCGTACAGGTGCCCGATTGCACGTTCGCGCTTTGCCACGGAACGGGCGGCGCGCTGGGTACCCGGCATGGCTGCGCCACGCTGATCCTGTCCAGGGAGGACTGACGTGGCCAACCCGCGCACCTATCCCGCTCCCGAGATTTCCCCTGAGGCGAAAGGCTTCTGGGACGCGGCCAACGACGAACGGCTGGTCCTGGCGACATGCCTCCGCTGCGGCAGAGCGCACCATTTCCCACGAGCCGTCTGCCCGCATTGTCATGCCACGACCCTGGAGTTCCGTGCGATCGACCCTCGCGGCGAGATCTATTCCTTCAGCGTCGTCGGCGCCGGAGACGACCGTTACGCCATTGCATACGTCACCGTTGCGGGAGGCGTGAAGATGATGACCAACATCGTCGACTGCGACTTCGACGCTTTGTCGATCGGCAAGGCAGTCCATGCCGTCTACGTGCCGTCGCAGTCTGGCCAGAAGCTGGTGATGTTCACACCCTCCTGATTTCGCCACCCGAGTCAGCTCGGCCGCCGGCCGCCCCGGAGCCCGTATTGACCGATGCCAGTGAAACGTTTCATACTTCCATGACCTAAGAAGGAACCTTGAGACATGGCTACACCGAGCACCGCCCTGCAAGGCTCCGCGAGTGGAGTGGCCGCCGAGGCGCCTGCCCCTGCGTCGGTGGGCGAGGCCTGGATGCGCCTTCTGAAGAGACGTGGCGTGGACTTCCTCTTCGCCAATTCCGGCACCGACTTCCCGTCGATCGTCGAGGGCATCGCGCGCTCCGAGCAGCTGGGCATGGCGATCCCGCGCCCCGTGGTATGCCCGCATGAAAACGCCGCCATCTCAATGGCGCACGGGCATGCCATGGTCTCAGGGAGGGCCCAGGCGGCGATGGTCCACGTCAATGTCGGCACCGCCAACGCCCTGAACGGACTGATCAATGCCGACCGTGAATACGTGCCCCTTCTGCTGGCCGCAGGGCGAACGCCGATCCTCGAGGAGGGTGAGAACGGCTCGCGATCGCTGAACATCCACTGGGCGCAGGAGATGTTCGACCAAGCTGGTATGGTGCGCGAAAGCGTTCGCTGGGATTACGAGCTTCGCGACCCGCGCCAGTTGACGCTGGCAACCGACCGTGCCCTCGCGATAGCCCATTCGGACCCGGCTGGCCCCGTCTATTTGACCTTGCCGCGCGAAATCCTCGCCATGGAGCCGGCAGGCACCGTGGACGACGAGCCGTTGATGCTGCCGGCCCGGATCGCCGGACCCGAGCAGGAGGATGTCAGGAAGGCGGCGGAACTCTTCGCCCGCGCCAGGTCGCCGCTCATCATAACATCGCGTGCCGGCGTAGACCGGCAGGTGCCGGAGCTTCTCTCGCGTTTTGCCGCGCGCGCGGGCGCTGCCGTGGTGGAGTACCGGCGGCGTCACCTCAGCCTTTCGAGCGAGGACGCCTTTCACGGCGGCCATGAGTCTGCGCCTTGGATTGGGGATTCCGACCTCGTGCTGGTGATCGAGTGCGATGTTCCCTGGATTCCGGGCAATGGCGACACGCCGCCGGGCGCCAAGATCATTCAGGTCGGAACCGATCCACTGCAGGCGCGATATCCGATGCGCGGTTTCCGCTCCAATCTGACCATCCGCGCTTCGGCGCGCCACTTCCTGCAAGCCATGCTGGACGAGATGGATGGGGCGCAGGCCCGCTTCGAAGCGCGGGCGGCAACGGCCAGGTCGAAATGCGCGGCCATTCGCGAGAAAGGACTGGCGGCGGTTGCCCGGGTACCCCAGCAGATGACGATGGCTTGGGCTTCCGCCTGTCTGGACAGGGCTCGGGCGCCGGATTCCATTTTCGTCAACGAGTATCCCTTGGTGCTTTCTGCGGTGAGGACGACGGAACCAGGCAGCTTCTTCGGCAGTTCGCCCGCAGGCGGACTTGGCTGGGGACTGCCCGCAGCGCTCGGCGCCAAGCTGGCTGCGCCGCAACGCGAAGTCATCGCCACTGTTGGCGACGGAAGCTACCTCTTCGCGAATCCGATCGTGTGCCAGCAGATCGCCGCTGCCGAGAAGATTCCGATCCTGATCGTGATCTTCAACAACGCTGCATGGGGCGCCGTCGTACGTGCCACGCGCGCCATGTATCCCGATGGCCATGCCGTGCGCGCCAACCGGATGCCTCTGACGAGTCTGGAACCAACGCCGGATTTCGCCATGATCGCGCGGGCCTGCGGCTGCTGGGGCGAGGTGGTGTCGGACCCGGCCGCCCTGCCCGCTGCCGTCGACCGAGCCTTTGCGGAAATACGAAGCAATGGAAAATGTGCGGTGCTCGACATTCGCTGCGAGTCCTAAGCGCGGCTTCGCATTCCGGCGTGCGCGGAGCCAACTGGGAGCTCCAGTCCGGGGTAAGTGCTTGCCGTCGACCTGAGCCCCGCGCCGCGTCCCCGTGGACGTCGACCTTTCGAAGGAACGTGCGCCGATCGGCGGCCGGTGGCTGGACGACAACGATTGGCTGCAGGTCGACAATTCCGCCACCAGCGAAATCCTCGGCGTGGTGCCAAGCCTTGGACGGGCGGAACCGGCAGCGGTGTTCGACGCCGCGCCAACGGCATTTCCGCCCTGGCGTCGAGTGCCTGCGGCGGAGCGGGCGGCCCTGTTGCGATGGTTCGCGCTGATCGTGGAGGCGACAGCGGATCTCGCCAGGCTGCTTACGCTCGAGCATTGTAAGCCGCGCGTCGACGCGCGCAACGAGGTCGCTTGTGGCGCCACATTCATGAGATGGCTCGCCGGGTAGGTCCGCCGGATCGACGGCTCGGTCCTACCGGCACCGCCGGCCCGGCGCATCCTTACCCTCTGCGAGCCAGTCCCTGCCGGAATAGAAGGTTGCCGCTGCGCTCGCGGCAGGCTGCATCGTCTTCGTCAAGCCGTCGGAACTGGCTCCCTATTCGGCACGGGTGCAGGCGCCCTCGCTGAGAGAGCCGGGCTACCGGCGAGCGTCGCCACATCGCGACAGGGCTGCCTCAGGAGATCGGCGCAGAACTCTGCGCCAATCCCACCCTTTGCAAGCTCTCGTTCACGGGGACTACGCGGGTAGGCTCCCTGTTGATGGCGCAGTGCGCGCCGACAGTGAAGCGGCTCTCTCTCGAACTGGGAGCAATGCGCCATTCATCGTTTTGGACGATGCGGATCTCGTCGCCGCCGCCTGCGGACTGACGCGATCCAAGTTCTGCAAAGTTGCATCGCCGCCAACGGCGTGCAGGTGCACCCATCGGTCCATGATGGGTTCGTGGAGCGCCTCGCCGCCAAGGTACTCCTGCACGACCTGACGCTTGAACGAGATGCTGTGTGTGCGATGTCGAACCATGGACTTCCATCCTTCGAAAGCCCGGCCAACCGGTCAATGCCATTCCATCAATCTGTCCACCGAAGGGCACACTCCATGCGTGGTGCGCAAATGATCGAACATTGCCGGTTCTCTGCGACAAGCTGCCCCCCCCAGAGACGGACGCCTTCCTTCGGAACTACCTCAGACCTGGCTATCGCATCGTGCGGACGCGGATCAGGGCAAGCCTAACAAGCAGACATCCCAACTACCACCCGCAAAAAAACGAAGAAATTCCGTAGGTTGAATGGCGCGCCCGAAAGGATTCGAACCTCTGACCCCCAGATTCGTAGTCTGGTGCTCTATCCAGCTGAGCTACGGGCGCGCAGGCCGCCTAAAGACGGCACTTTCGCGGCCGGCACGTGCCGGCCCGAACGGAACTGGTACCTAATGAAGCCGGCGGCCAAAAGCAAGCCGCGCGAACCAGAAAACTTCCGGTCGTCGGAATGAAGGATCGACCGACGCCAGAACACGACTGGCACCAAAGCCCGTGGACCGAAGACCAGCCGGTCGACCGGCTTCAGGCCTTTGCACCGGCGTAAAGCCCGTCGGCTGGTACCGTGCCCTGTAGAACAAAGGCAAGCTCGATGGACCGCCCTCGCCCGGCTGACCGGCGCTAGAGCGATAGAGCGATAGAGCGATAGACAAATGCCAGGTCAGGGATCGACGCGAGCCGGCGAACGCCAGGCCTTGTGGACCGACGCCTGGCCGATCGACCGGCGTGGCCAGATGGCCGACGGGCTGGCCGCGGATATCGTTCCGCATGGCAGCGCCGGTGCCGCGGCGTGCGGCCATGGGCGCGCGGAGCGTTGGGGGCGCCGGTGGGTTCGGGATCAGCCGGCGGAGGCAGGCCGGCGCAGTGCGGTGCGCGCCTGTTCGATCTGCACTGGCTGGTCCGGGATGGTGATCGCGAACGCGGTATGCCCTCCGATGCTCTCAAGCAGCTCGATCGTGCCGCCATGCGCCCGCACGAGCTCGTTCGCGATGGCGAGCCCCAGCCCGGTTCCGCCGCTGCGCGCCGCGCCCCGAAACGCCGCGAAGAGATTTTCCCTCGCCTTCGCGGGCAGCCCGGGTCCGGTATCCTCCACGAGGATGCGGCTGACGCTGCCGGCACGCCGCCCCGATACCGTCAGCCGGCGGACCACCGTTTCGTCCTCCTCGCCCGCCATCGCCTGTACCGCGTTCCGGCACAGGTTGATCAGCACCCGGAAGAGCTGCTCGGCATCGGCGTCCACCTCCATCTCCGCGTCGACCGCGTTGACGAATTCGATGCCGCTGTCGGGCGGAATGCCGAGCATACCGTGCACTTCGTCGACGAGCATGGCGAGCCGGACGATCCGCCGCGCCGGCGGCGGCTCGTGCGCGCGGCCGTAGGCCAGCACGTTCTCTGTGTAGCCGACGGCGCGGTCGATGGCGCGCACCAGCTTCGGCGCGAACATCTGGACGGCGGGATCCTTCACCGTCCGCAGCCGGTCCGACATCAGCTGTGCCGAAGCGAGGATGTTGCGCATGTCGTGATTGATCTTGGAGACGGCGAGGCCGAGATCGGCAAGATGCTTCTGTTCGCCGAGCGTGTGCTGTAACTGCCGCTGCATGTCGGCGAGGCCCTGCTCGGCGACGCCCAGTTCGTCGCGGCGGCCCGACGGCCGCAATATCCCCGACGGATCGTCGGGCGCCTCGGCGAAGGCCACCATGGACCGGCGCAGGTCCCGGATCGGCCGGATCAGCATGGCGTGGATGGCGAAGAAGACGAGGCCCGCGGTAATCAGCGAGATCAGCAGTGACAGGATCGCCACGTTGCGCGCATAGGTCAGCATGGCGCTGCGCAGCCGCGTATCGGCTATGATGAGTTCGAACTCCATGTCGCTGTCGCCAACGGCGCCGAACACCCGCAAGATGCGGTTTCCGCCGGAGACCAGCGTATCCAGCGCGCCCGCGACGGCCTCCAGCGGGCCCGTCTGGCCGGGTGCGATATGCTCGTCCACTTCCGGGGGCATGTCGGACACCACCAGGAGCCGCGAGATGCCGCCGTCGCGCACCGCGATCGCCTTGGCGCCCAGCGCCATCAGGACGTCGTTGCGCACGTCCGGCGAAAGGTCGTCGTTCTCGCTCTCGACGAGAACGATACTGGCGGCGGCCGCCGTCGCCAGCCTTTCCTCCAGCCAGCGGAGGCGGAAATTGGCGATCGAGGGGATGAAGATCAGGATCTCGGCGATCAGCACGAAGACGATGGTGAGGGCGAGAAGCTTGGTGGAGAGCTTGCGCGGCCATGCGACGGCGCCGAAATCCGCCGTCGCGGGGCTCCGCCGGCCCGTCTCTTCACCTGGTTCGCCGATCATCCGAAACTGTCTCCGCGCCGCGACACCGATCCGTGGGGGAGCGCTGCGCCCCGGTCTCATCCGAAGAAGCGCAGGAACCTGACCACTCGCCGCACCGACGGTTTGCGGGTCGCGTCGGAAAAATAGGCGATTGCGGCGCGTTTGCCAATTTCGCTCGTGGTGGGATAGGGCGACACGTAGCCGGCGACATCCCGCATGGTGAGCTTCTTCGCGATCGCCAGCGCCCACATGTTGATCATCTCGCCGGCGTTCGCTCCGACAATGGTCGCTCCCAAAAGCCTGCCGCGCCGGTCGGTCACGAGCTTTATGAACCCGGTGGTTTCACGTTCGGCCTGTGCGCGGTCGTTTTCGGCGTAGGGCCAGCGCAGCACCCGGATCCTGCCCTTGTACTGCTTCATGGCGTCGGCTTCGTTCAAGCCGACATGGGCAAGCTCGGGATCGGTGAAGGTGATCCACGGGATGATCGCAGGGTCTTCCCGCGCGGGCAGGCGGAACAGAAGGGCACGGATCACCAGTCCCGCATGATAGTTGGCGACGTGCGTGAACTGCAGCCCCCCCGCGACGTCGCCAATGGCATAGACGCGGCGATTGGTGGTGCGCAGCTTGTCCGAGACCTTGATCCCCTTCCGGTCGAAGGCGATCCCCGCCTTGCCGAGATCAAGCGTCTCGACGTTGGCGGCGCGCCCCGCCGCCACGAGGAGATGCGTGCCGTCGATGGTTTCCGAACCACTTTGCGTCTCCACATGGACCCGCACGATCGTCTTGCCGCGCCGCTCGACGCGGACGACCTTCGTCTTTTCGCGGATGGTGATGCCCTCGTCGCGCAGCCTTGCGAGAACGATGGCGGCGAGTTCGGGATCGTCCTTGCCGAGCGCGGAAGAGGCTTCCACCACGGTGACCTCGCAGCCGAGACGGCGATGCGCCTGGGCGAGTTCGATGCCGATCGGACCGCCGCCAATGATGACGAGATGGCCGGCGCGGCGCGTGCGTTCGAAGATCGTCTCGTTGGTGAGGTAGTCGACTTCGTCCAGGCCCGGGATCGGCGGGACTAGAGGCGACGAGCCGGTCGCCACGACGAAGCGCCGAGCGCGTATCTCGGCGTCTCCCGCAATCACGGTCCGCCGATCCTTGAACCGCGCTTCCTCCCTGATGACGCGAACCCCGAGCGCGGTGAACCGTTCGACCGAATCGTTCGGTGCTATCGCGGAAATGACCGAGTGGATGTGCGCGTTTACTTTCCGGAAATCGATATCGGGCTCGACGCTGGCGATCCCGAACGGGTCAGCGTTCCGCATCTGGTGCGCCCGCCTGCCCGCCGCGATCATCGCCTTGGACGGGACGCAGCCATAGTTCAGGCAGTCCCCGCCCATCTTGCCTTTCTCGATCAGGACGACCGGCACGCCGAAAGCGGCGGCTGCGGCGGCGACCGACAGGCCGCCCGAGCCGGCGCCGATCACGCAGATATCTGGTTTGAGAATTGTCGCCATCGGTCGGCCCGTCCTTATCGCGTTTTCCGCCGCGCCCGGAACAGGTCAGTCGGCCTTGCGGTTCCTGAACTTCTTTACGACGGTGGGGATCGCCGCAACAAGGGCGAGCGCCACGAAGGCGATGGTGATCTCCGGGGTAATCAGATCGCGCAGCGAGATGTCCCGGCCGGACTGTTCGGCGGCCATGAGCACGCTTTCGAGGCCCTGGCCGAGATAGGCATAGGCGAAGGTGCCCGGCAGAATGCCGACGAACGTCGCCAGGATGTAGATACGCAGCGGCACGTGGAAGAACGCCGGGGCGATGTTGATCACCCAGAACGGAAAGATCGGCGCGAGCCGCAGTACCAGGAGATATCCGAAGGCGTCTTCCTCGAATCCAGCTGCCAGGCGCGTTGCCCTCTCCCCCAGTCGTTCGCGCAAGAGGCTCCCGAAGGCGCTGCGCGCGGCGAGGAAAAGCACGGTCGCTCCAAGCGTTGCCGCCACCGCCACGACCGCCCCGCCGAGGAGCCATCCGAAGAGCAGGCCGGCAAAGACCGTCAGGATCGAAGCGGCGGGAAACGCGAGAGCCACCGCCAGCGCATAGACAAGGAGAAATCCGATCAGCGACGACAGGGGATTGTCGGCCACGAACGCATGAAGCTGCTCGCGCCGTTCGGAGAGATAGTCGAGCGACAGGACCTCATGCAGACCCATCGCGTAGGCGACCGCAAGGCCAGCGACGACCACGGCGATCGGCGCGAAACGTAACAGGCGGCTGCGGTCGCTTCTCGTCGAGATCTTGTCGGAGGCTGCGGACAAGGCTTCGCTTTCTGTTTGCGCGAACGTGACTACTGTCTTCCGCGCGACCGGGTATCGCAAGGTCCGATGCGTCGGCCCTCTCATACCCATCATGCCCACTTGGGCCACGCGAAGAGAGCCTGCAAGGGTTTCACCGGAGGTCTCACCGTCTGTTGAGGGACATGCGGGGGCCATTCACGCCCGGGTGAACCGGCGCTGTGCCCGCGAGTTGCGCCTTCCGCCCCGCACACGCAGGCAAGATGACTTTGCGGGACCGGCGAATTGACTCCGCCCGGGTCGATCCGTATAAGCCGCCGCACGTTCGGGTCCACGGTCCGGCGCGACGTTTGTCGTGACCGCCCCCGCCCGACAGCTCCTGCTCTCGAGAGACAGAACCAAGAAGGGCCGCACTCCGCGGTATCAAAGAAATGAAGCGCACGTACCAACCTTCCAAGCTCGTTCGCAAGCGCCGCCACGGCTTCCGTGCGCGCATGGCAACCAAGGGCGGCCGCGACGTCATCGCCGCACGCCGCAACCGCGGCCGCAAGCGTCTTTCGGCCTGACCGGAAAGCCGCACTCCTTGCCGGAGGCGCGCGACGCGCAACGCTCCCCGCAGCGTCTCAAGAAGCGGGCCGACTTCCTGGCGACGCGACGCGGCGAGAAGCGGCGCGGGCGCTTGTTCCTGCTTGAGGTGCTCGACCGGCAGGACGGCGGCGAACCGCGGTTCGGACTGACCGTCACGAAGAAGACCGGCAACGCCGTCGTCCGCAACAGAATCCGGCGGCGTCTGAAAGAAGCAGTGCGCGTTCACGCCGCTGGTGACATGGCGGCAGGCAACGACTATGTGATTGTCGGGCGCCGCGAGATACTCGCCGCGCCGTTCGATGCCTTGAAGGCCGAGCTTTCCCGACGAATTCGCGGAACCACTCCCGATGGAAAATAATCGCAATTTCTTCATCACGATCGCGCTGTCGATCCTGATTCTGACGGTGTGGCAGGTGTTCTACATGAACCCGCGCATCGAGCGGCAGCGGGAGGTCGCGCGAATCGAGCAGGAACGGACCGCGCAGCAGGACCAGAGCGTCGCGAGCCCGGGCGGGACTACGCCCGCCATCCCGACGGCACCGGGAACCGGTGTGCCCGGCGCCTCGGCCGTGACACAGGCGACGGACCGCGCCGGCGCGCTCGCCTCCAGCGGCAGGGTGAAGATCGAGACTCCGAGCCTGTCGGGGTCCATCAATCTCACCGGCGCCCGCATCGACGACCTTTTGCTCAAGGACTATCACGTCACCGTCGACAAGAACTCAGCCAACATCGATCTCCTCAATCCGGCTTCGCTTCCGCACGGCTATTATGCCGAGGTGGGGTTCACCGGTGGCACGCAGGCGGGAAACTTTCCGGGGCCGGACACGGTCTGGAGCGTCGAAGGCCAGCCGGTGCTGACGCCGGATACGCCGGTGCAACTGACCTATACGAACGACACCGGTCTGACCTTCACGCGCACGATCTCCATCGACGACGACTACATGTTCACCATCTCCGATGCGGTGAGCAATGCAGGGAGCGAACCGGTGGCGTTGAACAGCTACGGCCGCGTCACCCGCTTCTTCAAGCCGCAGACGGCGAGCGTCTACGTCCTCCATGAGGGCCTGATCGGAGTGACGGGCGAGGACGGGCTGAAGGAGGTCGACTATTCCGACGTCGAAGAAGACAAGCTGATCATCCCTTCGAAATCCTCCGACGGCTGGCTGGGCATCACCGACAAGTATTGGGCGGTGGCTCTGGTGCCTCGCGGGGAGAGTTTTCAGCCGCGATACGCCTATTTCGACGACGGCCGCCCGCGCTACCAGTCCGACTTCCTCTCCGATCCCGTCACGATCGCGCCCGGGCAAACGCAGACGGTCGAGACGCTCCTCTTCGCCGGCGCCAAGGAAGTGGCGCAGATCACCAACTACGAGGAGAACCTGCAGATCCGCCAGTTCGATCTCCTGATCGACTGGGGCTGGTTCTATTTCATCACCAAGCCGATGTTCTGGCTCATCGACCATCTCTACAAGCTGCTCGGCAACTTCGGCCTCGCCATCCTGGCCACGACCGTCATCGTCAAGGCCATCTTCTTCCCGCTCGCCAACAAGTCCTACAAGTCGATGGCGAACATGAAGAAGATGCAGCCCGCCATGCTGGAGATTCGCGAGAAATACGGCGACGACCGCATGAAGCAGCAGCAGGCGATGATGGAGCTCTACAAGAAGGAAAAGATCAATCCGATCGCCGGCTGCTGGCCGATCCTGATCCAGATTCCCGTCTTCTTCGCGCTCTACAAGGTTCTCTACATCACGATCGAGATGCGACACGCGCCGTTCTTCGGCTGGATCCACGATCTCGCCGCGCCGGATCCGACGTCGCTCTTCAACCTGTTCGGACTGCTTCCCTACGACGTGCCGGCCTTCCTGATGATCGGCGTCTGGCCGCTGATCATGGGCGTCACGATGTTCCTGCAGATGCGCATGAACCCGACGCCGCCGGACCCGACGCAGGCGATGATCTTCACCTGGATGCCGGTCGTGTTCACCTTCATGCTGGCGACCTTCCCGGCCGGGCTGGTGATCTACTGGGCCTGGAACAACACGCTCTCGATCATCCAGCAGGGCATCATAATGAAGCGGCAGGGCGCCAAGATCGAACTCTGGGACAACCTCGTCGGGCTGTTCAAGAAGAAGGACAAGCAGCCGGCGGAATAGCCGCCGGTTGTGATGACGCGGGCTGCCCGCTCGCGTCGAAATGGTCTGTGCTCGCCGGATTGAACGGGCAAGTGGACAGGTTGCGGCGTTTCGGAAGCGAGGAACTCCGCCAGTGAACAGGTAAGCGGATCTGCGGACGTCAGGCATCATCACGCCCGGCCGGACCATGCCGCTCGAGACCGTCCCTGTCTAAACTGGAGTTCCCAATGCGCGTGCCCGATCCCTACGACACGAATCCCCTGCCGTTCCATCCGCGAACGGCCTTTCTCAAGCCGCTGGTCACCCGATCGACCATCAGCGTCGGCGACTATACCTACTATGACGATCCGCTTGGCCCGAGCGCTTCGAGGAGCACTGCGTGCTCTACCACTACGACTTCATCGGCGACCGGCTGGAAATCGGCCGCTATTGCGCCATCGCGGCGAACACCCGCTTCATCATGAACGGCGCCAACCATGTCATGGACGGGTTCTCTACTTTTCCGTTCGCCATATTCGGCGGCGCATGGCGTGACAACTACGATCTTGCGAAGCTCGGTGGCGCGAACCGCGGCGACACGCTGGTCGGAAACGACGTATGGTTCGGCATGGAGGCAATGGTCATGCCGGGGGTGAAGATCGGCGACGGGGCGGTGATCGGCGCTGGCGCGGTCGTCGGTAGCGACGTTCCATCCTTTGCGGTCGCCGTCGGGAATCCGGCACGGATCGCCCGTATGCGGTTCGACGTCGCGACGATCACGCGACTGTTGCGCATTGCCTGGTGGAACTGGCCGGTTGACAAGGTGACTCGCAACATCGATGCCATAACCGGAAACGACCTGGCACGACTGGAGAAGGCCGAGTGAGCGACGTTCCCGCCCCGGAGGCGACGGCCTTCCCGCGTCCGTGGATCTTCATCCGCGGCGTTCCCGCCATGAAGTTCCTGCCGCCCGAGGGACCGCCGGAAATCGCGTTTGCCGGCCGGTCCAACGTCGGCAAGTCCTCGCTCATCAACGCGCTGGTCGGCCAGAAGGCGCTTGCCCGGACGTCCAACACGCCGGGACGGACGCAGGAACTGAATTACTTCGTGCCGGATGGCTATTCGGGCGACGCGGGCGACCTGCCGCCGGTGGCCCTGGTGGACATGCCGGGATACGGGTACGCCCAGGCACCGAAGGACCTCGTCGACAACTGGACGAAGCTCGTCTTCGACTATCTGCGCGGGCGGGTGACGCTGAAGCGCGTCTATCTGCTCATCGATGCGCGACACGGCATCAAGACGATCGACGGGGAAGTGATGGACCTTCTCGACAAGGCCGCTGTCTCCTACCAGCTCGTGCTGACCAAGACGGACAAGATCAAGCCGCCTGCAGTGACGAAGCTGCTGGCGGAGACGCTCGAAAAGATAAGGAAGAGGCCCGCCGCCTTCCCCGCGGTCATTGCGACCTCGTCGGAGAAAGGCGCGGGCCTGGACGACCTTCGCGCGGCGATCATGACCGCCGCCGCGGACAAGTAGGTAAGGCGCGCCCCGCGATCAGGCGGCTCCGGCGGGCCGGAACGTCAAGGCCAGGCCGTTGAGGCAATGGCGCTTGCCGGTCGGCGGCGGGCCGTCATCGAAGATGTGTCCGAAATGTCCGCCGCAGCGGCGGCAATGCACTTCGGTGCGAGTCATGAAAAGCGTATTGTCCGACTTCGTGCCGATGGCATTGGGCAGCGACTCCCAGAAGCTCGGCCAGCCGGTACCTGAATCGTACTTCGCTTCGGAGGAATAGGCGGCGAGATCACAGCCCGCGCAATGGAAGACGCCCTTGCGCTTCTCGTGGTTAAGGGGGCTGGTGCCCGCGCGCTCGGTCGCTTCCTCGCGCAGGACGGCATATTGTTCGGGGGAAAGCTGTGCCTTCCATTCGGCCTCGGTCTTCGTGATCTCGAATGTCTCGTCGGTCTTGGCCATGGCATCGGGTCCCATGCTGCGGACACGCAACAAGGATGCGCCCGCCAGAAGAGCGGCGGCACCGGCGCCCGCGTAGAGGAAAGTACGGCGTTTCATGGTTTTGCTCCTTTGCTCGCATGTAGCGCAGAGAGGAGGTCACGGCGAAATCAACTCGCCTTGAAAGCGGAAAGTCCACTTTCCGAAAGATGGGAACTCCCGTTCCGGCACTTAGCAACTGACGATGCCCCGCGTCACGGATCGCGCGTTTGCGATCCCGCGACGCGAGGCACGCCGCCCGCACGCATCTTGGGTAGAACCGGAGGGACGTTCGCGCGCGGACGAGACTGGATCAGGCTGCCGGAAGCAGGACCTTGTCGATGACGTGGATGACGCCGTTCGACTGGTCGACGTCGGCGATCGTGACGGTGGCGACTCCGCCGGTCTCGTCGGTGAGCGTGATCTTGTCGCCGTCCATCTTGGCCTGCAGGGTGCAGCCGCCGACGGTCGGGACCGGGTGCGTGCCGCCGTCGTCGGCGATCATCTTGCCGATCGCATCCGACATGGCATCGGCCGACACGACGTGGCAGGTCAGCACCTTGGTGAGTTGATCCTTGTTCTCGGGCTTCAGCAGCGTGTCGACGGTGCCGGCCGGCAGCGCCTCGAAGGCTTCGTCAGTCGGTGCGAAGACGGTGAACGGGCCGGGACCCGAGAGCGTCTCGACGAGGCCGGCTGCCTTCACGGCGGCGACCAGGGTCTCGTGGTCGGCGGAGTTCACGGCGTTTTCGACGATGTTCTTGTCCGGATACATCGCCGCGCCGCCCACCATCGGGTTTTCGGCGTGGGCGAAGGTGGCGAGCGCCGAAAGCGCGACAGCTCCGGCGAGGATCTTTGCGGTGAGATTGCGCATAGGATGAGGTCTCCCTGTTTTCCTGCCTCTCTCGACTGGAGGCAGGTGGAGACACGGGTTGCGTGAGGATTAAGTTTCGACGGGCCGATCACGAAAACGTCAGGCTCGCGTGAGGCGAAACCGGCTCAGATCTCGCGCAGGTCGCCCGCGGCCACGACAGGCCCGGTCGGCTGTCCGGTGGGGGAACCGCCCCTCGGCTCAAGGCTGATGGCAAAGACCGCGCCCTGCTCGATCTTCCGGCTCAGGGCCTGGTCGACCGCAAGGTGGACGCTGGTGCCGGCCGGCACGACGCCAAGCGAGGCGGGAGGCTGGTCGCCTTCGATGACCCACAATTCGAAGTCCTGGTCGGCGCCGCGTTCGCCGGTCACGTGCGAGAGGCCGATGTCGTTCTCGCGGGCATCGTAGACGACGAAGTAATGCACGTCGCTCTGCTGCGGTGCCAGTGACGCCACGAGCCGCCCGGCCCCTTGTTCAGGCTGCCCGGGCTGTCCGAGGTAAGGCTGGACTGCCAACAGCGCGACCGCCACGACCGCCGCCGCGGTCAGCCCGCGCCACAAGGCCAGGCTGCTCCACAGGCCGGCGGGTCCGGATGAGCGGGAGCCCGCTTCCGCTGGCCCGTTCGCGAACAGCCGCTCATCGAGCTTCCGTTTGGCCGATGCGGGCGGTTCTGCGGGGACGAACTCGTCCATGGGAGAAAGGTGCGCCTCCCACTGGTCGACCAGCCGGGCGAACGCGGGATCGGACTCGATCCGCGCGGACACCGCGCGGCGCTCGTCGGCCGAAAGCACGCCCACGACGTATTCGGCGGCGAGCGTGTCGTCGTCCCGGGGATCGTTGTCGTGCGCCGGGTTCATCGCTCCAGGCATTCCCTCAGTTTCATCAGGCTGCGCCGCAGCCAGGTTCGCATCGTATTGAGCGGAACGCCGAAGCGTTCGGCAAGCTCGGCATAGGAGAATCCGCTCAGATAAGCAGCCTTGACCGCCGCCGCGCGGTCGTTCTCCAGTTCGTCGAGGCAACTGAAAACGCGCGCCCGTTCACCCGCCGCCATGGTCAGCGCCTCGGGGCCTGGCGTGGGATCGACGATGCCGGTTGCCTCGTCCAGTTCGACCGTTGCCCGCCGTCGCGCCCTGATCCGGTCGATCGAGTGGTTGCGCGCGATCGCCACGAGCCAGGAGATCGGGCTGAGCTCGGAGACGGCGAACCGGTCCGCCTTGGCCCAGATCTTGATATAGACGTCCTGCAGCGCCTCTTCCGCTTCCGCCCTGTCCCTCAAAATACGCAGGCAGACACCAAAGAGTTTCGCGCTGGTGTGGCGATAGAGCAGGTCGAAAGCCGCGCGGTCCTTCATGGAGGTGCGGACGATCAGCTTGGTGATGTCTGGCGCCGTCATGTATCCCGGTTTCTCGTGGCCGCGCTTCGCAGACAGGCTTGCACGCTCGCGGCCTTCGCAGTCAACTGACCGGCCTGTAAAACATATGCGAGCACCGTCACATGGATCTGCTGATCGCACTGTCCTGGGGTCTCTTCGCGGGCAGCTCACTGCTGATCGGCGCGGGTGTCGGCTGGTTCGCCAAACCGTCGCCGCGCCTGATCGCCGCGGTCATGGCCTTCGGATCGGGCGTGCTCGTCTCCGCCATCGCCTTCGACCTGATGGACGAGGCCCAGGCGACCGGCGGACTGGCGGCGTCCTCCGCCGGCTTCGTGGCGGGCGCGGTGGGGTTCACGGCCGGCGCGCTGCTTCTGGCGCGCGCGGGGGCTCATGGCCGCAAGCGCTCCTCGCGCGCGGATGCATCGGCCGCCACGGCGGCGGCTGCGATCGCGCTCGGCTCAGTGTTCGACGGTATCCCGGAATCGATCGTGATCGGGCTAAGCCTGCTCGAGGGCGAAGGCGTGTCGCTGCCCATCGTCGCGGCAATCTTCCTCTCGAACTTCCCGGAAGGGATGTCGAGTTCCGCGGGAATGAAATCCTCCGGCCTCCCGGCGCGCTACGTCTTCGGCCTGTGGGCGGGCATCGCGGCGCTGTGCGGCCTCGGATCCGTGATCGGCTACCACTTCTTCGCGGGCGTGCCGCAGGAATACATCGCGGTCGCGCAAGGGGTCGCGGCCGGCGCCATGCTGGCCATGATCGCCGACACGATGATTCCGGAGGCCTTCGACGAGGCGCATGACGCAGCCGGGCTGATCACCGCCGGCGGGTTCCTGGCGGCATTCCTGCTGTCCCACATGTTCTCATAGTGCGCCGGCGTTGCGCCGAACGCGCGGCACCGCTAGCCTCGGGAAGGGGGAGACGCCATGAACGACATCGAGACGCTGCTTTGGGAAACCGACGCCACGGGACTGGCGGAACGTGTAAACGGGGGCGACGTCGCGCCGCTGGAACTCGTCGATGCGGCGATCGCTCGCGCCGAGGCGACCGGCCACGATATCAACGCCATCGCCGAGAAGCTCTACGACAGCGCACGCGAACAGGCGAAGGCGGTCGATCGCGCACTCCCTTTTGCCGGCGTTCCGTTCGCCATCAAGGACCTGGCGATCGCGATCGAAGGCGTCCCAATGCATTCAGGGAGCACGGCGCCCCCGCTGGTCCCCGATTTCAGCTCCGTCATGGTGGACCGCTATCGCGCGGCCGGGCTTATCCCGATCGCCACCTCGACGTCGCCCGAATACGGCTTGCGGCTGGTCACCGAATCGAAGCGCTTCGGGATCACCCGCAACCCGTGGAACCGCAATCACGTGACCGGTGGCTCATCCGGCGGCGCCGCGGCGCTCGTTGCGGCGGGCGTGGTCCCAGCCGCCCACGCCTCCGACGGCGGCGGCTCGATCCGCGTGCCAGCGGCGTGCTGCGGGCTGGTAGGCCTCAAGACGTCGCGCGGGCGTATCCCGCTGACGCCACTCTCCTCGGAGAGCTGGTATGGGTTCGTCGTCGATCACGTCGTCACCCGCTCGGTACGCGACAGCGCCCGTCTCCTCGACCTCACGCACGGACCGGACCTGCTGGCGCCCTACCAGGCACGGGAACCGTCGGAGCCCTTCGCTCAGGCCGCCGCGCGCGATCCCGGCAAGCTGACGATCGGTGTCTACAGGAAATCGCCGCTCGGCCTGGAGATTTCCTCTGATACGATGATCGCGCTGGAGAAGGCCGTGTCGCTTGCCCGGGACGGTGGCCATTCGGTCGAGGAGATCGACCTGCCGATGATCGACCGCGCCTTCATGGCTGATTTTGCGCGGGCCGTCGCCTCGGCGACTGCGGGCTTCGTGCGGGCGGAGAGCATCCGCAACGGCCGCTCCATCGGCCCGGAGCTCGAACGCGCCACACGCGTCCTGGCACGCTTCGGCGAGGTCTTCTCGGCGGGCGAGCTCTACGCGGCCCTGGAGCGCTTAGCCGCCGCCTCGCGGGACCTGATCGCGCGGACGGCCAAATACGACGCGGTCCTGATGCCGGTCATTGCCCATCCGCCACTCAAGGTCGGCGCTATGAACCCGACCGGGGCAGACGAATTCCTGGAGAACACGCTCGACAGGCTGCGCCTGACGCGGCTGCTCAGGATAGACCAGTTCCTGGGTCAGCTGATGGACAAGAGCCTGTGGTTCACCCACTGGCCGGCGATCCAGAACGTCACCGGGCAGCCTTCGATCTCGATGCCCGTCCATGTCACCGATGCGGGCCTGCCGATCGGCATCCAGGCGGCGGGACGCCCGGGCGATGAGACGACGCTGCTCTCCTTCGCAGCCCAGATGGAGAAGCTGTCGGGCTGGCTCGACCGCCGGGCTCCGCTCCGCAGGCCAGAAGCGATCCCGGCAGCGGCTTGATTTTGCGACCGGCGTCGATCGCTTGGTAAAAGGCTTCGCCCGGCCGGCCAAAATCCTTTGGTGGGGCATTCCGGCGGCGAAGCAAACGTTGCGAATGAAGGGCGCCGTCAGCGACGGTCTTGTCTCCTCGTTGCGCGTGATCGTTCATTCATGCAAATTTCTGGTTGCATATGGTATCGAGAGCGGCCGGGGTGTCGCATGATGCATTTGCACTATGCAGCGAACGATCGTGGCGACCGAGCCGGATTCAGAGCCGTGGCATAAAGCACGGACCTCCCTTGCATTCGGCATCACAATCCCCGATATGGAAGCCGGGAGGTTGGTGGTGGACGAGCCACTCGCCAACCGGGTCAGGTCCGGAAGGAAGCAGCCCTAACGAGCCAAGGCACGGGTCACCGTGCCAGCCTCCCACCTTTCCACCCGCTCGCGGCGGTCCGGATGCAGCCGGATGAGGCATTGACGCGTCAGTGTCGGCACGCGACATTTGGCTTTCGACCCATGCCGACGACAGCCACATGGAGGCACTCCGACCGATGAGCGAGGCCGGCAAAGCCGACAACGCGGATGGCAAGGCCTATCGCGTCCTGGCCCGGAAGTACCGTCCGGCCAGCTTTTCCGACCTGATCGGCCAGGAGCCCTTGGTGCGCACGCTGACCAACGCGTTCGCCGCCAACCGTATCGCCCAGGCCTGGATGCTGACCGGCGTGCGCGGCGTGGGCAAGACCACCACAGCCCGTATCCTCGCCCGCGCGCTGAACTACAAAACCCCCGACATCGACCGTCCCAGCATCGATCTCGCCGAGCCCGGCGAGCACTGCAAGGCGATCATGGAAGGCCGCCATGTCGACGTCATCGAGATGGATGCCGCCTCCCACACCGGCATCGACGACATCCGCGAGATCATCGAGCAGGTGCGCTATGCACCCGTTGCGGCGCGCTACAAGGTCTACATCATCGACGAGGTGCACATGCTTTCCACGCAGGCCTTCAACGGCCTGCTGAAGACGCTGGAAGAGCCGCCGCCGCACGTGAAGTTCATCTTCGCCACTACCGAGATCCGCAAGGTTCCGATCACGGTGCTGTCGCGCTGCCAGCGCTTCGACCTGAGGCGTGTCGATGCCGGCCTACTGGTGGAGCACCTGCGAAGGATCGCAAGCAAGGAGGACGTCGCCGTCGAGGACGAGGCGCTGGCCATGGTAGCGCGCGCGGCCGAAGGGTCGGTGCGCGACGCGCTGTCGATCTTCGACCAGGCCATCGCCCATGGTGCCGGAAAGGTAACGGGCGAAGCCGTGCGCGCAATGCTCGGCCTCGCCGACCGGGCGCGCGTCATCGACCTTTTCGAAAGCCTCATGCGCGGCGACGTCGCCGCGGCGATCACGGAGTATCGCGCGCAGTATGACGGTGGTGCCGATCCGGCCGTGATCCTCACAGACCTTGCGGAGTTCAACCATCTGGTGACGCGCCTGCGCTTCGTGCCGGAGGCGGCGCAGGACGCGTCGCTGACGGAGGACGAGAGAACGCGCGGCGTCGACTTTTCGAAGCGCCTGTCGGTGCGGGTTCTGTCGCGCACCTGGCAGATGCTCCTCAAGGGCATTTCCGAGGTACAGGGCTCGAACCGGCCCGTCAGTGCCGGCGAAATGGTGCTGATCAGGATTGCGCATGCCGCGAGCCTGCCTACCCTCGACGAGGCCTTGAAGTCGCTGGAAGACGGCGCGCCCGCCCTGTCGGGTCCCGGCTCCGCGCCGCGTATCGGCAATGGCGGCGCCGCGCAGCCCGCGCCCGCGATGTCCACAGCTTCAGGCGCGCTCGTTTCCCAACACCGCATGCCGTCTTCCGGCGGAGGGCAGGCGATGCGTCTTGTGGAGACATCTCCCGCGCCGGCGCCGGAGAGCCTGCCGCAGCCGGCGGAGCCTGAACCCGAGTCTCAGATCGTGCCGGTCAGGTCGCTGGAGGAGTTCGCGACCCTCGCCGACGCCAACCGCGACCTCGCCTTCAAGGTGCAGCTGAAGCGTTGCGTGCGTCTGGTGCGCATCGAGCCGGGCAAGCTGGAGGTGAGCCTCACCGACGACGCGCCCAAGACGCTGCTCAACGACATGACCACGCGGCTCAAGGCCTGGACTGGCCGCAACTGGTTCGTTTCGCTGTCGCGCGACGCGGGCGGTCGGACCATGGCGGAAGTCGAGGTCGACAAGCGAGAGACCGCGCTGCTCGACGCCAGGTCAGATCCGGCGGTCGCGGCGATCCTCGCCCGCTTTCCGGGCTCGAAAATCATAGACGTACGCATTCCCGACGCGGCGGTCGCGGGCGCGATGGACGATCCCTCGCTGCCGGTGGAGCCCGCCGTCGAAGACGACGACGAAATCTGACGAAAGGACGACACGATGAAGGATCTGATGGGCCTCATGGGCAAGGCCAAGGAGATGCAGGCGAAATTTCAGGCCATGCAGGAGGAGATTGCCCAGATCGAAGCCGCGGGCCAGGCCGGCGGCGGCCTGGTAACCGTTACACTTTCCGGCAAGGGCGAGATGAAGTCGCTGAAGATCGACCCGTCGCTCTTCAAGGAGGACGATGTCGAGGTCCTCGAGGACCTGATCCTCGCCGCCCATAACGACGCCAAGGCCAAGCTCGAGGCGACGATGCAGAAGAAGACGCAGGAACTAACCGCCGGCCTGCCGATCCCGCCCGGCTTCAAGATGCCTTTCTGACAGCGCCTTCCCGGCCTCGCTGAGGCGCGAGCACATGGTTCGGGGCGAGCCGGACTTTCCTGCCGCTTCCTCCTTGGACGACGGGGAGCAACTCCCCATATCCGGCCCATGATCCCGATCTCAGTCCTCGACCTCTCCCCCGTTCCCGAAGGTTCCGATGCGGCGCAGTCGCTGCGGAACTCGCTCGATCTCGCCCGGCATGCCGAGCGATGGGGCTACCGGCGCTATTGGCTCGCCGAACATCACAACATGCCCGGCATCGCCAGCGCGGCGACGGCGGTCACGATTGCCCATGTCGCGGCGGGGACGTCGACGATCCGCGTCGGTGCCGGTGGCATCATGCTGCCGAACCACGCGCCGCTCATGGTCGCGGAAGCTTTCGGCACGCTGGCGGCACTCCATCCCGGCCGCATCGATCTCGGCATCGGTCGCGCTCCGGGAACGGACATGGCGACGGCCCGGGCGCTGCGCCGCAACCTGAACGCCGACATCAGCGCATTTCCGCAGGACGTGATCGAGCTCCTCGGCTATTTCAAACCTCTCCAGGAGGGGCAGCGGGTCCAGGCGGTGCCGGGCGCGGGCCTCGACGTGCCGGTCTGGATACTCGGCTCCAGCCTCTACGGGGCGCAGCTTGCGGCGGCGCTGGGCCTGCCCTACGCCTTCGCCTCGCATTTCGCGCCGGCGGAGCTGGAGAGCGCGATGGCGATCTACCGTCAGCGCTTCGAGCCGTCGCAATATCTGGACAGGCCCTACGTGATGCTTGGCATGAGCGTCTTCGCGGCCGAGACCGACGCGGAGGCACGGCTTCTGTTCTCGTCCCAGCAGCAGGCCTTTGTGAACTTGCGCACCGGCCGACCCGGCAAGCTGCCTCCGCCGGTAGAGAACTTCTACGAGAGCCTCGACCCGATGGCGCGCATGATGCTGGACCAGGCCCTGTCCTGCGCCGTCGTCGGCTCGCCGGAGACGGTCAGACGCGGCGTAGAGGAGTTCGCCCGCCGGACCGGAGCGGACGAACTGATGGTGACCGGGCAGATCTTCGACCACACGGCGCGCCTGCGCTCCTACGAAATCCTCGCAGACGCGCACCGGGCGCTGTCGGAAGCCGCCTGAGCGGCGTTCCGGCGGCGTTGCCTCAACACGGCCCCTGACGGATGATGGTGTAGTTCGCGACACCGGCCTCGCAGCCGTTTCCGAACGTCCGCACATGCGATCCGCGGCGCGCACAGACGGGCTCGTACACCTGCGTGCAAGAGAGCCCGCCCGGCTGTGGGCCCGGAGGATTGATCGGACCGGGACCCGGGCCTGGGCCAGGAGGCGGTCCGGGAGGCGGCGGTGGTCCCGGAGGCGGTGGCGTGACGGGACCGCCCGAGCGGCGGCACTGTCCCGGATAGATGACCCGGTAGCGTTCCTTGCGCGCCTCGCAGGCATTGGCGAACGTCGCGCGGTCGCGGCCCCGTTCCGCACAGACCGGGTCGTAGATGCGAGGACAGAACTGCGGGCCCGGACCCGGGCCGGGATTGTAGGGCGGCGGTCCGCTTTCGACCACACAGGAAGAAAGCGCCACGAAGGCCATCAGCCCGGCAGCGCGCGTGATGTGTCCGAAGCTCGGTGAAGACATTCGATTCTCCCGCAACGAATGCGCACATTGCACCAACAGTCGTGCTGGAGACAATGGCTGAATGATATCACAGATGGAGCCGGCGTGCCGCGTCGAGGCATTTGCGCGGCTGGCGGAACGGAACCGCCTCTGGCACATTCTCCATCTTCCGCGCCAGCAAGCGGCGGATCGGGAGGACCATGGCGGACATCGAAAAGAACGAGGACGACACGTCGTCCGTCGACCTGGTCCTGCGAAGGCGCATCTTTCGCCTCCTTCTCGGCATCTTCCTTATCCTGTTCGTCTATGCGCTCTATTTCGCCAAGGATTTCTTCCTCCCGGTGGTGCTCGCATTCATGTTGGCGCTTACACTCTCGCCTATCGTGCGCGTGCTTTCATGGCGGGGCATTCCTGCCCCTCTTTCCGCGACGCTCCTCGTGCTGGTCTCGTTCAGCGGTCTCGGCATCATGGGTTTCCTGCTGAGCGGGCCGGTCATCGACCTCGTCAACGACGCACCGAAGATCGGGTGGGAGTTGCGCGAGCGGCTGTCGGAAATCCGCGGACCGCTCACCCGCTTCATGAAGGCGTCCGAGGAGATCGAGAACGTCACCGAGGGCAACAACGAGCCGGACGTGCAGAAGGTCGTGATCGCTCAGCCGGGCATCGTCTCGCGTGCGGCGGGCAATCTCCTTTCGATCGGCACAACGGTCGCCGTAACGCTGGTGCTTTCCCTGTTCCTGCTCGCCTCCGGCAGCTTCTTCTACGAGAAGATCGTGCAGTCATTCGACCTGATGAGCGACAAGAAGCGGGCGCTGAGGATCGTATACGACGTCGAGCGGGAGATTTCGCGCTACCTCCTGACGGTCGCGATCATCAACAGCGGCCTGGGCGTGGCCGTCGGGCTCTGCTGCTGGGCGGTCGGCCTGCCGACGCCCTTCGTCTGGGGCGTGGCCGCGGCACTCCTGAACTTTCTCCCCTATGTGGGAAGCCTGATCGGAATCGTGCTCGTAGGCATCATCTCCCTGGTAACCTTCGACACCCTGGCAATGTCAATGGTCGCGCCGCTGCTCTACTTTACGTGTACCGCTATTGAAGGCCAGTTCGTAACGCCTCTGGTGGTCGGCCGCCGGCTCGAGATCAACGCGGTGGCGATCTTCATCGCGATCGCCTTCTGGTCCTGGTTGTGGGGCTTCGCCGGTGCGCTCCTCGCCGTTCCCATCCTGGTCATCGTCAAGGTCTTCTGCGATCACTTCGAAGCGTTGCGCAATGTTGGCAATTTTCTCGGCGCGCAGCACAACCACGAAGCCGAGTGACCGTCCGGCATCCCCCAGGTTTATCCGCATCGCGTCGGCTTGCCTTCCTCCGCATGCCCCACTAGAGGCATTGTCGGGACGCGGGAGGCGCAATGGCCGGTACGGCTTCAGAAATCGATCTCGACGCCTACTGCGAGCGGATCGGCTATCGCGGCCCGCGCGTGGCGACCCTGCCCGTGCTGCGCGAGCTTCAGCGCCTGCATCCGCAGGCGATCGCCTTCGAGAACGTTGATCCGTTCCTCGGCCGCCCCGTCCGGCTCGACCTCCCGTCGCTGGAGGACAAGCTGGTGCGGTCGCGCCGCGGCGGCTACTGCTTCGAGCAGAACATGCTCTTCTGGAAAGTGCTTTCCGGGCTCGGCTTCCAGGTATCGGGGCTCGCGGCACGGGTGCTGTGGAATTATCCCGAGGGCGCCGTCAACCCGCGCAGCCACATGCTCCTGCGCGTCGAACTCGAAGGCGCGACCTGGCTGGCGGATGTCGGCTTCGGCGGCCTGACCCAGACCGCACCCTTGCGGCTCGGGACCGGTGCGGCGCAGGAAACCCCGCACGAGGCCTATCGAATCGTCGAAGAGGGAGATCATTGGCGCCTCCAGGCCGAGATCGGCGGCGAATGGCGGTCCATCTTCCGGTTCGACATGGTCGAACATCTCGAGGTCGACTATGCCGCCACGAACTACTTCCTCTCCGCCAATCCTGCCTCGCACTTCGTCACGGGGCTCCTCGCCGCGCGGGCGCTGCCCGGCCGCCGGCTGAGCATGCGAAACGATCGCCTCACGATCCACGAGGCCGGCAAACTGAGCCGGCAGAAGCATTTCGACTCCGGCGGGCAGTTGCGTGCAAGTCTCGCGGCCGAGTTCGGCATCGACGTGCCGGAGCCGGAACGTTTCGATGAGCGGTTCCGCGCGCTGGGCTTCGGCGAGAGCCGCGGTTGACCTCGGCGCAGGCTATCGCGACCGGTTCGGCGGTCTTGGCGGGCCCGGGCGGGAGTTGGTCAGCCAGATCACGCTTTCCGACCAGATCATCTACACGCCGATCAACCAGATGATCATGCCATCGCTATCAGTATCTCAATCAGCCGATCAGAGGGTCATCATGATCATCGGATCATCCATTCCACGCAGTGATGCGACCGGCGGTACGGCAGGTGCGAGCTCGCCTGCGGGAGCATCCGAGGGAGACGAGAATGACGAACGAACTAGACAGGACGCATGATGCCGCGGCGCGATGCTGGGTCACCGCGGCAAATGCGCAGACAACCCCGTTTCCGATACAGAACCTCCCGTTCGGCCGCATCGAGCATCCCAGACTTGGCAGGGGAGCGCGGGTCGTGGTCGCGATAGGCGACCGGGCGCTCGACGTCGCGGCGGCGGCGCAGGCCTGCGGATTCACGGGCCTGGCCGGGGAAGCGGCCGCGGCATGTTCCGACGGCGATCTCAACGCCCTGATAGCGCTTTCGCCTGCCCATGCGACCGTGTTGCGCCATGCGCTCTTCGACTCGCTGCACGAATCGACCCCCGCAGACGACCGCGCGCCAGAATCCGCACTGGTTCCCATATCTGAGGCGCAGCTCCTCCTGCCGATGGCGATCGGCGACTACACGGACTTTTTCTGTTCGATGCACCACGCGATGAACGCGAGCCGCATCTTCAAGGGGCCGGAGACCTTGCGCCCGAACTTCCACTACCTTCCCATCGGCTATCACGGGCGGGCGTCCTCCGTCGTCGTTTCGGGAACGGACATACGCCGGCCCATGGGAGAGTTGCCGCCCCTTGGCGACGCACCGCCACCATACGCGCCGTGCGCCATGCTCGATTATGAGGTCGAACTGGGCATCGTCGTTCGGGGCGGTAACACGCTGGGCGAGACCATCCCAATCGACCGGGCCGAGGATGCGATCTTCGGCGCCTGCCTGCAGAACGACTGGTCAGCGCGCGACATCCAGCGCTGGGAGAGCATGCCGCTCGGACCGTTCCTTTCCAAAAGTTTCGCCACCTCGATCTCGCCCTGGATCGTCACGGTCGATGCCCTGCGTCCCTTCCGTGTGCGCCAGAAACCCCGAGGCGAGGACATCCCGCAGCCTCCACTCCACCTGAGGCTCGAGGACGACACGACCTGGTCGATTGACATCGACTGCGCCATCGAGACCGCAACAATGCGCGCTGCAGGGAGTATTCCGCAGCGGATCAGCACGTCCCGCCTCGTCGACATGCACTGGTCGCCAAAGCAGATGGTCACTCACCATGCGAGCAATGGATGCAACCTGCGACCGGGCGACCTGATGGGCAGCGGCACGATCTCCGGCATCGAAAAGGACAGCTGGGGCTGCCTCCTCGAAAGGACGCATGACGGGCATGAGCCGATCGCAGTCGGCTCCGAGCAGCGCGGCTACCTGGCGGACGGCGACCGCGTCGTCATGTCGGGACGATGCAATGTGCCCGGGGCGCGGGCGATCGGCTTCGGCTCCTGCGAGGGAACGATCCTGCCAGCAACCGGCCAAGCGCCGCGACTGCAGTAAAAGCCCACGCATCCTTCCCGGCGGCGCGGGAGAGAACGTCGCCGGTCTGGAACGACGATGGAAGGTACTTCCCGTCTCCGGACGGCCCGATGACGCGGGGCATCCGGTTGCCGGGCTGCGTCTTCCTACAAGTTCTCGGGCCGGGGCGACGCTCGCGCTTCAGGCCATCCGCAACTGTCTGATGGGTTTTCCCGGCGACATCGCCTGCGCCGCCCGGGCGATGGCGTCGGCATCGATGCCATGATGGGCATAGAGGTCGGAGATCGTTCCGGTCTGGCCGAAATGCTCCACCCCCAACGATCGCGTGCGATGGCCGTGAACCGAGCCGAGCCAGCCGAGCGCCAGCGGGTGGGCGTCGGTAACGGTGATCAACGCACAATGCGAGGGAAGCGGCGCGAGCAGGCGCTCGATGTGGCTTCGCGCATGCACGAGCCCACGTTCGCGGGCGCGTTGAGCCGCGTTCCAGCCGGCGTTGAGCCGGTCCGCCGACGTGATCGCCAGCAGGCCGATGTCGCGACGGAACTCTCCCACCATGCCGACGGCCTGGATGGCTTCCGGCGCGACCGCGCCGGTGTAGGCGACGACGATCTGCGCGTTCGGCCCGGGTTCGCGCATCCAGTACGCCCCGTCGATGATCGAGCGTTCCAGATCGGCATCGATCTCGCGGTTCGGCTGCTCCAGCGGCCGTGTCGACAGCCGCAGATAGAGCGAGCCGCCGATCTCGTCGCGCATCCAGTTGCGCTCGTCCGGCGCGCCTTCGCCACTGCGCTGCATATAGTCGAAGCCGAAACGCATGATTGTCGCGAGTTCGTCGACGAAGGCCGGTTCAAACGCCGCCAGCCCGTCCTGCGCGATTCCGACCAGGGGTGTGCCGATCGACTGGTGCGCGCCACCCTCCGGGGCAAGCGTCACGCCCGAAGGCGTGGCGACGAGCATGAACCGGGCATCCTGGTAGCACGCGTAGTTGAGTTGGTCGGCGCCGCGGTAGATGAAGGGGTCATAGACCGTGCCGATCGGCAACAGTCGCTCCCCATTGATGCAGTGGGACAGGCCCAGCGCCGACAGGTTGAGGAACAGGTTCGATTCGGCGATCCCCAGTTCGATGTGCTGTCCCTTGGGCGAATACTCCCATTGATAGGTGGACGGGATACGCTCGGCCCTGAAGGTGTCGGCCAGTTCTTCCCGTGCAAAAAGGCCCTTGCGATTGACCCAGGGGCCGAGATTGGTCGAGACGGTGACGTCCGGGGCAGTCGTGACGATGCGGCGGGAGAGTTCCGTCTCCGTCCGCGCGATCTCGTTCAGGATCTGGCCGAACCCCATCTGGGTGGAGAGAGACTTTCCCTTCGATGCGGGAAACTCCAGCCTGTCTGGAACGCCGACAACAGGCGCGGACAGACGACGGGTGCCGGCGGCAAAGAAGGGGGCTTGCGCAATGGCTTCGCGCAACTCTTTGACCGGGAGCCTCGCCCCTTCCCACGGTTCCCATTCATGGCCCTCGCGCACGCCCATCGCGTCGCGGAACGTCGTCATCTGGGCGGGCGTCAGGAGACCGGCGTGATTGTCCTTGTGGCCGGCGAGCGGCAGGCCGTGGCCCTTGATCGTATAGCAGATGAACAGGGTGGGGCGATCATGGCTCTTCGCCCCTTCGAAGGCTTCGAGCAGCGCATCGATGTCGTGGCCGCCGAGGTTGCCCATCAGCTCGGCGAGTTCCTCGTCGCTGCGGCCGTCGATCAGTCTCGTGACGTCACCCTGATCGCCGATCTCGTCGGTCAGGCGCTTGCGCCATGCGGCGCCGCCCTGGAAGGTGAGCGCCGAATAGAGCTGGTTCGGGCAGGTGTCGATCCACTGCTTGAGCCGGTCGCCGCCGGGTTCGGCGAAGGCCGCCTCCTGCAGGCGACCATGCTTGACGATGACGACGTCCCAGCCGAAATCCAAAAATATTTGCTCGAATTTCTCCCACAGCCCCTCGCGAACGACGGCGTCGAGGGACTGGCGATTGTAGTCGACGATCCACCAGCAGTTCCTGAGACCGTGCTTCCACCCTTCGATCAACGCCTCGTAGATGTTTCCCTCGTCCATCTCGGCGTCGCCGATCAGCGCGACCATGCGCCCGTCCGGCCGGTCCGGCATCCAGCCATGCGCCTTGACGTAGTCCTGCACCAGCGAGGAAAACAGCGTCTGCGCCACGCCGAGACCGACGGAACCGGTGGAGAAATCCACATCGTCGGTGTCTTTGGTGCGCGAGGGATAGCTCTGCGCACCCTTGAAACCACGGAAGTTCCTCAGGTTTTCGAGGCTCTGGTTGCCGGCGAGATACTGAATGGCATGAAACATCGGCGAGGCGTGCGGCTTGACCGCCACGCGGTCCTCCGGTCTGAGGACGTGGAAGTAGAGCGCCGCCATGACGGCAGCCAGGGAGGCAGAGGACGCCTGGTGGCCGCCGACCTTCACCTCGTCGCTCGCTCGGATGTGGTTAGCGTGGTGGATCGTCCAGGTCGCCAGCCAAAGGGCCCTGCGCTCCAACTCCTTCAGCCGGTCCGTTGCGGCGGTATTCATGTCGTTGCTCCGATGCCTCCCCGCGCGTTGTCGGCAACACAATATCGATGGTTCCCGGCCGTTTCCTTGCAAATTGAAACCCGTTTCCGGTAATCTTTGGCCGAATCGGGCACAGGGGGCGAATTTCTTGGCTGAAGCCGTCAAGCATGACGAGATCGATCGCGCCATCCTGCGGGAACTTCAGGCGGATGGGCGCATCTCCGTACAGGAACTGAGCCAGCGGGTTGGCCTCAGTCCGTCTCCGTGCGCGCGACGCATCCGCATGCTTGAAGAAGACGGCATCATTACCGGCTATCACGCCCTGATCGACGAGGCGAAGGCCGGCTTTGCGTTTTCCGTCTTCGTTTCGGTCAAGCTCGACCGCCAGGTGGACGACACGCTGCAGGAATTCGAAACCGCCGTCCGCGCCTATCCGGAAGTGGTCGACTGCTGGCTGATGACGGGCAACCGGGACTACCTGTTGCGCGTGGCGGTCCGCGACATCGCCGAGTTCGAGCGTTTCCTCACCGGCAAGCTCACCCGCGTTCCCGCCGTCGCTTCCATCGAGTCCTCCATCCCCCTCAGGCGTGTGAAGTCGGGAATCTCCCGGTCCCGCTAGATTGTGCAGGCGTCTCGAACCTTCCGAGGTCGACAGGCGTCCAACACGCGCGCCGAAAAATCGGCCACGAACAGGACGTGCTGAAGCGCGCCCCTCAGTGGACCGCCGCGTGGAGGATGCGTTCGGCGGTGGCTTCCGAGCGTGAGAACTCGGCGGCGATGGTGCCGGACTTCGCCACGAGGATACGGTCCGACAGGTCGAGGATCTCCGGAAGGTAGGACGAGATCAGAATGACGCCTGCCCCGGTGTCGGCGATATCGCGGATGATCTTCCTTATCTCGGAGATCGCGCCGACATCGACGCCGCGCGTCGGCTCGTCGAAGATGACCAGCCTCGGCTGCTGCGCCAGCGACTTGGCGATGACCACCTTTTGCTGGTTGCCGCCCGACAGATGCAGGACCGGCTGCCCAGCGCCGATCCCCCGGATAGACAGCCGCTCCTCCCACTCGCGCGCGATCTGCCGCATGCGGGCGAATGGAGCGAGGACGGTGTGCCGGCCGAATTTTGCCAGCCAGCCGAGCCCGATATTGTCGGTCACGCTCAGCGTCTCGAAGAAGCCATCGAGCTTGCGGTCCTCGCTGACATAGGCGATGCCGTCCGCCACCGCATGGGCGGGGATCGAGTAGCGCACCTCCTTGCCGTCGAGCCAGATGCGGCCGCCGCCGAAATTGCGCTTGGTGTGACCCATGATGACCTTGGCGACGTCGCTGCGCCCGGAACCGATCAGGCCGGCGATGCCGGTGATCTCGCCGGGGAAGATCGAGAACGACATGTTGTTGACCATGGAGCCCATGCGGATGTTCTCGACCCGCAGCACGGGCAGCGCCGACCGCGCGGAGCGCGCCGTCGCCTGCGTCCCGTCCTGCTCCTGCAACTCCTCGCCGATCATGTGGCGGATCAGGCGGCCACGGTCGAAGTCGGACGCCGGTCCGGTGACCATCATGCGGCCATTGCGCAGCACGGAAATGCGGTCGGCGTGGGTCAGCGCCTCTTCCAGGGCATGCGAGATGAAGACGATGGCAACGCCGCTGCGCTGGAGGGATTTCATGAGATCGAAGAGGTGATCCGTCTCCTCCGGCGTCAGCGCGGCCGTCGGCTCGTCGAGCATGATGACGCGGGCCTCGTTCAGCACCGCGCGGGCGATCTCCACCATCTGCCGCTTGGCGGCCGAGAGCGAACCGGCCAGTTGCGAGGGATCGACTTTGAAGTTCAGCCGCTGGAGCACCTGCCGGGCGGCGTTGCGCACCTTGCGCACGGAGTTGAACACCTGTTCGCGGCCGAGCACGATGTTCTGGGCAACGGTCAATTGCGGGACCAGACTGGTCTCCTGGTAGACCATCGAGATGCCACGCGCGCTGGCGTCCTTGGGGGCGGAGAAGGCGACGGGTTCGCCGTCGACCCGCAGCACGCCCTCCGTCGGCGTCACGACGCCGGCAATCAGCTTGCAGAGCGTCGATTTGCCCGCACCGTTCTCGCCCACCAGGGCATGAATCTCGCCAGCGTAGAGCTCGAAATCGGCCTCGGCGAGGGCGGCGATACCACCATAGGTCTTGGTGGCCTTCTCGAGACTGACGACTGGGCGGCGTGGCTCGGTGTTCATGCCCGGCTCCCCAGATAGAGAATCTCACCGCTGCCCTTGCTGGCCGCGACCAGGTGGCCGTTCCAGACCGCCACGTCGCAAATGCCGTGGCGATGGCCGTTGGCGCGCGATTGCATGGATCCGACCGGCATCAGGCTCTCGTCCATCTCGATGACCAGTCCGTAGGAAAAGGAAGGCGCCCAGGGCTTCACCTCGCCGAAAAGCCGCGTCGCACCGAGTTCGATCGGAAAGTCGTGGCTGAATTCCGGCTTGATGCGCGGGCCGATCCAGTGGCGCGGTTCGACGTTTGCCTTCATCTTTTCCACGAAGGCCTGTTCGGTCTTGAGGAACTCGATCAGCGGATCGCGCCGCGACCAGCAGGCCAAGGCATAGCCGGTCGCAGTCCGCCGCAGGCGTCCGAGATAACCGGGGTAGCCAGCCTGCCGCACCTTTCCCGAAGCGTCGATGATCATCGCCTTTTCGAGCAGCGAAACCAGCGGTGCACCGTCCGGATCGAGGCAGACCCCCATCGGGCAATGCAGACCGGATGTCACGACACGCAACTCGCCGGAGCGGCTCAGCGAGAGCAGGCGGCCCCTCGCCTGCTCGTCCCAGGCCGCCAGTGCCAGAAGGTTTTCGCTCGACCGGTAGCCGCAATCGACCAGCAGCAGTTCGCCGGCCGGCGTGAATGCGCAATCGACGACGGAGGCCACCTGGCCCGCCGGCAGCGGCCAGCCCTCGACCGGAAGGCCATATCCGTCTAGGACCCACACCGCTCCGTCGGCAAGACCGACGGCAACGAAACCGCCGAAGCCTTGGCAAAGCGCGGTGACGGGAGCGTCAAAGCTCGCAAAGTGTTCGGGTTCGTCACCCCATGCCGCCAACGCCATCACGCGTTGGCCATCGCTGACGAGCAGCCGGCCATCCGCCGCGACGCACAGCGCGTCGGGCGCATCGACCTTCATGCCCCTCGCCTCGTCGAGCCTGCCGTTGGGGCCAAGCATCCCCTCCAGCGTCATCGACGGCGGCTCCTGGCGCCGGGAGCGGAAGAACGACATCATCCCGCAGCCCCCCAGTAGCTTTCCGGTCCCCGCCACGTCTCGTCCGCGCCTTCGAGCTTCAGGCGGCCGATCTTGTCGTTGGTGACGCCGCCGAGATAGAGCGATCCCTCGTGCTCGCGCATCGACGTGATCATGTAGAGCGGCCCGTCCGGCGCATCCCACAGTGCGTCGACGATCTTGCCCTTGCCGTCGATCTTCAGCACGCCGCCGATGTTGAGGTTGCCGAACAGCCAGTTGGTCGGCGGCACGCGTTTGGTCATACGGCGGCGCAGGCCGGGATGGCGCATGACCTCGTCGAAGACAGGATTGCGCATGCCCGCCAGCGCCACCCAGTATCCGCCGTCGGAGGCACGGTTGACGTTGTCGGGATAGCCGGGAAGGCCGCTCGCAAAGACGCGGGGTCCGTCAGACAGCCGCGCCAGATCGAAGATCAGGATCGAGCATTCCCAGGTGCTCGCCACCAGAAGGTGGCGGCCGTCGTGGGTGAGGCAGACGCCGTTGGGAAAACGGAGATTGTCGCAGACGGTGCGCGTCCGGCGTGTGGCCGGATCATAGGAGAGCAGGCGGCCGTTGGGCCTGCCTTCGAGAAGGTCGAGGCCCCAGTTCTCGATGTCGTAGCGCTTGGTCGCGTCGGTAAAGTAGATCGTGCCGTCGGGGGCGATGTCGAGGTCGTCGGCCATGCGGATGGTGGTGTCGTCCTGGACGCTGAACAGGCTGCGCTCGGTCTGGTCGGTCAGAAGCTCGATCTTGCCGTCCATGGTGACGCGCACCAGCCCCATGCCGGCGACGCACACGACGATGCGTCCCTCCCGATCGAAGGCGAGGCCGAGCGGACGCCCGCCGATCTTGGCGAGCACCTCGGCTTTCGCATGGTCGGGTGCCGCGATCCTGAAGAGGTAGCCGTCGCGGCTGCCGCAATAGATGTTGCCGGCGGCATCGAGGAGCACGTCCTCCGGTCCGTCGACCTGGCCCGCGACGAGGATTTGCGCCTGCTTCAGCTTCGGTGCGATCTCGTCGGGCATCAGCCCCTGCATGCCCTTCACCGCGCCGGTTTCGAATGCCGTCGGATCGAGGTAGGTAGAGGCCAGCAGGCGATGCCGGTTCTTGCGGAATTTCACGTCGATGGCGAGGATGACGAGGATGATCGCGCCCATCGAAAGCTGCACGAAATCGCCGCGGAAGCCGGCGTTCACCATCGCGTTGTTCAATATGTAGATCGTGGCGAAGCCGATGAGCACCGACACCACGGCGCCGCGGCCCGGGACGAAGCCTCCGAGGCCGACCACCAGAGCGGTCAGCGCGAAGAATTCCAGGCCGATGCCGGTGTCGGAGCCGACGCTGTTCTGCCGTGCGGCATAGAGGAACCCCGCCAGGCCCACGATGAGGCCGGCAAGGACATAGGCGAAGAAGATCGTCGACCTGACGCGGATGCCGCCGTGACGCGCCGCCTTGCGGTTACCGCCGACTGCAAGGACATGCCAACCGAAACGGGTCTGGCGAAAGACCACGAAGACGACCGCTGCGACTGCTACCAGCACCCAGAAGCCGACCGGGAAGGTCAGGACCTTTTCGAAGCCGACCCAGTCCCACAGGTCGTCCATCCGGGCGGAGGTGGAGATCTCGACCAGTTGCGCCTGCGAAGCGAGCGTGTAGAGCCCGCGCGTGGTGATCATCGTGCCCAGGGTGGTCAGAAGCGCGCCGCATCCGAGCAGGCCGGCAATGGTCCCGTTGACCACCCCGACGAGTGCGCCGGTGGCGAGCGTGGCCGCCAGCGCCGCTGGCACCGGGAGTTCGAGAATGTGGAAACAGAACAGCGCGACGAACGCCGACATGGCGAAGTTGGACCCCACCGACAGGTCGATGCCGCCGACCGCCACCACGATCAGCAATGCCAGAACGACCAGGCCGCCATCGGCCGCGTATTGAGCCAGGTTGCGGATGTTCGTGGACGAAAAGTAGTCTTCGGTCGTCGCCAGGATGCCGATCACCGCAAGAAGGAGCGCGACGAACGGGATGAGGCTCTCGACCCAGCCTTTCGACAGCACGTCGGAGACGATGCGGCGCGGCGAAAGGACCACGCGGGGCACATGCTGTCTAGGCAGGCTCGAAAAGTCGATGTCGGCGGCCATTGCGGGTTTCCGGGCGAGCCAGAGAAGCGGAACGGGCAAGGAAGCGGGGCTCCGGAGAGCCCCGCGACCAGGCCGCTATCGCGGTGGTGGGGTTGCGATCGTCACATCTTCCAGCAGAGAGACGAATCGTAATTCTCGCCGGCCTTGATGATCTTCAATGGCGATTCGGCGATCAGCATCGATCCGTCGGCCGCGGTGGCACCCTGAAGCAGGAGATCGATCATGGTGCCCGCGTCGCGGCCCTGGCCGTCCGCGTCGTAGCTCCAGATGCGGTCCTGGACTCCATCCTCGACCGCCTTGCAGGCGACGTCGTCGCCGCCGCCGGTCGAATAGACCAGCACGTCGTCGGCCTTGCCGGCGTCCTTGACCGCGTTGCCGGCGCCCATCGTGTGGACGTCCCAGTGACCGAAGATGGCGCAGAGGTCCGGATGCTGCTGCAGGACGGTCGCCGTGATCTGGCGCGCCTTCTCGGGCTCCCAGTCGGACGCCTGGTTGGACACGACCTGGATCTCCTTGTGCCCCTCGAACACCTTGAAGGCGGCCTCGTTCATGATGACGCTGTCGGCTGCGGTGAGCTGGCCGGGAACGATCGCGACCTTGCCCGATTTGCCGGAGCCTTCACCACATTCCTTGACGATGTCCTCGGCGATCTCGCGGCCGATCCGCTCCCAGTTCGCACCGACGAAGGCTGTGGACGGCTGGTTGGACTGCAGGTTGATCTGCAAGACCTTGATGCCTTCCGACTCGGCCTGCTTGATCTGGCGCGCCAGCAGCTGGACCGTGGGATTGTGCACCACCAGCACGTCGGGCTTGTCGCTGATGGCCTTGGCGACGAGTTCCGCCATGACGCTCGTGTTGAAGGCGGCATCCCTCACGTCGATCGAATAGCCGTGGATGTCCGCGTGCTCCCGCATGCGGCGAGCCCATCCTTCGGTGAGGGAAATGCCCATCGCGATCGGCACGAAGATCACCTTCTTGCCGGCCATGTCGCTTTCGGCCGCCATGGCGGAGTTCGTGGCGACGATGGCGCAGGAACCGACGAGAGCCCCCGCCACGGCTGTACGAAACATTCTTCCTAGACTGTCAAACATGCTTTCCTCCCTGGTTGCATGGCATCGTCAGAGATCGCCCACCGTGTCGGTCTCGGCATCTCTGGGATTCAGGTAATTGTCGGTGACGATCGCGGTGAGCAGGACCAGCCCCTTGAGCATGTCCTGCGTCTGCGTCGTGACGTTCATCAGCGTCATGCCGTTGCGCATGATCGCGATCAGCGCGACGCCGACTAAAATGTTGCGCACGCTGCCGCGCCCGCCGCGAAGCGGAATGCCGCCGAGGACCACCACGAGGATGACGTCGAAGAGCAGCGTCCCGTTGGTGACCGTGCGGAAATCGACCGCGCCGCTGGCCGCCGCCATGATCAGGCCGGCGACGAGCGCAGTCAGTCCGGCAAAGACGTAGACGACGACGAGGGTCGTGCGCACCGGCAGTCCGGCGAGGCGCGCCGCCTGGAAATTGTCGCCCATCGCATAGATGATCTTGCCGGCTGTGGAGCGGGCGAGCAGGAACCAGCTCGCGGCGAGCGTCGCGATCATCAGGACGACGGGCACGGACAGGCCGGGCAGGATGTCTCCCGCGAGGAATGCCACCGTCGGGTCCGATTTGGGCAACAGCAGAAGAAACTCGCCGCGCAAGATTGCGAAACGCAGCAGGCCGACCAGCAGCATGGCGGATGCCAGGGTCGCCAGCATTGCCGGTATCTCGACATAAGCGATCAGCCAGGCATTGAGGATGCCGATGACGATCATGGCGACGATGGCGACGAACAGGGCGGCGGGCGCCGGAACGCCGTTGGTGATCAGGATGCCGAAGATGGTGGCGCCGGCAATCATCTGGGCGATCAGCGACAGGTCGAGGCCGCGCGAGATGATGACCACCGCCATGCCGCAGCTGAGCACCGCCAGCGACGCGGAATTGGACAGGATGACGCGGAAGTTTCCCAAAGTCGCGAACCCGTCGATGGTCATCGCGAAGACGATGGCGAGCGCGAGCGTCACGATGGCGACGACGCGCTCGAGCATGTTCTTCCTGCCGGTGCCCTTTCCCAGACCCGGCATCGCGGTTCCCGTCCTGGCCATCACCCCGGCCTTCATACTTCGAGCCACTCCCGGCGGACGTCGCCCGCAGCCAGGAGATCGGCAGGCGTCCCCTCGAAGACGATGCGGCCGTGCCCCATGACATAGACCCTGTGCGAGATGCGCATCGCGATCACCAGACGCTGCTCGACCAGCAGGATAGAGATGCCGCGCCGGGCGATTTCCTGCAAGAGTTCGCCGACGCGCTCGACCATCTGCGGCGCCAGCCCTTCGGTCGGCTCGTCCACCATGATCAGGTCGGGATCTCCCATCAGGGTACGGCAGATGGTGAGCATCTGCTGCTCTCCACCCGAGAGCGCACCGCCCGGCGCATTGGCGCGTTCCTTCAACTGGGGGAACAGCCGCCAGGTCTCCTCGATGCTCCAGCGCCCGCCACTGCGCCCGCTCTTGATGCCGAGCAGCAGGTTCTGCTCGACCGTCAGGGCCGGGAAAATGGCGCGCTCCTCCGGCACGAAGCCGATGCCGAGATGCGCAATCTCGTGCGGCTTGCGACCGGCAACCGCCTTCCCCTTGAAGACGATCTCACCGCGCGGCTCGGGATTGCCCATGATCGCCTTGAGCGTGGTCGACCGCCCGACGCCGTTGCGCCCCAGGATCGAGACGATCTCGTTCTCGCCGACATCGAGGTCGACGCCTTGCAGGATATGGCTCTTGCCGTAGTAGGCATGGAGGTCGCGGACTTCGAGCATCACGCGACCTCCGTCCCGAGATAGGCCTGCTGCACCGCCTTGTTGGCCTTGATCCGTTCCGGCGTGTCGGAGGCGATCACCTCGCCATAGACAAGCACGGAGATGCGGTCGGCGAGATCGAAGACGACGCTCATGTCGTGCTCGATCATGACGAGCGTCCGGTTTTCGCTCACCTTGCGGATGAGGGAGACGACGCGCTCGGTCTCGACATGGCTCATCCCCGCCGTCGGTTCGTCAAGCAACAGGATGTCGGCATCGCCGGCGATCGTCAGGCCGATCTCCAGCGCGCGCTGTTCGGCGTATGTCAGCACACCGGCCGGCATGTTCCAGCGGTCCAGGAGGTTGATCTCCGTCAGGATCTCCTCCGTGCGCCGCGAGGCGTCCTCGAGCTTCTCGACGTTGCGCCAGAAGCAGTACTTGTAGCCCATCGCCCAAAGCGTCGCGCAGCGCACGTTTTCCCAAACGCTGAGCTGCGGAAAGACGTTGGTGACCTGGAAGCTGCGCGACAGGCCGCGGCGGTTGATCAGGTGCGGCGGCTGGCCGCCGATCTCTTCGCCGCGCAGCCGGATGCTGCCGGCACTCGGATGGTAGTGCCCGCTGACGAGATGGAAAAGCGTCGACTTGCCGGCGCCGTTTGGTCCGATGATGGCGTGGCGCTCGCCGGTCGGCACCGCGAGATCGACGCCCCGGATGATCTCGATCGAGCCGAAGCTCTTGCGCAGGCCGGAAAGTTCGAGCGCGGGCGTGGTCATCGGCCGTTCCCCCGCGCGGCTTCGACGGCGTCGCCATAGGCTTCCAGGGCCAGCCGGCCCGCTTTGAGGAACAGCCAGAGCCCCACGGCGAGCATCGCTACGGCAACCAGCCAAGGCAGTGGCGAACTGGCATCGAAGGGGACATAGAGAAAGCTCATCGCCGGGCCTTCCGGCGCATTGACGGTGAGCTGGTATGTCATCTCGATCAGCATCGACAGGCCGGTCAGGGCAAGCAGGCCCGGCAGCAGCGCCATGAGGTAGTGGGGCAGGACATTGTGCAGCCGGCCCGACACCAGCACGGGCCGTTGCCGCGCCACGAGGCCCGCGATCCCATCGGGCACGAACATGACGATGCCGATGAACAGGAGGCCGAAATAGAGCTGCCAGGCGCCGGTGACGTCGCTCAGCATCACCTGCAGATAGGTCACCAGGATGGCGCCGATGATCGGGCCGGCGAAATTGCCGACGCCGCCGATATAGGCCATGAGCACCACGGTGCCCGACTGGGCCGCGCCCATCGCCGAGGACGTCACGATCTCGAAATTCAGGGCCGCCAGCCCTCCGGCAACGCCGGCGAACAGGCCCGCCATCGAGAAAGAGAGGAAGCGCACGGTGGTGGTGTTGTAGCCGATGAAGGAGGCGCGGACGGGATTGTCGCGCACGGCGTTGCAGATGCGCCCGAACGGCGTGCGGGTCAGCGCGTACATCGCCGCCACCGACAGGAAAAGCCACGCGGCAATGAGGAAGTAGACCTGGATCTGCGGACCGAAAGAAATGCCGAACATCTGCAGGACCCGCGTGCGATCGACCGAGATGCCCTCCTCGCCGCCGAAGGCGGAGCGCAGGATGAGCGAACTCGAAGCCACCAGTTCGCCGATGCCGAGCGTGATCATGGCGAAGGCGGTGCCGGCCCGGCGCGTCGCCACGGCGCCGAAGATGACGCCGAAGAGAAGGCCTGTGAGACCGCCGATGATCGGGAAGACCTCGAGCGGAAGCGGCGCGCCGGTGACACGCACGATGTTCATGGCATGCGCGGTCAGAAAGCCGCCGAGACCGAAGAAGACGGCGTGGCCGAAGGAAAGCAGCCCCGTCTGGCCGAGCAGCATGTTGTACGAGAGGGAGAAGATGATCATGATGCCCATCAGGCACATGGTGCTGATCGCGAGCCCTGAGTTCAGGACATAGGGAAGGGCGACCAGGACGACGGCGAGTGCTATCCATACTCCATAGGTCGCGAGGAAGCTCCTGCGACGGGCGGACGGCAGCTCACTCGTTGTGTCGGAGGCAATCACGATTCGCGGTTCCCCATCAGTCCGCGCGGCCTGAAGATCAGGATCAGGACCAGCAGCAGGTAAGGCAGGATGGGCGCGATCTGCGCCACGGTGACCGACCAGATGTCGCTCAACCAGACAGACAGCGCGTCCGCCATCTGCGTGTCCCCGAGAATGTCGGCCAGCGACACGTTGACGGCGACCGCGAAGGTCTGGATCAGCCCGATCAGGAGGGATGCGACGAAAGCGCCCGACAGCGAGCCAAGCCCGCCCACGACGACGATGACGAAGAGGATGGGGCCCAGAGCCGCCGCCATGTTCGCCTGCGTGACCAGTGCGGGGCCCGCGATCACGCCGGCCACCGCCGCCAGCCCGGCGCCCACGCCGAAGACCAGCATGAAGACGCGTCCGACATTGTGGCCGAGCATGCCCACCATGTCGGGATGGCTGAGCGCCGCCTGCACGACGAGGCCGACGCGGGTTCGCTTCACGATCAGCAGCAGCACGGCGAAGATCGCGATCGAGATCGCCAGCATGAAGATCTTGAAGGCGGGATACTCCGTGGCAAACAGGGTGAAGGCCGGGAAATCGAGCGCTGGCGGGACCTTGTAGTCGACGGCCAGCTTGCCCCATACCATCTGCACCACCTCCTGTATGATGAAGGTCAGGCCGAAGGTGAACAGCAGCTCCGCCACATGGCCGTGCCGGTGTACCTGGCGAAGACCGTAGCGTTCGACCGCCATTCCGATGAGGCCGACGAGGACGGGCGCGATGACGAGGCCGGGAAAGAAGCCCACGTGGCGACTGATCTCGAAGCCGAAGAACGCACCGAGCATGTAGAAGCTGGCATGCGCGAAGTTCAGCACGCCCATCATCGAGAAGATGACGGTCAGGCCGCTTGCCATGAGAAAAAGGAGCATCCCGTAGAGGACGCCGTTCAACGTCGAAATGAAGACGATCTCGAGCATAAAGCTTCCCCCAGCCGACGCCGCTCGCCCCGGATGGGGCGAAGGGCGGAACTCAGGTGACGCCGGGGTTGCGCCCGGCGTCACCGTGGCCGTCTTCGGGCTATGGGCGTTCCATCTGGCAGGTGGTGGAAACGATGGTATCGTCCACCGGGATCGTCGCCGCCACTTTCCAGCCCCAGCCGGTCTTCTCTTCCTCGAACGGCTGGTTGGGGCCGAGCGAGCCGAGACCGGAGATGTACATCGTCTGGAAATACTGGTGGTCGTCGGCGCGCATGAAGCCTTCCTTGCCGTCGATGAAGTCGACGTACTTCATGCCCTCGAGCTTCGGCACGAACTTGACCGGATCGTCGGAGCCGGCTTCCTCGATGGCCTTGAACACCATGCCCATGGCATTGAACAGGCGCGGATAGTAGATCGGCGCGTCGGGATATTTCGCCATGTAGGCCTTCACCTCTTCCTGCATGGGCATGTAGTCGAGGTTGTTCACACCTTCGGTGATCTGGAAGACCTTGTCCTCGAGACCTGCCTGCTTGATGGCGGTCGGCGTGCCTGCGAGACCGGCGTAGAACGTATACCAGTTGATGTCGAGGCCAGCGTCACCGGCCGCCTTGATCAGCAGCTGCAGGTCGTTGCCCCAGTTGGCGGTGAACACGGAATCCGCGCCCGATGCCCTGATCTTTGCGATGTAGGGCGAGAAGTCGGTCACTTTCTGAAGCGGCACGAACTCCTTGCCCACGACCTCGATGCTGGACCCTTCGGCGCCGAGCTTGGCGGCTGCGGCCTCGGCCACCGAATGGCCGAACGAATAGTCCTGATTGATCAGGTAGACCTTCTTGATGGCCTCGTTGGCCTTCATGAAGTTGGTCATGGCCTCGACCTTGATGTTCACATTCGCGTCGAAGGCGAAGTGCCAATAGCTGCACTTGTCGTTGGTCAGCGACGGGTCGATGGCGGCATGGTTGATGTGGACCACTTCCTTGCCGGGATTGCGCGAGTTGAACTTGGTCACGAAATCCGACACCGCGGCGGCGACGGACGAGCCGTTACCCTGGATCACGATCCGCACGCCCTGGTCGACCGCCTTCTGGATCTGTACCAGGCTGACCTGCGGATCGAGCTTGTTGTCGTAAGGGATGATCTCGACCTGCTTGCCCATTACGCCGCCCTTGGCGTTCACCGCCTCGGCGATGTAATTGAGCTGGTTCATGCCGATCTGGCCGGCGGCCGCGCCCCCGCCCGAAAGCGGGTCGACGTAGCCGATCTTGAGCGTATCCTGAGCCATCGCCGACAGGGCGGTGGAAGCCAGGACGACGAGCGCGAACGCGCCCGATCCTACGAATTTCCTCATGATGTCTCCTCCGTTGCAACAGAACCGGGACATCCGGTTCCTCGACTGCGACCCGACCCGCAATTGCCGCGGTTCGCGCCGCCTCCTCCTGTACCGACCGCAGAGGCCGGCTTACCTGTTCCTCAAGTCCGGCAGCTTCCTCCGAATCTGCCGGGCCTCCTTCCCCGCCTAGCCGCCGACGGCCTTGACCCGCGGCGCGGCCGGCCCGCTGGCCAGTTCGCGTTCCATCTGGGCAAAGCCGTAGTCCGGCACGATCTCGCCCGTCCGGTCGCTGATCCGGCCCCAGTTCGCGACGACGCGTTCCGCCGTGCCATTCCCGGTGCCGACATGCATGCCTTGCGTCAGCGTCACGTTGGACCGGGCGAAGTGGCCCGCACCAGCACAAACGATCGCCCGCGTCGGCGCATCATCGCCGACGAGTGCCAACAGAGCGGGGCTGACGAATTCCGGCGAGAGCCGCTCGAGCGCGTCCGGCGTCAGCAGCCCGTCGGTCATCGCGGTTGCAGCCGTCGGGGCAAGGCAGTTGACCTTGATGCCGTATTTCTCGCCTTCGAGAGCCAGCGTCTGCATCAGGCCGACCAGCGCCATCTTGGCTGCTGCGTAGTTGGCCTGGCCGAAATTGCCGAACAGGCCGGAGGAGGACGTCGTCATCACGACGCGCCCGTGGCGCTGCTCGCGCATGATGTCCCAGACGGCCTTGGTGCAGATGACGGATCCCATCAGGTGCACGTCGACAACGTCGCGGAACTCGGCGACCGTCATCTTCGCGAAGCTCCTGTCGCGCAGGATACCGGCATTGTTGACGAGGATGTCGATGCGGCCCCAGACTTCCGTCGCGCGGGCGGCAATTTCGCCGATCCGCTCTTCGTCCGTCACCGACGCGGCAAAGCCGATCGCCTCGCCTCCGGCTGCGCCGATCTCGGCCGCGGCGGCGTTCATGTCGTTGACGACGACCCTGGCGCCGAGCCCTGCGAGCATGAGAGCGTGGGAACGCCCAAGCCCACCGCCCGCTCCGGTCACGATCGCGACGCGGCCCTGCAGCTTCCTACCGATATGGTCGACTTCGTTTTCCATCCTATTCACTCACTAGATAATTAATCTATTTTTCGCAAGCGATTCTTCTCGCCCAGGTGGTGCCCGCCGAGGCCTACGGCGCGGCCGGACCGCGCAAAAACTGCTTCAGGCCGTAAGCTCCTTCCGGCAGATGGCGAGGAACCCCGCCGCCATGAAAGTCGACATGCGCTGCTTCACCGCCGCGAAATCTTCGGAATGACACAAGCCGCCGGAAAGCTTGTCGATGCGCCCGGTGCGCGCCAGAGTCAGCATCAGCGCGCCGGAGACGAAATGATAGCCCCAGAAAATGTCCTCCTCGGCGCTGTCGGGCAGGGCCTGCTTCAGGAGGCCGATCAGCCGTAGCACGACCGGATCGAAATGCTCGTCCATCATGGCAGCGCCCCATTCGGGCGTGTTGGCCACCTGCGAGGCGAGGGCGCCGTAATTCTTCCAGCTCTCGCCGCCTTCGATGTAGAGGTCGAGATCAGTGTCGAGGAAGGCTCGCAACGCGCCTTCGACCGTTGGCCGGCCGGCGGACGCCTTTTCGTACTCCTCCAGCATGCGCATGCGGCGCTCGCTGGTGACGACGGCGCGGCGGGCGAACACCTCGTTGAACAGGGCCTTCTTGTCGTCGAAATAGTAGTTGATCAGCGTGTGATGGACGCCGACCTGCTTGGCGACGTCCTTCAGGGTGACGCCATAAAGCCCGTGCCGGGAAAAAAGCAGTTCGGCGGCGTCCAGAATCTGTTCGATCATTTCGGCGCGCTGTTCGGCCTTGGTGGAAGCCTTGCGGCGGGATGCCTTTAGTACGGTCAATTCTGGGCCCTTCCGAATTCCACCGCCTTTTGCCGGCGCGATGGTGCTGCCTGTGGTCACGCCTGTCCGTATTGCGAGCGCAGATGCAGTTTGTCCACCTTGCCGGTCGCGGCGAGCGGCATTTTGGCAAGCCGCACGACCTCTTCCGGGATCCACCAGGAGGCGACGCGCCCGCGCAACGGCTCCAGCAGTTCGTCGTCGGTGATGTCCTCGCCATGGCGCAGTTCGACCAGAAGGATGGGACGCTCCCCCCATCTGGCATCGGCGCGCCCGACCACCGCCGCGAGCGAGACCTGCGGCAGCGCCGCGACGATCGCCTCGATCTCGGCGGGATTGATCCACTCGCCGCCTGACTTGATGAGGTCCTTCGACCGCCCGGTTATGACGAGGTTTCCCTTCGCGTCGATACGGGCGAGATCGCCCGTGTCGAACCAGCCTTCGGTGTCCGTCGCCTTTTCGGCCTGTCCGAGATAGCGTTCAACCACAGACGCTCCGCGCACGCGCAGATGGCCTTCGACGCCGCGCTGCTGCGCGTGGGGACGGCCTTCGGCGTCGGTCAGGAGCAGGTCGATGCCGAGCGCCGGCCGCCCAGAGACACGCGCGTCGCGATCGGCGAGACCCGGCGGCGCGATGGTGCCCAACGGCGACAGTTCGGTCATGCCCCAACTCGTCTGCACGGTGACGCCGAGCCGCCGCTCGATGCGCTCCATCAGGGCGGGCGGCATCGGCGACCCGCCGACGACGATCCGCTTCAGTGAGGGAACCTCGCCGCCCGCGGCTTCGAGGTGTTCGACGAGACCGAGCCACACCGTCGGGACCGCCGAAGCCACCGTAACGCCTTCCGCCACGATCAGCCGCGCCAGGCTTGCACCATCGAGATGGCGGCCCGGCAGCACCAGCCGCGCGCCGACGGCCGGGGCAGCGAAAGGCATGCCCCAGGCGCTCGCGTGAAACATGGGCACCACCGGAAGGGCGGTGTCTCCCGCCGTCATCGCCATCACATCGGCCTGCAAGAGCCGCAGCGTATGGAGGTAGGTGGAACGATGCGTGTAGGTCACGCCCTTCGGCTGGCCGGTCGTGCCCGAGGTGAAGCAGAGCCCACACTCGGTGTTCTCGTCGAAGCCTCCCCAGGCAGCATCCGCCTTGCCATCCGCGATGAGAGGTTCGAGCGGCTGCGCTCCCTCCTCCCGGCGGCAGCCCTCTCCCTCCTCGTCGATCGTCAGGATGGTCTGCAAGGAAGCCCTGGCGGCGATCTCCCGCGCCAGCGGCAGGAGGTCGGCACTGACGATGAGGACCCGCGCGCCCGACTGCCGGAACATCGACGCCGTTACGTCGGCCGTGAGGCGCGGATTGAGCGTATGGCATGACGCCCCCATGCCCATGATGGCGTACCAGGCCTCGAGATGAGCCTGGCTGTTCCAGGCAAGAGTCGCGACGCGTTGGCCGGGGGCGACCCCGAGCCCGGCCAGCACGGCGGAGCCCCGCATAGCCCGGTCACGCAGCGCGGCATATCCTATCCGCGTGTTCACTCCGTCGGCGTGCGCCGTAACCACCTCCGCATCGGAGTGCCATTTCGCGGCATGATCGAGAAACTTGTCGACCGTCAGCGCAAAGGGCTGCATCGCACCGTCGTTCATCGCCGCTACGCTCCCGGCGGCGGGAGCGGCGCCGCCACGCCCACGTTCCAGTTCCAGGGAACGTTGCCGGCATGGCGCCGGCGCCGCACGACCTCGTTGACGAGGTCGAACATGCCGGGCGCAAGGTTTGACTCCAGCCTGGGATGCCCCGCGAACCGGATGTACGTCCCGTCCCTGGCGAATTCCTGCCAGTCGGGCGCGTTCCGGGCGCGCGGCGAACCGCTGCGTGCGAAGGAGACCCAGTAGTCGCCGATGGTGCGCGACAGCTGCGCCTCGGGCTCCGTCGCGGGGATCGGAGGCCAGAGCGGCGGCGTGCGGTCGGCGGTGCCGAAAAGGTACGGAAGTTCGCAGGCATGGAAGCCATCTAGTCCGGCGTCTTTGGCAGCAGGATAGGTATGATCGAAATAGTAGATGAAGGCGGGAAAGCCCACCGCTCTCTGCGCCTCGGCAAGCTTCAATACGGTCCATCCGTAGAGAGCGTCCCGAACCGAGGCGAGCGTGCTTTCGACGATGTTCGCGGACGGGTACAGCGACAGGAACGGCTTGGCTAGGCTCCCGTAGCGCGCCCTGATCTCGGCCTCATAGGCGGTGGCGGTCTCCGGCAGCGGCGGAACCAGGAACGGCAGGGAACGGATCTCGCCGCTGTTGTAGCCGGCAAGCAGGGGCACCTTGGCCTGTTCGCCGCGCTCGAAGACGTCGACGAGCTGGTCCGGCAGGACATGACCGTCGACCGTGCCCAGCGGCGCGAAACCCGCGCGCAGGGCAGCCTTCGCGAGGTCACGCGCATCCATCGCCCGTAGACCGTCGATGCCGCTTGCGCCAAGCATCTCACGCAGGCGTTCGCCCGCGGTCTCGGCGGGTTCGTGGCCATGGCGCGTCACCTTCAGGGAAGGCATTGAGATCATGTAGGCGCTCTGCGCGACCGCCTTCGCGAACAGTCCTCGCGCCGCCGGAGCGGCCATCAGGTAGAGCACGCTCAGGGCACCGGCGGACTCGCCCGCGATCGTCACGTTGTCCGGATCACCGCCAACCGCTTCGATGTTGCGCTTGACCCATTCCAGCGCGGCGATCTGGTCGAGCAAGCCGTAGTTGCCGGATACGCCGTCGGGCGATTCCGCGCTCAGTTGCGGGTGCGCGAGATGGCCGAAGACGCCGAGACGGTAGTTTATCGTAACGACCACCGCGCCACGCCGCGCCAGGTCGGCACCATCGTAGAGCGGCTCGCTGCCCGCCCCCCAGATGAACGAACCGCCGTGGATCCAGACGAAGACCGGCAAGCCGCGCGCGTCGTCCGGCGCCCATATGTCGAGATAGAGGCAATCCTCGTCGGTCGCGGGCAACTCGCTTGCATAGATGCTGCCGCCGCGGCGCGGCAGCTGCGCGCAGGCCGGTCGTGGAGCGATGGCTTCGCGAACACCTTCCCAGCGACTGGCTGCGACAGGCGGCCGCCAACGCAGCGTTCCGACGGGCGGCTCTGCATAGGGAATTCCGCGATAAATGCAGAGGCCCTGCCTCCGCACCCCCCGCGCATCGCCAGCCGGGAAATGCGCGACGGCAGCCTTCTCCGCGCGCGATCCGGTCGCCAATTCCGTCGCGTAGAGCTTCAGCGCCGCTCTCCTGCAAAAGCAGGGCGCAGATCAGCCGGACACGCCATGATCCTGGTCCTCCCTGGACACGCCGCCTCCCAACGGCACGAGGAGCATCAATGGTCCCCCGGTCAGGAGAAGTCAATACTCACTATCCAGTGTGTTAATGAACTACGGTTGCCCGTCGCAACGGACCGGAACCACGCGAGCGACGTACGACGAGGGATGTTGTGTGACGAGACGCATCCGCACCCCGACGTGCGTAGCGTGATGGAAATCCATCCTCAGGATTCCGGAAAGCCACCCAGCTCCAGCAGGCGGTTGCGGTCGTCTAGGTCGATGTTGATGTCGAAGACCACGCCGTCGGTGCGATAGACGAGTTGTGCCAGGCAAAGCACTTCCTTGCGGGCGTTCTGGAAGATGCGGCGCACCCGCACGACCGGATCGTGGACGCGTATGTCGAGTTCGTCCGCCTCCGTCGGCATGGACGACACCACCCGGAAGGTCTGGCGCACGTTGCTCAAACCGACGTCCTTCGTGTCGTAGAGGAGCGTGCTGACGAGTTCGGTCTTCCAGAGCTTTTCGGGGATCATCCGGTGGATCACATCCGCGACCAGATACTGGCCAACGATGAACGGATGGTCGTTGCGCGAGAAGATGCGCTTCATGTGCCGATAATCCCCGAGCGAAATCCCGTCCTCGGGTGAGAGGCGAAGTTCCGCCTCGGAATCACTCGAAGGGACGACGCGGAAGCTCAGGTCCTTGCCGCGGTATGCGGGCGAGCCGGTCAGCAGGTAGGGCACCGACTCCGGCATGCGCGGCTTGCCGGTGACGAAGGTGCCGCGCCCGCGCTCGGCGCTGATCAGTCCCTCGCTTTCGAGGCCGGCCAGAGCGTGGCGTACCGTCATCGGCGAGACGCCGAACGTTGCCACGAGCTGCTTGAGCGTCGGCAGCCTGTCGCCGATGTTCCACGTCTCGTCCACGATCTGCCTGCGGATGATCGCGGCGAGCTGCACGTAATAGGGGGTCCCGTCCTCCCTCAGCGTCTGTCTCTGCTCAGAAGCGCTCGACAATGGCGCGAATCCTTTCGTGCGTCTTCCCGGTTTCCGATATTGCACAACTCGCGGCGGAGGCAATGGGAGAGCCGTTCGCGTCGGAGCCAAGAAAGCGGTTGCACCATAGCACGATAGTGGTAAAGTACTATAGTTTAATCACAATCGAGTTGCCTCGATTGGGAGGTTCTGGCGCCCGTGAGATTCGCGGATGGCGCCTCGGATTTTAAGGCTGGGAGGGCCGTGATGAAGAAGTGGATCACAACATCAGGAGTCATTGCCGCGCTCGCGCTCGGGCTCGCCGGTAGTCCGGCGTCGGCGCAGGGAAGCGGCACGTTCAAATACGCGGAACAGGTGAAGCTCATCACGATGGATCCGCAGAAGCAGAGCGGAAGCGGCGTCCCCTTCCTGCGGCCTGCCTACGAATCACTCTTCGAGAAAGGCCCTGACGGCGAAAACGTGCCACTGCTCGCGACCGAATACACGGTCGACGGGCTCGACGTGACGATCAAGCTGCGCGAAGGGGTCAGCTTCTCCAACGGCGAACCGTTCAATGCCGAAGCGGCGGCCGCGAACATCAATCGTGGCGTCGAGATCGGCATCGTGGAGGGCCTCAAGACCGTCGAGAGCGCCAAGGCGATCGACGAATACACGCTCGGAATCAAGCTCAAGGAGATCGATCCGGCGATCATAACCACCCTTTGCTACACCGGCGGCATGATGATCGCGCCTTCGGCGATGGCCGATCCGGCGCTTGACCGCAATCCGGTTGGCACGGGTCCCTATGTCCACAGCAAGGACGAATCGCGCGAGGGCGAAGTGCAGGTCTACGTGCCAAACCCGACCTACTGGGACAAGGACATGATCGGTCTTGCCCGCTACGAGGTGTGGGAGATTCCGGACGACACTGCCCGGCTGAACGCGCTGAAGACCGGCCAGATCGATGCCGGTAACTGGCTGTCCAACCCGCAGGCGGCGATCATCGACAAGTCGCCCGACCTGAAGCTGATCCGCAACAATGGCGGCCTCAACTACCACGTCATCATCTCCGACCGCGAAGGTACCGTCGTTCCCGCCTTCGCCGATCCGATGGTGCGCAAGGCGATGGCGCTCGCAATCGACCGAGACGCATTCAACCAGGCGATCCAGTTCGGTCTGGCGGTGAAGTCCTTCCAGCCCTACGGCAAGGGCGACTGGGCCTATGATCCGGCGCTCGAGGGCGTCTACGAATACAATGTCGAAAAGGCGCGCGAACTGATGGCGCAGTCGAAGTTCCCCGACGGGTTCACCTTCGACATGCCGTCGATCCCGATCTACCAGCCGCGTCTCGAGGCGCTTGCCGGCTTCTTCAACGAAATCGGCATCACCATGAACATCGTGCCCGTGGAGCCCGGCACGCTGGCACGCCGCAGCCGCACTACGGACTTCCCGGCGACCAACCTCGTCTGGAACACGGTCACGGATCCGAAATTCCTGGCGCTGCGCTACATCTACGAAGACGCCGCATACAATCCCTTCAAGGCCAAGCCGAGCGAAGCGCTCCTGGCGCTCGCCCAGGAGGGGCTCACCTCGGTCGAGACCGACGTGCGGGCGCCGATCTATCACAAGATGGCGGCGCAACTGGCGGACGAAGCCTTCCTGATCTTCGTCACCAATGCGCCAATCTTGATCGGCGTGAGCGACGACACCGCCGAGAACCCCACGGTCCGGTACCGCTACGGAGAAGACTCCATCAATCTCCGCGGCCTCAAGGCCAACGACTAAGCACGGGTCTTCATGTTCAGGCTCGTCGCCCAGCGGCTTCTGGCACTGGTGCCTTTGCTGTTCATCGTGTCGGTACTGGCGTTCTCGTTCACGTCGCTGCTGCCCAGCGATCCCGTGGACCTCATCCTGGGGGACACGGGAACGCAGGAACAGCACGAGATGCTGCGCGAGAGGATGGGCCTGAACGAGCCACTGGTCGTCCGCTACTTCCAGTGGCTCGGCAAGGCGGTGCAGGGTGATCTCGGCACCTCCTTCTTCAACAGCGTCAGCGTCACCGACGCCGTGCTCTTGAGGCTCCCGGTCACGCTTTCCCTGACGGCGATCTCGGCATTGATCGCGATCGTCGTCGGCATCGCCGCCGGAGTCGCGGCGGCCCTTCACCCCCGCTCCTGGATCGATCGCCTCGCCACTGTCGGCGCGACCTTCGGTCAGGCGGTCCCGAACTTCTGGTTCGGCCTCATCCTGGTCGCCGTTTTCGCGGTCAATCTGCGCTGGTTCCCCGCGACCGGCTTCACGCCGATCTCGGTATCTCCATGGGACTGGCTTCGAAGCGTCACCCTGCCGTCCCTCGCGCTCGGCCTTTCGTCGAGTGCCGCGATAGCCCGGCAGGTGCGCTCGGCCATGGTGGGGGTGCTCCAGCAGGACTACATCCGCGCCGCCCGCGCCCAGGGGCTGTCGTCGCGGCGGGTGATCCTGCGGCACGCGCTGACCAACGCCATGGTGCCGGTCGTGGCGGTTCTGTCGTTCCAGATCACTGTGCTGCTCGGCGGCGCGCTGATCGTGGAGCAGGTCTTCGCCATCAACGGGCTCGGCACGCTGGCCATCGCGGCGGTGCGCCAGCAGGATATCCCCATGCTGCAAGGGCTGGTCCTGGTGATGGTCGGCCTCGTCGTCCTCGTCCAACTCGCCACCGACCTCCTCTACGGTCTGCTCAATCCCAAAGCGCGCCCAACGTGACCACGACCAGCCAGAACGAGCCTAACACCGGGCCGCGCCGCATCAACTTCCGACCGAGTGCCTCGACCGCCATTGTCGCCGCGGCAGGCTCGGTGCTGGTGCTGCTCGTCTTCCTCGCGATCTTCGCCGACTGGATCGCACCCTACGATCCGCTGCGCCAGAACCTGATCAAGGCGATGCAAGGTCCCTCCGCGGCCCACTGGCTCGGCACCGACGATCTCGGGCGCGACGTGCTTTCGCGCCTGATCTTCGGCTGCCGCATCGCCGTCCTCGCGGCAGCCGAAGCCACCTCGATCGCGGTGCTCCTGGGAGTGCCGCTCGGGCTTTTCATCGGCTATCGCGGCGGCTGGTGGGACTGGGTCGTGATGCGCGTGGTCGAAGCGGTCGTGTCGATCCCTGGCATCATGGTCGCGATCGTCATCATCGCCATTCTGGGGGCCGGCCTGCACCGGGCGATGATCGCGCTCGGCATCCTGTTCTCGACTTCCTTCCTGCGGCTGGCGCGTGGCGTCGTGCTGGCGGAGCGTGAGGAGGTCTATGTGAGATCGGCCCGCGTCATCGGCGCGTCGGACCGGCGCATCCTGCTCAGGCATATCTTCCCCAACATCGCGCCGCCGCTGGTCGTGCAGGTAACGCTCACGGTGGGCGCGGTGCTTCTGGCCGAAGCCGGGTTGAGCTTCATCGGCCTTGGCGTTCAGCCGCCGGACGCAAGCTGGGGCACGATGCTCAACTCCGCCGCGGCCTACATGGACCTCAACTGGTTCCTGGCCGTGCCGCCAGGGATCGCCATCATCCTCACCGTCCTTTCGGTGAACCTGCTCGGCGACGTCATCCGCGACTCGATCGGCCGTGGCGTGGCCGTCGGAGTGGATCCCGGCAAGCCGGCGGAGCGCTTCGTGCCTGCGATCGCCGCCACAGGGGCGGAAAGCCCCGCGCCACCGCCGCTCGCCGACGAGGTCCTGCGCGTCGAGGGCCTTCAGGTCCTCGTTTCGGGCCGCGACGGACACGAAGTGCCCGTCATCACAGATCTCTCCTTCGGCATTTCGCGCGGCGAGACGCTCGGCCTGGTAGGCGAATCGGGCAGCGGCAAGACGATCACCGGGCTGTCGATCCTCGGCCTGATCGGCGCCGGCGGTCGAACGACCCACGGCTCGATCGTTCTGAACGGCAGGGACCTTCGAAGGCTGACCCCGAAGCAGTTGGAGGAGGTGCGCGGCAACGAGGTCGCGATGGTCTTCCAGGACCCGACGACGAGCCTCAATCCCGCCTTCACCGTCGGCAGCCAGATCGCGGAAGTCCTGCGCACCAAGCAGGGGCTGTCCGGCAAGCAGGCCTGGAGCCGCGTCGTCGAATTGATCGACCGCGTCGGCATCCCGCGGCCGGAGGAGCGGGCGAGGGCCTATCCGCACGAGCTTTCGGGCGGCATGGCGCAGCGCATCGCCATCGCGCGCGCGCTGAGCTGCAATCCCTCGCTGCTCATCGCCGACGAACCGACCACGGCGCTCGACGTCACGGTCCAGCAAGAGATCCTCGACCTCTTCCGCGACCTGCAGGGCGAATTCGGGATGGCCATCCTCTTCGTCACGCACGATCTGGCGGTCGCGGCCGACATCAGCGACCGCATCAGCGTCATGTATGCCGGCGAGATGGTCGAGATGGCCGAAGTGGACGCGCTCTTCGCCCGGCCGCGCCATCCCTACACGCGCGGTCTCCTGTCGGCGATGCCACACGCCTCCTCGCGCAACCCGCCGCTGCCGACCATCCGCGGCAACGTCCCGCGACCCGGCTCCTGGCCATCGGGCTGCCGCTTCTCCAACCGCTGCGATTTCGCCACCGCCGCCTGCGAGCGCCCGATCCCGCTCGTCGGCACCGACCGGCTTGTCCGCTGCATCCGCGCGCCCGAACTCGAACTGAAGGCCGCGTCATGAGCTCCGAAGTCCTTCTCGAGGTCGAGGACCTTTGGGTCACCTACTGGAGCCGTTCGCTGCTCGCGCTGGACCGGAAGCCGTTCCACGCCGTGAAAGGCGCCAATCTCTCCATCCGCCGGGGCGAGACGCTGGGGCTGGTCGGAGAATCGGGGTCGGGCAAGTCGTCTATCGCCAACGCGGTCCTCGGCCTGGTGCCGGCCGGCTCCGGCGCCATCCGTTTCGGCGACGCCGACCTCACCTCGATGGGAAGGCGCTATCCCCCGCACATCCGCAGCCAGATCCAGGCCGTCTTCCAGGACCCGTATTCCTCGCTCAATCCGTCGATGACGGTCGAGGACCTCGTCACGGAGCCGCTGAGGGTCCATACCGCCATGGACCGGAGCGAGCGCCGTGCCCGCGCGGTCGAACTCCTGAAGCTGGTCTCGCTGTCGGAAGAACATCTTGGCCGGCACCCGCATCAGTTCTCCGGTGGCCAACGCCAGCGCATCGCGATCGCCTCGGCTCTCGCGCTGGAACCGAAGCTCATCGTCCTCGACGAGCCGGTGAGTGCGCTCGACGTATCGACCCAGAACCAGATCATCAACCTCCTCTATGAGCGCCGGGATGCCATGGGGGTCGCCTACCTGCTGATCGCCCATGACCTGGCGCTAGTCCATCACATTTCCGACCGCATCGCGGTCATGTATCTCGGCCATGTCGTCGAGGAGGGACCGTCGGACCGCGTCTACCGGTCCCCTGCGCATCCCTACACGAAGGCGCTGCTCGACGCCGTGCCGCTGCTGGATCCGGAGGCGCAACGCCGGCGCCGTGCCGCACGCAAGGCCGCGCCCGCCCACGATATGCCGCGGGTGTCCACCACCGCCTGCCCCTACAAGAACCGTTGTCCCCACGCGATGCCGCGGTGTCACGCTGAAATGCCGCCCTCCTATCCGGTCGAAGGAGGCGGAACTGCGGCGTGCTTCCTCCTGGACGAGGCCACATCCTCCGCGCGGAACCCCGCGCTCGAAGGAGCTGCACGATGACGGCGGCCGAATATCGCTCGGATCTTGCGGTCGGATTCCACGAGGCGCACGATGTCCTGGCGGACCCCGGTGACCGCGCCGGCGAAGCTCCGCTTGTCTGCCGCTGGCCACGCGACCGCGCTCCGCAAGGTTTCGTGGTGTTCTGCCACGGGCTTGGCTCGAACGGCGGCGCCTATGCCGCCCTTTCCCGCTACTGGGCCGCGCATGGTTATCTGGTGATCCACCCGACCTTCGCCGACGACATCCGCATCGTTGCGCGAAACGAGCCGGAGCTCGGTCTCGATCCCGACAGCGACCTAGCGGAATGGATGACGGTGCCGCATGCGAGGGCCCGCATGCACGCGATTCTGCACAGCCCCGAACGATGGACGGGACGCCTGGCGGTCGTCGGCGCGTTGATGGTCCGGCTGCCACTGATACTGGAAGCGACATGTGGCGGGGGGAACCGCCCGCTGCCTGGCGCGATCGCGGGGCATTCCTTCGGCGCCTACACCGCGCAACTGCTCGCGGGTGCGGCAATCGACATGCCCGGCGATCCGGGCCGCAGCTTCGCCGATCCCCGGTTTGCCGCGACACTCCTGCTCAGCGCCCAGGGCCGCGACCAGCAGGGACTGCGCGACGGATCATGGGATCTGATGCATGGTCCGGTGCTCAACGTCACCGGGACTCTCGACCAGGGGGCCAAGGGCGGGGACTGGCACTGGAAGTCCGAGCCCTTCGAGCTTTCCCCCGCCGGCGGAAAGTATCTCGCCGTCCTCGAAGGCGGCGACCACTATCTCGGCGGTTTCGCGGAGCGGCAGCGGCAGGTGCCGGCCCAGCGGGAAGCGGTGGAGCAGATCACGCTCGCGTTCCTCGACGCCCATCTCCGCCATCTCCAAGCCGCGCGCGACTGGCTCGGTTCGATCGACGACCGGGTCGGCGAATGCCGGCTCCTGTTCAAGGCCAAGTGAACGTCATGCCAGTTTCATTCCGAGGTAACACCTGATGTTCCAGCCTCTCGCCGGCATTCGCGTCATCGACGTCACACAGGTCCTCGCCGGCCCCTACGCCGCCTATCAGCTCGGCCTGATGGGCGCCGAGGTGCTGAAGATCGAGGAGCCGGGTACTGGCGACTGGGCACGCGACAAGGGCCACGTGCCCGGTCTCAACGCCGAGCGCATGGGTCTCGCCTACCTGACGCAGAACGCCAACAAGAAGTCGGTCTCGCTGAACCTCAAGACGCCTGAGGGGCTCGACGTCATGAAGCGCCTAATCGAAACAGCCGACGTCTTCATCGAGAACTTCCGGCCGGGCACGATCGCGCGGCTCGGCCTGCCGTTCGACGTGGTGCGGGAGATCAATCCCAAAATCGTCTACTGCTCGATCTCGGCCTTCGGGCAGGACGGCGAGATGAGCCGCCGCCCCGCCTACGACCACGTCATCCAGGGCATGTGCGGCATCATGAAGACCACCGGCACGGCCGAGACCGGGCCGCAGAAGGTCGGTGCCCCCTACATCGACTACGCGACGGGGCTGAACGCGGCCTTCGCCATCGTCTCGGCGCTGCACGAGACCGGACGCACCGGCAAGGCCGTCCACCTGGACGTCGCGATGCTCGACACATCGATGCTTCTCATGGCCTCGCTGATCACCAGCCATCTCACCGGCGGATGGACGCCCCGGCCTTCGGGCAACGAGGCGTGGAGCCAGAGCCCGTCTTCGGGAGCGTTCGAGACGCAGGATGGCCTTCTGATGGTGGCGGCCAACAACGACAAGCAGTTCAGGGCACTCTGCGCCGGCCTGGGCCGGCCCGACATTCTCGAGGATGCGCGCTGGAAGGAAGCGCCGTGCCGGGCAAAAAATGCCCCCGAACTGCGCGCCGAACTCGTCCGGATCTTCCTCTCGCGGCCGGCGCTGGAGTGGGAACGCGTGCTGGACGAAGCCGGAGTGCCCGCGGCCAAGGTGCGTTCCCTCGACGAGACGCTCGCCGAACCGCATGCAGCGACCCGCGCCTTCACACACACGATGCACTGGGACCGCCAGCCGCACGATTTCCACGTGCCTACTCTCGGCTTCAAGGTCGACGGCGAGGTGATTGCGCCGACCACGCCGCCGCCGGAACTCGGCGGCGACACTCGGGACGTGCTCACGGCGCTCGGTATGAGCGAGGCGGAGATTAGCCGGCTTTCCGCTACGGCGGCGATCTGACGCCGCACATCCAAAGCTTCGCCGCTGTCGGCGAAATTCGCCTATCCACCCCCATCTTTCCCCCGGGATTGCGCGCGAAGGCGGCCGTCGGCAATGATGCTCTCCCGTCAATGCCATTGGAGCGCGGAAGCAGTGCAGCCCGAACGGCGAGATTCCGCCCCCGACCCCGACCTGCCGGAGGGGAAGATCACCACGGTCGAGATGCATACCGGTGGTGAACCGGTGCGCATCGTCACCGCGGGCTATCCGCCGGTCCTCGGCGATACCATCCTCGACAAGCGCCGCTACGCCCGCGAACGGCTCGACCATCTGCGCAGGATGCTCATCTTCGAGCCGCGCGGTCACCACGACATGTATGGCGTCATTCCGGTCGAACCCGATCACCCGGAGGCCGATATCGCGGTGCTTTTCATGCACAACGAAGGCTACTCGACCATGTGCGGCCACGCGGTGATCGCGCTCGGACGTTATGCCGTGGACACCGGCATCGTCACCCCGACGGTTCCGCTGACGGCCGTCAACATCCAGTGCCCTTGCGGTCTCGTGCGGGCGATGGTCGAGGTCGTGCTGACGCCGACCGGTTTTCGGACAGGCTCGGTCAGCTTCGAGAGCGTCCCTTCCTTCGCCTTCGCACTGGACGCCGAAGCGCATGTACCCGGAATCGGCACCTTGCGGTTCGACATCGGCTATGGCGGCGCCTTCTACGCGATCGTGTCCGCCGGGTCCGTCGGACTGGATCTCTCGACCAGTCCCTTTCGCGATGTCGTCGAAGCAGCCGACCGGATTACGAAGACCGTCCAGGCCACGGTCGCCCTGGACCATCCCGACGACCAGGACCTGGCGTTTCTCTACGGCACGATCGTCACCGATGGCGGCACCGGGAAGGACGAGCCGAGCACCAACGTCTGCGTCTTCGCCGAAAGGGAAGTCGACCGTAGCCCGACGGGCAGCGGGGTATCTGCGCGGATGGCCGTACAGCTGGCGCGGGGGGACATCTCGATCGGCGAGCAATGCCAGTTCCGCAGCATAACCGGATCGGTGTTCGGCGGCCGCATACTGCGTTCAGAAAGGACCGGTCGCTTCGACGCCGCGCGAGTGGAGGTCGCGGGACGTGCATTCTACAGCGGCACGTCCAGCTTCACGATCGAAGAGGATGACAGCATCGGGCGCGGTTTCGTGCTGCGGCCATAGCGAGGCCGGCGGCGTCAGGACCGGGATCCGGCCGAAAAAAACCGGTACAAACGCAAGGAATCGCCGACCTGCGGGCAGTGCTCCACGACCCGGTGCCGGGTCTCGGGAGCCGCTGGAACGACGAGCCGGCGGCCATGCGCGGGCGAAAGCGGACACCGCCGGCTCTGCGTCACCAGGCAATAGTGACGGGGGCAGATTGGTGTCTTCAGCCCGCGCTGTTTTTCACCTTTGTTTGTCACACTCGAAGAATCGCGCGACCTGCGAGAGACAGATGACGCCTCGACCGACAGTGTCGGATGGTCGCGGGAACATCGAAGCGCCTCTTCCGTTTGCCGGCTATGTCCAGACAGAAGCGCATCCATGTCGAGTCTCCACGAACCGACGGCGGAAGCGTCTTCGGCTTCATCGCTGTCCTCCTTGTCTTTCTCGGCGCCCTGACCCTACAGGCGGGCGACAGGGAACCGCGGATGGCGCGGGGAGTGTTTGTCGAACAGCAGACGGACAAGAAGCCCAACACTTCGGGGCAACAGCAAGTTGGCGCGGAACCACGACAGACCGGCCAAATCCTGGTCGGTTCCGCGCAGTCGGAAGACATTCCGGTCTGCAATGTGGACGCCTGCTCGGACGCGTATCGCTCTTTCCGGCCCCTTGATTGCACTTTCCAGCCTTACGACGGAGAGCGGCGGCTCTGTACCCGGTGAGGCGGTGGAACGAACTCGTCCGGTCCATGTTTAGGGCGAGCCGCGCATATGCGCAGACGCTCAAATTCCAGAGGAATACAAAGATGGCAAAAGAAAAGACGCTAGAAGACCTTTTCCACGACACGCTCAAGGACATTTATTACGCCGAGCGGAAGATCCTGAAGGCGCTCCCCAAGATGGCGCGCGCCGCCAGCAGCGACCAGCTCAAGCAGGCCTTCCAGAAGCACAAGGACGAGACCGAAGGCCAGATCGAGCGCCTGCAGCAGGTGTTCGAGATTCTCGGCAAGCGCCCGCAGGGCAAGACCTGCGACGCGATCGAGGGCATCATCTCCGAAGGCGAGGAGATCATGGACGAGTACAAGGGGACAGCCGCTCTCGATGCTGGCCTTGTATCCGCCGCGCAGGCGGTCGAGCACTATGAGATCACCCGCTATGGCACGCTCAAGCGCTGGGCGGAGACCCTCGGCATGACCGATGCCGTGAAGCTGCTCGACGAGACGCTGCAGCAGGAATCGAAGACTGACTCGGATCTGACCAACCTTGCCGACAAGATCGCCAACCCGAAGGCGAAGAAGGCGGCCTGACCGCGTCCGGCGGCTTTCCTACGAGACAAGGCCTCCCGGCTCGATGGCGCGGGAGGCCTTTTTTCTCGACGTTGCTTTTAGGATAGCGGCCACGGCCTCTCGGGCTGGATCACCGCTCGACCAGATTGCCCGCTTCTTTCGCCGCACGCACGAACGTGTCGTAGGCGTCCACGGTCGAGCGATGACCGTCCATCACCTTGAGAGCGGTCTCCACAGCCTCACCGTGGGCAGGCCCCCGTTTGGGCCAGTCCGGATCGGATAGTACCTCGTAGGCCTCTTGCGCACTGGCCACCTCGATAGTGCCGGACGGTGCAGTAATCTTGACCGTGTCGGAGAATTCCCTGGCCATCACGCGGGCTCCTTTCTCTTGCGGAGCATGTGGGTTGCCTTGAACGCCCCCACGAAAGTCCGGACCTTGGCGGGCGCGGGTCTTGTGCGGCAGCGCGAAGCCTTCATCACACGCAGCGCCCGGCGCCCCGCGTCGGCACCGGGGAAGGACCGGGTTGCGGAACCGGATCGGGAGGCAGCGGGCCCGGCGGAGGCGTCGGCCCCGGCATCGGGATTGGCTCGGTGCCGCGGTTGCCCCGGTGCGCATGAAGTGGCCGGGCGAAATATCGCGGTGTTGCCATCGGGATTCATTCCTCTTGCCGAACTTTCAGACGTTGATACTAACCTTAGGCAAGTCCGAAGGTTCCGCTACCGTGGCTTTCGAGACGGCCGTTTTGCGCACCGAGGCAACCATCCGCATCCCACGCGGTTGCTTTCCGGAGGAACCAAGAGAGAGATGTCGGAATGAGACTAGCAGCAGCAGCCGTCGCGACGGTAACCTTGGCATTCAGCGGCCAGGCCTCCGCTCAATCGATCTCCGCGTCGGCCAACATGATCAGCCGGGATGAGGTCGAGGTCGGCACAGTCACTTTCAACACAACGCGGTCCGGAATGTTGCAGGTGATCGTGGAATTGACCGACCTCCCCCCGGGCCCGCACGGCTTCCATGTGCACGAAACCGGAGAATGCAAGCTGGATGGTGGCTTCGCGTCCGCCGGCGGTCACTACGCGGGCGGCCATTCCCACGGCGTGGAGAGCGAGGATGGCCCTCATTCGGGCGATTTTCCCAACGTGCACGCGGCGGAGAACGGCGTCGTCAAGCTGGAATTCTTCACCGATCGGCTCTCGCTGGACGGCGGCGACAATCCACTGATGGACGAGGACGGCTCGGCCGTAATCGTCCATTTAGACGCTGACGATTATACGACCACGCCCTCCGGGAATGCTGGCGACCGCATCGCCTGTGGCGTCATCCGCCAGTAGTCGGCCCGCCGCAGGGGAAATGTAGCAACAAGAGGACGACCGTAGCGGCGATGAAGCAAGCCGAGCCGACGGTCTGTTGGGCGAGCGCGGGTGGCACCATAGAGGGGAGATTCTCCGAATAAGGAACCGCTTGACTGGAAAGGAGTTTCCCTCCGTTCAATGGAGTTTCGCCCATGTCGGCTGCATTCGAAGCGGTTTTGCGTACCGAGACCAGACCACTGGACCAAACTGCCCGTCCGGAAACGCTTCGCCAATCCGATAGCCTTCTTGCGCGCAAAAGCCGCAACCCTGTGGTCCGCGAGGGAGAGAATTGCTGGAAGGTCGCCCGCGCAGGGCGGGCGTCGGTACTGGTGGATGGCGCCGGCTATTTCACGGCTCTCGAATCATCACTTCGGCTCGCCCGTGAATCGATCCTGATCCTCGGCTGGGACTTCGATGGCCGGATTCGGCTGCGCCCCGATGCCGAAACACGAGAATCGCCTCCACTCGGTGAACTCCTGCGGACACTGGTCGAGGATAACGACGGGCTCGAAGTCAGGATCCTCATGTGGAGCGAATCCGTGGTGCATGCTCCGGGCTCCACGTCCGAGATGCTGTTCGGCGCACCGTGGCAAGATCACCCGCGCATCCACGTGAAGCTCGACACCTATCATCCGATCTACGCCGCCCACCACCAGAAGATCGTCACCATCGATGACCGCACGGCCTACTGCGGCGGCATGGACCTGACCGTCGGACGGTGGGACCGCCCCTCCCATGCCATCGAGGATTCGCTGCGGACGAATCCGGACGGAAAAACCTACCCGCCAGTGCACGACGTTCAGATGGTGCTGGACGGCGACGCGGCCTTGGCACTGTCACATCTCGCCAAGGAACGCTGGCGCATGGCGATCAGGCGCGACCTGCCGCCCGACTGCGACGGTTCCGGCGACGCATGGCCGCCGGCTCTGCAGGGAGATTTCGCCGATGTGGACATTGCGATCGCGAGAACCAGGCCTGAATTCCTCGACAATCAGCCTGTGCGGGAAGCGATGGATCTGACGATCGATGCGCTGGAGGGCGCAAGGAAATCCATCTACATCGAGGCCCAGTACATGACCTCCACGGTCATCGGCGACATACTGGAACGCCATCTGCGCAATCCCGTCGGCCCGGAGATCGTGGTGGTCATGGCGCACGAATGCCACGGCATCATCGAGCGCTGGGTCATGGGAACGAACCGCGACCGGTTGATCCGCCGGCTGCGAAAGGCGGACAGGTACGGGCGGATGCGCGTCCTCTACCCCTGCATCCGAAATGACGCCGAGACGTCGCAGGTCTTCGTGCATTCGAAGGTCGTGGCCATCGACGACGAATTCCTCCGCATCGGCTCGTCCAACCTCAACAACCGGTCGATAGGCCTCGACACCGAATGCGACCTTGCGATTGAAGGCGCGGACGAGGAACATCGCCGGGCGATCGCGTCCATCCGGGACAGTCTGCTTGCCGAGCATGTCGGCTCCGATCCGTTGGCTTTCGGCCGCGCGGTGGAGGAAAACGGCACTCTCATCGCGGCCATCGAAAGCCTGAACGTCGGCGAGCGCTGCCTCTTGCCCTTCGAGGCCATGCATGACGACGGTCCGGATAATCCGGTGTGGGGGACGAAGCTGCTCGACCCGAGCCGCCCCTTCCGCATCCTTCGCCTCTGGGACCGATACTGGCGCAAGCGCAAGCTAGGCCGCTAACGCGGCCGGCTTTCGCCTGAAAACGAGTTCGGAAATGCCGAACGCAGCCGCGCCAACCATCAGCGGCATGAGGAAATAGGTGAACCGGAACACCAGTACGGCCGCGATCATCCCCTTCTCTGAAATCAGGTGTACCACCACGGTCTCGATCACACCCAGCCCCCCGGGTACGTGCGCGAGCAGCGCCGCGGTATTGGCGATGATGAAGGCCGCCGCGACGGTCACGTAAGGAACCTCGGCGAAGGCGCTCACGGTCTGGTGCAGGCAGGCCGCGACGCAGGCGAAGTTCGCCACTCCGATGCCGACCTGCGCCAGGGCGAGCCGCAGGGACGGCATCTCGATCTCCCATTTGCGGAACCTGAAAGGCTCCCGGATTCTGGCCGCGAGGACGAGATAGATCGCCAGCATCCCCACGCAGGCCATACCGAGAGCGACCACCCCCGCGCGGCTGAAGCCGGTCAATTCGGTCGCGGCGTCGCTCTCCAGCAGCAGGGCGATTCCGCCGAGGGCGATCATCCCGAGTGCCACCGTCGTGCCGCAGAAGAAGACGAGTTTCGCGACATCGCCGACGGAAAGGCCCCACCGCGAATAGTACCGATATCGTATGGCGCCGCTGCTGAGACCGGAAAAGCCGATGCTGTGGCCCAGGGAGAGTGCCGAGAACGAGGCAATGGCCGCCTTTGGATAAGGCAGCGGATGTTTCACGTAACGCAGCGCAAGGTAGTCGAAGAAGGTCAGGCAGACATAACTCGCGGCGGCAAAGCCCAGTGCCGCGCCCAGCCGCCAGCCGGGGATCGTCCCGATCGAAGCGGCGACTTCCTGAAGGCTGTAGCCGCTCAGGGTGCGATAGAGCAGGAATGCGGCAAGCAGGACCGCCGCAATACCGAACCATGTCGACCAGTCCAGACCGAGCGGTGGCCGCAGGTTGCGGATACGGCCTGTCCAGCCCTTGCTCTTGTGCTGCCCGTCGGTTGCCTCGGGAAAGCTTATGTCTTCGGAGATGTCAGTCAAACGATCGATCCCATTGCAAAGCAGCAAAACGTCCGAACCCCAGGAGCGATCCCGCGCCATTTTTGCAAACTGACGGAGAGCGCGATGCGGTCGTCGACGGTACTAAGCGACGCCGGAGGTCTGATCGCTCCCGGGCAGCCGCAGATCCGCGACGAGTGGAAGATGATCCGACGCAAGCGCGCTCGTGCCGCTACGGTGGGTTCCGGCGAAAACCACCTCCACATCGTCGCTGACGAACACATGGTCGATCCTGAAGACCGGCCATTGCGTGGGAAAGGTGGCGCTCGGACGTGTCATCGTCGAGCCAATCAGATGAGCGTCCCGCAGCCTGCGTGAAAGCAGTCCATAGACGCGGCCTTGCGGGAAGGAATTGAAATCGCCCGTCAGGACGAGCGGCGCCTGACAGGCCTCGCTGCCCAGCCACTCGTCGCCCAGCAGCATTTCCGCCTGCATCCACCGCTCTCGCCGCCGCAGTCCCAGATGGGTATTGATAACGTTGACCTCCGTTCCACCGACCTGGACCGCGGCCCACAGGGCACCGCGCGGTTCCAGCCGTGGTCGACCCGGAAGCCCCGGCAAGGCCCCCGCCTTGATTACGCGCGATGGGCGGGCGGTGAGGATTGCATCCCCGTACTCTTCCTCCATGACGCGCAAGGCGGGGTGGAAGTGAACGAAGGAGATTCCAAGTTCGCGCGCGATCTCCTCGGCCTGATCGACGCCGCCGCTTCGGAGGCGTCTTACGTCGAGTTCCTGAAGCGCGATGATGTCCGGCTGGGCTTCCGCGATCACAGCGGCGATGCGGGCAGGCGACATGATACCGTCGACGCCCAGGCATCGCCGCACATTGTAGGTGAGGACGCGAAGCCGCGACATGCCAGGCCGGCCGCCGCGCTCAGTCGCCGTTCTCTTCAGGCGGCTGTTCATCCGGCAGGGCACTGGGGGGAATGATCGGCGTGGTGCCTACGCTGGGAGCCGGTTCGATGAGTTCCTTATCCCCAACCGCCGGAGGTTCGAGCACGCTGCCGCAACGGTCGAGCTTCTCGGTGAGCGATTGGGCGTCGGCAGTCGTGTTGTCATGACCTTCGCCGCCTTTGTCGTCCTGCCCGGCCACGCACGGATCGCCCGCTACGTCGGAGGCATCGTCATCCTGGGAAGCGACCGGGGTAAGCGCCGCAGCGCTCACCAGTGCCGCGGCCGCCAGCGTCTGTAGGATTCTGTCCATCGTAGAGCTCCACCTGAGCCGCAACGTCCGCCCTGCGGGAATGCTGCGCCATTCGAACGACAAACGGTGGATTCACTCCCATGGTTCCGGGGGTGGAAAAGCAGAAGGCGGTGATCGGGCGGATTAGGGGTTCACCTAACCGCGCCCTGCCGCGTGCCTCGGCGGATTGTCGTCCTCGTACCGGTTCGGGCGGGATTTTCGTCCGGGAGCCGCTCCGGCTCTTGCACAGGCGGGGTATAGGGAACGGCGGTGGCCTGCGTCAGGACTCACCTTCAGCGTCCGTTCGCGCACGTGAAGATGCCTGTCCCGGGCTAGAACTCCCGCGTCGGCCTGTCGTCTTCCGGGTCGGCCACGATCTCGTCCAGAGGCGCGTCGAGCTGCCAGACCACGCCCTCGGTCCCGAATTCGAACGAGCCGACCCCGCCCAGCGCCTCTGGCACGACGCGCCGGAGCACGACGGTTCCAAAACCCTTCTCGCCAGCGGTCACGGGAGCCGGCGCGCCGGATTCGGTCCAGGTCAATTGGAACCGTTCCGCGCCGTCCGATGCCCTCATCGACTTCCACTCGACCTTCACGTCGCCCGTCGGCTGAGACAGGATGCCGAACATCGCGGAATTGGCGGCAAGCTCGTGGAACGCGATTCCCAGATGCTGGACCACGTTGGGCTTCACGCGGATCGGCGGTCCCGAGATGACGACCCGCTCTTCTGGAGCAAAGGGACGAAGCTGCGCGATCAACAGTTCGAAGATAGTCGTGCCCTTCCAGTCGTCGGATACCAGCAGGTCGTGGGAGGCCGAAAGCGCCATGATGCGGTCCCGGACCAGCCGCTCAAATTCTTCCGGATCGCGCGAGCGCTTCCTGGTCTCCCGGATCATCGACAGGATGACCGCGTACTGGTTCTTCACACGATGGTTGAGCTCGCGCAGCAGAAGCCGCATTCGGCGGTCGCTCTCGACCCGCTGGCTGATATCGCGCACGATCTTCGAGGCCCCGATGACCCGCCCGCCTGCATCGCGAACGGGGGAGACGGTGAGCGACACGGGAACGAATCTGTGATCCTTCCGCTGGCGGATCGTCTCGTAGGTCTTGATGCTCTCGCCACGCCGAATCTTGCCGATGATCTCGGTTTCCTCGTCCAAGCGGTCGGAGGGAATGAGCATGGTGACATTCTTGCCGATCGCTTCCTCGGCCGTGTATCCGAACAGCGACTGCGCTGCCCGATTCCAGCTGGTCAGGACACCGTCGAGGTTCTTGCTGATGATAGCGTCGCTCGACGACTCCACGATGGCGGCGAGGCGAATTCCCATCGCGCCCGCCCGCTCCTGGTCCGTAAGGTCGATGAGCGTGTTGACCGCGCCGTAGATCGCACCGCTCGGGCGGCGCAGCAGGGTGGGGTAAGCCGCAAAAGGTACTCTCGAGCCGTTCGGACGCTCGATGACGGCCTTCTCCCACCGCCCGTCGCCGCGACCGCTGAGCGCCAGCGCAAGGGCGCACTGGTCGTGGGCCAGGGGCTGGCCGTCGGACGTCCACATCCGCCACGAGCCGCACCAGCGGCCCTCCCCGGGCCCCGGGCGTACGCCCCACAGATCGGCGGCAGCTTCATTGTAGAAGACGATCGTTCCGGAAGCATTGGTCGTGTAGACGGCAACCGGCAGACCCTGCAGGAACTCGGCGAACTTCCACACCTCGCCTGCGTCGTCCGTCGGGCCGGACGTGAAGGCGCCTTGCCCGTTCACGTCACAACCGAGCCGCAAGGCTTGTCGGAACTGATCCGCGAGGCGGCAAGCGTGTTACGCATGACCAAACTGGTTCTTCTTTGATTGTTATTTTCCGCCCCAACGTTCCCAACGTCTTTTCCCGCAAAAGGTTTCAAGGTTTTTTCCAGAGCACGGCCCTGAGCGGCGCCACTCATGCGCGCTCTTCCCCGGCGGCGGAACGGTTCGGGAGATCGGCAGCACATGCCTCCGCCCTCTCAGAAGTCCTCTGGCCCCTTCGTCCGTCACCCGCAGTGTCCGCGTGGCACAACAACCACTGGTAATCGCCGAGTGCCGCAAGGGCAAGCGTGGAGCATTTCCAGGAACGAAGCGGCAGTTCGACGCGTTCTTGTGCGCACTCGGAGATGCACACTATGTCTTCCAACGACCTGCAGGTACCGCCGATACGCGAGGACGGGCTGCAGATCGAGGAGCGCCGCGATTTCCAGCGTCGATTCTGGACCGCCGAGCGCGCCGCCTGGATCGTCTTCGGCGCCATCATCCTGCTTGCAATTGCCGGATTGACCGGCAGCGGCGGCTTCCTCGACCACGGGAGCAACAAGCTGCAGACCGGCGATATCGATTTCCCGCAAATCTCGCGCTGGCAAACGGCCGACGACTTCACCATCGTCTTCGACAGGGAAGGCGAGACGCACATACTTACGCTCGGCCGGAGCTTCCTAGACCGCTTCAGCATCCAGAACGTCAGTCCGACCCCTTTCCGCAGCGCGATGGCGCAGGACGGGATGCGGATGCAGTTTGACGCGCTCGGGGGCGGACCGCACGATGTGAGGCTCGACGTGACCCCGACCCGTCCCGGCATCGCCCGCTATCGCATCGACCTCGACGGGGCGACGGCGGAGCTTTCCACCATCGTCCTTCCCTAGGAGGAGCGAATGGAAACCGTGTTTCGCGGACTGGCAGTCTACCTCGTACTCCTGATCGTGACACGCTTTTCGGGTCGCCGCTCGATGGCGCAGGTGACACCCTTCGACTTCGTCCTTCTCCTCATCATCGCGGAGACCACGCAGCAGGCGCTTCTGGGGGACGATTTCTCAGTGACGAATGCCTTCGTCCTCATCGTCACGCTCTTCACGGCCGACATCCTGTTGTCCTATGTGAAGCAGTGGTCGAGTAGCGCCGCACTGCTCATCGACGGCAGCCCGACCGTCCTGGTCAGCCGCGGCCGTCCTGATCCGGAGGCGCTGCGCCGCTCGCGCGTCAACATCGCCGACATACTGGAAGCAGCCCGCCAGCAGCATGGGCTGATGCGCCTGGATCAGATCGAATTCGCGGTCCTCGAAGTCGGCGGAAACCTGAGCATCATTCCGCGCGACGGATCGTGACAGGTCCGTCCGCACCGGAACAATGCATCCGGCAGGAGGTTATCGCGGCAGGAAACGATCAGCAAAGCGAGAGGCGCGGCCGTGATGCGGGAAACTTCCGCCAAGGTCGCGATTAACCAGCAATGGGAAGAACCATCAGAGTAGTTGCATTGGCCGGTGTGATCGCGAGTGCGGGCGGCACAGGCGCATTGCAGGCGCAGACCCTTCCTGTGGCGCGCGACATCATCGTCGACCTGCGCGAGAACAGTCTCAGCGCCGAGGAAATCCGCGGGTCGCAGCCCTTCCGGACCATGGAGATCGTGAGCCTCGCCGACTTCGAGGGGCGCGAGTTGCAGGTGCTTCAGGACATCCTGAGGAACACCGAAGACGGCTTCGCGGAAGTACGCACCGCGATGGAAGCGAACGAGATGTTCGAGGCGGCACTTCGCGAAAGGAACGTCCCGATCTCCGACGTGACCGCCGCCACCTACTCCGCAGACGGCATCGTGACCGTCTACACGAACGTCCCGTCGCCATGAGCGGCGGCGAACATTCAATTCGACAGGAAGAACGATGACGACGCTTTGCAGCACACTCAAAGTCTCCGCCCTAGCGCTTGCGCTGGCCCTCCCGCTGACCGCATGCGGGGAGGACGACACCGAGGCCGTTGGCGACACCTTTCTGCCCGAGAGATCCGAGGATCACCTGATCGACAGCGTCCAGCCGGCTGAACAGACGACGACCCAGCGCGATCTCACGCCGCAGGCCACCACCGGCGGCGAGATTCCCGGCTATTCCCCGGTCGACAAGAACGAGGGTGTGGCGATCGAAGGCGTGCCGGAAGGCGAAGCGGTCGGTGCGACGCCTCCGCCGCGTCGCGTGCCGGCCGAGCCGGCGATCGAACCGCTGCCCGCAGACGAGTAAGTTCTTCGCGGTATCATTGGGCGGGATGCCGTATCATCGGACCGGTGGCACCGAGTTTTGCGGCATGTTCGCCTCCGGTTCGACCGCTCCGCGGCGCTGCAACCACAGCGTAACCAACCAGCAACCGATCGCCCAGCCGGCCCCGACGCTCCAGCCCGCGAGTACGTCGGTGGGCCAGTGCACGCCGAGATAGACGCGACTGAAGCCGACCAGAAGGACGACGAACACCGCCGAGCAGAGGATGAGCAGACGCGTACGCCAAAGAGGCTGCACCCGCACCAGCATCGCAGCCAAGGTGAGATAAACGGTCGCGGCCATCATGGAATGACCGCTCGGGAAGCTCGCGGTCGTTACATACGAACCATGCGACACCAGATCGGGACGCGGCCTGTCGACGAATTCCTTGACCAGCGTGCTGATGAGGATGCCGCCGCCGACGGCCAGGAGGACCGCGAGCGCGGCATGTTTCTTGCCGATCGTTAAGAGATAGCCGGCCGCCGCGAAGGTGATGAGCGTCAGGACGCCGACCCCGCCAAGGGCGGTAAAGTCCCGCATCATCTCTTCCAGCCAGTCCGGGCCGAGCGGGTCGCCGAGATCCGATGCGCTTCTGAACGCCAGCAGTATCCTCTCATCCATGGCCGCGGTGCTGCCTTCGAGCACCTCGCCGGCGAGTTCGATCATGCCCCATGCAGCCGCGGCCGGCACCAGCAAGGCAAGGATGATCTCCCATTCGACGCTCTTGAGGTGTCTTGCGACGCGTATGCGCACCATCCTGATTTTCTCCTTCCGATTCGGCTTTTTCTCGGAACATGCGACCGGGACAGGGGTTCCGCTAATGTAACAATCAGAAACGAAGGGAGAGCGACATGAGAATCGCCAATACTTCTACGGCACTTGCACTGCTGATGACGCTAGGCGCGGGATCCGCATTCGCCGCCGCGGAATGGACATTCAGCGATATCGACCAGGACGGCAACCTCGAGCTGTCGGACCGCGAGTTCGAACAGGTGAGTCAGGGCGCCTTCCAGTCCTGGGACGCCAACAAGGATCAGCGGCTGACCGAGGACGAGCTCTATCGGGGTCTTTACGTATCCTGGGATCGTGATCGTGACGACATGCTTTCGGAGAACGAGTTCGGCGAAGGCTGGCTCGGCTGGTTCGGCGACGACGATGAGGTGGCATATGCCGACCTCGATCGGAACGGCGATGCCTTCCTCGACGAGGACGAATTCACGGCTGGTCTCCAGCAGTCCGCCGCGCTCGACGACTGGAATGTCGGGGACGAAGGGGTCGACTGGCAGACCTTCCACACCGCGCTCTACGGGGTCTACGACACCGACAGGAACGCGATGGTCAATCAGGACGAATATGGCGCCTATTCCGACACCTACATGATGGGCGACATGGCGCAGGCCGGAATCGGTGACGAAGAGACCTCCGCCGTCGGTCAGACCATCACGCCGCAGGAGGTGATCTCCATGGCGGACTGGCGCGCCGAGGATCTCTATCTCGGTGGCGTGAGCGTCGACGAGATGATGGACGAGATGGAGGTCTACGGGCCGACCGGCGAGGAAATCGGCAGCGTAGAGAACGTCGTATTCACGAATGACGGCCGTGTTGTCTCGCTGGTGGCCGAGGTCGGCGGCTTCTGGGACATGTTCGACACCCACATCAACGTCCCGTGGGATCAGGTCAACTACAGCGTAGAAGGCCAGATCATCATTCCGGTCACGGAAGAAAACGTCGAGGACTACAGCACCTGGAAGACCGGGTACCTGACTCCCACCGATGCGCAGGGTGTGGAAGTGGTCGATGACGACCTCGAAACCTCGCCCGGCCTCTTCCGGGCAACCGACCTCATGGGCGACTATGCCCGCGTGCGTGACGGCGAAGCCGACGGCTACTCGAATTACGGCTACGTCAACGACCTGATCATCCGTGATGGTCAGCTCCAGGCGGTGGTCGTTAGTCCCGATGCCGGTTACGGCGTCAGCGGTCCCTATGCCTACCCTTACTACGGTCGGGGCTGGTCTGCGGGTCGTCCGTACTACGACATGCCTTACGACCGGGCGGACGTGGTCGACAACGAACCCCTCGATTACGACCGCTTCGGCGTGCAGTGATTGCCGGCCGGAGGGCGTTTGCGGATCCGCCCTTCAATAGTTGGCATGGGGAGGTCTCCAGGCATCGCGCCGGAGGCCTCCTTTTCATGTGTACCGCAGTAAGGAATTCAAATGCGGGATGAATCCGGCGGCGTCGGCCATGAGGAACAGATGGGCGATTTCGCGCGCAAATGCGTCATCGCCGTTCTCGTCGCTTCGTTCGCATTTCTCTTCTGGTAGCTCCGACATACCGTGGTTATCGGTTTCGCGGCGATCGTCGTGGCGGCGCTCCTGGTGGCAGCGGGCGAACTCGTTCGCCGCCTAGTGCCGGTCAGCCACCGCATGGCGGTCTCGATCGCCGTGGTGGTCATCCTCCTCCTGCTCGGAGGGTTGGGATGGTTCGCCTGGCCGCAGATCCGGACGCAGTCATCCGAACTCCCGCAAAGGGTGCCGGAAGCGATCCGGATGCTCGAAGACCGCTACGGCATTTCCCTGCCCGATTCGCTCGGCGAACTGAACGACATCCAGAGCACGATCTTCGGCCGCATATGGCGCGACGTCCTTTCCATGGCGGGCACCGTCGCGTTAGTACTCACCGGGTTGGTCCTGATCGTGGTCGCGGGGGTTTTCGTTGCCAACAAGCCTTCGCTCTACAGCGAGGGTGTTGTGCTTCTGGTACCTCCGGCCCAGCATCGCCGCGCGCGCATCGCGCTCAAGCGGACGGGGCACGGATTGAAGCTCTGGCTTATTGCCCAGCTCCTGTCGATGTCGATCGTGGGCGGGCTGGTGGGCCTCGGCGCATGGTGGCTCGGCCTGCCCGCGCCTCTGGCGCTCGCCCTTATCGCGTTCCTGACGGAATTCGTGCCGCTGGCAGGTCCCGTCGTCGGCGCGATTCCGGGGCTTCTCGTCGCCTCCGCGCAAGGTGTCGATACGCTGTTCTGGTCCGTGCTGCTCTACGTCGCCGTCCAGCAGGTCGAATCGAACCTGATCACGCCGCTCGTCCAGCGCGGGGTCGTTTCCGTTCCGCCGGCGCTGTTCATGTTGTCCGTGGTGGCCATGGGAGCACTGTCGGTGTCGTGGGCGTCCTTCTCGCCGGCCCGCTGACGGTCGCCGCCTACGCGCTGGTGCGCGCCCTCTACGTGGAGGGTGTCCTCGACGAGGAAATCGACAGCTCGCACGGTGTCTGACCTAATGCAGCGCAGCGGGATTGTGCGCCCATCGGTCGGACGTGTATTCGGCGATGGTGTAGTTGATCGAGCGGGCGAGAGTTATGAACGCAACAGTCGCGGAAGTCGGGTAGGATGGGCCCATTCTGGTTGGCCCTGGCGGTGGCTTTCGCCGGCGGCGTGGCGCTCGCCGTCCAGTCGCCCATCAACTCCGCCCTCGGACGGGCGCTGAACGACACCGTCCTCGCAACGATGATATCGTTCGGCGGCGGACTGGTCGTCCTGGCGCTGGTTATGTTCGCACGCGGATCGCTGCCCAATGCAGCGATGTTCCGCTCCGTCCAGCCCTGGATGATCACCGGAGGCGCGCTTGGAGCCTTCTATGTCTGGTCGGCGCTCTGGAGCGTTCCCCGGCTCGGCGTCCTGACGATGATCGCGGCCCTTATCCTGGGACAACTCCTCGCCTCCCTCATGGTCGACCAATTCGGCCTGTTCGGAATCCCGGTGCGCGAGATCGCCTGGCAGCGGGTCGTCGCGGTCCTCCTCGTCGGCGCCGGCGTGGTGTTGTCGCGGTTCTGAGTTCCGTAGCGGCAGACTCTCTTGTCAGTGTCCGAAACTCTCTTTACCGTCTGGTCAAACAGGAGCGCGAACGATGTCTGAGATACCTTTCGAAACGAGCCTTGCCGCCATTTCCCGCCGTCGTCTGATCCAGTCCTCGGTGCTGGGCGCGGCGCTTCTCGCCACGACCGGCCTGTACGGCCCGGCGCAAGCCCAGGACAAGCTGAAGGTCGCCGCGATCTACACCGTGCCGGTCGAGCAGCAGTGGGTCAGCCGCATCCACAAGGCGGCCAACGCAGCGGCCGAACGCGGCGACATCGAATACGTCTTCTCCGAGAACGTCTCCAACAGCGACTACGAGCGCGTCATGCGCGAGTACTCGGAGGCGGGCAACGACCTGATCATCGGCGAGGTCTTCGGCGTCGAGGACGCCGCCCGGCAGGTGGCGCGCGACTATCCCGAGACCGCCTACCTGATGGGATCGAGCTTCAAGCCGCAGGACGACACGCCGAATTTCTCCGTGTTCGACAACTACATCCAGGACGCCTCCTACCTGACCGGCATCATCGCCGGGGCGATGAGCGAATCCAAGAACATCGGCATGGTCGGCGGATTCCCGATCCCCGAGGTCAACCGGCTGATGAACGCCTTCATGGCCGGCGTGCGCGAGATGGCACCCGACGCGAAGTTCCAGGTCGCCTTCATCGGCTCCTGGTTCGATCCGCCGAAGGCCAAGGAGACCGCGTTCGCGCAGATCGACGCCGGGGCCGACGTCCTCTACGCCGAGCGCTTCGGCGTGTCGGACGCCGCCAAGGAGCGCGACATCCTGGCCATCGGCAACGTGATCGACACCCAGGCCGACTATCCCGAGACCGTCGTGGCATCGGCCCTGTGGCACTTCGAGCCGACGCTCGACGCCGCTATCGAGAAGGTCAAGGCCGGCACGTTCAAGGCGGAAGACTATGGCGTCTACTCCTTCATGAAGGAAGGCGGCTCCTCGCTCGCGCCGCTGGGCACCTTCGAGGGCAAGGTGCCTTCGGATGCGATGAAGCTCGTCGAAGAGCGCGAAGCCGCGATCAAGGCCGGCGACTACACGGTCGAGATCGACGACAGCGAACCGAAATCCAACTGAGCGGTCGGTGGAAGCACCCCCCTCACCGTCGGCCGTCGAGCACCACCATGCCCGGACTTGCCGTTGAAACCCGAGGAGGTTGGTGGATGGACTGGCAGGGTTGGCTTCGTGTCGCTGCTTTGCTGCTCGTTTTTCTGGCGGCGGTACTGTATTTCCTGCGTCCGAAGCGTTTCCGAACCAAACCAATCCAGCAGCCGGACAATTGGCAGGGTCCCTCGGCGGGGCCGGATTGACATTGATTGGGGCTCGTCGTGAACAGAGCTGAACCCGTTCTGCGCCTCGCCGGTATCACCAAGCGCTTCGGGCCGCTCACCGCCAATGACTGTATCGGGTTCGACTTGGCGCGCGGCGAGGTCGTCGCGCTGCTCGGTGAGAACGGCGCGGGAAAGACGACGCTGATGAACATCCTCTTCGGCCACTACGTGGCGGACGAAGGGGATATCGAGGTCTTCGGGAGAAAGCTTCCGCCGGGCGACCCGCGCGCGGCACTCGCCGCCGGTATAGGAATGGTCCACCAGCACTTCACGCTGGCGGACCAGATGACGGTCGTGGAAAACATCGCGCTCGGAACCCAGAGCCTCTGGGCGCTACGGTTCGATCGGCGGGGCGCGGTCCAGCGCGTCCGTGAGATGTCGCGCGCGTTCGGCCTCGACGTCGATCCGGAGGCGATCGTCTCCGATCTGTCTGTGGGCGAGCGCCAGCGCGTCGAGATCTTGAAGGCGCTTTATCGCGAGGCCCGCATTCTCATCCTCGACGAACCGACGGCGGTCCTGACGCCGCTGGAGACCGAGGCGCTGTTCGCCACGCTGAAGAAACTCGTGGCTACCGGGCTCTCGATCATCTTCATCTCGCACAAGCTTCAGGAAGTCATGGCGGTCAGCGACCGCGTTCTGGTGCTCCGCTCGGGCGCGCTTGCCGGCGAACGACGGACGTCGCAGACCAATCGCGCCGAACTGGCGGCGATGATGGTCGGCGAGGAAGTCACCATGCCGGCCGTCGTGCCGCATTCGCCGGGCGCCGCGGTCATTGAACTCGCAGGCGTCGCAACACGCGGCCGCTCGGGTGGTGCGCCACTCGACGGCATATCGCTCGCCTTGCGGGAGGGCGAGATCACCGGTATCGCCGGCGTATCGGGCAACGGCCAGGCGGCGCTGGCAGCGCTGCTCGCCGGAACCGCGCAGCCGGAGCGCGGCTCGATCCTCTTCGGAGGCGAGCCGGCAAGGCGCTGGTCTCCCGGCGCCGCGCTGGCGCAAGGAATAGGCCGCATCCCGGAAGACCGCCATGCGACCGGCATGATCGGCGACATGAGCGTCACCGAAAACGTCATCTCCGAACGCTACCGGTCCCGCCGCTTCAGCCGCATGGGCTTCATCGACTGGAGGGCCGCCCAGGGATTCGCGCAGGCGATCATCGCGGATTACGACGTCAAGTGCCCCTCCCCCGATGCGCGCGTGAGGCTGCTTTCGGGCGGCAACATGCAGAAGCTCATCCTCGGGCGGGCGTTCGACGGCGATCCCAAAATCATCCTCGCCAGCCAGCCGACGCGCGGGCTCGACATCGGCGCGGTCGCTTACGTCCACTCGAAGCTGCTCGAGGCGCGGGGTCGCGGCGCGGCGATCCTGCTGATCTCGGAAGACCTGGACGAGGTTCTGGCGCTCTCGGACCGCATCATCGTCATGTCGAAGGGGCGCCTTTCGCGGCCGTCCGCCCGGGGCGAGCTTTCCGTACGCGCGATCGGCGAATTGATGGCCGGCCATGGCGACTTCGGGGAGCCGGCGGCCCATGCGGCTTGAGCCCAAGCCCGCCACTACTTCGGCCGGTCTGTTCCTCTATCCGGCGGGCGCGATCGGCGCGACGTTGGTTTTCGCATCCCTCCTCGTCCTCGTCGCGGGCGCCTCACCCTTCAACGTGTTCTGGCTGGTGCTGAAGGGCGCCGCTGGTTCGCAGTTCGCCATCGTCGAGACGCTGACGCGTGCGACGCCGCTGATCTTTACCGGCCTCGCGGTCGCGGTCGCTTTCCGCGCCAAGCTCTGGAACATCGGCGCTGAGGCGCAACTCTACATCGGCGCCGTCGTCACGGTCGTGCTCGGAACGGGCGCGGTCGCCTTGCCTTCGTTCGCGCTCATCCCGCTGATCATGGTCTGCGCCATGCTGGCCGGCGCGCTACTGCTTCTCGGGCCCGCCGTCCTCAAGACGCGTTTCGGGGTCGACGAGGTGGTGACTACGCTGCTCCTGAACTTCGTCATCCTCCTCTTCGTCTCCTACCTGCTCGAGGGGCCGCTGAAGGACCCCATGGGCCTCGGCTGGCCGCAGTCGAAGCGGGTGATCGCCGATGCTCAACTGCCGCGGCTGATCCAGGGCAAGCGCCTGCATTTCGGCTTCGCCATGGCACTCGTGAGCGCCGCGATCGTGTGGGTGATCATGAAGAAGTCCGTGCTCGGCTACGAGATGCGCGCGGTCGGGCACAATCCCGAAGCGGCGCGCTTTTCCGGTATCTCCGTCAACCTCGTCCTGGTGAAGACCGCGCTTCTTTCGGGCGGTCTCGCCGCGCTCGCGGGCTTTTCGGAGGTGGCGGGCCTCAAGGGAAATCTCACGCTCGATCTGTCCCCCGGATATGGCTACACGGGCATAGTCGTGGCCATGCTCGCGGTGCTCAACCCGCTCGGCGTTGTCGCCTCAGCGATCTTCGTCGCGGGGATCTTCGTCGGTGCCGATTCGATGAGCCGGACGGCCGGCGTGCCGAGCTACATTGCAGAGGTGATGGTCGCGACCGCGCTCCTGACCATGGTGGTCGCGATCATGCTGACCCGCTACCGCATCCGGTGGAGGTGAGCCGTGGAAGCCTTCGAAATCCTGCTGACGGCGAGCTTCTGGGTGGCGGCGATCCGCATTGCCTCGCCGCTTATCTTCGCCACCATGGGTGAACTGATCTGCGAACGCGCCGGGGTGCTCAACCTCGGCATCGAGGGGATCATGACGGCGGGCGCCTTCGCCGGCTGGCTCACGGTCTACTGGGGCGGAGATCTGTGGTTCGGCGTCGTCGTGGCCGCCCTGAGCGGCATGGCCTTCGGCCTGCTGCACGGCGTCCTCACCGTCCCGCTGGGACTGTCGCAGCATGTTACCGGCATCGGCATCACCTTGCTTGCGACGAGCCTGACCTATTTCACCTACCGCGTCGCGCTACCGGAGGTCAGTTCGCCGCCGAAGATCGAGCCGTTCCAGCCGCTCGCCATCCCTGGCCTCTCGGATATACCGGTGATCGGTCCGGCGCTCTTCAACCAGACGCCGCTGACGTACCTCGCCTATGTGGCGGTGGCCGCGGTGGCATGGCTGCTCTACCGGACGCCGGCCGGCATGGCCATCCGCGCGGTGGGCGAAAACCCGGCGGCTGTCGAAGCGCAGGGCATCTCCGTCACGGCGTTGCGCATCGCGGCGGTCATGATCGGATCGGCGCTGATGGCCGTCGGCGGCGCCTTCCTGACCATGAGCGCGTTCAACTCGTTCTTCTTCGAGATGATCAACGGACGCGGCTGGATCTGCATCGCGCTGGTGGTCTTCGGATCCTGGAAGCCGGGCAAGGCGCTGCTGGGGGCCATCCTCTTCGGCGCGTTCGACGCCTACCAGATCCGCCTGCAGCAGGTGATGGGGGGTGTCATCCCCTACCAGTTCTTCCTGATGCTCCCCTACGTGCTCTCGATCGCGGCCCTGATCGCGGTCTCCCGCCGCGCGACTTATCCGAAGGCGCTGATGACCCCTTATCTGAAGGGTGAGCGATAGCCGGCGGACAACATCGCCTTGCGACGTCAACGACGGGGGATTTTCGCGGCCGGTCTTCCCCCGGCCATGCCGTTCGTGCAAGACCGAGACAAACCACCAACCACATTCCCCATGAGGGAGACGACGTGAAGACGCTGACCATCCGCCGCCCCGACGACTGGCATGTCCATCTGCGCGACGGCGCCGTTCTGAAGGCGGTGCTGGCCCATACCTCGCGTAATTTCGCCCGCGCGATCATCATGCCGAACCTCGTCCCGCCGGTGGTCACCAAAGCCGACGCGCAGGCCTACCGCGACCGTATCCTGGCGGCGCTCCCGCGGGACCACGTCTTCGAGCCCCTGATGACCCTTTACGTTACGGAAACGACGGATCCGGACGATCTGGAGGCCGCCTTCCGCGATCGCGTGGTCACCGCCGCGAAACTCTATCCGGCAGGCGCCACGACCAACTCGCAAAGCGGGGTGCGCGACTTCGGAAACGCCATGCCGGTCTTCGAGCGCATGGCCACAATCGGCATGCCGCTCTGTGTGCATGGCGAGGTTACAGATCCCGCGGTCGACATCTTCGACCGCGAGGCGGTCTTCATCGACCGCGTGCTCGACCCCTTGCGCAGGCGCCTGCCGGAACTGCGCATCGTCATGGAACACCTGACGACCAGCGACGGCGTCGACTACGTCTCCGGCCAGTCCGAAAATCTCGGCGCGACCATCACCACCCACCACCTCATCATCAACCGCAACGCGATCCTGGCGGGAGCCATCCGCCCGCACTACTACTGCCTGCCGGTCGCCAAGCGCGAGGAACACCGCCTCGCGCTGCGCAAGGCGGCAACCTCGGGCGATCCCCGCTTCTTTCTCGGTACGGATTCGGCGCCGCATCTCGACCCGCTGAAGGAATGCGCCTGCGGCTGCGCCGGCATCTTTTCCGCCACCAACACGCTCTCCTGCCTCGCACACGTGTTCGAGGATGAAGACGCGCTCGACAGGCTTGAGGCCTTCACCTCGCTGAACGGGCCGAAGTTCTATGGCCTTCCGGCGAACGAGGAGCGCATCACGCTGCGCCGCGAGGATGCGCTGGTGGCGTTTCCGGCCAAGATCGACACGGCCGACGGACCCATCACGCTGTTCGATCCGATGTTCCCGATCCACTGGAATGTGGTGCGGCAGACTGGCTAGCCGGGTCCTTTGTTGCTAGCGAAAGATCATCGCAACGACGAGGGCTGAACCATGTTCTCCAACACGTTTCCCGACCGGACGGTCATTTCCGAGACGGTGGCGAAGATGCTGCTGGAGATCGACGCGGTCCACTTCAACGCCGAAAAACCCTTCACCTTCACGTCGGGGCTGGCGAGTCCTGTCTACATCGACTGCCGCAAGCTGATCTCCTATCCGCGCATCCGTTCAGCGATCATGGACTTCGCCGCCTCGGTCATCTTCCGCTCCGTCGGATTCGAGCAGTTCGACGCGGTGGCCGGCGGCGAGACCGCGGGCATTCCCTTCGCCGCCTGGCTGTCGGACAAGATGGGCCTGCCGATGCTCTACGTGCGCAAGAAGCCGAAGGGGTTCGGCCGCGACGCGCAGATCGAGGGCGCGCTGGCCGGAGGCGCGCGCGTGCTGCTGGTCGAGGATTTGACCACCGACGGCGGCAGCAAGATCAAATTCGCCGAGGCGATCCGCAAGGCGGGGGCCGAGGTCACCGACACATTCGCGGTATTCTACTACGACATCTTCCCCGATGCGCCGCAGCGGCTGCTCGATGCCGGCATGCGGCTGCATTACCTTGCCACATGGTGGGACATCCTGAAGGTCTGCAAGGCGGAGGGTCGCATCGACGCGGGGACGCTGCGTGAGGTGGAGAGCTTCCTGAGCGCGCCCCTGCCCTGGTCGGCTGCTCACGGCGGCATCGCCGAACTGCCGCGGTAGCGATCGGCGGCCGGTCAACCGGCCAGATCCCCACAAGAGCGGCAACCGCGAACGGGGGACGCCTCCTGCGTTGCCGAAACGGCAACGAAGAAGCCGAAACTTTCTACTTTATTCGAACGACGCTTACGCTCATCATCCGGACAGGCCTGAGACGACAACAGGCGCAGGGGAACGCGCCGAGGCCCACCCAACGGGAGAACCGGACAATGTTTCGCAGCCTTTCCACGCGTCGAGAATTCCTTCGTACCGCCGCCGCCATTGGCGGCGTGGCCGCCACCCACAGCCTGATCGGCGTGACACGCGCGACGGCGCAATCGCCGGCCAAGATCAATATGCAGCTCGGCTGGCTCGCCTCCAATGGCATCCTCGGCGAGGTCGTCGCCATCAAGAAGGGCTTCTACACCGAGCAGGGCGTGGAACTCGAGATCACGCCCGGCGGACCCAACGTCGACGGCGTGGCGAGCGTCGCTTCCGGCCAGGCCATGATCGGCCAGACATCGTCGAGCCCCTCGGTCATGCTCGCCCGCTCCGCCGGTATCCCCATCAAGGCGATCGCAGCCGGCTACCAGAAGCACCCCTTCACCTATTTTTCGCTGGAGAGCGCCGCGATCCGCGAGCCGAAGGACATGATCGGCAAGACCATCGCGACCCAGCCGACCGCCTACATCCTGGCGCGCGCGCTGCTGGCCAAGAATGGCATCGCCGAGGATCAGGTGACGCTGGTCAACATGGGCGCCGACATGAACCAGCTGATCACCGGCCAGGCGCAGGCGGTCACCGGCTGGCTGACCAACACCAACGCGCTGAAGATCCTCGGCGACGACCGCGTCGACATGATGCTGTGGGACACCGGCATCCAGCTCTACGCCAACGTCTACTTCGCCACCGACAAGTCGATCACCGAGACGCCGGACCTCCTGGCCAAGTTCATCGCAGGCTCCGCGATGGGTTGGGGCTATGCCAAGGACAATCCCGAGGAAGCAGTCGAAATCCTAGTGGAGGCCTACCCGAACCTCGACAAGGCGAGCGAACTGGAGGCCGTCAAGCCGGTGCTGGAATTCAGCTTCGGCGAGACCACCAAGGCGGAAGGCTGGGGCGCGATGAACCGGGCCAACTGGGAGGCCCAGTTGAAGACCTACGCCGATCTCGACCAGTTCAAGGGCACGGTCCCGACGGTCGACGACATCATGACCCTGTCGATCCTCGAAGCCACCACCGACATCCGCAAGAAGGTCGGCTGAGGCCATGAACGCGAGCGCGCTGGCCCGGTCGGCCGCCCCGCCCGCGGCATCCGAGGACAAGGCGGCCGTCGCCGTTTCGGTACGAGACGTCGACGTCGTCTTCGGCGAAAGGGAAAATGCCGTGACGGCGCTGTCGGGGGTGTCGGTCGACATCCCCGCCGGGTCCCTGGTTACCATGCTCGGACCCTCGGGCTGCGGAAAATCCACCCTGCTGCGGGCCATCGCCGATCTCGTGCCGGTGAGCGCCGGCGAGATCACGGTGCTGGGGCGCACGCCGGAGCAGGCGAGGCGCGAACGCAACTTCTCCTTCGTCTTCCAGGACGCGACGCTGCTGCCCTGGCGCAGCGCCATCGACAATGTGCGCCTGCCGCTCGAGGTCGGCGGCGGCGGGTCGACCCATGCCGAGCCCGCCGAACTGCTCGAACTGGTCGGCCTCAAGGGGCGCGAGAACGCGCTACCGACCGAACTCTCCGGCGGCATGCGCCAGCGCGTTGCGATCGCCCGGGCGCTGGTGTCCCGGCCGAAGATACTGCTCATGGACGAACCCTTCGGCGCGCTGGACGAGATCACGCGCGACAAGCTCAACGAGGAGCTGCTGCGCATCTGGCAGGAGACCGGCACGACGATCATGTTCGTCACGCATTCGATTCCCGAGGCCGCCTTCCTCGGCCAGCACGTGCTGGTGCTCGCTTCCCATCCCGGCCGCGTCAAGGAGTTCATGACGGTCGACCTGCCCGCGCAGCGGCGGCTGGCCATGCGCGACACGCTCGAGTTCGTGCAGATCACGGCGCATCTTCGCCGGCTTCTGGAGGAATGCTGATGGCCGACATCGCGCATCGCGCCGCTGCCGAACCGCAGCATGGCCTGTTCGGCTTCGCCGACCGGTTCCGCGACAAGCTGCCGGCCACGCTCGCGGTGGTGGGGCTGATCGCGGCCTGGCAGTTCGTCGTCTGGGCTTTTTCCGTCCCGACCTACATGGCTCCCGGCCCGCTCGACGTGCTCGGATCCTTCCGCGACGACGGCTGGACGCTGTGGAGCAACTTCTGGCCGACGCTGTTCGAAGCCGCGCTGGGCTTCATCTTCGGCAACCTCATCGCCATCCTTCTGGCAATCTGGTTCGTCCACTCGCGAACGGCGGAGAAGGCCTTCTACCCGATCGCCGTCTTCATCAACACGATCCCGATCATCGCTGTGGCGCCGATCCTGGTGCTGATCTTCGGCAGCGGCTACCTGCCCAAGGTGATCATCGCGGCGCTGATCTGTTTCTTTCCGACGCTGGTGAACATGGTACGGGGACTGAAGGCCGTGCCGCCGGCGACGCTGGATCTGATGCGGGTGCTCTCGGCCTCGCGGTCGGAAGTCTTCTGGAAGGTCCGCATCCAGAGTTCGCTGCCGTTCCTGTTCGCCGCACTCAAGATCGCCAGCACGACCTGCGTCATCGGCGCGATCGTGGCTGAATGGATCGGCTCGAATTTCGGCCTCGGCGCCCTGATCATCGAGGCCACCTACAATTTCCGCTCGCCGCTGCTCTACGCGACGGTGTTCACCGCGGCGCTGCTGGCGGTGACGCTGTTCTCACTCGTCTCGTTCGCCGAGGCGCGCCTGATCAAGTGGAAGGCAGCCGACGTCCACTGACGCCGGCGCGCATCCGAAAGAAAGATATCCGGAGGAAGTCATGGCCGTACTGACCGTCAGAGAAGCCGCGCGCGACACGCAGGTCGCCGACAGGTCCGACGTGGTCGTCGTCGGCGGAGGGCCGGCCGGCATCTCCGCCGCCGTCTCCGCCGCCCGCAACGGCGCCAGCGTCACGCTGCTCGAACGCTATCCCTATCTGGGTGGCCTCGCGTCGGGCGGCATGGTGCTGGTGCTCGACGATATGCACAACGACACCGAGATCACCGTGCAGGGCATCTGCATGGAGATGATCGAGCGCATGAGCGCCTGGGGCCTGTGCGTGACGCCGCCGGACGCAGACCGCGCGCCCGGCATGCGCGAGACGGACGCCATGTGGCGCAAATGGGCACGGTGGGGACTGTTCGACTTCCACACCCATTCCATGCCGCACCCTATCTGCTTTTCCGCCGCCTTCGATCCGGACGCGTTCAAGCGCGCCTCTTATGCGATGATCGGCGAATCCGGCGTCAAGCTCAGGGCGCACAGCTGGTTCTCCTCGGCCATCGTCGAGGATGGCGCCATCAGAGGCGTGATCTGCGAGACCAAGGAAGGCCGCCAGGCAATCATGGGCGACGTGGTCATCGACGCCACGGGCGACCTCGACGTTGCCACCAGCGCCGGGGCGAAATCGCAGGAAAGCTCCTTCATCCTCACGCCCGTGTCGCGCTGGGGCGGCGTCGACACCGACCGCGCCGAGGCCTTCCAGTTCGACCACCCGGAGGAGTTCGCCAAGCTCGACCACGAGGCCAAGCGCATCATCGGCGGCTGCTGGAACTTCTGGTGGCTGAAGACGCCGCTGCCGGGCGTGATCTGGCTGAACTGCCCGCACATACCCAAGCTGCACGGCCTCAAGGTTGCCGACCTGACCGCGGTGGAGATCGAGGGCAGGAAGCGCATGGAACAACTGATGACCTTTGCCCGCACGAATTTCCCCGGCTTCGAGAACGCCTATGTCGTCGACTACGCGCCGCAGACCGGGGTGCGCCAGACGCGCATGCTTGAGGGCGAGTACGTGGTGACCAAGGACGACGTGATGACGCGCCGGCATTTCCACGACACGGTGTGCCGGGGCCGTGACTACTACACCCCCTACCGCGCCATGCTGCCGCGCGAAGTCGACCAACTCATCGTCGCCGGGCGGCACTACTCGGTAACGCCGCAGGCGCAGAAGTCGAGCCGCGAGATCCCGCCCTGCATGGCCATGGGCGAGGCGGCGGGCGTCGCCGCCACCGTGGCGCTGAACGCGGGCGTGGCGGTGCGAAGGGCCGACGTGAAGGCAATCCAGAAGCAGCTGCGCGCCCAGGGCGCCGATCCGGGCGACACGCCCTCGGGCAACGCAACCTTCCTGGAGGCCGCAGAATGACCCCGCTTCCCCTCGACAGCGTCCGGGTGATCGATTTCACCCAGGTGATGCTCGGTCCCTGCTGCACGCAGGTACTCGCAGACTACGGCGCCGAAGTGATCAAGATCGAGAAGGAGAAGATCGGCGACCTCTCGCGCTGGTCGCTCGGCTCCGATCCCGACGGCCTCAACAACCCGGTCTTCTGTTCCCTGAACCGCAACAAGAAGAGCGTCGCGCTCGACCTGAAGTCGCAGGAGGCGCGCGACCAGGTCCTCGACCTCATCGACGGCGCCGACGTGGTCGTCAGCAATTTTCGCCCCGGCGTGATGGAGCGCATGGGCTTCGGCTACGACGACCTCAAGGCCCGCAACCCCGGCATCATCTTCGCCGTCGGCACGGGATTCGGGCTCGAAGGCCCCAACCGCCACAAGGGCGGCCAGGACATCCTCGCCCAGGCGCTGACCGGCCTCATGATGCGCAAACCGGATCCCGCATTGCCGACGTCGATCTATTCGACGCCGCTCTGCGACTATTCCGCCGGCATGCACCTGGTGCAGGGAATCCTGCTCGCTCTGCTGCAGCGTCACAAGACGGGCGAAGGCCAGGTGGTGGCGGTCAGCCTCTACAATTCGATGCTCGCCCTGCAGATGCAGGAAGGCGCCACGCAGATGATGCGCGGCAAGGACCTGAACTGGGGCGCGTTTCCCTTGACGGGCGTATTCGAGACCACGGACCGCGCAATCGTCATGGTCGGTGCGTTCAAGCAGAACCCGCTGCGCGACATCTGCGAAGCGTTGGAAATCGACGACCTCTCGAAGCAGGAACGGTTCGCCGATTTCGACAGGCAGATGGAAAACCGCGCCGAGTTGCAGGCGATCTTCCGCGAGAACTTCGCCAGGAACTCCTCCGCGTACTGGTTGAAGCGGCTGGAGGACGTCGACATTCTGTGCGCCCCGGTCAAGACGCTCGCTGAGGCGCTGGGGGACGAGCAGACGCTGGTCAACCGGATGATCCTGGAGGCGGGACGCACCTCCGCCGGTCCAGTCCGCCTGATCGGCAGCCCGATCGACATGTCGGCAGCGCCCGTGACCGTCCGCCAGGCGCCGCCGCGGCTCGGCGAACACAATGACGAGGTTCTGGGGCCGGTGGTCGAACCGCGCCGCGCGGGGGTCGCGTGAGCGTTCGCCTCGACATAGCGGAACGCGTCGCCCGGGTCGTCATAGACCGTCCGGACAGGATGAACGCGATCGATGCGGCCACCGAGGCCGAGCTCGAGGCCGTCTGGCAGGAACTCGAGCATCGCGACGACGTCAGCTGCATCGTTCTGACCGGTGCCGGCGACAAGTCCTTCTCCGTCGGCGCCGACATGAAGAACGTGGGAAAATCCGGCCTCGAATACTGGGCCGAGGCGCGGCCGCACGGCTTCGGTGGCATCGCCTACCGGCGTACGCTCGACATACCGCTGATCGCTCGCGTCAATGGCTACGCGCTCGGCGGCGGCTTCGAGATGGTCCTTGGCTGCGACATCGTGATCGCCTCGGACAAGGCGCAGTTCGGCCTTCCGGAAGGTCGCGTCGGACGCATGCCGCTCGACGGCGGCATGGTACTCCTGCAGCGCAAGATACCGCACAACCTCGCCATGGGCGTGATGCTATCCGGGCGCCGCTTCTCCGCCACCGAGATGGCCGGCTTCGGCATCGTCAACGAAGTAGCTTCTCTGGACAAGCTGGATGAGGCGGTCGAGCGCTGGGTGGCGGACATCGTCGCCTGCGCGCCTCTCTCCCTGCGGGCGATCAAGCAGACGGTGAACCGGACCGGCCATCTTTCGCCCGCCGAGGCACAGGCCTTGCGGACACCCGCCCTCGTCGCCGCGCTTGCCAGCGAGGACGGGCAGGAAGGCGTACGCGCCTTCAACGAAAAACGTGCGCCCGTATGGAAGGGCAGGTAGGATCGTCTCCGGACATCACGGAGAGACGGTCTAGATCCATGCATGCAGCGGTCCTCCGCTACTTCGTCGCCGTCGCCCGGGCGGGTTCCATCCGTAAGGCATCCGACGAGCTGCACGTGGCGAGTTCCGCGGTCAGCCGCCAGATCCAGAAGATCGAGGACGAACTCGGTACGCCGCTGTTCGAGCGGCTGCCGAGCGGCCTGCGCCTGACGCGGGCGGGCGAAATCGTGATGCGGCACGCACGCGACACGCTGCACGAGTTCGAAATCATGCGCGGCGAGCTCGGCGACCTGAAGGGCAAGAAGACGGGCCGCGTGCACATTGCCTGTCTCGATAGCCTGGCTGTGCAGTTCCTTCCCGAGCGGGTCATGGCGTTGCACGGCCTTCATCCTGCGATCGACTTCCGCATCCGCAACGACAATTACAGCCAGATCTTCGGTTTCGTGGCCGATGGCGACGTGGACGTGGGCATCACCTTCGATCTCGCCCGGCCCGAAGACATACGCTGCGTGGCGAGCGTCGCGATGCCGCTCATGGCGATGGTATCGCGCAACCATCCGCTGGCGCGGTCGAAGTCCGTGTCGCTGCAGGAATGCGCGCAGTTCAACCTGCTGCTGCAACTCGACAACGAAGTGATGAGTTCGCGCATCGCCATCGAGCTTTCGGCACTCGACCGGACGGGCCGGACCCTGGTGGCCACCAACAACCAGATGATGCTGAAGCCGCTGATCCTCGCGGGCACAGGAGTCGCGTTCTTCACGCCGCTCGGGCTGCTGGAGGAACTGCGAGACGGCAGCGTGGTCGCCCTGCCGATCGCTGGCTCCCGGCTCCAGGAACTGGAGATCGGCGTCATGGTGCCGAGAAAACGGCCCCTGACGGGTGCCACCCAGGCCGTGGTCGACTACATCGCGGTCGAACTGCAAAAATTCAGCGACGAGATCCACGCGGTGCTGTCGCGATGAAGGCGCCGGTCGCTATCGGGCGCTATCTGCCTCGTCCCGGCGCGGAGCCGAGCCGGCGGCACGTGCTGCTCGACGTCGGCGAAGAAGAGATCCGCATCGCCGGCTCGAGCATCGACGGGCGCGGATTGCTGGCTATGCCGGCGCCGGTGAACGCGCACGACCACGGCTACGGCATCCGCACCTTGGACTTCGGCTGCATGGACGATGCCCTCGAGACGTGGGTGCCCTGGATGCGGTTGAGACCGCCGACCGACCCCTATCTCGAAGCGCTTGTGGCGTTCGGAAGGGTTGCGAAGTCGGGATGCGGCGCGACGATGCACTGCCACAACTCGCTCAACGCGGCCAGCCTCGTGGAGGAAGCCGCGGACGTCGTCCGCGCCGCGCGGGATTGCGGGATACGGCTCGCCCTCTCCTGTCCGCTGCTCGACGAGTCTCCCTTCGTCTACGGAGGTTTGGCCGAACTGCTGCCCGACCTCGACGAGGCCGACCGAGCACGTATCGGGCAGCTCGCCCCGAAATATCATCCGATCCCCGAACAACTGGCGGCAGTCGAGGAGGTCGCGCGGAACCACGCGGGCGGTATGGTCGACGTCCAGTACGGGCCGATCGGTCCGCAATGGGCGAGCAATGCGCTGCTGGAAGCGATCGCCGAGGCCTCCGCCCTGACCGGCCGCCGGGTCCATATGCACCTCCTCGAAAGTCCGAGACAGCGGACCTGGCTCGACCGCCGGTTTCCGCAGGGGATCGTTCGCTATCTCGACGAAATCGGCTTCCTGTCGCCGCGCCTCGCAGTCGCACACGGCGTCCAGTTGCGGGCGGACGAGTGTGAGCTCCTGGCCGAACGCGGCGTGATCCTCGTCAGCAATCCGTCGGCCAATTTGCGGCTCCGCTCGGGCATCGCGCCGCTCGGAGACGTCAGGCGCGCGGAATTGAAGTACGCTCTTGGACTCGACGGGACCGGCTTCGACGACGACCAGGACATCTGGCGCGAACTGCGGCTGTTTTCGCTGCTGCATGGCGGCCGTGGGCTCGACCCGGACATTCCGGCGGAAGAGGTGTTCGCGGCGATGCATGAAGGAGGATGCGCCGTGGTGAACCATCCCGCCCGACGGGACGTCGTCGTGGTCGACTATGCCGCGCTGACGGCCGACGCGATTTTCGACGATGAAGACGAGGCAGCCGTGCTGCTCGGACGGATGACGGCGCGGCATGTCAAGGAACTCCATGTCGCCGGACAACAGATCGTCGGAGACGGGAAGCTGATGACCGTCGATTACGATGCCGCGCTCCGGGAACTGGTGAATCAGGCGCGATCGGTCAGGCCGATGCTGGAAGCCAGGCGTAGCGATGCGGAGTTCCTATCGCAGATCGTTCGGCGCCATTATGCCACGCGATATTCGTGACTGGCGGGCGGGTCGGCGGCCATGCAGACCAACCGCTATGCCGTCCGCGACGTCTCGCGGATCGGCCGCGCAGCAACCAAGGGGTGGTCGAGATCGGTCGTATGCGCGGCGTCCCAGCCGCCCGGCGAATCCCAGCCGGTGACGCCTTTACCGAAGAATTCGCGGTTGGCGGCCTCGAACGGCTTCTGCTCCGGTTTCAGCTCGCCGTCCCAGACGATCGCATCGACCGGACAAATCGAAAGGCAGAGCCCGCAATTGATGCATTCGTCGGGATGGATGTAAAACATCCGCCCGCCCTCGTAGATGCAATCGACCGGACAGGCGGCCGTGCAGTCTCCGTCCTTCACGTCGATGCAGGGCTCCGTGATAATATAGGCCATCGCTCTCGCGCATCCGATGTCGGGGAGCAGTGTCGCATGCGGGAGCGTTCGAAAGAAGTATCGATTCCTGTTGGGGATGTTGCCGAAACGGCAACGAAGGGGGAGGCCGAGCCGTCTCCCGTTCCGCTGTCCTGTCAGGTCTTTTCTCCCCCGAGTCGTGCCGGCGATGACGGTCGTGCTGGGGATTGCGAGCCGCCTGACTCCCCGGAAATGCGCTGCCGTGGCGGCAACTGTGCCCTGAATGAATGCAGGCGCAACGGGACTGACCATCGATCCCGCGGCGGGGACAGGAGCGATGTGAGTAGTTGCCCCTCCTGTCAGGAATCGAGTTCCTTCAGGAAATCCACGATACGCGCATTCAGCTCATCCGTCGCTTCGCGCTGCAGCCAGTGCCCTGCGCCTTCGATGAGGTAGACGCCCCGGCAGTCGGCATAGCGCCGGACCGGATCGGCGTAGCGATCGAAACCCTGCATGTGGCGGGACGGTTCACGCGTACCGCCGACGAAGAACGCCGGCTGCTCGATTTTCCTGTCCTTGTAGACCTGCATCTCGTCGAAATCGATGTCCTGTGCCCGGTATCGGTTCAAGGGGCCGCGCAATCCGTGGGAGCGAAAATGGTCCGCATATTCGGCGATTTCCTCACGCGTCAGCCAGGCGGGGAACGGATCGGGTTCGGGCAGGCCGTCCAGCAGCGTCGTCGATCCAGCAGGCCTGACCAGCGCTTCGACCGGATCGGCAAGCGTCGTGTCGCCGGACAGATTGAAATGCATCACGCGGATGAATCTTTCGAGGTCGGCCTCGAACTCGGCCTCCGCCACGCCTTCCTCGCGCGTGAAATAGGCCTGGTAGAAGAGCTTGTCGGGATAGAGTTCGGCATAGGCTTCCGAAGGCTTCTTCGCCGGAGCCGGCGCGGGCGGCGAAGAGAGGCCGATGACCGCCCGAACCACGTGGGGGCGCATGTAGGCGGTGGCGTAGACGATCGGCGCGCCCCAGTCGTGCCCGACGAGCACCGCCTTCCCGTCGGTGCCGAGGGCGCGGATGATCGCCTCGTTGTCGCGGGTCAGCCTCTCCATCGTGTAGGCGCTGATCTCGTGTGGAGCGTCGGATCCGCCGTATCCGCGCACGTCGAGCGCCGCCGCCCTGTAACCCGCCGCCGCGACGGCCCGCATCTGCGGACGCCACGAGATCCATGCGTCGGGCCAGCCATGCACCATGAGCACGAGCGGACCTTCGCCGAGCGTGGCGACGTGTAGGCGGTTTGCGTCGGGACCTTCGACGAATTCGTGCCTGAATTCTTCCATCGTTCCGTTCCCGCGATCCGGTCGAGACACACTTGAGGAGGTCGGCCGCGTGTCGAAACCGCGATCGAAGATGTCTTCATGACGAGCAAGCGTCCGGCGGGTGCTGGACGCCTGCTCAATCCCGTTACTGGCTAGCCTTCTCGCCCTCTGCGATCGCCGCGCGTAGGGCGGCAAGCTGGCCGGCGGGATCCTTGACGCCCTTCTCCTCGGCGCGCTTGATCCAGGCTTCCTCGACAGGCTTGAGCTTTTCGGCGAGGTCGGCGCGAAGCTTCTCGTCGCCCTCGATGACCTCGTAGCCGTTGTCCCTAAATATCTTCAGGGCTTCTTCGTCGGCCTTCATGTAAGCGACACCGATGTCACGCGCGAGCTTCTCACCCGCGACCTCCTCGATGGCCTTGCGATCCTCCTCGGAGATTTCCGCCCATTTGTCCTGATTGATGAACATGAGGTTGACCGCATTCGACATCCCGCCAGGGATGATGGTAACGGCGTCGAGCAGATCGAGTTGGTTGAAGCCCGGGATCGTGTTCGGAATCGTGATCTGTCCGTCGATCGCGCCGGTCGCCAGCATCTCGAAAGCTTCGGTCGAAGACTTGAGGATCGGCACGCCGCCGAGCAGTTCCAGCGCCATGACCGTGTTGGGATTGGGGGTGCGCAGCTTGAGACCCTTGAAGTCGTCGACCGAATTGATCGGCCGTCCCTCGGTGTGCGGCTGAAGCGGCGAGATCATCCAGATCGACAAAACCTTGATGCCGTCGTACTCGCCAGCCGGTTCGATGTATTCCTTGAAATGGCGGTAGTAGGCTGGGCCCATGACGGCTGCATCGTTTCCGAGCAGGGGAAGTTCTCCGACTTCGGAAGCGACATAGCGTCCCGGCGTGTACGACGCGACCGTGAAGCTCATATCGGCGAGGCCGTCGCGCACGACTTCGATCTGGCTCGCCGCGGTACCGACCACCTTGGGCAGCACTTCCACCTTCACCCGGCCTTCGGTGACCTTCTCGATCTCCTCGAAGAACGGAACGTAGACATCGGTCCACAGGAAGTGCGCAGGTGGAAGCCACGAGGAATACTTGATTGTGGTGTCGGCCCAGACGGCCGTGGAGCCGAGCATGACGAATGCGGCAGTGCCGAGAGCGGCAAGTCTTCTGGCTAGCATTTGATCCTCCCAATCGTGCGCACGATCAGTTTCGCGCAGTCTGAGCGTCGCGGAATCCAGCCAGCTACGAAGTCCCCCGCGTTAGGGACCAGTCGGCGGCGGCAATCCTGCCCTCGGTCCATCCGGCGGATTCGCCTGCCGCCGTACCGGTTGCGTACGGACGGACCGGCTTCCACGGTGCGGGTGGAAATATCCGTTGCCCCCGTTGCGGGGGACTGTTCTTCGGTTGCCGGCGATCATTCTGAACGAGTTCCGGCGATCCGGCCGCGGGATGCCCGCACCGGCGGGGCGGCTTCAACGACCGGGAGGGAATGGGAATGCGTCTGGCAGGCAAGATTGCGTTGGTCACCGGTGCCGCCTCGGGGTTGGGAGCAGCCACGGCCAGGCGCTTCGTGGAGGAAGGCGCGAAGGTATGCGTCGGGGACATTCTCGAACCGGAGGCAAGCGCGGTCGTTGAGGGCCTCGGCGGAAATGCCTTCTTCCAGCGGCTTGACGTGACAGACGAGGGTTCCTGGAAGGCAGCGGTCGAGGCAATCCTCGGCAGGCACGGCCGTCTCGACATCCTGGTCAACAACGCCGGAACGGGGCCGGGAACGACCGATCTCTTCGAGGACAGCGCCTGGGAACGGCAGATCGCCATCAACACGAAAGGCCCGTTCCTCGGCATCAAGGCGGTCGTCCCCACCATGCAGTCGCAAGGCGGCGGCGCGATCGTCAACATCTCATCCATTTCCGCCAAGGTCGGCATGGGGCTGCATCTCGGATACGGCGGATCGAAGGGCGCGGTGCTAGGCATGTCGAAATCGGCGGCGGTGCAGTTCGCCCGCGACGGGATCAGGGTAAACGCCGTGATGCCCGGCGTCATGCCGCCGATGCGCAATTCGACCGTAAAGGCGGACCCCGCCACCCGCCAGCGCATGCTCGATGCCGTGCCGCTGGGTCGCATGGGCGAAGTCGAGGACATCGCCAACGCGGTGCTCTTCCTCGTTTCCGACGAGGCCAAGTACATCACCGGTGCCGAACTGCCGGTCGACGGCGGCTATCTCGCGCGCTGAGGAAAGCAGTCACGCGCCCGCCTGCCGCGGTCCCAGCCGGCGGGGACGCTGTTCGGGACCGAATTGCAACAGCATCGGGTCCACGGGCGCGCGGTTTGCGGAACGTCGGATCTCGAACCAGCCGGATGTCCGGACAGCGGAGGACGCCATGTCTCAGGCAGCCGAGACGGGAATGCCCAGGAAACCCCCGATCCTAGAGTGGGACCCCTATGCGATGGAGGTGCTCTCCGACCCCTACCCCTTCTACAAGGCGCTGAGAGAGGCTGCTCCCGTCGTGGAACTGGCCGGGCATGGCGTATACGCGGTGGGCGGCTACAAGGAGGTCCGCGAGGTCGTCACCGATCATACGCGGTTCAGTGCCGCGGGCAGCGTCGGCATCTACGATCCCCGCAAGCCGGGGTTCGAGGGTCGTCCGCCCAATCCGCTCGAAACCGACCCTCCAGAGCATGATCACGTGCGGGCGGTGGCGAACCGCATCATGTCGCCCCTGGTGATCCGAAAGTGGCGGCACGTGTTCGAGGAAAAGGCGGCCGACGCTATCGACCGAATACTCGCGGACGGCGGCGAGTTCGACGGCGTCGGCGACCTCGTGGAGCCGATCGTCTTCGGCGGCTTTCCGACTGCGATGGGGATCCGCTTCGACGCCGACGCCATCCGCGCGATCGGCTACATGTCCTTCAACATGAGCGGGCCGAAGAACGAACTCTACCGGAAGGGAGCGGCGGCCGGCGAACCCTACATGGAATGGTTCCTGGCCGCTTGCCAGTCCGACAGCGTCGCGCCCGGTTCCATCGCCGATCAGTTCTTCCAGGCCGAAGCCGCCGGCGACCTGCCGAAAGGCTTCGCGCCCAGCGTAACGCGGGCGCTGGTTCGCGGCGGGATGGACACGACCATGAGCGGCATGACCGGCGCGCTGCGCCTGCTCGCGCAGCATCCGGACCAGTGGCAGGTGGTGGAGGACAACCCCGCGCGCATCCGTTTCGTCTTCGACGAAGCGCTGCGATACGAGGCGCCGACCCACATCGTCTACCGCACCACGATCGACGATTGCGAACTGTCCGGCTACGCGTTGAAGGGCGATACGAAGATCGCCTATTTGCCCGGAGCGGCCAACCGCGACCCCCGCAAGTGGGACGATCCGGACAGGTTCGACGTCATGCGCGATACGGCGAACGTCCACATGTCGTTCGGCGCGGATCGCCACAACTGCATCGGCCAGAACGTCGCGCGGATGGAGGCCGAGGTGATGCTGCGGGAACTCTTCAAGCGCGTGAAGCGGCTTGAGCCAGCCGGCGATCCGCACTACCTGATTCACAACCAGCTCATCACCATCGACCGCCTGCCATTGCGTGCAATGCCGCGCTGATCCCGCCCGCCAGCGTTCGTCCTTACGTACGGATCGTGCCGGGCGACATTCGAGGAGGCATCGAATGCCGCAGCGTTTCGAAGGACGTTCCGTCATCGTCACAGGGGCGGGCTCCGGCATTGGCAAGGCCATCACGGAACGACTGCTCACTGAGGGCGCCGCCGTGCTCGCGGTCGACAAGGTGCCGGACGGCCTCCGCACCCTGCCCACGAGCGACAGGCTGGTCACCCACAATCAGGACGTAACGGAGGAAGATGCCCCGCGCATGATCGTCGATCTCTGCCTGCGGCACTTCGGAAAGATCCATGTCCTCGTGAACAATGCCGGCGTTGGGGCGGCGCCTCGCCTGCACGACACGAGCGACGCCGACTTCGACCGCTATATCGACATCAATCTGCGCAGCATGTTCCGCCTCTCCCGCGAGGCGTTGCCGCATCTCAAGCGCACCCGGGGTAACGTCCTCAACATCGCGTCGGTGATGGGAACCCACGGGATGGCGACACAGGCCCCCTACGCGGCGGCGAAGGGAGGCGTGGTGGCCTTCACGCGCCAGTTCGCAGCGGAGTACGGGCCGGAGGGAGTCAGAGCCAACGCGATCGCGCCGGGCATGATCCTGACGCCAGGCACGGCGGGACGGTTCGCGACGGGCGCCTATCAGGCGCGGCTGATCGGCGTGACGCCGCTCCAGCGATATGGGTCTGCTGAAGAACTTGCTTCGGCGGCAGTGTTCTTCTGCAGCGACGACGCGAGCTACGTGACGGGCCAGATCCTGGCCGTGGACGGCGGCGCGTCCTCGAGCATCTTCATCAGCGACCCGATCGCGGACCTGTGGGCCGAAAAATACGACGCCGAACATTCTTCCGCATAAAAGCCAACGCCTGCGCGGAGACCGCCCATGTCCCCAGCTGCGGGACCGACATGGCGATATCCGGGGATTACACCGACCTTCATCCACATTCAAAGAGGAAGCCATGCTGATCACACTCGGATTCTACAAGCGCAAGCCGGGCCTGAGCGTCGAGGAGTTCCGGCACATCTGGTCGGTCGAATACGGCACTCTCTACCGGACCCGCCCCGAGATCACGAAGTACCTCAGACGCTACGTCCAGCACCGCCTGTCGCCGCAGACGGACTGGCCATCGCAGTTCGTCGGCTTCGACGGATTTTCCGAAGCCTGGTTCGACAGTGCCGAGGACCGCAAGGCCATGCAGGCGCTGCCCTTCTACAAGGAGGTGCTGGCGCCGAAGATGGCCGAGTTCCTCGACCTCGAGAACTCGAAATTCGCCGCCTATGACGATCAGGTCTATCAGGTGGGCGGCGAGCCGCCGCTTCATTCCGACTGAGCGCGTGTGGCCGGTGCCGGCTTCCGCGCGGAAAGGTGCCGGCCGCCGGATAGTCGTGACTTCATGCAGACGGCGCGGCGGCAGCCCTGGACCAGGTGCCCGCGCCGCCGTGCAGTTGGACGTTCGCCTCAGCCGGCTGCGGGGTCGAGGATGATCGATCCGGAGAAGCTGCCGGCCTCGACGGCCTCGTGCGCGCTCGCAGCATCGGAGAGCGGGTAGCTCTTGTGGATGTTCACCCTGATCGCGTCGCCGCGGACCAGTTCGAACAGCCGCGAGGCGACGTTCCGGAAAGACGCAGTGTCCTGGATGTGACCGGTCACGCCCACCCGGCAGATGGACAGCGACCTGATCGCCAGCATCATCACGTCGATCGGCGGGACGCTGCCGGAGGCATTGCCGTAGTTCACGGCTTTGCCGAGCTGCTTCAGGCAGCGCAGCGAAGGAACGAACGTGTCCTTCCCGACCCCGTCGAAGACGGCGGACACGCCTCCGGGTGCGATCCGCCGCACCTCTTCCACGAAATCCGTCTCGCGGTAGAGGATCGTGTGATCGCAGCCGAGTTCCGACGCGATCGTCGCCTTCTCGCGCGACCCGACGGTGCCGATGACGGTCGCGCCGAGGTGCTTGGACCACTGGCACAGGATCGAACCGACACCCGCGGCCGCGGTGTGGATCAGGATCGTGTCGCCGGGAGCCGGCGTGAAGACGCTGTTGATGATCAGCGATGCGGTGCACCCCTTGAGCAGGACGGCCGCGGCCTGCTGGTCCGATACTCCGTCGGGTATCGCCACCAGCCGCGACGCGGGAACGTTGCGCCGCTGCGCATAGGCGCCGGTGTCCTCGTAGAACTGCCCCAGCATTCCCGCATAGGCGACGCGGTCGCCCGGCTTGAAGTCCGAGACGCCTTCGCCAAGGCTTTCGACCACGCCCGCAGCCTCGTTGCCCAGTCCCAGCGGGAAGGGCGGATTGTGATTGGGATAGAAGCCGCCGCGCCGAACGTTGATGTCGGAGAAATTCACGCCGATTGCGGTGTGGCGCACCGTGACATGTCCGGGCGCCGGATCCGAGATCGGCGCGTCCTCCCATTTCATCTCCTCGATGCCGCCATGCGCATGGATGCGGATCGCCTTGTTCATCCCGTTCGTTTCCTCTCGGATATCTCGTCCCGGATGCACGGCGGCCGGCGCCGCCGTCAGCTCGCCGCCTTGAAGGTCGCCACGGCATCCGAGACGGTGCCGAGCTGCCCGCTGGCCGAGCCTTGGCTGTTGCGGTGCAGTGTGAGGCCGCCATCCACTGGAAGTGCCACACCGGTGACGAAGGTCGCCTCTTCCGAGGCGAGGAAGAGCGCCGCATCGGCGATGTTGCGGGGATCGCCGACCTGAGGCAGAGCCTGCATGCCGGCGAAGCGCTGGAGATCGAGGCCCATGCGGTCGCCCATCTCGGCGTCGCCGCCCACATGACCGCTCCAGATCGAAGTCGGGAAAGCGCCCGGGACGATGATGTTGACCCGGATCCGGTCGGGTCCGAGCGCGAGCGCCGCATAGCGCCCGGCGGAGATCACGCCGGCCTTGGCCACCGTGTAGGCATAGGGCCCGGAACCGCCGAGCGATACGGCGGCCGCCGACGAGGTGAGAATGATCGAACCCTTGCCGCGCTTCCTCATCGGCTCGATCGAATGCTTGATCGTCAGCATCGTGCTGCGCAGGAGGAGGTTGAACGTGTCGTCCCACCCCTCGGTGGTGATGGAGGCGAGGTCGGAATTGTCTCCGACGGCTCCAGCGTTGTGATACATCACGTCGAGCCCGCCGAAGGTCTCGACCGCGGCGGAGACAGCCGCGACGATGTCGGCCTCATCACGGACATCGCAAGCGACGAAGCGCAGTCGGCCCGGATACTGCTTTTCCAGTTCCCTGCCCTTCCCGGCCTGGATGTCGGCGACGACGACGCTGGCGCCTTCCTCGATGAAGCGATGCGTCGATGCCAGACCCATCCCCGAAACGCCACCCGTGATGATGGCGACCTTGTCCTGCAGCCTGCCCGGCATCGAATGCTCTCCCCTGCGAAAACCCTTGAGATCAGCGGGCGCCGAACGCGCCCGCAACTGCATCTCACACTAAGCACGCTTGCGGCCGGTCGTGTCCCATCGGCTGGGGGCACCGCCCGGCGGATCCGAAGACCGCCCGCGTCACTGGCCCGGGTGACCCCACGGCACCGGATCACGGCCCATTGTAGATATCCCGAGGCAGGCGTCGCAGATGCTGTCGCGCGGGTTCGCCGCCATGAGAGGGAGGTCTGGATGCGTCATGGTTTCGTGGACAGCGGTGCTGGGCAACTGCATTACGTCGAGGCCGGCAAGGGGCCGCCGCTGCTGCTCATTCCTCACGCCGGACGGTCGTCGCGCATGTACCGCGATCTGATCGGGGAACTTTCCTCCGATTTCCGAGTCGTCTCGATCGATGTGCCCGGAACCGGCGCATCGGCGCCGCTTCCCGCCGGAGAGCACGGTATCGCCGAAATCGCCGACTGGCTGGTCGAGGGGCTCGACGCCCTCGGCCTCCAGTCCCTGGACATCTTCGGGCTGCACGGCGGCAACAAGCTCGGCGGTTCGATCGCCGGGCGCCATCCGTCGCGCGTCCACAAATTCGTCTACGCCGGTCAATCGCACAGCATCATCCCGGACAAGGCGCGGCGCGACGAAATCTTCCGCAAGACCCCATCGATCCGCTCGGTCATCGAAAGGGCCGACCGGCCGCTCCCCTTCTGGGCGGGACAGTTCCGCGAGATGGCCGACATCTGGTGGGACGAGGCGACGCTCGCGGATCTCGACGATCCGGCGGCGCGCCGTGTGGCGGTGGAGCGGGTTCTCGACGGACTGCAGGCCTTCATGGACCGGCCGCAATTCTATCGCGCCGCCTTCGCCTACGACATGAAAGGAGACCTTGCCCTGATCAGGGCGCCGACGCTCATCCTCGAACTGACGACGCCAAAGGAGGATCGGGAAGTCGGGCGGCAGGGCGATGCGTTGCTCGGCATCATCCCGAACGCCACGCTCGAGACCCTGGAAAGCCCCGACGTCTACGCGGTCACGCTGGAGGACCGCGCGGCGGAGGTCGCCGGTATCCTTCGACGGTTCCTGCTCGGGGAGTGACACCGGAACGTGCACGCTCCGCACAAATCTAGCGACAATCGCCGAAGGGCGAAGGATTCTAGCTGACGGTGATCGTCGGGAGCACCGTGCTGGCGTAACGCGACACCATGTCGTCGTCGAGTTCGACGCCGAGCCCCGGCCCCTTGGGCGAATGCAGCGTGCCGTTCTCGATCACGAAGCCGGGGTCCTTCACGATGTCGTCGCTGATGGATTTCGTATCGGTTGTATCGTGCAGATAGAGGAACAGGCCGAGTTCGTCGTTGAAGCGCGGCGATTTCCTGCGCGAGACCGCGAAATGCGCGCCGACGGCCGCCGCGATCGTGTTGCCCTGGTTGCAGATCTGGTAGTCGGAATGGGAGACGTCCATCAGGTCCGCCCACTTCGCCGCGCGGTGCATGCCTCCAACCCGGCAGATCAGACAATGGGCGCCGTCATAGGCGCCGGCCACGATACTGGAATAGGCTTCCGCGACCGACATCGCGCCATGGTCGGCGAAAATCGGCACATCGCATTTGGCGCGCAGCTGGACATGTCCCTTTACGTCGTAGGCCGTCAGCGGCTGCTCGACGAAATTGAGGTCGTACTCGTCCAGCATTCTGATCGTCTTGAGCGCCCCCGTGAGATTGTAGGCCATGCCCATGTCGACGCCGATGGGCACGTCCGGTCCGAGCACGTCGCGCGCTGCGCTGAAGCGGGCGATCGCATTCTTCGGATCGGCGTTGACGTGCAGCTTGATCGATTTGAAGCCGGCGTCGATGTAGCGCCTGGCCTCCTCGGCAGCCTCTTCCGGTGTCGGCAGGAAACTCTGGATATGCTCGAGCGGAATCCGTTCGCGCTGCATGCCCCCGAGGAACTCGTACACCGGCACGCCGAGGATCTTGCCCTTGAGATCGTAGAGCGCGCAGTCAAAGGTGCCCAGCACGTACCAGTTCTCACTGTACCAGCCGCTGATGCTCTGCTCCAGCCGGTTCAGGAGATGGTGCGTCCGGCGGGGGTCCTCGCCGATCAGTATCTTCGCCATGTCCTTCATGAGAACCATCGCGCCCTCGCGGGACACTCCCGACTTGAGAAGGGGCGAATCCGGATAGCTGTAGGAGCTTCCAAGACCGACGTGTCCCTCGTCGGTGTGGATCTTCATCAGGATGAAGTTGTTGGTCGCGGGCGTGGGGCCGGTGGCGAAGATCAGCCGGCCCTTGTGAGGCTGATCCAACGCGATGATCTCGACGCTCGTGATCTTCATTCGAAAGCTCCTCCTGCCCTGAACCGGATAGACCACGGGGCCAATGCAGCACGCCCCTTGCCTTGGGGACATGCCGAACCTCCCAAAGGAGCATTCTTCGGTCGAAGAAATCGGCGGAGGAGAATCATGAAGGAACTGGCAGGCAAGGTGGCCGTCGTGACGGGCGCGGGCAGTGGTATCGGCCGCTCGATCGCCCACGCGCTGGCAAAGGCGAAGGTGAATGTCGTCGTCGCGGACATCCGCTCCGATGCGGCACGGGAGGTCTGCGCCGAAGTCGAGGCGCTCGGTGCAGAGGCAATCGCGGTCGAGGTGAACGTGGCGGATCACGGCTCCGTCCAAGCCATGGCGGATAGCGCCTATTCCCGCTTCCGACACGTCGACATTCTGGTGAACAATGCGGGGGTGAGTTGGCGGCCGTTGCGCCCGGTCTCCGATGCGACGCTGTCGGACTGGAAGTTCATGATCGACGTCAATCTTTGGGGGGTCATCAACGGGCTCGATGTCTTCCTGCCGCGCATGTCGAAGCAGCAGGGCGAGAAACACGTCGTGAACACCTCGTCCCTGGCCGGTCTATGGCCGGTCAAGGGACATACTCCGTACAGCGCAACGAAGGCCGCTGTTACGGCGATCTCGGAAGGACTGGCCTCGGATCTCGCCGAGGAAGGTTTCGGCGTGACGATCCTGCACCCCGCCATGGTCCGCACCAACGTCGTCGCCAACAGCGAGGCGATGAGAAGCGACGTGGACAAGGGCGAGGGCAGGACGTTCCGGTCGATGGTGGACGAACGCATGGAAAAGCTGGCGGCCGCCTACATCGACGCGGAGGCGGTGGGCGAGATGGTCCGCGACGCCATCGAACGCAACCAGCTCTACCTCCACACCCACCCGATCGAGGCGCAAGACATCAGAAGCCGGACAGAACTCATCTATGGTGCGGATACCTATGGGCGGGCCTGATTCATTTCTCTCGGCCAGGCGGAAGGAACCTTGTCGGCCAGCCATTTCGTCAGGATCGCATTGACGCGATCCGGTTTCTCCTGGGCCATCCAGTGGCCGGATTCGACGGTCTCGAAGGTCAGGTCCTCGCAGCTTTCCCGCATCGGATCGGCAAGGCGCGATTCCACCGATTCGCAGGTAATGTCGTAGCGGCCCGCGATGAACAGCACCGGCATGGTGAGCCGTCCGCCATCCGCGCTTTCGTCGGAGTAGGCAAGATTGTCGGCGTCGTTCATGTAGTAGGAATTGAGACCGTAGAAGCCGTTTCGGCCGAGACTCTCGGCATAGGCGCACAGATCCTGTTCCGAGACGACTGCCGGATCGCGATCCACGTCAGGGGCGATGTCGCCCCCGCCGAACCAGCCATTGTTGGCAAAGATCTGCACATGCGGGCTCGGCTTGCCGAGCGCGTCTGGCTTGCCTCGCCGGAACAGCGCCTTGATCGTGCGGCGCGGATCGGCATCATGGACGGCAGTCGCCCGCTGAAACCGCTCGTGATAGAAACGCATGTAGGCCCACTGGCCGGACGGAGCGTCGGCTTCCGGATAGATTTCCCGATCGACGAGGCTGACCAGATGGTCGGTCCCGCGCTCGATCGTCCGGTAGGGAACGCACAGGCTCGCCACGGCGAAGCAGCGCTCCGGATGGTGGCTTGCGATGCTCCATGCGGTGGCGCTGCCCCAGTCGTGCCCCACCCACACCGCCTTCTCCCCGTCAAGGGCGTCGAGCAGCGCGATCATGTCTGCGGCCACATGGCGCTGCGCATAGGCGTCGTGGCGGTCGTATACCGTCGAGCGGCCGTAGCCCCTCATGTCCGGCGCAATCGCGCGGAAGCCGAGGCCGCCGAAGCGCGGAAGCACGTGGCGCCAGCTCAGCGCGAGTTCCGGCCAGCCGTGGATGAAGATGATGAGAGGTCCGTCGCGAGGTCCCGCCGCGAGATAAAAGGTGACGTGATCGCCGGACCGGATCGAATGTTCGGTGACGGTGGAGTTCCTCATCTCGGGCATTGCGGCGTCATCTCCATGTCTGCCGCATCCCTGTATCGGACGCGGTCTGAACGAGGTCGAGCAGTTCTTGATGCCGGACGGCATAGTCGAAATCGACAACCACCGGCTCGTCATTCCGGATTGCACTGGCAAGGCGCAGATAGTTGTGGGCGAGATAGCGCGGAGGTCCGTCCGCGAGACCGGCCGGCTGCAGCGCGTAGCGTTCGGGCAAGGGTATCTCGTGAAACTCGACGTCTCCCCTGCGAGCACCCGCCAGGCGAAGCGGCGTCCGGTGGACGTTGGCCGAACCGGGCGACGTCAGCACGAGGTCGCCGTCGGTGCCGTTGATCTCGAGCCGCACGCCCGCCGCCGCCGGGCTCACCCCGCCACGGATGTGAACGAAAGCGTCGGCACTGTTCGCCAGCCTGCCGGCGATCATCACGAGATCCGGCGACGACTTGTCGATGACGCGGCCCGAACCGACGATGCTCGCGGTGTCGTACTGGCGCGAGACGACGACGGTGAGTTCGTCAAACTCGCCGACGGCGAAGCAGAAAGCTTCGAGTGCCTGGCCGGTCGCGATGCGCAGGATGTCGGCGCCGTTGCGGATGTCTGCGGTATAGGCGTTCCCGGCAGTTTCCAGATGCCCGAAATTCTCCTGCGTCACCTTTAGGGACGCAGAGATCATTCGGCCGACGAAACCTTCGGCGACGAGGTCGCGCGCATGAGCGATCGTCTCGTTGCTGCGCCCCTGCAGGCCGATCATCGTCACGACCCCTGCACGCCTTGCCTGCGCCAGCGTCTCGCGGGCTTCGGCGGTGGTGCTGCCAAGCGGCCATTCGCAATAGACGTGCTTCCCCGCGTCCAGGGCAGATCTCACCATCCGCCCGTGGAGCGGCGTCCTGACGGACACGGCGACGACGTCGACCTGCGGATGCGCGGCCATCTCGTCGGGGTCGCAGAATGCCAGCGGGACACCGAAATGTCTTGCCGCCGCTTCGGCGGTGTCGGGGCGCGAAGTGCAGATCGCGGTCAGGTCGAACTGCGGAAGGTGGCGGATCGCTGGGATATGCGCCCGCGTTCCCCAGCTCAGCGACGGATCGACGCTGGCGCCGATGAGGCCTACGCGCAGGGGCTTGGTCATTTCAGGGTCACTCCTAGCTGCGGAAGGCGATGGGACGCTTGGGAGAGGAAAACGTCCCCGCAATGATCTTCAAGCAGGCAGCGACGTGGACTGCCACGAAATCATTCGCCATTCGCGGCCGCCCGCATTCGTCCAGACTTCGATGAAGGCGACGTGGAGAGCCTTGGGGCTGCCCCGCACGACCACCGCGATACGGACCGAACCCGTCCTGAGGACGGTGCTCCCGTCTACCCCGACAAAGCGGACATTCGAGGGGCTGAAGGCCTCGTACACGACGGTCTTCTCGGCGACGCTGGCGATATGGCTTTGCTTGCCGTCGATGTTGCCCGACGAATGGATGTAGATGAGGTCGTCGTGAAGCAGGGCATCGAGCCCGGCGGCATCGGCCTCCAGCATGGCCTGGAGGCGTCGCTCCGCCCGTGCGGCAAGTTCCGAGAATTGCCTGTCCCCCATCCGCGCAGCCCCATTGTTCTCGGCTCGGAACCCCCACGGCTCGCGCGGGCAGCCTAGACGATAGCCCCGCCCGGGCTCTCTACTCCGCCGCCTCGGAAACGCGAGGCGCGGGCCCCTCCATGACGCGCGCCAGAAGCTCGCGCGCCCGCGGATTCTCCTGCATCAGCTCGTTGGTCCGGCGGACGACCACCCATCCGCTCTCGCGCCGCTCCAGTTCCCAACGCGAGGCGATGAGGCGGATGACCGGGAAGTTTCCATCGATCTGTTTGAAGAGCGTGCCGTGGTGCGTGGCGGACGCACGGTCGCCATCGATGACGACATGGGGCATCGAGGAGACGTGGCCGGAACCGGTCCGCATCAGATCCTGATGGAACTCACCGTAGAAGGCCTTGTGCAGACCGTCATGGCCTTCGTAGTTGCCGAGGCCGCCGATCTCATAGACACAGTCCTCCGCCCATATCTGCTTGATCAGTTCCCAATGGGTCGCGTCGGCTGCCGGACCGTAGGCGCAGATCAGTTGCATGATCTCGATGTAGTCTTCGATTCGGTCGAGGCGTTCCTCGACGGACTTGGTCGATCTGGGGCGTGGCATCGGTTCCTCCTGCCTTGTTGCGTAGGTGCGCGAATGGCGTGGCGCCTCGGCTCAATCCTTGCTCGGCTGATCGAAACCCGGACGCGGTACCGTGGCGAGAAGCGCAGCCGCCCCCGGCACCCGTGACGACCGCCACGCGTCCCGAAATGCCAAGCCAATCCGCTGCCAATTTCTATCCCTCTGCATGCGAACGAACACGCCTCACCCAACCGCCACGGACTCGCCCCGCGGCAGATGGAAAAAGCGAGGCTAATTCGACTGTATCCGGCAGGCGCGCCGGGGCGCGGAGAGGCCAACCGGCTTACCCGATCGCCCGCGGAAAGCCGACAGCCGATGTACAGCCCGGTGCCGCTGCGGCGATCAGGCGGGCACGAAGCGATGGACGCGTGTCTTTGCCTTCTTGGCGAGTTCGGTCATTGCCTCGGTGAGGTCCCGGCCTTCCTGCTTGGCCTTTTCCTTGGCCGAGACCCACAGTTCGAAGTCTTCCTTCGCGTTCTCGGTGTGGTTGTTCCAGTCCTTGTCGAGCGGCGTCGTGATCTCCAGGCGGACGCCGTTGGGGTCGTGGAAGTAGATGGAATAGATGAGCCCGTGATCGGTCGGACCGACGATATCGATATCGTTTTCGGTTAGCCATTCGTACCACTTCATGACGTCCTCGCGGGACGACACCTCGAGCGCAATGTGGTTGAAGATGTCGTATGCCGGATGGGTCGATTTTGCGGGAGAGGGCAAGCCGGGCGCCTCGAAGAAGGCGAATGTCGAGCCGTCCTTCATCTTGAAGAAGATGTGGAAGTAGGGAAACGCGTCGCCGGTCGACGGCACGCTGTCGTCGATCACAGTGCTCGCGATCTCCATTCCCATGATGCGGGTGTAGAAATCATGCGTGGCCGCCACGTCGTGCGTCACCCACGCCGCGTGGTTCAGCATCATTGGCGTCAGGCCGGGATTGCGCGGCACCGCTGCGGGCGCGTCGGGCTTTTCGGTCATCTAGGTCAGTCTCCTCGCGGGTTTGCTTGCCGGTTATGAACAACGTGCGGCGCCTGCATCCAATCAGCCGCGTTGCCAACCAACGGTTTAGCGAGAAGATAGCGAGCCATGTCGGGGCCGATGTCCCCCACGCTTGGGACGACCGGTCAGCATTTAGTCCAACCCCGTCGGGACGAGGGTCTTGCCGAGGCCGCCGATGCTCATTCGGGAGGCAGTTCGCCGCCGTGGCCGTATCTTTCGACCAGGGCGCGCCAATCCGCCTCTTCAGCCATGTGCCGAGCGGACCTTTCCATCAACTGCGTCATGTAGCGGCGGATCGTGGCCACCTCCTCCTCCGTGAAGCCGTCTATCAGAGCCCTCTCGGCGGCGTAGAGCACCGGCACGATCTGCCTGAACACGGTCTGGCCCTTCCGGTTCAGCCTCAGGACAACGCGGCGCCGGTCGGAAGGGTCGACGCGGCGCGAAAGCAGCTTCTTGTTGGAGAGCTGTTCGAGGGCCCGGCTGGTGCTGACCTGGTCCATCGCGGTCATTTCGGCAAGTGCCTTGGCCGACAGCGGAGAGTGCGTTCCCAGGATGGCCATGATGCGCCAGCCGGCGACGGTCAGCCCGAACTTCTCGCTGTACATGGTCTGTAGGGTCTGGCTGACTCGGTTCGAGATGACCGTGAAGGCGTGCGGCAGGGACTTCTCCGGCAGGAAGTAACCTTCCGGCAGTTCGTGGCGGGCCAGATCGATTTCGGCGGCGACACGCTGGGGCGCCAACTGCTCCGCCGCTTCGCTGCCCCCACCGCCCTCCGGCCCCTCGGAATTCTTTCGCATCAGCTATCGTCCCCTCGCTGGCCTTCCCTCGATGGACGCGCACGATGACACTTCACCCGTGGACAGCGCCTCTTGTCGGCCGATTCCCGCCAGCTCCGGATTCTCTTCAAGCCGTGCCACCTTGCTGTAACAGCAGGAGGGGACAGCCTGCCACGATCGCTCCCCATATCCCTCGACTAGAATTCGGCAGGGGATTTCCCCTGCGGGCCTGCGACTACAGGACGTGTCATCGGTCCATTCCCACCCTTAATACTAGAATTCCGCAATACTGACAGGTCGTCCGCCCCGCATGACTCACGAAATCGAATTCACCTGGCTTCACCTCCAATATGAGGAGAAATCCTCATTCGTCGAGACTTACGGATTCGCGGGCAATCAGGGTGCCGTGAATCTCGAAGGCATACTGATGCGGCCCAAGGGTGTCCCGTCCTCGACGTTGCTGATCTTCATGCATCCCACGTCGACCCTGCAATTGCTGCCGGTCCCCCGGGCAGCGGCGGGACATGGCGCGCATGTGCTGTGCGCCGCCAGCCGGTATGCCAAGAACGACGCTGCCCTCATCATGGAAAAGGTGCTCCTGGACCTCGGTGCCTACGTGCGCCACGCAAGGGAGGTTCTCGGCTACGAAAAAGTCGTCATCGTGGGATGGAGCGGTGGCGGATCGCTGGCGCTGTTCTATCAGTCGCAGGCCGAAAATCCCACGATCGTCGATACGCCCGCGGGCGATCCGGTCAACGTCAAGGGAGCGGGCCTCATCCCCGCCGATGCGCTGATCTTCCAAGCCGCGCACATCTCGCGTGCGCAGCTTCTCGTCGACAGCATCGATCCCTCGGTGAGGAACGAGCACGATCCGGACGACCGCTTCCTGGAACTCGATCTCTACGATCCGCGTAATCCCCACCAGCCGCCCTACTCGGCCGACTTCATTGCGGAATACCGCAATGCCCAACGGGCCAGGGTCGACAGGATCCGCGCCTGGGTCTGGGAAACGCTCGAGATGCTGAGGAAGCGCGACACGCCGGAGATCGAGCGGGGTTTCGTCACGCACCGGACGTTCGCCGATCCGCGTTTTCTCGACCCGACTGTCGACCCCAACGACCGGAAGCCACGCTGGTCCTATCTGGGCAATCCCGAGACCGTCAACACCGGACCCGTGGCGCTCGGCCGCTTCTCGACGCTGAGGTCTTGGCTGTCGCAGTGGTCGATCGAGGATTCGCGCGCCAACGGGGTGGAATGCGCCCGCCACATCAACGTGCCCTTCCTGGCGATCGAAAACAGCGCAGACGATGCCGCCCCGCAACCGCACACCGGAATGATCTTCCGCGCGGCGGCGAGCAGGGACAAGACCTTCGAAGTCATCCAGGGCGCAACCCACTACTATGCCGGCCAGCCAGACCATCTCGCGCGGGTGATCGAACTCCAGCGCGAATGGCTCGGCGCCCGAGGTCTGCTGGGCTCCTGAAGGCAATAGCGAACGAGGAACGCAGATGACGGATATCCGGGTGCCGGTACTCATCGTCGGAGGCGGCGGCTGCGGCCTGTCGTCATCCATCGCGCTTTCGGAACACGGCACCCAGTCGCTGCTGATCGAGCGTCATGCCACGCCGGGTCGGCTTCCCAAGGCTCGCTACATCAACCAGCGCACCATGGAGATCTTCCGGCAATTCGATATCGCCGACGCGGTCTACGCCAAGTCCATGCCATTGAAATATATCTCGCGCATACGCTGGTGCACGAGCCTGGCGGGCGACGGGCCGCTGGACCGCAAGACATTCCATGCGATCGATTCGTTTGGCGGCGGCTCTTTGCGGCACTATGCCGAGGACAGCCCCTGCGAGAGCACGCTCTATCCGCAGGTGCGCCTCGAACCGCTGCTTCGTGCCGAAGCCGAGCGCCGCAATCCAGGCAAACTGCTCTACAACCACGAACTCGTCTCGATCTCGCAGGACGCCCGCGCGGCGACCTGCGTGGTTCGCGACCGTGACAGCGGACGTGAATTCACGGTGGTCGCCGACTACGTGATCGCGGCCGACGGCGGACGGACCATCGGTCCGATCGTGGGCAGCAGGCTTACCGGCGCGACAGAACTCGCCGACATGGTCACTGTCTACTTCAAGGCCGATCTGTCGGAGTGGTGGGACGACGACCACGCGATGACGACATGGTTCGTCAATCCGGACGGAGGGTCGTGGAGCAGCGGCGTCCTGGGCAAGCTCGGACCGACGCGGTTCGACCGGCATTCCGAGGAATGGATGTTCCACTTCAGCTTCCGTCCCGACGATCCGGCGCGCTTCGACGAGACGAAACTGCTCCCGCGCATGCGAGAACTGCTGAAGCTGCCCGACCTCGATCCGGAGATCATCGGCATCGGGCACTGGGTCGTGGAAGGCGTGATCGCCGACCGGTACCGCTTCGGGCGGGTATTCCTGACGGGTGACGCGGCGCATCGCCATCCCCCGACCACGGGGCTCGGGCTCAACTCGGCCATCCAGGACGCGCACAACCTCGCCTGGAAGCTGGATCTGGTGCTGAAGGGCAAGGCGTCCGACGGCCTCCTCGACACCTACGAGACCGAGCGGCGACCCGTCGCGGAGCGCAACGTCTCCTGGGCGCTGCTCACCTTCCAGAACCATCCGCTCACCGACGCGGGCATCGGACTGGTGCGCGGCAATGCCGAGGTCAGCCGGAAGAACTTCGCCGCGTTCTTCGCGGACGACGACGAGGGGCGCTCCCGCCGCGCGCGGCTCGACCAGGTCATCGGCGTGCAGCGTATGGAGTGGCAGGCGCACGATCTGGAGCTCGGCTTCCACTACGAACATGGCGCCGTCGTGCGCGACGAGACGTTCGCGCCGCCGCGCGATCCCATGGGAGGCAGGTACGTTCCGGTGACGCGCCCCGGCCACAGGCTGCCGCATGCGCGGATCGCCAAGGACGGGAGAGAACTGTCGACGCTCGATCTCGCCGAAAAGGGGAACTTCGTCCTGATCACGGGCTGCCGCGCCGAAGCATGGCGTCAGGCGGCGATCCAGATTGCCGGAAGCGAAGGGATCCGCCTTGTGACGGTGAGAATCGGCGACGAAGGCGACTATCGCGATCCGCATCGCGACTGGCTGTCGCTGCGCGACATCGGCGAGGACGGCGCGATCCTGGTGCGGCCCGACAACCATGTCGCATGGCGCTCCCGCACAGGCCATCCGGATGCAGTCGGCGTGCTCAGCGACGCATTCGCGACCATACTGAAGCTTGACGTGGATGCGGTCGGACAGGCAAGGCCGACGGCGCGGGTGGTTGCCTGAATGAAGCGCATGCCAGGCCATGCCCTCCCCCGGTTCGCCGGCGATGGGGAGCTCGCCGACCGGAGTGTACGCAGTTGAACATATTCCATCTCCTAGACCAGACCGCCCGGCGGTTTCCGGACCTTGGCGCCGTGTATACCGGGTCGATGGAAGTGGCGACCTTCGCGGCGCTGCGATCACGGGCGTTGCGCATCGCGGCTTTCCTGCGCGACCGCTTCGCGCCGGGAGAGCGCATCGTGATCGTCACCGAGAATTGCCCGGAATATGTCGAGCTCTTTTTCGGCATATGGGCGGCCGAGATGGCGGTGACGCCGGTGAATGCGAAGCTGCATCCAAAGGAAATGGTGCAGATTCTGGGAGATTCAGGCGCCGCCGCGGCCTTCGTCTCGCCGAAAATCATCGACCGGCTGCGCAGCGAGGCGGCTGCTTCCCAGGCAGCGGACTGTCTTCTCCAGGTGATCGGCGGCGACGGCTACGAAACTCTGCTCGGGGAAGAATGGGACGGTGAAGTCGGCTCGGACCCCAACGCGCTCGCGTGGCTCTTCTACACGAGCGGCACGACCGGCCGTTCCAAGGGGGCCATGCTTTCCCACCGCAACATCATGGCCATGACGATCGCCCACCTTGCCGACATGGAGGTGGTCGACGAGAACGCGAGCCTGGTCCACGCCGCGCCGATGTCACATGGATCGGGCCTCTATCTGCCCGCCTATGTGGCGCGCGGCGCGCGACAGGTGGTGCCCGCGAGCGGCGGTTTCGATCCGGCAGAATTCACCGATCTCTGCTCGGCCCATCCGGGCGTCGGCGCGTTCTTCGCCCCCACCATGGTTCAGCGGCTGCGCCTGGAGGCGCAGCGGTCGGGGCGGACACCGCAGAACCTTCGCACCATCGTCTATGGCGGCGGGCCGATGTATCTGGAGGAGATACGCAAATCGCTCGACGTCTTCGGGCAGGTCTTCATGCAGATCTACGGCCAGGGCGAATCGCCGATGACCATCACGGGACTGCGGCGCACGGATCACCTGACCGGCGACGACGCGACGCTGGCCTCGGTCGGATATGCGCGAAGCGGGCTCGAGGTGCGGGTGGTGGATCAGGACATGAAGCCGGTCCCACCAGGCGAGATCGGCGAGGTGATCTGCCGGGGCGACGTCGTGATGTCGGGCTACTGGAACAACCCGGACGCCACGGCGGCGGCGCTGCGCGACGGCTGGCTCTACACTGGCGACATGGGATCGTTCGACGAACGCGGCTACCTGACGCTTCGCGACAGGTCGAAGGACGTCATCATCAGCGGCGGAACCAACATATACCCGCGCGAGGTCGAGGAGGCGCTGCTCAGGCATCCCGCGGTGAGCGAGGTCTGCGTGGTCGGCCAGGAACATCCCGAATGGGGCGAGATCGTCGTCGCGGTGATCGTGCCCGCCGACGGCCAGACCGCGGAAGAACGCGAACTGGATGCGCATTGCGTCGAGCACATCGCGCGCTTCAAGCGTCCCAAGCGCTACCTCTTCGTCGAAAGCCTGCCGAAGAGCAATTACGGCAAGGTGCTGAAGCGCGAGCTTCGACTGCAACTGCCGCCGCTCGACGACTGACGCCGACCATTTTCACGCTCGCCGGGCTTCAGGTGAAGCGGAGGGCCGTTTCCGGCAGGAGGAGACAACATGCAGAACGCCTTCAACCTTTCAGGGCAGCGCATCCTGATCACCGGTGCCGGCGGCACGCTCGGCGGCGCCACCGTCAGAGCCTGCGCGATGCTAGGCGCGGAAGTGGTGCTCGCCGACCTCGATGCTCCGGAGAAGATCGCATCCGAACTTTCGGCGCAGGGCCGAAGCGTAAGTTTTCACGCACTTGACAATACGTCCCGCTCGCAGGTGGACGCTTTCGTCGCGTCCCTCGGGACCATCGATGCCTTCGCGGACTGCAGCGGCATCTATTCGAAGGGTGACTGGCTGGCCGACGAAACCTGGGATGCGCTCTACGAGCGCACCATCGACGTCAATGTACGAGGCCCGATCAACCTGATGCGCGCCGTGATGCCGGCCATGATGAAGCGCGGACACGGCCGGATCGCGCTAACGACTTCGCTCGCCGCGCGCAGCGCCGGCACGACGCTCTCCGTCGAGCCCGCATACGTGGCGTCGAAGGGCGCACTCCAGGGCCTGGTTCACTATTTCGCCCGCCAGGCGGCGAGCAGCGGGGTCGTGGTCAACGCCGTCGCGCCGGGGCCGATCGAGACTCCGATGACGCTCGCTTCCGGCCAACCCTTCGATTTCGCGAAACTCCCGACCGGCCGCTTCGGCAAGCCCGCCGAGATCGGCTGGCCGATGGCTTTCCTGTGCTCGCCCGGATGCACCTACATGACCGGCGTCGTCATCGACATCAACGGCGGCCTGCATTTCTCCTGAACCCGGGGCAGGTGTCCCCAGCGGCGGGGATATGAAGCAGCCGCGCCTGCCGTCAAGCTGCACGATACCGGGAACCGCATCGCCGGGTGCCGGGGAATCCAAGTCACATAGGACGAACGCATGCTGATCACGCTCGGCTTCTACAGACGAAAGCCGGGACTTACATGGGACGAGTTCGCCACGCACTGGCGCGACGTCCACGGGCCGCTGCTGGCGGACAATCCCGAACTGTCCAGGTTCATGATCCGTTACGTCCAGCATCACATCAGTCCAAGCAGCGGCTGGGGGAGCCTCGGCGCGGTCGGCGGCGTGGGCGCGCTCGACTATGACGGTTTCTCCGAGTCCTGGTTCGAGAGCCTGGAGGCGCGAAAGGCCTTGCACTCGCTGCCCTACTTCCAGGAGACGATGATCGAGGACGAGCGCAAGTTCCTCGACATGGACGCGACGCGGATCCTGATGTTCGACAAGCAGGTCGTGCAGATCGGCAAGGACTACGCCGCCGAATTCCTCGCAGGGAGAGCTTGATCGACATGCAGCGTTTCGAAGGCCGCGCGGCAATCGTCACCGGTGCGGGACAGGGTATTGGCCGCGCGATCGCGGAGCGACTCCACGCGGAGGGAGCATCGGTCCTGTTCGTGGACAAGAACCCGGATCTGCTGACCAGCCTCCCCGACGATCCGCGCATGTCAGCGCTGACCTGCGACGTGACGACCGGCGACGCTCCGCGGGCCGTGCTCTCCGCCTGCCTGGATGCCTTCGGCCTCGTATCCATCCTCGTGAACAATGTCGGCGTGGGCAACGCTCCGCCGCTGCACGAGACGACCGATGAGATCTACGACTTTCATCTCGGCGTGAACCTGCGGCCGACCTTTCGTCTCTCGCGCGACATCCTCCCCGAACTGCGCAAGTCGCGCGGCACGATCGTCAACATCGCCTCCAGCATCGGCCTCGCCGGCTACCGGCGCTGGGCCGCGTATTCGGCCGCGAAGGCCGGCGTCGTCGGGCTGACCCGCCACATGGCGGCGGAATACGGGCCCGATGGCATCCGGGTGAACGCCGTCGCTCCCGGCATCATCGCGACGCCGCAGACCGCGGGCCGCCGCGACGCTCCCCGCTTCCGCGCTACGATCGTCGAGACGATGCCGCTCGGACATGTCGGCGAGCCGGAGGACGTGGCGGCAACCGTCGCGTTCCTCGCGAGCGACGATGCCAGGTTCGTCACCGGGCAGGTGATCGCCGTCGACGGCGGCCAGACGTCGTCCGTGTTCATAAGCGAGGCCATGATCGAGGCTTGGGAAAAGGCAAATCCGGCGCCCTGACGGGACGACCGCCATCCATTCGAGGGAGAAGAATCCGATGCGTATCGCACTCATCACCGGCGGGGCCGGGGGGCTCGGTCTTGCGACGGCGAAGCGTTTCGCCAGGGACGGCATGACCGTAGCGGTCGCCGACATCGATGGCGCCGCCGCCGAGAAGGCAGCCACCGGACTGGACGGCGAGGGCCATCGCGGCATCGCGCTCGACGTGTCGAAGGAAGACGCGGTGATCGCTGCGTTCGACAAGGTGGAGCGGGAGATGGGGCCGGTATCGGTGCTGGCGCATTTCGCCGGAACGATCGGCGCCGGCGGCTTCGCGGTCGGCATCACGCTCGCGGATTCAACGGTCGAGGACTGGGACAAGGTCATGGCGATCAATGCGCGCGGCACGTTTCTGTGCGTGCGGGAAATGTCCCGGCGCCGCCGCAAGGTTCCGGTCGAGCACGGCCGCGTCATCACTGTGTCCTCGCTCGCGGGAGAGGCTGGGGGGCTGCAGTCGGGCACGGCCTATTCCGCCTCGAAGGCGGCCGTGCTGGGCCTGACGCGTACGGCAGCCCGCGACCTGGGGCCATTCGGCGTCACCGTGAATGCCATCGCGCCCGGCCCGATCGACACGCCGATGCTGGCGCAGTCCTCCACCAGCGGGTCCTACACGATGCTCGATGCGGTCCCGCTGCGGCGCATCGGCACCCCCGACGAGATCGCCGAAGCCGCTTCGTTCCTCGCGTCCGTCGGCGCCGGTTTCGTCACCGGCGCAACGATAGACGTCAACGGCGGCCTGTTGATGCACTGATGGGACGCCGGTCATGACCGAGATGATGAGAGCGGGTTTCGCTTCCCCGACCGGCCTCGCCGTCGGCGAGGCGCGACGCCCAAGCCCATCCGCGGAGCAGGTCCTCGTGCGCGTGGCGGCAGCCGGCATGAACCGCGCCGACCTGAATGCCGCGAAGGGCGCCGGCGTCGCGACGGCCGGTTCGTTCGGCAAGCCGATCGGGATGGAGTGGGCCGGCGAGATCGTCGAGACCGGAAGCGCGGTCGAAGGCTTTCGGCCGGGCGACAAGGTCATGTGTTCGGGAACCGGCGGCTATGCGGAGTATGCCGTTGCCGATGCGGGGCGGACGCTGAAGCTCGATGGCACGGCGCTCTCGATGGACCAGGCGGCCGTCCTGCCGCTCGTCCTCATGACCGCGCACGACGCCGTGGTCACGCACGGACGGCTCGAAAATGGCGGGGCGCTTCTGGTCCAGGGCGCCAGTTCAGCGGTCGGCCTGATGGCCATGCAGATCGCACGATTGCGTGGCGCACGTCTCGTCGCCGGCACCTCCGGGAACGCGCAGCGGCGCTCGTCCCTCGCCCGTTTCGGAGCCACGCACGTTTTCGATCCGGCGCAACCCGGCTGGGTGGACGACCTCGTCGCGGCAACGGGCGGCACGGGCGTCGATGCCGTGGTCGACATGGTGTCCGGGCCGGGCATCAATGACAGCCTGAAGGCCACCACGGTGCTCGGGAGGATCGTCAACGTCGGCCGACTCGGCGGTGCATCGGCGGAGTTCGACTTCGACCTGCACGCGGCAAGGCGCATCGACTACGTCGGCGTCACCTTCCGGACGCGCTCGGCCGCCGAAGTGCGCGAGATCGTACGCCGGATGCGCGAAGACCTCTGGGACGAGGTCTCCGCGGGGCGGATCGGTCTTCCCATCGACCGCAGCTTCTCACTCGACGACGCGGTCGCCGCGCACGAACACATGCGCGCCAACGCCCATTTCGGCAAGATCGTCCTGAAACCCTAGGTGCGTGACATGAAAGCCTGCCAGATCAGCCCCCGGGCAGCGGACGGCGCCCTCCACTTCGTGGAGTTCCCTCGCCCCGAGCCGGGGGCCGGAGAGGTTGTCGTGCGAATGCGGGCAGCCTCGCTGAACTACCGCGACCTTCTGGTGCTGGACAACATGTATGGCGCGACGACGGAACGGCTGATCCCGCTTTCGGACGGAGCAGGCGAAATCGCGGCCATCGGTGAAGGCGTCAAGGGTCTGCGCATCGGCGACCGGGTGGCAGGCGCGTTCTATCCGGACTGGATATCCGGCCCGATCTCGGCGCAGGCGCGGGCGCGCGGGCTCGGTGGGTCAGTCGACGGCGTCCTCGCCGAGCATGTCGTGCTGCCCGCCCATGCCGCGATCCCCTTCCCCGCGTATCTCACGTTCGAGGAAGCGGCGACCCTGCCCTGCGCCGCGCTGACCGCCTGGAACGCCATGACCGCCGCGCATCCGCTTCGCGCGGGCGAAACGGTGGTGCTCCAGGGGAGCGGCGGGGTTTCGGTGATGGCGCTGCAATTCGCCAGGCTCATGGGTGCGCGTGTCATCCATCTCTCCAGCAGCCCTGCCAAGTGCCGCCGGCTGGCCGACATGGGCGCCGACGAGACGATCGACTACACAGCCGAGCTCGACTGGGACCGCCGGGTCGGCGAACTGACGAATGGCAACGGCGCCGATCTCGTCGTCGAGGTGGGCGGCCCCGGTACGCTCGAGCGGTCGTTCCGCGCCGTTCGTGTCGGGGGCAGCATCGTCTCGATCGGCTTCGTCGGCGGCGGCGACGGCATCAATCCGCGCGGCGTGATCGCGCGCGCGATCCGGCTCATCGGCATCAGCGTGGGAAGCTGTGCCATGTTCCACGAGATGAACCGGGCGATCGGCCTGCACCGGCTGCGACCGGTCGTCGACGAGGTGTTTCCCTTCGAACGCGCTGCGGACGCCTATGCGAAGTTGCGCTCCGGCGGCCATTTCGGCAAGCTCGTCATTTCCATCTAGGTGAACTCTGAGCGTGGGGTCCCGGTCAGGTGGTTCGCGCCGCGGAGAGCGCGTGCCGGACGCGCCCGCCGGGAAGTCCGCCGGGGATTTCGGCGCCGTCGCACGCCACCGGGACCAGCGCATCGAGATCGATGCCGGTTTCCACGCCCATGCGGCGGAACATCCAGACCAGATCCTCGGTCGCCACGTTGCCCGTCGCGCCGGGTGCGAAGGGACAGCCGCCGAGGCCGGCGAACGAGGCATCGAAGACCGGTACGCCCCGGTTCCACGCCGCATAGACGTTCGCGAGCCCGAGCCCGTAGGTGTCGTGGGCGTGCAGCGCCCAGCGGGAAACTTCGGGAAATCGGTCCATCGCGCGCGCGAAGAGGCGGTCGACATGATCGGGCGCTGCGCGCCCCGTCGTATCGCAAAGACAGATTTCGGCATCCGGACGGATCGGCACGAGGTCGTCCAGCAGCGCGATCACCTCATCCTCCGCGACGCGGCCGTCGAACGGGCAGTCGAAGGATGTCGCGAGGTTGAGGCGCACGTCCACGCCGTCGGGCAACGCGGCGATCAGACGGCGGTACTCCTCGACCGATTCCCGCGGATGCCTGCGCACGTTGTTGCGGTTGTGGGCTTCCGAGACCGAAAGTACGAAGGCGACGAATTTCGAGCCTGCATTCACCGCCGCGCGGCCATATTTCTCGTTCGGGGTGAGCACCTGCGGGACGATGCCCTCGATATCGCGGCATGCCGCGAGAACCTCGGCCGTGTCGCGCAGCTGCGGAATGGCACGCTCGCTGACGAAGGATCCGATCTCGACCCGCCGCAGCCCGGTTCCGACGAGCCGCCGCAGGAACGAGATCTTTCTCGCGGTGGGGATGAACGGCACGATGCTCTGGTAGCCGTCACGAGGACCGACTTCCACGATTTCGACGCGCGATGGCCGGACAGTCCGCATCAGATCACCCCTTCGCGCCGCATGGCCGCGATCTCGGCCGGCTGCATGCCGAGGATGTCGCTCAGTACCTCGTCCGTATGCTCGCCGACGGCCGGTCCGGCCCAGCGTATCTTTCCGGGATCGTCGGGAACATGCGGCACGATGCCGAGATGCAGGACCTTTCCGAAGAGTCGGTCGTCGACCTCCCGCACCATGCCGCGGTGGCGGAACTGCGGATCGGCGGCGCATTCGGCGGCGGAATAGACGCGCGTGGAGGGAATGTCGGCGTCGTTGAGTTTCCTCTCGATCTGGTCGACGGGCAGGCTCCGTGTCCATGATCCGATCAGTTCGTCGAGTTCCACCACGTTCGCCACGCGCATCCGGTTGTTCGCGAAGCGCTGCTCCTGCGGCAGTTCGGGGCGCCCGATCAATCTGGACAGGCGGGCAAACAGCGGTTCGGAATTCGCGGCGATGAGTATCCATTTGCCGTCGGAGCACGGATAGGCGCTGGACGGTGCCGCGGTGGGGATACGCGAGCCCGTCGGCTGGCGCACCTTTCCGAGCGCGGCATACTCGGGAAGCATGCCCTCGGTCATGCTGAGCACCGCCTCGCTCAGCGCCACGTCCATGGTGCGGCCCTTGCCATCGCCGGCCGCGCGGTCACGCTGCCAGACGGCGGACACGATGCCGAAGGCCGCATAGAGGCCGGCAAGCGAATCGCCGATGCTCACGCCGACACGGACGGGTGGCAGATCCGTGGTGCCCGGCTCGTGGTCGGTGAGATAGCGGAGCCCGCCGATGGCTTCGCCGATGACGCCGAAGGCGGCCCGGTCGCGATACGGTCCGTCTTGGCCGTAACCCGAGATATGCGCGATCACGAGATCCGGTCTGGCGGAACGCATGATCGCGTCGCCCAATCCCAGACGCTCGAGCTGGCCAGGACGGAAATTCTCCACGACGGCATCGCAGCGGGCCGCCAGCGCCAGTACGAGGTCCGAGGCGCCTGGTGCTTTCAGGTTGACCGTGACCGAGCGCTTGTTGCGGCCGTGGATCGACCACCAGAGCGAATTGCCGTCGATCTGGGCGCCCCACTGCCTGACCGGATCGCCGGCCGGCGGTTCGATCTTGATGATGTCCGCTCCCAGATCGCCGAGAACGCGGGTGCAGAACGGCGCGGCGACGAAATGGCCGATCTCCAGCACGCGCAATCCGGTCAACGGTCCGTGGCTTGCGGTCTCGGTCATGCGTTTCCTTGATGTCTCTTTCTCGGAAAGGGGAGGTTTCGAAGGCCATCCGGCCCCGTTTGAAGCCTGCTTGATCGATAGCGCGCGGGAGGTTGGGGTATGTCCTCCATGCCGGGGACATCAGGCGGGGGCGCATCGGCGGGGAGACGGAAAACGCCGGTACCCCAAGGGTGTCCTATGCTCCCTGGACTGCACTGCGCGTCAGGTTTGTCGGTACGGGAATGCTCAAGCCGCGGGCGGGGCGAAACCTGCCCGGTTGATGCGGACGTTCGTGATGATGAGGTAGATGGCGAGCCCGACGAAGAGCGCCGACAGAAGCAGCAATGCCGGGAACAGCCCGATCGCGTCCGCCGCCGCCCCCGTCGCTATGACGGGTATGGAGGAACCGAAGTAGCCGCAGATGTAGAGCGCCGAGACGACCGAGGCGCGGTAGCGGGACGGCGCTATGTGGTTGATCAGTTGCGAGCATCCCATCCAGCTCAGCCCTTGCGAAGCACCTGCCAACGCGACGCCCACCGCCAGTCCGATCGCCGAGTGCCAGACGAGCATGACGTTCACGAGCACGATGCTGGGAATGACGAGCGCGAGGCCGAGCGTGATGGCGCGCGGAAACTCCATGCCGCGGGTGAAGAGCTGCACGACACCCGCGGTGGTGAGGAACGCCACGACCATCAGGCCGCCCAGCAGCCTGTTGTGGGAGCCGAGCACTTCATAGACGAGCGACGGGCCGAGCGAGAGCCACAAGCCGGTGTTGGCCCAGGCGAGCACTCCGATGAGCGCGGCGAACAGGAACCCGGACCTGATCCCGGCCGGTATGTGCAGCCCCTGGGGGGCGAAGGACGCATCGCGCCACCGGACCTTGTTCTCGGGAAGAATGGTCTCGCGGACCGTCGTCAGCAGCATGATGCCGACCATGATGCCGGCGATCTGCAGGATGAAAGGAAAGGTCACGGCCATGTCCGTCGAATGGGCGAAATAGACGATCATCGTGGCGGCGAGCAGCCCGACCGCGGGGGAGGCAAGCGTCGCCAGCGCGCCGATCCTCGACCCTTCCGAGCGGTTCTGTTGGGGGTGGAGTTCGACGATGAGCGCGACGGCGGGACCGCTGAGCAGGCCGATCGCCACACCGTTCAGCAACCGCGCCGCCACAAGCGCCGGCATGCCGGTCGCAACGAGGTAGATGGCGGCCGATCCGATCATCAGGAGAAGTCCAGAGAGGATCAGCGGCTTTCGGCCGACCTGATCGCCCAATCTCCCCCCAAACAGGAGGCCGCCGGTGACGCCTATGGGATAGCAAGCGTAGATCAGTGTGATGGCACCGGTCGACAGTCCGAACTCGGCCTGCCAGATCGGGTAGAGCGGCGTCGCGAGATGGCTTCCGAACAGGCCCAGCAGTAAAACGAACGCCGATGCGACGAACTGAAAACCGGGCGAGCGGCGGTTTCCGCCGGACGCGGCCGCATCCGTATCGATCGAGATCATGATCCGCTCCTCATTCGATGCAAGCCGCGCCGGATACCGGCATCGGGAGCGTTTCCGGATACACCGGCAGCGATGGCGTTCGGCGTCATCGGCTCGTGGTTCTGCCCGACCTACTTGCCGATCAGTTTCGCGCGGCCGACCGACAACACCTCGGCGTAGCGGGCTATGCGCTTGCCGGCGTAGCGGGCGGCCGCCAGTGCCTCGGGCGACACGCCCTCCTTCGAAGCGGTGAAACTCACGCCGTACGGATTTCCGCCGGCCGCATAGATCGAGGGATCGGTGTAACCGGACGGCACGATCACGGCGCCCCAGTGGCAAAAGACGTTGTTGAGAGCCACGAGGGTGGATTCCTGTCCGCCATGGACGTTGCCGGCGCCCCCAAAGACGCTCACCGGTTTGTCGCGCAGCTTACCCTGTGACCAGAGGCTTCCAGTCTGGTCGAGGAACTGCTTGAGCTGCGCCGCCGGCAGGCCGAAACGGGTCGGGGTGCCGAAGACGTAGCCGTCCGCCCATTCGAGATCCGCCAGTTCGGCTTCGGGCACGTCCTTTGTCGCTTCGAGGTGCTCCCGCCATCCGGGGCGCGCGTCGATCGCCGCATCGGGAGCCAGTTCGCGTGCCTTGCGGACCCGCGTTTCCGCACCTTCGGAAGCCGCACCCTCCTCGACCGCCCTTGCGACCGCGTAATTATGTCCGGTGCTGCTGTAGTAGATGATCGCGACTTTCGCCAAGGAATAGTCTCCAAATTTCTCGACGCGGCACCGGCAGGAGCGCCGGCCGCACGGTCTTTTACGCACCCTATGCCGAGGAAACCCCGCCAATGCACCCTTCGGCGGGGACAGACCATTTCCGTCCCCGATGATGTTCTGCGCCTCCAAGGGCGATGCCGCGGCTATCCATTCCGCCGCGCGCCGTCGAACGTCCGGGGAGGTTTTGTCCGATGAGTTTGGATCTCGAGGCACGGATGGAGGTGCTTCTCGTGAAGGAGCGTCTGCACGAGCTGGAGATGGCGTATTGCCGGGGCATCGACCGGCGCGATCCGGATCTCATCCGCTCGATCTACTTCGAGGACGCGATCGAGGATCACGGCGAAGCCTGGCAGGGGACCGGCTACGAGTGGGTCGACTACATCTTCAAGGACTACCTGCACCAGTTCGAGGTCACCGCTCACTACGTGATGAACGAATGGTACAAGGTGGACGGCGACCGGGCGGAGGGAGAGACCCACCGCGCCTCCTATCACCGCCGCCCGAACGGCGAGGAAGTGACCGCCGGATCGCGAACCTTCAACCGCTACGAGAAGCGCGACGGCGTGTGGCGGATCTCCTATCGCGGCGTCACCCGAGACTGGATGAAGGAAACCAGGGCCGCGCCGCCGGACCCGGCCCAGCCCAAGCACATGATCCTGCGGCCGAGCCTGCCCGGTCCGCAGGATGTTTCCTACGGCGTGCTTCCCATGTTCACCCGCGGTGCGATCGACTGACACGGCGCGGGACTGTCCCACCGCCGGGGACAGACGGTCGCTTCACCATCCGGAAAATCCCCCGAAACTTAGGAGTTCCGAATGACCCCCGCCGAGACGCGAGACCGGAAAAGCCTTCCGCTGCCGGATCGGCTGTCGATGGTCGGCCGCCGGGTGCTCGTTACCGGCGCGGCCAGCGGAATGGGACAGTCGACTGCGCTCATCATGGCCGAACTCGGCGCGGAGCTGGTGCTCGCCGACATCCAGGCCATGGCCGACACCGGCTCGATGCTGGACCAGCGGGGTGCCTCCTACGAATGCATGCAGGGCGATCTTGCCGACGATCGCTTCGTCGATGCCCTCATCATGAAAGGTCCCTTCTTCTCGCTCGCGCATTGCGCGGCCATCTTCCGGCCGTCGCAGGACATGTCTCCGGTCGACGGCTTCGATCACCTCATGCACGTGAACGTGCGCGCGCCGTTCCGACTTGCCCAGGGCTGCATCGACGGGATGGCGAAGCAGGGCGAGGGCTATGTCGTGCTGGTCGGTTCCGCTGCCGGCCAGAACGGCGGCATCATGACCGACAACTCGGAGCGGTACTACGCCGAGTACGCGGCGTCGAAGGGCGCGCTTCACACATTGGTGAAATGGCTGGCGCGGCGCGCGGTGAAGTCGAACGTGATCGTCAACGGCATAGCGCCGGGGCTCGTCGTGACGCCGCTCAACAAGGGCATCGATTTCGATCCGAAGGTGATGTTCATGCCGCTCGGCCGGGCAGGCCGCGCCGACGAGCTCGGATGGCCCATCGCCGTGATGTGCACGCCCGCCGCTTCCTTCATCGCCGGCGTCGTCCTCGACGTCAACGGAGGCTCCTACGTGCCGTGACGGCTGCCGTTGGGAAAAACCGAGCGCTTGCGTCGTCCGATGTCGCAACGACCGATCGCGGATCGGTAGGAACGGACCGAAACCACAGCAAGAGAACTGCAACGAACAGGGAGGAACTGACATGAAGATCAACACCACGACACTCATCGGCGCAGCCATCGCGTTCGCCGTCTCGACGGGCGCATCGGTGGCGCAGGAAGTCACGCTGAAATATTCCTCGTGGCTCCCGGTCACCCACTGGCTGAACGAACAACAGTTCCAGCCCTGGTTCAAGAAGATCGAGGAAGTCACCGAAGGTCGGGTCAAGGTCGAGACGCTGCCGAAAACCGTCGGCACCGCCAACAGCCAGTTCGATGTCATCAGCGACGGACTTGCCGACATCTCCTTCATCGTCACCAGCTATTCGCCCGGACGCTTCCCGCTGGCAGGGATGGGCGAATTGCCGCTGCTCGGCAGCAAGCCGTCGGAATCGGCGCTGATCTTCGAGACGATCTACCGCGAGAATTTCATGCAGGCGAACGAGTTCAAGGGCGTCGAGCTCCTGTCCATCTGGAACATCACGCCGAACCAGATCTGGAACAGCCGCCAGCCCGTGACCAAGCTCGAGGACCTGGCGGGCATGAAGTTGCGCGCGCCGAACGACAACGTGACCCAGCTGCTCAAGTCGCTCGGGGGCGTCCCCATCAACAAGCCGTCGTCGGAAGCCTACGAACTGCTATCGACGGGCGCGATCGACGGACAGATCACGCAGGCCGACACCATCGTCGCGCAGAACATGGTGCCGCTCACCAAGTATGGCACCATCGTTCCGGGCGGCCTCACCAACGCGACGCTGGCGATCATCGCCAATCCGGATGCCTGGAACAGCATCTCGGAAAAGGATCGCAAGGCGATCGAGGAAATCACCACCTACAAGCTGAGCGACGACGTCGGCACGGCTTATGAAGAACGTGAAACGTCGGGAACCAAGGTCCTGAAAGACGCCGGCTACGAGATCATCACGGCCGACGAGGAATTCGTGAACAACGTACGCGAAGCGGCGAAGCCGATCGAGGAGGCGTGGATCGCCGCTGCCAAGGAAAAGGGCATCGAGGATCCGGCGGCCGTCCTGGCGGAGTTCCGCACCCGGGTCCAGGAAGCGGAAAAGGCCAGCAACTGATCCCTTCGGGATCGGCAAGGACACGCCGGACGACGCGCGGATTCCGATCCGCGCGTTCGACTTGCCCACGATGAGAAAGGGAACACATGTCTGCCTCTTCGGAAGCCGCAGCGACGCTCGATCCCCCCGTCTTCGACTGGGATCCCTGGACGATCGAGAACCTCACGGACCCGTACCCGATGCATCATGCGATGCGGGAAACCGGTCCGATCGTGTGGCTGAGCAAGTACGACATGTATGCCGTGGCTCGCCACGAAGAATGTTCGACCGTCCTGTCGGACAATTCGCGCTTCATGACTGGCGCCGGGACGAGCATGCAGGACATTCGAAAGCCCGGAAAGTTCCGCATCCCGAGCCGGCTGCAGGAGGTCGATCCTCCCAAGCACACCGAGATAAGAGCGGTGGTGAACCGGGTCATGTCGCCGCTCGTGATCCGCAAGATGCGGGATTTCTTCGAAATCCAGGCGGCCAGTATGGCCGAGGAAGTTCTCGAGCGCGGCGAGATGGAGGCCGTCGAGGACCTCATTGAACCCTACGTCATCTCCGCGTTTCCCGCCGCGGTCGGGGTCAAGCTGGAGAGAAAGGCGGCACTTACGATTGCGGAGATGCGCTTCAACCAGAGCTGTCCGCACAACGAACTCTACCACAAGGCCATGGCAAAGGCCGAACCCTACCTCGAATGGTACGACCGGGCCTGCGAACGCGACGCCGTCGTTCCCGACTCGATCGCACATCTGCTGTTCCAGGCGGAGGACGCCGGAGAGCTCGAGGAAGGGGTGGCGTCGAACATCACGCGCAGCTTTGTTGGAGGTGGAGTCGATTCAACGATCAGCGCCATCGGTCACACGCTGCATCACCTAGCGCGCAATCCCGATCAGTACGCACTGGTGAAGAGCGACCTGAAAAAGGTCCGGCCCGCGTTCGAGGAAGGCATCCGCATGGACATGCCTTTCCAGTACACGTGGCGCACTACGATCCGGGACACGAACTTCGGCGATTACCGTCTGGCGGGCGACACGAAGGTGACCGTCCTGCTCGGATCTGCCAATCGCGATCCGCGCCGGTGGGACGATCCGGACCGGTACGACATTTCTCGTCAGACCGTCGGAAACTACCTCGGATTCGGTGTCGGCGATCATAAGTGCGTCGGACAGATGATCGCGCGCCTCGAAGCCGACGCGATCCTCACCGCCCTCATCTCACGCGCGGCGTCGATGGAACTGGCCGAGGAGCCGGTCTACCGGCCGGTGAACCAGATGCGGATGCTGGGTCGGCTGCCGCTGCGCTTTACGCGCGGATGAAGCGCACCGGTCGTACGGCAGTCGCATGGAGCCCGTCCATTGCGACGGGGGAATTGAACCGTTCGCCGCGCGGCTTACCGGGCGGTTCATGCAGCGCTCGACAACCTGTCCCCGGCACTGGTGACATTCCCCGGTTCGTTGCTCGCTAAGCTAGATAGGTGGGCAACCAACCAAGGCCGGCACGGCACGTTAGAACCGGCCGATCCAATCAGAGCCGACCGACCCGTCGTCCCCGCTCGACGTGCCCCAAGAAGGCCGCGTTCAATTTTGGAGGAGCGATCATGTTCAACAGGATAGAAAAAGTGGTCGGCGTCATGGCGGCGGTCTTCCTGTTCGCGCTGATGATGGTCACCTTCATCGACGTGATCGGCCGCAACGTCTTCGACAGGCCTCTGGTCGGCGCATCCGAAGTCACCGAGATCCTGCTCGTCTGCGTCGTCTTCCTGACGCTGCCGAGCGTCGCGTTCCGCCAAGCCCACATCGTCGTCGATCTCGCCGACGCGGTCAGCGGCCCCATTCTTCGCTCCGTCCAGAAGGTGCTGAGCGCGCTGTTGGGCGCCGCCTTCTTCGGCGGCATGAGCTGGCGTCTCTGGATCCTCGGCGAGAAGGTCGCCGGATACGCGGACACGACACCGTCCCTCGGAATCCCGCTGGCGCCATTCATCTTCGGCATGTCGATCCTTTCCGGGATAACGGGACTGATCTGCCTCACCTTCCTGTGGCGCCAGGACGCCACGACGGAGTCCCACGAACTTGCGGCCGCGAAACGGCTCGCCGGCGAGGAAGAGGCCCGCCATCGATCGACCAGCGGCGCGCGCGCCTCGGCAACCATCGGAGACTAATCGATGTTGATCGCGTCCCTCGGTTTCCTGCTCGCCTTCATCCTGATCTTCATGCGGGTACCCATCGCCATAGCGATGGGTGTTACCGGCTTCCTCGGCTTCGGCTACCTCGTCGGCTGGCACCAGTCGGCCACCATGCTGGCACTCACGACACGCGACAGCACCATGTCCTACGCCATGGTGGTCATTCCGCTCTTCGTACTGATGGGAAATCTGGTGGCAGGCACCGGTGTTTCACGGGAACTTTTCCGATCGGCCCAGGCGTTTTTCGGCGCCCGGCGCGGCGGTCTCGCCGTTGCCACCGTCATGGCAAGCGGCGGATTTGCCTCCATCTGCGGATCGAGCGTGGCCACCGTCGTGACGATGGGCAAGGTCGCAATGCCTTCCATGCGCCAGTTCGGCTATGCGGACAGCCTCAGCACCGCCTCCATAGCAGCCGGAGCAACTCTTGGCATACTGATCCCCCCAAGCGTGCTTCTGGTCGTGTATGGGATCATCACAGAAACCCATATCGGCAAGCTCTATGCCGCGGGACTCATACCGGGACTGATCGGTGTCCTCGGCTATGTGGCGGCGGTCAGATGGACTGTCGTGCGGAACCCGGAGTCCGCTCCCGCGGCGGACGGGTTCTCCTGGCGCGAGCGCTTCGAATCGCTGCTCGGAATATGGGCGGCATTGGCTCTCTTCGTGATGGTGATCGGTGGCATCTATTCCGGCGTGTTCACGGCAACGGAGGCATCCGGCTTCGGCGCTTTTGGGGCGTTCGTGATCGCCCTTACGCGGCGGCGTCTGACGCTGGCGCAGCTCTACGACATACTTTTCGATACAGCGCAGACAACCGCGGTCCTGTTTGCCCTGATCATCGGCGCGGGGTTGTTCACGGAATTCCTCAACTACAGCGGCGCGCACAACGCGCTGCTGGACTTCGTCAACAATTCCGGGTTCTCGCCGTTCACGGTCGTGCTGGTGATCTGCTTCATCTACATCATCCTCGGCATGCTGATGGAATCCATGTCGATGATCCTGCTCACCGTCCCGCTGTTCTTCCCGGTCGTCATCGGCCTGGGCTTCGATCCGGTATGGTTCGGCATCCTCATTGTGGTGCTGTGCGAACTGGGGCTGATCACGCCGCCGATCGGCATTAACCTGTTCGTCATGCGCTCGGTCGCGCCGGATGTCTCGATCTCGACAATCATCCGCGGCGTCATTCCCTTCATCGGAGTCGATCTACTGCGGGTGCTATTGATCGCCGCGGTCCCGACGATCTCGCTGTTTCTGCCGCAACTGCTGTTCGACTGATCCGCTTGCCGCATCGCCGGCAAAAGGGGCCGTCCGAGATCGCGCACCCTGCGAGTGGCCGGGTGTCCCGTGCAACGGTCCCCGGAGAAGGGGATGCGTGCGAGGCAAGTCATGCGGTAGAGACCATCGAAAGTGGTGCAAGCCGCAAAAAGAGGAGCAGGCGGGCAACATGTTGAAATCGGTGGTCATCGTCGGTGGAGGACAGGCCGGCTTCCAGACGGCGGCGTCGCTGCGGCAGGACGGCTATGACGGCGCCATCACGCTCATCGGCGACGAGACGAGCCTGCCCTACCAGCGGCCTCCGCTCTCCAAGGCCTACCTCCTCGGCAAGACAGACGCCGCGGGTCTCCTGTTCAGGCCGCACGATTTCTACTCCAGCCATCGCATCGAGTTCGTCAACGAGCGGGCGATCGCGATCGACCGGACGAACCGGCGTGTCGAACTCGCTGGCGGCAGAGCCGTCGGCTACGACCATCTGGTCATGGCGACCGGCGCGCACAACCGCGCCCTGCCGGTACCGGGCGCGGAACTCGATGGCGTTTTCGGGCTGAAGACGCTCGCGGATGCGGACGCCATCGCCGAGCGGCTGGAATCAGCCGAAAACGTGGTGGTGGTCGGCGCGGGTTTCATCGGGCTGGAGTTCGCCGCGGTCGCGCGGGCGAAGGGCAAGTCGGTGCATGTCGTGGAACTATCCAACCGTCCCATGGCGCGGGCCGTGTCGCACGAGATGTCGGAGTTCTTCGCCGCCGCCCACTCCGGATGGGGCATCAACATGGATTTCGGGCAGGGACTCGCCCGCGTCACCGGAGACGGCAAGGTGGAGGCCGTCGAACTGACCAATGGCCGTATCCTGCCCGCCGACATCGTCGTTGTAGGCATCGGCGTTCTGCCCAATGTGGGGCTGGCGGCGGAGGCCGGCCTCGACATCGAGAACGGGATAAAGGTCGATTCCTATCTCCTGACCGCCGACCGGTCGATCTCGGCGATCGGCGACTGCGCGATGTTCCCGAGCCAGCATGCCGGCGGGTCGGCGCGCCTCGAATCCGTGCAGAACGCAGCCGACCACGGACGCGCCGTCGCGGCCCGCCTCGTCGGCAAGGGCGCTCCCTATGCGGCCGTCCCCTGGTTCTGGAGCGACCAGGGAGATCTGAAGCTGCAGATGGTGGGGCTCTCCGCCGGTGCCGAAGTAACCGTCAGGGTCGGAGATCCCGATGCCCGGAGCTTCTCCATCCTCCTCTTTCGGCGCGGACAGCTCATCGCGGTCGAATCCGTCAACCGTCCGGCCGATTTCATGACCGCTCGAAAGGTGCTGGCAAGCCGCGCCTCCCTCGGCCCGGAAACAGCATCGGCCAAGGGGTTCGACCTGCGATCTTGGGCGTTGGCAGCAGCTTGACGCCGTCAACAGCAAAGGACGATATCCATGCCCCGTGCAGACGAGATGAGCCCCGCCGATCCGGTGGAAGCAAGGGTGATCAGCTTCTATACGCTGTTGATGAAGAAGGACTTCGCAGCCTGGAGCGATCTCTTCGCCGATGACGCGAAGCAGGAAAACCCGTTCATGCCCTCCCTCGACGGGCTGGATTCCGGCTTCGACGGGCGCGACCGGATCGTCTTCCACTACAAGACCGTACTGGAGAACCGGCGTGGGCTGGTCTTCACGATCGACGCCATCCACCAGACGGAGGGGGGAGAGTGCGCGATCGTGGAAGTCGGGGGTCGCAGCGAAGTGCCCGAGACGGGGCGCATCTACGACCAGCGCTACGTCTGGATATTCCGCTTCCGGGACGGGAAGATCGTCGGCATGCGCGAGTACTTCAATCCGCTCGCCTTCGAGAAGGCCTTCAAGGGCTTCCTCGTCGGCGAAGGCGCCGTCGCGAACTGACCACGTAGCCGAGGGACAGGAGATCGAGTGCTCGAATATCGCTTCTACGCCGTCGCCGACGGCCGCATGGCTTCGGAACTGGCGCTCGTCCACTCGATGGCGATCGCCGGTGCTCCGGCGGTCGAGGGCGGGCCTCCGGCGCACGAGGAAACGCTTTGGGAGCGCTATGGCGTGCCGAAGCCGCTGGGTTCGTGGATGGTGGTCGCCGGCAGGCAGGCCCCCGGCTTTCTCTACATCATCAAATGGGCGTCGCTCGCGCAGCGCGACGAACGCTTTCCCCGCTTCTGGGCCGATCCGTTCTGGCGCGCGCAGCGCGCGGAACTGACCGACGGCATGACGCTGGTCAATTCGATCGAGAACTGGCTGCTCGACGCCTCTCCCGCATGGGCGGCTGTGCGAGAAGATGACGGCGGTGGTCCGGTCTCGGGCATCCATGAACTCAGGGTCCAGAACGTCCTCAACGGATCTCAGACGGAAGCCGCGGATGTCCTCGCGAAGGTCGACCTTCCGGTGGCACGAAGACATGGCGCCAGGGTGCTGGGCGTGATGGAGGTGGTCATCGGACCGGAGCGACCGCGCTTCGTGACGCTGCTCGCCTGGCCAGACCTCGAGACCCAGCAGAAGGCGGCCTTCGCCATCGACCGCGATCCCGAGATCGTCGCGCAGCGCGCCAGGGAGCGGACCAGCGCCGGCGGGCGGCTGTTCTTGACGCTCGACCAGTATCTGCTGGAACCGTTGCCGTGGAACACCCCCGAACCAAATCTGGGCATCAAGCCATGAAGGACGTTCCGCTCGCTCCCCCGGTCAGGATCGAGGAGTACTACGAACTGCGGCTCTATCAGATGCATCAGGCCCGCATGCCGGACTTCCACCACCTGATGGGGACCGACGTTCCGCCGATCTTCGAACGCTGCGGGATTTCAGCACCGCTTGCCCTTTGGGAAGGGCATGGCGGACCGCTATCACCATTGTACGCCTATATCCTTCCATGGAGAAATCTCGATCGGCGCATGGAAGCCTGGAAGCGTTTCTATGCCGACCCCGAGTGGCTCGCCAAGCTTGCCGTAAACTACGGCGGCGAACAGCGTGTCGACCGTTCGCACGTCTTCGTCCTGCGTCCCTCGCCCGTGTGGAGCCGCTTCCGCTCCGAACCGGATGCCGGTCCCGTCGGCAGCGTGCACGAATTGCGGCTCATCGACGTCGACAACTTCGATCCGATGCTCAGCCATACCGCACTGGCCGAGACCGATCTGCCCTTCATGACGCGGAAGGGCGCCACGGTGCTCGGGGTTTTCATGACCTGGTTCGGGACGCGGATGAACCAGGCCGTCACGATCACGGCTTGGCCTGACGCCGAGGCGCTGCGCAGCGCCGCCATTGCCTACCAGACCGACGATGGGATCCGCGCCGCCCGCGACGAGGAACGCAGGCGCCACGGACAGCCGCTCGTGCGCGGCAGCGACGTCCACGTGCTGCGGCCGACGCGCTACGGCGCCCCTCTGCCCAACCTCGCTCCGCGCGGGTAAGCCGACGTGCCGCCCGGCGGCGAGACCTATTCGGGAAGGACGTGGACGCTCACCGAGAGGAACCGCCACCCGTCCCCGGTGCGCACGAAGCGGCTCCTGTAGCGGGCGCACATGGCGATCTTGCCCGCCCCGCCGCGCCAGTCGGTGATCAGGGCGCGGCACAGTCCGTCGGCCTCTTCGGGCGTGTTTCCCGGTTCAATCAGGACGTCGGTCATCTGGTGGCGGAACTTGCGATCGAAGCGCGCGATGATCGATTCCTCGATCATCTTCTTCAGGCCGTCCCTCCCCCTCACCGTCTCCGCCGGAAGGCCCGATCCGCCCTGGCTGGCGGGCGGCGTGTTCTCGCGCGTCCAGCTGCCGTCCTCGGTGAAGAGCGAGGCGAACGCATCGAGTTCACCGGCGTCGGCGAAATGCACGTAGCGGGCGAGGAGGTTGCGGATCGCGAGTTCGTCGGCGGCCGGAAGTGCGCGGTCGTTCATGTTCGCCTGCCTATTCGCTGTAGATTCCGGCTTCGAGGAGCTTCTTCGAGGAATAGTCGCCTCCCCGCCTGGCCGTGAAGTATCCGGCGGTCAATCCGCCGTCGATGGGAACCACAGCGCCCGTGACATAGGTAGCCGCGTCGGAGAGAAGCATGAGCGCGATGCTGGCGATCTCTTCGGGCGCGGCCATGCGGCCGAGCGGCATCCGGTCCTCGACCACGCCGGTGATGAACTTGGCGGGCATGCTCGCCCTCAGCAGCGGCGTATCGACGAAGCCCGGGGCGATCGCATTCACGCGCACGCCGTGCCGCCCCCATTCAAGTGCGAGGTTCTTGGCGAGCCCGTTTACCGCGTGCTTGGAGGAGACGTAGGAGATGCGGCCGGGATGGCCGCCGAGCCCGTCGACCGAGCTGATCACGACGATCGATCCCCGCCCGCGCTCTATCATTCGCCGGCCGAATTCCCGGCAGCTCAGGAACGCGCCCTTGAGGTTGATGTCGATCACGTCCTCGAAGGCGGCTTCCTCCATCGTCTCGGCGGGCGCGGTGTTCGAAATCCCGGCGCAGGCGAAAAGTCCGTCCACGGCGCCGAGTTCCTGTTCGAACCTTTCCGCGGCCTGACGGATCTGGCCGGCGTCACGAACGTCCGCGACGAAGCCGGAGGCCTTCACTCCATGCTCCCGTATTTCGGCGAGCACCTTGTCGATGTTCCCGCCGTTGACGTCGATGATGCCGACATTCGAACCGTCACGCGCGAGCATGAGTGCGGCCGCGCGGCCGATGCCGGAGGCGCCGCCGGTGATTGCGATGGTTCGGTCCTTCAAACCGTAGCTGATCATGCGGGTCGTCTTCCTGGATGTCCCATCGGGAATTTCTTTGCGGTAGCACCGCCGACACGCGCCGGCGGTGCTTCCGGGAGGATGCCGCCGGATCCCACGCCACGGCGGGGGATGCATTCGCATCTGGTCTACGATACCGCCGCGGGCTCGCGCGACATGTCCCCGATGCCGGGGACCGTCCGCCGGCACGCGGTCTGGTCTGCTGATCTCCAGGGAAACCACAGCCGTCCGGAGGAATGCGCGCGATGGTCGAGGTGCAACTGAAGCCGCTCTTCGAGATGAGGGCGCATACCGCCAACGGCGCCACCGACATTGGCGAGGTTCCGGTCGGCTACAAGAGACGCGTCGTGTTCGTGACGGGCGGAACGTTCTCCGGCGACCGGCTGAAGGGCAAGGTCCTGCCGGGCGGCGGCGACTTCCTGATGATGCGGCCGGACGGTGGCATGCATCTCGATGTCCGGCTGGTGCTGGAGACCGACGAGGGCGAGCGCATCTACATGACCTATGTCGGGCGCCGCCACGGTCCGCCGGAGGTCATGGAGCGGTACAGGAACTCCGAGCCGGTCGCCTACGGCGAAGACTATTTCCGCACCATCATCCAGTTCGAGACGGCCGCGCCGCGCCTGACGTGGCTGAACGGCATACTCGGCATCGGCGCCGGCTACCGCACGGCGGAAGGCGCCGTCTACGAAGTCTTCGAAATACTTTGAGCAGGTCGGCGCCGGGGCCAATCGCTCGCGGCGAAGTCAGTACGCTGCCCCGAGCAGCTGCATCATGCCGTTTTCGTCAAACGGCCGGATGTTGGTGGCGACCCTCGGGTTCCTCATTGCCGCGTCCGCGACTGTCGCGAGTTGCTCCTCGCGCACGCCGGCGTCGCGCAGACGCGTGGGCATGCCGAGATCGCGCACGAGATCGCTCACGAAATCCGCCAGTAGCCGGCCCCCGCTTCCCATCGCCTCGGCCAGGACCGCCTGGCGTTGGGCATCGACCGCCGCGTTGTAGCGCAGCACGTGCGGCAGCATGATGCAGGAGGTGACGCCGTGCGTCATGCCGGTGACCGCGCTCAGGCCGTGGCCGATGCCATGGCTGGCACCGTGCGAGACGCCGACCGTCGCACCCTGGATCGACATCCAGGCGCCGATCTGGCAGTCGAGGCGAGCCTCGCGGTCTTCGGGATCGCTCTTCGTGCGCGGCAGCGCGCGGGCGAGCTTGCGGGCGGCGTAGAGCGCCGTCGCGTCGGAGAAGGGCGTCGGGCTTTTCGCGCACCAGGTCTCGATCGCATGGTCGAGCGCGCGCATTCCGGTCGACAGCCACAAGTCGGGTGGGGTCGCAATCGTGACCTCCGGGTCGAGGATCACGGCGTCCGGCGCAAGGTCGGGATGATGGAAGGCGTCCTTCACCCCGCTCCGCTCGTCGGTGATGCCCGCGAACTGCGTGAATTCCGCCGCAGAAAGTGTCGTCGGCAGGGAGATGAGGTATGGCCTGGGCGTCGCCGCCGTGGTGGTTCGTTTCAGCCGGTCCATGTCGGCGGCGTCGCGCACGTTGTTGGTGACGCTGATGCGCGCCGCCTTCACCGCTTCCACGACCGAGCCCCCGCCCAACGCGACGACCGCTTCCACGCCCTTGCTGCGTAGCGCCTCCGCGATGCGGATGACGTCCTCGCGCGGCGAATTCGCGCGCACGCCCGACACGACGTTCGTGCAGGCGTCGCCCATCGCCGCGACGATCTCGTCAGCGAGGCCGCCGGGGCGGGACAGCGACGTGTTGGTGACGAGCACGGCCGTCGTCACCCAGAATTCCTTCATGGCTTCGCGAAGCGCCTCCGCGGCCGGCTTGCCGTAGAAGACGGCCTGTCGCGAAGGCGGCTGAAACCGGCCTGTCAGCATGGGTAATTCCTTCCAAGTGTTGTCGGGGACCCGAGGTCCCGTTCGGTGATGCCGCGGCGATCCCGTGCGTCGCCGTCAGGCGTCGAGGTCGACCCACAAGGCCTTCGGGACCCGGAAGGCGAAAGCCGGCTGGTAGTCGACGGTCTGGCCCGGCGCGAGGCGCATCCGGGGATAGCGTTTCACCATCTCCTCCAGCATGATCTTCATCTCCAGCCGGGCGAGCGGCGCCCCCAGGCACACGTGAATGCCGTTGCCGAAGGTCAGATGCCTGCGGCTGTTCGGCCGATCGAGCCGGAAGCGGTCGGCGTCCTCGAACTGCGACTCGTCCCGGTTGGCGGAGGTGAAGGAGATGAGCAGGTTGGAGCCCGCGGGAATTTTCACACCCGCGATCTCGACGTCGCATTTGGTCCGGCGGCGCCAGTTGACCACGGCCCCGTACAGGCGCAGCGATTCCTCCACGGCATTCGGGATGAGCGACGGATCGCGGCAGATCGCCTCCCAGTTCTCGCGATCGCCGAGCAGGGCGTTAAGCGCGTTGGTCGTCTGGCTCGTGGTCGTCTCGTGCCCGGCGAAGAGGAGGCCGAACGCGGCCGAGTTGATCTCGTTGATGGTCAGGACGCCGTCGTCGCCACCCCTGAGGCGCAGGAGATCGCTGGAGAAATCGTCGCCCGGCTCCGCGATCCGCTTGGCCACCAGCTCGACGCAGTAGTGCCAGAACTTGAGGAGGTTGCGCGCCGCGTCGATCTGCGCCTCACGCGTCGGGCGGGAGAAGCTCAGGAGGAGCCGGTTGGTGGACCATTCCTTGATCCTGGCCGCGTCCTCGTCGGGGATCCCGAGCAGGAGAAAGATCACCTTCGCGGGAAGCGCGTAGGTGAACTCGTGCAGGATATCGATCCGCCCTTTGCCCCGAAGCCGTTCGAGGTCGGCCGCGACGAGTTCGCGGATCTCGTCGGCCATGCCGACGAAGCGCTTCATGCTCATTGCCTGGCTGGCGGCGGCGCGGATGCGGGTGTGGCGCGGCGGATCGCAATTGACCTGGATACCCTCCAGCGCGTAGCCGCCCTCTTCGAGGATCTGCAGCGCTTCGCGGGGAACCGGCGAGATCGGGGTGTTGGCGTTGGCGGCGGAAAAGCGGTCAGGATCGCGCAGGATATCGATCACGTCCCGATAGCGGGTCACCACCCAGTAGTCGATCTCGGCGCTGTAGAAGACCGGTTCGGCAGAACGCGCGCGGGCCAGCGTCTCATGCATCTTGTGGTGATCGAAGGGGTCGTAGCTCGCGCCGATGCTCCCGACGGGGCATCTCACCGGCGGCGTTTCCCAGACTTTGGCCAAGTCGCTCATGATCGTCCTGTCCTGCCGAACTCAACGGTTGGATTTCGAGCATAGCGCGGAAGGAACGCCCGCCCTGTCACCTTGCGGGGGACTGCCGCGGGCTCGGCCTCGGGCGTGCCTCAGTGCCGCGGCAATCCGCTCTCGACCCAGCGCGCGAGCCCATCCTCGACATCGCTCCGGTCCGCAGCATCCGGCAGCTGTGGGTTAAGCCGCAGCAGGTGATAGGCGGCAAGCGCCACCGTTCGGTGATGGGCGACAGCCGCGTAGGCGGCCGACTGCGACATTTCCAGCAGCGCCTCCAGCGACGGGTAAGACATGACGAAGACCTCGTCCCAGCGCTGGTCCTCGGGCCCGTTCACCATGCATTCGAATTCGCCGGTCCAGACCACCCGGGCCCCGGCGCCCAGAAGCAGCGGCCTCACGCCTTCCTTGTAGGTGCGATAGGCGTCGGCGCCGCTCGTCTCCGTCCCGTCGGCATAGCGGGCCACGGGGCGGTAGCGCACGAGATTGAGCATGTCGACCCGGCCCGGCCTGCGCAGCGACCGGAACGCATCGACTTGGGCGCGTGACCGGAAGAGCGGATGATCCGTTGGCAGCGCTTCGTCCATCAGGACGCGCCGGTATGGCGGGGTTTCCCGAGCACGACGGGAAGCGATCTGGGCGCGCGGAAGACGTAGGTGTAGGCGTGGTCGATCCGGGCGCCTTCGGCGAGCCGCGCGTCGGGGAACCGCGCCGTGAATTCCTCCAGAATGATCTTCATCTCGAGGCGGGCGAGCGGCGCGCCGAGGCAGACATGCTTGCCGTTGCCCATGGTCAGGTGCTTGCGTGAATTCTTGCGCCGGACGTCGAAGGTCTCCGGGTCCTCGAATTGCGCGTCGTCGCGATTGGCCGAACCGAAGGAGAGGATGATGTCCTGGCCAGCGGGAATATGGACGCCGCCCACCTCGATGTCGGCGAGCGTGCGCCGCCGCCAGCCGATCACGGCGCCGCTGTAGCGGAATGCTTCCTCCACCGCCAACGGGATCAGCGACCGGTCCGCGCAGATGGCGTCCCAGTTGTGACGGTAGGTCAGGAGCATGCGGAAGGCATTGGTGAGCTGGCTCGTCGTGGTTTCGTGGCCGGCGAAGAGAACGCCGTATACCACCGTGGTCAGTTCGTTCAGCGTCAGCACGCTGTCGTCGCCGTTGCGATAGGCCAGCAAGGCGCTGGCAAGATCGTCCTTCGGATTTTCCATCCGGTCGCGCACGAGGTCGACGCAGTAGTGCCAGAAGTCGACCATGTCCTTGGCGCCGCTGACCTGCTGGTCATAGGTGGACGGACTGAAATTCAGGATGGTGCGGGTGCCCGACCATGCCTTGACCTTCTCCATGTCCTCCTGCGGAACGCCGAGGATCATGAAGAGAACCTGGACGGGCAGTTCGTAGGTGAAGTCCGCCAGCAGGTCGACGGTGCCGCGACCCTCGATCCGGTCGAGCGCCTTGCGGACGATCTGCCGGATCTGCGGCTCCATCTTCGAAAAGGTTCTGATGTTGAGGAACGACGCGGACGCCATGCGCACGCGTGTGTGGCGTTCGCCGTCGCAGTTGGACTGGACCTTCTCGGCGGCGAATCCGCCCTTCTTCATGATCGCGAGTGCGTCCTCGTGGACGGGCGTGGCCGAGTCGCTGGTGTTGATCGCCGAGATCCTGTCATGGTCCTGGAGGATCGCCATGACGTCGTCATATCGCGTCACGATCCAGTAGCCGGTCTCCTCATCGTAGAAGACCGGCCGTTCGCGCCGCGCGTCGGCCATCTCCTCGTAGATGCTCTCGTGGTAGTAGGGGCTGAACCCCGCCTCGGCGCCGGAAAACGGGCACCCGGAAGTGGCGGTCGTGTCATGCGTTTCGGCGTTCGCCATCTTGCTTCTCCCTTTGGCGCGATGCGGTTTCCGCGATGCCCTCAGCCGGGTGAAAATCCCGAATAGAGCGCCATCTGGCCGCCATCATTGTTCATGACGAGCCCGGTCACGTAGGACGCCTCGTCGGACGCGAGGTAGAGCATGGCGTTCGCCTGCTCCTCCGGCCTGCCAATGCGGCCGAGCGGAATGCGCCGGCGTCGCTCGACGAAGCGGTTGGCGTCGAGCGCCTCCATGTCGCGGATCATGTTGGTCTCGGTAAGACCCGGGCAGAGGCAGTTCACGCGAATGCCGTGGCTCGCCCACTCGACGGCCAGCGCCTTGGTCAGACCGGCCGCGCCATGCTTGGAGGCGATGTAGCCCACGTCTCCGGGAAAGCCCGCGAAGGCGGCGTTTGAAGAGACGATGACGATCGCGCCGCTGCGGTTCGGGATCATGCTCTGGATGGCCGCGGCCCGCGACCAGTAGAAGGGTGCGTCGAGATTGACGCCCATCGTCCGGCGCCAGGCGTCGTACTCGACCGCCGGCTTGATCGTGGAGATGCCCGCGCAATTGACGAGCACGTCGACGCGGCCCTGGCGCGAGACGACCTCGCGGACGCGTTCCCGCGCGACTTCTTCGTCCGAGACGTCGCCCGGGATCGCAAACGCACGGCCGCCCGCCTCTTCGACCTGACCGACCGCCTCGGCGACCCTGTCGGGCACGAGATCGTTGATCGCGACGATCGCGCCCTCCGCGGCGAACATCCGCGCGGCGGCGAGGCCCATGCCGGAACCTCCCCCGGTGATGACGACGACCCTGTTCTCGAAACGCATTGGCCCTCCTCCCAGCGGCGCGGCGTCTTCAGGCGGGCGACCACCCGGAGGAGAGCGCGATCTGTCCCCCGTCGACGTTGAGAATGGCGCCGGTGATGTAGGACGCATCGTCGGAGGCCAGGAACGCCACGGCCTTGGCGATCTCCTCAGGACGCGCGGCGCGGCCCATCGGCACGCGGCGGCGCCTCTCGACGAAGCGATCGGGATCGATGGCTTCCATGTCCTTGATGATCTGCGTGTCGGTGAAGCCGGGGCAGATGCAGTTGACCCTGATGCCGTGCTTGGCCCATTCGATGGCGAGCGAGCGCGTCAGCCCCAGGACGCCGGCCTTCGCGGCGATGTAGCCCACGTCGCCCGGATAGGCCACGTGGCCCGCCAGCGAGGAGATGTTGACGATGGCGCCACCCTTGCCCGGGATCATCGTGAGCGCGCCCGCCGCCTGGGACCAGTAGAACGGCGCGTCCAGATCGACACCGGTGATCCGCTCCCACTCGGAATACTCCTCCGCTGGCTGGATCGTCGCGATGCCCGCATTGTTGATGAGGATGTCGATGCGCCCGCAGCGCGCGATGACCTCCTTCACGCTCTTCTGGGCCACGTCCCGGCTGGAGACGTCGCCCGGGATCGCGAAGGCCTTCCCGCCCGCGGCCTCGATCTCGCTCACTGCCTTGGCCGCCGTTTCCGCCTTGATGTCGTTGACGGCGACGGTTGCGCCTTCCGAGGCGAAGAGCTTCGACGTCGCGAGCCCCATACCGGAACCGCCTCCGGTGATGACGACGACGCGGTCCTTGAAACGCATGGGGTACCTCCGGTTGGCTCTGTCTTGCGATTTTCTATTCTTGCGGGGTACGCCGTCTGTACCTTGCCGGGGGACATTCCCGGTCGCGTCGCCACCCGGCAGCGATCATGCACGACCAATGCCGAGGCTATCGGCCTTCCGTTTCCAGCGACTTCAACCGCAGCGGCAACTCGGCTCCGATCCGCTCGCGTTCCTCGTCCGGCAAGTCGATCCAGGAGAAGACCTCGCGGACAGTCCTTCCGCATCCGATACAGAAGCCGGCCTTGCGGTCCTGCTTGCAGATGCGGCGGCAGGGGGTTTCGACCGGTGTCATGCCGCGAGCGGTCCGGTCAACCGAGCGGGATCTCGAGCGGATCGACGAGCAGCCGGTGGGATGGCGGGCTGCCCACGAAATTCTTCTCGTCGGCCCGCAGCTCGGCCATGTAGGACGGAGCGGACCATGCCTTGCGGGCGTGCTCCAGACTGTCGAACCAGAACTCCGAAATGCCGTCGTAGGGGACGAAATCCTCCGATGTCTTGACCGTCTCCGGCAACACGTGGTGTTGCACATAGCGGTTGCAGAATTCGGCGAAGGCGGCGTTGCGGGAAACCAGCGTCCCGTGGACCTCCTTGTAATGCTTGCTGAACTCGGCGGGACTGGAGCCGGCCCGCCGGCGCGGCAGGCTCAGGATTTTCACGCCCCGTGCGGGGCCGTCGAACACGACGTTCTCGCGGGCGAAGAACTGCACCATCCGGGAAGGATCGGCGAAGTCGTCCTGATGGGGACCGACGGTCTTGTTCAGCGGGTTGTCCCGGATGGTTTCCGGAGCGGTGAACTCCGGGCCGACGTCGATCTCGACGAGGCCATCCCAGAGGGGCTCGGGGATCAGGTCGTCCACGGCCGGTTGCGCGCGGTTCTGGACATAGCGCCCAGCCATCGCGCGAAAGGCGCCGTCGCCCGCCAGCGCCTGCGCATGCCGACCCTTCCAGCGCTCCGCGAAGTCGTCGGCCGCGAGGCCGGACTTTCGCTTCAGGAAAATGAACTTCCGGATCATGTCTCGTCCCGCTCCCGGGTATCGTTCATGCCGCCAGGCGATCAGGCCGAGGCGATCCGCAGCGGCAGCCTCTCCAGGATCCGCAACTGATTGTGGATCAGGTATCGAGGCTCGCCCGCGGGTTCGATGGCTTCGACCCGCGCGACCAGTTCCTTCAGCATGCACTCGGCTTCCATGCGCGCGACGTTCTGGCCGATGCAGTTGTGGTCGGCGGCACCGAACGACATGTGGATATTGGCCGTGTCGCGCATCACGTCGAACTTGTCGGGATTTTCCCATTTGCGCGGATCGCGGTTCGCCGCGGTCGGGAACGTGGCGATCTTGGTGTCGCCCTCGAGGAAGAAACCGCCGAGCTCGGTGTCGCAGGCGGTCGCCCGGTACACGAGATGGTTCGGCGCAACCATGCGGACGGCCTCGTCCATCACGGCGCGGATGCGATCCGGATGCCGCTTGAGCAGCGCCCACTGATCGGGATTTTCGGCCAGAAGCCGCAGGGCCGTGCTCATGCCGCTGATGGTGGTGTCCATCCCGCCCCGTACCAGCGAACGGGTGATGTTGAACGCGATGCCCGGCTGCAGTTCACCCGCCGCCTCCGCCTCGAAGAACGAGCCGGCGATCGAGCCCGGCTCGACGGCGTCGCCCTCGCAGGCGGCCATGAACCATTCCATGTACGGCTCGCCGACCTCCATCCCCTTGAAGTAGAGTTCGTTTTCGGGACCGGTCTGGTTGAAGGACATATAGCCGATCGCGCGGATGGCGGCCTCGTCGAAACGGATCCCCATGGCTTTGGGAAAGCCGCCGAAGACGACGGGCTCCACGAGATCGCGGACACCGTCGAACGCCCCCATCTTCACGATGCGGTCGACCGCCTCCTTGGCCTTCTCCTCGAATAGGCTTCGCCATTTCCGGATCACCAGCGGAGACATGATGCGGTTGGCGACGCGCCGCGTCTCGGTGTGCTGGGGCGGATCGACCTCCACCAGCGCGCTCGGCGGGCGACCGCGAAACTCGGGCCTGCGCGCGTCGGTGATGCCGACGCCGCTCGATGCGGTGAAGCGCGAATAGTCGGTGACGACCTCGCGCAGTTCGGCATAGCGGCCGACGCCGTAGACGCCGTACTTCTCGAAATAGACCACCGGACCGGCATCGAGCAGTTCCCGATAGAACGGAATTGGGTCCTCCAGCACGTCCATCGCGTAGGGATCGAGCGATACGACAGGCGCCTCGCGCACGCCCGTGGCTGTGTCGGTCATTGGCAGTCTCTCCGGACGACTTGGTCTCTCTGCGTGCCCGTGAACGTAGGCGACAACATTCCGCGCCAGAGTCCCCCGTGGCTGGGACGGCGCGGGCACAGAGGTCACCAAGCGGGGGACATTGCCGCGCGGGGCCGCGTGCTAGCGGAAAGTCGGGAAAAACCGACCATGGAGGAAAACATGCTGCTCAAGAAACTGGCCACGGCGGTGGCGGCCGTCGGCCTCGCCGCGCTTTCGGCCACGCACGCCTTTGCCGACACTGTGACGATCCGGTACTCGAACTGGCTTCCGCCGAGCTTCTTCCTCTGGGACGACGTCATCGAGCCATGGCTCGCCGACATCGAGAAGGTCACGGAAGGCCGGGTGAAGGTCGAAGTGGCGCCGAAGGTGGTGGGCACAGTCCCCGCCCAGTACGACGTGGTGCACGATGGCTTGGCCGACATGTCCTGGATGGTCGCCGGTTACACGCCGGGGCGCTTTCCCCAGATCGAATTCGGGGATCTGCCGCTGATCGGAACGAAGACCGCCGCGCGCGGACCGGTGATCGACAGGATGTACCGAAAGCACCTCGCAGACAACGGTGTCTTCGAGGGTGTCTATCCGGTTTCGCTGCTGTCGGTATCGCCACTGCAGATGGTGACGAAGGGCGCCAAGGTGGAATCGGTGGAGCAGCTGAAGGGAATGAAGTTCCGCAGCAGTTCGCCGACCCTGACCGAGGTCCTGAACCTGCTCGGCGCCGTGCCGATCCTGAAATCGGCCGCGGAGGCCTACGAGATGCTCGCGACCGGCACGATCGACGGCCAGATCACCAACCTGAACACGATCCCCGGCTTCAACCAGCTCGACCTGATGGACGGCGTCTATGTCGTGCCGGGCGGGCTCGCCAATGCCGTCATCATCATGGGCCTCAATGCCGACAAGTGGGCGCAGATCTCCCCCGAGGACCAGAAGGCGATCATGGAGATTTCGGGCGAAGCCTTCGCGCGCAAGGTCGGCCAGGCTTACGACGACGCCGATGCCAAGGCGCTGGAGAGCATGAAGACGGCCGGCTACCACATGGGCGAGGCCACCCCCGAGGCGATCGAAAAGATCAAGACCACGCTCAAGCCGATCGAGGACGCATGGCTCAAGAAGGCCGAGGAGGCCGGACTGTCGAACGCCCCGGAAATCCTTTCGGAGTTCAAGGCAGAGGTCGCAGCCGAGGAAGGCACGAACTGATCGGATAGGTTCACCAGCAGCCATAGGCCGACCCGTTCGGCCGGGCTGTCTCGCTTGCATAGGAATGCATGGCCGGTCCCGGACCTGTTTCGGGACCGGCCTTTTCATGTTGGAAATCCGTGCCGAGGCCTTGCCGCGTTCGAACCCGCCGTCGGCACACGCGTTATCGGAGCGCCTTCGCGCGCCCCTTTCGTTCCGATGCCACCAGCAACAGGCCGCTGGCGACGATGGTGAGCGTGCCGGCAATCGTCCAGGCGTCTGGCAGGCTGTCGAAGATGATGTAGCCGAAGATGACCGTCCAGATCATGTGCACGTAGATGAACGGCGCGAGGAAGGACGCCGGCGCGATGCGGTAGGCGTGGATCAGAAGCCAGTGCCCGATCGCGCCGAATGCGCCGAGAGACAGGAGGATCGAAAGGTAAAAGCCGTCCGGCGGCAGCGAGCCCACGAAGGGCAGCGCCGGAAGGCCGAGGACGATGGCGACCAGCGGAGGCATGACGAACAGGCTCTCATGGCTCTCCGTGGCGGTCAGAAGGCGCGTCGCGATGATGAAGACGCCATAGGCCAGCGTCGCGGCGAATGCCATGACATGCCCGATGCCGAGCACGCCCATGCCGGGCCGGGATATGATGATCACGCCGCCGAACCCGATGACCACCGCGACGATGCGCATCCAGTCGAGGGATTCCTTGAGAACAAGGCGGGCCAGCAATGTGACCCAGATCGGCGCGGCGAAGAAGATCGCGACGAATTCCACGAGTTGCAGCGTCAGGAGCGAGGAGAAACTCAGGATACCCGAGACGAACAGCACCACGCCGCGAAAGAGCTGGAGGCGCATGTTGCCGACGCGGAAGCGATCGCTGTTCACCCATGGGCGCAGGATGACCACGGCCAGCACGCCATGGGTGAAGAACCGCATCCAGTTGACGAACACCGGATGCACGTCCGCGAGCACCAGATATTTGGCGCCCGCATCGTTGAAGGCGAACATGAAGAAGGCGCAGACGAGGAGAAGCATCCCCTTCAGCGGATTGGAAACCGCAGCCTCGGATCGGATCACCATGCGCCTCCAGCAACGGACGTCGTCCCCGGCGAGATAGCCCCATGACGATGCGGCCCCTCGTCCGGCGCAAGCTCCTCCTCCGGATCTCTGGCGGTGAAGGTTCGCTAGCGTCCGGTTATTTGTTGGCGAAGAACTTCTGCGCCATCAGGCTCTGGGACAGCCCGCCGTCGCAATTCAGTTCCTGTGCGGTTACGAAAGATGCCGCCGGCGAAGCCAGGAAGACGACGGTATCCGCCAGTTCTGTCGCGACGCCCAGCCGGCCGAGGGGGATCTTGGCCTCGCGCTCGGCGATGATCTCGGGTCGCATGTTGGCGCGCGTCAGCGGCGTGTCGATCGTTCCGGGACTGACGACGTTGACGCGTATTCCGTCGGCCGCCCATTCCAGCGCCATCTGGCGGGTCAGAGAAATCAGCGCCGCCTTGCTCGGCCCGTAGGCGCCACCGTTGGGATAGCCCCTGCCACCGGCCAGGGAGGAGATGTTGACGATCGACGCGGACTTGCTCTTGCGCAGATGCGGCAGGCAGGCGCGTCCGAGAAGCAGCGCCCCTTCGACGTTGACGAGGAACGAGGTGCGCCAGTCGTCCAGGGAGCAGTCCTCGAGCGACCCGGGGAAGATCACGCCGGCCGAATTCACGACGATGTCGAGCTGGCCGAACTTTGCGATCAGTTCCGAAACCCCCGCGCCGATCTCGGACGCGACGGCGACGTCCATGGCGAGGCTCAAGGCCTCGCCGCCGTCGGCCTCGATCTTCTTCGCGACACCGTCCGCCGCTTCCTTGCGGCGGTCGGCGACCGCCACCCGGGCACCGTTTGCGGCAAGCGTGATCGCGGTCGCCTCGCCGATACCGCTGCCGCCGCCCACCACGAGCGCGACGAGGCCATCGAGCAGGGAATTCGACATCCAGTCGCGCGGGCGCGCCGGAAGCTCAGCCTTTGTTGCCATTTCTTCGTCTCCGTTGAAGCGATTGTCCGTCGGTCGGTCCCCGTCTTCGTCACGGCCGGTTGGCGGCGAGGCACGGAGGCATTCGTCGATGCCTATCCACCGGTCGACAACCCATCTGTACCCGTGACGTGGGACTCCCTGACCGGCGGGAATTCCCACTATGTCTCACGGACCGTCAGGAATGGGAACGTCATGACCATGGAACCGACCCGTGCGGACGACTTGTCGCCGCAAGACCAAAGGGAAGCCGCGGTGCTGGGCTACTTCACCCTGCTCATGAAGCGGGACCTGGACAGCTTCGAAGCGCTCTGGCAGCCCGATGCGGTTCAGGAGATCCCGTTCGTCCCCGAGGGGTTCGGAAAATTCGTGACCTCGAAGTTCGACGGCCGCGACGAGATCATGGCGCATTACCGCGCCGCCTTCGCCAACCGACGTGACCATGTCTTTGTCATCGACGCCATCCACCGCACGGACGATCCGGATTGCATCATCGTGGAGGCGCATGCCCGCAGTCTCGTCGGCGAGACCGGCCGGGTCTACGAGAACAGCTATGTCTGTCTCTTCCGGCTGCGCGACGGCAAGCTCGCGCTGCTGCGCGAATACGTCAATCCGCTTCAGTTCATGAAGGCCTTCGGCGGCGGTTTCGACGAACTCCGATAGGAGCGTCTCGGCTGTTCAGGCGTGCTCGGCTTCGGAAGCCGAGGCCTTGATGCCGGCAATGTCCCGGGCAGCGATGTAGCCGAACGTCATTGCGGGTCCGAGGCTCGAACCGCCGGCGGGATAGAGACCACGCGTCATCGAGTTCATGTCGAGACCGACCGCATACAATCCCGCGATCGCCCTGCCGTCGCCGTCGAGGACGCGGGCACTTGCGTCGGTCCGCAATCCCGCGACGGTGCTGAGGTCGCCCGGAATGAGCGCGATGGCATAGAATGGCGGTTTCAGGATGGGCGCGAGGCTGGGATTCGGCTTGTTCTCCTGGTCGCCGCGGAAGCGCGAATGGGCGTCGTCCCCGCGCGCGAAATCCGGATCGCGGCCCTCCCTTGCATGTTTGTTGAACCGTTCGACGGTCTGCTCGAGCGTGGCGGCATCCACCCCTATCCTTCGCGCCAGTTCCGCCAGCGTCGGGGCCTCGATCAGATAGCCGTTCTCCACCCAGCGGCGGACCGGATAGGGGAACGGGCGCGCCAGCCCCATGCCGTACGTGCGCAGGAACCGGCGGTCGGCAATCATGTGAACCTTCGAAATACCCAGTTGCTGCATGGTCATCACGAAGTGCTGATAGGAATCGGCTTCGTTGACGAAGCGCCTGCCGGTGGGGTCGACCCCGATCGATCCGGGCATGTAACGATCGATCATGATGTGCGGGAACCGCTTCACGGTTCCGTCCTTGTCCCGAACCTTGGAAACCGGGATGTAGATGCCGTTCGAAGGATTGTCCTCGACGAGTTCCCCGCCCGCGCGCACGCCCATCAGGACGCCGTCGCCGACATTCGCTTCGGGCTGGATCGACACGTGATCCCGCGCCATCGGGATGAACTTCTCGCGCATCTCCCTGTTGGCGCCGAAGCCGCCGCTCGCGAGCACCACGGCCGTCGCGGCAAGTTTCGTCTCCCGGCCATCCCTTTCCACGACCAAACCGGTCACGCGGCCATCTTCCGTCAGGACCTCCTTCGCCGCCGTTTCGGACCACAAGGTCACGCCGGCATCGATGGCCGACTTCAGAAGCCGTCCGGCGAGCGCATTGCCGCTCACCAGCCGGGTGCTGCGGCCGTGGCGCAGCCTGTCCGCCATGTAGTTGGCGACCATCCGGGTGGTATGGATGAAGCCCGACCATGTCCTGAACGCCTTGCGCAGCGGGACGATGTCGGCACCCGCGACCTGCATGCTGTCGAACACGGTGAATTCCGGCAGCGGCCGGCGGAGCTTCTTGAAATAGGGGCCGAGCTTCGAGCCGTCGTACTCCCTGGCGAGGACGCCGCGGTAGCGGGAAGCGCCCGGCTTCGTGGGAAGATAGTCGGGCGTTGGCGTCGGCACGAACTCCAGTTCCGTGTCGGCCTCGACGTACTCGAGCATTCGTGGACCGTTGTCCACGAAGGCCTCGATCTTGGTTGCCTCGTAGTAGTTGCCAAGGCATGCCTTCAGATACTCGAGCACCTTGTCGCGGCTGTCGTCGACGCCGACCGACTTCATGTGATGATGGTTGGGGATCCAGGCCACACCTCCGGAATAGGCCGTGGTGCCGCCGAACACATCCGCCTTCTCGACCACGAGGACCTTCAGTCCGTGCTTGGCGCAGACCACGGCCGTGGTCATGCCGCCCGCTCCCGAGCCCACCACCACCACGTCGAATTCCGCCATTCCCGATGCTCCCGACAATCGAAGACGCCGCGCCGCCCTGCCCCGGGGCTAGTTGGCGCGGCAGCATAGACTAGAAGCTTGCGGGACACCGCCTGCCCCCGCGCCGGGGGACTACCCCAGGCCTCGTCCGATCGTAGCTTCCTGGGATCAGCCGTCGCCTCGTGATGCGGCGCAAGGGAGGTTAGCCCATGAGCATGACCACGCAACCGACCGCCGGTGAAGGTTCCCACGGCGCGCTGCTCGAGCCGCCGGTGCTGGACGTCGACCCGTACTCGGTCGAGAACATCCAAAATCCGTATCTCTTCTTCGAAGAGCTGAGGGAGACGGCCGCGGTCGTGCGGCTGAAGCCATACGGGGTGTACGTCACCGGACGCTACGAGGAGACGAAGGTCGTCCTTAACGATCACGACCGGTTCATGGCCAGCGCCGGCATCGGCATCGCCGACATCCGCAAGCCGGGCAAGTTCCGTATCCCGAACCGGCTTCTGGAGAACGACCCTCCGGGACACACCGAAATACGCAAGACTTTGAACAAGATCCTGTCGCCGCTCGCGGTCAGGCGGTGGCGCGACCATTTCGAGACGGAAGCGGCGATCTTCGCCGATAAAGTCGTCGAGATGGGAGAGTTCGACGGAGTCGAGGACCTCGCCGAGGCATACATCCTGCACGTCTTCCCCGAGGCGGTAGGCGTCAACCTGCCGCGGACGGAAGCGCTGGCGATCGGCGAGATGAGCTTCAATCAGGCAGGGCCATACAACGACCTCTTCCGCGCGGCGGAAAAGAAGGCAGAGCCCTATCTCGAATGGTATGAAAAGAGCGTCCGGCGCGAAGCGATGCGTCCGGGATCGATCGGCGAGATGCTCTTCGACGCGGAGGAGCGCGGAGAGTTCGAAAAGGGCGTGGCCTCCAACATCTGCCGCGCCTTCGTGCGTGGCGGGACCGACACCACCATCGCCGGTCTCGGATTTGCCCTCAACCAGCTCGCCCGCAATCCCGACCAATGGGCGATCCTCAAGTCGAACCCGTCCAAGTTTGCGCGCAACGCCTTCGAGGAGGCGATCCGCCACGAATCGCCTTCCTACGTGAACTACCGGACCACCCGTCGGGAGACCGAACTGAGTGGCTACAGGCTCGGAGCCGACACCAAGATCGGCATCTTCTCGGGCTGCGCCAATCGCGATCCGCGGTTCTGGGAAAACCCGGAGAAATACGACATCACCCGCGACATCGCGGGGATCCATGTCGCCTTCGGTCACGGAACCCACACCTGCATCGGCCAGATGATCGCTCGGCTCGAGGCGGACTGTATCCTCAGGGCATTCGCCGAGAGGGCCGTCACGCTGGAGCCGGCGGGAGAGCCGCGCTACCGAATCATCAACCAGTTGCACACGCTGGACTATTTGCCGCTGAAGGTGACGGCCTGACGCCGGCTCGCGCACCCGCTCAGCGGGGGGTGGTCCTCAGGGCGAGCGGAAGCGCGTACTTCGCCGGTTCGAGCAGGTAGACGTCGGCGCTGCCCAGGAGCGTCGTGCCGGCGGCCTGCCGCTGCGCGCGGTAGGCGGCGATCATCTCCTGGTCGTCTTCGAAGGCGGCCCATCCCTTGCGCCAGACGGTCTCGTCAGGCCAGGCAAAGAGCATGGCGACGGCGGGCATGACCGGCCCACTGACGATGTCGCACACCCCTAGAACCTCGGCGCCCGCCGCCTTCAGGCGCGGCAGGTAGGTCGATCCCAGGAACCCAGCAACGGCGGGGTTTCGGCCGATCGCGGTCTTCTGGATGACCAGCTGATGGAGCCCGGTAATCCTTCGGTCGCGGTCCGCGTCGTTTTCCACGAAGACAGGATTTGGCCGCATGAAGAAGAGGCTGCTTTCCTCGACGAGTTCGGAGCCCGCGTTCGTGTCCGCGCGAACCTGCGCCCATTCCGGATCTGCGTAGAAATTCGCCCATGCGGCTTCGCGCTCGGCGAAATCCTTCCACTCCATGATGTAGCAGTACATGGGCAGCCGGACCCCCGCGACGGCGGCCCAGCGGGCGACGACCCGTACCCCATGCCGCGCGAGCAGAGGCGGGGTCCGGTGCGCCATGCGGTCATGATTGTCGTTCATGCGCCCGCGCTCGATCAGATAGTGCCGCATCTCGTAGATCATGGTTCGTCGCATCCTTCCGAGGTTCGCGCGGAGCGTCGGCAATGCCGGCGGGACCGTATGTCCCTTTCGACAGGGTAGGCCGGCATGCACCTCTCTGCACGATGGCGGCAGTCGTGTCACCAATACGGGTGACAGGTGCAACCTCGCCGGATACTAGCTTCCGTCGCGACCTGCCGGGCCGCGGTGTCGAAGGCCATTCCCACAGGAGAGGGTCATTCTCTCGGAAAGCGCACCTCCCCTCGAACACGACGCCGGCGACCAAAGCGAAGCGCGAACGTCTTCCGGCCATTCGCGCGCGATCTTCTTTCTTGCCGTCGCCTCGTTCGCCGCCGCTGCGACGACGCGCGTCATGGATTCCGTGCTCCCGCAGATCGCTCTCGAGTTCGACGTGTCGATCGGATCGGTGGCATTCGTCGCCACCGCCTATGCCTTCGCCTACGGCGCGTTCCAGATCGTGTTCGGACCGCTCGGGGACCGCTACGGCAAGTACCGGGTCATCCTCATCGCCTGCGTCGGCTCGATGCTGGCCACGCTCGCGTGCGGACTGGCGTCCTCGCTGACCGGCATCGCGGCGGCGCGGCTGTGTTCCGGCATGGTCGCCGCGGCGATCGTTCCGCTCGCCATCGCCTGGGTGGGAGACGTCGTGGCCGATAACGAGCGCCAGGCGGTGCTTGCAAAGTTCATGTCGGGCCAGATACTCGGACTGCTCGCGGGCCAGATCGGCGGAGGTATCTTCGGCGAATATTTCGGCTGGCGCTCGGCCTTCCTCGTCATCGCCGCCATCTACCTCGCGGCGGTCGCGGGCCTTCTCTTCGTTCTCGCCCGCGATCGCGAAGCGACGGCCGCGCATATCCGGGGGAACGGCAGCATCTGGCAGACGCTGGACGTGTTCATGCGCCTGCTGACGCGGCCGGTGGTCCGCTTTGTGCTGTTCCTAGTGACCATCGAGGCATTCGCGATGTTCGGCGCCTTCACCTATGTCGGGGCGAGCCTCAATCTCCGTTACGGCTTCGACTTCGCCACCATCGGGCTCTACCTGGCGACCTACTGCATCGGCGGACTTGCCTATGTCGTCCAGTCGAGGCGGCTTATCCGGATCTTCGGGCCGGGCAGGCTGTCATTTCTCGGCACCGTACTCGTCGCGATCACCTATGCGGCGATCGCCTTCGCGCCGTCGCACCATGTCTATCTCGCGGCCATCCCGCTGATGGGCTTCGGATTCTACATGCTGCACAACACCTTGCAGACCTGCGCGACCCAGATGGCGCCCGATGCGCGCGGTTCCTCGGTCGCCATCTTCGCCACCTTCTACTTTCTGTCGCAGGCGGTCGGCGTCTTTCTGGCGGGACAGGTCATCGACGGTTTTGGGTTCGCGCCGGTCTTCCTGACCGCCGCGGTGCTGCTGTTGTTCCTCGGCATCGTCATGCTGACGAGACTGCCGCCGGAACTGTCGCGCCGCTTCTGACCGCCGGTCCCATCGTTGGGTACAGAGGCGGATCCATCCTCGGTGTAGCGTCTTCCATGGCAACATGGGAACCAGACATTGAATCTGCTTCACGTCGTCATCTGTTCGACCCGACCCGGACGTATCGGTCCGGCCGTGGCGCGCTGGTTCGGGCAGTTCGCGACGGAGAACTCCACCTTCGACGTGCGGCTGGCAGACCTGGCGGACTTCGCGCTGCCGGTCTTCGACGAGCCGAACCATCCCAAGCTCGGCGCCTATGTCCATGATCATACGAAGGCCTGGAGCGCGAGCGTCGCGGCGGCCGACGCCTTCGTCTTCGTCATGCCCGAATACAATGCGGGTCCGTCGCCGGCGTTCGTCAACGCGCTGTGCTATCTCCACAAGGAGTGGCACCACAAGCCCTGCGGCTTCGTCAGCTATGGCGGCGTGTCCGGCGGGCTTCGTGCCGTCCAGCTCTGCAAGCAGATCGTGACCACCCTCAAGCTGGTTCCGCTCATCGAGGGCGTGCCGATACCGACGGTCGCCGAGAGGCTGGACGCGGAGGGCCGTTTCGTGTCGAACCCGCTGATCGACGCGTCGGCGCGCGCGATGCTGCCCGAACTCGAGCGCTGGTCACAAGCGCTGAAACCGATGCGCGCGAGCGGGTCGGAGGGGCAGGCGACCAGGTAGGAGTGGGAGGAGAGGCACCATGCCGAGGATAAAGGCGGTTTCTGAGGCATCCGACGAGGCCCTGGAGAAACTCATCGACGAAATCCGCAGCGAACGCGGCGGAAAACTGCTGCTGCTTTACCAGGTGCTCCTGAACAGCCCGCCTGTGGCACGGGGCTGGCTCAAGCTCCTGACCGCCATCCGACAGCAAACGTCGCTCCCCGGCGCGTTGCGCGAACTGGTCATCCTGCGCATCGCGATCCTCAACGGGGCTTCGTACGAATTCGAGGCGCATGCGCCGATCGCGATCGCGGAAGGTCTGGACAAGGGATGGATCGGGGAACTGTCGCGAGGCGGGACGCCCGATGGCATGCCCGAACGCGAGAAGGCCGTGCTTGCCTATACGGATGCGATGACGCGCGACATCACCGTCCCGGAGCAGACCTACCGGGCGATGGCCGCGCATTTCGACGAGAGACAGATCCTGGAACTCACCGCGACGATCGCCGCCTACAACATGGTGTCGCGCCTGCTCGTCGCGCTCGAGGTCCATGCCGAGCACACATAGACGCATCGGGTCATCGGGTGAGGAGAGGCAAACATGAAGTTTGCGAGCTACGTCCATCGCGGCAAGGCTTCGTTCGGGGCGGTCATGGGCGACGGCGTAATCGATGTGTCCGGGCGTCTTCCGGGTATCAAGACGCTCGCGGACGCGCTCGCCGCCGGCGCTCTGCCGAGGCTGGCCGATCTGGCGTCGGGCATGACCGCCCATGCGGCCCTGGACGAACTGGAACTGCTGCCGCCTATCCCGCAGCCACGCACCATCGCCTGCGTCGGTCTGAACTACGCCGCCCACGCCGCCGAGGCGGGCCGGCAGGCGGACAAGGAGGCACCGGTGGTTTTCTTCCGGCTTCCCGCGTCCATCGTCGGTCACGGTGCGCCGATCCGGAAGCCGAAGGCCTCGCACCAGTATGATTTCGAGGGGGAACTCGCCGTCGTCATCGGCCGAGGAGGCCGGCACATCGCGGCGGCGGACGCCATGGGCCACATTGCCGGCTACACCTGCTTCATGGACGGCAGCGTCCGGGACTTCCAGAAGCGCAGCCTGCCGGCGGGCAAGAACTTCGAGGGGTCCGGCGCCTGCGGTCCATACCTCGTCACGGCCGACGCGGTGCCGAACGTCTCCGCACTCGAACTGAGCACCCATCTCAACGGCGACCGCATGCAGCACGCGCCGCTCTCGGACCTCATCCATTCGATCCCCGACCTGATCGCCTTCATCTCCGCGATCGTTTCGCTTTCCCCCGGCGACATCATCGCGACCGGCACTCCGGCCGGCGTCGGCGTGGCGCGGCAGCCGCAGCTGTGGCTGAAGCCCGACGACGTGGTGACGGTGGACATTCCGGGCGTGGGAACGCTGACCAATCGCGTCGTGGCAGAGTAGTGGTCCCGCGCGCAACCGGGGCCGGAAGGAGCAATCGAATGACACAGAACGACGGCAAGGGCGGACGCCGCCAGATCGCCATGGCACATCTGACGCTGCTCCACCTCGATCCGCCGGATCTGGTTTCGGCAGCCGCGGCCGGCGGCTTCGACGGCGTCACGATCCGGCTGGTTCCGGCACATCCCCAGGCGGGCGAGAAACAGTTTCCGATGCTCGGCCACAGCCCGATGATGGAGGAGACGCTGCACCGGCTGGACGACACGGGCCTCCACGTCCACGACATCGAGGTCATCCGGCTGAAGCCGGAGACGCAGGTCAGCGATTTCCTTCCGATGATGGAAGCCGGCGCCCGCCTCCGAGCCCGGTACGTGATCGCCATCGCGGACGACACCGACGAGAGCCGGGTCGCCGACAATCTTGCGCATGTGGCGGACCAGGCGTCCGGCTTCGGGCTCGGAACCGCGTTCGAGTTCATGTTCTTCACCGGCGTCAAGACGATCCAGCAGGCGGACCGGGTGATCGACAGGACCGGGCGCGGCGACATCACGCTGCTCGTCGATCCCATCCATCTCAGCCGTTCCGGCGGCACGGTCGAGGACGTCGCCAGGATCGATCCGGCGCGCCTGTCCTACATGCAGTTTTGCGATGCATCCGCGACGGTGAGGCCCCAGGAACTGGGCGGGATCGCGATCGAGGCCCGCCGCCACCGCATGGTGCCTGGAACGGGCGCCCTTCCCCTGGAAGAACTCCTGGCGACCATCCCGGCGGGCGCCCCCCTGACGCTCGAATGCCCGGTCGACGAGTTGCTTGCCACAAAAAGCGACCACGAGGTCGCGCGCGTCATCGCGCGCGCGACCCGCGCGATGATCGAACGCGTGGATTCCCACCGGAACTGATCCCCGGAGCGCTTCGCAGGCAGTTTTCTTGTTCCATCGGCGGTCATGATCGACCGTCCGCGCCGCGCGACTTGCCTTATGAAGTGTCGTTCAGCTTCAATGTATAGCCGCCCATCAAGCGGTCGTAGCCCTGTGGGACGGGAACAAATACCAAACCGCGCCGGGCAGACCGCCAGTCGAACCCACCGAGGGGCAACAGGGCGCAGAGCGCGGTGGCCAGCGCGTAGAAGCGGGCGGCGAGCCGGAGCGCGTCGTCGGGATCGTTGCCGGCCGACGCGATCCCTTCAAGGGACGGCTGCGGCACGCCCGCTGCATCGAAGACGAACTCCTCCGCCACCGCCTCCGCCCGCCGCAATATCCAGAGGACGAAGCAGCGGACCGGTGCGGATCGGCCGGCGGCCCGTTCGGCCAGGGCGGCGAAGGAGACGAGCAGCGCGATGACGCGCCGCAGCATCCTTCCGTCGTCCATTGCCGCATGCACGTGCATTTCGCATCCTTCGCTCACCGGCGGGCAGTGTGCGGCCTGTCGCGGGGTGCGTGGATGAAGTCACCCGAGAAATCGTGGAAGACATTGATGCGGCTGGGTGCGGTGTCGGATTCTATCCACCCGGACAGGCGGTTGCGACTATCGAGGCCGCGTTCATGGCGGCATTCCGATCGGGTGCCAGTGAAACGGTCAATGGCCAGTGACGCGGGTGCCATACCACCGGTCTTTTCGGTCGACCACTGGCGCCGCCCCTCATCCGCCCTTCGGGCACCTTCTCCCCGTGAACGGGGAGAAGGGGAGTGTCGCGTACGTGTCGAAGATAATCGGGGATGCCGAGCTCCGGGAGCGCGCGGTCTGAGCGATGGTGCCCCGTTCACGGGGAGAAGGTGCCCCGAAGGGGCGGATGAGGGGCAGCGAGAGGGTCAAAGCTTGGAGCCGAGGGTATTCCATATCCGATATCCGATCGGTAAAGAGCCCCGGCGGACGTACCGCCGGGGCTCTCAGTGCTTCCTTGGAGAAAGCGGAGCTATTGCGGCGCGAGTTCGAAGGCGCCGTCCTTGACCAGCAGGATTGCCGCGCCGTAGTGCGGGTTGCGGCCTTCGTCCATCGACCAGGTGTGATTGCCGATGATCGTCGGCTCGTCCTTCAGGTTGGAGAGGGCGTCCTTGACCTTCTCGCGGTCAGGGTTTGGACCCGCGTCCTTGATGGCCTCGACCGCCAGGCTGGCGAGGGCATATCCCATGGCCGCCCAGTTGTCGGGCTGGGATCCGTACTTGTCCTGATAGGCCTTGACGAACGCCTGGTTGGCTTCGTCCGGTGATCCCATGAAGTAGTCGGCGAGCACGATCGAGCCTTCCGCGGCGCCCTGCGCGGTGTCGACGAAGGCGGGTGTCGCGAAGGTGGACGGCCCGACGAAGCGGATGTCCATGGGAACGCCGGCCTGCCGCGTCTGCAGGAGGAAGTTGGCGCCGACTTCCGCCGGGGCCGCAACGAAGAAGGCATCGATCTCCTGAGAGGCGAGCTTGGTCGCAAGCGCGAGGAAGTCGGTGTCCGTGGCGAGGATGCCCTCTTCGGAAACGATTTCGACGCCGGCTTCCTCGATCTTCTTCTTGAAAGCATCTTTCTGGCCGACGAAGCCGTCATTGCCACGGTCGAACACGATGCTGATCTTCTTGGCACCCATGTTGTTGGCGACGTAGTCGCTCAGCGCGCCCATGATGTCGGAACCGACCGCCTGGACCTTGAACGAGTACGGGCCAGCGTCGAGGATGCCAGTCGACGATCCGATGGCCATGATCGGAACCTTCAGTTCGTTGGCGACCGGCGCGCCGGCGGTCCCCTCGATGCTCGTGGTCGGGCCGATGATCATCAGAGCGTTGTCGCTCTGGGCGAACTTGCTGACCAGCGTGATGGTCTGCCCCTTGTCGCCGGCCGTATCGCCCTCGACGACCTCCAGCTTGAGATCACCCAACGCGCCACTGGCGTTGGCCTGCTCGATGGCAAGCTTCATTGCGTTCTGGATCGGCACGCCGCCGAACGCATAGGGCCCGGTCATCGCGTTCATGACACCGATGGTGGCCGTCTCGGCGAAGCTCGCCGCCGTGAATGCGGTGCTTGCCGAAAATGCGATGGCACCTGCCAATAAAATCCTGCGCGTGAGTTTCATGCATATCCTCCCTGACTGCCGATGACTGGACCAACCTCTGGCACGGATGCCGATCGCGCTGCCAAGCATAGCGCTTGTCGATCGATCGATACGGCCTTCGACGATTGCTTTCCGACCTTGCCGCAAGATCGCGGTACCGCCCATCCATGAAGCAAATGCCGGCGGGGTCTGTCCCCGCGCATGGGGGCTATTCAGGCGTTCCCGCATGGGCGCCAAGGTAGACCGCAAGCATTTCTCAGGCGCCTTGCTATGGCCTCCGTACACCTTTTCCGTCGTATCACGCCATCACTTCCGCGCGGCCGAAATAATGATCCGCCACGACCGGATCGTCGATGAGATCCGAGGCGGCGCCCTGGTGCACGATGCGTCCCTGCTCGATGACCGCCGCGTTGTGGGCGGTCTGGAGCGCGAGCTTGGCGTTCTGCTCGACCAGCAGAATGGTGAGGCCGCCGCGGTTCAGCCTTATGAGCGCGTCGAAGACCTCGCGCACGATGACGGGCGCCAGACCGAGGCTCGGCTCATCGAGAAGCAGGATGCGCGGCTTGCCCATGAGGGCGCGGCCGATCGCCAGCATCTGCTGCTGCCCGCCGGAGAGCTGGCCGGACAACTGGTTGCGACGCTCCGCCAGGATGGGGAAAAGCTCGTAGACCTCGTCGATGTCGGACGCCTCCGACCCCCTCCGTCCCGCCGCTTCGCGGCCAAGCGCGAGATTTTCCGCCACGGTGAGGGGACTGATGACGCGGCGGCCTTCCGGCACCTGGATCAGCCCGGCCCGTGCGATGAGGTGAGCGGCTCGGCCCTGGATCGGCTCGCCGTCGAACAGGATGCGGCCCGACATGGCCGGGACGATCCCGCTGGCAGCATTCAGCATGGTGGACTTGCCCGCGCCGTTCGGACCAATGAGGGTGAAGATCTCGCCCTTTGCGACGGAAAGGGATACGCCGCGCAACGCCATGATGCCCTTGTAGGCGACCGCAAGGTTCTCGATCGTCAGCATGGCTATGCTCCGAGATAGGCTTCGATGACGCGGGGATCGCGGCCGACAGCGTCGGGCGTGCCCTCGGCGATCAGACGCCCGGAGGCGAGCACATAGATATGATCGCAGAGCGACATGACGAAGCGCATGTTGTGCTCGATGAGCAGGATGGCGACCCCTCGGCGGGCGACGTTCCGGAAAATGTCGGCAAGGCTGTGGGCCTCGGAATCGTTCATGCCGGCGACCGGTTCGTCGAGCAGCAGGAGCGCCGGGTCCATCGCCAGCGCGCGCATCATCTCGATGCGCCGCTGGTGGCCGTAGGAGAGACCGCCCGCCGGGTGCCTGGCCAGACCCGTCATGCCGAATTGTTCGAGCAGGATCATGGCCTTGTCCTCCAGCGCGCGACGTTCGCGCTGCGCGGAGGGGAGCCCGAACAGATTGGCGAAGGTGCCGGTGGTTTCATGGCGATGGAAGCCGGCCACGACGTTCTCGAGAACGGTGGCGTCCGAAATCAGCCGGATGTTCTGAAACGTGCGGGCGATGCCGATGCGGGCGAGTTGGGTGGCGTCGGCCTCGGTGACGTCGTCGTCGCCGAATTTGATGCGCCCGCGCGTGACCTTCAGCAACCCGGTGATCATGTTGACGACGGTCGTCTTGCCGGCGCCGTTCGGTCCGATGAGGCCGGTTATGCGCCCGGCGGGCGCTTCGAGCCGTATGCCGTCGACGGCGGGCAAGCCGCCGAAATTGCGGGCGAGATCCTCGAGAACCAGCGCTTTCATGCCGTCACCGTCTCCCTCATCCGCGAGGTTTCCTCCGCGATCCGGCGGCGCCGGTAGGCTCCGATCAGAGTGTCGGCGACGCCGCGGGGCAGGTAGATGATAGAGGCCATCAGCAGTGCGCCCTGCACGACCGTGCGGTATTCCTGAAAGCCGCGCAGCAGTTCGGGCAGCACCGTCAGGATAACCGCGCCGACGATCGGACCCCAGATCGAGACCCGCCCTCCCAGCACGACCATGGCCAGGACGATGACGAGCATGTTGAAGCCGTACTCGTTGGGCGTGATCGAATAGCTGTTGTACGAGTGCAGGGCTCCGGCGAGCCCGGCGATCGCCCCCGACAGGACGAAGGCGATGAAGTGGTGCTTGACGACCGAGATGCCGAGCGACACCGCCACGGTCTCGTCCTCGCGGATGACGTCAAACGCACGTCCGATGCTCGAGGAGCCGATCGCCGCCATGAAGTAGGTTACGATCGCTACCGCGATCAGAAGCCCGACAAGGCCGACCGTCTTCGGGATGCTGTTTATTCCCAGCGCGCCGTTCGTCACGTCGACCCAGTTGAGGGTGATGGACAGGACGATCTGCACCAGTGCCAGCGTCGCCAGTGCCTGAAAGACGCCGCGCAGCCGGGCAAGCGGGATCGCCACGAGCGCGCCGACCATCGCGCCGATCGCAATCGCGAGCACGATGCCGATCCAGAATGGGAGGCCGTAGGTCGTCACCACGATCGCCGCCACATAGGCGCCGATGGCCGCGAACGCCGCAGTTCCCAGCGAAAAGACGCCGGCCCGCAGGACGACGTACTGGCTGAACGCCAAGAGCGTGTTGAAGAGGGCCAGTTCGAACAGCGGCGTATAGGAGTGGAAGAAGCTCATCATATGCGGGTCACCCGAGCGACGGCGCCGCTGTTGCCGAGAAGTCCGGTGGGACGAACCAGAAGGACGAGGAAGAGCAGGGAGAACACCAGCGCATCCGCCATGCCCGCCGAAATGTAGGCGACCGTCAGCGTCTGGATGATGCCGATCAGGAGCCCCGCAATCAGCGCCCCGGGGATGCTTCCCAGCCCACCAAGGATGATCACTACGAAGGCACGCAGGAGAAGCGGCTCGCCCATCATGAAATGCACGGAGTTGAAGACGATCCCGATCAGCACGCCCGCTATCCCGGCGAGCGCGCCCGAGAGGAAGAAGAGCTGGAAGTTGACCGCGAACGGATTGATGCCGAGGAGTTTCGACGTCTGCTCCGAGAAGGCAACCGACCGTATGTGCCGTCCGTACTTGGTTCGGTAGAGATAGTAGAGGAGGCCGATCACCATCAGGAAGACGATGCCGACAATGATCAGCTGGAGGAGCTGGATGCGCAGCCCCATGAAGTTGAAGACCACGATCGGGAAGATGTCGAAGGGAAACCGCATGACGCGCGTCGCCGTCAGCTGCTGGGCGAGCGACAGCATGATCAGGCTCGCGCCGATGGAGGACACGATCGACGAGAATTCGGGCGCGCCGCGCTTGCGCAACGGGCGGAAGGCCACCCAGTCCAACACGACGCTCACCATTCCGCCGCCGACCGCGCCGATCAGGAGAGCGATCGGGAACGGCACGTCGAACAGGATGACCGCATAGAGGCCGGCGAACGCGCCCCACATGAAGACGGCGCCATGCGCCATGTTCATGATGTGGTTCACGCCGAAGATCAGCGTGAATCCGAGCGCGAACAGGCCATAGACGCTGCCGACCACGACGCCGTTGAGCAGTTGCTGCATCAACATGCGCGGTCTTCTCCCGCGGACATCATCGAGATGCAGTGAGGCGCGCCGTCGCGCGGTCCCGCCCGATCGCCGTGTCCGCGTACGCCGTCCGTCGCGCACGTGAAACCAGTCCGCATAATACCTCCCACTCCCTCGTGGCGGGAGCTTCAACAGAACCTTTGTCAAAAGCAATACCAATTCCCGAACACCGGATTGTCACTGCGGCGGGGGACCGACGGGAGACCGCCGCATCCGGGGGCCCCGCCCCAATGCAGGTCCACCTTCGCTCCGTCCCGGCGACTTCGGCATGAATGCGGTGGGGACGCCGGATCACGTCCAATGCCGGCCCATCCGAACGTCACAAGGGGTGCGGGCAAAGGCAGCCGGGGCCGGAACGAGCCTTCGCCGGGGTATACGGAACTTCGCGTGCAGTGCACATTCAGAAAATATGAGCATGTTTTTCATATTTCTCCTTTGACGATTTCGTTAGTTAAAACAATAAGATACCCGTATCGCACCGCAACATCGATTTCAGATTGAAAAAGTTACATAATGAAATTAAAACTATGGTCGTAGCCAGGGAGGAAATCATGACGACAGTTTTCGGGGCGATTGCCCGAGAAGACACCCAGCCGATCGAAATCGACCACCTCTTCGGACTGTCCGACATCGTCGAATGCATCGGACAGAGCCAGTTCGCCGATCGCCTGCTGTCCTACTTCGACGGGCACATCGGCGCCGACCATTGCTCGATCTTCCAGCTCAAGGACTACGAACTGACCGAGGTCTCGTCCGCTTGCCGGGCCGATGCCGAGCCGGTCATCCAGTCCGACCTCACCTCCTACGAAGTGAAGCGCCAGCTTTCCGTCACCAGCGAAAGCAGCGTGCGCGTGGACTTCATCAACGTGCCCTTCTCCGGGGACTGCAACAGGTACCTGCAGAAGCGCCAGCGCGTGCTGCTGAGCGTGCGCAAGGACGGCACGGCCTACTGCGTCCGCATCCTGCGCCCGCACGACGGCGGCGGCGCGGTGGATGCGCTCCTGGAGACGGCGAACTGCATCGCGGGAACAGCCATGTCGATCGTCGCCAAGCACGTCGACCTCACAACGCGCCGTCCGAACCTGACGCCCGCGCTGTGCTCGCTGCCCGAAATCGAAGGCTGCATCCTCGCTTCCACGAACCTCTCCAAGCGCGAAGGCGAGGTGTGCGCGCGCATCCTCTACGGTCTCTCCTCGTGCGGTATCGCGCTCGATCTCGGCATCGGCAAGGAAAGCGTGATGACCTACCGCAAGCGCGCCTATCAGCGCCTCGGGATCGGCAGCCAGCGCGAACTCCTCATGTGGTACCTGACGCTGTGGAGCGACTATCGCGAGACGCCCGAACTCGCGCGGACCGAGTTGAACTAGGTGAAGCGATAGCCGGGAATGTGGGCCGCTAATCCGGCGTTCCCCTCCACGGGGGACAGCTTTTCCGACCGCCGGCCGCATAGAGAATGGACGCGCCGGCGGATCGGGGACGGTCCCGCCCGCGCATGTCGCCCGGGTCGGCGTGACGATGGGAAGAGCGACATCCGATCCGACCGGCCAGGGCCAGAAGACGAAAGTTGGAGCTGCGCATGAGCGACGTCGCGGAAATCGAGCGATCGGCCGAGGCACCCGTCCTCGACATCGACCCCTATGCGATCGATGTCCTGCGGGATCCCTATCCGTTCCATCGCGAACTGCGCGAGGCAGGGCCGATCGCGCTGATCAAGCCCTATAGCGTCTATGCCGTCGGCCGGCACGTCGAATGCGCGGAAGTGCTGACCGACCATACCCGGTTCACCGCCAGCGCCGGCATCGGGATCCAGGACATCCGCAAGCCCGGCGCGTTCCGAATTCCCAACCGCCTTCTGGAGAACGATCCGCCCGGACATACAGCCATCCGCGGAACGCTGACCAAGTACCTCTCACCCATCGTCATCCGCCGCTGGCGCGAGCATTTCGAGACCGAGGCGGCACGCCTTGCCGAGCGGCTCGTGGACATGGGCGAGTTCGACGGGGTGACGGATCTCGCCGAAACCTTCGTATTGAAGGTCTTCCCGGAGGCGGTGGGCGTCGATCTGCCGCGCGAGAACATCCTGGCTATCGGCGAGATGCGCTTCAACCAGAGCGGTCCGCCCAACGAACTCTACCATCGCGCCATGAAACGGGCGCAGCCCTATCTCGAATGGTTCGAGAACAGCGTCCAGCGCAAGGGCGTCATCAAGGGTTCGATCGCCGAGATGCTCTTCGATGCGGAGGATCGCGGCGAATTCGACGAAGGCATCGCCTCGAACATGGTGCGCTCGTTCGTCGGCGGCGGGACCGATTCGACGATCACGGGGATCGGACACACCCTGCATCTTCTGGCCCGGAATCCCGATCAATGGGCGATCCTCCGAAGCGATCAGACGAAGGTGAAGTCGGCCTTCGAGGAGGCTCTCCGGCTGGAGACGCCGTTCCAGGTCACCTACCGGACCACCGTCGGCGAGGTCTCGCTCTCGGGAGTGCGCCTCACGCCCGATACGAAGGTCGGCGTGTTCCTCGGAGCAGCCAACCGCGACCCGAGGAAATGGGCGGACCCCGACAGGTTCGACGTCACGCGCGACACGACCGGCGTTCATCTCGGCTTCGGAAGCGGGCCGCACATCTGCATCGGACAGATGATCGCGCGGCTGGAGTCTGAAGCGATCCTGAAAGCGCTGGTGAAGGTCGCCGACCGGCTCGAACTGGCCGGCGAGGCCCGGTTCCGGCCCATCAACCAGATGCGCCAACTCGACAGTCTGCCGCTGCGGGTAAAGAAATCCTGAGCCAGGCACATTGCACCGACGTTCGAATCCGATAGCAACATCAACGAATCAACATGCGGTGGGGCACACCGGCAGGGAACGGGAAGAGGCCGGAGAACGACGAGGATGACCGAAGCCATAGCGGAGGCACGTTTGGAGGCACCGGTCCTCGACATCGATCCGTTCACGGAGGAAATCCTGCCGGATCCGTATGCTTTTCACGAGACGCTTCGGGAAAAGGCGGCTGTGGTGGTGCTTGCTCCGTACGGTATCTACGCGACGGGACGCTACGAGGAAGTCAAGGCGGTCATGTCCGACCACGAGCGCTTCATGGCAGGCGCCGGCACCGGCATGTACGACCTTCGCAAGCCCGGCGCATGGCGCCCGCGAAGCCCGCTCCTCGAGGTCGACCCTCCCGAACACACCTCCTTGCGGACGGTGCTCACGCGCATCATCTCGCCGATCGTGGTGCGCAAATGGCGGGCGGACTTCGAGAAGGAGGCCGAGCGAATCGCCGACAAAGTGGTCGATATGGGCGAGTTCGACGCCGTGCGAGACATTGCCGAAGCATTCGTGCTCACAGTATTTCCGAGCGCGCTCGGAGTGGACATCCCGCACGAGAACGCGGTCGCCATCGGCGACATGAACTTCAACGCGATCGGCCCGAACAACGACATCTTCCAGCGGTCGCTCAAGAAGGTCGAGCCGATCCTGGAGTGGTACCAGAAGAGCTTCCAGCGCGAGAGCATGATCCCGGGCGGATTCGGCGAGCAGATATACCTGGCCGAGGAGGCGGGCGAACTTCCACCCGGCAGCGCGCCCGGCATCGTACGCTCCTTCATCCGCGGGGGCATGGACACGACGAACGCAGGCATCGGGTTCACGCTCAACCAGCTGGCCCGCGATCCGGCGCAGTGGGCCCGGGTCCGGGCCGACCCTTCGCTGGTGCGGGGTGCGTTCGAGGAAGCCATACGCCATGAATCGCCCTCGCAGACACAGTTCCGCACCACCACACGCGAAACCGTGCTCGGCGGCGTGAAGCTCGCCGCGGACCGGAAGATCGCCGTCTTCATCGGCGCTGCCAACCGCGATCCGCGCCAGTGGAACCGGGCCGGCGATTTCCTGATCGACCGCCAGACGGCCGGCATCCACCTCGCGTTCGGTGCCGGCGCGCATAACTGCATCGGGCAGATGATCGCGCGACTGGAAGCCGACATCATTCTCGCCGCCATCGCGCGGCGGGTGGCGGCGATCGAACTGGCCGGTCCGCCTTCCTATCGCATCATCAACACGCTGCGCACTCTCGAGAAGCTGCCGCTTCGCGTCACGAGAGCCTGACGAGATCACGAGGAAGGCCACCTATGAGCACCGCGAGCATGACGACCGCGAAGGCGCCACCCGTCCTCGACGTGGATCCGTTCTCCGATGAGAACATCGCCGACCCCACTGCCTTCCACACTGCATTGCGCGAGACGGGTCCGGTCGTCTTCATCGAGAAGTACGACATGTATGCGGTCGGCCGCTACGACGAGGTCAAGACGGTGATGAGCGACTACCAGCGCTTCACCTCGACCGGCGGCATCGGGATGTCCGACATCCGCAAGCCAGGAGCGTGGCGCACGCCCAGCCCCATCACCGAAATCGATCCGCCGCGCCACACGGGCGTCAGGGGCGCGATGACGAAGATCCTGTCGCCGATCGTGATCCGCAAGTGGCGCGAACATTTCTCGGAGGAAGCCGAGGTGGTCGCGGACCGCGTGGTCGCGAAGGGCGAGATCGAGGCGGTGACCGAACTGGTCGAAGCCTATGTGCTGAAAGTGTTTCCGGACGTTCTCGGCGTCGACATGCCGCGCAAGGATTTCATCGCCATCGGCGAGATGAACTTCAACCAGATCGGCCCGAACAACGAAAACCTGCAGAAGTCGCTGAAGCGGGTCGAACCGATCCTCGACGCCTACCAGAAGAGCTTCCAGCGCGAGAGCATGATCCCCGGCGGATTCGGAGAGAAGATCTTTCTGGCCGAGGACGCCGGCGAATTCGAGAAGGGGACCGCAGGCGTGCAGGTGCGGTCGTTCCTGCGCGCGGGCGTGGATACCACGATCGCCGGCATCGGCCACACGCTCAACCTCCTGGCGCAGAACCCGGGAGAGTGGGCGAAGGTCAAGGCGGCCCCTGCCAAGATCCGCACCGCCTTCGAGGAGGCGCTGCGCCTGCATTCGCCCTCGCAGGTGATGTTCCGCACGACCTCGGCGCCACTGGAATTCGCGGGGCTTTCGCTGGCCGGCGACGTGAAGATCGGCAACTTCATGGGCGCGGCGAACCGCGATCCGCGGAAGTTCGAGGACCCCGACCGGTTCGACGTCGACCGGGACGTGACCGGCGTCCATCTGGCGTTCGGCACCGGACCCCACGTCTGCATCGGCCAGATGATCGCGCGGCTGGAAGCCGAATGCATCCTTGGCGCCATCGTGCGCCGCGTGAAAGCCATCGAACCCGCCGGAGACCCGGAATACCGGATCGTGAACACCCTTCGGACGCTGGAGCGCCTCCCGCTCCGGCTGGTCCCAGCTTGAACAGAGAGGTCTTCCAGAAAATGCCCAAGGTCACATTCATCAATCCGGACGAGTCGCGCGTCGAGCTGGACGTTCCCGTTGGAACGAGCCTGATGAGGGCCGCGACCGCGCATGGCATAGAGGGCATCGTCGGCGACTGCGGCGGCGGACTCACCTGTGCGACCTGCCATGTGCTGGTCGAGGAGACGTTCCTTCCCGATACGCCTCCGATCACGCCGAACGAAGAACAGATGCTCGACTTCACCGCCATGGGCCGGCAGCCGAACAGCCGTCTGAGCTGTCAGCTCGTCATGACCGAGGCACTGGACGGCCTTGTCGTGCGGATCGCTGACCCGCAGCTCTGACCCTGCCTCCGAAAGGTACCGGTCGCGCCCCGTTTCCGACGAGCGGGCGCCGTTGCCGGATGCCGGGAGGTCGCCGCGATTCCTTGCGTCCCAGATACGGGGGACCGCCTCACTTTCCCGGCGGGATAGGCTCATCGCAGACGGCTGAACGGCGGCGCGAACGAACGCCTCGGCGCGCGAAGGAGATCGCAATGTCCCACAACACGCAGAAGCGAAGCAGCGCGCGGCAGGGGGAGCCTATACCGCCCGAGCTGTTCGCGCACATGGTCCTCAAGACCAAGCAGATCGACAGGATCATCGCATGGTACGAGGCCGTGCTCGGCGCGCGGGTCGTCTTCCGCAACGAGATGATCTGCTTCATGACCTACGATCACGAGCATCACCGCATCGCGTTCATCCAGGTTCCGGACACCGTCGACCTTCCGAAGGGAAGCGGAAGCGTCGACCATTTCGCCTACAGCTATCGCGATCTGGGCGAGCTTCTCTCGACCTACTACCGCCTGAAGGACAAGGGGATTCTGCCGGTCCGCATGATCAACCACGGGCCGACGATTTCCTTCTACTATCGCGACCCGGACAACGTGATGCTCGAACTGCAGGTCGACAATTTCGACACGCTGGAAAGCACCCACGCCTTCTTCCACAGCAAGGAATTCGCAGAGAATCCGATCGGCGTCTTCGTCGATCCCGACAAGCTGCGCGCCGACTGGGAAGCCGGCGTTCCGTGGGAGGAAATCCGCAAGCGCCCCCCCATGCCGGAGGGAAAGACGATGGCGGACATGCGGATCGAACGAAAACAATAGACGAACCGATCGAAGCGGGAGGGAAAAGCCGATGAGACGCGCGGACGAGATCGTTCCCAGGAACGACAACGAAAGGACAGTCCTCGGCTTCTACACGACGCTGATGGCGAAGGACCTCGACGCGTTCGCCGACCTGTGGGCCGGCGACGCCGTTCAGGAAATCCCCTTCGCGCCGGAACTCGATGGCTTCGAGCCCGTCTGGCGCGGCAAGGAACGGATCCTCTCCTATTACAACAAGGCCATGCCGGGGCGGCGGGATCACGTCTTCTGGATCCACGACGTCCATCAGACGACGGATCCCGACTGCATCATCGTCGAGGCGAGCGCGCACAGCATCGTCATCGCCAACGGCCGCTCCTACGACCAGCGCTACGTGTTCATCTTCAAGCTGCGCGACGGCAAGATCGTGCTCAACCGCGAGCACGTCAACCCGATCGCCTTCATGCGCGCCTTCGGCTGAACGGCGCACTGCCCGCGCCTGCAGTTGCGCACGGGCCAGGAGAGACCAGGATGATCCTTGAACGCCGCGCCTATACGCTGCGACCGGGCCTGGCCGCGGAGTTCTGGGCGCTCCAGCATTCGTGGAACACCATGGACGCGATCCCGGACTACCTGGAACGCAACATCGGCTACTTCGACGTGGCGGGCGGGACGGCGGAGCAGATCGTGCATCTGCAGCGCTACGACGACTTCGCGGACTGGCGCGATCGCGTGGCATCGAACCAGCGGCAGCCGGGCCGTCAGGACTACTACACCACCGCCCGAAAGCTGCTGACCGCGCAGGAGAACGGCTTTTTTTCACCGAGCCCCGTCGCCCGGCTATCCCCCTTGTGGAACGCGGAGCGGGACTGGCTCTGCGACCAGCCCGTCTTCCCCGACGCGGGAGACGTCGAGGGGCTGATCGTCACTGAGACGTCGGTCGACCTCCTGCCGGGAACGGCACCATCCTACTGGCGGGAAATGGAAATCTTCTCCGAGACGGATGGGTTCGAGGAGCAGAGCCTCGTCGGCATGTTCGTCTCGCTGGTCGGCCAGTTGCATCGGGTGCTGGAGTATCGATGGTTCACGTCCCTCGACGAGTTCCATCGTCACAGGTCTCGGCTCGAGCGGAACAAAGCCTGGCGCGAGGCGCGGGAAGCGCTCAACGCCAACGTCGCGGCCAGCCGCATCACGGTTCTGCGTCCGTCTCCGGTCCCATGGATGCGGGCACTGTTCACGCCCCGCGGCGTACATTCCGGCTGACGGATGCCTAGCGGCCGAGCCTCAGGGGAAGCCGCTCCAGCGTGCGCAGCGTGTTGACGAGACGATAGCGGGGCTCGCCGGCGAGTTCGAGCGTCGCGGCACGGCGCACGATCGCACCCAGGATGCACTCCGCCTCGAGACGCGCGATGTTCTGGCCGATGCAGATGTGGTCGCCGTGGCCCAGCGCGAGGTGGATGCCGGCCGACTCCCGCGCGATGTCGAAGCGATCCGCATCCTCGAACTTGCGCGGGTCGCGGTTCGCCGCCCCCATGAACATGGCGACCTTCGTGTCGCCCCGCATGAAGACGCCGCTGAGTTCGGTATCCGCAGCGGTGGTGCGGAAGAGGTTCGCGGCCGGGGATTCCAGCCGGATCGCCTCCTCGAAAGCTGCCTTCGTGCGTGCCGGGTTGCGGCGCAGCGCGTCCCACTGGCCGGGATCGCGGGCGAGGAAGTTGAGCGTGTGGCCGATCCCCGCGATCGTGGTGTCGACGCCGGCCCGCAGGAAGGAGCGCACCTGAAGCGGTCCCGTGCCCGGCGCGAACTCGCCGGCGTCCTCGGCCTGCAGGATCTTCTCCGCGAAGCCGCCTGGCAGGATGTTCTCGCGCTGGATCGCCGCCTGGTAGCGGTCCATGATCCCCGCGGCAGCTTCCTCCGAACGGCGGAACAGTTCGTTCTTCGGTCCCTGCTGGTTGAAATTCATGTCGCCGATGATGAGGAACTCCTCCTTGGAGAAATCGACGCCGAGGACGCCGAGGAAGGCATCGAGCACGAAGGCCTCCGCGATGTCCTTGACGCCGTCCACCTCGCCGCGCTCGACGACGATCTCGGCGAGCGCCTCGGCCTTGCGCTCGAAGACCTCGCGCCATTGCCGGATGACGAGCGGGGAAAGGATCTTCATCATCGACCCGCGCACCGCGGTGTGCCTGGGCGGATCGATCTCGGTGATGGGGCTCGGGCTGCGCCACGCGCCGGGCTTGCGGATGTCGGACATGCCGATGCCGCCCGTGGTCGTGAAGCGACGGTAATCCGACATCACCTGGCGCAACTCCTCGTGACGGCCGACGGCGTACATCTTGTACTTCTCGATCCACACCACGGGTCCGGTGTCCCGCAGGGCCGTCTGGAAGGGGCGCGGGTTTTCGAGGTTCTCTTCGGAGTACGGGTCCATGTCGAGGACCGGCGCTTCGATCAGGGCGGGGTTCGCGGCATGTGACATCGCTTGTCTCCGAATGTTGACTGGCTTCGTCCAAGCTGGGCCGGACATGCGGGGAGCACCGGCTTGTTCTTCATCCGCGCCGACGGACGGTACGGGTGCGCGGCGGACCTAGTTCGGCAGGCGCGGCTTTCCGAGATCGACCCACAGCGAGGTCGGCGCCCGGAAGACGTAGGTGTGCAGGTGCTCGACGGGCGCGCCGGGCGCCAGATGCATGTCGGGATAGCGCCTGGTCATCTCCTCGAACACGATCTTCATCTCCAGACGCGCCAGTTGCGCGCCGGCGCAGACGTGGATGCCGCTGCCGAGCGACAGGTGCCTGCGCGCGTTCGCCCGGCCGACGTCGGCCCGGTCCGGTTCGGGAAACACGGAGCCGTCGCGGTTGGCGCCGGCGAAGGACAGCATGATGTTGGCGCCGGCGGGAAGCCGGATGCCGGCAAGCTCGACCTCCCTGCGGGTGCGGCGTCGCCAGTGGATGACCGAACCGACGAGGCGGAACATCTCCTCCACCGCGTTGGGGACCAGCGACGGATCGGCGCAGATCGCATCCCACGCCTGGCGCTGGATCATCAGCTCCCTGAAGGCGTTGGTGAGCTGGTTCGTCGTGGTCTCGTGTCCGGCGAACATGAGCGAATAGGTGAGCGTGGCGATCTCGTTCAGTGTCAGGATCGCGTCGTCGCCATTGCGCCAGTCGAGGAGCCGGCTGGTGAAATCGCCGCGCCGGTTCTCCATCCGGTCCTGGACCATCGACTTGCAGTACTTCCAGTACTGGACCAGGCCTTTCGCGCCTTCGATCTGCTGCTCGTAGGTCGAAGGGCTGAAGTCGATCAGCGTGCGGTTGCCCGCCCAGCGCTTGACGTTCTGGGTATCCTGCGAGGGAATGCCGAGGACGAGAAATATCACCTGCGCGGGAAGTTCGTAGGTGAAGTCGGCGAGGAGATCGACGCGGCTGTGGCCTTCGAGGCGGTCGAGTGCCTCGATGGTCAGGCGCCGGATGTCGGCCTCCAGCACCGCGAAGGTCTTGATGTTGAGGATCGCGTTGGTGGCGGCGCGGATGCGGGTGTGGTGCGGCGGGGCGATGCTCGCCTGGCTCGGCGAGGGCGAGAAGCCGCCCTCCTCCAGTATCCGCATCGCGTCGGGATGCATGGGGATCGGACGCTGGGTGACGTTCTCGGCGGTGTAGTTCTCCTGGTCGTTCAGGATGGCGATCACGTCGGCGTATCGCGTTACGATCCAGTAATCCAGTTCAGGATCGTAGTAGACGGGGTTTTCGAGCCGCGCCCTAGAAAGCAGCCCGTAGAGTTCGTCGCGGTAGTAGGGCGCGGGGCCGCGCGCCCCCGCGGAGCCATCCGTCGCGCGCGTTTCGATGGTCGAGTTCATCGATCTTCCTCCCGATGTTTTTCCACGTCCCCGGGTCTCGCCCCGCGCATGCGAAGCTGGCCGCCCTCATCCCATGACTTCGGCGAAATCCCGTATCGGCCGGTCACCACTCCATCCGTCGGCCGCCTGCCGGATGCGGTCGAAAACGCGGCCCTTGCCTCCGCTGAGTTCGATGATCTCCGCCGCGACCCCATCTGTCCCGGACGGCTCGTAGAACAGGATGCAGTCGGGACTGTCTCCGACGCGGCACCGCATCACGGGCCGCATGCCGAGCGAATCGTAGCGCGCCTTGTCCGCGTCGAATGTCCGGGTCAGGAAGCCGAGATGGTGAATGCCCTCGCGGCCGGAACGCAGGAAGTCGTTGTAGATCGAGCGGGCATCGTTGCGCGGCTGTATCAGCTCGAACTGCATGGCGCCGCTGTTGGCGAGCGCGACCGAGACCTCGACGTCGCAGGCCTGATCCCGGTAGGTGAAATCGCGAAAATCGATCCTGTCACGGTAGAACCAGGGGCCGACCCCGAGCGCGATCCAGTGCTTCAGCGCGGAATCGATGTCGCGAACGATCAGCCCGGTCTGCCCGGCCGCTCCGAAAACGTGGCTCAATTCGACTTCTCCAACGGGACGCTGCCGCCCTCAGACGGCGGCACGATGCGCGGCGTCGCCTGCCAAGCGATCATCCGCCATTTGCCGTCATCAGACCGGATCCATGTTTCCAGGAACGCGGTCTCGAGAAGCTTCTCTTCGCCGTTGACGATGACCGTCGTGCTCAGGTTTCCGGTGCGCAAGGTGGTCAGCGCGTTGGCTTCGACGATGCGCACGTCGGATGCCTCGATCCTGCGGTAGACGATCTTTGCCTGCACCACGCTGTCGACGAGTTTCTGCCTCGTGTCGAAACGGCCGGAGGCGTGGATGTGGACGAGGTCCTCGTGGAGGACGTCCAGCAGACCGCCCTCGTCGGCCGCCTTCAACGCGTCGACCCGCCGCTGTGCCTGGACGGCGACGCGGGCCGCGGCATCACCGGAGGCCATGTGCTGGTCCATCCCGGCGAGACAAGACGAAGGAGCGGGTGGTCACGTGGCCGCCCTCCTGTCCGCCATTCCCCGCGTCTGCCTGACGGAGCGGCCGACGCGCTCTTCGAGAGACATCGCCGTGTTCGGTATCTCGACGCCTATCACCCTGTCGTCGGGAAGCGCGTCGAGGAACTCCTGCAGCGGGAACACGCCGTCGCCCGGCGGAAGGCGCCTGGTGCGGGCCTCTTCGAGTTGCTTGTCCACCGGCACGCCGTCCGCGCCGTCGCAGATCTGCACGCGCGCGATCCAGTCCATATGCTGCTTCATCTGCGCGATCGTGCCGTCGTTGCGGAAGAAGTGCATGGAATCGACCGTGATCCGGGCATCCGGATCGCCGAGTTTTTCCAGGAATGCCACCGTGTTCGGCAGCGTGTCGTGAGCAAAGCGGCGGCTGATCTCGGTCGAGACCTTGATGCCGTACTCCCGCGCGATCTCGCAGGTGCCCCCGAAGCTGTCGAGGAGACGCGACTGGTCGGGGTCGCGCGCAAGCACATTGATCCAGTTCGCGCCGAGATAGGCGCTGGACTCGATCGCCAGACGGAAGGATTCGGGATCGGTCTCTGGCTGGAGGTTGAAGGCGTCGACAACGTCGACAGTTATGCCGAGATCGACGCAGCGGCGGCGCACCATCCGCCGTTGCGGCGTGTCCCCCAGGAGGTTGAAGAAGGGGAACGGCCGCATCGGCTGGATCAGCAGACCGACGAAGGCGCACCCGTATTCAGCCGCGAGTTCGATATGCCTCGGCGTATCGACTTCCGGGACGGTGAGGAATTCGAGGCTGAGCTGACGCATGGGCCCTTCCGGTTCTGTCCGGAAAAGTCTCCACCTGGCCGGCGGTGCCGTATGCCCCCGCAGCAGGTGACAATGGGTTGCCGGTATCGGCTGCCGCCATGACCGGATTTTCCGCAGCTTCGAGTATAATCCCGTCAGGCAAAGGAAGAGGTATCCTCACGCGCCGCCGCTTGCGTGGATTGTCCGACTTTGCCAAGTGGATCCGATCACTCGCAACGGGGGCATGCTACCCGCGATGACCGGAGCTTTCGCGCGACTGCGCATGCGGCACCTGCGCTGTTTTCAGGCCCTTGCCAGGCACAGTTCCGTCAGTGCCGCGGCGGAGCACATGAACAGCTCGCAGCCTGCGCTCTCCCGCGCGCTGGCGGAACTCGAAGGCATCATCGGACAGCCGCTCTTCCTTCGCACCGGCCGCGGCCTTTCGCTCACGGAAGCGGGCGAATCGCTCCGGCGGCACGTCGACGCCGCGCTGTCGCAACTCGAGGCAGGCACCCGGAGCGCGGCGGGACTTTCGCCGGTGCCGGTCGTCGCGGTCGGCATGCTGCCCAACGTCGCCCGCACGCTCGCTGTGGCAGCGGCGAGCCGGTTCAAGGCCGCCGCGCCGCAGGCCGACCTGCGGCTCTACTGGGCCGGCGTGCCCGAACTGGTGGCGCGGCTGCACCGGTCGGAGATCGACTTCCTGCTCGGCCGCCTGCTGGCGCTCGACTACATGCCGGGCGTGCGCTTCGAGCACCTCTACTTCGAGCCGCTGATCTTCGTCGTGGGACGCGATCATCCCTTCGCCGCGCAGCCGGACGCCGTGACACTCGACGACATCCGGGCCGAACTCGTCGTGGTTCCGATGCCCGACACGATCATCCGCCGCGAACTGGACAAGTTCACCACCGCCCGCGGGCTCGGCGCCTTTCCCAACAAGATCGAGACGGTGTCTTTCGAATTCACGCGCAGCTTTCTCGCCGGAAACCGCGCCGTCGCCTGCGTTCCGCTCGGCGCGGTTCGGCAGGAGATCGCCGACGGCCGCGTCGTGCGACTGAGCCTGACCGGCGACGAACTGATGGGTTCGGTCGGCATCACCCACGCGACGGACCGCAAGCTGTCGCCAGAGGCACAGCTGCTGGTCGAGCACGTGCGGGAGGCGGCGCAAGCCTACGCCTGATATATCCGTTTCGTTATATCTGCTCGGAAGTTGTTATTTCCCCGATCGCGCGGGCGCGGCTACAGTCGGCCTCGCAAGACAGACCGCGCGATACGCGGCGACGCTCCAGGGAGGAGACATCGCAGGCATGGCCGAGCCGAAGAACATCCTTTTCATCATGTTCGACCAGCTTCGATGGGATTATCTGAGCTGCTATGGCCATCCGTACCTGAAGACGCCGAACATCGACCGGCTCGCCGGCAAGGGCGTGCGCTTCACGCGGGCCTACGTGCAGTCGCCGCTGTGCGGTCCCTCGCGCATGTCGACCTATACCGGCCGCTACGTGCACAGCCACGGCGCGTCGTGGAACAACGTGCCGCTGAAGGTCGGCGAACGCACGATGGGCGACCATCTGCGCGACGTCGGAATGGGCTGCTGGCTCGTCGGCAAGACGCACATGGCGGCGGATGCCGAAGGAATGCGGCGGCTCGGCCTCGAACCCGACAGCGTCATCGGCGCCCGGGTGAGCGAATGTGGCTTCGACGTCTTCGAGCGCGACGACGGGATGCGGCCGGAGGGACCGGACGGCCTCTACGATCCGGGCGGCGCGCTGAAATACAACGAATACCTGCGCGGGAAGGGCTACGACGGCGACAATCCCTGGCACGATTATGCCAACTCCGCCGTCGACGAGACGGGCAATGTGCTTTCGGGCTGGTTCCTGAAGAATTCCGACCTTCCCGCCAATATCCGCGAGGAGGACAGCGAGACGCCCTATCTCACGCGTCGCGGGATGGAGTTCATCGAAGGCCAGCGCCACGCGCGGTGGCTCTGCCACCTGAGCTACATCAAGCCGCACTGGCCCTACATCGTGCCAGAACCCTACGCCTCGATGTACGGACGGCAGGATTTCCTGCCGCCCGTCCGTTCGCAGGCCGAGCGGGACACGGACCATCCGGTTTTCCGGGGATTCCAGAACGCGCCGGTCGGCCGTGCGCTGTCGCGCGACGACGTGCGCGACAAGGTGCTGCGGGCGTACATGGGCTTGATCAAGCAATGCGACGACCAGATGGGCGTGCTGCTCGGCTGGCTCGAAGAGACAGGCCGGATGGACGACACGATGATCGTCGTCACCTCCGACCATGGCGACTTCATGGGCGATCACTGGATGGGGGAGAAGACCTTCTTCCACGATGCCAGCATCAGGGTTCCGCTGATCATCTACGATCCGTCGAACAAGGCCGACGCCACGCGCGGCTCGGTCTGCGACGCACTTGTGGAATGCCTCGATCTCCTGCCGACCTTCGTGGAGGCGGCGGGAAGCGATCCTTCGCGGCTCGACCACATCCTGGAGGGAAAGTCGCTGCTGCCTCTGCTGCGCGGCGGCGCGGCGCCTCAGCGCGAGGCGGTCTTCTGCGAATATGACTATTCGGCCAGCCCTCTCGCCGGCAAGCTCGGCCTGCATCCGGCCGACGCGCGCATGTTCATGGTGTTCGACGGCCGCTGGAAGATGATCCACTTCGAGGGTGGCTTCCGGCCCATGCTCTTCGACCTCGACGCCGATCCCGACGAACTGGAGGACCTGGGCGCCTCGCCGGCGCAGGAAGACATTCGCGCGGCGCTCTACGACAGGCTGTTCGCCTGGGCGCGGCGCCCGGCGGCGCGGACCACGATCTCCAACGACGCCTTGCGGGCTGCCCGCAGCAAGTCAGGCCGCAAGGGCGTGCTGATCGGCGTGGTCGGCGAGGAGGACGCCGACCCGGAGATCGTAGCGAAATATGTCGGGCGCAAGGCGCGCGACATGCGCGCGAGAAAAGCCGCGGAATAGGGAGGTGCCGGGGCGAAGAACGCACCGGAATGTTCATCAACAGGGAGGAAAACAAGAAATGTCGTCAAGAGTCACTCGAAAGATCGCAATCCTCGGCTGCGCGGCGGCGCTCTGCCTGGCGGGGCAAGCCGCATTGGCGCAGGTCAACCTCACCGGCGAGACCTCGAGCCCCGGAAACTCGCCCCATGTGAACATGGTCCATCTGGCCGACGTGCTGGCGCGCGAGGGGATCGCCAACATACAGGTCTCGGAAGGCCAGACCGCCACCAACTCCATCGTCAACGTGGCCGAAGGCAAGACCGACATCGCGACGGCGCCGACCGTCCTGCACTTCCTTCTCGAAAACGGCCGCGGCCCCTTCAGCAGCCAGGGTGAGAACGGAAAGGCGCTGGCCGAAAAGGTCCGCGCCATGTGGCCTTACAACGCCGGCGCCTACGGGCTGTTCGCGCCCGTCGCATCCGGAATCCGCAGTTACGAGGACATCAAGGGCCGCACGGTCTGGAACGGCCCGCCGAGCGGGGCGGCGCTGACGCTCGGACGCCAGACGCTGCAGCTCGGCACAGGCGGCTTCAAGGACGGCGAGGACTACAAGGGCCTCCAGACCAACTGGGGCCAGTTGCCGACCGTCCTGGTGGACGGTTCGGCCGAAGCCTTCATGGTTCCCGTGACCTTCCCGTCGGACCGCGTCGTGACGGCGCTTGCCGCGGGCAACGTCAACCTCATCTCCTTTCCCAAGGAAATCTGGGAAAGCGAGGGCATGAAGAAGTTCCTGCGCGCGCCAGGCAATTCGCCCGTCGTGATCAAGGGCGAGGACATGGGCTACGGCCCCGACCAGGGCGTGACGCTGATCTCGGAGGACGGCTACTTCCGTTCGCCCGGCGTGCCCTTCGCCACCCTCGTGCGCGCCGACATGCCCGACGATCTCGTGAAGAAGATCACGGCCGCCTACATCGCGTCGATACCGGAACTCAAGAAGCGCGCGCCCTATGCCGCCAACGTCAATTTCGACGTCGTGGACGAGGAGACGACCGGCTTCTGCGGGGCGCTCACGCTGAAGTACCACCCCGGCGCCGTCGCGGCGTGGGAGGAGGCGGGCTACGCGATCCCGGACTGCGCCGAGTGACCTGATCGCCTGGCAGGCGGGCTTGAGCGGCTCGCCTGCCGTTCTTCGTCAATACCTCCTGGAGAGTCATGGAACCAACCGCGACCGTCACGCCGTTGAAGCGCGCCGCGCGCCTGCTCGGGCTCGTGCTGGTGGCGATCGGGCTCCTGAACACGATCCCCTCCATCCCCGGGCTCGATGCGTTCGTCCAGGACATGGTCGGGAACCCCGATTTCCCGATCCGCAAGTTTCCCTATCAGTGGCTCTATCCGATTGCCTTCGTCCTGATGATGGCGATCGTGGCGCTCAACCATTCCTTCCGGGCGCAGTATGCCGACCTGAACCGGGGCGCCATCTGGCGCGGGTTCGGTCTGTTCATGGATATCGCCCTCGTCGTGATGTCGGTGCTCGTCGCGCTGGCCTATCTCGTCGAGATCGACTCGGTCTGCCTGATCGACCGCGTCACCGGCGAGAGGGCGGAGCTGATCTCCCGAGCATTGGCCGAGGAGCGCGAATTCGCGGAACTCTATGGCCTGCCCGCCCCCACATCGGTGGACGACCCCGCCTGTATCAACACTCTCGGCGGCTGGATCTTCGTCGTCGTCGGCGCGGGGATCGCGGTGTTCCTGGGCTACAACGTCCGGGTCTGGGGCCTTGCGCTGGTGTCGGTCGCCATCCTCATCGCCGCCTACACGCTGGCGACGGTGCTGGCCTGGTATGTCTTCGGCGCCGAGGACATGAACAAGTACCTCATCACCAAGCTCGGTGGCGAGCCGCGGATGCTGATGGACGGGCGTCCCAACGTCGAGGACATCCTGGTCAACAACGCGCAGGGCATCCTCGGCCGCTTCATGGGCATTCTCCTGTCCACGGTCTTTCCCTACATCGTGCTCGGCTCGCTGTTCGGTATCTCCGGCGGCGGGCGGTCGCTTATCAAGCTCGCCTTCCTCTGGACGCGGCGCCTGCGCGGCGGTCCGGCCCATGCGGCCATCGTCTCCTCCGCGCTGTTCGGAACCATTTCCGGCGGGCCGGTGGTGAACGTGCTGTCGACCGGCGTGCTCACGATCCCGATGATGCTCAGGCGCGGCTTCACAAAGAACTTCGCCGGCGGCATCGAGGCGGCGGCATCGTCGGGTGGGCAGATCATGCCGCCGGTGATGGGGGTCGCGGCATTCGTGCTGGCCGCAATGACCGTCACGCCCTATCGCGAAGTCATCATCGCCGCCTCGCTGCCGGCGCTCGCCTATTTCGGATGCCTGTTCCTGACGGTCGTCTTCCAGGCTCGCAAGCAGGGCATCGTGGCAGTCGGCGAGAAGACGCCCGAGATGGCGCTGACGGGCCAGGACCGGCTGAACCTGTTGATGATCCTGGCACCGATCCTCTTGATCATGTTCCTGCTTCTGACCCCCAAGGAGGCAGTGGGCTGCGGCCCGATTGCCGGGCTCATCGGCATCGAGCGCATCGTCGAGGACGGATCCTGCCGGACGGAGAACCTGCCCTGGCTCTTCCAGCTCGTCCAGAACTCGGCAGGCGACGCCGGATCCGCGGGCTGGTGGGCGGTGGCGCTGCTGGCCGTGCTTTTCCTGCTCGACCCGGAGTTCCGGCGCCGGCCGGCGCAGCTGATCGAAGCACTGGCGGATGCGGGCGTGCTGATCGCGACGCTCTACCTGATGTTCCTCTCGGTTTCCGTCATCGACTTCTGCCTCAACTTCACCGGGCTTTCGGGCTTCATCGCGCGCGACGTCCTGTCGATGCTGCGCCTCTTCGCGCCCGAGCTTCAGTCGGGCGGCGTCTTCCTCCTCGCGGCGCTCTTCGTCACGATGCTGATGGCGATCCTGCTCGGCATGGGCATGCCGACGGTGCCGGCCTATGTCAACGTCGCGCTTCTGATGGGACCGCTGGTGATCGGGCTCGGAATAGCGCCCTTCACGGCGCACATGTTCATCTTCTTCTTCGCGGTCGCCTCCGCGATCACGCCGCCCGTGGCGGTCGCCGCCTTCGCGGCAGCCTCGATCACCAAGGCGGATCCCATGGCGACCGGTTTCGCCGCCGTGCGGGCCGGCATCGTCATGTTCGTGCTGCCCTTCGTCTTCGCCTTCTATCCCGAACTGCTGCTGATCGATGCGGCCAAGCTCGATCCGGCCATGGCGACGCCCAGCGCCATCGAGTTCCTCCCCGGCTACGGGCCGGGCATCGACTGGGCTTCACTTGCGCTGGTCCTCGCGCGGCTATCGTTGTGCCTCTATCTTCTTGCCGGCGCCCTCGCCCGGTTCGACGTTCGGCGCATGGGCGGGCCTGAGACGCTGCTCCGCATCGCGCTCGCCGGCGCGGTGATGATGCGCGAACCAGGCATCTGGCTGCCGGCGACCGGCATCGCACTCGCCTACCTCGCCTGGCATGCCATGGCTGCCAGTCGGATCAGGTCGCACACTGCCTGACGGGCGAGCGCGCGTTCGCCGGTCCTTCCTCTCAGACCGAGAGGCCGAGCAGCGCGACGGCGTTGTCCTGGTAGATCCTGCGCTTCAACGCCTCGTCTTCCAGCCCGTCGAGGATCCGGATCGTCTCGCGGATGTACATCGGCCCGCCTTCCGGATCGAAGGGGGCGTCGGAGGCAAAGAGCACACGCTCCTCGCCGAAGAACTCCACCGCATGCTCGATCGCCTTCTTCGAGCCGAAGGAGGCGGTGTCGGCGTAGAATTCCTTGAAGTAGTCGAGATGCGGGCGCTTCAACGTCTTCAGTACCGCGCCGAGGTCGCGGTCGGTCGTGCGCTTGCCCATCTGGTCCCAGCCCGGGCCTACACGGCCCTCGAAGAAGGGCACCATTCCGCCGGAATGGTGGGTGATCACCTTCAGGCCGGGGAAGCGGTCGAAGAAACGCGAAAAGACCATGCGCGCCATCGCGGCCGAGGTCTCGTACGGCCAGCCGAAGGTCCACCAGATCTCGTATTCGGAGCGGTCCTCGGTCAGGTAGTCGGGGAAGTCCTGCGTACGCGCGGGATGCATCCAGACCGGCTTGCCGGCCCTGGCCATGTAGGCGAAGAAGGGTGCGAATTCATCCAGGTCGAGCGGCTGGCCCTTGACGTTGGTGTAGATCTGCATCCCGACGGCGCCCTTCTCCTCGATCGCCCGGCGGCATTCGTCGACGCAGGCGGCGGAATTGGAGAGCGGCGCGGTGCCGATGAAGCCGGGGAAGCGGCGCGGGTATTTCGCGCAGAGCTCGGCCATGGAATCGGTGCCGATGCGGGAGAGTTCCAGCGCCTGGTCGGGCGTGCATATGGCTTCGAGCGGCGGGGCCGCCAGGGACAAGATCTGGCAGTAGTCGTCCCCGAACATGTCCATGACCTCGAAGCGGCGGTCGAGGTTCGTCATCATCGGCACGCGGCCGGAGCGCGCCGTGATTGCATGCATCTCGCCGACGATGCCGATCAAGGCCTTGAAGTAGGCCTCCGGCCAGATGTGGGTGAAGACGTCGATCTTTTTCATGTCCAGTCCTGCCTGTCGTGTCGGGATTGTCTATTCGGCCGCGTCGAGGAGCCGCCGCGAGGAGAGCCGCTCGCTGATGCGGGCGGCGGTTTCGGCCACTTCGCGTCCCAGTTTGGCGAGGCCGATCGCATCCGCGTGGCGCTCGGCCATCGTCAGGCACAGGCTCGCGACGGGCGCGGCGGAGGAATCGAAGACCGGAGCGCCGGTGCCGACCACGCCGGGCGTCACCTCGCCGCGCGCCGTCACGTAGCCGTCGCGGCGGATCGCCCGGAATCGCGCCATGACCGCGTCGCGGTCCGCGCCGAAACCGATTTCGCGAAAGGTATCCATGCGGCTGTCGATGAGGGGGATCATCTGGCGGCGCGGCAGGAAGGCGAGGATGCCGTGCGACGTGGCACCGCGCCCGACAGGCATCGGCCTGCCGCGCGGGTAGCTCGAAACGGCCTCGTCGGACGTGCGCACTGACACGACGCACAGGACCCGGTCGCGGTACCAGCGCGACAGGAATGCCGTGCCCGGGTGACGGCCGGCCAAGTCCTCCAGGAAGGGCTGTCCCTCCACGACCAGCGGGTCCGCCTTGCGCAGGAGAAAGTCCATCTCGACCACCTTCGGGCCGAGCGTGTAGGCCGCCTCACGCACGCTGACGATGAGACCCGTTTCCTTCAGCGTCTTCAGGTATCGATAGAGGGTCGGACGGCTGTAACCGAGGCGCTCCTGCAACTCCTCGGGCGTCCACTCTGGATGCGCCTCGTCGAAGACGTTGAGGACGCCCAGCATCCGCTCCAGGCTGTTGTTCTCGCTCACCGCACCACCTGCGAGCCCGGCGCGGAACGGGCGGAGAACCAGGACGAAGCCATGAGGAATATGCCCAGCGCGGCGCCTACGACGTCGGTGTAGATGGCGCCGGGAAAGGCGCCCGCCGGAACAAGGGCGGCGATCCCGGCGACACAGAAGAGCCCGCGCTGCGCCATCGACATCCGAGCCGCGAAATAGCCCGCCAGACCCGCCGAGACGAGCCAGACGCCGAGGGATGCGGTGACGATGGCCAGAACGATCTCGCCGGGCTCGCCGACCAGGATCAGCGTCGGCGAGAAGGCGAACAGGAACGGGATCACGAAGGCGAGCCAGCCGAACTTGACCGAGGCCCAGCCCGTCTGCATCGGGTCGGCGCGCGCGATGCTGGCGGCCGCGAAGGCGGCCAGCGCGATCGGGGGCGTGATCATGGACATCATGCCGAAGTACAGCACGAAGAGGTGCGCCGCCATCGGTTCCAGCCCCACCTCCACCAGCGCCGGCGCCACCAGCGAGGCAAGCAGGACGTAGACCGCGAGCGTCGGCAGTCCCATGCCGAGCACGATGCAGACGCCCGCCGACAGGACAAGCAGCACGATGGTGCTGCCGCCGCCGAGCAGCACCAGCGCATAGGTCAGGTTGAAGCTGAGCCCGGTGATGTTGAGGACACCGATGACGAGGCCTGCCGCGGCGGAGATGACGATGATCTCCACCACCTGCTCGCCCGTCGCGACGATCGTCCTCAAGAGCGTGAGCACCGAGGCGCGGACGCCGTCGTAGCCGAAGACCAGCGCCGTGACGACGACGGTCGCGCAGGCGAGCAGCGCCGCGCGCTCGGGCTGCCAGTTCAAACTGAACAGCGCGTAGATCAGCAGCGCGAAGGCGAGCAGGAAATGCAGACCACCGATGATGGTGCGGCGCGACGGCATCTCGCTCGCAGGCGCGGCCGAAATGCCGAGGCGCGCCGCTTCCAGATCGGCCTGGATGAAGAGTGCGCCATAGTAGAGCAGCGCCGGCACGAGCGCGGCGAGCGCCACTTCCGCGTAGGTCACCTGCAGGAATTCGGCCATCAGGAAGGCCGCTGCCCCCATGACCGGCGGCATGAGCTGGCCGCCCGTCGAGGCGACCGCTTCGATGGCACCCGCCTTGTGCGCCGGATAATTGTCGCGCTTGATCATCGGGATGGTGACCACGCCGGTCGCGACGACGTTTGCCACCGCCGAGCCAGAGATCGAGCCGAACAGCGCCGAGGCCGCCACCGCGATCTTCATCGAGCCGCCGCGGAAGCGCCCCATGGTGACGAGCGCCGCATCGGTGAAGAACTTCGAACCGCCGGTGGCGGTCAAGAGGGCGCCGAAGAAGATGAAGGCAATCACGATCGTGGAGGCGACCGCCATCGGCAGGCCGAAGATGCCATTGACGTCGTAGGCCATGTAGCCGGCGAGCTTCTGCCAGTCCTGCGGACGGCCCGCGAGCCTGCCGGGAACGAGGTCGCCGAACATAGCATAGAGGAGGAAGGCGCCGATGATGGCGACCAGCGCCCAGCCGGTGGACCTGCGCAGCGCCTCGAACAGGAGCAGGACGAGGATGACGCCCGGAACATAGGCGGAGACGGGCCTGAGGAACACCTGGTTGACGACGGTCGCGTAGTGGATCGCGACGTAGCCCGCGGCGAGCATGCCGACGAGCGCGGCGGCCATGTCATACCAGGCGACCGGTCCGTCGCGCCGCGTGCCGCGCGGCGTGAGCAGCAGGAACGCCAGCGGCAGCACCAGCGCGAGAACGACCGCCAGAAACTGCTGCGGATAGTAGGAAACGCCCAGCATGCGCGGGACGCCGAGCGACCAGGCCGCCGCAACGATGGTGATCGCGGCGGCCAGCACCGCCGCGACCGGCCGCCAGATCGTCGGCGACGCCGCACCGCCCATGACAGGTTCTTCCTCAGGCCGCCGCGGCTACTCCTTCCAGAGGCCGGCTTCCTTGTAGAAGCGGATGGCGCCCGGATGGTATTCGCCCGGCGCCGTCTCGCCGACCATTGCCTTCGGGTCGAAGGCCGCGAAGGGCGGGAATGCGGCCTTCATCGCCTCCTTGCCGTCGTGGAGCACCTTGGTCATGGCGTAGACCACGTCGTCGCTGACGTCGGCATTGGTGAAGACGAGCTGCGGATAGGCGATGAAGGTACCGGGCTCCAGCACGCCGGGCGCGGCCGGTCCGGGCTCCATCCTGACGACGTAACCGGTCTTCCAATGCTGCTTGATGGCGGCGACCGCTTCCGGCGTGTCCGGCACGCCGAGCGCCCGGATGCCGCCGACCGCCGCATCCGCCTCGCGAACCTTGCCCGCGCCGTGGGCGAAGATGAAGCCGACGGCATCGCCGGCGATGAAGGCGTCGGCACCGGCCACCACGCTCGGCACCTGCACCGGCTGCATGTCGGAGCGCGCCAGTCCGGCTGTGGCGTAGATGGCGTCGAGCTGCGGCAGGATGGTCTGCTGCGCCGTGTAGCCGTCGACCATCGGTTTGCCCTTCAGATCGGCGACCGACATGATGTCACTGTCGGCGCGAACGAAGATCGCTTCCCTGATCGGCATGATCAGACCGACGACGCGCAACTTGTCGCTGGCGCCGGTGTCGGAGAACCATGCTTCCCCGGTGAGAGCGTTGTTGAACTCCTCGAGATTTCCGACGCCGAACTCCACTTCGTTGGCGTTGACCAGGGGCATGTACTGGTTGGGGCTGGTCGCCGGCTGGATCGTCGCGTTCAGGCCGGCATCATTGGCGGCCTTGGCGACGGCGGTTCCGATGTTGTGGAAGAGCGAGCCCGGGTTCGACGTTGCGATGCCGACGGTCTGCGCGGCCGCCGTTCCGAGAAGCGCAAGCGACGCTGCGAGCGCCAAAGGCGCGATATATCTGTTCATTTCATCCTCCCTGATGCTCCGGATGACCCGGCTGCTTGGCAACTTGCGTTGCAAAATCTCACAGAATGAGATTTCTATCATTGTATTGCATTGCCGCCATGGCTCAAGAGAGAAAATGACGTCGCGTCCCTTAGGGGTGCGTTGGGGAGGACAGGGCCGATGGATGCTGGAGGAGATGAGGGCAGTGGCCCGCGCACGGGCGCGGAGGCGGTTCTCCTGACGCTGAAGGCGAGCGGCATCGACTACCTCTTCGCCAATGCGGGGACCGACTTTCCATCGATCATCGAGGCATTCGCCGCCCGCGCCTCGGGGGAACAGGTCCCGCTGCCTCTCACCATCCCGCACGAGACGGCCGCGGTGGCGATGGCGCACGGCTATTATCTCGTTTCCGGCAGGCCGCAGGCGGTCATGGTCCACGTCAATGTCGGCCTCGCCAACGCCGCGATGGGCGTCATCAACGCGGCAAGCGACAACATCCCCATGATCGTCATGTCTGGACGCACGCCCATCACCGAGCACGGCCGCACCGGGGCGCGGGTGACGCCGATCCAGTACGGGCAGGAAATGTTCGACCAGACGTCGATCGTGCGCGACGCGACCAAGTACAATTACGAGATGCGCTATGCCGAGCAGGGCGGCTCGATGGTGGAAAGGGCGATGGCGATCGCATTGAGCGAGCCGCGCGGCCCGGTCTATCTCTCGCTTCCGCGCGAACCGCTGGCCGAGGCTTTTCCGGAAGACCACCTATTCCCGCCCGCGCCCCAGGCCCCGTCGGCGCCGCAGCGGCCCGATCCGGCCGCGGTCGCCCGGGCGGCCGGGCTGCTCGCGTCGGCGAAGTCGCCACTCATCCTGTGCCAGCGTTCCGACCCGTCCGGCGCCACCGCCGACGCCCTGTCGCGACTGGCGCAGGCCTTCTCGATCCCGGTCGTCGAACCGTTCACCGTGCGCAACGTGCTGCCTTCCTCCCATCCGATGCTGGCCGGCTACGACGTCAGGGACGCGCTCGCCGCCGCCGACGTGGTGCTGGTGGTGGATTCGGGCGTTCCCTGGATCGAGAAGTTGCACAGGCCGAAAAACGCCACCGTGATTTCCCTGGGGCCCGATCCGCTGTTCGCCCGCATGCCGGTCAGGAGCTACCGGAGCGACCTGTCGCTGGCCGGCGATCCGGCGGCCGGACTGGCGATGCTGCACGACGCTCTGGAGGACGCCGGCGCGCGCAGGGGCGCTGTCGGCACCGTGTCGCCGAGATCCGGCGGCGACGTTACCAAGACGGTCGGGGCGGACGGCGCAATGACGGCGGAATGGATGAGCCGGTGCCTCTCGGACGTCCTCGGCGAGGACGGCGTGGTCTTTTCCGAACTCGGCGTCGTGCCTTCGGCCATGGACCTCAAAGGCCCCAACCGTCTGTTCACCGCGCCGCATTCCGGCGGGCTCGGCTGGGCGATGCCGGCGGCGCTCGGCGCGCAACTCCACGACCGGACGCGGCTCTGCGTGGCCTGCGTCGGCGACGGCTCCTACATGTTCGCCAATCCGGTGGCCTGCCACCAGATCTCCGAGGCGATGGACCTGCCGATCCTCACCATCATCAAGAACAACGGCATATGGAACGCGGTGCGGCGGTCCGTGGTGAATTCCTATCCCGGCGGCAAGGCGGCGAGCGCCAATCGCATGCCCCTCGTCTCCCTGGAACCCTCCCCGGACTTCCAGATGATCGCCCGGGCCAGTCGCGCCCATGCAGAGCGGGTGGAGGAAGCGGACGACCTGCCCGCAGCGCTCGAGCGGGCGCTTCGGGTGATCCGCGAGGAGCGGCGCTCGGCCCTGCTCGACGTCAGAGTGGCACAATCGGACAGGCACTGATGAACGAAACACGCGAAATTTCCGCCGACGTGGCGATCGTCGGCGGCGGCCCCGTCGGCATGGGGCTCGCCATCGAACTCGGACAGCGAGGGGTTCGCACGGTCGTCATCGAGCGATTTGCGCAACCGCAGCGCGTCCCCAAAGGCCAGAACCTGACGCAGCGGACGATGGAGCATTTCCACTTCTGGGGTGCCGAAGAGGCGCTGAGGGCCGCGCGGACCATTCCGAAGGATTACGGGATCGGCGGCCTGACCGCTTATGGCACGCTGCTCGGCGGCTATCACTACGACTGGCTGCAGCGCGCTCTCGTGCGGCCCTACTACTTCACCGACAACGAAAGACTTCCCCAGTACGCGACCGAAGAAGTCCTGCGCGCGCGCGCTGCCGACCTGGAAACCGTGGAACTGCTCTACGGTGTTGCCGCGACGGAGGTGCGGCAGGAGGCGGACCGCGCGAGCGTTGCGGCCTCGGGCACGGACGGACATCTGAACATCGACGCCCGCTATGTGGTCGGCTGCGACGGGAGCCGTTCGCTGGTGCGCGAGAGCGCCGGCATCACCCAGACCCTGTCCGACCACGACCGGCTCATGGTGCTGCTCGTCTTCCGGTCGAAGGGCCTGCACGAACTCCTGAAACGCTTTCCGGGGAAATCCTACTACAACGTGCTGCATCCGGACCTGGAGGGCTACTGGCAGTTCTTCGGCCGCGTCGATCTCGGCGAGACATGGTTCTTCCACGCTCCGGTGCCGCGCGGCACGACGAAGGACAATTTCGATTTCGCCGCTTACCTGCACCGTGCCGCCGGCGCGGAATTCGAGGTCGATTTCGAGCACATCGGCTTCTGGGACCTGCGCTTCGCCATCGCCGACAGCTACCGCGACGGACGCGTCTTCCTTGCCGGCGACGCCGCGCACAGCCATCCGCCGTATGGCGGCTACGGTATCAACACGGGCTTCGAGGACGCCCGCAATCTCGGCTGGAAGCTGGCGGCCGTCCTTCAGGGCTGGGGCGGAACGCACCTTCTCGACAGCTACGATGCCGAGCGGCGCCCGGTCTTCGCCTCCACCGCGCGCGATTTCATCGGGAAGGCGATCGAGAACGACCGGGCATTCCTCGAAGCCTTCGCGCCCGACCGCGACAAGGCGGCGTTCGAGGCCGAGTGGCAGGCACGCGGCTCAGGCGCAAGCGGCGAGGTCGACGCCTTCGAACCGAACTACGAGGGCTCGCCGATCGTACTCGGCGCCGGTGGAGATACGAGTGCGGTCGGGAGCCACGCCTTCAAGGCCCGAGCCGGACATCACCTGGCGCCCGCCATTCTGTCCTGCGGGCGAAACGTCTATGAGGAACTCGGAGCCGGCTTTACGCTACTGGCGCTGGACGGGGATGCACGTGCGGTGGCGGACCTGCGCAAGGCAGCGCACGCCGCAGCCGTGCCGTTGACGGTCGTCGAAGACGACCGGCAGGGCGGGCGAGAGCGGTACGATGCGCGCCACATCCTCCTTCGCCCGGACCAGTTCGTCGCCTGGATCTCGGACGCTGTGCCGGCGGACGCCGACGCTATCCTGCGGCAAGCCATCGGGAAACCGCCGCAGCGTTGACGGGGCGAGCCGGTACCGGCGACACCGCAGGATCAACTGGTCCTACACCCGAACGGAATCGGAGCAGGAATGAAGACACGTATCGCCATCGTCGGCCTCGGCATGGCCGTCACGCCCCATGCCAAGGGCCTCCTTGACCTAGCCGACGAGGTCGAGGTGGCGCATGCCTTCAGCCCGAGCTCGGAGCGCCGCAGAGCCTTCGGCGAGCGTTTCCCCTTCCCGCTCTGCGACAGCCTGGAGACCGTCCTGGCGGACGACACCGTCGACGCAGTCGCGGTTTTCACGCCTGCGAACACCCATCGGGACATCGCCCTGCGATGTGCCGCCGCGGGCAAGCACGTGCTGATGGAAAAGCCGCTCGACATCACCACGCAGCGCGCGGTCGAACTGGTCGAAGGGTGCCGGGCCGCCGGCGTGACGCTCGGCGTGGTCCTGCAGCACCGCTTCCGGCCCGCCGGCCAAAAGCTGGCGGAGATTCTTGCCCAGGGCGATCTCGGTCGCATGGTCGGCTGCTCGACGTCGATCCGCCTGTGGCGGCCGCAGAGCTACTACGACGAGGCCGGCCGGGGTTCCTTCGCGCGCGACGGCGGCGGGGTGCTGATCTCGCAGGGCATCCACACGCTGGACCTCATGCTGAGCCTGGCCGGCCCCGTCACCGAGGTCGCCGGCTATGCGACCACGACGCCCGTGCACCGCATGGAGACCGAGGACATGGTCTGCGCGGCGGTGAAGTTCGAGAACGGCGCCTTCGGCACCATCGACGCAACGACGGCCGCCTATCCGGGCTTTCCCGAACGCATCGAGATCACCTGCGAGAAGGGCACCGCGGATCTGGCCGGCACGTCCCTCATCGTCCATTACCAGGACGGCAGGCGCGTCACGATCGAGCCGGACGAAAGCGCCGGCGGTACCGGTGCCGACCCGATGGCCTTCCCGCACGACTACCACCGCTCGGTGATGGCGGACTTCGTCGACGCGATCCGCACCGGCCGCGAGCCGAAAGTCACCGGCGAGGAAGCGCTGAAGGTTCACCGCCTGATCGACGCACTGATCGCCACCGGATCGAGCGGTAAACCCGTGCGGGTCGAACGATGACCGAGCCGCTCCGCTCCGCCGCCATCGGGCGCGAGCGGCCCGGGATCGCCATCCGGGCGATGCGGTCATAGGTATCGCCGGGTTGCGGCCCCGTTCAATTCGACTGAAAACAGCTTTCCCGAATGACGAATTGCGGTCGGCCGTATCGCGTGCTGGAAGCCACGTCCGGGCCGGCTGGCGGCGCGAGCGAATGCCGTCTATCACCAAGCGGAGGAAAAATCATGCGCGATGAGAAGATCGGACACCCCGGCGCGGAACTTGCCGCATTCGCCGCCGGGCTGCGCTTCGAGGACATTCCGGCGGATGTCGTAGCCCGCGCGGTGGATCTCTTCGTCGACTGGACCGGCTCAGCGCTTGCGGGCAAGGGAGTCCGTCCGGTCGAGATCATGGCCGGCTTCGCAAGGTCGATGGGTCCCGGGGGCGGGGCCTGCGAGATCCTCATCGACCGCTCGACCTCGTCTCCGCTCTTCGCGGCACTGGTGAACGGGGCTTCCTCGCACGTGGCGGAACAGGACGACGTCCACAACGGCTCGGTGTTTCATCCAGCCGCGGTGGTCTTCCCGGCCGCACTGGCGCTCGCGCAAGCGCACCGCGCGTCGGGCCGCGAGTTCATCACGGCGGCGGTGGCCGGCTACGAGGTGGGCATCCGCGTCGGCGAGTTCCTCGGCCGCTCGCACTACAAGATCTTTCACACCACCGGCACCGCCGGGACCATCGCCGCCGCCGCAGCAGCGGGGCGGCTGCTCGGCCTTTCGGCGGAGGCCATGCTCGACGCCTTCGGCTCGGCGGGAACGCAGGCCGCGGGGCTTTGGGAATTCCTGCGCGACGGCGCCGATTCCAAGCCACTCCACACAGGCAAGGCGGCCGCCAACGGGCTGACGGCCGCATGCCTGGCGAAAGACGGGTTCACCGGCGCGAAGCAGATTCTGGAAGGACTTCAGGGGATGGCGGCCGGCATGTCGAGCGATGCCGATCCCGCCAGGCTGACGGACCGCCTCGGTGCCCGCTGGGCCCTGGCCGAAACCTCGTTCAAGTTCCACGCCTCGTGCCGACACACCCATCCCGCGGCGGATGCGCTCTTGAAGGCGAGGCAGGAGAACGGACTGGCGATGGCCGACATCGCCAGCGTGACGGCGCGCGTGCACCAGGGCGCGATCGACGTGCTCGGTCCGGTGGTCGCGCCCTCGAGCGTCCACCAGGCGAAATTCTCCATGGGTACGACGCTCGGCCTGATCGCCGCCTTCGGCCGCGCCGGCATGAACGAGTTCGATCAGGCCTATGCCCGGCAGGACATCGCGGCCTTCCGCGACTGCGTCCGCATGGAACTGGACGAGGAAGTGGACAAAGCCTATCCGGCCCGCTGGATCGGCAAGGTAGCGGTAGAGACGGTGGACGGACGGCACGTCGAGGCGCGCGTGGACGAGCCGAAGGGCGATCCCGGCAACACGCTGAGCCGCGAAGAGATCGAAGCAAAGGTGCGCGGGCTGGCCGCGTTCTCGGGTGCGGCGGCCCCGGCCGAACTGGACAAACTCCTGCCGCGGCTGTGGGCGATCGGCGAGAGCGAAGCGATCGGCACGCTGATGCCGGCTGGCGAAGAGGCACGCGCCGGCATGGCCGCGGAATGATGACGGGGACGAACGGGCAGGCATGACGATCAAGGATCTTCCACAGGGCGACGAGATCGCCCAGATCAGGCAAAGCGTTCGCAAGCTGTGCGACAGCTTCGCGCCCGACTACTGGCGAAAGCTCGACCGCGAAAACGCCTATCCGAGCGAGTTCGTGAGCGCGCTGTCGGAGGCCGGATATCTTTCGGTGCTCATTCCCGAGGAGTATGGCGGCTCCGGCCTGCCGCTGTCGGCCGCCGCGGCGATCCTGGAGGAAGTCCAGCGCGCCGGCGCCAACGGCGCGGCCTGCCATGCGCAGATGTACATCATGGGCGCATTGCTGCGGCACGGCAGCGAAGCGCAGAAGCAGGAATACCTGCCGCGCATCGCATCCGGCGAACTGCGCCTCCAGGCCTTCGGGGTGACCGAGCCGACCAGCGGGACCGACACCACCTCGATCAAGACCTTCGCCAGGCGCGAGGGCGACACCTATGTGGTCAACGGCCAGAAGGTCTGGACCTCGCGCGCGGAGCATTCGGACTTGATGCTGCTCCTGGCTCGCACGACACCCAAGGAGGAGGCGGCAAAGCGCACCGACGGCATGTCGGTCTTCATCGTCGACATGCGCGAGGCGCTGAAGTCGGGCATGACGATCAAGCCGATCCGCACCATGATGAACCACTCCACCACCGAGGTCTTTTTCGACAACGTGCGCGTGCCGGCCGAGAACCTGATCGGCGAGGAAGGCAAGGGTTTCCGCTACATCCTGTCGGGCATGAACGCCGAGCGCATCCTCATTGCGGCCGAATGCATCGGCGACGCCAAGTGGTTCATCGAGAAGGCCTCGGCTTATGCGAGCGAACGCTCGGTGTTCGGCCGTCCGATCGGGCAGAACCAGGGCGTGCAGTTCCCCATCGCGCGGGCCTATGCGCAAATGCGCGCGGCGGAACTGATGGTGCAGCAGGCCGCAGGCCTGTTCGAGAGCGGGCAGGATTGCGGCGAGCAGGCCAACATGGCCAAGATGCTGGCGGCCGAGGCTTCGTGGGCGGCGGCGGAGGCCTGCGTGCAGACGCATGGCGGCTTCGGTTTCGCGGAGGAATACGACATCGAACGCAAATTCCGCGAGACGCGTCTCTACCAAGTGGCGCCGATCTCGACCAACCTGATCCTCAGCTACCTTTCCGAGCACGTGCTCGGAATGCCGCGCTCCTACTGAGGCCGGCGCAATGCTTCCGCTTGAGGGACTGCTGGTCGTCGCCATCGAACAGGCGGTCGCGGCGCCCACCTGCACGCTGCGGCTCGCAGACGCCGGGGCCCGCGTCATCAAGATCGAGAAGGCCGAGGGGGAGACGGCCAGGCACTACGACAAGGCCGTGCACGGCACGAGCGCCTATTTCGCCTGGCTCAACCGCGGCAAGGAGAGCGCCGTCCTCGACATCAAGGACGAGGCCGACCGCGCCCTGGTCGAGCGGATGGTCGCCAGGGCCGACGTCTTCATCCAGAACCTGGCGCCCGGCGCCGCGCGGCGGCTCGGGCTCGGCGCGGCCGACGTCGTCTCGCGCCATCCGCGGCTGATCGCGGTCGACATCGTCGGCTACCGCCAGGACAGTCCCGCGCGGGCTATGCGTGCCTACGACATGCTGATCCAGGCCGAGAGCGGCGTGTGCTCCGTTACCGGCACGCCCGACACGCCGGTGAAGGTCGGCGTCTCCATCGCCGACGTCATGACCGGCATGAACGCGCATGCCGCCATCCTCGAAGCGCTGGTCGAGCGATCGGTCACCGGCAAGGGCAAGGCGATCGAGATCGCCATGTTCGATACCATGGCCGACATGATGAGCGTGCCGCTGCTGCACCACGACTACGGCGGAAAGGCCACGCCCCGCTCGGGCCTGGAGCATGCCGCGATCTATCCCTATTGCGCCGTGACGTGCGCCGACGGCGAGATCGTCATCGTGGTGCAGAATCCCGGCGAGTGGCGCCGCCTGTGCACGGGCGTTCTGCAACGGCCGGACCTGATCGACGACCCGCTCTACCGCGACAATCCGAGCCGCGTGGAGAACCGGCGGGCACTCGGCGCGATCATGGCAGGCGTCTTCGGCGGCATGACGCGCGCCCAGGCCATCGAAAAGCTCGAGGCCAACAAGCTCGCATGGTCGAACGTCTCGACGGTCGCGGACCTGTCCTCGCATGCCGCCTTGCGGCGCATCGCGGTGGAAACCCCCGGCGGTCTCTTCGAGGGCGTCGCATCGCCCGTCCGGCGCGAGATCAAGGGCGGACCGGTCCCGGCCCTCGGCGCCCAGACGGAAGCCCTGCGGCGAGAGTTCGGGGAGGCGGGACAATGAGCGCTGCCGAATTCGTCGACAAGATCGACGCGGACTGACCGTCGGCATCAGGTCAATTTGGACTACAACAGCATCGTCAGGCGAAGCGCCGTGCCGGCCGAACTCGATACCGATGCCATTGAGCCAGTCAGCCGCCGGATTCGGCGGCCGCGACGATGCGCTTGACGGCGATGAAGCTGTCGGGACTGACCGAAATCGAGCTGATTCCGCACTCGACAAGGAAGCGCGCGAACTCCGGATGATCGCTGGGCGCCTGGCCGCACAGGCCGATCTTGCTGCCGGCCTTTCGCGCTTCGGAGATGACGTTCGAGATCATCCACTTCACGGCCGGGTCCTGCTCATCGAAGAGTTCCGCCAGCTCGGCGGAGTCGCGGTCGACGCCCAGGGTCAACTGGGTCAGGTCGTTCGATCCGATCGAGAAACCGTCGAAACGCTTGGCGAACTCCGACGCGAGAACCACGTTCGACGGTATCTCGCACATGACGTAGACTTCCAGGCCGTTCTCGCCGCGCTTCAAGCCGTTCGCGGCCATGACATCGAGAACGCGGTCGGCCTCGAGGATCGAGCGGCAGAACGGGATCATGACGACGACGTTGGCAAAGCCCATCTCATCGCGCAATCGTCTGATCGCCTGGCATTCGAGCGCAAAGCCCTCGCGGTACCGCGGCGAGTAGTATCGGGCGGCACCGCGGAAGCCAATCATCGGGTTTTCCTCCTCCGGCTCGAACTGCGCTCCGCCGAGGAGACCGGCATATTCGTTGGTCTTGAAATCGCTCATGCGAACGATGACCGGTTTGGGGTAGACGGCGGCGGCAATCCGCGCGAGGCCGCGTGACAACCGGTCGACGAAGTAGTCGGTCTTTTCGGCGTAGCCGCGCGTCAGTTCCTCGATCTCGGCCCGGACCTTCTCGTCGCGCAGTTCGTCGAAGCGCACCAGCGCCATCGGGTGGACACGGATGTGGTTGCCCACCACGAACTCCATCCGCGCGAGGCCGACTCCATCGGACGGCAATCGCCACCAGCGGAAGGCCGCCGCCGGATTGGCGAGGTTCAGCATCACCTGCGTCCTCGTCTCCGGAATGTCGTCGACCCGCACCTTTTCGATCCCGATCTCGGCGGTTCCCGAATAGACGAACCCCTCGTCGCCTTCTGCGCACGAGACCGTCACGTCCTGCTCGTCGTGCAGCACATGCGTTGCATTGCCGGTGCCCACGATCGCCGGCAGACCGAGCTCCCGGCTGACGATCGCGGCATGCGAGGTGCGCCCGCCATGGTCGGTCACGATCGCGGCGGCCCGCTTCATGATCGGCACCCAGTCCGGATCCGTCGTTCCGGTGACGAGCACCGATCCGTCGACGAAGCGATCGATGTCGCGCGCGTTTTCGATGATGGAGACGCGGCCGCAGACGGCCGCCGAGCCGATCGCCAGTCCCTTCGCAAGCGTCTTTCCCTGGCCGGAGACGGAATAGGACTTCAACGCCGCGGCATCGGCCCGCGACTGCACCGTCTCGGGCCGTGCCTGGACGATGAACATCTCGCCTGTCTCGCCGTCCTTGGCCCATTCCATGTCCATCGCGCAGCCATAGTGGTCCTCTATGGCGACCGCCCAGTTCGCGAGGCGCAGGATCTCGGCGTCCTCCAGGACGTAGCTCGTGCGCTCCACCCTGGACGTCGGAACGTTCCTCGTCGGGCGGTCGCCGGAGCCGTAGATCATCTTCTGCTTCTTCTCGCCGAGGCTCTTGTGGATGATCGGCGTCAGGCCCGGTCGAGCCAGCAGCGGCTTGAAGATCTGGTACTCGTCCGGATCGACGGCGCCCTGCACGACGTTCTCGCCCAGGCCCCAGGCCGCGTCGATCACGACCACGTCCGGGAACCCGGTCTCGGTATCGAGCGAGAACATGACGCCCGAACCGCCGACGTCGGAACGCACCATGCGCTGTACGCCAACCGACAGCGCCACCGCCATGTGATCGAAACCCTTTGCCGTGCGGTAGCTGATCGCGCGGTCGGTGAAGAGCGAGGCGTAGCAGCGCCGGCAGGCATCCATGAGCGCTTTCTTGCCGCGAATGTTGAGGAAGGTCTCCTGCTGCCCGGCGAAGCTCGCGTCCGGCAGGTCCTCGGCCGTTGCGCTGGAACGCACCGCGACGTCCAGCTCCTTTTTCCCCGACCTGCTGCAAAGCTCGGCATAGGCTGCCTCGATGGCCTTCGCCGTCTCCTTCGGCCACTCTCCTTCGAGGATCATCGCCCGGATCGCTGCGCCTGTTTCGCCGAGCGACGCCTTGCCCGCTTCCAGATCCCGGAGGCGACACCGGATCTTCTCCTCCAGTCCGTTGGCGCGGATGAAATCGCGGTAGGCGGCGGCCGTCGTGGCGAAACCAGCCGGGACCGGAATCCTCCTGGACCCAAGCGACGAGATCATCTCGCCAAGCGACGCGTTCTTCCCGCCGACGCTGCCGACGTCCCTTCGGCCCACGTCGTCGAACAAGACGACGAGCGCCTCGTTTCCGATCGCCGCTGTTTCACGCATGACCAGCTCCCTTCGTGCCTAGAGGCAGCAAAGACCTTTCCGGGCCATGGGGGCATTGACGGGGATCAAGTTCGAAGGGACGAAGAGTCCCGGCCGCGTGAGGCGCATCCGGTGGGGTGGTTGATGGCGACGAGGAGCCACTGACAGGTTGCGAGGCGCTTCGCGGCTGGTCTGACGGGGTCGCGCGGCGTGCCTTTGGTGCCGTTGAGTTGATCTTCACCGAACACCACGGCACTTTGAGGGCGCCTGCGCCGCCGGTTCACGTGTCCTGTGCTGGTCTGCAAAAGGCACGCGGTCGCACGTCAGGTTTTCGGTCGCTTGCGAAGCAGTGCCAGGAACCGCCTGGCAAGCAGTATCTCCTGAGTAGCGAAGCAGCCATTGTCGGCGAGAATGTGCAAATCCACACGTCCCAAGGCTGCTTCGGCGTGCTTTCCCGTCCCGGTCAACCGATCCCGGTCATGCCCTAAGCCGGCTGCGGCATACTATGGCTGGTTCCATTGATCGATGACCTGATGAAATCAGCCGAAGGCTTGACCGACCATGGCGTAGCTGCGCGTGGTGCCCGATGCCGCGGCTTTCGGGTTCAGCCGCATTTGGGTGATCGTTGTCGATATCGCGAGGCCGCAGTTTTCGACGAAGTCCGTGAACTTCCCCGGACGGACGAGCGTGTCGAGCCGCATATAGCTGCCGACGTGGCGCAACAGAAAATGGCTTGCCAAGGCAATCGCCTCATCATCATTGCGTGCGACTACAGGGCCCAACAACTCGCCGCGCCCGAAAGGCCGCGAGAAGGCATAACCAACCGGCGCCCCGCCTTTATCAAGCAGCAGCACAGCGTCGGCCGGTTCCAACATGCAAAGCAATACGGCAGTGCGGTCATGGCCCGTCGCTTCGCGATCAAGCACCTGAAGTGCAGGCAGGTCCGCGCCGGAGAGCGGGCGAAGCGTCAGCCCCGCAGGCACGGCCGGAGGGGTATCGGGCGCCTTGGTGTGGCCTTGCATCTGCTGCCCCAGACCGTATTTGCCGAAGCCGAGCTGTTCGTAAAGTCTGACGGCCTGCGGGGTCGCATTCACGATGATCTCGCGCTTGCCGATGTCGCGCAGCACCCGCTGCATGAGCCAGCGCCCGGCACCCCGCGACTGCATCCTTGGCGGAGTGATGACCATGCCGATGCAAGCGGTATCCTCGCCTAACGGAAACCAAAGGGCCGAGCCGCCGACCCGGCCGATTTCGTCACAGGCTACATAGCCCTTCGCCAAGGAGATAATTTGGCGGAGGTCTTCGGGGCGATGCGGCCAGCCCACGCCAACCGCCAACTCGTGCAGCCGGGCCACATCCTCCGTGGCCACCGGTCGCGCGGTGACGGAGTAGTGCTCAAGATCAATCCGATCCTGTTGCGACATGTGCTGATCCCATGTTGACCAGCCGAGTCTGCCATGTGGTCCACGCGGAAGCCAGACCGGAGCGGCAGAACGCGCCGCAGGTTCTGGCGTTTTGGGGTGACAAGGCCAAAGTTTCTGCGTCGCGGGTTGCAAAGGAACCCGCGACGGCCTGACCAGAGGCCGGTGGCCGCATGATAGTGACTGATCGCCGCGACAGCGGGATCGATGGGGCGGTCGTGGCCTGGGCCGCGCGGCTGGCCCGACATTCGCATCAAGAAAACGGCCGGGTCACCCGCCAGCGACAAAAGGCCCGGTGCAGGGTCATGCCGCGTTCGAGGAAGGCACGATGACGGTATCCTCCACATGCAGCTTCAGCCGTACATTCTGACCGGCCTGCGGGAGCGCGATGTTGTTGGAATGATGGCTGGGGACGCGGAAGCTGATTTCCGTGCCGTCCGCCAGAACCACTTTGACCTTCAGACTCTCGCCCTGAAACACCACGTCACGAACCTGCCCCGAAAGATAGTTGCAGTCGCTTTCGGTTTCGTCGGCCGCGCAGGGCAGCAGCGCCTCGGCTTGAAGCGCGATGTAGAGTTCACCGTCTGCCGGTAGCGGGCGGGCACTGCGCAGCACCGTGTCCCCCAGGCGCGCGGAATTCGTCCCGGTGCGCGCCACCGGGAGCAGGGAGGATTCCCCCACGAACCCGGCAACAAAGGCATCGGCAGGGGCCGAATAGAGCGTGCGCGGCGTGTCGACCTGCAATATCCTTCCGGCATTCATCACCGCCACCCGATCCGACAGGGTCAGCGCCTCGCGCTGGTCATGGGTCACATAGACGACGGTCGCGCCGAGCTTCGCATGCAGGCTGCGCAACTCGAGTTGCATCGTCTCGCGCAGGTTCTTGTCGAGCGCGGAGAGCGGCTCGTCCATCAGGATCAGGCGCGGCTCGAAGACGATGGCGCGCGCAAGCGCCACGCGTTGACGCTGGCCGCCCGAGAGCTTGGCGATGGGCCGCTCGCCATAACCTGGAAGCTCGACGGTGGCGAGGGCCTTTTCAACCTGTGCGGCGATCTGGCTGCTCGGCACTTTGCGCGCGCGGAGCGGAAAGGCGATGTTCTCGGCCACTGAAAGGTGCGGGAAGAGCGCGTAGTTCTGGAACACCACGCCAATGTCGCGCCTCTGCGGCGGCAGCAGCGTGACATCGCTGTCGCCGAACCAGACTCGACCGCTTGTAGGGCGTGAAAAGCCGCCGATCAGTTGCAGCATCGTGGTCTTCCCGGACCCCGATGGGCCGAGGATCGAGACAAACTCGCCCGCACGGATGTCGATCGATACCTCTTTCAGTACCGTGAAGATGCCATAGTTCTTGACGATCTTCTCCAGACGGACGGGTACGAAATTGGAGCTCATGGGAGGAAATCCTTTCAGGCGTGCCCGACCCGGGCCTTGCGGCCACGCAGACTGGAGATAATGACAAGGGCGAAGGAGACCGAGATCAGAACCGAACTGATTGCAGCAATGGTAGGGTCGATCTCGTTGCGCAGGCTCATGAACATACGCCGCGGCAGGGTCTGGTTCTCTCCTCCGGCGATGAAGATGGAGACCACGGTTTCATCCAGAGCCCCGATAAAGGCAAAGAGCGCGCCGGTAATAACCGAGGCTTTGATCTGCGGCAGCGTCACCTTCATGAAGGCCGTGAAGCGATTGACGCCCAAGCTGCGCGCTACGTCTTCCTGGCTCATGTCGAAAGAGCGCAGCCCTGCCAGTACCGAGATGAAGACATAGGGCAGGTTCATCATGGCAAAGGCGAACACGAGCCCGACCTTAGTCGCCACCAGACCGACCTGAGCATAGACCATGTAAAGCCCTGCGGCGAGGATGATGACAGGTACCATGACCGGGGTCAGCAGCAGGATCTGCAGCCGCCGCACAAGGCTTGATTGCGAGACGTTCGCGGCATAGGCCGCCGCCGTGCCAACCGGCACCACGATCAGGGTCGTCAGCGTGGCCAGAAGGAAGCTGTTCCAAGTCGCGTCCATCCAATCGCGATCGCCGAAATACTCCTCGTACCAACGCAGGCTGAAGGCCTTCGGCGGGAATGTCAGGAAGCGTGAGTCCGAAAAGGACATCACGAACACGATGACGATGGGCATCACCATGAAGAACAGGACAAGAGCAGTAATGGCCCAGAGGCCAAGGCGGGAAATGGTCATGGCCGTCTCCTCAGCGCATACCGACGATCTTTTCGACAGGCAGCGCGCGATCGACCGCCCAGAAGATGGTGCAGACCATCGCCAGCAGCACCATGGCTACCGCGCTCGCTGCGCCGAACTGCAGGTAGAGCTCGACATTTCGTTGGACGAGCGACGAAACCATGATCGTCTTGCCGCCGCCCAGAAGCTCGGGCGTCAGGTAGAAGCCGAGGCAGAGGATGAACACCAGAACCGAGCCGGCGGCCACGCCCGGCGCGGCCAGCGGAAGGATGATACGGCGGAAAACGTAGAAGGTGCTGCCCCCCAGCGAATGGCCGGCCTGCGTGAGTTCGGTCGGGATTTTTGACAACGCTGCATAGAGCGGGAAGACCATGAAGGGGATCATCACATGCAACATCCCGATCAATACGGCAGTGAAATTGTGCGACAGCGACAGCGGTTTTTCGATGATGCCCAGATCTATCAGCGTGGTGTTGATGATCCCGCGGCGCTGCAGCACCACCAGCCAGGCATAGGTGCGCACTAGCACCGAGGTCCAGAACGGCAGCATCACCAGCGCGAGGATCAGCGTCGACCATCCGCGTGAGGCAACGGCGGCGGCATAAGCGAGCGGGAAGCCGAACACGATTGACAGGACGGTCACCAGCAAGCTGATCTGCAGCGTATCGGCATAGGTGCGCCAGTAGATCTCTTCCTGCCAGATGCGTGCGTAGTGGACGAACGAGAAGCTGTCACCCTCGCGCAGTGACTGGAAGAACAAGAGCCCGAGCGGCCCGCCTAGGAATAATCCCACCAGTAGGAGTGCTGGCGCAAACAGGAGCAGATAGCTGCCCTGCTCGGCTCGTTCCGCCCGGGCGATTAGCGCGGCGTTTGATGAATCGGTCATGGCATTCCCCTGCGGTCATATTGTTATGCGCGCACGGGCAGCGAGGCCTGTGCGCAATCGTGGGGAGACATCGAGCTTTTCTGGAAAGCCGCGACGTCCCGGGCGGCGCTAATGCGGCATGAACTCCAGTCAACGCCGCTCGGCCGCCTCACCCCGACCGGAGGCCCACCATGCGGCATTGGCAGGCATTTGGATCGCCATGTCTGCGGGCGCGGCGGTGAGTGCGGCCAGGCGCTCGGGGTCCATGACCTCGCCATCGGTGACGTTCAGCGGCGCGGTGATGTATTCAGTGGTCCGCTCGGTCTCGCCCTTCGGTTCCAGAAGTTCGTTGATGAGCCTCATGGCATTTCCCTTGTTGGCCGTGTCCCTTTGCACGGCACGGCAATTGTATTCCATGATCGCCCGATGGCGGTGAACGCCGCCGGCGTGCTTTCGGCCTCGGCGGTGGCGCTGTAACCCGCGGATGCGTTGAACAGAACCCGGATCGGCTCGCCGGACATCACCTACGTCTTGCCCTCCGGATGGCGGCTGGTACTGGCATCGGCGACAACCCGGATACCCAGCTTTTGCTCGGCAGGACGGATCAGCGCTTCGGTCATTGTGTCGGGAACCAGCTCGCCAGCGGTCGTATCCGCCACCGTCTGCGCAGACAGCGGGAGCGAGGATGTGGCCGCCAGTGCGCCCACGGACAGAAAGGCGGAGCACAGTCTTTTCATCGCCCTGCGTTCGTATTTCGTTCAATTCACTTTGTTCAGTCTGACCACTTGCCGACAAGCCAACCAATCACAACATCTCGACAGGGCATAACCCCGGCTTATGGACCTCCCGTATTCGGGCACCTGGGCACGCAATATGCCCTGCACATCGGTGGGCTCTGATCCAGTCCGCGCGCTTCACCCCTGCACAAAAGCAAAGGCCCGAGGCGCATCGTCTTGGGCTTTTGCACCCGCCGGGAGGCCGCGACCGTCACGCGGGGTCGGGGCCGTCCGTCGGCCGCGTCTGCATCAGCCCGCCGATCAGTGCCGGGCGCACCGGTGGCTGATCGCGCAGTCGGCCGACATCGCAGGGCCTTGCGCCGCTCCGCCCCGCGATCAGCTCTGCGGCGGCAAGCTGGCAATAGCGCCCCTGACAGCGCCCCATGCCCACCCGGCTCAACGACTTGACGCGGTTTGCCTCGGCGCCGCCGTGATCGACCATTGCGTGCAGGGTGGAGACGGTAACGCCCTCGCAACGGCAGACCACCGCCGTATCGGGTAGCGCCCGCACCATGGCCGCGGGCCAGGGGAAAGCGCGCGCGATGCCGCCGGCAAAGCGTTCAAGCTGGTCGAGCCGGGCAAGATCGCCGCGGGTGTCGGGGGCCGTGCGGCCCATATCAGTCAGGCAGGCGGCGCCGGCAAGGCGGCCCGCAACCTCTGCGCCGTCGGCCCCGAGGATGCGCAGCCCGTCGCCCGCCAGATAGACACCGTCGCGCGCACGGCCGTGGCGGTCGACCCGCGGAAGCCATTGCGCCCACATCTCGCTCCAGTCGAATTCGGCGCCCGCAAGACCCGCAAGCTGCGTCTCGGCCCGCAGGTGCCAGCCCATGCCGACCATGTCGCAGGGACTGCGGTGCCGCTTGCCGCCCGCATCCGCCCAGTGCACCGCCGTCACGCCCGTCGCATGGCCTTCGATCTCGTGGAGACTGACGCCGGCTTGGTAGCGCCGCCCGAGCCGCGCCCGCATTGTCATGCCGCGCCACGCAAACACTGGCCGCGCCAGCAATCCCGGCAGCGCCGCAACCTGCGTGGTCAGAGGCGCGGTATCCAGCACCGCCTCGATCCTGGCGCCGGCCTTCAGAAGCTGATAGGCGACAAGCGTCAGCAAAGGCCCCGAGCCCGCCAGCACGATCTGCCGGCCAAGCGCCACGCCCTGTGCCTTCAGCGCGATCTGTGTGGCACCCAGACTGTAGACTCCCGGCGCCTGCCAGCCCGGCACTGGCGCCAGCCGGTCCGTGGCCCCGGTGGCGATGATCAGTCGATCATAGGGCAGGACGCGCTGCCCCGCAGGCGTCGCCGCATGCGCCCCCGCGGCGGAAAAGCCCAGAACCGAGCTCTGCGCCAGATGTTCGACGCGGCCTGCCTGGACCAGCTCGTCAAAGGTCCCGTGCAGCGCGTGGGCCTTGTCGGCCTCAGTGCCATAGAGCGCTTCCGGTGGGCGGATGAAGCCGGGCGGCGGGCGGCGGTAGATCTGCCCCCCTGCCCTTAGGCCCTCGTCCACCACCAGCGGGCGCAGCCCGGCAACGGCCAGCGTTTCGGCCGCGCGGATGCCGGCAGGCCCCGCGCCAACGATCATTATACGCGGATCGGTCATGGCCACGCCTTCGGTGCCTCGGTCAGCAGGCACATCCCCGGCGCGATCAATGTCGAGCAGCCGCGCAGGCGCGTGCCCTCTTCCGTCCAGATCCAGCAGTCCTGACAGGCGCCCATCAGGCAGAAGCCAGCGCGCCCCTCCGGTCCGAATTCCGACCAGCGCAGCACCGGCCCGACGCTCAGCACCGCCGTAAGCACGCTGTCTCCCGCAAGCGCAATGCAGTCCACGCCATCCAGCGTGAACTGCACTTGCTTGCGGCCTGTTTCCGCCAGCCGGACGATGCGGCCGAGCTGTGGCGTTGCTGCCATCACTCCGCGGCCTCTTGCAGGAACCCGGCGGGCAGCGGCATGCCGGGGAAACGGATGCGCACCTCCTCGAAGGTCCGGCGCACGCCATCGACGCCCGAGCGGCCCTTCATGCGGCGGAAGATTTCCGTCTTGGTGAAGAAGCGCCAGTGGATCGGCAAACCCGTCAGAATGTCGGTCAGCAGGTCATAGGCCTCGGGGGTCCACTGCGCCTCATAGCCCTCGCGCTCCGGCCCGTAGTGGAAGAAGGCGGACGATGCCGCCATGCTGGCGCGCAGCTTCGCGGTTTCTTCGGCATCGAGCGCGCCGTCCACTACCACGACGCCATAGTCGCGCGCCGCTGCCTCGACCGAGACATAGCCACCCACCACATCCTGCACCACCCGAGCCGGTTCGCGCTCCAGCGGGCTGCCGCGGCCGCCGCCGCCAGCGGAGCGGATTTCCAGCACGTCGCCGGGTTGCAGCACGGCGGTGTCGATATTGCCCAGCCGCTTCGCCGCCGGGGTGCCCGGGTTCACCCACATGTCCGACAGCCCGCCCGCCCGTCCACCAAGCGCGCCCCAGGGGCGAAAGAACGACCGATCACGGTTGCGCACGGTGACACGGCTGTCGGGCGCAAAGACCTTGAACGCCATTTCGGTCGCAAGCCCGCCGCGCCAGCGGCCTGGGCCGCCGGTATCCCGCGCCAGGCCATAACGGACGAATTCGACCGGCACCTCGGTTTCGGTGATCTCGATCGGCGTGTTCTTCAGATAGGCCGCATCGGCGCCCGAACCGTTGGTGCCGTCGCGATGCGGCATGCCGCCGCCGCCGCCCACGACCGGGTTGACTGCCGCGATCATCGTGCGGCCCCGGTCGTCCGTGGTCATCACGTTGACAATGCAGTTGTTGCCCGCAGGTGCCGCCGGCAGACGGTCCGGCACCGCCTGCAAGAAACCGCCGAAGATCACCGAGCGGAGCCGCGCGCAGGTCAGCGACCGCATCCCCACAGCCGCGGGACTAACCGGGTTCAGCACTGATCCTTCTGGCGCGATGCAGGTGAAGGGCCTCGTCAGCCCCGTGTTGAGCATGATCTTCGGGTTAAGCGTGTAGAGGATGTAGTAAATCCCCACCAGCAGCACCGAATGACGCGGGTCGCCCCCTGTCGGGACGTTGAGTGACGAACCGAGCTGCGGGTCCGAGCCGGTGAAATCCAGGATCGCCTCGTCGCCCTTGATCGTCAGCTTCAGCTTCAGGCGGCAGGGATTGGCCTCGACCGAATCCTCGTCGGCAAAGTCGGTGAAATCCCATGTGCCATCGGGGACTGAGCGCAGTACGTCGCGCGCCTGCGCCTCGGCATGATCAAGCAGCTGGTCAACGCCGGCGAGGAAGGCCTCCTTGCCGAATTTTTCAACCATAGCGAGGATCTTGCGCTCGCCTGTGGTCAGCGCGCCGACCATGGCCTTGATGTCACCCATGTTCAGGTCGGGCTTGCGCACGTTGGTCGACATGATGCGCAGGATCTGCTCGTCATAGACGCCTTCGTTGACTATCTTCATCGGCGGAAAGCGGATGCCTTCCTGATGGATCTCAGTCAGAGCGCGCGAGAGCGAGGCAGGCACCGCGCCACCCATGTCGGTGTTGTGGATATGGCCGCCGGTGAAGGCGATCAGCTCGCCCTCGTAGAAGACGGGTTTCCACAGCACGGTGTCGGGCGTGTGGGTGGCCACGAAGCTGGAGTAGGCATCATTGGTAAAAGCCACGTCGCCGGGCTTGTAGTCGGCGACCTGGTTTATCGCCCGCCCGAAGGTCAGGCCTACATACCAGGTGGCGCCCAGATCCATCGGCACGGCGATGGTCTCACCCCGGCGGTTCAGCAGCATCACCGTGAAATCCTCGGTTTCCTTGACGAAGGCCGAATGTGCGGTGCGCTGCAGCGTGTAGGCCATGTTCTCAGCGGCGGCACGGGCATGGTTTGCCAGCACCTGTAGGTTCATCCGGTCGAACACTTGGCTTACTCTCCGAAGGTGAGATGAAGGTTCAGGAACCGGTCGACATGCGCGCGCGCGCCGGCCGGGATAGCGAAGGTGGTATCTTCCTGCGCCACCACCGCCGGGCCGACGAATTCCGCCCCTGGTCGCAGGTCCTCACGGGCATAGAGTGGGATGGGCCGCAGCTTGCCGCCGGTATAGACCGGAACGTCGCGTTCGGCCTTGGCCTCAGAAAGAACTTCCTCGGCTTCGGGGAAGTGCAGTTCGGGACCCGCGCCGATTGCCGACAGGCGCAGGTTGACCACCTCGATCTCGCCCTTGGCGTCGAAATAATCGTAAAGTCGGGCGTGCATGTCGTGGAACGCGGCGGCGACTGCCTTCAGATTGCCGCCGGCGATCCATTCGGTACGCAGCGGCACCTCGATCTCGAAGCTCTGCCCGGCATAACGCATGTCGGCCATCAGCCGCATTTCGGCGCTGCCCTTGTGGTTCTGGGCGGCGAGCCAGTCGCGCCCCTCGGTCATCAGACCGTCGAGCGCGCTGCGCATCCGCGGCAGCGAGGAGGGCGCGAGTGCTGCAAACACCGTGCGGATGAAGTCGCCGCGCAGGTCGGCCACCAGTCCGCCGAGCGCAGACACGACGCCAGGACGGCGCGGCGCCATCACGCGACGCATCTGCATCTCGAGCGCGAGGAAGGCACCAAGCATCGGCCCGCCGCCACCGAAGGGCATCAGCGTGAAGTCACGAAGATCGACACCCGACCGCGAGGCGAGCTTTTCCACCTCGACGAACATCTCGGACACCGCAATGTCGAGAATGGCCTGCGCGGTTTGCTGCGTCGAACGATCAAGCATTGCTGCCAGCTCGCCCACGGCCTGCTCGGCTAGTGCCACATCCATCTTCAACTGGCCGTAGGCCATCTGGCTGTGGCCCAGCCAGCCGCAGACCACCATTGCATCGGTCACGGTCGCGCGGTTGCCACCACGGCCATAGCAGGCGGGTCCGGGGGTGGATCCGGCGGATTCGGGCCCGACGCGCAGTACGCCGCGATCATCGACCTGCGCGATCGAGCCGCCGCCGATCCCGATCGAGCTGACCGAAACAGAAGGAATGTAGAGCGGGAACTCCCCGATCAGCTCCCCAGTGCCGAACTGCGCCTCGCCATCGATGATCAGCGCGAAGTCGGCCGAGGTCCCGCCGATGTCGAGCGTCAGGACGCGCTTCTCGCCCGCCTGCCGCGCCAGCCACGCCGCGCCGATCACGCCGGAGGCGGTGCCCGACAGCAGCATGTTCACGCAGGACTGCTTGCCTTCGTCGGCATTCATCAGCCCGCCGTTCGATTTGGTCAGCATCGGCCGCGCGGGCACGCCGCGCCCGGCCAGACGTTCCTGCAGCGCGATCAGGTAGCCAGCGACGCGCGGATGGACATAGCCGTTCAGGATGGCGGTGGTGGTGCGTTCGTATTCGCGGATTACCGGCCAGACCTCGGACGAGGTGAAGACGAAAAGATCGGGCGCAAGGCGCTGGATCTCGGCCTTGACGGCGGCCTCCTGCTCGCTGTTGCGCCAGGCGTGCAGGAAGGACACGATGAAGCCCTTCGCGCCGCGCTCGCGCGCGGTGGAAACCGCCTCGGCCAGCGCCGCCATGTCGGGCGCCACGCTCTGGCGGCCATCGGCCAGCATCCGTGCGGCAATGCCGAATACCCGGTCGCGCGTCACCAGTTGTTCCGGTCGCGAGCAGAACAGCGAATAGACATCCGGCATGCGCAGGCGCGCAAGTTCGATCACGTCTTCAAAGCCCGCATTGGTGATCAGCGCCAGGTCCGCGCCGCGCCGCTGGATGATCGTGTTGATGCCCACGGTCGTGCCATGGACGAAGCGGCTCACGGTCGTGGGATCAAGTCCTTCGCGCTCGGCCAGCAGGGTCAGGCCGGTCAGAAGCTCCGCCCCCGGATCGTCCGGCGTCGTCAGCACCTTAAGCGAGGCCACGCGCCCGGAACGGGCTTCCAATGCGCAGAAATCTATAAACGTGCCGCCAATGTCGACACCGATCTTCCAATCGGTCTCGCTGGTGATCGCACCATCCATAATGGGCCCTTTCCTCTTTGTTGCCCGAATGCTGCGCAAGGGTCAGTCAGAAGTCCACGTCGCAAATGACATCACGGCATAAGCGCTGCTCATGCATTCCCGCGTCGTGGGACATTTTGTATAGCCTGGACTTATGGCCCTGTGTCTTTCCCGTCCTTGACCTGTCGGCGGCGGGCGCGTCACGCTCGCTCCATCTGCGGCGGCTCGGACGGACAGTATGGACGTGATCGTAATCGGCGGCGGCCTCATGGGAAGCGCTGCGGCCTTTTTCCTGGCGCAGCGGGGCATCAAGGTCACCTTGCTGGAACGCCATCGGGTCGGAACCGGGGCCACCATCGCCTCTTTCGGCAACATTCGCCGCACCGGGCGCCATCTGTCACAAATGCCGCTGGCCCATCATTCCCGCAGACTCTGGGGCGAGGCAGAAACCCTTCTGGGCCGCGATGTGGAGTTTCGCGCTCACGGCCATTTGAGGCTCATCTTCGGCCCTAGAGGGCTGGCCGACATGCGCCGCTACAGCGAAGCGGCGCGTCCCTGGGGCCTCGATCTGCAGGAACTCGAACCTGCCGAAATCCGGCGCCGGTTTCCCGGTCTCGGTCCGGCGGCGATCGGCGCGTCCTTCTCGCCGCAGGATGGCAGCGGCAACCCCCGATTGATCGCTCCCGCCTTTGCGGAGGCCGCGGTCCGAAAAGGTGCAAGCGTGGTGGAGGCGGCCGAGGTTCTGAAGGTCACTGCGGGTGCGAGCGGGTTCACGGTCGAAACCAGTCAGGGCACGTTCCACTCCGATCAGTTGCTGAACGCCGCCGGGGCATGGGGTACCCGCATCTCGCGCCAGTTCGGCGAGGATGTGCCGATGACCGCCTATGGCCCCCAGATGGGCGTGACGGAGCCCTTGCCATGGCTGGTAAAGCCGGTGGTCGGCGAGTGGTCGGAAACCGGCCATGGCGGCTATCTGCGTCAGGTGGAACGCGGCAATATTATCTTCGGCGGAGTGGTGGCACGTACCCTGGTCGACATGACGACCGGATATGCGCAGTACGATTTCTCGCTGCTGTCGCGGCAGCTTGCCCGCATAGTCCCGCTGCTGCCGGGGCTGGCCGGAGTGTCGGTGATCCGCACATGGTCGGGCTGCGAGGGCTATGTCGCGGATGAACTACCGGTGATGGGGGCCTCCGAAACCACGCCAGGACTGTTTCATGCCTTTGGGTTTTGCGGGCACGGCTTTCAACTCGGGCCGGGGGTCGGCGATGTGATGGCTGAACTGATAGCGACCGGCCGACAGCTCGTGCCATTGGACGATTTCAGGATCGGCCGGTTTGCCACAACGGCAGCAGGCGCGGCCTGAGGGCCGGTCGGACGCTTCCCGCCCGTCGGGAACACCCGCTCAACACCCGCGGATGCGACTGACGAGCCCGCGCGGTGCCAGCCCGGCGAGATCGATAGGGATGGCGTCGATGATTTGGGCGGCACCTGTCGGATGTGGAAGGCCACATCCGGCAACGCTTGGAGAAGGCGTCGCGGAACACCCCCCAAGCAATCCGGCGGCGGCATGCGCAGGACTGCCATCAGACCATTGCCGCGCGCACGTCCGGGTCGGCAAGAGTCTGGTCGAGCGTCAAACGCGTGCGCTCAACGATCTGGTCGATCTCATCCTCGGTGCAGCAGAGCGGTGGCGCATAGCCAAGCACACCCTGCGCGAAGGCGCGGATGATGAGCCGGTTGCGCCATGCCCGATCGAAGATACGCGTCGCCGGGAACGCTGCCGCTGGCAATGGCGTCTTCTTCCCCTTGTCGGTGACGAGCTCGACCGCCGCCAGCATGCCACGGCCGCGCACATCGCCGACCAGCGGGTGATCCGCAAGGTCCCGCAGTCCCGCCAGCAGCCGCGCTCCCATCTTCACGCCGTTGTCGAGCAAGCCGTTCTCGTAGAGATCGAGTGCGGCAAGCCCCACCGCCGCGCTGACCGGATGGGCGGAATAGGTCTGGCCGTGACCCACCGTCGCCGCCCCCGCTCCATCGGCAATGATCTGAAAGACATGATCCGACAGGAATATCGCACCCATGGGCACATACCCCGAGGTCAGTCCCTTGGCGGTGGTCATCATGTCGGGCACAATGCCTTCCTCACTGCAGGCAAACATCGGGCCTGTGCGGCCGAATCCGGTGATGACCTCGTCGGCGACGAAAAGGATCTCCAGTTCCTTGCAGACCGAATGCATGGCCGCGACCCAGCCCTTGGGCGGGACCAGGACGCCGCCCGACCCTTGGATCGGCTCCAGGTAGAAGGCCGCCACGCGCTCGGCGCCGATCTCGGCGACCTTGGCGCGCAGTTCCGCGACCGAGGCCGCGATGATCGCTTGATCATCCTGACCGACCGGGTTGCGATAGGCGTAATGCGACGAAATCTTGTGCTGCCAGTCCAGCGGCACGCCAAAGCCCGCATGGAAGGCCGGCAGCGCGGTCAGTCCGGCGCCAACGGTCGAAGAGCCGTGATAACCGTGCATCACCGAAATGAACTGGTCACGTTGCGGCTGGCCCTTGGAATGCCAGTAGTGGCGGGCAAACCGGACCGTGCCGTCCACCGCATCCGAACCACCCAGCGAGAAGTACACATGGTTCAGATCGCCCGGCGCGTGATCCGCCAGCCGCGCCGCCAGCCGTGCTGCAGGCTCCGACCCGAGGCCGAAATAACCCGTGGCATAGGGCAGCTCGCGCAACTGTCTGGTTGCCGCCTCGATGATGTGGTCCTGGCCGTAGCCCGCATTCACGCACCACAGCCCGGCAAAGCCGTCAAGCAGCGCGCGCCCCTCGGAATCGGTTACAGTCGCGCCCTTGGCCGAAACCAGCAGGCGCGCGCCCGCCTTTTCGTGCCCGCGCCACGAGGCGACGGGATGCACCAGATGCGCCCGGTCGAGTTCGACGATGGAATTGCTGAGCATGATTTCCCTTTCTTGTCAGCCAAGGGCCTGCGTTACGAGGCCGAAACGCCGGAAGCCACCCTGAGGCGCCGTGGGCGTGCCGCGCCGCATCGCAATGCCGGTATCGACATGCGGCAGACCGATTTCGATGAGCCAGTCCGACAGGCCCGAATCCTCGCCTGCGTCCTGCGCAGCATCGACCCGCACGAAGCGGCCGGCCTGTCCGGCCAGAAGGAAGGTCAGCAGATCCTGCGCTACTGCCTGATCCTGCGCGACGACCGGTCCCACCATCCCGCCGCGACCGAACTCGTGCAATACGGCAAAGCCATGCCCCTCGGCGAAGGCGACACGGCCGTTGGCGCAGAGCCGCGCCAGCAGCGCGGCGCGGTCTGCGCCTGTGGCGGCGAGGTCCATTGCCGCGATGGCGGGAAGATTGGCGGCGGTGGCAAGGCGCACACCTGCGGGCGCCGTCAGCACCGTCAGCGTGGGCAAGACGGCCTGATGCTGATGCACCGTGCCCCAGGATTCAAACCCCAGTTTCCGGTAAAGTGGCAGCCCCAGTTCCGTGGCTGTCAGTCGCCATTCTTGCGGCGCAAGCAGCTCCAGCGAGCGCTCCATGATCTGGCGCCCCAGCCCGCGACCGCGCATCGTCGCATCCACAATGATCATGTTGGCCATAGCCAGATCGCCCATAGGGGTGGCAAGTGCGGTGGCCACCACGGTGTCGCGGTGCAGCGCCACGTGTCCCCGACCCAGGCTGACCAGCAGGGCCCAGTCCTCGTGCCGGTGCGGCCAGCCCGCGGCCAGCGACAAGCGCACGGCGGCATCGATATGGTCCGGGCCAAAGCGGCGAAAGGCCAGGGTCTGTGTCATGCGGAAGCCTCGCAGATCGTCTGCTGCGTAGCATGGCCCGTTCTCGGCCCACATGTAGCGGCTTGCAGCTCCGCGACAGCAATGTTCGGCCGTTGAGGGGGCGGCGGACGGCATGAAAAACTGCGGATGGCGAGTCAGGCCGCGCCTGGCCCAGGGCCGCAGGCCGGCCCGCGCCGCTATTCGCCTTCCAGCTCGTCGAGGATGGCGGCGGTGATGGCATCCGTCCTGTCCTGCCCCGGCACGGTGCCGATTCCCCGAGCGGTCACGGCCTCGATCGCGCGCATGATCCGCGCTGCGGCGGCGGCCTCGCCCAGGTGGTCGAGCATCATGCGCAGCGACCAGATCGCGGCGATCGGATTGGCGATGCCCAGATGAGCGATGTCGGGGGCGGAGCCATGCACCGGCTCGAACATCGAGGGGTTCTGGCGCGTCGGGTCGATATTGGCCGAGGCTGCAAAGCCCAATCCCCCCTGGATCGCCGCGCCCAGGTCGCTCAGGATGTCGCCGAACAGGTTCGAGGCAACGATGACGTCAAGGCTTTCGGGCGCCATGACCATGCGGGCGGCGATGGCATCGACGTGGTAATGGGTCACCTCCACTTCGGGGAACTCGGCGGCCAGCTGGTCGGTCACCTCGTCCCAGAACACCATCGTGTATTTCTGCGCATTCGACTTGGTGACCGAGGCAAGCCGCTTGGATCGCGCCATCGCTTGTTCGAAGCCGAAGCGCAGGATGCGTTCAACGCCCGCGCGTGTGAAGATCGCGGTTTCCACCGCGACCTCGCTCGAGGTACCCTGATGCACGCGGCCACCGGCGCCGGAATATTCGCCCTCGGTGTTTTCGCGGATGCACAGGATGTCGAACCTTTCTTTGCGCAGCGGCCCTTGCACGCCCGGCAGCAGCCGGTGCGGACGAATGTTGGCGTATTGCACGAAGGCCTTGCGGATCGGCAACAGCAGCCCGTGTAGCGAGACGGAATCCGGAACCTTGGCGGGCCAGCCAACTGCGCCGAGGAAGATGGCATCGTAGCCGCGCAGGATTTCGATGCCGTCCTGGGGCATCATGCGCCCGGTTTTCAGCCATGTGTCGCAGGACCAGTCGAAGCTGGTCGGGACGAGGAGGCCGGGGGCGGCCTTTTCGGCCACCCGTATGGCGGCCTCGATGACGGTGGTGCCAATCCCGTCACCGGGGATCAGGGCGATCTTGTGGGACATTTGGGCCTCGAAGGTCGATCAGGACTACTTTGCAGCTTCTCGCGAGATGGGCCGGGCCTGATGCTCGTGCGCAAGGCCTTGTAGCCCCCTGTCAGCACGACGCGATGATGCGCGACAGGTCGCGGGTATCGAACGACGCAAGCCAGGAGGTCGGATGGTCGATGGGGGCCAGCGCTTCGGCCTCCTCCTCACCGCGGGGCTGTCTCGCCCGGGATTGAGCGGCATCCGCGACCCAAATCGCGGTCAGGGATGGCCGACCGACGGCGGGGTCAGGCTGACGGGATCGAAGGACCGGCTCATCTCTCGCACTCCTCTTGATGAGCGCAGGTTAGTGGGTCAGGCTGGCTGGAACTGTTGCAGACCGCGAGCGGGCGGGCGTTCTTGCCGTTCTGGCCGGGGCGCGCCGCATCTTGTGCTGCGCGCCGGAGCGTCCTGCCCAACAGGCGATTCCGCCCCGGGCATCATCTTCGGCAGAATCTGGCGTGCGGGTTGGCGCAGGATGACCGCAAGCGGAGAAACCGAATGATCCCCGAAGTCATCCTTGCCGATCTTGTCGCCTGCCCCGACCTGCCGGGCAGCAGCAATGCCCGCATAGCCGATTGCGTCCTGGGCCACCTGCGCCGCGCGGGCCTCGATCCCGTGGTGCTGCCGGGACCCGAGTGCGACCGGGTGAACATCTGGGCCAGTATCGGCCCGCGCGACGTGCCGGGCATGATCCTGTCGGGCCACATGGACGTGGTTCCGGTCGAGGGGCAGGCCTGGACCAGCGACCCGTTTCGGCTGACCGCGCGGGAGGGTCGACTGTTCGGGCGCGGCACGTCGGACATGAAGGGCTTCCTTGCCTGCATGTTGGCGGCCATTCCCGATTTCCGCGCAGCGCGGCTGACGCGTCCGCTGCATCTTGCCTTTTCCTATGACGAGGAGATCGGCTGCCGCGGTGTCGGCCACATGATAGCTGCACTGCCCGATCTGGCTGCGGCGCCCTCCGGCTGCGTCGTAGGCGAGCCTACCGAAATGCGGCCGGTCCTGTCGCACAAGGGCAAGCAGTCCACCCGCCTGGTGATGACCGGGCGCGCCGCCCACAGCGCGCGCCCGGACGATGGGGTGAATGCCAATTACGCGGGCGCCGAGATCCTGCTGGCGATTCGCGAACTGAACGCGGCGCTTGCAGCAGGAGGGCCGTTCGATCCGCGATTCGACCCGCCACATTCCACGGCGGTTGCGGGGGTGGTGCGCGGCGGCACCGCCGTCAACATCATCCCCGACCGTTGCGAAATCCAGATGGAGGTGCGCAGCATCCCCGGCCAATCCGCCGCCGATGTCACGGCGCAGGTGTTGCAGCGGCTGGCGGCGCTGGTGCCCGCGGGCGCCGCGCTATCCGTCTCGAATGAGGAGCTTAGCAGCTATCCCGCCCTGCCACCGGCCGAGGGTTCGGCGCTGGCGGGGCTGCTGCAACGCCTGACCGGGCAGGTCCCACTGCGTTCGGTCAGCTTTGGCACCGAGGCCGGGCTGTTCCATGCGGCGGGCATTCCGGCGATCATCTGCGGGCCCGGCAGCATCGACAGGGCGCATCGCCCTGACGAATACATCCTGCCCGAAGAGCTGGCCGCGTGCATGGCGATGCTGCGCGGGCTGGCCGGCGAGCTGGCCGCGGCATGAGCCGCCGCGCGGCGAGGATCGCCTAATCGTCGTCCCGTTCGAAGATCTTGCTCAGCGGCACCGGCTGGCGCCGGATCGGCGTTTTGATGACGACATAGCTGAAGTACTGCGCGATCCCGCTGTTCTGGTCGGCCAAGGCTTCGATGATCGACTGGAAGTGCAGCAAATCGCGCACAATGAAGGTTACCAGATAGTCGAAGCCGCCGCTGATCAGATGGCATTCGGTCACCTCGCGGAACTTGCGCAGCCGCGTCTCGAAGCGCTGAAAGCTCTCCGCCTGATGCTTCTCCAGCGTGACCTCGACCAGAATCGTCAGGCACTCGCCCAGCTTGCGCAGATCAAGCTCTGCCGAAAAGCCGGTGATGAAGCCTTCGGTCCTGAGCCGCTTCACGCGGATCAGGCAGGGCGAGGGCGACAGCCCGACCGCTTCGGCCAGCTCGGAATTGGTGATCCGGCCGTTTTGCTGCAACTGGCTCAGGATGTTGATGTCGATGCGATCAAGTCGGGCAGCCAAGGCGCATTCCTTCACGGCGGAGCGGTGCAGCCGGACAATATCGCCAACTGCTTGCGATGGTCCATCGAGGACCGGCGCGGGAGCCTGAACTCCGTCTGAATCGCGGGCAGTTTTCCAAACCAACCTGCGCGCAGCCCACGGTTCGAACGGAATCTGCATGGCCGCGCCGTGGCAGGCTGACGCGACGTCCGTCCGGAGGACAACAAGGCCCCCGTTCTCGCCCAGATACATAACCTTCGACCGCCACGGAATCCTCACCAGTTTCCACCTGGCGGGGGCCGCACGCAGCGCCGACGGCGAGCCGCTCCTCGACATTGGCGGTCGGCCGGGCCTTGTCGGTCCGTGACGGTTGGGGCTTCTGCAAGTCGTATTGCGCCTGCGGATATTCGGGGCGGATCATCCGATTGCCGGGATTTTCATCATTCCGGCGACGACGGGCATCGGCGGGGGTGAAGTCATGGTCTCGCTTCCTTACTCAAGAACAGCGGAACATGGTGCGATCCCGCCGTCCTTCCGCCTGACAGGACGGTCCCTGATGCGGGACTACATGCACACCACCCGCGCCGCACTCAGGCGGCGGGCGCGTCCGGGCTGAGGGACGGGCGGCGTCGCCCCGGGCACGCGGCGCTCGGCTGAGCACCTGCATCGGGCAAAGGTTGGCACATACATCAATGATCCCGACCGGGGGCGGCCTCCAGGCGCGGCATCCGCACGGCACCAGCATCGCTGAAACGCCGTGAGCCGCGGCAGCGAATTTTCCGCAGGCGGCGCATCAAATTCTGTATGGTGCGGGCAAAACAGCATAGGTTGCGGAGTGGCCGCGAAATTCGTCGCGCCCGGGCGGCATCCCCCCGCTAGACTGAAGGCCTCCCCTTCTTAACGAGGCCAGCACCATGAACCTTATCGTCCCCGTCGATACCGCCCCGGCATTCGAGCCCCGCCCCGTCCAGGTCGCGCCCGACCGCCTGCTCGCGGGGACACCGGTCTGCAAGGCCTGGGATCTGGACAATGCGAAAGACGGCAAGGTGCGCACAGGGATCTTCTCGGGGACCGAGGGTACCAACAAGTCGATCAAGGGCGAAATCTTCGAATTCTGCCACATCCTCGAAGGCGTGGTCGAAATCACCGAGGATGGCGGCACTCCGAAGTTGTTTCGGGCGGGCGACAGCTTCGTGATGAAGCCAGGCTTTGTTGGTCAGTGGCGGACGATCGAGCCGTTCAGGAAGATCTTCGTCGTCGTCGAGTGAGGCCTCCGCGCGCCGCGCCTTGTTGCGCCCGGCTCTCGCCGGCGGGCACCCAACGGCGGGCGGTCGCACGCTGAGCGGGCGAAGGATTCTTCGCCCTCGCGCCCCTGCCCTCGACCGAGCGGGCAGTTGCGCTGACTAAAGCATTACAGGGAGTACGCGATGCAACATCCGATGCCCAACCTCGAACAGCTGACCACGCCCTGCCTGATCCTCGACGAGGCGCGGATGACGCGCAACATCCGGCGGCTGGCGGACAAGGCTGCGGCGCTTGGCGTAACGTTGCGGCCCCATCTCAAGACCGCGAAATCCACCGAAGTGGCGCGCCGCGTGCTGACCGACGGGGTCGGTCCCGCGACAGTGTCCACCCTTGCCGAGGCCGAGGTCTTCGCCGATGCGGGCGTTCATGACATCCTCTATGCCGTGGGCATCACGCCGCAGAAGCTGCCGCGGGTGCTGGCGCTGCGCGACCGGGGCTGCGATCTTGTCATCCTCATCGACAGCATCGCGCAGGCGCGTTCGGTTGCGGCGGCGGCACGGGCTGCGGGGAAGCCGATCCCCGCGCTGATCGAGATCGACAGCGATGGCCACCGCGGCGGCCTGCGTGCGGGCGATACCGACCTGATCGAGATCGGCCAACTGCTGCACGGCAGTGGCGCGGGGTTGCGCGGCGTGATGACCCATGCCGGCGAAAGCTACGGGGTGAGCGGGTGGGCTGCCCATGCCGAATTCGCGGCGAAGGAGCGTGACGCGACGGTGGCCGCCGCGCAGGCGCTGCGTGCCGCGGGCCTGCCCTGCCCGGTCGTGAGCGTCGGATCGACGCCGACGGCACATGCGGCCGAGGATCTGGCTGGCGTGACCGAGCTACGCGCCGGCGTGTATATGTTCTTCGATCTCGTGATGGCCGGGATCGGAGTTTGTGACACCGATGACATCGCGCTTTCGGTGCTGACGACCGTGATAGGGCATCAGCATGACCGTGGCTGGGTGCTTGTCGATGCAGGCTGGATGGCCATGTCGCGCGATCGCGGCACCTCGGCGCAGGCCGTGGATCAGGGCTACGGCATCGCCTGCGACATCGAGGGCAAGATCTATCCCGACCTGATCGTCCGGCAAGCCAATCAGGAACACGGCATCATCGCCTTGCGCCCCGGCTCGTCGGCAACGCTGCCGGATCTGCCTGTCGGCGCTCGGTTGCGCATCCTGCCGAACCATGCCTGCGCCACGGCGGCCCAACACGGCAGCTATCACGTGATCCCGGCAGACGGGTCGGCGCAGCTGCGGCAATGGCACCGCTTCGGCGGCTGGTAGGAGTTCTCGCGATGATCTTCATCGACGAAACGCGTTCGGCCGCTCTGGCCACGCACGAGATGGCGTATGATGCGATCCGCGAGGCGCTGATCGCCACAGTCCGCGAGGATGCGATCAGCTTCCCGGTTGTTATCGGACATGGCAGCGATGCGCAGAACCGCTTCACGATCAAATCCGCCTGCAACCGCGACATGGCCGGGCTCAAAGTGGGATCGTATTTCCTGTCCAATGATCGTGCGGGGCTGCCCAGGCACGGGTCGATGATCCTGCTGTTCGACCAGTCGATCGGGCGGATCGGCGCCATTGTCGAGGCGGGCAAGTTGAATGCCTATCGCACGGCGGCTGCGGATGCGGTGGCGGCAGAGGCGTTGTCCCGACCCGATGCGCGGGTGCTGACGCTGTTTGGAACCGGCCATCAGGCGGCCTATGAGGCAGCGGCTATCGCCCGGGTCCGCCCCATCGAACGGCTGGTCGTGGCGGGCCGGTCGGACGAGAAGACCGGCGCTTTGGTCGGGCGGCTGAAGGCGCTCGGCCTGCCTGCCGAGGCCGCGCGCAGCGCCGAGGAGGCCTGCCGCACCGCCGACATCATCGTCACCGTCACCAGCGCCCGCGCGGCGCTGTTCGACGCCGACTGGGTCGCACCTGGCACCCACATTGCCAGCATGGGATCGGACGGCAAGGGCAAGCAGGAGCTGCCGGTGGGCCTTTATCAGCGGGCGAAGCTATTTTGCGACCTGCCCGAACAGTCCCGTGTGGTCGGAGAGTTCCAGCACGCCCCGGCCGATGCCAGGCTGACGGCAATCGGGCAGGTCCTGACCGGGTCCGCTCCGGGGCGGACCGATCCGTCCGACATCACGGTTTTCGACAGTTCGGGCGTGTCGCTGCAGGATCTATTCATCGCCGAGGCCATCCTGCGCGCCCATTCCGCCTGAGGCGAGTTTACCGCACTGGCCCGATACCGCAGCAGCAAAGGCCGTGCCATGGCGGGAGCGTTCCCGCCATGGCACGGCCACGTTCTGCCTTGCCGGTCTGCCCCCTGACAGAAGAACGCCCGGCCAAGCCGTTCATGGCCTCGCCGGGGGCTTTCGGTCCTGCCTGCCTATTGGGCCCTGCCAAACGCGTTGTCCGGCGGGCTATGGCGCGGCTCAACCCTTCTGCATGAATCCCAGCCAGCGGGCCTCGGCAGCCTCGCCTTCCGGCGATGCCCACCAGTCGGGGCTCAACGGCACCGAAATCTTGACGTTGTCGGGCGCGGTGGTCAGGATTTTCAGCCGCTCGGGGTCGATGTGCTCGGCAAAGCCGGGGTTCAGCGGGCCGGTTGTCCAGCCTTCGCCCAGCCGCGCCTGACCGACCGGGTCCAGCAGGCCATCAATTAGCTTCATGGCGGCATCCTTGTGCGCCGTGCCCTTCAGGACGGCGATGCAGCTGAACTCCATGATCGCTTGATTGCGGGTGAAAACCGCGTCACCGCCTTGGTCGACAACCGTCGTCGCGCGGCCGTCCCAGAGCGGCATCATGTCAACTTCGCCATCCATCAGCAACTGGGTGGTTTCGGCGCCCGAAGTCCACCAGATGTCGATATGCGGCTTGATCTCGGCCAGTTTCGCATAGGCCCGGTCGACGTCCAACGGATAGAGGTCCTTGGGGGCTACGCCATCGGCCAGCAGCGCAATTTCAAGCATCGGACGGGCGTAGTTGCGCAGAGCGCGCCGGCCCGGGAACTTTTCGACATCCCAGAAGTCGGCCCAGGACTGCGGGCCCTTCTCGCCGAAGGTGTCGGTATTGTAAGCCAGAACGGTGGCATAGGCGGTGGTACCAATCCAGTGCTCGTGCTTGAACGCGTCGGGGATCGCCGCCGCATTTGGGATCAGCGCATAGTCCAGCGGCTCGAACAGGCCCTCGGCGGTACCGCGAGCGCAATAGCCGGCGGAGGCGTCGAACACGTCCCAGATCGGCTTGCCCGAGGCGACCTGCGCCTTGACCACCGGATAGCGGTCGGCGTTCGCGTCGATGATGACGCGGAAGCCGTACTTTTCTTCCGCCGGCTTGATCTGTGCCTCCATGACCACGTCGAGCAGCCCGCCACCGTCGGTACCGTAGGTCACCGTTTCCTGCGCGGCGGACTGAGAAGCGGCAGCGAAGATCGCCAGCCCGGAAAAAGCGGCGATCGTCAATCCCTTGTGGATGTCCTTCAGAGTGTAGTGTCGAGTCATCTCGTTCCCTGTTTGCTGGAGGATTCTTATACTTTTTGAGCGACCAACCGTAACAACCGGTTCCGACGTGGGCCAATAACTACAAGAGACCCCCACATAACCGGCGGTAGCGCGCCCCGCCGGGCGGCATGTCATGACCGACGATTATGCTCGCACAACGGAATCGCGGTAGTCGGCCATGGGCGGTTTTGCATGATGACAGGACGGACACATCGGTCGGGCAGGTAGTTGCCGGACGGGGTATCCGCATCGCGCTCAAACCGGAGAGGACGCGCCATGTCCGAAAGTCCCGCCGTCGACCATGCACCGATGCTTGCGGACTGGATCGCCGGCTTCGATCTGTCGAAGGTTCCCGCGGCTGCCGTCGATGCGGCGAAGAACTGTCTGATCGATGCTGTCGCCTGCATGGTGGGAGGCATTGCCCTGAAGTCGTCGCAGGTGGTGCTGGAAGTGGTGACCGCCGCTGGAACCTCAGGCCTCGTGACGGTGCCTGGCGAAGCCGCGCGGGTCGGGCTGCTGGACGCAGCATGGCTGGGCGGGCATACCGTCAATGCGCTCGACTTCGATGATTGCTTCCGCGACGGCGCGCCCTCGCATCCCGGCGCCACGATCATACCGCCTGCCCTTGCCGTAGCCGAGGCGCGCGGTGCGACCGGCGCCGAGTTGCTTGGCGCGATCATTGCCGCATACGAGGTATCGCTGCGCATCGGCCGCGCCGTCGACGCCAGCCCGGAACGCAAGGAGGTGGTCATGGGCTACAGCACGTGGCAGACCTTCGGCGCCACGGTGGCCGCGTCGCGGCTCTTGGCGCTCAACTCCACCGCCATCCGCTCGGCCTTCGGCATCACCGCCATGCAGGCGCCGGTGCCCGGTGTGCGCAAAGAGGTGGAGGGCCTGCGCCCCTATGGCTGGATCAAGAATGCCTACGGCGCCTGCTGCTACGTCGGCGTACTGTCCTCGCTGCTGGCGGAGAAGGGATTCCACGGCCATCAAAGCGTCTTTGACGGACCCTTCGGCTTCTGGATCATGTCCGGCTCGGACCGCCATCTGACCGAGGGTTATGCAGGGCTAGGCGAGGACTGGCTTGTTACGCGGGTCGAATTCAAGCCCTATGCGTGCTGTCGCTGGTCCCATACCATGATCGAGGCTTTGACCCGGCTGGGCGACGGGCTGGCGCCCGAGGATATCGCCGCCGTCGACGTGCATGGGTTCCTGGAGTTCTATCGCGGTCTGGGCGGCGACATGCCCGACAACATCGTCGATGCCCAGTTCAACGCCCGCTACCTTGCGGCTCTGCAGCTTCTGGGCCGCTCGCCCGAATTCGGCATGTCGGAAGCCGATCTGACCGATCCGGCCGTGGCAGAGATGGCCGGACGGGTGCGCCTGCATCACGATCCGCTGTATGACGCCGCGCACAATGCCACGATGGCAACGCCGGTGCGGGTGGAGATCGCTACGACAGGCGGCGAGGCGCGCAGCCTGTTCATCGAAGAGCCGCCCACCTCGGTGCGGCGCGGCGGGTTCAACCGGGATCAGATCTGCACGAAGTTCCGGCGGGTCTGCGACCCCGTTCTAGGAGCCGACCGGTCGGAACGGGCGCTTTCCATGCTGCTGAATGTCGAAAATGCCGATGTCGCGGCGCTCATGCGACTGCTTGCCGCCGCCTGAACCGAAGGCGGGCTCGCGCGTTCAGATGCCGCGCCGGTCCCATTTGTCCAGCATCCCGTAGTACATCACCGCCAGGGGATAGAACCAAGCGCGGCCATGGAAGTACGGCCGGGTTTCGAACTTCAGGTCCGAATAGACCGTGTTGCCCTCCGCGTTGCCCATCATGGCGTGAGCGACGCGGCTGCCAAGCCAGCTGGCCCGCGCCACACCCGTTCCGTTGTACCCCCCCGCAAAGTAGAGGCCGTCGAATTGCTCGACATGCGGAAAACCATCGAAGGTGAAGCCCAACTGCCCGTGCCAGTAGTGAGTGATCCTGGTCTGCGAGAGTTCGGGGAAGATCTCGACCAGCAGGCTGCGAATATAGCGGGCATTCGCGACATTGTTCTTGCGGCGGCCGCTCATGTTCAGCACCCGCCCGCCGAGAATCATCCGGGTTCCGTCGGGCGAAGGCCGATAGTAGGTCACGACGCGCTGGCTGCCGGCCAGGAGCTGCTGCTTGGGCATCAGCCGCGCCATCAGATCGGGTGGCAGCGGTTCGGTGGCGACGAGGCCGCTGCCGACCGGGATGATCCGCCGCTTCAGATAGCGCGATACCGTGGCGCTGTAGCCGTTGGTGGCAAGCAGCACCTGCCTTGCGGTCACGTCGCGCCCCGCCACGCGGAAGCGCAGGCCGCCGTTCTCGGGCCGAATCTCCGACACCTTGGCACCGCTGTGAATACGCACGCCGTGCCGGGTGGCGGCACGCGCCAGCTCGCGGGCATATTTCGCAGGATGGATGCCGGCATAGCCCGGCATCGAAATGCCGCCGTGGTATAGATCCGTCTTAACCTCGGCGTGTTGGGAAGAGCGGGGCACCATATAGGCATCGCAAGGCATGACCTTGTTGATGCGGTCGATCATCCGGCCCAACTTGTCATAAATCCGCGGCGCCATTGCGCCTTTGAAGTAGCCCACGACCTTCAGGTCGCAATCCAGCGCCTCGGTGGCGACGACATCCTTCACATATTGCAGCGAGTGAAAGCTCTCCTCGACAACGCGACGCGCGACATCCGGCCCATAGGCCATGGCCGTATCGAAGAACGCCCAACCCGGCCCGAGAAAGCCACCATTGCGGGACGAGGCACCCCAGCCCGGCGACTCTGCGTCGTAGATCGTCACCTGCTTGCCCGCGCGCGCAAGCACCAGCGCCGCGTTCAGGCCGGTAAAACCGCCGCCGACGATCGCAACCTCGGTCGTTGCCTCAATGTCATCGGAGGTGGCTGCTGCCGGTCGGGCAGCATCCCACCAGTAGGGGGTATCGACGGCATCTTCGGTGCAGAATTCGGCTTGGAGACGAGGCATGATGCGTTTTCCCGGGGATGCGCGGCCCGGCTGCGCGGGCATGTAGAGGCCGAAGGTCAGGCAGGCCCGCCCTTTGCTTCAAGACAATACATCTGGAACCGGACTGAACTGCCAGAACCTTCCATGCGTCATCCATAATTCCGCGTTATGGCGCGCTCGGCCGCACCGGACGTAGAGAAGAGGCCGCGACGTCGGAAACCAGCGGCATTCCCGCCGGGGCGGCGCCCCTTTCCTGCCACGCGGAGGGGAAATTCCATTCATTTATGCTGCGGGCATGAAGCCCTTCCGCAATTTCCCCTGCTTCAACCCTCTAGTCTCGGATGACGGCAAATGAGGAACCGAGATGGCGCGCTTCACACCGAAATTCATCACGTTTGATTGCTACGGCACCCTGACCAACTACGACATGGCGGGTGCCGCGACGCAGATCTACGCCAGCCAGATGACCAAGGCGAAACTGGACGCCTTTCTCTTCAGCTTCCGTGGTTATCGTCTGGACGAGACGATGAGCGCATGGAGACCCAAGAAGGAGGTCGTCTGCAACGCACTCGAGCGGACCTGCAAAAAGCACAAGATCGAATATCGCCGCGAAGACGGCGAGGCGATCTACAATGCCATTCCCACCTGGGGGCCGCACCCGGACGTGACCGAGGGCCTTTCGAAGATCGCGGACAAGATCCCCCTGGTGATCCTGTCGAATGCCGCCCCAGACCAGATCATCCAGAGCGCCGCGCTGCATCAGGTGGCCTATCACAAGCTGCTGACCGCCGAGGATGCGCAGGCCTACAAGCCGCGCCAGCGCGCATTCGAATACATGCTGGACGTTCTGGACTGCGATCCTGCCGACATCCTGCACGTGTCCTCGTCGTTCCGCTACGATCTTATGACGTGCTACGACATGGGGATCCGGAACAAGGTCTGGGTCAACCGCGGCCACGAGCCGGCGAATCCCTTCTACGAATATGCCGAAATCGCCGACACGCGGGGTCTGCCCGCACTCGTCGGCATGTAATGTCCCCGCCACCCCCGGCCGGCCGGAGGTGGCAGCATGTCGAAGGAGTTTCCAATGGCCACTACTGCCGATGCCCGGTCTGCCACGGCACGTATCCATCAGTTCTATATCAACGGGGCGTGGGTCGATTCATCGGGTGGTGACCGTCTTGATATCATCAACCCGGCGACCGAGCAGGTCGTCGGCCAGGTGGCGCTTGGATCCATCGCAGAGACCGACACAGCCGTAGCGGCGGCGCGCGCGGCATTTCCGGGCTGGGCCGCGACGCGACCCGACGACCGCGCCGATGTGATCGACCGGCTGCGGGCGCTGATCCTCGAAAATCAGGAAACGCTTGCCCGCGCCATCACCACCGAAATGGGCGCTGCGATCAGCTATGCGCAGGCCGCACAGGTGCCGCTGGCCGCAGAGCATCTGCGCGTCGCGAACGAGGTGCTGCGCAGTTATCCCTTCCTGACACGCCGGGGTCAGACCGCCGTTGTGCGCGAACCCATCGGCGTTTGCGGCCTCATCACCCCCTGGAACTGGCCTCTGTTCCAGATCACGGCCAAGGCGGGGTCCGCTTTGGCGGCGGGCTGCACAGTGGTACTGAAACCAAGCGAACTTTCTCCACTCAGCTCGGCCCTCTTTGCCGAGCTGATCGACCGGGCCGGGTTCCCTGCCGGCGTGTTCAACCTTGTCAACGGGACGGGTCCAGTGGTTGGGACCCGGCTGGCCGAACATCCTGATGTCGACATGGTATCGATCACCGGTTCGACCCGTGCCGGCGTCCAGGTCGCGCTTGCTGCCGCCCCCACGGTCAAGCGGGTCGCTCAGGAACTGGGTGGGAAGTCCCCCAACCTGATCCTCCCCGACGCGGACCTGTCTCGGGCCATTCCGCCCGGCGTTGCCTCGGCGATGCGCAATGTCGGCCAGTCCTGCAGCGCGCCGACCCGAATGATCGTGCCCCGCACCCGCCTTGCGGAGGTCGAAGCGCTGGCAATCGCAGCGGTGGCGGATATCAGGGTCGGCGACCCGACCGACCCTGCGACGACGCATGGTCCTTCATCAAACCGGGCACAGTATCACCGCGTTCAAACCATGATCCAGACCGGCATCGACGAGGGCGCGAAGCTCCTGATTGGCGGTCCGGGACGTCCCGAAGGCCTTGCTCGCGGCTTTTTCTCGAAGCCCACGATCTTTTCCGAGGTTTCCACGGACATGACCGTTGCGCAGGAGGAGATCTTCGGACCGGTTCTGGTCATCCTGCCCTATGACGATGTGGAGGAAGGGATCGCCATTGCCAATGACACGGTCTACGGCCTTGGTGCGCAGGTCCAAGGCACTGACCGGGAGCTGACCCGGCGTACCGCGGCGCGCATCCGTGCCGGGCAGGTGCATCTGAACTACCCGGCCTGGGATCCGTATGCGCCCTTCGGCGGCTACAAGCAGTCCGGCAATGGTCGCGAATACGGGATCGAAGGGTTGGAGGAATACCTCGAGACCAAGTCGATCCTCGGCTACTTCGACTGAGGGTGCATGTCATCGTCTTCACACCGGCGCGAACTCAGCTACTATCCCATCCGGTATCATTGCGGCATGTTCGCGCCGATGTGGACTGGCCTGACCATGATCCCAGCGCGGACGACCGGAAGGTTCGGCGCAACACACTGAGAGCGGAGCTCAATGAACGCCCGTCAGATCGAGATCTTCCGCACCATCATGCGCAAGGGATCGCTGACCGCCGCTGCCAACGCTTTGGCCGTGTCCCAACCCGCCATCAGCAAGTCGCTACGCCATTTCGAAAGCCATCTGGGCTACATGCTGTTCGACAGGATCGGCGGCCGTCTCGTGCCCACGGCCGAGGCGGAGATGTTATTTGCCGATGCAGACCGCATCTTCCGCGAGATCGAGTTGCTGGACGAACTGGCGCTGAACATCCGCGAACGGCGGGTCGGGCTACTGCGTATCGGGGTCAGCCTGTCGATGATACCGACGATCCTGCCGACGGCGCTCGTGGCCTTCAAGGCCAATCATCCGACAGTCAAGATCCAGGTCCACACCCAGCCAAAGGCCGAAACGTCGGAACAACTGCAGATCGGTGGCATCGACATGGGCCTGACCGTCTCGACGATTCAGGCGCCCACCATCCGCAACGAAATCCTCGCAGCCACCCCGGTGGTGGCGGTGCTGCAGGCAGATGATCCGCTTGCGGCGCTGCCCGTGCTTACGGTTGAGGAGCTGAAGGACCGGCCGCTGATCTCCTACGGCTCGCAGGTCGAGATCGGCGCGATGCTGGATGACGCGTTCGAGCAGATCGGCGTGACCCGGCCGCAGGCGATTCAGGTGTCATCCTCGCTGGTGGCTGCGCCGCTGGTGCAGGCGGGTCTTGGAATCGCGCTGATCGACGGCTTCATGCCATGGGACAAGTATCCTGGCCTCGTGACACGCCCTTTCAAGCCGCAGCTCATGATGAACCTTGCGATTTCGACAAATTCCGAAAAGCCGGCCTCGCGCCTGCTGTCGGCGTTCCGCCTGAACCTGCGCGACGCGATCCGGCAGTATCAGACGGATCACGGCACCGACGCCCAGCTCTGAGCAGCCCAGGCAGGATTCCGCCCTTAGAACCGATAGGCCCCGCGCAGATCCGTGAAGATCGCCTCCATCCTTCGCGGCACCTCTGCCCCGTCGCACTGGGCCGCAACGGCGGAGAAAACCTTGTGCTTCAGGAAATAGCGCCATTCGACCGGAACTTCGGACAGGAAAGCCGTAAGGCAGGCGTAACGTTCCGCCGTCCAGAGCGTCTCGAAGGCCTTCCGCGCAGCGCCGTGCACGATGATCGGGCCTGGCTCTTCCCCTGCCCCGCGGCGCAGCCGGTCCGTCGCAGCCTCGTCGATCACGCCGTCGACGATCAGTACGCCGTAGTCGGCCTCGGCCGCAGCGGGACTGATCGCGCCGCGTTCGAGATCCTGCAGCACCGCCGCGACCGGTCGGGTCCGCGGAGCTCCATAGCCACCCGCCCCCGGCCCGATGACACGGATCACATCGCCCGGATCGCAATGCACCACATCGGTGTTGCCCAGAAACTCGGCATTCGGCTGGTCGGGGTTGCGGTGGAACTGCGACAAGCACCCTTCCCGGCCGCCATTGACCCCCCAGCTCGACATGATCGACCGGTTGCGGTTGCGCGCGGTGACGACCGTGCTGGGTGTCGTCACCTCGAACTCCATTACCGTGGACAGCCCGCCGCGATACCGCCCCGCTCCCCCGGTGTCGCGCGCCAGACCATAGCGGCGGAACAGGATCGGCACGTCGGCTTCGCTGATCTCCAGCGGGGTGTTGCGCAGGAACCCGTGCAGCCCGCCCGCGCCGTCGCTGCCGTCGTTGAACGGCGTGCCGCCGCCGCCGCCGCCGACCGGCCCGATGGAGGCCATGACCGTGCGCCCGTTGCGACCGGTCGTCTTGACATTCAGGATGGCATTGCCGCCGGGGGAGGTGGCGGGCATCAAATCCGGCAAGGCCTGCACGAACGCACCGAGGGTCACGATCTGTGTCATCAGGCAGGTCATCGACCGCATGCCTACCGCCGCAGGTCTGGTGCAGTTGACGATCGTGCCTTCGGGTAGAATGGCGCGGGCGGCACGGAGCGTCCCGGCATTCAGCATCAGCGTGTTGTCGAGCGTGTAGAGCACGTAGGTCAGCCCTACCAGCACCAAGGGATGACGCTCGCGCCCGCCGGTCGGCATGTTCATCGAGGATTTCAGCTGCGGATCGGAACCCGAAAAGTCCAGCACCGCCTCGTCACCCGCGATCCGCACCGTCAGCGCGACCCGGCAGGGTGGGCCGCCTACGGAATCCTCGTCGATGTAGTCGGAGAAAGAATACTCGCCGTCCGGAATGCCGGAGAGAATCTGCCGCGCCTGCGCCTCGGCATAGTCGAGGATCTGGTCGACTCCGCTCAGGAAGACATCGCGCCCAAACCGTTCGACGATCTCGCGCATCTTCGCATCGCCGATGTTGACCGCCGCGACCTGCGCATGCAGGTCGCCGATGTTCTGTTCCGGCATCCTGACATTCGTCTGGATCACCTCCAGCACGAAGTCGTTCAGTACGCCCCGATCATAGAGCTTGACCGGCGGAAGGCGCAGGCCCTCCTGTTCAATCTCGGTCAAGCTGCGCGAGAGCGACGCGGGCACGGCGCCCCCCACGTCAGTGTTATGGATGTGCCCCACCACGAAACATACGAGTTCCTCCTTGTGGAACACCGGCTTCCAGATGTGGATGTCGGGCGAATGGCTTGCGACATATCCGCTGTAGGGATCATTGGTGATGCAGATATCGCCTTCGGCATAGTGGTCGAACATGGCAAGCAGCGGTGCATAGTCGATCCCGCCATACCACGGCGCGCCGAACTGGCTCGAATTGGCAAAGGCCATACCCTCGCGGCTGATGACCTGACAGGTGAAATCCTCGGTCTCTTTCACGAAGGCCGAATGCGCGGTGCGCATCAGCGTGAAGGACATGGCATCCGCGGCGGCGGCGCAGAAATTCGCGAGAACCATGAGGTTGCGACGGTCGATGCTCATGTGGTGCTTTCCTCGCGCGCGATGACGAGATTTCCGAACCGGTCGATCTGCACGTGAAAGCCCGGAGGTATCACCGTCGTCGTGTCCTCCTGCGCGATGATGGCCGGCCCGGAGAAGTGGTGCCCGGCGGCCAGATCGGTGCGCTGATAGAGATCCGTGACATGAGAGCGCCCGGCGAACCAGCTGCGCACCTGCCGTAGCGGGACGGCGGGCCCCGTCGCCGCGGCAATCTCGCGGACCGGGGGCTTGGGCGTCGGCCCGGTGACCACAAGCCGCAGCGAGATCAGCTCGACCCCCGCGCTGCGGTCGGCATGACCGTAAAGCCGGGCATGTTCGGAATGGAAGGCGGCGGTGACCGCGGCGGCATCGCCCGCACGGACTTGCCGCGGATCGAGCGGCGTTTCGATCTCGAACGACTGGCCGGGATAGCGCATGTCCGCCGACAGCCTCAGGACGTGTTCGCCCGAATGACCCTGCGCCTGCAACCAATCGCGCGCCGCGGCCTCCAGCGTGTCGAGCACCGGACCCAGCGAGGCAAGCGTTTCCGGCGCCACATCGGCATAGACCGTATGGATGAAATCGTTCCGGAGATCCGCGATCAACGCACCCAGGGCGGACACGACGCCGGGGGAAGGTGGCACCACGACGCCCTTCATGTCGAGATTCTGTGCCAGAAAGCAGGCGAGCATCGCCCCTGCGCCACCGAAGGCGAAGAGGTGGAAGTTTCGCGGGTCGATGGCGAAACGCGCGATCAGGGCGCTGATCTCGGCATACATGCCGGATACCGATATCCCGATGATGTCGCCCGCCAGTTCCTCCGCCCCGATGCCAAGCCGGTCGGCGAGCCGGGCAAGTGCGCGGCGGGCGGCCTCCTGATCCACCGACACTGCGCCATAACCAAGCGGCAGCAGGCCGATGAGATTGGATGCCGCCATCGCGTCGGTGATGGTGGGCTTAGTGCCGCCGCGCCCGTAGCAGGCAGGGCCCGGGCTGGACCCTGCGCTTTCCGGCCCGACGCGCAGATGGCCCAATGTGTCGAGCCACGCGACAGAGCCCCCGCCCTGTCCCACGGAACTGACCGAAACCGACGGGATATGGATATGGAAATCGCCGATCAGCTCGCCAGTGCCATATTGCGCAACGCCGTCGACGATGACGGCGACATCGGCGCTGGTGCCGCCGATGTCGAGACTTATGATCCGGTCGAACCCGCTGGCCATGGCCAGATGCCCTGCCCCGATCACTCCTGATGCGGTCCCCGACATGATCATCTGCACGCATTCGCGCCGCGCCTGATCGATATCCATCACCCCGCCATTGGTCTTGGTGATCAGCAGCGGACACTGCACGCCCCGCTGGCGCAAGGTCTCCTCGAAGCCGTCCAGGTAATGTGCGACGCGTGGCTGCACATAGCCGCTGATGACCGCGGTGATGGTCCGTTCGTACTCGCGGATGATCGGCCAAGTTTCAGATGAGGTGACCACGGTCATGCCGGGGTCTGCGGCAAATATCATGTCGCGGACCTGCCGTTCGTTCTCCGCGTTGCGGTAGGCGTGAAGGAAGGCCACGATGATGCCGCTGCATCCGGCCTCTCTTGCCCTACGGACAGCCTTTGCCAAATCCTCGGGGTCAGGCGGCAGCACGACCTCGCCCTGGGCATTGGTGCGTTCGGCAATGCCGAACACATGGTCGCGCGGGATCAGCGGACGCGGCCGCCTGGAATAGAGGTTGTGCATCTGCGGGATCTTCAGACGCGCGATTTCCAGAACGTCCTCGAAATTGACAGTGGTAAACAGCGCAAGATCCGGTCCGTTGCGCTGAATCACCGTGTTTATGCCCACCGTGGTACCGTGGGCAAAATGGATGATCGCGGTCGCGTCCAACCCGTCACGCTTCGCCAACGTTTCCAAGGCCCACAGCACCTCCGACCCCGGCGAGTCCGGCCGCGAGAAGACTTTGAGTGTCCGCAATTCGCCGGTGATTTCGTTGAGGACCGCGAAATCCGTGAAGGACCCGCCAACATCGACTCCAACGCGATAGCTCATTCCGGCAGTCCCCGGTCGAGGTCATTGTTCTGGCGGGAAAAACTCACAAGGAGTATCCTCTTGGCTCTCGGTTCATAACCGCAGGCTGGGGCGGCGCAGGTATCAGCGCCACGCGACCGGGGCGGTCTGTCGGCGCATGTAGCCCTCACTCATCTCGACCGGCCCAAAGCCTAGCCGCGCATAGAGCGCTTGTGCATCCTTGGTGCGCAGCAGCCAGTTGTTGATCCGCGCCAGATCGGGGTGCTCCAGCGCGCGGCGGCAGAGCGCGAGACCGAGACCCTTGCCGCGGTGTTCGGGCAGGATCAGCACGTCGCGCAGATAGGCGAACATCGCGCCATCGGTCACGACCCGGCAGAAGCCCGCGACCGCGCCCCCGGCCGTATAGGCCCCCATCGGCAGCGAGCTTTCGACCGCGCATAGAAATCGACCCGGCTCAAGGGAGCCGCCCCAGTAGGCTTCCGCGCGATAGAAATCCACCAGTGCGGCAGGGTCTATGCGGTGACGTTCGGTGCTGATGACGTAGTCTCCCTCCGGCCAAGAAAACTCACCCGTCTCGTAACATTGAAGCTTCATGCCTGCTCCCCCCCGTCAGCCGCCGATATTGAACCACTGGGAATGAGGGTCCGCGGACGCGCCTTGGTCCCGTCGTCGGCCTGTTCCTGTGCCCCGCCTTGCATCACTTATATATCCACCGGTTGTGGTGCCTGCTTCGGCTCGACTGTCGCCCGAGGGATCGCCGCAAACCAATCGCACTGCCTATCAGATACCTAACCAGCGGTTATGGGCGGCCCGAGCCGACCGCATCGCCGCGGTCCGCGCCGCGAAGCCGATGACGAGCCGGCCGTCCAGGCGCCGCCGACATGGCGAGGTCGCGGACCAGCCGCGGGTGGGCCAGCGACGAGACGCGGGTCTTCGGAAGAAGTGCGAGCGAAGTCGCGGCCGAGCATCCTCCGGATGGCTCGGACCATTCAGCCTCGCTCGGACGCCGCGATTGATCGGGAAACCGGCGGAGCAGCCGAAGCCTCTTCCGAATGGAACAGGGGAAGCCGTTATTCCTTTGCCGGCATGGCGAGCAGCCGCTCCAGGGGCAGCGGACCCTGCTTCACCGGCTTGGTGACGACATATGTGAAGTAGCGCGAAAGGCCGGCCTTCGCCTGCAACAGTTGGTCGACGAGGCGCTGGTAGTTGTCGATGTCGCGCGTGACGACCTGCAGGATATAGTCGAAGCCACCGCCCACCGCCCAGCAGGCGACGACCTCGTCGAGCGGCGCAATGGCGCGTTCGAAGGCTTGGAAATCCTGGGCGCGGTGGCTTTCGAGTTCCGCCGCCAGGAAGACGACGAGGTGCGGTCCGACTTTCTTCAGCGCCACCGAGGCGTGGTAGCCGGTGATCATGCCGGCTGCCTCCAGGCGCTTCATCCGCTCCCATGCCGGGGCGGCGGAGAGGTTCAAGCGCTTGGCAAGCTCTGCCTTGGAGATACGTCCCTCACGGGCGAGGATCGACAGGATCTTCACGGCGCGGTCGTCGAGCTTCAGCATGCCGGTCAGGGTCCGTCCTAGGTCGAGATCACCGACCCGACGCCCGCCCGGCGCGCGGCCTCGACGGCGAATGTGGCGATCGCGGTGTCCTGCGCACCCGTGCCGGTCAGGTCGCAGATGGTGACCTGGTCGTCGGAGACGCGGCCCTGTCTGGCGCCGGTGACGACTTGGCCCAGCTCGGGCGGCTCCCGTGCGTCCAGACACCCGCGGCGATGGCGCTGCGCAGTTCGCCGAGCTTCTCGCACTGGCTGACCCGGTCGCAGACATAGAGATCCGCCGCGGCGAGTGCCGTCGCCTCGACCTCGTTCTTGCCGGCCTGGTCGGAGCCCATGGCGGTGACGTGGAGGCCGGGATGCAACCACTCCGCCCTCAGCACCGGATGTTCCGCAGGCGTGGTCGTGACGACGAGCTGGCTGCGTGCGACGAGGCGCGCGGGGTCGGCCTCGCTGCGCGCGGGAATGCCGAGCATGCGGGATATGTCGGCCGCGCAGGCCTCGGCCTTTGCGCGGTCGCGGCCCCAGACCAGCACCTGGCTGAACGGCCGTACGAGGTGTGCCGCCTGAATCTGCAGCCGCGCCTGCACGCCCGTGCCGATGACCCCCGCCGTCTCAACCCGCGACGGCGCCAGATGCCTGGCAGCCACCGCTCCCGCCGCGGCGGTGCGCACGTCCGTCAGGTAGCCATTGTCGAGCAGCAGCGCCTCGACCAGCCCGGTCTTCGCCGAGAACAGGATCATCAGTCCGTTGAGGCTCGGCAGGCCGATCCGTGGATTGTCGAAGAAGCCAGGACTCACCTTGATGGCGAAGCCCTCGAAGCCGGGGATCCACGCGGTCTTGACGTCGACCTCGCCATTGGCCTCGGGAATCACCATCGACAGGATCGGCGGCATCACCACCTTGCCGGAGGCGAGCGCCGCGAAGGCGCGCTCGACCACGCCGATCGCGGACAGGTCGATGGTCACGAGCCAGCAGACCTTGCCGAACGCGCACTCGCCCATACTGTGAAGAATGCCGTCGAAGCCGCCTATCATCGCACCGACCTGCTCGACCAGAGGCGGCCAATGATTGAAGTATGTGCGCACTGGGCGTGCGCAACCGAGAGCAGTGCCAAATCTGTTTGAAGGAGCTTCGGTCATTGCGGCGGAAACATCGGCGCCATGATTGCGAGTCCACCCCTTCGGCGCATAGACATCAGATTCTCCTGTCGCCGGAGAACAGCGCCGTGATTCTTCAACCCGGCCATTCCGGAGGTTCTGGCTTGTTGTTGTCGCGCCGGAAGTCGCGAACCGGGCGGCACCTCTGGAACGACCTGTTTGGGGCCGTCTCCAGACTGTCTGGTTTTCGGTAACGCAGGCAGTAAGCTGCCGCTGGATCTAGGGGATCGGGCAAAGTTTAGCTCTTCAGATAGCGACCCCATCGCGTACGTTGCTGTGGGCGTGGCGGCACGACAGACCTTTATCCACGACACAGCATATGGAGACGGTCTCAGCGGCACAGTGATTCAATAACTGCCGGGTTTGGTGGGAATCGCAACAACACTGCCTCTCACGTGGTCCATGCGCCTTCGCGCGCACTTTTACTCTTCAGAGGTCGCCGTGGCAGATGGCGCTAGGGCCCCTTGTTGAAGCAGAAGCAGTTTCCGGTCTCTCCGTTCACGACACACAAGGTGTGGCTGGCCTAGGACACGGCATAGGCGCGCTTGCCATTGAGACTGAGATTGGTCCCGTCATTCAGGAGAACGGTCTTCGATCCAGACAGCCGAAAGAACTCGTACCCGCCGATCTCCTTTCCGGCACCGTTGCGCGCCGATATCGGCCCTGCTTCGCAAGGTTCCTGTTCGACCGCCCGTCGGCGCGATGACCACGGACGCTCCGCTGCCCGCAGCCTTTGACTCAATCCACCGGCTGGGCGCGGAACTGGACGGCGGCGAAAAAAGAAGCGCGGTGTCCGCTTCGACCGCGACCGCGCCATCATCGGCACCGGGTTGCGCGAGTGGCAACGCATCGAGCAGATTGTCACCGTCATCGTCAATGGTTTCGAGTGGCAATAGCCACGCTATCATGCGGAGGAACTGGAAGGTCGTGTCGGCCAGACACCAGACCCAACCTACACAAAACCTGCCGCCTACCGCGGGGGCCTCTGCTGGGGCACCCGGCAACAGCGCGGCTCCCCTGGCGATGCGCTCCGTGCCTTGAACGTCGCCAAACTGCTCACGTAATTTTGCGGGTTGGTACAATCCGTGATACGTTGATCGTTCGGCGTACTTACGCCCTTCTCGAGATGAGATTGGAATCTATTATGAATATCCCCGAATGGACGAAGCCCGCCGCGTACGGCGTAGCTGCGGGAGCCATCGCGATGGCTATCGTGGGATTTTCCTGGGGCGGCTGGGTCACGGGTAGCACAGCCGACGAGATGGCAGCGACAGCCTCCAGAGATGCGAGCGAAAGACTAGTCGCATCGATCTGCGTGGAAAGATTTCTGGCTGCGCCGAGCGCGGCAGGTCAGCTTGTGGCACTCAAAGAAGTAAAGTCGTGGGAGCAGGATAGCTTCATCGAAGACGGCGGCTGGATTCACATGCAGTTTCTCGACCAACAGGTCACCGGAGCGGCCGATTTGTGTGCCGACCAACTCGTCGCCATGGAAAGCGTTCCGGAGATTGCAACCGAGCCGGTCGCGGCTACTACGAAGCCGGTCACGACGGGTGGTTAGACTTTTCATTGCAGTCTCCCGGCATTAGAGTTGGGAGACCATAGCCGCGTTGTTGCGATCATGCTGCTGCATCTTCTTGCGCAGATAGCCGTTCGCAGCCGTCGACCGCCGAAATTCGGCGGACAAGCTTGCATGTCTCTCCGTGAAGCCGAAGGGATTTTGCAGGGCACCCTGCCGCTTGTACGAGCCGATCGGCGATCGACGCGTACGGTTACTTCGCCCCCTCACGTGCCGCAGCGTATTCTTCGGTGTGTCACTAGAGCGAGAAGGGCCACTCCTCCCATGGCGAAGTCATGCAGCGTCTTCCTCAGCTATCGCTGCGGAGAGCGGTGCAACTGCACCTGCTGGCGATCGGGCTTACCAAGATGTCATAGCCTACGGCATCTGTTCGCAGCATGAGCGCAAGCAAGGCGGTGCGTTCGGTTACGGACCGAGATCCAAGAGCGTCATTCCAAAGGCGGCGAGGGCGAGGCATTCCCACCAGGTAACCGTCCAGCGAGGTCAACGGGCCAACTGGCGACCCGGCAAGTGGACACGAACTTCCACTTCGCACCCGCCATTGGACCAGGGTTTCGATCAAACCGCAGGAAACTTCTGTGCAAGAGGGAGGCTCATGCCTGACGTCCGGTCGGCGGACCGGCAGGCGCTTCCTGGTCTGGCCGAGTTGAGGCTGCATGCGAAATGGTGTTAGCTGCACCGACCACAAGCCAACAAGGGAGAGAAATCACATGAAGTCGCTTATCTTCTCAGCACTAATGGCCATAGGCTTGGTGGCTGGATCGTCCGCTCAAGCCCAGGAGCCGCAGTTTTTCCGCATCGGCACCGGGGGCACCGCTGGCACCTACTATCCGATCGGCGGCCTGATCGCCAACGCGATCTCCAATCCCCCGGGCTCCCGGCCATGCGCGGAAGGCGGCTCGTGCGGCGTTCCGGGGCTGATCGCCACGGCTCTTTCGGCCAACGGCTCCGTCGCCAACGTCAACGCGATTGCTGGCGGCTCGCTTGAATCCGGCTTTTCGCAGTCCGACGTCGCCACCTGGGCGCAGACCGGAACCGGCATCTGGCAGGACCGTGAGGCGGTCACGAAGCTGCGCGCCATCGCCAACCTCTATCCGGAGACGATTCACCTGGTCGCGAGTGCCGACAGCGGCATCAAGAGCGTCGCCGATCTCGCCGGAAAGCGGGTATCGCTCGACGAACCGGGTTCCGGCACCCTGGTCGACGCACGCATCATCCTCGAAGCCTACGGCCTGAGCGAGGATGACATCGAAGCGGCGTTCCTGAAACCCGACCAGGCCGCGGAACGGATGCGCGACGGTGCCATGGACGCGTTCTTCTTCGTCGGCGGCTTTCCTGCCGGCGCGATCGCCGAACTGGCCAGCCAGGAGGATATCACACTGGTCCCGATCTCCGGTTCGGAAGCTGAGGGCGTGATCGGCAAGTACACGTTCTTTGCCGAAAACACTGTGCCTGGCGGCACATATGAGGGCGTCGACGAAGACACGACCACCCTGTCTGTGGGAGCGCAGTGGATCACCTCGGCCGACCAGCCGGACGACCTGATCTACAATGTCACCGCGGCGCTGTGGAACGACAACACCCGCAAACTGCTGGATTCCGGGCACCAGAAGGGCAAGCAGATCACGCTCGAGACGGCTCTCGACGGCGTGGGCATACCGCTCCATCCCGGCGCTGCCCGCTTCTATGAAGAAAAAGGTATGGACGTTAGCGGCATGACCGCTGAATAAGCCACTAGATGCCCAGAGGGGGCCGGCCCATCGGCCCCCACCTCTACGATCGGGAAGCAGCATGACCGAGGCCGACCGCCAGGAGGCGCTTACCGAAGCCGAGATGAAAGCGCTCGAAGAGCGCTACGATCCGGAAGTGCGGTTCCGACCGCTGCCATCCTCGTTGCACTGGCTCGTCGCCACGGCGCTGTTCGTCCTTTCCTGCTATCACTTCTACACCGCCGGATACGGCATCCCGCAGGCCGCCACGCATCGAGGGACGCATCTCGCTTTCACGTTAGGCCTGATCTTCTTTTCCTTCGTAGCCTGGGGCAAGGCGCCGGAGCCGCGCGGCACCTGGCTCCGACCCCTCGGCGTTTCCTTCTTCGATTGGGTGTTGGCGGCAGCGGGGATCGTCGCAGCCCTCTACGTCCCCTGGATCTTCGATGACCTCGCCTTTCGCGTCGGCGATCCGCTGCCGATCGACGTCGTCATGGGGACGATACTGATCGTCGTGCTGCTCGAGGCTACGCGCCGCGCCATGGGTTGGCCGCTGCCTGTTATCGCGATCCTGTTCCTCGCGTATGCTTATTTCGGTCGCTCGATGCCGGGCGTTCTGACGCATCCGGGCGCCAGCTGGACGAACATCGTCAATCACCTATACCTCACCAGCCAAGGAATCTACGGCACGGCGCTGGGTGTCATCTCCACCTACGTTTTCCACTTCGTGCTGTTCGGCGTCCTGGCGACGCGCATTGGCCTGGGACAGCTCTTCATCGATCTTGCCTCGGCGCTCGCGGGGCGTTTCGCCGGCGGTCCGGCCAAGGTGTCGGTCATCTCGTCGGCCATGCTGGGCTCGATCTCAGGCTCTTCGATCGCTAACACGGTGACGACCGGCTCGCTGACGATCCCAGCGATGATCCGCATCGGATATCCCCGCCATTTCGCCGCCGCCGTGGAGGCAGCCAGCTCCACCGGCGGCCAGATCACGCCGCCCGTCATGGGCGCGGTAGCGTTCCTGATGATCGAGTATCTGGGCGTACCGCTGACCACCATCCTCACGGCTGCGCTGGTGCCGGCCTTCATGCACTTCTTCGGTGTGCTGGTGCAGGTTCATCTGGAAGCGCGTCGTCGCGGGCTTCGCGGCTTGACGAAGGAGGAACTGCCCGTCGCATGGACGGTATTCAAGGCCGGTTGGCTGACCACGCTGCCGCTTTTCGTGCTGGTGGCGGTCCTACTTTCAGGCAAGACGCCGTACCTCGCCGCTTTCTGGGGCATCGCATCCTGCCTGCTCGTGCTGGTGATCCAGAACGTGATCCGCCACGACCTTAAGACCGCCGCGCGCGAGACCGTGCGCGAGACATGGGACGGGTTCGTCGTCGGTGCGAAATACTCGCTGTCTGTCACTGCCGCTGCCGCGCTGGTTGGTATCGTCATAGGCGTGGTTACGCTGACGGGGGTGGGGTTCAAGATCGCCTACATGGTGACCTCCGTCGCCGCTGAATGGGCGGGGGATGTCAGCGGCTTTCTTTCGGTGCTGCCGTTCGAGATTATGAGCGTCGCCAGCCTAACTCTGTTGTTTACGCTCATCATGACCGCGGTCGTCTGCGTCCTCATGGGCTGCGGCATACCGACAACGGCGAACTACCTCATCATGATCGCGGTCGCCGCGCCCATCCTCGGGCTGCTGGGCGTACAGCCGCTCGTCGCGCACTTCTTCGTCTTCTACTACGGCGTGCTGGCGGACATTACGCCGCCGGTGGCGCTGGCCGCTTATGCGGCCGCGGGGATTGCCGACGCCAACGCCTTCAAGACAGGCAACACCGCCTTCCGGCTCGGCATGGGCAAGGCGCTCGTGCCGTTCGTCTTCGCCTTCTCGCCTTCGCTGCTGCTGGTGACCGACGGCTTCACCTGGACCGAATTCTTTCTCGCATCAGGGGGAGCGATGCTGGGCATATGGGCCTTGTCGGCAGCATTCTCGAACTGGCTTTTCGCGCCATTGCGCGTCTATGAACGGTTCCTACTTGGCTTCGCGGCGATTCTCCTCGTCGCGCCGGATCTTGTCGCTACGATCATCGGCCTCGCCCTCATCGCTCCCGCGTTCCTACGCCAGACGATTTTCCATACAGACAGGCGCGCTGTTCGGAAAAGCACGGGTTGAGGCCGAAGGCTGATCACGGCGGACTCGAGCCGTGGGCTGCCCCCTTTGAAACAGTCCGGGTTGAGTGCCCCTTCCCTGTTACCTCGTTTCTGGGAGCGTTACCCAACTAAGACCAAGATGGTTGCGCGGGTGACGGTCCGCGATCGCAAAGCCATGCCGATCCGAAGGCCCGAGAATGTCGGCTTCCCGGAAGAGACAACTCATTCGGAACGGCAAATTTGGGGGCGCTTAGAAGTCACCGATCAAATGAAGAACCTGTACATGTCCATAGAGTTGCGGACACCAGTTATCGCCTGAACATGGCCTGGAGCTCCCGGCGCAGAACCTTTCCATACGCGTTCTTCGGCAGTTCCTGCACGATATGGACGTGTTTTGGCTTCTTGAAGCTCGCCAGATGTTCTCGGCAGATGGCGAGAAGGTCCACCTCGCCGAGCGCCGGATCGTTGGCTACGACGGCGACCGCGACGCTCTCGCCCCATTCCGCGTCGGGGACGCCGAAGGCGGCGACCTCGCGAACCCGCGGGTGAGAGGCGAGGACGTCCTCGATCTCCTTGGGGTAAATGTTCGTGCCGCCGGAGATGATGGTGTCGTGGCGCCGATCGAGAATCCGCAGGCGGCCGCCGGTATCGAAGTGGCCGACGTCGCCGGTGTGGAGCCAGCCGCCAGCGAGCGCCCTCGCGTTCGCTTCCGGATTGCGCCAGTAGCCCGCCATCACCACGTCGCCGCGCACGCAGATCTCGCCGTCCGTGCCGTCTGGCACGTCGCGGTCGTCCTCGTCCCTGATCCGCACCTCCACGCCCGCACGCACGTAGCCGGCCGAGAGCAGCGTCCCATCATCGGCGCCGAGATGGTCGCGGCCCGGAAGATAGGAAATCGTCATGGGCGCTTCGCCCTGGCCGTAGAGCTGGTGGAAGATCGGCCCGAACATGGCGACCGCGGCGCGAATGTGCTCGAGATGGATAGCCGCGCCGCCGTAGACGATGCCACGCAGGGTGCCGATGTCGTCGCGCGGGCCGGCCTCAAGGAGGCGCACGATCATGGTCGGGGCGACGAAGGCGATGACGGTCACCCCGCGGGCGGCGATCGTGTCGAAGACCTCGTCGGGCCTAAAGCCGGAGCGGTCGTAGACGATGTTGTGCGCGCCTCGCGTCAGCGCGGGCAGGAGGTAGAGGCCGCTGCCGTGCGACAAAGGCGCGACGTGGAGCACGCGGTCCGTCTGGCGGAAGTCGAAGACGTCGGCGAGGCAGTTGATCGACGCGGCGACGAGGTTGCGATGGGTGAGCGTCGCCCCTTTCGGCTTGCCGGTGGTACCAGAGGTGTAGAAGATCCAGGCCGGGTCTTCTGGCGCAACCGCGACGGGCTGTGCCGGCGCGCCGGCAAGGGTGGAGAGCGCGAAATCCTCGATCGCGACGATCTCGGCCGCGTTCCCCTTCGGGAGCGCCGCGGCCAGCGCTTCGACATGCTCGGCATGGGTGAAGATGACGCGTGGCTCGGAGTCGCCGGCGATCCAGGCGACTTCGCGCGGATGCAACTTGGAATTGGCCGGCACCGCCACCATTCCGGCGCGCATTGTCCCCATCAGCAGTGTGGGATAGTCGAAGCCGTTGCGGAGAAACAGGAGCACCCGGTCGCCGGGACGGCATCCCTTCTCCGCCAGCCATTCGCCGAAGGCGGCGCATGCAGCGTCGAACGCGCGGTAGGTCAGCCGCCGGTCGCCGTGCTCGACCGCGGTCTCGCGGCCGCGGCGGCGAATGGCATCGGCAAGCATGGCATAGACGTTCATGGGAGGATTTTCCGAAGGATCACGATGAGACCTTTGGCGACCGGATGCCGTCTAGCATGAAGCGCCGGTCGCTGGCAGCGCGGCCCGGTGCCAGCCGGAATTCCGCGTAGAGGCCGCTACTGGCGGGTCAGGACGCGGTTGCGCAGCGTCCCGATGCCTTCGACCTCGAGTTCCACGACGTCACCATGTTTCAGGAACTTCATGTGCTCGAGGCCGCAACCGTTGCCGACGGTGCCCGAGCCGAAGAACTCGCCGGGGTAGAGGGTCTCCGACCGTGAGACGTAAGCGATCAGATCCTCGAACTTCCAGTACATCGACGACGTGCTGCCGCGGCCCCACTCCTCGCCGTTCACACGACATACCATGGTCAGACCGTAGGGATCCTTCAGTTCGTCGGCGGTGACAAGGCAGGGCCCCATGGCATTGCCGGTGTCGAAGTCCTTGCCCTTGGCGGGTCCCAGCTGCCCGCCCATTTCCTGCGTCTGGGCGTCGCGCGCCGAGAAGTCGTTGAAGATCGTGTAGCCGTAGATGTAGTCGCGTGCCGCGTCGCGGGCGATGTCGACACCCTTCTTGCGGACGTAGAAGCCAAACTCCAGTTCGAAATCCATCAGATGGGAATAACTCGGCCACAGCACGTCGTGATCGTTCCCGATCACGCTGAAGCGGTTGGCCTTGTAGTAGATCGGCTGCTCGTAGAAGGTCTTCGGCACCGAAAGGGTGCCGGTTCGCTCGAATTCCCGCATCGCCGCTTCCGGATCCGGCGTCGCATCGGCGCGTATGCGCCTGGCGGCCGCGAAGGACTGCTTGAGGTGTGTCTCAAAGCACAGGCAGTCGCGCATCTGCACCGGCACAGGAACCGGCGCGAGGAGCCTGACGGAATCCCGCGCGAGGGTGGTGGCGTCCGGCTTGCCGACGGTCTCGTAAGCCCGGTCGAGCGCGGCGTCGCCGGCTTCAATCATCGCCTGCACGGAGGCAAAGGGCGCATAGGCTTCCCCGAATGCCCTCTGGTGGGCTTCCGCCAAGTCGACGATCCGGCGGTCGCCGTCAACGAAGGCGCCGGCGCGCGGCGCGCCATCCCGCTCGTAGGTCACGAGTTTCATCAGTCTGTCCTCCCAGAGCCGGACGCCGGCCGATGCGCCGGGTCCTTGTTTCGACTACGACACGCGGCTGTAGAGAAGGGCCGCCTTCATGAGCGCCACCAGATGCCTCGACGTGGTCATCTCGTCCTCCGGGTCGCACAGCCCGCCCGAGAGGCGGCTGATGCGGCCGGTATCGGCCATGGTGTAGACCATCACACCGAGCATGGCCTGGTAGCCCCAGTTGATCTCCTCGACGGTCCGGTCGGGCATCGCGCGCTGCAGCGCTTCGATCACCTTGTACGCGATGGGATCGAAGAACTCGGCGACTACCTTGCGGTGGTGTGACTTCGGATCCGAAACCTCGCGGGCTAGGATCCGGGCGTAGCTCGAGTTCTTCTCGGTGCTGCGCATGTGCAGGTTCGGGACGAGCACCGCCTTGACGATCATCTCGACCTTCCGCTCCGGGTCCGGCTCCATCTCGGCCAGGCGCAGGCCCGCGATGCGCTGGTCGACGATCATCGGCGCCCGCATCTCGAAGATTGCGCGGTAGAGACCTTCCTTGTTGCCGAAGTGATAGTTGACGAGGGCGACGGGGACGTCGGCGCGCAACGCGATCTGGCGCACCGTGGCGCCGTCGAAGCCGTGGTCGGCAAACTCGCCCTCCGCGGCCATCAGGATGCGCATGCGCGTGGCCGCGCCATTGCGCTGCGTCGCCTCGATCATCACGACCTTCCGGTCTTCCGCGTTCTTTTCGCTATTCGCCACGTTCCACCGATCGCGCAGGGCGCGCCGATGGCGCCCTTGTGAGATCATTGAACGACATGACAGGTATCTTGTCAACTTGTTCAAATCTGCTACCGTTCGTGCATCGACGGAAGGGCACGGAGAGAGCCGCCGTTTTGAACAGGGAGGATCCGGATGTATCGTAACGCATTGCTGGGCGGCGCCGCCGCCATCGCCGTCGCATGGGCCGCGGGTCCGGCGGCCGCGCAGGAGACCATCAATCTCACCGCCGCCACCGGCCATCCCGAAGTGTTCCTTTGGGTGAAGCACCTGAAGGAGACGTTCATCCCAACGGTCGACGCCGAACTCGCCAAGACCGGCAAGGTGAAGATCAACTGGACGCAGGGGTATGGCGGCACGATCGTCAAGCTCGGCTCGGAGACGGAAGCCTTCCAGCAGGGCATCATCGACGTCGGCCAGATGAGCGGCGTGTTCAATCCGGCCACGATGGGCCTGCTCAACCTGACCTATGCCATGCCATTCGGGCCGCCCGACGCGCGCGGCGTGACGGCGGCGGTCGAGGCCGCCCTGACGGAGACGGATGGAGCGCTCACCAAGCTCGAGGAGGCGACCGGCGTCGTCTATATCGGCGGCGGTATCGCCATCGACGACTACAACATCGCCTCGACCAAGGCCCTGAGCAAGATCGCCGACATGAACGGCGTCAAGCTCGGCGGCGCGGGACCGAACCTCGCCTGGCTGGCAAGTACCGGGGCTGTCGGCGTGCAGGGCAGCTACGTCACCTTCTACAACGACATCAAGACCGGAGTGTACGACGGCAATATCGGCTGGATGACGGCCAACGTTCCGGCCAAGCTCTACGAGGTCGCTCCCAACTGGAACCAGACGCACTTCGGCGCGATGTATATCGGCGGCCTGGGCGTCTCCAAGCAGCAGTGGGACACGTTCTCGGACGAGACCAAAGCTGCGTTCAAGACGGCCGCGGCCGTCTACACCAAGGCCTATTTCGACGAGCAAGAAGCCCGCTACGAAGCGGCGAAGAAGACGCTGATCGACGCTGGCGGCAAGATCGTCGAATTCGATCCGGCCGAGCGCTCGACCTGGATCAAGAGCCTGCCGAACCCGACCACGGCGTGGACGAAGGCTGCCGACGCGCGCGGCGAGCCGGGGAAGAAGGTGCTCGAGGCCTATCGCGACAAGCTGAAGGCTGCGGGCTTCACCTTCGAACGGGACTACCTCGCCGAGTGATCGCCAGGCCCGCCCCGCGGGCCTCTGACAAAGACCGGCGGCGCGACGGGCGCCGCCAGTCTTCGTGCGCCCTCACGACGCGGAGATCCGCCGCGTCGGGGCATCAACCCCACCTGACGCAGGACCGGAGCGAAGTCATGGCAGGCGAATCCGCGATCCCCAGAGACGAGGCGCCACCGCCTGGTCCGCCCGCCGGACCGTTCGCCCGCGTCATCGGCGTGATGAATGCGGTCGGGACGATCTGGATCATTGGCCTGATGCTGCTGATCAATGCCGATATCTTCGGCCGCGGCGCGCTCAACGCGCCCATCGCCGGCGTGCCGGAGCTCGTTGCGTTCTCGATCGTCGGCATCGTCTTCCTCCAGCTCGCGCACACGCTTCGATCGGGGTCGATGACGCGCTCCGACGTGCTCCTCAACGTGCTGGAACGCCGCGCGCCGCGTGTCCGGTCTGCCCTGCTGGCGTTCTTCCACCTCGTCGGCGGTCTGCTGATGGCGATGATCGCCTGGAAGTTCTGGGCCAGCGTCGCCGCCGCCTGGCTGCATCCGGAGCGCAATTTCATGGGCAATCCGGGCTTCTTCACGATTCCCCAGTGGCCGCTCTTCATCCTCGTCTTCCTCGGCATCGTCGCGACCGCCGTCCAGTTCCTGCTCACTGCGTGGAACGATCTGCGTGCCGTTCGGGAGCCGATGTAATGAGCGGCGTCGACATCGCGTTCCTCTCCATCGCCGTCATGCTGATGCTGATCTATTCGGGCATGCATGTCGCGGTCGCGCTGATCCTTCTCTCCTTCGGCGGGGTCTGGCTGTTGCGCGGCAATTTCGACATCGCCTCGAACATGCTGGTGCTGGCGTTCAAGGATTCGATCAGCGACTACCTGTTCGGCGTCGTGCCGCTGTTCGTGCTGATGGGACTGCTGGTGGCAGTGGCCGGCATCGGGCGCGACACGTTCGAAGTGGCGGCGCAGCTGTTCCGCCGGGTGGCCGGCGGTCTCGGCATCGCCACCGTCGCCGCCAATGCGGTCTTCGCCGCGATCACGGGGATCTCGATCGCTTCCGCCGCGGTGTTCACCAAGGTCGCGGTGCCGGAGATGATCCGCCACGGCTACACGCCGCGCTTCGCCGTCGGCGTCGTCGCGGGATCGTCGGTGCTCGGCATGCTGATCCCGCCGAGCCTGCTGTTCATCCTCTACGGCGTCCTCACCGAGCAGTCGGTGGGATCGCTGTTCATCGCCGGCGTGATCCCTGGAACGCTGCTCGCCGTCGTCTACTGCATCGGCATCGTCTCGATGGGGAAATGGTGGCCGTCGTTCATCGGCGGTCGCTCGTCAGCCTCCTACGACACGTCGCAGGACATGGGCATCGGCGAGATGGCCAACAAGATCGCGCCGATCCTCATTCTCATCGCCCTGGTGCTCGGCGGCATCTATGGCGGCTATTTCACGCCGACCGAAGCCGGCGCGGCAGGTGCGCTCGGCGCGCTGGTGATCTCGCTCGCCAAGGGCCGGCTGACCTGGGCGAGCTTCTGGCAGGTGCTGGTCCAGACCGGCCACACGACCTCGTCGATCTGCTTCCTGATCATTGGCGCCAGCCTCTACTCGCGCATGCTGGCGATGTCGGGCATGCCGGGCTGGCTCGGCAATTTCGTGGTCGAATCCGGCATGGGCGCGACCGGCATCATCCTGGCGCTGATGCTGGTGATCATCCTGCTCGGCACCATCCTCGACTCCGCCTCGATCATGCTGCTGACGCTGCCGATCGCGCTGCCGATCCTGACCAGCACCGGCGTCGACCTGATCTGGCTCGGCGTGATGGTGGTGCTGGCGGTCGAGATCGGGCTGCTCACCCCGCCCTTCGGCATCGCCGTCTTCGTGGTGAAGGCGACGCTGGGGCCCGACAGCACGGTCACGCTCGGCGACATCTTCGCCGGTGCCTCACCTTTCGCCGCCATGATGCTCTTCGTCCTCGTTCTCGTCTTCCTCTTCCCGTGGCTCGCCACGGTGCTCGTCTAGTCTTTTCAGGGAGTTACCCGATGGCAAAGTGGCAATACACCAAGGGCATGCACGACCTCGGCAACGGCTGCTATGCCTATCTCCTGCCGGACGGCAGCTGGGGCTGGTCGAACGCGGGCCTGATCGTCGACGGCGATGCGACCCTGATGGTCGACACGCTGTTCGACCTCAAACTAACGGCCGAGATGCTCGCCGCCTACCGCGCCTCGATCCCGGCTGCGAAGGAGATCGGCGTGCTGGTCAACACGCATGCCGACGGGGACCACACGTTCGGCAACCAGCTTGTCGAGGGCGCGCGCATCATCGCCACGCAGGGCACGGTCGACGATTTCGCCCGGTTCGACCCGGCGGTGGTGCAGCAGATCGTCACCAATGCCGACCAGTTCGGCAGCGCCGGCGTGTTCATGAAGGAGTGCTTCCGCCCATTCGACTTCTCCGGCATCGAGCTGACCCCTCCGACGGAGACCTTCTCGGGCACCCTCGACATCATGGTGGGCTCCAAGAAGGTGCAACTGATCGAGGTCGGCCCGTCGCATTCGCTCGGCGACGCGCTGATCTACGTGCCCGACGACAAGGTGATCTACACTGGCGATATCCTGTTCACCGAAGGCACGCCGATCGCCTGGTACGGCCCGGTGGATCGCTGGATCCGGGTCTGCGACATGGTGCTCGACATGGACGTGGAGACGATCGTCGCCGGCCACGGCCCCATCTCGACCCAGGAGGACGTGCGAACGATGCGCGACTATCTCCAATACGTGACCGACAAGTCGCGTCCGCTCTGGGAGCAAGGCATGGACTACCTGGAAGCGGCCTACAAGATCGATCTCGGCGAGTATCGCGACTGGAACGATGCGGAGCGCGTCGTCGTCACGATCCAGACACTGTTCGATGATTTCGGCCAAGCGCCGGAGCGCCCGGTGCGGGCGCCGATTCCCTACTTTGCCGAGATGAAGGGCTTTCGCCATCATCTCGGACGCGGACCGGTCCACGAAGCCTATTGCAAGGCCTGCGGACTGACGCACGGCACCGACCAACCCTAGGCGAAACTGGACCATTCGATCTCGTTGAAGGCCTCACCCAAGGAATGTCCGAATGCTGTTTCTCTACCACGCACCTATTTCGACCTGCAGCCAGAAGGTTCGGCTTGTGCTCGCCGAAAAGCAGCTGGAATGGGAGGGGAAATCCATCAATTTTGGCAAGGGAGAACACCTGACACCGGAATACCTCAGGCTTAACCCCAACGGGGTTGTGCCGACACTTCTCCATGACGATGATCCCATCATCGAGAGCAGCGTCATCACGGAGTATCTCGACGAGGTTTTTCCCGAGCATCCGGTCAGGCCGAAGGATCACAAGCCGCTCGCCCATATGCGCGCGTGGCGTCAGTACATAGACGAGGTGCCGACGCCATCGATTAGGCCGATCTCGTTCAACACCTTCTTCGTGCCGATCTGGTCCAAGATGACCGAGAAGGAGTTCTGGGACTACACGGAGCGCCTGCCGCTTCGAAAACACTTCTATCGGAAGATGGGCCGTACCGGCTTCTCCAGTCAGGAGATCGACGAGTCGCTCGACCGGCTATCCCAGGCGCTCGGGAGAATGGAGAGCGCACTCGAGCGCACACGGTTCATAGCGGGAGATGAGTACTCCATCGCGGACGTGAACATGACCCCGACGGTTGTCCGCCTCGAGGATTGCGGACGCGCAAACCTGTGGGATCGCCTACCAAGGGTGGCGGACTGGTACGAGCGGATCAAGGCACGGCCAAACTTCGATGTCGCCTACATGCCCGGATCACGGGATCTTGGCGCGCATATCTGAGGTCTGCCGAGCCCGGACGATGGTCGGCGTTGGCGGCGCCGATTCGGAACGCCATCGGAGGAGACGGGATGATGCCAATAGAAATTGTCGGAGTGCGGGAGCAGGCGGCAGGAGCGCTTCTGGATGCGACCGAGGCGCTGCCTACTTGTGCGACCTCTTGGCAGGAACGGTAGTAGGTTCGGGGACCGTTTCAAACGAAAACTGCCGGGAGGCCGGATCCTCTTGCATCGCCGAGCGGCCGGGCATCGAGATGATCGACGACGGCGAAGCAAGCACCGGCTTGATGCGCTTCGGAGACAGGGTGCAGAGGGAAGCCAAGCTGCCCGACGGCACACCGCTGTTTGGCGGCATCGACCAGAAGATGGTCAAGGCCGGATGAGCAGATCTCGAAGCACGCCACGCGGTTGATGGTGCGGCGAACCGGTGTTCCTGGTCTAATTGTTGGGAAAATCCGTCCCCAAGACGCACGGGATCTGTCCCAGTTCAAAGCCAGATGATGGCAATTAAGTAGGGGGACCGCGCCAGCGGAGTGCCGGCGAAATTTTGAGTACGTCGACCCCGCAGAAGCATATGGGAGCGCCGCGGGTTGTGTGGCAAAGTTCGCTTCCAATCTTGACATCTCGGGACCGTCGGCTTCCAGGCAACTGCCCTTTCGGGCTAAACGACAGTTTTGAGAGCGCAAGACTGCCATTTGCAGTTTATCTCTCAACCTGCCTGGAGCGGGTTGATACCCTTACCGTTGAGGTGAAAACGCCGTTCCCAACGCTGCTGGCATTCGGCTGCCGCGCGACGCCAATGCCAGCGACACGATCGCCACCACATAGGGCGCGATGACGAAGAACTGGTAGGGTACTCCGGGATAGCCGGCCTGCATTCGGATCTGCAGCGCGTCGGCGATGCCGAAGCCGAGCGCAGCGACGATCGCCCCGAGCGGGTTCCAGCGGGCGAACACGACGCAGGAGATGGCGAGGAAGCCGCGTCCGGCCGTCATGTTCTCGACGAAGCCCCACAGCTGCGCCGTGGAGAGGAAGGCGCCGCCGGCTGCGGCGAAGGCGCCGCTCGCCATGACGCAGAGAAAGCGCACGCGATCGACGGCGCCGCCGGCCGCGTCCAGCGCCTGCGGATAGTCGCCGGCGGCCTTAATCATCAGCCCGAGGCGGGTCGACGAGAGCATGAAGGCGAGCAGGGCGGCGCCGATCACCGCGAGATAGACGAGGGCATGCTGGCCGAACAGGATCGGCCCGACGATCGGCACGCCGGCGAGACCGAAGAGGTCGAGTTCGCGGAAGCCCGGCACCTGCACCGCGGTGCCGCCCTGCGCGAGCGTCAGGCGGAAGCCGTAGCCCGACAGGCCGATGCCCAGGAACAGCAGCGCGATGCCGCTGACGATCTGCTCCGCCTTCAGCCGCACTGTGAAGACGGCGTGGATCGCGCCCATCGCCGCCCCGGACAGGATGGCCGCCGCCAAGCCGGCCCAGGGGCTGCCGGAGGAGACGGTCACGAGGACGGCGACGAAGGCGCCGACCAGCATGATGCCCTCGATGCCGACGTTGATGACACCCGCACGCTGGGAGATCGTCTCGCCGATCGCCGCGAGCGCGATCGGTGTGGCGAGCCGGATGCCCGCCGCCAGCAGGCCGCTCAGGAAAAGCGCCTCATCCATCGGCCGTCTCCGCCTGCCCTCGCTTCGCCCGGTGCGCGACGTAGACGCTGCCCGCCAGGAACACGAAGATGATCGCGCCTTCGAGGATGTTGATGATCGGGAACGGCACGACCCCGTTTCGCGCCAGCGTGCCGAGACCGGCATAGAGGAGCGAGAAGCCGAGGGCCGAGACCGGTACCAGGAGGGGATTGAGCCTAGCCACCAGAGCCACCGCGATGGCGGTGATCCCGAAGCCGGGTGCGAAGCCTTCCTGCAGGCGACCGTAGATCCCCGTGATCTCGACCGCGCCGGCGAGGCCCGCCAGCGCGCCGGACAGGGTCAGCACGCTGCCCGCGATCCAGCGCGGATCGATGCCGGCATAGCGGGCCGCATGCGCATTGGCGCCGACGACGGCGAGCTTGAAGCCGTAGCGGGACCGCCGTGCCAGGATGGCAACGGCGACGACGGCGGCAAGGGCAATCAGAAGGCCTGCATGAATGCGCGTTGCCTCAAACAGGATTGGCAGCCGCAGCGCCGCGTCGAGCGGGTCCGAACGCGGTATGATGCGCATCGTTTCCTGCATCGGCCCGCGCACCAGCCAGGACAGGATCTGCAGCGCGACGTAGTTGAGCATGATCGTCGCGATGATTTCGTTGCCGCCGAAGCGTCCCTTGATGACCCCCGCTATGCCGCCCCAGGCCGCGCCGCCGACGATCCCGCCCGACAGCAGGAGCAGCAGGCCGAACGCGTCGAGCGGGACGAGCGGCGCGAGCGCCATCGCCACCACGCTGCCGGCAATCAGTTGCCCGTCCATGCCGATGTTGAAGACGCGGGCTCTGAAGGCGAGGGCGATCCCGAGGCCAAGAATGGTCAGCGGGATGCTGCGCAGGACCGCCTCCAGGAAACCCGACCGGGTGAACAGCGCGCGTTCGCCGATCCCGATCGCCACCGAGAGCGGATTGGCCCCCGCGAGCAGGATCGCGCCGACGACCAGCGCCACGATGCAGGCGGCGGCGATGACGGCCTGCCGCGCGATATCGCTACGATCAGTCATGCCGGTCCACTCGCATGGCCAGCGATCCAGGCGCCGATCTCGTCCCGGGCAATGTCGCCACGGCTCGTGGGGCCGAAGGTGCGCCCAGCGGCGAACACCATGATCCGGTCTGCGAGCCGGAGAATCTCGTCGAGGTCGGAGGAAACCAGGAGCACGGCTTTCCCGGCCTGGCGGGCCTCCTCCAGGAGCCCATGCACGAAGCGGATCGTCTTGATGTCGAGCCCGCGCGAGGGATGGGCCGCCAGGATCAGCCGCGGATCTCCGTCCATCTCGCGGGCGAGCACGAATTTCTGCTGATTGCCGCCCGACAGCTGGTCGATCCGCTCGTCGGCGCCCCGTGTCCGTACGTCGAACAGGGCCAGTCGTTCACGCACCAGGCGCTGAAGGGCGGAGTTCCGCACCATACCGTGACGGACGAGAGCCCGCCGATCGCTGTGGCGGAGGAGATAGTTCCGGGCCAGCGACATCTCGCCCACGATGCCCGATCGCCGGCGGTCTTCCGGAACGTGGGCGACGCCGGCGCGGCGCAGGTGGGCCGCCGTCCAGGCGGAGCCTGCCGAATCCCGTCCCAGGCATTCGATCCTGCCGCCAAGAGGCACGTCCATCCCTGCCAGCACGCGCATCAACTCGCTCTGCCCGTTGCCATCGACGCCGGCGATCGCCACGATCTCGCCGCCATGCAGGTCGAGCGACAATCCGGAAACCGCGATTGACCCATTGCTGCGCCGCAGCGTCACGTCCGCCAGGCGGCACACGGCATCGGTCCCGGATGCGGACGAGGAGCGGAGGGTCGTCTCGCCCGTCACGATGGCACGCGCCTGGTCGCGGTCGCCGCTGCCAACCATGTGCAGGACGACGTCGTCGGGCGTGAGCCCGGCTGCCGGTGCGTCGGCCACGACCTCGCCATTGCGCAGCACCACTGCCCGGTCAGCGACGGCGAAGATGTCTTCCAGCTTGTGCGTGATGAGGATGACGGCGGTACCCTCCGCCTTCAGGCGCCGGATCGTATCGAACAGATGCGCCTTGTCCTCCGGGCCGAGCACCGCCGTCGGTTCGTCGAGGATCAGCAGCCGCACCTTGTGGATCAGCGCCTTGACGATCTCGATCCGTTGCTGCTGGGCGACGTCCAGCCCCTCGACCCGGGACGTCGTGTCGACGGAAAGGCCGAGCGTCCGCGCCGCCGTGTCGATCGCCTGGCCGATCTGCCGGCGGTTCAGCCGGCCGAGCCCGAGTTCGGGCATCGCCAGCGCGATGTTGTCGAGGCCGGTCAGGGTGGGAACGAGCGTGAAGTGCTGATGGACGACCCCGATGCCAGCTCGCACCGACTGCGCCGGCGAGTCGAGGCTGACCGGCCGGCCGTCGACCAGGATGCTGCCTTCGTCGGGCCGGAGCAGGCCCGACAGCATGTTGACGATGGTCGATTTGCCGGCCCCGTTTTCCCCCACCAGCGCGAGGACCTCGCCGGGACGGACGGCGAGGTCGACCGCGCGGTTGGCGACGACCGCGCCGAACCGCTTCGTCACGCCTCTCAGCGCGACGAGCGGGGGGACCGATCCTTCATCGGACACGCTGCTTGCCTCTCACTTGGGAGGCAGCGTACCGTCGGCGAACTCCTTCATCATGGCCTGGATCCTGGCCATGTCCTCGGCGGAGATCTTGCTTTCGAAGTCACGGAAGGGCGCCAGGCCGATGCCGTTCTCGTTGAGCCCCAGCACGTAGCTTTCCGGCTTGAGCGATCCATCGATCAGGCGGCCCACCGCCAGGTCGATGTTGACGTCCATGTTGATGAGCGCGGTCGTGATGATGGTTTCGGGCGCCATGGCCTGGCTGTCGAAGGCCGTGCCGATCGCCTGCACGCCCGCCTTCTGCGCCGCCTGGATGGTGCCGACGACGTTCTCGTTGCCGGTCGACGTCACGACGTCGGCGCCCTGCTCGATGAGCGACGTGGTAATCTCGGCGCCGCGGGCGATGTCGCTGAACGAGCCGACATAGGCGGACAGGACCTTCACTTCCGGCCGCATGCTCTTCGCGCCGGCCTCGAAGCCCTTGTTGTAGTCCTCGATGACCGGAACCGGGATCGCGCCGATGTGGCCGATCGTGCCGCTCTTCGTGTAGAGGCCGGCCACAGCCCCGGCCATGTATCCGGCATCGCCCCAGCGGTTGTCGAAGGATGCGACGTTCGGCGCGGCTGCGACCTGCGCCGTATTGACGACGAACCACGTGTCGGGAAACTCGGCGTGGATCTCCATTACCGGCTCGGCGAACTGGAAGCCGTGGCCGATGATCATGTCGTAACCCTCTTCGGCATAGGAGCGCAGCACGTCCTGGATCTGGGCGAAGTCGGTGTTTTCGCGCACCACCACCTCGATGTCGTACTTCGCCTTGGCCGCCTCGATGCCCTTGTTCGCGGCCGAATTGAACGTGCCGTCTGTCACCGGGCCGGGCAGAACAAGCGCGATCTTCTTGGTTTCAGCGATGGCCGTGCCGGCCATCAGCGCGAGGACGATCGCAGTACCTGTCATAAGCTTCAGCATGTCAGTTCCCCATTGTTGGTTCTGGTTGTCAGTCCCACCCGTTACGGCACGAGCCGTTCCAGGATCTCGTCGGCGGTCATCACGTCGCCGAATTGCTGGATGATGTTCTCGAGGCTCGCCTGGTGCTCGCGCTCCGACAGCGCGGCTGTGCCGTCCGCGACCATGATCACCTTGAAGTCCATCATCATCGCGTCCCGGGCCGTCGACTCGCAGCACACGTTCGTCTTGGTGCCGCAGATCAGCAGGGTGTCGAGACCGAGGCTGCGCAGAACGCGCTCGAGTTGCGAGGAGCCTGGCACCAGCGCGCTGTAGCGGTTTTTGAACAGCTTCACGTCGCCGTCGCGGACGTCGAGTTCCTCCCAGATCGCCTGTCCGGACCCGCCCGGCGACAGGCTCTCGATGGTCCGGCTGCGCAGGTCGTCGGAGACGAAGTGATCGAAGAAGTTGCGCCAGTCGCTGGTGGTGCCGACGCCGACATTGGCATGCGTGCACCAGATCACGGTGCCGCCCGCCGCGCGCAAGCCCGCCGCCAGGCGATTGATCGGCGCGATGATGCCGCGCGAGGCGGGAACCTCGGCGGGCGCGCCGGGTTCGCAGAAGGTCTTCTGCATGTCGACCACAACCATCGCGGTCCTCGCCGGATTGATGCTGTCGAAGATGTGGAGCCGGCCGCGCCTGGCCACGACCCGGTCGATGATGTGCTGGCTGATCATGTCGAGAAGTCTCCCTAGAATGACAGGCCGTCGGAGAAGACCCACAGCAGGACTGCCTTGTCCTTGCTGGGGTTCGTCCACCGATGCGGGATGTCGCATTTGAAATGAAGCGAATCGCCCTGTGCGAGCCGGTGCACCTCGCCGTCGATGTCGAACACCACCGATCCCTCCAGCACGTGGACGAGTTCCTCGCCCGGATGGCTCATCAGTTCGGAGCCGGAATGGGTCTCGGGGCCGATCGTGCCGATGCGGGCTTCCAGCAGGCCCGGCACGAAGCCGATGTTGAGGTCCTCCAGCACCATCGACATCTCGGGAAAGTCGCGGCGCCCGCGCTGGCCGCGCCGCACGACCGCCGATCGCGCCACCCGTGTGCGGGCCCGGTCAACGAGGAAGCCGAGATTGGCGTCGAGCGCCGAGGCGAGGTTGATGGCATGCACGAGGCTCGGGTTGAGAAGTCCGTTCTCGATCTTGCTGATGGTGCTGGCGGGCACCGCGGACGTGCGCGCGAGATCGGCAATGCTGAAACCGCGTTCGCGGCGCAGCATGCGCAGCCTCTCGCCCAGCGTCTCTCCCGCCATCTGGTGCACGCCGACTGTTTCGCGTTGCGCCGCCATCGCTCAGGACCAGTCGACCCGGTCGACCAGGAAGGGCTCTCCTGGAAGGGCCGTTTCCGTGTCGAGCGTCGTGCCGCAGGACGGGCAGTAGAAGCGGCGCAGCAGCACGCCGCCGTCGGTTCTGAACATCGGGCCGCCGCCTTCGCCAAGCGGACGCTCGTCGAGCACCGCGACGTCCTTCCAGCTCGCTTCGACAGGTGCTAGTTCATGGCCGCAGGCCCGGCAGGCGGTCTTGCCGGCGCTCAGGACGAGGGTCGGGGAGATCGATCTCGGGGGGCTCATTGCACGACCCTTTCCAGCCTGGCCGCCCGGCTGATCGCACGCAGATCCTGAGTGGCCGGTACGTCCAACTCTCCGTCCGGGCCGAGGATGACGCCGTAGATGTCCCGCGCCGCCTCTACGCTGACGAGATCGCCGGCGACGTCGGCCGCGACACGCTCCGGGTCACGGTCGAGCGGATCGCCATAACCGCCACCGCCGTTCCATCGGACGTAGAGCGCGTCCTTGCCCATCAGCGGAAAGACGCCCCACGAGACGGCGTCGCCATCGGCCGTGTCCGCGGCCTCCACGTCGCCACCATTCCTGGCTTTTGCCCAGGCATACTTGTTCGGCGCACCCGGAAAGCCGCCTGCCAGGCCGTCGCTCATCGGGTGGCGGTCGCCCTTGCCCGAGATCACGTAATGGATCCCTCCGTCTGGCGCCTTGTGCGGGACGACCGCGAGCTCGCCGCCGCTGCCGCCGCGCCACAGCCCCGGCCCGCCGGAATCCTTCATGCGGCGACGAAAGAGGTAGCGGATGGGGAAATTGGCCTCGACGGTTTCGACATTGGCCATGCGCGAGATCGGGTTGGGGATCTCGCCGCCGATGTCGACGCCGTCGGCGAAAGATCGCGCACCGCCAGCCCCGGCGAAGGTCTCGGTGAAGATGCCGATCGACTGCCCGCCCTTCTGGTTGCGTCCGAACTTGAAGATGGCGAAATGGTTGGCGTGCCACACCGAGGTCGCCTGCTCGCGATAGCGGTCGCTCGCCGCCAGCATCTTGCCAATGGTGGCGCAGGCTGCATTGTTGACGGACTGGATCGCCGCGACGGTCGCGACGGAGACGGGCGCGGGGCGCGTGCAATTCACGATCGACCCTTCCGGCGCAACCATCTCGACTGGCCGGATCACCCCCTCGTTCCAGGTGATGTCGTAGCAGAGCAGGGGGAAGAGCGGCGCGAACAGGCCGCCGAGCGACGCCCATTTGGTGCAGTTGATGGCATGACGGCTCTGCTCGCTGGAGCCGGTGAAGTCGAAGACCAGCCGGTCGCCCGACTTGGTCATGGTCAGCCTGACGGTGGCCGTCTCGCCATTGACGTCGAGATACTGGCGCGACTGCCAGCTGCCGTCCGGTAGTTCCTTCAGGCGCGCCCGCAGCAGGGTCTCGGACTGGGCAATGAGTTCGGAGCCCGCGGCATCCACCGTCTTCGCGCCGTACTTCGCGGCCAGCGCTTGCATGCGCTCGCGCGCTACGTTGTTGCAGGCGATCATCGACCGCAGGTCGAGCATGACCATCTCGGGCGAGCGCACCATGTTGAGGAGCGTGTCGACCACGTCCTGGACCATCTCTCCCTGGTCGACAATCCTGATGCCGGGCGAAGAAAAGCCTTCCGTGAAAATGTCGGCCGATTGCGGGCTGAACCCGCCCGGGTTCATCGCGCCGATGTCGTAGACATGCACGAAGCAGGCGCTCCAGGCGATCAGCTCGCCCTCGAAATGGATCGGCGCGACCAAGTAGATGTCGGAGGTGTGCAGCGCGGCGGTATAGGGATCGTTGAGCAGGAACACGTCGCCTTCGCGGATGCGCCCCTCGAACCGTCGGATGATCGACTTGCAGGCTTCCGCGGCACTGGTCAGGTGGTGCAGGAAGCCGACGCCGCCCATCAGAAGGGACCCGTCTGCGCGGTAGAGCGACACCATGAGGTCGTGGCCTTCATTGGTGATCGCGCTGCCGGAGACGTGCTTCAGCGTGATCACCGCCTCGTCGATGATGCGGAAGAGGCGGTGGCGGATGATCGAGAAGGTCATCGGATCCATGGCTCAGCCCTCCATCTCGAGCACGATGTTGCGATAGCCGTCCATCCGGGCGGTCTGACCCTCCTGGACGGCGATGGTGGTGATCGGCGTGTGGATCACGGCCGGCCCCAAGAGGCGGTTGCCCGGCGACAGCCGCGAGAAGTCGTAAATGTCAGACTCTACAAGCCTGCCGCGCACCTCGACGAAGATCGGCCGGCGGCCGATGCGCGCGCCTTCGCAGGCGGCCTCGCCTTCTGCTTCGACAGGCAGTCGCGGCGGCTGCATGAGGCCGCTCGCGGTCAGGCGAAACATCGTCATCTCGATGCCCGCTTCGCGGTAGGCTGACCCCTTGCCGAACTTGCGCTCGTAAAGGCTCTCAAAATCGTCGATCAGAGCCGCAAGACCCGACGCGTCGAGCGGGGTCGTGGCGCGCACAGGTGTCGTCACCTCGTGGACCTGGCGGCGGTAGCGCAGGTCGACGGACCAGTCGAACCGCGTCGCCTCGCCGGTAAAGCCCTCGGCTTCCAACTGCTGGCGCGCCCGTTCGGTCAGCGGTGCGAAGATCGCGTTGACCTCTCCGACGTCGACGTCGGAAGGCAGCGTCGTGGTGGTCGAATACTCATGGCGGACATCCGCAGTCACCAGACCGAACGCGCAGTTCACCGATGCCGTATAGGGGATCACGATGCGCTTCACCTCCAGTTCCTCGCCAAAGGCAGAGGCCAGCATGCCGCACGTGCCGCCGAAGGCATGCAGCACGAAATCCCGCGGATCGAGCCCGCGCTCGACCGTGATCGTGCGGATCAGGTCGGTGATCTGCGCGGCCGCGATCCGGTAGATGCCAATGGCGGCCTCCTCGACCGAGACGCCGAGCGGATCGGCGATCCTCTCTTTGAAGATGCGTCGCGTGTTGACGACGTCGAGCGTCATCGAGCCGCGCAGGAAATGGCCGGGCTCCATGTATCCGATCAGGAGCATCACATCCGTCAGGGTCGGTTCGGTGCCGCCGAGCCCGTAGCAGATCGGACCCGGACGCGATCCGGCCGAGCGTGGTCCCACGGTCGGGAGCCTGGTCTTGGGATCGAGCTGGACGATGCTGCCCCCGCCCGCGCCAATCGAAACGACGTCGATCTTCGGCGCGACGTAGTGGAAGCGGTCCACCATGGGCTCGCGCGCATAGTCGAGTTCGCCGTTCTGGATCACCCCCACCTTGAAAGTGGTGCCTCCCATGTCGGCAGCGATGATCTCCGTATCGCCCATCAGGTCGCCGAGGAACTTCGCGCCGATGACGCCCGCCGCGGGGCCACATTCGATCATGCCGACCGCCCGATCGCCCGATTCCGACGCCGGCAGCAGGCCACCATAGCCCTGCATCACCATCGTCTGCCCGCGATAGCCGTTCTCGGCGAGCAGTCCCTCCAGCGAGCGCAGATAGTCGCGCGTGACACGCCCGGCATAGGCGTTGATCACCGCCGTCGACGTTCGCTCGTACTCGCCCGGCACCGGCGCGATGTCGCTCGACAGCGTGACGTAGACCTCCGGGGCGATGCGGCCGATCAGGTCGCGGACGGCGCGCTCGTGCTTCGGGTTGAAGAATGACCAGAGGAACGACACCGCGATCGCCTCGACCTTCTTCGTCTCGACCAGATAGCGCACCGCGCGCTCGGCCTCTTCAAGGTCGAGGTCCTCGACGACCTCGCCGTCGCAGTCGATGCGCTCGCGGATCCCCCGGATCGCTCCGGTCGCCACCAGGGGTTCGGCGCGATCGGTGCGCACGGGGTTCTTGATCCCGTCCTCGGTCAGCCCCGACCACCGGCCATAAGCGCCGCGGGTCACCAAGAGCGTGTCCTCGAAGCCCCGCGTCGCAAGCAGGCCGGTCGCCGCACCGTCCCGCGTCAGGACGGTGTTGTCGACCACGGTCGAGCCGTGGATGAAGAGCGTCGTCTGTTCCAGCACGTGCCGGCGGTCCACGCCCATGATCTCGGTCGCCGACGCGATCGAGGCCAGCACGCCGGTGGCGAAGTCGGGCGGCGTCGACAGCGCCTTGCCGATGTGGATCTCGCCAGTCGATGCGATGATGATCGTGTCGGTGCAGGTGCCGCCGACATCGGTGGCCACGATGTAGGTCGTCTCGCTCATGCCGTCTCCTGTCCCCCGTCCGTCGCCGCATGTCCTGCCTGATCGGCCAGCGCCTCGACCACGAGCAGGCGCCCGCCGGCCTGGCTCCGCCAGCCCCGCAGCACGCCCGCCTGCGCATGAAAACTGTCGCCGTGCCTAAGCAGGGTCTCTTCGCCGTCGAGCGCGACCGCCACGCTGTCGGCGAGCACGTATCCGAACACGGCGTTCGACGGCAGGCTCGCCGCACCGTCGGCGCCGACCTGCACGATGCGCGCCCGCATGCGGGGCGAGCGCAGCGTCCGCGTCAATTCCGTCGTTTCAGTTGCATCGGATGCGGGAGAGTAATCTGAAATGGAGTCCCTTCTGCGCGACGCCTCGACGAGGTCGTTGAGGTTGGCGCCGAGCACGTCGGCCAGACTGACCACCGTCGCCAGGCTCGGGTTGGTGCGGCCGGCCTCGAGGTCCCGCACCGCCCGCTCCGAAAGGCCGGCTGCGCGCGCAAGTTGCGCGATCGTGCGGCCGGAACGCTCCCGCAGAAAGCGGAACTGGCGTCCGATCTTGCGGACGTCGGTCTCTCGGGAAGACGGGGACATCGCTCGCGGCTCCGCTCCAGACATTCACTATTGTCGGAAGATGGACTGATCTGAAACAAGATGTCAATGCGAGCTTGAGGGGCTTTCAATTGCTCCCCATTTGACGGGATCCGAGCGAAGTGGCTCACCTCCTAGCCGAAGACGAGACTATCGATAGCGTGAGAGGGTCGCATGAGCGTGGCTCACGCGATCCGCGCGTGGCCGCTAGATACCTCCGGCTGCGGCCATCGCTGCCACGGCAAGCGGCACAAGCCGCATTGATTTCCGCCTTCCTCGAGCCTGAATACCTGCCAAGGTGCTCAAGAGCCGCCCCCCGCGGCGTCCCATTTCCAGAAGTCGCTGCCTTCCATGTCGAGATGTTTGTTGAGAACCATCTGATGGACCTCGTCGGCGCCGTCGACGAGTCGGGCCTGGCGGGCGTACCGGTAGATCCACTCGAGAACCGTGTCCTTCGAGTATCCGCGCGCGCCGTTGATCTGGATGGCCGTATCGGCCGCCTGGTGCAGCAGGTTGGCGACATGCACCTTGGCCATGGAAACTTCCTTTCGAGCGAAGGAGCCACTGTCCAGCGCCCACGCGGCCTTCATCACCAGCAGCCGGCCGATCTCGATCTTCATGGCGAGGTCGCCGAGCATCATCTGGATCGACTCCCGGTCGGCGAGGCGCTTGCCGAACCCGGTGCGCTCCGCGGCATAGGCGCGCGCGATCTCGACGCAACGCTTCGACAGGCCAAGCCAGCGCATGCAATGCGTCAACCGCGCCGGACCAAGCCGAATCTGCGTGGCCTTTAGCCCGTCACCCTCCTTCATCAGGATGTTTTCCGCGGCTATTTCGAGCCCGTCGAAGACGAGTTCGCAATGACCGCCATGCTCTTCGGGCCCCATGATCCCGATGCGCCGCTCGATCCGCCAGCCTGGCTGGTCGCGGTCGAACAGAAAGGCCGTCAGTCCCTTGCGCGGATCCTCGGAGGTCCTGGCGACGAGGATGAAATGCCGGGCCTCCTCCGCGCCGGTGATGAACCATTTGCGGCCACGAACGACGTAGCGGTCACCCTGGCGGGTGGCGATGGTCTGGATCATGGACGGATCCGACCCGCCGCCCGGATGCGGCTCGGTCATGACGAATGAAGAGCGAACACTGCCATCCACGATCGGCTTGAGCCAACGCTGCTTCTGTGCCTCAGTCCCCACAGCCTCGAGGAGCATCATGTTGCCGTCGTCAGGCGCGGCCGAGTTGAAGATGACGGGTCCGAAGATCGAACGGTTCATCGCCTCGTAGCACACCGCCATTCCGATCTTGCCGAAGCCCTGCCCGCCCGTCTCCTCTCTCAGTTGAAGACACCAAAGGCCTTGCGCGCGTGCCTGCGACCGCAGTTCGTCGGCAGTATCCAGGCGGATGTTCTCGTGTGCATCGTAGTTCGCCGGATCCGCCTCGAGCGGTAGTATCTTCTGGTCGACAAACGCGGCGATCCGCGAGCGAAACTCTTCGATACGAGGTGAAACGGTGAAATCCATGGATGATCCTCAAGCTGTCAAGGCGGGCTGGCGGCCGCCTGTCGGTAAGATTTCCGAGCGAGCGCTCGCTTTTAATTTGTCGAGCCATCGGCTGCAAGCGTTGATTTCGCCGCCATCCTCGGCGACTAACGTTGGACCCGATTTCACCTGGCGGGCAAACCTGCGACACGCCGGTGCAGCGGGTTCGCTCCAGCCGCATCACACACAAGGGAGCTCGATCAGTGAGCCAACACATCAGGCCCGGCGCGACGGATGGCTACACGATGGAGGCTCTGTGCGCCCGCATCGTCGATCGCCATGGCGAGCGCATACGCGTGCGCAAGCAACCGCTGGCCGTCGCCAATCTGACACGCATCGTCGGCGCCTTCCTGCGACTGTCCAACCGGAAGGGATTCCATGCGACGTCGCTGCGTGAACTTGCCTCCGAGTCGGGGCTCAGCATGGGTGGACTCTATTCCTATTTCGACAGCAAGGAGACGCTGCTGTTGATGGTGCTGGGGGAGGTCTCGGACACATTGAAGGAAGTCCTGTATGCGGCTCCCGACGATATTTCGCGCGATCCCCTGGCGCATCTGAAATGGGTCATCTCGACCCACATCCATCTGACAGAAAAGATGCAGCCCTGGTTCGTCTTCGCTTACATGGAAGCGAAATCCTTCCCCAAATCGGCACGGAACGCGGCTGTCGACAGCGAACTCCTGGCGGAAAACGTGCTTGCCGACATTCTTAACCGGGGCAATACATCCGGCGCCTTCTCCGTATCGGATCCGGCGCTCACCGCGGCACTGATCAAGCCACTTCTACAGGACTGGTATGTCAAACGCGCGAAGTACCGGAAGCGTGGCACGTCGATCGACCACTATGTCGAAACCGTCACGCGGATGGTCGAGCTAGCGACACGGGCCACTTGAATAGGAAAACATTGTCATTTCCATGGACCGAATGCCGCTCGAAGAGATCCTGCCGATGAACGTCAGTCGGCCGCTACCGGTCTCCACGAGCTGCCGGTTGCGAGCGTCGCGGCGATTGCGCGCAGTTGCCCTTCGACCGCGTCCCGCAGGCGTATCGATGCGCCGTGATTGGACACGGCGATCGTCCATACGACCATTTCGTTGCCGATCTTTCGGCCGGTGATGCGACCGCCTTCACGCATCTCGCGGCTGATCGATTCCGGCAGCAGCGCGTAGCCGACACCCTTTTCCACCAGTTCCATTGCAACCGCGGCATCCCCGACCTCTGCCAGAATCGTCAAGTCGATGCTGGCCGCCTGCGCAGCGGCATTGATGCGACGCCGCAACGGGTTCTGCACCGGGGGGACGATCAGCGGCAGGCCTTCCACCTCGCTCCATCTAGCATTATTCGCCGCCAAGGGCTGGTCGGACCGTCCGAGCAGCATCAGCGGTTCGGTCGCAAGCGGCTTCACGCTGACCAGGGGAACCTGCGTCTGCGGGCTTATCAGGATGCCAATGTCGATCTGGCCAAAGCCCAGCGCCTGCTCGATTTCGTGCGAAACTCCAAGCTGCAACTGGATCGTGCTTTTCGGAAAGCGTTCGATGAACCAGGTAACCAAGGGCACCGCTACCGTCCTGGCCATCGAATGGGGAATACCCACCTTGATCTCGCCGGTCGGTTCGAAGTCAGCGGATCGTATCTCACCCATGACATTCTCGATTCCCGAGACGAAGGCCGGCAGGCTGTCCGCGAGATGCTGTCCTGCGTCCGAAAGCCGGACTCCGCGTCGCGTCCGCTCAAGCAGCTTTACGCCGGCTTCCGTTTCCAGGCCTCGAATGATGCGGGTCAATGTCGGCTGGCTTACGCCAAGGGACTCGGCCGCCCGCGTCAGATTTCCCATCTCGGCGACCCTCAGAAAACTGCGGATGACTCTGGTGTCCATGCCGGGGCCGGATGCGCTCCACGATCCTGCCATGCAGAATGCGTATCGATGTGATCTCAGTTCATGCATACCACACCCGCGCAACAAGGTGTACCTTGCGAGACCATCACGGAGGAAAACATGGCACCCAGGCTCAAGATGCTCGAACGGTCCGAAATGACGCGGACGCAGACTTTGCTCGTCGACACATGCACCTTCAACGGGGCGCCCGATGCGTTGATCGCCAGCATATTCACGCGCAGCGAAGTCGGCCGCGTCTGGCTGCGCGCCTGGAACGAAGTCCTCAACGGCGGCATCGTGCCCGTCGAAATCAAGGAGATGTGCCGCGTCCTGCTGTCGACAAAACACCAGTGCGGCTATTGCTCGACCGTGCGCTCCCGCGTCGCCGCCGCGGAAGGCCTGAGCGAGGAAAAACTCATGGCCACGATGGATTTCGAGAACAGCCCGCTGCTGTCGGAGCGGGAAAAGGCGGCGCTCCGGTTTGCGCTCCTCTTCCACGAGGGCGACGAGGCGCTGGATTCCGACGCGGTCTTCGACGCGGTCAAGCAGCATTTCAGCGAGGAGGAAATCATCGAACTCGCCCTGCTGTGCGGTGAAACGACCGGCGTCGGCAAGTTTGCGCGCGCGCTCCAGGTTCGCACCTGGGACGAAGCCTGCGAGATCCAGCCGAAGCTGCGGACCCAGACACCGATCGCGGTCGCAGCCGAATAGCCGAACTGGCAACGGGAACCGGCCGAAATGGATGAAGGCCGGTTTCCCGTCCCTCGAGTGTGACTGTCAGTCGGTCTTGTCGATCCGGCAGACCGACGCCCCGACCTCGGCTTCGCTGCCTTCGGCGATCATCGTCTCGAGCAGGATGCCGGCACAGGGCGCCTCAACATCCGACGTGACCTTCTCCGTCTCGATGGAATATAGAACGTCGCCGGGGGCAAAACTCTCGCCGTTCTTCTTGTGCCAGGTGACGAGCGTCGCCTCGTCCATGTTCATGCTCAGCTTCGGAAGTTTGAGGACGACCTTCACGCCGCACGCTCCTTCATGATTGTTCTTATTCCATCGGCGATGCGCGCGGCGTCGGGTATCATCGCCGTTTCGAGCGGCGGCGAATAGGCGATCGGCAGGTCGCGCGTGGTGATGCAGGTCACGGGCGCCTTCAGGTAGCGGAAGCCCTCGCCGGCCGCGATCGCCGCGATCTGGTTCGCCATGCTTCCCGCGCTGCGCGCCTCGTCGGCGACCACGAGGCGGCCGGTCTTCTTCAGGGAATCGAGAATCGCCGCCCGGTCCAGCGGAAACACCGTGCGTGGATCGACGACCTCGACGTCGATCCCCTCTTCCGCCAGTTCGGCCGCGGCGCGCAGGGCAGGCCGCTGCATCGCGGCGATGGCGACCAACGTGACATCCGCCCCTTCTTTTGTAACCGTTGCCTTACCCAGCGGGATGAGCGTTTCCTCGTCCGGCACGTCGCCCATCTCTCCACCCCTGCTCGCAGGCTGGAGAAACACCACGGGGTCGTCGCAGCGGATGGCGGATTTCAACAGGCCCTTGGCGTCGCCCGAATTGCCGGGTGTGACGACATAGAGGCCGCCGAGGCTGGCAAGGGCGGCATGCGGATAGTCCGAATGCTGGGCCGAGTTGGACCGTCCTCCGCCGCCGACCGCCATGAAGACGATGGGAAGCCGGATCTGGCCGTTGGTCATCAGCCTGAGCTTGGTCGCCTGGTTGGCGATCGCATCGAAGGCCGTGTAGATGAAATTGGCATACATGAGGTGGCATACGACCCGGTAGCCGGCCGCGGCGGCGCCCACGGCCATGCCCGCCATCACCGTCTCGGATATCGGCGTGTCGCGGACACGCTCTCGGCCAAACTTCTGCTGCAGCCCTCGCGTGTCGCCGAAAATCGACGTTCCGACGTCCTCGCCGAACAGAATGACGCGTTCGTCGCGCTCCATTTCCTCGAAAAGCGCATCGTTGATCGCGTGGATCATTCTCTTGCGGGCCATCAGCGTACCTCCAGGCCGTCGAGGCTCGACACCTCGGGCCAAGGCTCGTTCAATGCTCGGTCGGCGGCATCGTCGACAGCTGCCCCGATCTCGCGGGAGATCTCCTCAAGCTGTCCCTCGTCGAGAATCTTCCGCGCCACGAGATCGGCGGCGAACCGCATGATCGGATCGGCGTTGCGGCGCTCCTCAACCTCTTCTTCGCTGCGATACGGGGTCTTCAGAAAGCCGGCCTCGCCTTCGACATGTCCATGAAAGCGATAGGTCCTCGCTTCGATCAACGTCGGACCGCCACCACTGCGCGCCCGATCGACCGCCTCATGGGCAGCCTGCCACATCGCCGCGACGTCGTTCCCGTCCACGGCGACCGAAGGCACCCCGTAGGCGGCGCCGCGGTCGGCGATGTTGCCGGAGATGACCGCCCGGGTGGGTGAAAACTCGGAATAGCCGTTGTTCTCGCAGACGAGGACAAGCGGCAGCTTCCAGAGCGCCGATATATTCAGCGCCTCCGACACAACGCCTTGCGCCGACGCTCCGTCGCCGAAGAACGCGACCGCGACGGCTCCCTTGCCGTCGAGCTGGGCGGCGAGCGCCGCACCGGCGGCGATGCCAATACCGCCGCCGACGATGCCGTTCGCGCCGATGATGCCTTTCGACATGTCGGCCACATGCATGGAGCCCCCCATGCCGCCGCAGATTCCGGAACTGCGACCGCGCACCTCCGCGAACATGGCGAAGAGGTCGCCTCCCTTGGCCAGAAAGTGGCCATGTCCGCGATGCGTGCTGGTTATGAAGTCGCTGTCGGCAAGGTGGGCGCAAATGCCGACCGCGACCGCTTCCTGGCCGATGTAGAGATGCACCGACCCGGGAAGCTCGCCTGCCTTGAAGTCGCTGGCCAGCCGCTCTTCGGCCTTGCGGATGAGCATCATCCGGCGGAACAGCGAATCCTGTTCCGCCGTCGGTATGTTGGTCAGCTGGGACATCTTGCTTTCGTCTCTCACGCCCTCGCCCGAACCGAGGGCGGGAGGATCATCGGAAGGTCACCTGTCGAGTCTGGCGAGCGTTTCTTCGAGCCATTCAGCCTGCACCTTGCCCATTTTCGCGAGGTGATCGACGTTGGTGTAGAGGCTCATGTGGTCGATGCCGCCCACCGACACCAACTTCTTGTCCGGCGACGCGATGGCGTTGAACATCTCGACTTCGAGATCGGCGGACGTGATGTTGTCGGCGCGCGCCAGGGCCACCATGACCGGTGTCTCGACGATACGCTGGGCGTAGGGCTTCACCACATAGCTCAGCAGCCACTCCGTCGATTCGATCGTGTTCCAGTGCTCGTGCAGCGGAGCTTCCTTGGCCTTGATGCCCATGAAGCCGGCATAGACGTGCGGGAAGGGCCAGGACGAGAGTTCCTTGGTCGGATCTTCCTTGGGCGACATCGGCATGTTGCCGCCCGGCTTGCCTTCGAAGCGCGCCTGCCGGTCGTCGGCGATCAGCTTCTGAAGCTCTGCGAAGCGTCGTTCGCCGTGGGTACGCCGCATCGTCTGGAACCCGTCGACCACCGGCACGGTCGAGATGACGAAGGCGGGACGCGAATCCAGCGCCGCCGTGATGATGACATGGCCGCCGGCATAGGAGATGCCCCAGATGCCGGTCCGCTTGTGATCGATGCCCTTCAACGTCTGAGCAAAGGAAATCGCGTTGCGATAATCCTCGATCTGCTCCCAGGGGTTGAGGTGCTGGCGACGGTCGCCTTCGCTTTCGCCGAAGTTGCGATAGTCGAAGTACAGAGTGGCGCAGCCGATCGCGTGGAACGACTTCGCATAGTGCGGCATCACCACTTCCTTGGTGTAGCACCAGCCACCCGCCATGATGACCAGAGGCACGTCACCCGTCACGCCCTCGGGGCGGACGAGTATGCCTTTGAGCGTGTTGCCATTGCTCTTGAATTCAACTTGCTCGGCCAATTCCGGATCCTCCCTTGGCACTAGAACTATGCCGCGCAAACTGTTCGAAACGGAGCGGTCTGTCAACCGAATTTTGAACCAGTATTCACTTCGCAAACCGGCAATCCCGAGCGGAGTTTGCCGGCGATCGGCCGCTGGTCACTCCTGATCGTCGAGACTGCCGCGCAGGCCTGTCGATGGTGCTAGTTCGCGGCCGACAATCCGTGCTGCAGCAGGCGGCGATACGCGTCGATGACGTGTCGGGGAAGCTGACGGACACCGCCGTCGGAGGGAACGTATCGGGCCGCGAGATAGTGGCGCGCCGCCATGAAGACATAGGCCAACACAGGCAGTTCGCGGTCTTCGAAATTGACCAGTTCGCCTGCCGATTTCGATCGCCGCAACAGGATCACGTAGGAGTCCGCGAGATCGAAGAAATGGCGCCGATAGGTTTCAGGGGCCCAGACCGAGGCCTCGGACTCGACCCGGATGTACCAGGGGCTCGTCGCCAGAAAGTCGAAGAAGCCGCAAAAGCCGCGGTACTCGCGCTCGAGCAGCGTTTCGGCGCCATGCGTGAAGGCACGGACGTGGTCGATCATGGCGATCCGGACATGGTCCAGCAACTGGTCGAAGAGTTCCTGCTGCGATTCGAAATGCGTGTAGAGGGCGCCGACCGACAGGCCGGCGGCTTCCGCGATGGAGTTCACGCTCGTGGCGGCGAAGCCCCGCGCCATGACCACCCGGACAGCGGCATCCAGCAGGCGCTCTCTCGTGCCGCCCGACCGGGGACGAAGCCCGTGCGTCGCAAACTGGGACGGATCGAAATCGAAGCTGGGGGTCTGCGCGCCCGAAGCGATTCCGTTGCGGATGAACTTCACGAAGGTATCGGCAGCCCAATCCGGGATGCCCGGTGCATCGGCGGCCGGGCGACCTCCGAATCCGAGCGCGATGTGCCCGATGGATCCCGCCAGGATCTCGGCGATGACGCGCGATTCGTCGTCGGGGCATTTTCGTATCTGACCGGCGGCTTCCGCAGCATACTGGGCCTTGAGGTAGCGGTCCTCGACGCTGCCCATGTATTGCGCATAACTCTCCGGCGCGGCGCATTCGGCATCTGTCATGACACGGAGGAAGTGCCTGTTTCGCTGCAGGAAGCGCGAAACCGCCAGGAAATTCCGGCGCTGGTCTTCGAAATACTCACCGGTGTCCGGTGCGTTCTGATCGAGGTACCGGAACAGCCGCATGCCTTCGGCGGGAAGCAGTTCGTTCAGGAAAGCCTGATGTGAGCCGAAGTAGGAATACAGCGTTCCCTGGGCCAGCCCGGCAGCATCGGTGATGCGCTGGACCGACGCTTTGGTATATCCGTGCCGTGCGACGACCTTGAGCCCGGCGGAAATCAGCGCCTCGCGTCGCTCGCGCTGGTTATCCTGCCGCGTCTTTTTCTTCGTCACTGTTCCCATCTGAGGTTTTTTCTTTCGCGATCAGATCGCGGACGAGATCGCGCAGTAGATTTTTCCGTATCTTGCCCGCGGCTGTATAGGGCATTTCGCTCACCACTTCCAAGCGCTCGGGGAACTTCTGCCGGGCAAGACCGCTGCTCGAGAGGACACGCTCCATCGCCGCGAAATCGAAATCCGCGCCGGGTTTCAGTCGCACCACCGCGCAGCAGGTTTCTCCGAGCCGATGGTGCGGCATCGCCACCACCGCCGCCACGTCGATCGCCGGATGTGCGTGCAGGATGTCCTCGATTTCCTTGGGGCTGATGTTCTCGCCGCCGCGTATGATGAGGTCCTTGCTGCGACCGGTGATGACCAGGCAGCCTTCCGGCGTCATGCGCGCGAGATCGCCGGTCAGGAAATATCCGTCGGCGTCGAAGGCGGCTGCGTTGTCGGCAAAGCGGGCGTAGCCGACGCAGACTTCCGGTCCGCGCGTCCTTATCTCGCCTTCTTCGCCCGGCGCCACGATCCGGCCGTCCGGGTCGGTGAGCCTGACATCGTGCGCGACCACGTATCCCTCGGTGGTGGCACCGAGATCCGCTCTCGCCTTGTCGGGCACTCCCAGCGTGACGGTCGGCGCTTCGGTGCTCCCGTAGAGGCGGAAGACCGTGCAGTTCGGGAGCGCAGCATTGGCGCGGTGAACCACTTCCGGCGGCACAGGGGCACCACCGCTGGGAAAATAGCGCAGGCTCGGCATCGGCCGGGCATGGTCGACGGCAAAACGCGCCAGTTCCTGCACGAATGGGGTCGCGCCGATGGTGAACGTTACGCCATGGCGATCGATCAGATCGGCCGCCCTGCCAACGTCCCAGACATCCATCAGCACGACGCGGCACCCCAGAGTGATCGGAAGCTGGATGCCGTAGAGGTAGCCGGTGATGTGGCCCAGCGGCGACGGCATCAGTACCACGTCATCGGCGCCAAGCCCGAGGAAGCCGGCGAAATTCCTCACCTCCGCACCGATCGTGTTGTGCGTGTGCAGCACGCCTTTCGCGGGACCTGTCGTGCCCGACGTGTACATCAGGAGCTTGATGTCGTTGGCGTCGACGACGGCAATCTCGGGCGGACCCGCGGCCTCGGCCAGAAGCATCTCGAAAGAGGTCCGATCGCTTTCGTTCTGCGGACGGACGAGAACGGTTTCGGGTCGGTCGCTCCACGCGTCCTCGATGCGCGACACCATCGCCTCGTAGTCGAAGCGGCGGAAACTTTGCGGAACGAACAGGACGCGGGACCTGGCGTCGCCGACGATGTGCTGCACCTCGGCGTCGCGATAGATCTGGACGATCGGATTGCAGACGAAGCCGCCATAGGCGCAGGCGAGTTCGATGATGATCGCCTCGTGCCAGTTGGGCAACTGGAAACTGACGACGTCGCCAGGCACGAGTCCGCGCTGCTGAAGGGCGCTCAGGAGCCTGAGCGCCATCTCCCGGCAGTCCGCCACGCTGAGCGACCTGTCACCGTCGATGACCGCGACCCTGCCGGGATCGGCGCTCCAGAGCCGTTCGAGATGTCCCGCCAGCGTCGAGCCGTCCCATTCGCCCGAAGTGATGCGCTCGCCAATCATCGCGTCGGTCAGAAGCGTGGTCCACCGCGCGTTCATCGAAGGCAACTCCCCCGGAGAACCGGCAAAACGCCGGCTGGGTGTTCCTTTGACACAGGGATCCTCGTGCGCCTGCCAGCCGGACGCCGTGCCCGTGGCGCGGTATCCTGGTACGGCGCGGGCAGTACGATGCCACTGTGCGCCCGTGCACCGGAAATGGATGCCCGGGCAAAAAGAAGCGGTGGATTCTCCGTCACGAACTCCTCCTGCGACCCGACGCTTCGGACCCGGTCAGACGAAAAACAGAACAATCGACGGGAAGATGACGATCAGCGCCACCGTGAGCAGCATCACCACCGCGAACGGGAACGCCCCGATGAACACGTCACCGAGCGTGACGCCGTAATCCGACAGCGTGCTTCGAACGACGAAGCAGGAAATGCCGAAAGGCGGCGTCAGCAGCCCGATCTCCGTCGCAAGCACGGCGACAATTCCGAACCAGACCAGACTGACATCGAAGGGAGCCAAAAGTGGAAGGAAAAGCGGAACGGTGATCAGGATGATGGAAACAGAGTCGATGATCGTTCCCAGGATCAATGCCAGCGCGATGAACACCAAAAGGATGACGATGTAGCTCGCATCGAGATCACGAACCATGCCGCCGATTTGCGTGGGCAGCCCCGATATTCCGAGCATGCGGCTGTACATCGTGGCGGAGATCACGATGAACAGGATCGACGCGGTGATGTAGCCGGTTTCGATCAGGATAGCCCAGAACCCGCGCAGCGTGAGCCGCCCCTTCAGCAATGCAGCGACCAGCGCCATGGCGGCGCCAACCGCGCCGGCTTCGGTGGGCGTGAATACCCCGCCATAGATCCCGCCCAGAACGGCAACGACCAGCACTACGACCGGTGCTATCTTCCAGAACAACTCGAGCACGGTGAGATTGTCATTGGTGTCGATCGCCGCGGCTTTTTCCGGATCGGAAATGACATACCGCGGGAAAAACTTGGCCGTGAGAAAAATCCCCAGCGAAAACAGAAAGGCTAGCAGCAGACCCGGACCGATGCCTGCGAGAAACATGGCGCCGACCGACTGCTCGGCAATCAGCGCATAGACGATGAGGAGCACGCTTGGCGGGATCAGCATGCCGAGCACGGAGCTTCCGGCGACGACCCCGACTGCGAACCTCTTATTGTAACCGAATTGCAGCATTTCAGGCACTGCAATGCGCGAGAACACGGCCGCAGATGCGATTGTAACACCGGTTATCGCGGCAAACACCGTGTTCGCGGCAACGGTCGCGATACCCAATCCGCCAGCATATCGCCTCAACAACTGATTGGCGACGATATAACTGTCCCTGCCGAGATCGGCGGCGCTGACCAGCATTCCCATCAAGACGAAGAGCGGCACGACACCGAATATGTAATCGGCGATGCCTTGTGTGGCGGCCTGCGTCAGCATCAGCGTCGCAATGGTGAAATTGCCCTTGATCAGCCAAACGCCCACGAACGACGTCAACGCGAGAACGAAGGGGACGTGTATGCCGACGTAGATCAAGGCGAGCATCACCAGAACGGAGACGATGCCGATCTCAATGGGGCTCATCGCAGTCCTTGTCCTGGGCGTTGTCGTGTGATCAAGTGCTGCTGCGGTCGTCGAACAACGCGCGCAACGCGGCAAAGAAGAGCTGGATTCCAGTGAGGATCACGCCGATCGCGACCACCAGCTTCGTCGGCCACACCGGGAAGGTGAACAGTCCAACCGTACCGACGTAGTATCCGCGCTCGTAGTCGACAGGGATCGCGGGGATGATCCCGTAGGCCAGTATGGCCATCAGTGCCAGGCCGGTCAGCGCAGCCATGAAGTCGATGGAGCGCGCGACCTTTGGGCGGCGCATCCGCAACATCGCGATGACGCTGTCTGCGCGCGTTATCCTGTCATTCGCGGTCGCGTCCGCCAATTGGGCGAACACGATTGCGACAATGGATATCTCGACAATCTCGGCAACGCCGGCAATCGGCGCATTTAGGAAATAGCGGCACGCCACGTCGGCGCAGATCAGGCACATCAATCCGAACGTCAGCAGGGATCCGAGCGCGTTGAACGCGCCCGAAACACTGTTGATGAAAGCGACAACGGGACCGCGCGGACGCAATGCCGTTGTCATTTTCAGGGCAGGTTCGGCCAATGGCCTATTCCTTGTCCCACTCGCGCGCGATCTCCTGATCGTTCGCCCGCAGCATGTCCATGTACATCGTCAGGATCTTCGAACCGGGCTTCCCGGCCTTGTCGGCCGCTTCAGCCCACTCCTTCGCAATGTTCGGCATTCCGGCCGCCATCTCCTGGCGCTGCTCCTGCGTGTACTGGACGATCGTGCCGCCGTTGGCCTTATAGGTTTCCAGCGACGCATCCGCCGCCGCGACGACATAGTCGGCAAGCGCGGTTCCGTAGCCTGCGGTCGCCTCCTCAATTGCCTCCTTCACGGGCTCGGGAAGAGTTTCCCAATAGGTCTCGTTTGCCGCGATTGCGAACGACGTGACGGCGCCCATGTCGGCCTTGATGAAGTAAGGCGCGACTTCGTAGAGTTTGAAACCGGCGGCGGCCTCCGCCCAAACGGACGAGCATTCCGCGATGCCCGTCTGCATGGCGTTGTAAAAATCACCGAGATTGCTGTTGACGCCAACCCCGCCGACGCCCTTGAAATAGAGCAGATTGGTACCTGCACCGGCTATCTTGACTCCATCGAAGTCTTTCGGATTCGGCTTGTTGGTCTTGCAGACGGCCTCGTAGTTATCGACGGAACCGGCCGGGCCAATATAGTGCACACCCAGATCCGACCACTCCTGGGTAAATTCCGGAACTTCCTCGGCGATCTTGGACATCGCGCGCGTGACGAGATGCAAATCGCCGGTCGCGAAGGGGGTCACGAAGGAAACGGCGTGCAACGGCAGCTTGTCCACGTGGAATGCCGGCACCACGATCGCGAGATCGGCGACACCGCTGGATACGGCGTCGAGTTCGCCGCGCGGCTTGACGACCGTGCCGCTGAAACCCTTGTTCCAGTTGATGACGTAATCGCCCTTCTCCGCCAGTGCCTTGTCGACCTGCGGAATGAAGTACTCCTCGAAAATCTTGACCCACGAAGCAGTCGGCGCATAGCCGGAAACCGCCGTGAGGTTGATCGTCTCAGCCGCGAGCGCAGTACCCACGGCCGCCGAAAAGACGGCGGCGAAAGCCGCGGCCGAAACGGACGTCCTCATAGAGATGTTCATGCATTCCTCCCAATGTTGATCCTAGTCACGTGCGGCGCAAAGATCTGCACCGAAAACACAATGCGCCAACGTCCCGATGCACTTCGATGGAAGTCATCTTGAAAGTCTGGACGCGGGCCTCCCGCCTGCATTTGTCCGCTGCCACGTCGCGTTCGCAAAACGCATCTGGCGCTTTTCACGACAGCCAGATCGAAGCGACAAAGGCTCCAAACCCTCCCCTACACACTGCATCAGTTCTACTGAATTTTGAACCATTATTCTAGTGCCAATGTTCCGGTTTCGAAGCCCGGTTCCAGGCAGCTCCGAAAGATGCGCTCACCCGCCCGCAACACTGAGGGTATCCCCGAACCAGTCGCGGGCGATCGCCGCCGCCTTCTCGACTTTCGACTTGTCGGAATAGAGCGTCATGTGGGTCGTATGCGGCAGGATTTCGAGCTTCTTCTTCGGAGTCGGAATCGCGTTGAACGCATTGATCTCGAGATCCCAGAGCGTCAGGTCGTCACCCTCCGCAACGATCATCAATGTTGGAACATTGTAGATGCGCTTCACGAAGGGGCCGACGTCGTAGTTCAGCAGGAGATCGACGGATTCCACGGTGCTTCGATTTTCGTAAAGCGGCGCTTCGCTCGCCTTGATCTTGAGAAAAGTCTCCACGGTCTCCGGAAACGGCCAGGACGAGACTTCCGCCTCCGAATCCGCTGTGGCATGCGGGAGATAGAGCCGCTTGCCGGGCTCTTCGTACCGGAGCTTGCGGTCGGCCAGGATCAAGTCCCAGAGCCTGCGGTACTCCATCGTTCCGTGCGCGCGGCGCATGTTTTCATAACCGTCGACCACCGGAATCTGGCTGACGATCGATTTCACGCGCGGATCCGTGGCCGCCAGCACCAATGCGTGGCCGCCTGAATAGGAAATGCCCCACACGCCGATGCGGTCGGCATCGACGCTGTCGTGGCGCTCGAGGAAGCTGATGGCGTTCTGGTAGTCGCGTATCTGCGCCCATGGATCGAGGTGCTGGCGATTGTCCCCGTCCGACACGCCAAGATTTCGATAGTCGAAGATCAGGGCATTGATGCCAGCCTCGGCAAACGCCTTTGCATAGGTCGGCATGACGATCTCGCGCACATAACACCAGCCGCCGGCCAGCACGACCGTAGGCGATTTCTTCGCGCTGTCCGCGAGGTACAACCAGCCCCGGCAGGTTACCCCCTCAGACTGAAACTCGACATCGACACGCTTGGTCATTCGCCCTCCCCTACGCCTGCAAATTCGGCTCTCACACACCGAGCGGGACAGCATTTCCGGTCACCGCAATCGATTGCATTGGATTGTTGCGCTCCCGCTGCCCATTGTCAATCGATTGCATGCACAGATAATCCGGATTATGCATGGCCAACCGCAGCGCAGCCCGAGTTCGGGATGCCGTCGATCATGAACCGTGGAATTGCACCCGATGGCTCGCGTGAACATGCGCGAATTGGCACGTTCCCTCGGGGTCGACCGCTCGACGATTTCGCGCGCGCTCAGCACCGACAAGTCGCATCTGGTCGGCAAGGAGACGCGTGAGATCATTCGCAAGGCAGCCGAGGCTGCCGGCTACCGGCCGAACCTCACGGCCGCAACTCTGCGCCGTGGAAGTTCCAACACGATCGGCATTCTCGTGTCCGACCTCGAGAACGAGACTTTCATCACCGTGATCAGGCGCGTTGTCGCGGAATTGGGCACGCCGGGGCAGCACCCCTTCACCCCGCTGATCGGCGAAACGCGCGATTCCCACCAGACCAGCCGCGAATTGCTCGATCAGTTCATCTCGCGACGCGTCGACGCGATCATCTCGCTTGCATCGAGCGATACGGATGCGGAGATTCTAAGCGATGCGACGCGATACGTGCCGGTGATACTCGCCATCCGCAAGATCAACGGGATCACGTTGCCCACGGCGACGTGCGACGACGAAGCCGGTGGCGCCATGGTCGCCGAACATTTCGCGGAACGCGGTCACCAGGTCGTTTGCCAGATCAAGGGCCCCACGATTTCCGCCACGTTCGTCGATCGCGCGCTTGGATTCTCCAGAGCATGCGCGCGGCTCGGCGTCTTTGAATGCGAACCGGAAATCGTCGCGCCGAATGCGACCACCGCCGCGGGACGAAAAGTCGGAGAGCAGGTGCTTTCGATGCGCCCGCGCCCTACCGCGGTTTTCGCGCACAATGATGCCCTGGCGCTGGGAATGCTGGAGACCATGCGTTCGGCCGGCCTCTCATGCCCGGCGGACATCGCTCTCGCGGGATACAACAATACCAGGATCTCGCAACTGCTGGCCACGCCGCTGACGACGGTCGATTATCCCGTCGAGAAGGTAAGCATTCACGCCGGCCAGGCGACCAAATCGCTGATCGCGGACCCAACGAATGAATGGTCGAGCCGGACGTTCGAGCCCCGGCTGATCGTTCGCGGGTCCACTTTATCCTAGCGCCCCAGCCCCATCCAGTTGGCGATGTTGTTTCTCTGGACGGCCGATGAGCCGCCGATGATCGGCAGCAGCAGCACGTCACGCACATAGCGTTCCACGTCGAAGTCCTTCACGTAGCCGTAGGCGCCGAGGATTTCCTGGCTGTCGAGGACAATGGATTTCGCGGCTTCCGTGACGAAAAGCTTCGTCATCGAGGTTTCGATGCCGCAGCGCTCCCCACGGTCGGCCATGGCGGAGGCGTTGTACATCATCAATCTCGCAGCCATCAGCCGCGTATGCATGTCGGCGAGCTTGTGCCGGATGGCCTGGTATTGAGAAATCGCCTTGCCGAACTGCTTGCGCTCGTTGGCGTAGTTCCAGGCATCATCGACGGCGGCCGAGGCGATCCCGACGCCCATCGCGGCCACTTCCAGTTTCTCGACGTCGAGCCCTGCCCCGGTCAGCATCTGCCAGCCACGGTTCCAGGCGTCCGGACCGCCCACGAGGTTGGAGAAGGGAACCCGGACATCCGTGAAACTCACATCCGTCGTCGCGGCGCCTTTCATGCCCATCGAACCAATCCGGGAGATCGCCACACCTGGCGTATGCGGCGGGATGAGCACGAATGACAGGTTGCCGTAGCGCTGGTCGGCCGGGCCGCTTCGAACCAGGGTGTAGATGTAGTCGCAGAACTCGCTGCCGGAGCAGAACCGCTTGTGCCCGTTGACGACCAGCATGTCGCCATCGCGCACCGCCGTCGTTCTCACGCTCGCCAGATCCGCGCCGACATCGGGCTCCGTCCAGCCATAGGCAAACAGCATCTTTCCGGCGGCGATCAGAGGAAGCAGCTCAGACTTCTGTGTTTCGGATCCACATTCCAGGATGTTCATGCCCGCATAGCAGGCCGCCATGATGTAGGGGACCGACACCGCCAGACTGCGGCGTGAGAGTTCCTCAATGACGATCATCGTCGCCGTGATATCCCGCCCCGCGCCGCCGTATTCTTCCGGAATGGTCAGCCCCATGACGCCCAATGCCGCGAGCTCGTCGAATACATCCCGGGGAAAGACATTGTCCTGATCCCAGCGCGCAGCCTCGGATCGGGACATGTGCGCGTCGACGAACTTCCGCATCGTGTCGCGCAACATGCGAATGTGGTCCGGTTCCGCGAAATTCATTCCAGCTCTTCCCAGTTGCTTGTCCGCAATCCCGAGCGAACATCCGGAAGCGAGCAAGGGAAGTCAAGAAAAATGAAACATGAGCCACTGTTCATTTTCTGAATTGATCGAGCGGGAGCAGGCTTTCGGCTAGGGCGTGGTCTGCTCCGGGCCGATGCCGTTCCTCAGGATCGAAACGAAGGCTTCGACGATCTCATTGCGGCGGGTTTCGTCGGCGCCGCCCCGCAGCACCAGATTGCGGTAGAGGTAGTCGCGGGCGCCCATCAATACGTAAATCAGGACGTCGCGCTCGACGTTGGTGAGCGCGCGGATCTGGTGTTCGGCGCGCGCGCGCTCGAGAACTTTGAGATACTTTCGCGCCAGGTTTTCGTAGTGCGTTCGCGTTGCCTCGGGTGATACCGAGTCCGACTCGTATAGAATCCGGAAAAAGCCGCTGTTCTTGGTCAGATAGTCGAAGAACGCGGAGAGCCCCCGCCGTTCCACGTCAAAGTAATCCCGCGAGCCATGAACGGCCTTCGAGACATAGGCGATCATCTCTTCGCCAACGGCCGGCAGCAACTGATCAAACAGATCCTGCCGCGAGTCGAAATAGAGATAGAATGTCCCTTGGGCCAGACCGCACCGTTCGGTGATCCGTCCTATGCTGGCGTTGGCATATCCGTGCTTTCCAACAACATAGGCTGCCGCCTGGAACAAGCCTTTGCGATTCGCATCGGCCTTTTCCGGGCGTCGAAGTTTCCTTTTCCCGGCGACGGCCATTTCAGCTTCCCGATCCGATCGAACTCGGTTGGACTGAACCCTCCCCGGACCGGGGTGGAAAGGGGACAGCGTGCTTTTCCACCTGAATCAAGAGCCCGATGCCGTCCCGCACGACCAGTCCGTCACGTGCCGCTGAAGACCGGGCTTCGTTTTTCCCGAAACGCGTTCACCGCTTCCTGGTGATCGTTGGACAGGTTCGACATCTGTTCATAAGCGATGCCGGCATCGAAATGCGAATGGAAGATCGCCTTCAGAGGCAGGTTCGCCGTGACTTTCGTCCAGTTGAGCGCCTTGGTCGGGGCGGATGCCAGCCTGTCGGCCAGCGCATCGACCGCGGCATCGAGTTCCTCCGGCTTCACGACGTCGGTAATGAGGCCTATCCGTTCGGCTTCCACGGCGTTGATCATGTCTCCGGTAAACAGGAACTTCTTAGCCTTGGCGTAGCCAAGTATCTGTGGCCAGATCAACGCGCCACCGTCGCCCGCCACGAGACCCACGGACACGTGCGGGTCGCCGATCCGCGCGTTCTCCTGCGCGATGATCACGTCGCAAAGCAGCGCGAGCGAGGCGCCCAGTCCGGCGGCGTGGCCGTTCAACCGGCAGATGAGCGGCTTGTCGAGATCCAGTTGGCTGAAGACGATCTCCTTGGCTTCCCTCGCGGTCTGCTCGAAAGAAACCGGGTCGTCGATCGCATCCTGCATCCAGTCGATGTCGCCGCCGCCGCAGAACGCCTTGCCGCGCCCCGTTAGAACGACGACCTTTGCGTCAACGTCCCGCCGCACATCGACAAAGATGCGGGAGAGTTCCTCGTGCAGCACGGCGTTGACGGCATTATAGGCCTCGGGGCGATCGAGAATGATCGTGAGTATGGACCCCCGCCGCTCGACCGCGATCGTCTTGTAGCTGTCGTAGCTTCGCATCGGGTCCCCCTCGCCAGCGGAAGACCGGCGGGCCATCCGTCATGAAATGAATTCCGGTTCACAAATCATAATCGCCGGGCATTGGCAAGCGAGACAATCGCCAATCACAAGTCAGCGTTCCGGCGCTTTCTCGTCGTGCGACCGGACAGCCGCGAGCGCGAAAAAGTCCTTCTGCCCGAACCCGGCTTCGGCCGCGGCCTCGTACTGCTTCCGGATCGACAGGAACAACTCGGTCGGAGCACCGCCCTCGTTCGCCGCGTCGAGGACAAGGTCCAGATCCTTCATCATCTGCGTCAGGCCAAATGCCGGCGTGAAATCGCCGGTGACGACCATGTCCTTCTTGTATCCCAGCAGCGGCGAGGCAACGACGCTCTGCATGATGGCGTCCATCATGATCTCCGTCGACAGATTGCCGGCTCGCCCCAGGGCGAGCGCCTCCGCCAGAAGAGCCGAGCTGGCTGCCACCATCGAGTTGATAACCAGCTTGAGATAGCGCCCTTCTTCCCCCTCTCCGACATGCATCATGCGGTTGGAGAAGCTGCGGAACACTGCCTCGCAACGGTCGAACGCGGGTATGGGTCCGGAGGCCAGCACGGTCAGCGAACCGGACGCCGCGGTTGCCGTGCTGCCCGATATCGGGGCCCGGAGGTAGTCGGAGCCCCTCGCCGATAGTGCGGCGGCGACTTCCCTCGAAATTGAAGGTGAGACAGTACTCATTTCCACCACGGTATGTCGGGCCGACACCGATCGGGCGAGCCCGTTGGACGGATCGAGCATCACCGCTCGAAGGACCGCGTCGTCGGGAAGCGTGAGGAAGATGAGATCAACCTGCTGCGCCAATTCAGCCACGGAGGCGACCGGCACACCGCCCGCTGCAACGGCCGCGGCGCGATTTTCGGCACGCGGTTCGACGAGCTTCACCGAATGGCCAGCAGCAAGCGCGCGAAGACACATCGCGCTGCCCATCTTGCCGATTCCGATCCATCCTATCGTCAATCTCTCGGTCATTTTCGTTGCCTCATGTTATCTGCGTCGCCATCAGCCGCGTCGTTCGCGCGGAAGAGTCCAAACCACAAGGAATCCGTCCTCATGCATTTCATCGTCCATTGCCTTGACCGCCCCGGGGCGCTCGACCTCCGCCTGGCCCACTATGATGCACACAAGGCGTATCTCGCATCCAATCCCGTCACCATGCTCGTTTCTGGCCCGCTGCTTGCCGATGACAACGAGACGATGATCGGTTCGTTTTTCCTGGTGGAAGCGGAACCACGGCAGGACGTTGAGCGATTCAACGAGGCAGACCCTTTCTTCGCTGCGGATCTTTGGGCCGAAGTGAGGATCCATCCGTTCTCGAAACGCGTCGACAATCGATAGCCATACAGCGCCGCGCGGTTATCGGCCGGTAAGCGCCAAGCCGATCCCGGCGACCACCAGACCGAGCGCCATCGCCTCGCGAATGCCGAAAGGTTCTCCGAGCACGTATGCTGCGGACACCGTGCCGATGACTGGAATGAGCATCGTTCCAAGCGATGCCATGGTTGGAGGCAGCCGCCGCAACGCGGCAAACCAGCAAAAATAGCAAAGAGCCATTGCCACGATCGACATGTATAGCCATGACCACAGCGCCATCGGACTGAGCGCGTAAGTCTCCGGCTGCTCTACGAATATGCCGAGCAGCAGCATCGGCACGGAGCCGAGCACGAGCTGCCACGCCGTTCCGCTGATCGGCGCGACACCGACCGGCGGCCGCACGGCGATCGTGCTGATCGCGAACATCACGGCCGCCGAAAACGCGCAGACGATTCCAAGCAGTTTGTCGTCGTCCAATTCGACGCCACGCCCAGCCAGCACCACCGAAATGCCCCCCATGCCGAGAACCAGCGCCAGTACGCCGCTGATCCTGGGCTTCGTGCCGCTGATCGGCCAGGCAAGTACGGTCGCCCAGATCGGCATGGTGTAAATGATCATGGCGGCCTCGCCGACCGACAGCCAACTCATGGCAAGGCTCGCCAACCCCATCCACGCCGTGACGTTGAACAGGGAAGCAACGATCATTCGTAGACGCGAGCCTGCGGGAACACCGAGGTTCTCGCCCTGGAAATGGGCGAGAATGGCAATACCCAGTCCTGCGATCAGTCCGCTGCTGCCACGGGCGAATAGAGGCGGCCATTCGGCAAGCAGGATCTTCATCACCGGCCAGTTGATCCCCCATCCCAGTATCGTAACCAGCAGGAGCCCCACACCGACATACTGTGACCCTCGGGCATCGTTCTGCCTGCCAGCTGACGCCTTGATCGAAGCCTCCGGGATTTCGGACATCAAGAGCGTTTCCTGAAATGACTGAGGCAAACTTGCCGGAATGAATTCTGGCGATGCCCGCGCCGGAAAATCCGTGCGGGCGTCGGGGAGACCCGGCCCGACCGTGCGCCAGTCGACGCATTGATGAACCATGTGTCATTGTTCATGTCGGTGCCAGCAGAGAAGCATTGCACCTAGTCCAATTCCACCCATTCGCCGTCGACCTTCAAGCGGTGTTTCACCAGGCCGGGCTTCAGGATCACTTCAACGAAGCACCCCTTCGCGGCGGCAAGGATAAGCCTCGTCTTTTCCTCGACGGTGGCTCCGCCGCGGATGTCCACGTCGAGAACGAAGCCCAAGCCCCTGCTTTCGTAAGGGTGCTTCATGCTCTCCATCTCGGCTTGCCATTCCGCCCGACAGAAGATGTCGAATGTCGTCACGTCTATGCCGAGACGGCGCGAGAAGGCCCTTATCTGCGTCATCAGGCATGTCGTCAGTCCGCTGACGAAGTACGAAAGCGGGTACGGCGCGGTTCCGTCACCACCATGGTAGGCTCCCTCGTCCGATGGCAGGAATGCGGTGTGCGGGGCCGCGCCACGCAGATGCACCGTGCAATCGTTGCGGAACTTCGCATTGTTCGTACCCTCCGATTCAAGCAGCACGTCAAATTTCATCATAGGCATCGCCTTCCGGGTTCCTGTGGTTTGGAGTGAACATCCCCATGCGTACAGGACACGAGCAGCAGTACGAAATGGATTTTGGCAAGAGACCACGTGGGATGAAGCGCCCTCGAGGAGCTTCTGTGAAGCGGCAGCGCGATATGACTCCTCCACCTGCCGCGGAATCGGTGGCTTGTGGCGCCAATCGGCATTCGGACCCCTCGCCATTTTCACAACCGAACTGCCGAAATACGCGTACGGGAACGCGCTCAAGACCGAACTGCGGGATCTTTTGGTAAATCTGCAATAGGTTTCAGATGCACGTTCGAACATCGCGTACAGCGCGTAGCGGCCATCCCGAGGTTGGCAAGATCTAAGACAGTTGGACACGGCGTGGGGACCCGGACCAAGGCGTCGTAGGGAATGCCTGCCGTGTTCGTGGTGAAGTAGCCCGCTGTCACGAGCAACCCTTGGGAAACGTGCGGAATGTAAGGTCCGCGCGTGTACGAACCTGACCGAGCCCACCCAAACTGCCGCTGTCCTTAGACCTCCTCTGACGTCTCCGAGCACGTTCGGAGAGATTTGCGAAAGGCTGGATTCTGCAGCAAGCGACACCGGCGGCGGCCCCAGGCAGACCGGGTCGAGTAGCCAGATCCTTAGAACTCGCCTGCGACGTCACTTCCAACAACTGCCCAGAGATCTTGGACAATTTACATTACGAGGCCGGGATCAAGGAAGACCTTTTCCAGCCCCAGCTTCTCGGACTAGATCCGGTGCTCGGAGCGATTGCAGGTGACGCTGCATCCGATGGATGCTGTCTCGGTGCTTGAAGGTATCTTCCCCTTCCGCCGCTTCTCGAACGGTTGCAAGTCCGATCCCGCTGTCCCTGGAAAAATCTCGGAACTCGGCTCATGAGATAGGGGGCCTTGTTCCTCGACTGGGCGGTGAGAATTAGCGTTCCCGCCCAAAGCGGCAGAGAAGCGTGAAGTGATCAAAGGTGGATGGTCCGCCGGAGCGCTCTCGGCCGATGCAATTGGCGCGAGCCCAAGGGTCCCACCGGAGAAAAGGCCGGGACCGAAAAAGTCAGGCTGTGCGGCAGATAGTTTACGATTCATGACGACGTGCAAGCGGCTTCCGCCGCCCCGTTTGCACATCATGCGCTGATCCCCAAGGGACCGATTGGCTTTTCGCTTCCGAATAGAATCCGCTGGCCGCGTGTTCGACCCGCTGATCGCCCGATACCGCGACCCGTTAAAACGGCTGTATCCTGATTGCACTTCGCACAAGCGCCAGAAACTCAATTCTGCATCGATCCGTGTTCCATCGCACTGCGCTCGACACACCAATTTGATCCGCCTGCACAAAGAGGCACAAAGAGGCGGAGGGGATATTCTTCAGCGGCGACGCGATCCGCTGGTGTGCATCATTGTGATCTGAACGATGGATTTATGGGGGCTAAGGTGGGTCTAAGAAAATGAGGCTAGGAAATTTGAGCTAAATCAGACGATTATCACTCATTTATGGCGGAGAGAGAGTGCGCCATCTCCAGGACTGAGGACAGCGATATCAATGCTTTACATGAACTGAGGCAGCGCGTTGTATAGCAAAAGGTGATGCAAGAAGGAAAAGGTGCTTTCAACTCCTTACTTGTTGGCCGGGTTTTCACGCAGAGATTGACGGTCTCATTCTTACGTCAGAAACCCGCCCGATCTCGGTCAGCCAACAATCTGCCTGCAGGTTCTGGAAGCTGCCGTTCGCGCGGATTGCCAGCATGGAAGTGCCTTCTTAGGCGGCGGCTACTTCGACTGACACCTTCGAAACAGTGTAAAGCTCCACCGTCCCCCCCACCGCCTGAGCGGGATCAAAGAGCGCCAGATTGATGCCATCGCTCACTGAGCTACGATAGACTACGCCATCAAAGCCGCTCTTCTTGATGAATTCACACAGGTATTGGCTCGGAATGTAGTCAATTGCCGCTCCCGCCGGCTGAACAGGTCGGGTCAATTCCTCGCCCAGGCGTTCGAGGAACGGCAAGTCGGCCCGCAGTTGGCCAATCGCGCTAGATTCGGACAAGATGAAGGGGGAGACGAGCTTACGCGGGTTGCGCAAGTCTACAGCCTTGATCTCAGGAATGGTGTAATCAGCGACGCAAGCAACCTCGCCGGTATGGGGCCTGATCTCGGCCGCAGCCGTTTCGGGAAGCGACCCCAGATAGAGATAGGGAATACCCGCCGGATTGGCCCGACCATGGGACGAGCGTCTTTTCGGCGGTGCACCCATTTTATCAATCGGGAAGACCTCATCCTCGGTTCGAATTCGCGCTCGGTACCATTGCCGGGGCAATTGCGGTGCCAAAAGCATGCCAAGCAGCTGGTAGAGACGGTCCAGGTCAATGTCGACGTTCAGAAACCAGCGATTGGCATACATCATCTCGTCGCGCAGCTTGTCCCACTGAGCGAGACCTTCGCTGATATAGCTTGCCGACGGGACGAAATTGCTACGGACGATCTCGCCGTCATCGAGAATTTCGCCGAGCAGTTCCTTTGCGTGGGCAACGTCCATGCGCTCGTGGGTGAAGAGTTGCCAGTCCTCCTTCATCCATTCGACCAGCGACTTGCCGTCCTCACTCGGTTCATAGACATTGACCAGCAGCTCGAAATAGTTAGCGAGCTTGCCCGGCTCGACAAGCTGGGTGTCAGCGGTCCCGCAGAAGTCGCACGTCCCATGGCTGGGATCGAGCGACGGGAAGAGCTCATCGCGCAGGGCGCGATCGTCGAAGCACTCAGGGCAGCAGAAACGCTGTGCCATAGAGTTCAGCCGAGATAATCGGCGAGGGTCTCGATGTGATGCTTCATCGAGAGCTTTTTGACGTAGCCGAGGCCCGGGAAGTGGCCCTTAGCATGTAGGTCGCGAAACTCCTTGATTGCTTCGGTCTCAAGAAGGTGGGAAGTGCCGCTGTCCAGTTTCGCGATCAGCTTTGCCAGCGCCTGGGCAAACTTGCCGGCGGGATCGGTCGGGGTATCTTTCGTCGTCGAGACGAAGTGGTAGACGTACATGACATCGTCCTTGTCGGGATCAATGAAAGTTAAGTGGATCGCGACTGCGTAAGCTGGGCCTCCACCCTCGCTGTAGACGTCCCCAACGATTAGAAAATCACCAAAACCCGCCATGCCGAGTTCGCCATAGGTGACATGAAGATCGGAAAACTCCTCCATCGGCGGATAATCGGCATTGCGCTGCCGCTTGAAGCCGTCGCGCACGAGAATGCGCGTGCTCTGGTCGAAGTGCTTCCGGTAGAGCAGCTTCGCATAATCTTCGACGAAGACGTTGGTGAGGCCAGCCATGCCGTCCTGAAGCTCGGTCGCCAGCCCCCTTGGGGTGGTGAAGCCGGCATGCACTAGCACCGGATGGTGATCGGCATGATGGTCATAGCACGCCATGACTTCCTCGACGGTCATGTCGCTACGCAGAAGTATGCCCGCGGCGACGTTGTCGGTGCCGATAAAGCCTTCTTTGAGGAGGTCAGTGATGCTTCCCCCGTCTTGCTGATGGTCGCCGTAGTTCGGGTTCACGATCACGATCGCGCGCCCTCCGGCATCGCAAACCGAGCTCAAAGTCTTTTTGAGGCCACCGAGCGATTCGCGCACCGGCTCGATCAAGGGCACGAAGTTCTTCTCGGCGAAAAGCGCCGCCATCTCGCGGATTGTGATAAGCTCGTACTGCTTTCCACGGAAATAGGGATGATACATGCGCCGGTTAGCTCCAGGCCATGGCAGCGCGCACCGAGGTTGCGATGGCGTCGATGAGCCGCGGATGATCAGCACGGCGCACCGACACTGACAGCGCCGCAGCTTGAAGGGACTCCGGCAGACGTTCGACGAGGTCGCCAAGCGGTGCGAGATCGCGTGTCCGCTTGAGCGTCTGCACCATCTCGACATGGACAGCAACGGGGTCGAGCGCGGCGAAAAGGTCGCGCATCGCAGCATGTCGCTGCGTATTAGGCACCTTCGGTACCGCCACTCCCATCGCCCTCAGGATCGCCGCGGCTTCGACCATGCGCAATGATTCAAAAACGGTGACCGGGCAGATGCGTGCCGGGCAGTCGATCGCTTCTCGCATTGTCGTGATCCGGTATCGCTTTGAAAGACACATTACCCCGACATCGTCCGGGACCGCTGCCAGTACGCCCTCGATATGGCCTTCGCTCGCGATCACGTTCACTTTGGCAAAGACGCGCTTGTAGTTCTCTACCTGGTTGGTGAGTCGCGCGAGCGAATCCCGCTCTGACTTGATTTCATAGGCGGTTGAGGTCCCGTTCAGGATGACGAGATCCGCCTTGCAGTTGCCGGCACGAAACTCATTGATCATCGAGGCCGTGCGGAGCGAGTGCGTACCCATTAGCACTTTGTGGCTGATCGCCGCGCGATAGATGTATTCGTCGCGATGTCCTGCGACCTTCAGAATCTTGAACGCCGAGTTGAAGGTATCGCCGACAGTCGTGCGCGGGTCGGCGTGCTCGAGCAGATTGGTCTGCTCGATCAGCCGACGGAACAAGCCGGATTGACCCCTCTTCGCCATTTCACGGAAAACGGTGGCGGAGAACAGCCGAGTCAAAGCAGAGAGTTGCGCTGCGCTGTAGATCATCATTCCCCAATGGACATCGCATCGTGCAGACGCGATGTCCTCTTAGCGCAAAACGCTCTGACATGGAATCGAGGTTTTGCCAGATTGAAGTGAAACGCTGGCGTGAAAAATGGTGACGTCCCGGTACGTCACCTCGGGCACACCTCAAAGACTCACTTGGAATCGCAACCTTCCCTGCCGGCAATGTCCAGCGCAGACAGGTTCCCCCTTGTGATCCCCAGCACCGGACACTCCGCAAGCGGTTCCCAAGCCGCCGAGACAATATCGAAGCTGGACGGTTCTATCAACGCGGTCTGATCGTGAGCTTGGCAGGTTCGAGCGATGGTCGAGCTCTTCGCGCCCGGTGATTGCCGACGGAGAGCAGGTGTTTGCGATCGGGTTTGATCTCGTCCGCTATGCCGCGGCGGGCTTCTGCAGGAAGATCAGGCGTTTGATGTTGTAGGCGATGTTTGCCATGCCGATCTTCGTAGTGGCGCGCGCGATGCCGATCGTGCGAACGACGAGGCCCATCCGCGATTTCTGCTCGGCGAAGACATGCTCGACGAAGGCGCGGACCTTCGATTTGGCGCCGTTGGCGATCGCGGTGCGGCGATCCATCGGCCGACCCTTCGGCTTCTTGCGGTGGACGCGGGAGACGAAGCCGTTCTGCTCCATGAAAGCCTCGTTGGCCTTCGAGCGATAAGCCGTATCCGCCCAGACCTGGCTTGCGGTGTTGGTCCTGTCGAGCAGACCCTCGCGCAGTCGCGCGCCCTCGTAGGCGGCCGCGTCCGTCGCCTGCCACTTGCGGATCAGGCCGAACCGCCGGTCGATCGAGACGTGGTTCTGGTAGCCGAAGGCGGGAATGGCGATGTCGACCGGCGGCTTCGTTCCGTCCGGCCGCTCCTTCGCCTTCGAGAACTTGACGGTCCAGCGCGCGTCCCGGTCCTTCTGCCGGAGCTTGGCCGGACGGGCCTTCCAATTCTCGGGAATGCGCCCCTCCTTCAGAGCCTTCTTCTCGTCCTCCGTGTTGCGTTGCTTCGGCGCCGCCACGAGGCTGGCATCGATGATCTGGCCGCGCATGGCGATATAGCCCGAGGCGCGAAGCGCCGCATCGAAGCGGTCGAACAGGGGCTGGATGGCGCCGGCCTTCGTGAGCTTCTCCCGAAACAGCCAGATCGTGCGTGCGTCGGGGACCCGGTCGGACAAGCCCAGACCCAAAAAGCGCATGAAGGAGAGCCGGTCGCTGATCAGGAACTCGGCCCGCTCGTCCGACAGGCTGTTGGCTGCCTGGATCACGAGCACCTTGAACATCATCACCGGATCAAAGGGCGGCCGCCCGCCCTGCGAACCGACCGAGTAGGCCAGCGCCTTGACCAGATCGACCCGGAAGATCTCGAAATCGACGGCCCGGCCGAAGGCTTCGAGTTGGTCGCCGAGATCGCTCAGACGCTTCAGGCGCTCATCGATGTCGAAGAAACCAGGCTGGCCGCGCATCTCGTCCGATCCTCCCCCTCAACCACACGCATTGAATCAGAAGGCGCCCGATTCGGCGAGGTTCTTAGAACCGTCCAGCTGCTTATCACCCGAACGTCCAGCGTAGATGCATTTACTCCTCCGCCGCAACCGGTTCGTCGCTTTTGTACTCCAGGGTGTTCAAGAACGCCACTGTGCGGTCAATATCCGTCTCACTCAGCACAACACCAGCAACAGGCGATGCGCTCCATCGCTTCAGGACTTTGTAGAATTCCGCACGCTGTCGTTTATCCGATGGAATACTTTTGGCATCAGCGAGGGGATCGATATGTGCTCTGATTATATCAGAGAGGTCATAGAGGGCGCCCGAATGGGAGTAGGGCGCGGTCTTGGTCACGTTGTATAGCGGGGGCGTCCGGAAGGCATAGAGGTCTGCGACGTCGAGAGTGACATTGTAGCGGCCGTAGTCGACGCCGAAGCCGTTCTTGCCAAATCCGGCCTGGGGAAAGGGAATGGCATGGAACAGAAAGTCGGTAAAATACGCGCCGTTGTGGCACATGGCGCACCGGCCTTTGCCGTAGAAGATGAGCCCGCCCTCGACCTCATCGTTTGTAAGACCGCCGCTTCCGAATACGAACTCATGCAAGCGCGTCGGCTTCAGGCGGAAATTGTGACGAATGAACCCGGCGAGTGCTTCCGCCATATCGACAAATCGGAGTTCGCTTCGCGCAACGCCGTGAGCTCTTGCAAGGGCGGGCCCGATGATGGGATCCTCACGTAGGCGCTGTTCGAGTTGCGAATAGACCTGGTTGGCAGACTCGACAGTCTCTCTTTGAAGCGTTTCGTTCCCGGCGCTGTTGAGCAACATCTCACCCAATTCGACGGGTGGCAGATGGACCGCCACAACCAATGGATCGGTGGATGGCTCTTCTCCAGCGAACTGGCTGATCATTCGCTCGGCACGGCCATCGACCCTGCCGTCCCAGAAGAACACGTCGAACCCTTTGCTGCCGCGCCCCCAGAACGGCAGGGCATTGCGCGGGATGATGTCTCCGCCGCCCATCAGGCGGTTAACGCCTTCGCCGCGTCCTTCGGTTCCGATTGCGTTGGGCAGCCCGTCCGTCGAGCCAAAGCGATCAAGATGGCAAGAGGCACACGCAATATCCCGTTCGAGGGAGAGCTTCTTCGTTTCAAAGAGGAGCTTGCCGACCGCGACCAGGGCGGGCGGCACATCTACATGCGTGTCCTCTGCCAGTATGAGGCCGGCATCGAGCGCCGCTTGCCGCAGGACGGTTTCGCGCAACGTGTCGGCCCTCGCTGAGACAGCGGCCAGCACGGCAACCGAGGCAACGACGAGCCTAAATTTAGTAGCGTATCTCATGGACCCGTACGACTTCCTGGAGGTTCGTGGCGCGCTCTTCGATAGCGAGAAGCGCCATTTCACTCAACTCGTTGTCGGTGAGGCCCCATCGTATCAGGCGCTTGCGCATCAAGTCGTAGTCCTGACAGGCAATCAGCTGAATCTCCGCTGCCTTAAGTTCGCGCACGGTGTCCTCGGATGGTGTTTTCGCCACGGACATCTTGGCGATGAGATGCCCCCGCATCGCATGGTCGCATGCAAAAGTCAGTTCGCCGTAGGATGACTGCGATGTGCGGATCAAAGCCAGCTTCCAAAGCGGGAGCGCCACGATCGCGGTCGTGATCCCTGCAAGGAAAGCGATCAGATAGCCGGTCCTACTGAGCCACGATCTTGAGCGCATCCAGCACCTCCGGCGTGATGGTTCCGGTCACCTTCAATCCGTAGTCGGCCTGCATCTTTGAGAGCGCCGCCTTCGATTCCGGGCCGAGGATCCCGTCGATGGCCCCGGTGTAGTAGCCAAAGGCAAACAGCGCGAACTGCACTTCCTCAACGATCTTGCGGAACTTCTCGGAGTTCCCGGGAAGCGTCTTGGTCGCAGCGGCGGGCGGGCTTGGCAGCACCGAGGATGGTGGCGTGCTGTTTCGGTTGCGTGAGGTGTCAGGCACGTCGGGCGCCACGATTGAAGGCGCCTTATACAACGGGACGGGTGGTGCCGTGCGGACGGGCGGGTTGGCACGCGGCGTTGAATAGCCGCCGCCCGACGAGGACCGATGGCTGCCGTGAGATCGATGGCTTGAGTGCGAGCGGTGACCCGCGAGCGAGTAGAGATGATGGAGCCGGAACCGCTCGAACAGGGACGGCTTCTTGTCGCGATGCGGTTCCACGCCGGCGCCTGGCACGGCTTCCGCGCGCGGCGTCAGGAAACCGGCGGCCACGAGAGACGAGATGAGGAAATGCGTCCTCTTCATACCGGTCCCACCTGCGCAAATCCGCGTCGCTGATCATACCATTCAAAGAACCCCCCGCAACGCGCGCGAACCGAACACTCTCCACAACTCTCGATGAACTTCTGCTTCCAATCCGAGATCGTCGCCATGGCATATTTGCGATGTGTCTCAGGAACGGTGCATAAGGGAAAGTTGAACAGTGCGACGTCTAGACCTCGCGTGAGTGCGATATTCATCGCGCGGGCGATTGGTTCGAAGTCGATACTGCTGTCATGGAATATCTCGTCCCAGTTCATCCGCCCGAAACCGATCGGTTCGAGTTGCATTAGTGCCCAACTCGAACAGAACGGCAGATCCGTCGTAATCAGGTTGGCAAGCCGCGGGAGGTCTTCGACATTGCGCGCCGTCACCACCGTGCGTAGTTCGATTAGCGCTCCGGCCCGGGCCAAGGTATCCATCGATTGCATGAGATTGTCGAAGGCGCCGGCCTTCGCAACAATCGCATCATGATCGGCGGCTGTCGGTGAATAGAGCGGTATCCCCCAAAGGACTTTGTCTTTCGCCACCTCGCGCAACCAGTTCTCATCGTCCCTGCCAAAATGCTGCGCGTTTGTCAGGACGTGAAACCGCAGATCCGGCCGCCGCGCGAGAGAGACATCGATCAGATCGAACACCTGATCCTTGTAGAGCAGCGGTTCGCCGCCGGAGATGCCGATGGTTGCACCGGGCGGCGCCAGCATTGCCGCCTGACCGAACTGAGCGAAGAGGTCAGCGTGCCCTGTCTTCGGTGGCTGCGAACACATCACGCATAGCTGGTCGCACCTTTCTGTAATAACGAGCGTGTTGTGCACCGAATTTGCTCGGATGATACGGTTGACCGACGATCGGCCGGGCTGCGCGAGGAGAACATCGCCGTCAAGCGCCTCATGCGGTGCGGCATGGATGCGTAGTGAGAAGCCGCCATAGTCGTACTCGCGCCATCCACCCGAGACGTCCAGCAACACCGCCTCGCAGTCGGGCTGAAAATCCTCCGTTCGCCTGTCGCGCAGTCTGACCACCAGCGGCTCGATGAGCGGCGGCAATTCCGCCTTGAGCCGAAGCGGTATCATGCATGGACCGGCGCCAGCGCCGGATCGAAGGCTGGCACATCCAGCCACGCAGCAAGCGAGGACCGTGCGGCCTCATCGTTGCGGTAGATGAGCTCGAATGCCTTTCGAAAGATTGCGGTATGGCGGCGACAAAAGGCTGTCTCGTGTTTCGGCAGATCGATGCGATCGTAGCGGGACAGATCGTCGATCAGATCGACGCCGCAGAACGGCTGATAGGCACAGTGTGAGCAGTCTTCGTGAAAGTTGTTGTCCGCGGCGGCGTTCAGCGTCGCCAGCTCTTCACCATCGATCCCGCCGGAAACGGATCCGATGGACAGATCGATCTGACCCACACGTGTCATCATGCGGGCCTCGTCTGTGGGATACAGCGTCCCATCAAAATCGACGACCAAATAGTCCACGCCGAGGAGATTGGGATTGCGCAGGTCGACATGGCCATGATGACCGCCGCGAAAGATCCGCCTCAGGCAATGGGTGAAGTAGTACTCCTCCATCATCGTGTCAGAAGAAGCGTTATGAACGAGCAGGGCCTCGATGAACCGATCGTAATATTGGTTCCAGCAACCGTCGTCGCCTCGCCCGAAGCGCTTGCGGGCGAACCCCTGATAGTTGACGGCCCGCAGGTAAATGGAGCGAATCCCGAGGCGCGCATAGCTGGCGATTATCGTTTCGGGCGCTGGCCCATTGGTGGGATCGATGGTGGGCAAGGCTGACACCTTCTCCGGCCCTACAACCGATATCGCCCGCTCAAGATTGCCTATAAACGTCGCGGTGCGCGCCGGATCATACGTTCGCTGCCTGGTATGGGTGACGACATCGCCGTCGAACGACGTGCTGAGATACGTGTCGGGCGCATCGAGGAAAGCCCAGGCTTCGTCTGAAACATTCTGCAAATTCGTGCAGACCACGAACTCGGCGGAAACGAACCGCTTGCGGCAGAATGCTCGCGCGTGCTCTAGGAGATCGAGTCTGAGCAGCGGTTCGCCGCCCTGGAACTCGATCTTGATGCGTTTTGTCGACAGTCGATCGAGGAATGCGAGGGTCGCGCCAAGGGTCTCTTCGCTCCAGTCGAACCCGCGGGCGTTGGCGTTCACCCGCGATACCTGGCAGTAGCTGCAGGCCAGATCGCAGCGCAACGTCGGCACGAGGATGACGTAGTCCATTGAGCCCGGCATGAACTGGCGCTTTGCCCACCGGGCCGCAAACCCGAGATAGTGCCGATCGCCTTCTTCCATGAAGGCATGGCCTCCCTCGAGGAGAAACTGCCGATCCTGTTCGCTCAGCTCGGCTCTTGCGTAGCGGGTAAGAAAGCTTTCGTCCGACCGAAAAAAAACTCCCGCTTCGTCACAGAAGAGAAGGGCCTCTTGCCCGACCTCGGTGAACCGGAGCGGCCACACCTTCATTTTTGCGACAGGAGTTCAAGGAACCGGGCGCGCAATGGTTCGGAATCCGCGCGAACCTTCTCCCGATAGAGAGCGTGATTAATTTTTCGCATGATCGCAGGCTGGTCGGCAGGGCGCTTGGCCGTCACCAGGAACGATGATCCGACCACATCAAGCGAGAAGGTCTGCTCAACATAACCCAGCCGAAGCGCAACATCGGCCATATACCGTTCGAACAATCGATCGATTCCGACCTCGAAACTCTCATCACTCAAGGTAGACGAATCCCAATTCACCTTCGATCCTTCCGAATGGAGTCTATTGTACTCGGCTGGGATTGCAATCCTGGGTTCATGTTTCCGGATGTGGTGGGTATATGCAGTGCAATGAACCGAGTCGAAAGGGGTCGGCGATGAAGACGCGCAAGCCTCGATCAGCGCACGAATCCGGCTCTTGTGTACCCGCGAGACGCTAGTTCGACAATCCCCGCAGCACATCTACACAACTCTGGAACGGTCGCTGGGGACCTTTCGGAGTCTCTTTGTAACTCCCAACCCGCCGAACCAGGCCGGCTTCAACTCCCCGTGGGAGTTTTCTCCTGACACCGCTCGGGCTGAAATTCAGACGCGGGTGGAGGGGGACCCTGCGAATCCTTCGTTGGCGCGACTTTGGGGGTCGCCAGAGCGTCGCTCGCCGGTCCTCCTCTCGCTTTTTGCGGGCCCGCAAGAAGGTCGTTTTGTTAACTAACTACATTAAGATTAACCCTACCCCTCGTACTACTATGACGTCTCTCATAACATGTCTCCGTACACTTGGCAACTAGTCGCATTTACAGACGATATTCTTACTCATACATAGGTCTCGCATTCTTCTGATTGGCCCCGCCGCAACAAAGGAACCGGCTGGAACCATTCAGATGAATGTCAGGCAGTGTGGCGTTCAACAACGAAGATCTGGTCACTCTAAGCGTTCTTGAATTTCTTGTACGGCTTAGATTGGTTCGTAGAACGAGGTCTTCCCGAAACCGTGCTCCTGTAACCGACGTTCGGGAACCGATCGTCATCCTTTTGTATCGAGTAAATGGAGACGAAAATGAACTTTACCTACACCAACAACCCCACTCTCTCCGATGTGGAGACGGTGATCGAAAACTCCGACAAGATCTCGGAGGAAAAGCGCCGCGCCGTGGTCTCGGCGCTGCACAGCCTGGCAAAATGGACAGGAGAAAACCTCTCCGACATTCCGGCCTCCATACCGGAATTGGCAAGGCGGTTCGATCGCGTGCAGCCACACGCGGTTGGTATTTCGCCGAAGACGAGATCGAACGTGAAGGCTAGCTGCTTTGACGCGGTGGCGCTGAGCGAGGTGGTGCCGGGCGTGGTCAATTGGAAGATCAGAGGTCGGCCCCGTTCACCGGAATGGCGAGAGTACTGGTCGGGGCTCAGCAAGGTCGTCGAGCGCAACAGCCTCTCGCGCCTCGTCAACTGGTGCAACGCGCAGTCGATCACACCAAAGGAGGTCAACACCGACATTATCGAGCGGATGATGGCCCACATGAAGGCGACATCCTTCCGTCAAAATCAATACCAGGTCCATCGCACCACCGCCCGGATGTGGAACGAGATCGTCGATCGGTTTCCGCAAAGGGACCTGACAAAGGTGGAGGTGCCGGTATCGCGTCTTCGTCGCAGTCGTACTCCGATAGAGAAATTTCCGCGGAGCCTTCACCAGGACTGGGCGGACTTTGCGGCTTGGGCTCACGGCGACGATATCTTTGCCGATGATGACAGCCCGCGCGTAAAGCAGTCGACGCTCGATAACTATCAGCGCCGCTTCCATAACGCGATCAGCCTGCTGGTGGAGACGGGGATCGATCCTTCAGCCATACGCAAGGTGGCCGACGTGACCACACCAGATGCGATGAAACGCATACTCGGGCGTCGTCACGAGAGTTCCAACGGCGAAGCATCCTATGAGACCTTCTTCCTTGGCCAACTCCTGGTTCGGCTCGCCCGCGATTGGGTGAAAGCGCCGCCCGACGAGGTCGCCGAACTCAAACGGCTGACGAAAAAGCTTCCTCGGCCGACATTCATGATGACGGCGAAGAACCAGCTGCTGGTCGACGAATTTGATGACCCGAAGCTCCTTCAGCGCTTTGTGTCCACGCCGGATCGGATCTGGAACGACATGATGTGCAACAGTCGGCGCAGACAATGGCGGCTGGCGGAAGCTCAAGCCTCGCTCGGCATCAGCATCCTGCAGAACACCGCAATCCGTCTTGGGGACCTGACGGCGTTGCAGTTCGGCAAGCATGTCACTTTGCGTCCTGGAGGGACGTCGACCCTTCGTACCCTGGCTGCTGAGACGAAGACCGGTCATCCCGTGGACTTCGATCTTCCGGCAACCCTTGCGGAACGGTTGATCGAGTATCATGACGTGATCGCCCCGGCCGAAATCGGGCAGCGCCCAAAATACCTCTTCACGAATACCGACGGAAGCGTGAAGGGCTTTGCAGCGGTCCGCTACCTCGTGCAGCGCTATGTTAAGGCGTATGCGGGGATCCACGTCAATCCGCATGCCTATCGGCATATCGCGGCCAAGTTGGTGCTCGACGACAATCCTGGCGCGCATGTGCTGGTCCAGCACCTGCTCGGCCACAAGTCGGTGAACACGGCGGCGAACTATTATGCCGGCCTCAATACGCGGCGGGCAGGGCGTCATCACCAGGCGCTGCTTGCCCGGGAAGTGAACCAGGCGCAGACGGGACGGGATCATCGCTCGTCCGGTCGGCGCGGTTGAGAGGGGAGGGCAAAATGACGTCTCATCTCAACCACGGCCTCCCCCTAGCAGAATGGCCCTCGAAGGATCGGGAACTTTGGGATCGAGTGGTCCGTGGCAGAGGTCTCTTCGATGAGGGACCTGCCGCAGACTGGTCGGAAACGACCAGGCAGTCGCTGCGCTATGCCTACAGCCTGTGGCTGGGGATGCTGAGCGTTCTGAACCCTCAAGTCCTCGATCTCGAACCCGCGGAGCGGGTCACTCAAGAGGCAGTGAAGGAGTATGTCGAGTCCCTGCGGATCAACTGCCGCGACACGACCATCTTCCACTGCATCGCACGCCTGCACTACGTACTCCGGGCTATTTGTCCGGAGTACGACGGGGATTGGATCTATCGTTTGTCCCGGCGGATTGCCGCCGGGGCGGAGCCGATGCAGCACCCTCAGGTGCTGAGCTCAGACCTCTATCGTGTCGGTTTGAGGCTCATGGATCGAGCGCAGACTACTGCGGCTGCGCAAGGTCGTATGGCAAAAAGCAGCGCCATTCGTTTCCGGGATGGGTTGCTTATCGCCGCCCTGGTTGAAGCTCCCATGCGGCGTCGTCCCTTCTCGCAGCTTCGGCTGCGGGAAACCGTCGTCAAGCGAAACGGTCGGTGGATCTTGCGTGTGCCGGCAAACCTGTCGAAGACGAAAGAGGCGCAGGACTACGGCCTGTCGGAGCGTCTCGGTGTCTATATGGACGATTTCCTGGAACGCATACGACCCGCGTTCCCGGGCGTAGAAACGCACGATTTTCTGTGGCCGTACGAGGGCCGTCCAATGGGCGACAAGATGATCAGGCGGCGGATCATCAAGCGCACGACAGAGGGGCTGGGGTTTCCGGTTCCGCCCCACCGCTTCCGCAACGCCGCGGCGAGCTTCGTCTCCGTCGCCGACCCACAAAACATCCGGATGGCGAAGGACCTTCTCGGTCACAAGTCCTTCGCGATGACCGAGAAGCACTACATCAACGCTGCTCAAAGCCGCACCGCCGGTCGCGAGCTTGCACGGCTGCTTCAGGCTGGAACGGGGGGCGACGATGCGACCGCATGAGGGATGCTGTTCGACGGCCGTCTGCGTGGACTGCTTCATCTCCGGCTGCTGCCGGCGCGCAAGGCAGGCCCCCATGACCCAGACGCCTCGGCCGGTTCGCCGACCCGGGAGGAGGAGCCCGTGAGAAGGCCCCTCCCGATCGAGGATCAAATGGCAGCGCGGATCGCAATCATCGAACTGCGCTGCCTGCTCGCGGCTGATTCCTTCATCGGGGTCAGCCGCCGCACCAGCCTCGTCCACCTGGCTGCTGGCCTGGTGGAGGATACAGCTAAAAGAGAGCTATTCGTGGCGCAACTCACGGCATCGATCAGCGAGCGGTTCGGACGCGATCCCGATACCTTCGAGCCGTCGCCCCAAACCCGTACTGCTCTGCGGCTCCTCAACGCCGTCCAGGAAGGACGGAAATGGTGACAAGCAGGGCCGGCCAGACTGCCAGATTGCTGCCAATCGGCCGGCCCAAACAAGCTGCGCAACTGCAAGAAGAATATGTACCACCATTTGCCAGGCGCCGCGCGCCGAGCCTCTTCTCCGTTTTTTCCTGCAAAGACCTGGCTTCGCGCCCAACCAGCGCCTCCTAGCATTCGGCGAGGAAGCTAAAGGACACAATCATCTTCACGAAATTGCATACGATACCGGAAATCGCGGGCGGCCAGCGTCACCGCCGAGGCAGCTGCGACGCGGCGGGTGTCAACACGAAGGAGAATCGAGGACGCTGGCCACCTTGTTGCACTATACATCGCACAGGTTGCAGATATGTAAACGCTCTCGTTCTACCTGGCTGCAAATCAGAAATTAGTGTTTGTTAATACTCGACTAGGCCGTGTGGACGAATTGACTCAGGTATGGGTTTGAGGTTCCGCCGATGAATTCGGTCTGATTCATGGATAGCCGACTGATTCTGGAGGTCGGCGATGTCCACGAGGATGACGGAAGCGGATTGGGTGAACGCGGTGGAGGTCTTCCGGGCCTCGTTGCCACGGCGCGGGGCCAAAGGCCGGGACGACCGGCTTTTCCTGGAGGCTCTGCACTATTTCTCGGTCCACAACATCACCTGGCGGGCGCTGCCGGAGCATTTCGGCAAATGGAACAGCGTGTGGAAGCGCTTCGACCGGCTGAGCAAGGCCGGCGTGTTCGAGACCTTCTTCGACCACCTCGCGTCGCTCTCGTCCGCGGCGCACCTGGTGCAGATGTTCGATTCGACGGTGGTCCGCGCCCATGTGTCGGCGGCGGGCGCAAACGTATGGCCCGGCCCGGTTGCAAGCGACGATTGGAGGATGGTGTGAACAGTCTGCATAAACGTATCCGGCATGTCGGCCTGACGGCCGCCGCCAAGATGGAGATCCGCGCGTTCCGATCCTCATAAAGGGGCCGGCCTCGTTGGGCCATTTTACGCCGGAGGTTTTCGGAACTCCGATCGACTGTCAGGCCATCTTCCTTTCACCACTCGCAGCTCGTGACGTCCGGCGGTTATCCGGACGTTTGTTCCTCATCCCTACTTCGATGCGACCTGATAAGTCCTTCCGTGGTGGAGCAGCGCCCAGACGGTGCGGGCCATCTTCGCAGCCAGCGCGACGACGGCGACATTGAGGTGGGTGCGAGCGAGGAGTGCGCGCAGCCACGATCCGACCGCCGTGTTGCTCTTGGTCAACGAGGGCATAGCCGACCGTGCGCCCTGGATCAGCATCTTGCGCAGATACCTGCTTCCGCGCTTCGTGATACCCAGGAGCTTCGGCCTTCTTCCAGTTGTGGCTTGCCGAGGCACAAGGCCTACCCACGCGGCGAGGTCGCGTCCCTTGTCGAATGTTGCCGCGCTGCCAACTGCGGCTACCAGTGCGGTGGCATTAGCGCTCCGATGCCGGGAATGCCTGTCAGTCGCCGGGCGCGGTCGTCGGTCCGCGCCATGGTTGCGAACTCGGCGTCAAAGGCCGCGATGCGGCGGTCCAGCTCTTCCCAGCGCGAACGCATGTCCTCGAGTAGGAACGCCATCCGTCGGCTCTGCGCGTCGCCGCCGTTGTCAAGCAGTTCACTCAGCGAAAGACGCAGCCGGGCGTGACCCTGGGCCACGACGGGCCCGCGCTCCAAAAGCAGGCTCCTGATCTGATTGGTCAACGAGGTGCGTTCACTGACCAGGCGGTCACGCCCTCGATGCAGGGTTTGAACGTCGAGCTGCTCTTCGCTCTTGAGTTCGACGAAGCGCATGGTGGGTCGCGTCGCCGCTTCGGCGATCGCCTCAGCATCGCGGTCATCGTTCTTTTGAGCCTTCACATAAGGGCTCACATATTCCGGAGAAATCAAACGGACCTGATGGCCCAGTGCCGCCAGCGATCGCCCCATGTGATGTGCACCGCAGCAGGCTCCCATCGCCATGATGCAGGGCGACAGCTTTGTAGCGAACGCGATCACCCCCTCGCGTCGCATACGCCGTCGAATGCCGACCTTTCCGCTTTCGTCCAGTCCGACGACGCTGCAGCTGTTCTTGCCCAGGTCGATGCCAAGGATCACAATGCTCATGGTCCGCTCCTTCCTCTCTTGAACACCGACATCCTACACACAGGTTTCGGCGGGAGGGGCGGGCCATCCATAAAGGGGGCAGCACGGTCAGGCGCTCGGCCGCTCGCGCGGTGGCTTCTCCACCAAAATCCACCTGAAGACAGACTTCGACGGCCATCCCATCGCATTCGACCTGACCTGCGGCGAGAAGGGCGACGCGCCGCACTTCCCGATCCTGCTCGGGCTCGGTCCCGAGGTCGAGCCGCGCGCGGCGATCGGCGACAAGGGCTACGCCAGCAAGGCCAACCGCCGGGCGGCGCGGGATCGCGGCATCATTCCCGTCATTCCACACAAGGCCAACGAGAAGGACAAGCCGGCCTTCTTCGCCAGGACGCTCTACAAAGGCGGCGCCCGCATCGAGCACGCCGTCGGCAAGATCAAGCGCTTCAAGCGCGTCGCCCTAAGCTGCGAGAAGACGAGGCGAAATTTCGCATCCTTCGTCGCCCTCTCCGCCGGCTTCATCTTGATCAAATCCGTCCACACGGCCTAGTGCCTACCTGCACAGAGGGTAGCGTCCGTCAATGTGGTGTAATTTCGGGTGTGGTTCCGGGCCGTCATGATCAGGCGGCTCTCGGTGTAATCTGAAGCGTCTTTTCCTCCTCGATTGCTGGTGGGATCAGGTCGGCCATGGCTTCGACCTGCATGTATCGATGCTGAAGCTGCCACTCGTCATTTGCTTCGAGCAGGACCGCGCCGATCAGGCGGACGATACTGTCCTCGTTCGGGAAGATGCCGACGACATCGGCACGGCGCTTCACCTCCTTGTTCAGCCGCTCCAGGGGGTTGGTGCTATGCAACTTCGTACGGTGCTGGGACGGGAAGGCCATGTAGGCGAGCACGTCGGCCTCGGCATCATCCATGAAGGTTCCCAGCTTCGGCCATTTGGCGCGGAGCTGGTCGGCCACGTGCCGCCATGTCTGCACGGCATTGTCATGGTCCGGCTGGATGAAGGCCTGCCGGATCGCGGCGGCGACCATTGTGTGCTGGCCCTTGGGAACATAGGCGAGCGCGTTGCGCATGGCGTGAACCCGGCACCGTTGCCATGTCGCGCCGAACACGCGGGTGATAGCGGCCTTCAGCCCTTCGTGCGCATCGGAGATGACCAGCTTCACGCCAGTCAGCCCACGACGCACCAGATCGCGCAGGAAGCTCGTCCAGAACGGCTCGGCTTCGGACGGGCCGATATGCAGCCCGACGATCTCGCGCTTTCCGTCCGTGTTGACGGCTACTGCGATTATCGCCGCCACCGAGACGATGCGCCCGCCCTCGCGCATCTTCAGGTAGGTGGCGTCGAGCCACAGATAGGGCCAGTCACCGGAAAGGGGGCGCTTGAGGAAGGCGTTCACCCGCTCGTCGATATCCTTGCACAGCTTCGACACTGAGGACTTCGAGATGCCGGTCATGCCCATCGCGTGCACCAGTTCATCGACCTTGCGCGTCGAGACGCCGTTGATCCATGCCTCCTGGATGACGGCGACCAGCGCCTTCTCCACCGTCTTTCTCGGCTCCAGAAAGCCGGGAAAGTAGGCTCCGCTGCGCATCTTCGGGATCTTCAGGTTCAGCGTGCCAAGCCGCGTGTCGAGCGAGCGCTCGCGGTAGCCGTTGCGCCATGTCTGACGGGACTCGCCGCGCTCGTAGCGGCCAGCGCCGATCAGGCCGTCGACATCGGCCTCCATGATCAGTTGCAGCACGTTCTCCGCAATAGCTCGTAGAAAATCGCTGTCGCCACTCTTCGCGGCAAGCTCGGCCAGCGGTAGTCTGTCATCGGTCATCGGGATTTCTCTTTCGGTCAGGTTGAAGTCCTCAAACTCCACCTTATCCGACAGGCCCGGTGACCACCCGACGCGGGGCATGTACGGTAGCGAAATCTCCACCGTAAATTCCACCCGCATCGTTCCTCGAAATTACACCACGTGTTCGGACGCTACCTGCACAGAGGCGCAATATATGTCTATGTAGATTACAGGAATATTCTCGCAATAGGCTCTGGTACGAGCTTGAATACCGTGTACAAAACTTTGCCGTGAGACTTTGTTGCCGAGGTTTGCACAACACGTTCGGCACCCTCCAGCCTTACCCAACGGGTATGCATCATTGCAGTTGAATAGCGCTGATTGCCGAGAACCGAAGCGCATTGGACATGGCCCAGCCTCTCGCTCCTGACACGCCGAAGAGGCGCAGCGCTCTGCTGCGCTCCCGTCTAAGTGGAAAACCATCGAAGGGCAGGCTGCGGACGCCGGCCGCACAAGGCGCCCGACCCTGCGAAGCATCTCGATACAGGATTGATCGGCAGGTGACACCGGTTATCGTATTGACAACGACATCAACCTGAAACCGTCGATATGCGGCGTTTTCCGGCGTACGGCGGAGTGCCCGCGGCCAACGAGGAGACGGGTAAACTCAGGAAATGGCGGGATCCTTGTGACGGTTGCCTATTCTGGCACGAACACGGGCAGGTTTATCCTGTCCGAAAGTCTCTGCCAGACAACTCGCACCTCCATCCCGAACGAGACGCGGTCCGGCGGGCAGCCGACGACATTCGTCATCATGTGCCAACCTTCTTCCAGATCGACGTCCGCGAGTACCTTCTGCTGGGGCAGGGGGCGGCCATCGGTTCCCATGTCGAGGATCGTGAAGCTGTAAATTCGTCCGCGGCCGCTCGAGGAAACCCATGGTAGATCTGTTCCTAGGCACCTGCGACATGCGAATTGCGGGGGAAACATGTCATAGCCGCAACTTGCGCATTTCTGTCTGCAAAGCACGCCGCGATTGGCGTGTTCCCAGAAGGGAAGCGTCAGCCATGACGGTTCCGGCACGAAAGTTCCTGCGCTGCTCCCGTTCATGATGGCCTCCCGAAGATGATGGTACCGTGATACTGGGCGCCCGAGCCTGCGCCGCAGGACACTGCCGTTTCGACGCCGGCGACCTGCCCGGTCCCCGCGGTTCCGCGGACCTGGCGTATTGCATACGATGCGCGCGTGTGCGGACCACCGAAACCGGTATGGCTGTAGGACAGCAGACCGCCGTCCGTGTTCGTCGGCATCCTGTCGCCGGGGCCGATGCCGTTCTCGACGGCGAAGGCTGCCCCTTCGCCGAAGCTGCAATAGCCGAGGACCTCGAACTGCCGCGCGATCTCGAACGCGTTGGCATCGTAGAAGGAGCGCACGTCCGCATCCTCCGGCCTCAATCCGGCCATGCCGAACGCCTTCCGCGCACCGGCCGCCCCCACCTGCCAGTTGTCCTCCAGCCGCGGAGCCATGACATATTGCTGGCGCTGCCACTCGCATCCCACACCAAGAATTTCGACCGGCGACGGACAGCCCTTCGCGACCGCCTTACCGGCAACGATGATGGCGGTGGCGCCCTCGTTCGCCAGGCACACGTCGAACAGGCGCAGCGGCGAGGCAATCGGGCGCGACGCCAGCACCGCCTCGGGCGTGATTTCGCCCTTGCCGGTCAGCACCGCCTCGGGATTGACGCTGCCGCAGGTGCGGATCGTCGCGGCGATGCGTGCGACGTCCTCGCGTACCCGGCGGGCCTCGGCCAGTCCCAACTCGTGGAGGTATCGCTGCGCCACCAGTGCGAAATTGGCCGCGGTGAACGCGCCGTAGGGCGCCACGAACTCGTTTCCGGGTCTCGTATATTCGGCGAGGCCGCCTGCGAGCTGCCCCTGCCCGCTGACCACGACCGCGACGTTGCAGGATCCCGCGGCCACGGCCGCTGCCGCATCCATGAGTCCTTGCGGACCCTGCGGATAGGTGTCGCCGATCCAGCTCAGCGGCTGGCCGAGCAGCGTGCTCCAATCCGCGGAACCGGGATGGAGCGACGTGCCGCCCGGCGCCGTCCACCGCCCGCTGAATCCGTCTATGTCGGTCTTCTTGAGCCCCGCGTCGTCAAGCGCCGCCTTGATTGCCTCCAGGAAAAGCATTTCCGTTGGCACGCCGAGCCGGAAGCCCATTCGCGTGTTGCCAAGCCCGACAACATAGGTCCCCGTAGTCATGCTCTGCGCACCTCGCTTTTCTCCTGCCTTGAATGCTCGTGCCAGATCGTCATCTCAGGCCGAGTCCTCGTGCTATGATTCCGCGCAAAATCTCGCGCGTGCCACCCTGGATCGAGAAGCACGGAGCAAGTGTCAGCGTGAGAGCGAAAGCCTCGTTGAAATCGGTGCCGGAAAGCTCGTCCATGGGCAGCAGGGACCGCGCGATCTCGGGAATCTGCTGATCAAGCGTCGTGCCGACATCTTTCACGATGCTCGCTTCGACCGCCGGCTCGCCGCCAGCGTCGAGAACTCCGGCGATCGATCGCGAAAGTTGGCGCAGGACCGTGAGCCGGGAAACAATCTTGCCGACCTCGATCGCTGCCCGGTCGTCGGCAGCATCGAGCTGGTCGGTCAAGGTTGCGAACAGCGGGAACGACGACAGGAAGCGTTCGGGTCCGCTTCGTTCGAACGCGAGTTCGCTCGTCACCTGCTTCCATCCCTCGCCCTCCGTGCCGACAATGCATGAGGCGGGAAGAAACACGTCACGAAACAGAACCTCGTTGAAGTGGACGTCTCCCGACAAGTCCCTGATGGGACGGACGGTGATGCCGGGCGTGTCCAGATCGACAACGAATTGCGAGACACCGCCGTGGCGCAGTTCGGCGTCACCCGTGCGACAGAACAGGATCATCGAATGGACCTCGTGGGCATGGCTGGTCCAGACCTTGGTGCCGTTCACGCGATAGCCGCCGTCGATGCGTTCGGCCTTGGTCCGCGTCGCTGCGAGATCTGAGCCCGAGTCAGGCTCGCTCATGCCGATGCAGAAATAATGTTCGCCGGCGGCGATCCGCGGCAGATATTTGAGGCGCTGTTCCTCGGTACCATACTTGATCAGCAGCGGGCCGCTCTGCCGGTCGGCGATCCAGTGGGCGGCAACCGGCGCTCCGGCAGCGAGCAGTTCCTCCTGCACGACATAGCGCTCCAGCGAACTGCGTTCCCTGCCGCCATATGCTTTGGGCCAGGTCATTCCGATCCATCCCCGCGCCCCGAGCTTGCGGGAAAAGTCCGGATCGAACGCCTTCCAGGATTTGGCCCGTTTTGCGCAGGACCGCCCCTCCAGCTCTCGCGCGAGGAAGGCACGAACGTCGGCTCGCAGGTCACCGAACGCGTCTTCCGGCGGGCGGGGGAAACTCAGCAGCGCCATATTCGCCTCCTTACCCGACCACCAAAGGCCAGAGCCCCTCGCGCCCGGCCTTAATCGCGGAACGGCCGAGATCGAGACCCCAGACGGACGCGCCGCCGTATTCGTCGCGCCACGACCACAGCCTCAATGTGAGCGCATGCAACGGATGCTCGCGCGCAAAGCCGATCGCCCCGTGCACCTGATGCGCTATGGCGGCGCTCGTACCTGCCGCTTCGTCCGCGACCACCTTCGCCGACGCAATCCTGTTCCGCTGCCGCAGATCGCCGAAGGCATCGGCCGCCAATTGCGCCGCGGCAGAGGCCATCGCCCCGTGTCCCGCCATGACGGCGAGTTGATGCTGTATCGCCTGAAACTTGCCTATAGGCCGTCCGAACTGCACCCGTTCCATTGCGTAGGTGACACTGCGCTGAAGCACCGTCTCCAGTGCACCGGCAATGGCGATGGCCCTGATAGCGGCCGCGCAGCCAAGCAGATCCTGCAACTCGAGATCGGCCGGGAGCCGCGCAAGGTTAGCGGACGGAACAATAAGATCGAACGCCAGGGTGTCCCGCGGCTCCCCGGCCAAGTTTGTCAATTCGCCGGCGATCTCGAAAGCGTCTTTCGGCACGAGCACTAGCCTCAGTTCGCCGTCGAGTTCCGCTGGCACAACCGCATGTCTCGCGCTCCGCCCCCAGGGCACGCGCGGCACGCGACCCGACAAGCGCAATCCGCCGCCTTCGGCGGCCAGGCGCGGCGGGGTCGCGGAAATCGCCAGCGCCAGAGCCCCGCCTGGGAGAAACAGGCCCGATTTCGCAAGCAACCAGTTCGCGACCAGGGTCTCGGCGAACGGAAGCGGCACCGCCGCGCCGCCCGCCACACGCACGAGATCGAGCGCCTCGCGCAGGTCTAGGCCGAACCCGCCGGCGTCTTCCGGAACGAGCGCCAGCGTCAGCCCGGTCTCTTCGATCGCGTCCCACGCCTGCGTGCGCCAGTCCGCATCAGCCGCCCGGACACCGTCGGGCCAGAACAGGCCGGCGAACAGGCGCTCCGCCATGTCGACCGCCATGCGTCCGGCCTCCGATACCTGGCTGACCGTTCCGCTCATGGGCCGGGCGCGCTCATCTGCCCTGCCAGTTCGGCTTGCGCTTCTCGGCGAAGGCGAGCGCGCCTTCGCGCGCGTCGGCCGACGCGAAGACGGGCGCGGTGATCTGCCTCTGGCGCTGGAACATCTCGGTCGACGGCCAGTCCTGCGATTCGAGCATGACCCGCTTGCTGACGGCGAGCGCCATCGGCCCGTTCTGCGCGATCGTCTCCGCCAATGCGAGCGCCGCGGCGAGCGCTCCGCCGTTGGGAACGAGCCTGTTGATCAGCCCCAGGCGGTGGAGATCGCCCGCCTTGACCTGTTCCCCGGTCAGCACCAGTTCCATAGCCATCCGGAACGGCAGCTGGCGAGGGAGCCGCATCAGTCCGCCCGCGTTCGCCACCAGCCCGCGCTTGACCTCGGGGAGTCCGAACCGGGCGTCCTCGGCGGCGACGATCAGGTCGCAGGCCAGCGCGAGTTCGAATCCTCCCGCCAGCGCATGGCCTTCAACCGCCGCGATCAGCGGCTTGCTGGGCAGCCGCTCAGTCAGCCCGGCGAAGCCGCGGCCTTCGACGCGGGCAAGTTCACCGCGCAGGAATGCCTTGAGATCCATGCCGGCGCAAAACGTGCCGCCGCGACCCGTGATGACGCCGGCCGACAGGTCGTCCCGCTCGTCAAGCGCATCAACCGCCTCTGCGATCGCCACCGCGACGGCACGATTGGCTGCATTGCGTGCTTCGGTCCGATTGATGGCGACAACCATCACCCGCCCGGCGATTTCGATCTCGACTTCCGCCATGTCGTCTACTTCGGTCCCATGCGTAGCGCGCCGTCGATGCGGATCGTCTCGCCGTTGATATACTTGTTGCCGATGATGTGCGCGGCCAGCGCCGCATATTCATCGGCGCGCCCCAGCCGCGGTGGATTGGGCACGGCTGCCGCGAGCGAGGCGCGCACCTTGTCGGAAAGTCCCGAGAGGATGGGTGTATCCATCACGCCCGGCGCGATCGTGCACACGCGGATGCGCTTGCTTGCCAGATCGCGCGCGGCGACAACCGTGAGGCCGATCACGCCGCCCTTGGACGATGCGTAGGGTACCTGTCCTATCTGACCCTCGTATCCCGCAATCGAGGCTGTCAGCACGACGACGCCGCGTTCGTCGTCGACCGGTTCGTTGCGCGCCAGCGAAGCGGCCGCAAAGCGGAGGACGTTGAACGACCCGACCAGATTGATGCGGACGATGTTCTCGTAGTGCGCGAGCGAGCCCGGATTGGAATCTTTGTCCAGGATACGCAGCGCGCCGCCGCGACCCGCGCAGTGGACCGTCGCGGCCAGCGGCCCGAGCCGGACAGCCTGCTCGAACACGGCGCGCATGTCGGCCTCGGACGTGACGTCGCCGGGTACGAACAGCGTACCCTTGCCCATCTCGGCTGCCACCTCCCTGCCGCGCGAGGCCGGCAGGTCGGTGATGACGATTCTCGCGCCTTGTCCGCCCAGCAGTTCCGCCGTGGCACGGCCGAGCCCGGATGCGCCTCCGGTCACCACAACCGTCTTGTCTCTTACATCCATGTTCCAGCCCAGTCTGTTCAGATCAGCTCGATAATTGTTGCGTTGGCCATGCCTCCGGCCTCGCACATGCTCTGCAGCCCGTAACGCCCGCCGCCTTGCTCCAGCGCGTTGACCATGGTCGTCATCAGCCGCGCGCCGGACGCGCCAAGCGGATGGCCAAGCGCGATCGCTCCTCCGCGGGGATTGAGCTTCGACGGATCGGCGCCGAGGCTCATGCACCAGGCGAGCGGGACCGAGGCGAAGGCCTCGTTGATCTCGAAATGATCGATATCGGACAGCGAAAGCCCGCCCTTTGCGAGCACCCGCCGCGTGGCCTCGATCGGCGCCGTGAGCATGAGCAGCGGATCGTCGCCGCGCACGTCGAACGAAACGAAGCGGGCTCGCGGCGTCAATCCAGCCTTCGCGGCGTAGGCCTCGCTTGCCAGGAGAACAACCGCCGCTCCGTCGGTGATCTGCGAGGAATTCCCGGGGGTAACACCCCAGTTGATCTCGGGAAACCGGGCGGCATTGTCGTCTGTTCGAAAGGCGGGCTCCAGCACCCCCAGCCCATCCATGGTGGTCGCGCCGCGGATGGTTTCGTCGCGTTCGACAGGTCCATGATCGGCCACGATGGGAACGATCTCCGTCGCGAAAGCGCCGCTGTCACGCGCCGTCGCCGCCCTTTGGTGCGAGGCCATCGCATAGGCGTCCATCTCCTCGCGGCTGATGTGCCACTTGCCGGCGACGAGCTCCGCGGCCACGCCCTGGGAGACGAGCCCCGGCGAATAGCGTTTGCGGACCGACGGCCCAAACGGATCGGCCTGCTGGCGGGCCGAGCCCATTGGAACGCGGCTCATGGACTCGACGCCGCCGGCGATGACGAGATCGTAGGCGCCGGCGGCGATCCCCTGCGCCGCGAAATGGATGGCCTGCTGGCTCGATCCGCATTTGCGGTCGATGGTCGTCGCCGGAACGTGCTCGGGAAAACCCGCCGCAAGCAGCGCCATGCGCCCGGGCGTCGCGGATTGCTCGGACACCTGGCTCACGCAGCCGATGATGACATCGTCGACCAGGCCCGGATCGATGCCGGTTCTCTGCGTCAGGCTGGAGAGGAGCTGGGCGAGCAACTCCACCGGATGGATCGATGCGAGTGCGCCGTTGGACTTGCCTCGCCCCATCGGCGAGCGGACGGCGTCTATGATGAGCGGGGCCCGGCTCATGGCATCATGTCCTTCGGCGGCACCAATTGGGGGCGATTTCGTTGGCGATTGCGCATGCTTCGCGATCCAGTTGGGGAGCCCGTCATTGCCCTAGACCTGCCATCCGCCGTCGACGGCCAATACTTGGCCTGACACGTAGGCCGCCTGTTGCGAGGAAAGAAAAAGCACGGCTGCCGCCACTTCATCGGCATCGCCGAGGCGGCGCAACGGTATTGCGGCGGCGAGCTTGTCCGCGTTTCCGCCGTGCTCGGCATCAATGATCCGCGCGCCCAGCCCGGAACCGATCCAGCCAGGCGCAACGGCATTGGCTCTGATTCCGTACCGGCCCTCCTCGCGCGCGATGGCGCGGACGACCGTTTCGATCGCGGCCTTTGGCGCTGCGGAGAGCACATCCTTCGGCGGGTATCGGCGCGTCGCGGCGGTTGTCACGGCGGTGATCGTCCCGCCGCCGCGCCGCATGATCGGGATGGCAGCTTTAACGCCGGCGAAGAAGCCATGCACATCGGCGTCGAACGTTTCCTTCCACACGTCTGCCTGAAGCTCGCTCAGAAAGCGGACCGCGATGTCCGGTCCGGCGGCATAAATCAGGCTATGTATATGTCCGAACTTGTTGAATGCGTATTCGATGGCGGCTGCCGCACTTCCCGGTTCGCGCAGGTCGCATCCCACCGTCTCGACGCGGCCGCCATGTGCGGCCACGTCCGCAACGGCGGCATCCACCTGCGGACCCTGACGGCGATGGGTGAAGGCGATGTCGCTGCCCGCCCGCGCGAATGCGGAGGCGATCGCGCGTCCGAGCGCGCCCGTCCCGCCGATGATCATCGCTGCCCCGACCGGCAGCGTGAGTTGGAATCCCGTGCCCGTCATCGCGTCCGGTCTCTCGGGATGATGGAGCGAGCGATGATCTGGCGCATGATCTCGCTGGTGCCCGCGGCAATCCGCGCCATCCGCGCATCAACGAAGGCACGCGCCACCGGGAATTCCGTCATGTAGCCCCAGCCGCCGAAGAACTGGAGGCACTGGTCGGTCACGCGCCCCAGCAGCTCCGTCGTCGTCAGCTTGGCAATGGCCGCATCGGTCGCATCGAGCAGGCCCGCCAAATGGAGCTCCAGGCAGCGATCCACGAAGACACGGCTGGCGACGCATTCCGCTTTGATGTCCGCGATCTTGAACTGCGTATTCTGGAAATCCGAGAGGCGGCGTCCGAAGGCCTGGCGATCGGTCACGTAGTCGACCGTCCAGCCCAGCACCGCCTCCGCGGCGGCAATCGAGCGCACCGCCTGCACGAGGCGCTCCTGCGCCAGCTCGGTCACGAGATGGTCGAAACCGCGCCCCTCGATGCCGAGCAGGTTGGTGTCGGGCACGTCGACATCCTCGAGGAACAGCTCGGCCGTGTCCTGGCCCTTGCAGCCGATCTTCTGCAGTTTTCGGCCGCGCCGGAATCCCGGCCGGTCGGCCTCCACCAGAAACAGCGAAATGCCTGGCGCCTTCTCCTCCATGCCCGTTTTGCAGGCCACGACCACCAGATCGGCGCTGATGCCATTGGTGATGAATACCTTCTGCCCGTTAAGCACGAACCGGTCGCCCTTGCGCATGGCACGGGTGCGGATCGACCTGAGGTCGCTGCCGCCGGACGGTTCGGTCATAGCCACGGCCGCGATCGCCTCGCCGCGCGTCATCGCCGGCAGCCAGCGGCGGCGGAGCTCGTCCGATCCGAAATCAACGAGGTACGGCGCCACGATGTCCGAATGCAGCGACCAAGACGGAGCCGAGGCGCCCACCCGCGCCAGCTCCTCGATCACGATCGCGCTGAACAGGAAGCCGGCGCCGACGCCGCCCCATTCGGCGGGCACGTTGCAGCAGAGGAGTCCCGCCTCGCCGGCCTTGAGCCATGCCTCGCGCGGCACCTGACCAGCCTCCTCCCACGCCGCATGATAGGGTACGACTTCGCGTTCCACGAAACGCCTGACGGAGCTGCGGAACATCTCGTGCTCCTCGCTGAAGAGAGTACGCGGTATCATGCTCAGGCGCGACCTTGGGTTGGCGGGACGGGGCGGGCGGGCCTCATATGCTCCGCTCCCTGCCTTCCCAGTAGGGATCGCGGAGCGCGCGCTTCAGCACCTTGTCGTGGGTCGCGCGCGGAAACTCGGTCCGAAATTCGCAGCGGCCGACCCGCTGGAACTTGCCCAGCCGCTCGTTGCCCCAGGCGGCGAGCTCCTCTTCGGTGATTCTGGCGCCGGGATGCATGATGGCCAGCAGCAGCGGCGTCTCGCCCCATTTGTCGTGCGGGATGCCGATCGCGGCGACCTCCTTGACCTCCGGATGCTGCATGAACACCTCCTCGATGTCGGAGGCGAAGACGTTGATGCCGCCCGAAATGATCATGTCCTTCACGCGGCCGGACACATAGATGAAGCCCTCCTCGTCGAGCCTGCCGACGTCACCACTCTTGAGGTAGGTGCGGTTTCTCGGGCCACGCCAGATCATGTCCTCGGTCCGCCTGGGGTCGCGGTAATAGCCCTTCATCAGGCCGGCGCTCCAGCCGACGATCTCGCCGGTCTGGCCACGTTCGAGAACGTTGCCCTGGTGGTCGATGATTTGGACGTCGGCGCCAAACAGCGGCTTGCCCACCGAACCGCGCTTGCCGCGCTCCCAGTCGCGCGGCTCGGCGACAGCGATGAAGCCCTCGGTGATGCCGTAGATCTCGTAGATACCGATATGCGGAAAGCGCTCGCGCATTTCGTTGAATGTCGTCGTCGTCAGCGGCGCGCCGCCCGACAGGATCCCACGCATGGTCTTCATCGATCCCGGGCCGGTCTGTTCGGCAAGGATCACGATCATCTGCGTCGGCACGAGAAAGGCATGCGTGCCGCCCTCGCGTTCGACGGTCTCGATAAAATCTCGCCCGCTGAACTTGGAAAGCAGCACCACGGTCCCGCCAAAATAGACCGCGGGCAGCATGTTGATCCAGGTGCCGTTCGTGTAGAGGGGCGTGCTGCAAACGACGGTCGCGTAGCGATCGACCCCGAAGGCTGGCCCGGCGCCCAGCGAGTACATGTGGCGCGCGAGATGGCTGTGTTCGATGCCCTTCGGCACGCCGGTCGTGCCGGAACTGTAGATGATGCTCATCGAGTCAGACAGCGCGATGTCGATCTCGGGCTCCGTCTCGGGCTGGCCTTCGACGAAGTCGGCGTAGGAACCCCAACTCGTGTCGGAATGCCCGGCGCAGTGGAATCCATCCGGCCGAATGCCCGGGAGCTCCGAGCGGATCGCGTCGATCTGCGCGTAGGTCGTCGCATCCGCGAAAAGAAACCGGGCCTCGCTGTTGTTGATCATGGCCGGGAGCGCATCCTTGGCCATCATCACATTGAGGGGAGCGATGACGCCGCCTGCCTTCACCGTCCCCCACAAGAGCTCGAACATGGGGATGGAATTGAACATGAAGAGGCAAACCTTGTCGCCCTTCCGCAGCCCCGCCCGGATCAGCGCATTGGCGACCATATTGGTGCGACGGTTGAACGCCGCCCAACTGAGGCGGTCTTGCCCACAGACGACCGCGGTCTTCGCTCCGTGGGAGCGGGCATTGTGGGCAATGACGTCGGGAAAGATCAGAGGGGGCTGGTCGAGTAGGCTCATGGTAGCGTATCCGCCGGAGTGAAGCGCGGGAGCCAGGCTCCCGCGCCGGGGAAATTATTCTGTGACTTCGAGGGCTTCGCCTTCATAGGTCCCATCGATCAGGGGGCTCGTGTGGATGAGGCCCCAGAAGGTCGAATAGTCGGCATTGCCCGTGGAGTGGTGGTCGCCCTGGTAGCGCGGGTTACCCAGCATCAGGCTGTATTCGGCTGGGTAGTCTGCCGACGCGATATCCTCCAGCACGGCCTTAATGGCCTCCGCATCGGTAGCCCCCTTCTCCTTCTGGGCCGTCTCATTGGCCCATTTGACGAGGAAGACAACGTCTCGGATGGAGGCCGAGAGGCCGAGATTCTGGATCGGGCCGAAGCTGCGCAGTTCATCCATGAAGCTCTTCATCTGTGGCGAGACCTCTGCGCCGGTCCGCGTCGCCACGCGATAGTTCACGCTGTAGAACTGGTCCTGGACTTCGGCCGGTATCTGCTCAAGAAGATCCCCATTCACCACCGCAGGTTCCCCGACGATCTTGGCGTCCCAGCCGATCGCCTGCATGCCGGCCATCACGATGCGGACCGAGTCGCGCGCAACGCCGTCGAAGGCGACAATGTCGGCGCCGGCATCGCGCAGGCTCTGCAGCAGCGGAACAAAGTCCTTCGCGTCGCCTGCGAACTTCTGCAAGCCGACGACCTCGATCCCGTATTTCTCGGGCAGCACCTTCTGCAGCCCCTCGCCAAGCGCGACGGTCGCAGGGTTGGTGCTGACCAGGATGCCGGCCTTGGTGCCGCCGAGCTTCTTGAGTGCCGATGCGACGGCCGGCACCCGCTTCGTCGCAAGATCCGAAAGCTGGAAGCTGTAGGGAAACTTCGAGCCGTCGCCGATCTCGGGCGTGGCGCCGACGGTAGCAGTGAAGACCTTCTGTTCCGTGGCGTAGGGCAGCACGGAAACCACCAGGCCGCTCAACGTCTCCGGATACAGGAAATCCACCTTCTGCTCTTCGACCAGTTCCTTCACCGCAAGCAGCGCGCGCCCCGGATTGCCGTTGTCATCGCGCACGAGCAGCTCGACCTGCTTGCCGAGGATGCCGCCGGCGTCGTTGACCTGCTTGATACCCGCCCTTAGCGCACGCTCGGTCAGCTCGCCGTACTGGGCGAAGGGACCGGTGATCGACAGCGACGCCCCGATGACGAACTTGTCATCGTTCTGGGCCCATACCGACGGTGCGAGTGCGAACATGGTTCCAGCCAGCATGCTGCCGGCAAGGAAAAGTCTGCGCGTAGGTTTCATGGTCTTCCTCCCTGGTTGTGCCATCTATGCTCGTGACTACCCCTCACGGATCGCCGCGGTGATTTCATCAAGACCGCCCGACCCGGTCACTCGACCCATTTCAAGGTGATAGGCGCGCTGGACGAGTTCGCTCAGCCATGCTGGATGTTGCTCGACCACAAGCACCGTGATGCCGGATCCGGCCAGCTGCCTGATCGTGTCGTAGAGCTCGCGCGCCACCAGCGGCGCGAGGCCCGCCGAGGGCTCGTCGAGAAGGAGAAGGGAAGGCTGCGAGGCGAACGCCATGGCGAGGCCGAGCGCCTGTCGCTGCCCGCCGCTGAGCAGCCCGGCCTTCCGGTCGACCAGCGGCTCCAGCAGCGGGAACCACGCCAGGATCTCGGGTAGCGTTCGGACCGGGCGTTTCCGGGCCACGGCCAGCCGCCGTGCCAGCGCGATGTTCTCGGCGACCGAAAGCGAAGCCGTCAGGCGGCCAGCCTCGCGCAAAAGCGACACGCCTGCCAGCGCGATCCCGTGCGCCGGCTGGCCGGCAATGCTTCGTTCTCCGACCAGGACATCGCCCGTCATCCTTGGCGAAAGTCCGGCGATCGCGCGCAGCAATGTTGACTTTCCGGCGCCGTTGCGCCCGAGAACACCGACGACCTGCCCCTCCTCGACGGTCAGGTCGATGTCCCAAAGCGCACGGGCCTGGCCATACCAGGAAGAGAGTCTGCGGACCTCAAGACGCATCTTGGGCCTCCTGCGTCAGGCTGGCCTGGTCGGCGCCTGGATGATGCTCGGGCGCGTAGCTTAGATAGGACCGAAGCCGGGCCGGCAGGGGCTTGGACATGTCGGCATGGACAGTAATCTCGCCGCTTTCGAGCAGAACCAGTTCGTCACAATATTCAAGGACGAAAGGCACGTTGTGCTCGACAACGACGACGGTCATGCCGGCGCCCTGAAGATAGCGCAGCAGTTGGCCGAACTCCGCGCGCTCGGAATCGTCGAGCCCTGCCGTCGGCTCGTCCAGCAGGAGGACATCCGGCCGGGAGACGATGGCCCGGCCGACCTCGACGATCCGCTTCAGGCCGAGCGGTATCTTTGCCGCGGTCAGATCGAGCAAATCGTTCGGCAATCGCAGCTCGGCGAAGGTCGCGAACGACGCCTGGTGGCGTTCGGCATTGGCCTTCCGCACCCCAGGCGTCTGGAAGAACGGCGCCAGGTATGTAGCTCGCTCCCGGGCGACGAGGCCGACCGCGATGTTCTCCAGAGGTCCAAGCTCGTCGATGAGCTGCGGAACCTGGAAGGTCCGCCCGAGGCCCATAGCCGCGCGCCGGTGGATCGGCCATCCGGCGATGTCCATTCCTTTCAGCTTGATTGTTCCGGAATCCGGTTTCACGAAACCCGAGAGTGTATTGAGCAGCGTGGATTTCCCGGATCCGTTCGGTCCCACCACACCAAGCAGCGAACCGCGTCGGACGGACAGGTTCAATCCTTTGAGGACATGATTGCCGCCGAATCGCTTTTCGACCTTGGTCAGCTCGACGACGGCCTCGTCTCGCGCGGCCGGATCGGCGGCAGCCTCTGCCATCGAGGCGGCCAGCGGCGCCGGGTTAGCATCAGTTGTCGGGATCCCGTCCTTTCTGCCGGCCGAGGGCATAAGTGGCAGCAAGGCCGGCACCAGTCCGTTCGTGAAGATCAGAGCACCCACGAGGAGGCCGACGCCGAGCCCGATGGCATTGTAGGGGCTGAATGGTCCAACCCAGAAACTGAGCACCAGCAGCGGCAGCATGCCGGCAATGGTTCCCCATTTGGTGCCCGCGCCGCCCAGCACCACACCGGTGAGCAGCAGCAGGGTCAGGCCGATGTTGAAGCTGTCGTAGTGGACGAAGCGCTCGGAGAAGGCGAGCAGCGTGCCGGCGAGTGCCGGAGGCACGGAAGAAACGATATAGACATAGAGCCGGGTCGATACGAGATCGATGCCGACCGACTCGGCCGCCCGGGGTGCGTCGCGCAGCGCTCTGAAGCGCAGCCCCCAGGCGGAGTTGATGAGGTTGGCCGACGCGAACCAGACCGCGGCGAAGCCGGCGACGACCACGAGATACATGCCGACGCTACCAAGCGGGTAGCCGAACAGCGTGGGCGATGCCATGCCGGTCACGCCGAACTCGCCGCCGCTCCACTCGGGAAACAGCTGCGCGGCGTGCGGCAGCACCAGCACGGAAAACAGTGTCACCAGCGCGAGATACCAACCGCCGACCCGGATTCCGACCGACATCATCAGCGTGCCGAAAATGGTGCCGATGACCACGCCGGCAAGGAGGGACGGGACGAACGCCAATTCCGCGAAAACGCTGATCATTGCCGCCGAGTAGGCCGCCACGGCCATGATGACCACGTGCCCTAGGACCAACTGGCCCGCATAGCCCAAAGCCAAGTTGAGCCCGAGCGCGGCGACCATCAGCAGGATCGCGGTCGTATAGCGGCCCAGGGTGAAGGATCCGGTCGACACCAAGGGAACCAGCGCCAGGCAGAGGACCATCGCCAATCCGCCGGCCAGTGACAGCCGCGACGTACCCCTGCCGTGTCCGGCGAACCGCGCGGCCCCAGCGGGAGCTACGAGATTCTGCTTCTGATCCGCGCCGGATCTTGAGGTGCTGCTGGCCATTTCAGACATCGCGAAGCCGTGCCGAGCCAAACAGACCGGCGGCACCCCAAAGGCCGGCGGGGCGAACCAGCAGGACCACGATTGCCGTGAGCCAGGTGATTGGAAGCGTGAGATGCGGATCCAGCGCGATCGTGGGGAGCAGGCCCCCTAGAAGGCCGACGACCAGCCCGCCGACCAGAGCCCCCGCGAAGCTCCCGAAACCACCGATCGTCATGCCGGCGAAGCCGTAGAAAGCGAGTTCCTGGGCGGTGAAGGCGGATGCGCCGACCATCGGCGCCACGAGATAGCCGGCGAGCGCCGACAGCACACCGGCCACGCAAAACGCCACGGCAATGACCTTGCGTGTGTTGATCCCGAGCAGTTCGGCGCCCTCTGCGTCCTCCAACGTCGCCCGGAATATGTGCCCGTACTGCGTGCGGCGTACGATCAACTCGATCGCCAGCGCAAGGCCAAACCCGATCGCGATAATGACCAGGTAGGTGGGACGCAGCGGAATGGAGAACAGGTAGATCGGCGCATCAGAGACGTAGGACGGCACCCGGAACGTGTCAGCCCCGAACATGAGCGCTGCGATGGCGTTGGCGGCGGAGCCGAGGCCAATGGTGGTGAGTACCGTTGTATGGCCGAACGACTGCGACCGGCCCACCGCAGGGTAGACGGCGATCAGATACGTCGCGAGACCGCCTAGGGCGCCGGCCGCCGCGATGGCGATCGCCACGATCGGTCCGGCCCAGGAGAGCTGAACGCCCAGGATGAAGGACAGGATCGTCCCCAGCATCACGATTGAGCCCTGGGCGAAGTTGAAGATGCCGCTGACCGCCAGGACGAACGTCACGCTGAGTGCGATCAGGACATAGACGCTCGCCAGTGCGAGGCCGGTAAGGATTCCTAGCGCCAAAGCGGTAACGGTCACGGCTTCCTCCCAAGCTTCAACCGAAAATGATCCTATGGACGCGACGCTTCGGATGCAATCACATTTTTCTGTTATCTGATTTTTTTTCTGTATATAGAATTCTTGCAATAGCCGGCATGCAAACAGGCGCCGGAGCCGATGAGCCGGAGTCTTGGATGGAGGGACGAGTTGCGAATGTCGGAGGAAGGACGTGGCGAAAGCTGGAAGCCGCTACATCTCCGTCAGGAGACGAGTAAGGTCGGCACCGAGCCTTTTGACCTCTTCGGCAATGCGATTCACATCCCCGGAATCATGCTGCCCGACGAAACTCGTCGAGCTTACGATCGACCGCACCGATCTGTCGCGCTCGAAGATGGGCGCGGCGATGCCCAGCGCCCCGCGTATGAAGGTTCCATTATCGATCGCATAGCCCTGCTGGGCGGTCTGAGCGACTTCGGAAAGATATTGCTGCAGGCTCAGCGGCGCATGCCAGCGCAGCGAGGCGAAGCGGCGCTCGATCTCTTCCGCATCGAATTTGGAAAACGCACACATCACGCGGCCGCTGGCGCCGATCAGCAGCGGCAGCCGCTGGCCGAGCCTCAACATGATGCGCACCGCCGTCGGGCTCTCAACCAGCCAGACCAGCAGGACCCGATCTTCGCCCACGCGGCGCCACAGGCCGACCGTAATGCCGTAACGGTGTGCGACCTCCTCCATGCGCCGCTGCATCTCTCCCGCGACGCCGCCTGTCAGGATAGCGCTGTTGGCGACGCCTATGGCGCCCGTGCTTATCGCATAGGTTTTCGTATCAGCATCGAAATCGAGGACATTGCTGGCGACGAGAGTCCTCAAGATGTTGAAGCAGGTGCTGGTGTTGATTGCGAGCTCCCTCGCAATGATCGTGACCGTGGAGGGGCGGCCGGAATTGCCAAGAAGCCTGAGAATTCTTATTGCGCTCTCGACCGGCTTGACGATTACCTGCTTGGTGGACGTATTCTCTCCCAGACTGACTTTCCCAGATACTGTGGTTTTTCGAGACATGGTTCAACCAACGCGACACCAGGTGCCCAATCGAGTACCCACTTGAAGTGCCTGTTCGATAGCGATTAAGGCTGATTGACGGCAATTTCAAGCAAGCTTCGGAGGACTTAGATGAGCGACATCCCAGTAGTAGGCCTTGGATTTCACCTGGAAGATCTCCCGGTGGGAAGGAAGTTCCGAACGATCGGACGAACCGTAACGGAAGCTGACATAACCGCGTTCGTGGGTGTAACAGGGATGGTCGAGGTTCTCTTCACAAACCTGGAGCACCTCCGGCACGAGTCGGCATTCGAAGGCAAGCGTCTCGTCCCCGCCGCACTCGTCTACTCGTTCGCGGAGGGGCTGGTGATGCAGTCCACACTGCAGGGAACCGGCATGGCCTTCCTGTCGATGGAGTTTACCGTGCAGAAGCCCACCTTCGCCGGAGACACGCTACACGTGGAATGCGAGGTGCTGGAGTCGCGCCGAACCAGCAAGGGCGACCGTGGTATCGTGAAGACGATGAACCGGGTGGTGAATCAAGAAGGTGCGGTGGTCATCACCTATTCTCCTACCCGTATGATCAAAGCTAAGAGCTGAGGTTCCGACGTTCATCCGCGGCGGCGGATCCGCTTCGAGAGCGTTTGTGTAAGATATCGCTCTATCATCTACATGCCTTTTCTTCGTGACGTGAGCGGAGCTGCTTAGTCGAAGGAATCGGTTCCGGGATCGCCGGAGCCATGTGAGGTTGGCGGAAGGAGGTTGATGGCCGGAAGGGTCGAACACCCGCGTCCCTGCAAACCTGGTTCAAAAAACGGCACTTCGATGCCGGCAGTTCACGCACGCCCTGCCGCTGATGTGAATCCTTGGAATGCGTCAGTGCACTAGATCCAGTACATTACAAGTTGGGGAAATGCCACCAAAGCCATCATGGAAAGAACGAATATGAAAACAATCGGTATGCTCGCGTTATAGAGTTCGGTCAGTTTAATATTCCTGATCACGCCCTGCATCACGAACAGCACATAGCCGACCGGCGGCACGATCCCTCCAAGAGTGATGTTGATCAGGAAAATGGTCCAGAACCATACGGGATCGAAGCCGAAAATCCCAAGCAAAGGTGCGTAGATAGGAACAAGGATAAGCATGGCGGCTATCTCGTCGAGCACCATGCAGATTACAAAGGGAATTGCCATCATGATGAACATCATCATGCTGGGCGACAACGACACCGAATTGACGAACGAACTGATGGCTGCGCCGGCGCCGCTGAATGCAAGGAGTTGGGAGAACAGTTGCGAAGAAAGCATGATCGCCATGACCATGGCGGTGATGCTGGTCGTCGACTGAAACGCTTCCACCAGGAGTCGGAAAGTCAAGCGTCTGAAAATCGCCGCCACGACTAGCGAACCAAGGACGCCGGCGACGGCCGATTCGTTTGGAGTGGCGATGCCCAGAACGATGCTCCCGATAACCGCGCCGATCACCAGAGTGAAAGGGAGCAGGTTTAGGATTGCCCTGAAGACCTGCCGCCACGTCGGTCTGACATAGTCCGCATCCGCCGGGGCGAGAGCGGGGTTCAAGAAGATCCGGATGAAGATATAGCACAGCAACATCGCGGAGATCAGAACTCCCGGCACGATACCCGCGATAAACAGGTCCTTGACCGAGATTTGCGCAATCATTGCCACGATGATGGCGAGCACGCTTGGCGGAATGATCGGGGCGAGGCACGCACCGCCCATGATCACGCTGAGCGTCATTCCTCGATCGTAGCCACGCGCATGCATCGTCGGATAAATCGTTCGCGACAGCATCGCGGAACTACCCATCGCCGAACCGGATAGGGCGGCCAGAATGGTCGATACGATGATCGAGAGCACATACTGCCTGCCGCGCAGCCGCCCTATCAATTTATCGACAGAATCGATAAGTGCGTCGATGGCGTTTGCCCGATAGAGCACCTCTCCCATTAGGATGAACAAGGGTAGTACCAGCAATGATGACGAGGTCGCGGTCGTGACGATGCTGTTGACGAACAGGCCGATGCCAGGCGGGCCGATAAGGGCGAACAGGGCTGCCAAATTGCAGATGAGAAACGCCGCGTAGATGGGAACGCCGAGCAAGAACAGCGCCAGCAGGCCAACAGCCATCACTGAGAAGATAGTGGTGGGATCCATGCTTATCGCTCACTCACAAAACTGCAGTGTGGGTCGACGACGAGCGTAGCACAGCCCGCTGGAAGTGGAGGGTCCCGCTCAGCAAGAACCCATATGTCATGATCGACGTCAGAATCCATCTAGGTATGGGGACTACGGCGAGCGTCAGTGTGCCGGCGTCGTACTGTCTCAACGAGAAATCGAAACAAAGAGCGGCGACAATGACGCACGACATGCCTGCGACGATTTCAATCATCGTGATCAGCATGGGCCTGTACCGCTCAGCCAGCATGTCGACCAAGATGGAGATCGCGATGCTTGAGCCTTGTGCTGTTATGGTGGGCAGGGTGAAGAATACCGCCGCACAAAGTAGATAGCTAGAATAATCGAGCGCCCATGCTGTGGGAGCCCCAAAGAAATAACGCGCGACCAGTTCATATAAAGTCGCAAGAAAGATGAGGGCGGTGGCGCTCACACCGAGTTTGAAGCTCGCTGCGGCGATCTTTTCCAAAACCAGTGCCATGTTTCTCATGGATGCCCAATCTGCCATTTTGATACGCAAGACACTCCCAGGCGAGCGATAATCCTCGAATGGGAGTGTCTAACGGGCAGCCTAAAGTGATGTGTTAATCTTGGCAGGTCGAACTATTTCATCAAGCCTTTGGTGGCCAGGAACTCGCGCAGTTCTTGGCCTTTTTCCGGGTTTTGCTTGTCAATGATGCGCCAGATACCGTCGGCGAAGGCAGCGTTTAGCTGGGATGCCTTGTCTTCCGGCAGTTGCGTGATCTGCACGTTATGCTCGTTGATCAGCGTCTGCTCTTCCTTGTTCACCATCTGCGCGTACTCGGTCCCCCAAAGTTCCTCGACCCGCTCTCCCTGTTCCAGAAAGAGGGCCTGCCGTTCCGGCGGCAGCGCCTTCCAAGTGTCAAGGTTCATGAAAATCGGAAGGCCACTATAGCCGATTGCCGGGCGCATCAGATTGGGAGCAACTTCGTGCCACCTGTTGGCGAGAATTCCGTAGGCACCCCAAGCCGCGCCGTCCGCCACGCCCCGTTCCAGGGCGGCATAGACTTCGGCTGGAGGAAGCGTGACCGGCGTGGCGCCAAGCATTTCGAAGACGCCGAAATAGGTCGGCGTACCGCGTATCTTGCGGCCCGCAAGATCCCCCGCATCGGTCAGCGGTTCCCGGAGAACGAGTTGATAGCCACCCTTGACCGAAGGGAGTGCGATCAACTTTAGATTGTGGGCCTGATAATACTGGTCGAACCAATCCCAGATGCCTTGATCCCGGAGCTCCTGCGAAGTCGCATCGATCGCATCGATCGCCATTCCGATCGAGGTCGTTCCGGTGTGATAGGCCGTATGGGTGAAGAGCAACTGGAACACGCCCGAGCTGACAGGTTCGAGCTGCTCGAAAGGCGGTATCGTCTCGGGCCCGCTCATGAGCAGTTTTATCTCGCCGCCGGAGGCTTCCTCGACTAGGCGCGCGAAGGGTATCGCCACTCCTCTGACGGCGGGATTGGTATTGTCCCAGCTCGAGAGAAGCCGGAATTCCTCGGCATTAATTGTTCCTGCGGAGAGCAGCAACGCACCTGCCGAGAGCAGCGCCTTAAGCCGAGATCCTCTAATAAATCTACTTATGGACATATTTACCTCCCTGATTTCGTTCTTATTGGAACAAGCTGCATGACGTGCCACCCCAATGACCCGCGAGACTTGAAAATCCCCAGCTGAGCAGAACGAGTCTGTCGTCAACAGCCTTGGCGAAATCGAGCCCTCGCTCCAGCACCTAACTTCTAAAGTGACAGGTGCAGCAAACCCGAGAGCAATCGAATGAGCAACGATTCTTGAATTCATGCTCCCTCGTTCTCGATAAGTGAAATCTCGCCCATCGGATGATACACTCTCGATTTCCTGTCGAACGGTGCACGCTCCATTATCATCAGAGTCATTCCGACGGCTCGTAGCGGACACCTTCAGCAGCCTCCGCTGCGAGATGAAAGCCCATGGGCCTTCGCCGTTCCTCGGCAAGGTGGGCGATTAGCCCGGCTGTGCGGGCCAAAATGGGGATGCCACGTAGTGCTTCCATCGGAAAATCAAGATCGAGCATCACCGCTGGGATCGCGCAAGAGACGTTCATGACCATCGGGCGTCCGAAAGCTGCGTTCGCTTCGCTCTGGACGGCGCGCGCATATGCACAATGCGGCCCGACACTGCCGACCTCGTCCGCCAGATTGAGCAGGCGATCGGTGCGGGGATCGATCGGATGGTGCAGTGGGTGACCGAAGCCGGGCAGGCGCTGGTTTGCGGCGCGCAACCGCGCGATTTCCTCGCGTGCAACATCGGTCATCCGGGCCGGATTGCCCGCAGCTAGGTCAACGCCGGCACTGAGAAATCGCCCGGCCAGTTCCGTTGTCCCCAGAACGGTATTGCCACATCCCAAGATTCCCGCTGCCACAGCGCCTTGGAACGATTCCGGGGCCGCCGCGAAGGTCATTCGCGCCGCCGAGACGCTGGCAGTCATTCCATGTTCGGCAATCGCTATGAGCACCGCATCGAGCATTCGACGCTGTACCGGCGTCGGCTCCAGGCCGAGAAGCATGAGATGGAAGAATTCCGTGAAACTTACCTCGCCGATGAGCTCCGACGCCAAATCGCGACCACGGATCGTGATCGACGCCGCATCCGCGGTCGATATTGACGTGATGCCGTCGGACTTGCCAACCCGCATGGCTGCTCTCCTTTGTCTGCTGCAACCACCGTCTTTGAGCTCCGGTCTTCGACGAACTGCCCAAGGGCGTGCCACGCTATTGCAGGGGGAGTCTCGGCGGAGGTCATCGAGGATGTCAAGGAGCGGGCGGTATGGATCGGCTTTCTCTTCACTATTGAGAAAACTTTCTGAGGAAGCCCCGCCCGTGGCCAGAATAGCCAGACAGTAATGCGAAACTTCTCGTTATGTGAGATTGACCGTTGTGTTTCCTGCCGCCATCCTTGACCCGGGCGAGCGCATTGCGCAGTATTTTTTGATAGTGTTGGAGGGGCGTGGGCGCGTAAATGATTGTGCGAACGCGACAACGGATATCTTCGCCCAAGAGGCAGGCGGCAATACCCAGCGGAGGGGTCAGTATGCTCGAAGGTATTCGGGTGATCGAAATGGCGAACGTGATCAGTGGACCCTTTGCGGGCATGCTGCTCGCCGATATGGGCGCCGAGGTGATCAAGGTCGAGATGCCTGGCGGCGGAGATCCGTTTCGGATGTGGTCCGCCAGCCAGAGCGAAATATCGCCGGCTTTCGCCGCTTATAACCGCGGCAAGAAAAGCGTGACCATCGACATCAAGAGCGCGGAAGGACGCGCAGCCTATCTCAAGCTCGCCGCTTCGGGCGATGTGGTCATCGACAATTTCAGACCCGGCACACTCGACCGTGCCGGCATCGGCTGCGAGGTGCTGCGCGTTACAGCTCCGAGCTTGATATATTGCGCGGTCTCGGGCCTTGGCCATGTCGGTCCCGACCGCGACAGGCCCACTTATGACGCCATCGCCCAAGCCATGAGCGGTCTGTGGAGCCAACTCACCGATCTCGACGCGCCTCAACCCGTGGGCCCCCCGATGTCGGATCAGTTGACGGGGCTTTACGCCGCAAATGCGGTGCTCGGCGCCCTTGTCGCACGCGGTCGCAATGGCGGGGTCGGTCAACGGCTTGACGTGAGCATGCTGGGGGCAAGCATCGCCTTCCAGCCTCATGCCGTGGCTGAATTTCTGAGCAGCGGGAAAATCGCTGACAAGCTTTCGCGGGCTTATAATTCGCAATCATATGCCTTCGTGGCAAGCGATGGACGCCCTTTCGCAGTGCACCTGTCATCGCTTCCGAAATTCTGGAAAGCGCTTCTCGTCGCGGTTGCCCGGCCCGAACTCGAAGAAGACCCCCGCTTTGCCACGAAGCAGGCGCGCGGGGCGAATTATGAAGAGCTCCACTCCGTATTGCAGGCGATCTTCGCCACCGCCCCGCGCGCCGTATGGCTCGCGACCCTGCAGGCCGAGGATGTGCCCTGTGGCCCAATCCACACGATCGGCGAGGCGCTGGAAGATCCCCAGGTTCGTGCACTAGAGATGACGCGCAGTTTCGGGAGCGGCGATCGTGCGACCCAACTCGTCGGCTACGGCTTTGCCGCTTCCGGTGGACAACCTGAGGGGACGGGTAGACCGGTACCTAAGTTGGGCGAACACACAGAGGCCGTACTGGCCGAATGCGGCTACGACAAGGAAGCCGTTGCGGCTTTGCGCCGGGCTTCGGCTGTTTAGATAGCGCAGCCATCCAGAAAGCCGCAGATGGCATCCAGTAAAGCTAATGAGGAGAATAAGTCTGTAATGTCGCTGACACCGGATGACGTGAAACGGATTCTCGAACTCGTTCAAAACTCCGCCTTCGACGAATTACGGCTCGAGGCGGGCGATCTCAAACTCGTCGTTAGCAAACATGGCCGCATCGTCGATGCAGGTGGCGCAGCCACTGCGGAAGCCCGACTGGCTCCCACCGCGGCCCCGCCGGCCTCGGCTCCTGCCTCACCTGTGCCCGCCGTCGCACCCGCTCAGGCGGCGCCTGCCGCAGCGGCTGCCGCGCCGAAGTCGCCGGCCGGTTCGTCGAGCGATGAATCGAACCTAATCCCTATAAAATCTCCCATCGTGGGAATTTTCTACATCTCTCCCGAGCCCGAGGCGCCGCCTTATGTGGAAACTGGCGCCGAGATTGACGAAGACAGCACGGTCGGCCTCGTCGAGGTGATGAAGGTGTTCAATGCCGTTAGATCCGGCGTGCGCGGCACGGTCGTGCGGCGGCTTGTGGGCAATTCGGAATTCGTCGAATTCGGCCAGCCGCTGTTTCTCGTCCGGCCCGCGGAGCGCTAAATGGCACTTTCGCGGGTCTTCGTGGCGAATCGCGGGGAGATCGCGGTTCGCATTGTCCGGGCTTGCCGAACGCTGGGCATAGAGACGGTTGCGGCGGTTTCGGAAGCCGACCGGGACAGCATGGCGGGCCGGATGGCCGACCGGATGGTCTGCATCGGTCCCTCCCGCGCCGCTGACAGCTACCTGCGTCCCGAGGCGCTGATCAGCGCTGCGCTGGGGACCGGCTGCGACGGGTTGCATCCAGGCTACGGCTTCCTGTCCGAAAACGACCGCTTCGCCAAGTCATGCGCCGACGCCGGGCTGATCTTTGTCGGCCCCAGCCCGGAAAACATCCGCCTCATGGGCAACAAGCTGGAAGCGCGGCGCATCGCTAGCGAAAACGGCGTCCCGCTGGCGGAGGGATCTCCCCGCGTGTTATCGGTGCAGGCCGCGACCGAGATCGCGAGTTCGGTCGGCTACCCGTTGCTTTTCAAGGCCGCCGCGGGTGGTGGCGGACGCGGCATCCGCATCGTGCGCAAGCCCGACGAACTCGCCGCCGCTTTCGGGAGCGCGACGGCCGAGGCGCAGGCCGCCTTCGGCGACAGCGCGCTCTTCATGGAGCGCTACATTGAAAACGCCCGCCATGTCGAAGTGCAAGTGCTGGCCGACGGGCAGGGCACGGTGCTGCATCTCGGCGAGAGGGATTGCTCGTTGCAGCGCCGGTATCAAAAGATGGTCGAGGAAGCTCCGGCCTTCGGTTTGCCGCAGGCCTTGCGCCAGGGCCTTTACGATGCCGCGGTCACATTGGCGCGCAGCATCGATTATCGCAGCGCGGGAACGGTGGAGTTCATCGTCGATGTCGATCGGGAAAGCTTCTTTTTCCTAGAAATGAACACCAGGGTGCAGGTCGAGCATCCGGTGACGGAAATGATCACGGGCATCGACATCGTGGCGGCGCAAATCCGCATTGCGGGCGGCGAGCCATTGGCGCTGCGGCAGGAAGATATCCGCTTTGACGGCCACGCCATCGAATGCCGGATCAACGCGGAGGCGCCCAAGCGGGGCTTCCAGCCCTCTCCCGGCAAGGTCCTCGAATGGTCGGTGCCTGTGGGGCCCGGCATCCGTGTCGATACCCATGTCGAAGCAGGATGGGTGGTCTCTCCCTATTATGATTCACTGCTGGGCAAGCTGATCGTGCATGGACGCGACCGTGCCGATGCATTGGCGCGCACGCGCCAGGCCTTGGCCGAGCTTTCGGTGGTCGGCGTGGACACCACCGCACCGTTTCTGGAGCACATCCTCTCGCACGAAGATTTTGCGTCCGGGAAAATCAATACGCGCTGGCTTGAAGCCGAAGCCGAACGCTTCGTCGCCGCGGCTGCACAATAGGGGAGGGTCCTGCGATGAACGAGATCAAGATCATCGATACCACGCTGCGAGACGGCCAACAGAGCCTCTGGGCTCTCAATATGCGCACCGGCGTCATGCTGACAGCGCTGGAGCGTCTCGACGAGGCAGGCTACGAGGCAATGGAATTCTATTGTCCGGCGGCCCAGATCAAGAAAATGGTGCGCGACCTTGGCGAGGATCCGTTCCAGTGGCTTCATCTCGGCATGAAGAAGTTGCCTAAGACGACGCAGCGGCTGCATGGCGGCTATAAGACGGGAATCGGCAAGGTGCCCGAATGCATAAGCAAATTGCTGGTGCAGAAGGTCATCGACCGCGGCATAACCGTGACACGCATCTCCGATCCGTGGAACGATTTCGAGTCACTGCGCGACGAACACGACACCCTGCGCGCCATGGGCATGGAGTCGGTGATCAACCTGATCTACTCGATCTCGCCTCGCCACACCGAGGACTATTTCATCGAGCGTGTCCGCAACGCTGTAGCGCTGAAACCCTACCGGCTTTGCTTCAAGGACGTGGGCGGGTTGCTCACTCCGCAGCGTTTGGCGATACTGCTGCCGCGCGTGCAGGAAGCTGCAGGCGACATTCCGATCGAATTCCACAATCATTGCAACAATGGTCTTGGCCCCTTCAATGCGCTCGAGGCCTCCCGGCTTGGCGTGCGCTACATTCACACCGCCGTGCCGCCGCTCGCCAATGCCTCGTCGCAGCCCTCGGTCTTCAACGTCGTGCACAATCTGCGGGCGCTTGGATATGATGTGGCGCTGGACGAGGAACCGTTGCGGAAAGCCTCGCAGTTCCTGACCCGGGTTGCCGAGCGCGACGGTCTCGCGATCGGGGCGCCGGTGGAATATGATCAGTCGATGTACAGTCACCAGATTCCGGGGGGCATGATTTCGAATCTGCGATACCAGCTCTCGAAGGTCGGCATGGAACACCGGCTTGACGAGATCCGTGTCGAGGCCGCCCAGGTGCGCGCCGATTTAGGCTATCCGATCATGGTCACCCCGCTGTCGCAATTTGTCGGCACGCAGGCGGCGATTAACGTGATCACCGGCGAGCGTTATGGTCAGGTAACCGACGAAACCATCCAATTCGCGCTCGGCCACTGGGGGCGCGAGGCGTTGCAGCACATGGATCCGACCGTCCGCGACCGCATTCTCAACCGGCCTCGCGCCCGCGAGCTGGACCGCCCCGAGCCATCGCAACCCAATCTCGCCGAGGTGCGGGCTCACTACGGCGAAAGCCTGACGGATGAGGAGCTCATCATCCGCGCCTATGTCGACCAGGACGCCGTGGAACAAGTCCGGCGTATGCCGACTCCCATGGAAGAGCCGCTCAGCAGTTCTTCCCTTGTCGATCTGGTCGCGGCCTTAAGCCGGACAAAAGGGCGGCGGCACATATCGATTCGCAAGGGCGATCTGTCGGTGACTCTGCGCACCGCACCGGCTGACGTCGCATGAGGCAGAGCAAGGTTAGCGGCAAGAGATGACTGTTCACTCCGGGCTTAGGGCAGGGCGCGGTTGCCTGTCTCTTGTATCCGGAGGATTTAGTATCGCTGGATGTAAAGTCCGCCCTTGCCATGGGCCATCTTAATTCCTGCAATGCAGTAACGCTAGCCGTTTCTCGACGTCAGCTTGACGCGTGCGACTGCACTGTTCGAAAGTCCTTGAGACCGCCAGGACGTGGGGTCGAAAGACGTGGACTAGAATCAGGACTGCTGAGTAATCGGAGGAATACTCGAATGAACAAACTGCTGGCCATCATTGGAGTTGCCGTATTGGCGGTAGGGAATTGGTCTGCCGCGCAAGCCCAGGACATGCGTGCGCTGGCTGGCTGGGACGCGACCTATGTCACCGTGGGAGGAGTCATTGACCCATTCCTGCGCGAGATCGAGGGTGTGACCGGGAGCGCGATACAGCGCTTCGGCCCCGAGACGGTTCCTCCCTTCGAGCAACTCGAGCCGGTTGGCAGCGGCGTTTTCGACATGCTGATCACGAACGGCGCCTACCACTACAATCAGAGTGCGGTGGGTATGACGGTCGAGGCCCTTGCCGCCGATTCCACCGGACTGCGGAGTTCCGGGATATGGGATCTGATCGATCAGGAATATCATAAGCTGGGCCTGAAGCTGGTTGCCACTTTGCTCGATCATGGCGGCTATAATATCTTGCTGAAAGAGCCGCTCGACGACAAGGGCCTCGCCGGCCTGCGCGTTCGCGGAACACCTGTCTATCATCCGTTGATCGAAGCTCTGGGCGGCTCGCCGGTGGTGATGGCACCGGCTGAAATCTACCCCGCGCTCGAACGCGGGATAGTTGACGGCGCCGCTTGGCCTGCGGTGGGCGCGCTTGGGTACCGCTGGTTCGAGGTTGCCGATTACATGATGCGTCCGACTTTTGGGACGGGCGTTTATCTCGTCTTCATGAATCTCGAACGCTGGAACTCGTTCGACGCCGACAAGCAGAAGGCCATCGCGGACGTCGCGGAAGCGTTCGAAGTCAAGGCTCGGGGGATCTTCAGCGAGATCGTGAAGGCCGAGGAGACCGCATTAACCGAGCAGGGCATGCAAATCACGCACTTGCCCGAACAGTTGCTGCCGACCCTTAGCAGCGCTTGGTTCGAAGGTGTGATGGCACTGGCCGGACGCCAAAATCCCGACGCTGTCGCCAAAATCGAGGCTCTCGCCGCCACGGCGGAGCTGGCTCCCTGAGGCAAGTGAACATTGAGACGCGACCGGCTGCAAGCCGGTCGCGTCTCCTATCGTGCCGTGAGCAGCACAAGACGCCATAGGAGACATTTCGGAATGAGCAGCAGGCAACAGGCATCCGCGCAGCCGGTGTTCGGCCGTCAACTCGGCTTCGGCAAACGCGCGGCGCTCCTGGTGATAGATCTGACCCGCGCCTTCACAGAGCCCGGGCGCCCGCTCGCCTCGGATGTACGATCCGTCATCGCGGCCGCGAACCGCCTGATCGACAAGGCACATGAACGCGGCCAGCCGGTGATCTTTACGACCGTATTCTATGACGCCCCGGATTTCTCCGATGCCGGAACATGGGCGTTGAAGATCGGCGGCCAGGACGATCTCCGCGCTGGCAGCAATGGATCGGAGATAGACCCACGCCTGCACCGCGTTAAAGGCGATTCGCTGCTGGTGAAGAAATACGCTTCATGTTTCTTCGGCACTGACCTGTCCAGCCGGCTGACGTCATTGGGAGTGGATACGCTGGTGGTCTGCGGCGTCTCGACCAGCGGCTGCGTGCGCGCCACTGTTGTGGATGCCATCCAGTCGGGGTTCAGGCCGATCGTCGCTGAGGAGGCGGTGGGCGACCGCTGGCCGGAGGCGCATCGCCAGTCGCTGGCCGATCTTCAGGCCAAGTATGCCGACGTCCTGCCGATCGATACGGTGTGCGACGGCATGCTGCGGGTCGGATAATCTGCAAAGGCCAGCGATTTCCGCAGGCGACAAGGATATCTGTATTGAAATTCGTTCCGCGATTTCTCGCTAACGTTTCAAATATCGAGAATGTGCGGGCGCACGATCCGGCTAGGATTGCTGGTCGTCCTTCTTTCCGCTTTTGTTTGATGTCGGACGAGGTTCGCGCCGTCCGCCTAAAAGGAGTATAACATGACCACCGCAATCCTCTCCGGGCCGTTTGTTGCCCTCGCAGTGCCCGAGAAGGGCGCCTCTCGCTATGCTATCCTGGCTCTGCTCGCGGTTGCCGGCACGCTGCTGCTCGCTTTGTCCGCCAAAACCAAGGTCGTGCTCGGCCCCGTCGACCTGTCGCTTCAGACATTCGCCGTCTTGATCATCGCGGCCGCCTTCGGCATGCGTCTGGGCGTCGTCACCCTTCTTCTCTACATGGCCGAGGGCGCGATCGGCCTCCCGGTATTCCAGAACACGCCCGAAAAGGGTATCGGCATCGCATATATGCTTGGCACGACCGGCGGATTCCTCGCCGGATTTGTCGCCATGGCTGCGATTGTAGGCTACGCGGCCGACCGCGGCTGGGGTAACAGCCTGTTCAAGCTGTTCGGCGCAATGCTCGCTGCTGAAATCGTAATGATGGCTATGGGTTTCGCTTGGCTCGCCTTCATCATCGGGACGGCGGGCGCATGGGAGTTCGGCGTCGCGGCTTTCATCGTTCCCGACCTGATCAAGGTCCTGCTCGCCGCTACGGTCGTGCCGGCTGGCTGGGCCCTTTTCGCGCGCCGTTGAGGGGTGATGCAAGGGGGGTCCTTTCCGGCTTCTCATCGCCATCTATTAAGAGGGCGGTTGAGAACGGCAGGCCTGGTGGTGTCGATGTAAAATAGCTGTAACCTTTCCGGAGGTTATTCATGCCGGCGTGGACCGGGAAAGCTGAGGTTATCGAAGCTTCAGTGATTCTCACGGAGGACCGGATCAACATCCACAAGAATGCCCGGCTGAGAGCCCTCTCTGATTGGGGTCGGTGAAGTCGAGCTTCTCCTGCCACTTTCATTCCAGACGATGACGCCCCGGGGGTCACTCGCTTCTCTTCGCGCTCGGCGCGGGGCCGCCCCATGATGGGATCAGGAGAGCAAGGCATCTCAATCTGTATCACGACCTGCAAGCTCTAGACCTGCGCATTCCGAACTCTCGACGAGATCGTCTCGCCCATCGTCCCCCGGCAAATCGGCGAGCGCCATAGGAAATTTCCGCCACAAGCAGGGTGATGCATGATTAGATTGTCTGCGATATAATCGTTGACAGAAATATTTGCCATAACGTAGCCTATTCGCTGATCGGCTACCTCCACGGAGGTGTGACAGGGCCGTTCGATGGGAGGAGTGAACAAAATTGGGCCAGCCAATCGAGGGCGCGTATGATGTAGTGGTTGCCGGGTCCGGTGCAGCCGGACTTTCCGCCGCTTTGTCGGCGGCCAAAGCCGGATTGAAGGTGGTTATCCTGGAGAAGAGCGACAAGCTCGGCGGCGGGACCTCAGTCTCGCATGGCGGTATCTGGGTAGGCAAGAACCATCTCGCCAGCGCCGCAGGCTATGCGGATTCTCGTGACGACATTCTGGCCTATATGCGTTTTGTCGGCGGCGACCAGATCCGCGAGGACAACATGGTTGCTTATGTCGACTGGTCGCCGAGAGTCTTGACGATCCTAGAAGACTGGGGCCTGAAATTCAGTGTCCTTAAAGGCGTTTCCGATCACTATTTCCCGATCGCTCCAGGCTCAAAAGAGGCGGGACGTACCATCGAGCCGGCCCTGATTTCCGCCAACGATCTTGGCGAACTGAAGGACGCCGTATTCTTGCCTCCCAACGAAGTGGTGGAAGTCTGCTCGGCGGAGTCGATCGCCTGGGGTGGCATGAGCAATCTCGCCGGCTGGGACGGCGCGCTCATCGAAGAACGACGCAAGCAGCGCATTTGCGGCCGCGGCGTGGCCTTGGTCACGCATTTCCTGAAGGCGCTGAAAAAGGAAGATGTCGAAATCGTCCGAGGTGCCGGTGTCGATCGTCTCGTTGTCACGGACGGGGCCGTATCGGGCGTGGTGCTGTCCTCGGGCATGGTCCTGCATGCGTCGAAAGCGGTGATACTCGCCACCGGTGGCTATGAGTCCAATCCCGACCTGGTTGCCGTGCATGAAGGCTTGCCAAGGTGGCAGTCCATGTTCCCCGAGAGCCTCACCGGCGACGGCATGATCATGGCGTCCGAACTGGGCGCCGCAGTGCGGACCATCCACAACAACATGGCCTTATTCCTGGGGTTTGTTGTCCCGCCGAAGACGGCGAACGACATGCCTTTCTACCGGATGGCCGGAATCACCGAACTGCTTTTCCCCCACACGTTGGTGGTGAACCGGAAGGGCAGGCGGTTTGCGGACGAAACCTATTTTCAGTCAATGGCGCCCCGCCTGCGCGAATACGAACCCGCCACGCATAGCTTCAGCAACCTGCCTTGCTATCTGGTCTTTGATAGCCAATTCCAGCGCCGCTTCTCTTTCGCCGGCAACGCGCCCGGTGCGGCGATTCCGGATTGGGTTGCGTGCGCCGACACCATCGAGGAACTGGCAGCCAAGCTCGATGTGGATGCGGCGGGCCTGGCCGAGACGGTCGCGCGCTACAACGGCTTTGCGGCCACCGGCGTCGACGAGGATTTCAAGCGCGGTGCCCAGAAATGGTCGCTGGCCAAGAAAGACAGCTGGGGTGCCGAGGGGCTTCCCAATCCGAGCGTCGGAGCGGTGTCGCAAGGGCCATTTTACGGCATTGAACTGCATCCCAGCGCCTTCTGTTCGGCGGGTCTTGTCACCAATCCCGATGCGCAGGTACTCAACCAGCGCGGACACCCGATCAGTGGTCTCTACGCCGTCGGAAACGCTTCGGCGCATACCGACTACGGCGTCGGTTACCAGGCGGGCTATTCGCTAGCATCCGCCATGACATTCGGATACCTGGCCGCCCGCCATGTCGCGCAAACACGCTGAGCCCCGCGAGGGGCAAGCACTCGACAAGAAACATAAAGGGAGGAAGACATGAACTTTCTGAAACCAAGCAGACGTGCGTTCCTTGCAGGCGGCGTTTCGTTAGCCGCGGCAAGCTTGGCCGCACCCGCGATCGTGCGGGCGGCGCCGACCAAGATGAAGTTCTCCGGAACGGCCGGCGTGCAGAATCCGATCGCGATCCGGATCGTCGAAGCGACCAACCGTATCCGTGAGGAAACGGGCGGGGAGATCGATATCACCTTTTTCCCTGCCGGCCAGTTGGGCGGCGAGGTGGATTCGATCAGCCAGCTCCGCACCGGCGCGATCGACTTCACGCATCTTTCCGCGGTAACGCTGTCATCGGTCGTGCCGTCGGCCTCGATCAGCGGCCTGGGCTTTGCCTTCGGTTCCTATGACAAGGTCTGGGCTGCCATGGACGGCGAACTGGGGGCGCTGGTTCGCGCCGACATGGAGAAGGTCGGCATCGTGGGCATGGAGCGCATGATGGACTACAGTTTCCGGCACCTGACGGCGACAGACAAACAGATCAACACGCCCGAAGACCTTCAGGGCTTCAAGATGCGGGTTCCGCCCGGCCCGCTCTGGACGTCGCTGTTCAACGCACTGGGCGCGGCCCCGACGACGGTCGCCATCGCGGAAGTCTATACCGGCCTACTTACCGGGGTTATCGACGGTACCGACCTGCCGCTCCTGACGATGGCCGATCTCAAGATCATCGAGGTTCAAAAATTCGTGTCGCTTACCTCCCATATGTGGGACGGCCCGTGGCTGATAGCCAACAAGGCCAGCATTGAAAGTCTTTCGGCAGACCACTCGGCGATCGTAAAGAAGAACTTCGAACAGGCGGCTCTCGACCAGCGGGGAGACGTGGTGGCCTTCAACGAAAGCTTCATCGGAAGCGCGGGCTCGAGCGGACTGACCATTATCGAACCAGATCGCGAGGCGTTCCGCAAGAAGCTGGTCGAGGCCGGATTCTACAAGGAGTGGAAGGGCCGCTTCAGTCCGGAGGCGTGGACCGCGCTCGAGAAGGTCACCGGACCACTGGGATAGCAACCCGTTTCAGCAGAAACCAGTAGGCGGCCGCCTTAGGGCGCTCGCCATTTGAGGCCGCACCCCATGGAAAATGTCGCGCACGCGGCCGAATCCCCGACGCTTCCCGTCGTTCCGCCCAGTCTGGTGGAACGTTGCATCAAGATCGTCGTGGAAGCCGCGCTTTGCGTCCTCATGGTCGCCGAGGTCGCCATACTTTTCGTCGGTGTGGTGGCGCGCTACATTTTTTCAAGCCCGTTCTCCTGGTCGGACGAACTGGCCTCCGAGATTTTTCTGTGGCTCGTGATGCTCGGGGCGGTGGCGGCTGTCCACCGCGGCCAGCATATGCGCATCCTGTCGCTCTTTCGCTTCATTCCTGATGGCCGTAAGGCGATGCTGCAGCGGCTGTCGAAGGCGAGCGTGTTTGTCGCCTGCTGCATTCTTACCTATTACAGTTTCATTTTCACCCTGCACGAAGCGCCCCTCGCCACCTATTCGCTCGAGATCAGCAGGGCATGGCGCATTTCCGCTTTGCCGACCGGTTTCGCGTTGATGGCGGTGCTTTCGGCGCTGCAGCTTTTGCGGGAGCGCGCCACCGACCATCTCGTGCCGTTGGCTATCCTTGCTGGTACCGCTGGACTGCTCTGGCTTGCCTCTCCCGTCCTGCTGGAGATCGGGAACTACAATCTCATCGTCTTCTTCGTGCTGCTCGTGGGAGCAGGCGTTCTTGCCGGTATTCCCATCGCCTTTGTGTTCCTGCTTGCCACCCTCCTCTATCTCGCGCTCATGACGCGGGTTCCGGTGACGGTCGTCGTTGGGCGGCTGGATGAGGGCATGGCACACATCATCCTCATCGCCGTGCCGCTGTTCGTGTTCCTCGGCCGCCTGATGGAGGAAACCGGGCTCGCGCGTTCGATCATGAGCTTCCTCATCCTGCTGCTCGGCCACCTTCGCGGAGGCCTGTCTTATGTGCTGCTTGCCGCGATGTTTATCGTGTCGGGCATCTCCGGGTCAAAGATCGCCGACATGGCGGCGGTGGCGCCGGTGCTGTTTCCCGACATGAAGCGGCGCGGTTCCAAGCCGGGCGAACTGATCGCCCTGCTTTCGGCCTCGGGAGCCATGTCGGAAACGATCCCGCCGAGCCTGGTCCTGATCACCACAGGCGTCGTCACCGGCGTGTCGATCGAGGCGCTGTTCATAGCCGGACTGCTGCCTGCGGCCTTGCTGGCGCTCGCTTTGTGCGTCGTCGTCTGGCTGAAGACGCGCGGAGAGGATTTGTCGAAATTCATTCGTCCGACGCGCTCGATGGTCTGGAAGGCTGCCCTCGTCGCCATTCCCGGCATCGGCCTGCCGATCATCATCCGCACCGCAGTCGTGGAGGGCGTGGCGACCGCCACCGAGGTCTCGACGATAGGCATTCTCTACACAATCGTGCTGGGCATGATCCTCTATCGCCCTTTCCCCTGGTCGAAGCTCGGCCAGATGCTTGTCGACACAGCCGTGCTGTCCGGCGCAATCCTGCTGATCGTTGGTGCAGCGACGGCGATGGCGTGGGCATTGACGCAAAGCGGCTTCTCGCACGTTCTTGCGACCACCATCACGGAACTTCCCGGCGGGAAGCCGATGTTCGTGGCAGTGACCATCATCTTCTTCATCATTCTGGGCAGCCTGCTCGAAGGACTTCCGGCGATCGTGATCTTCGGACCGCTGATGTTCCCCGCCGCCGTCGCGCTCGGGATGCACGAAGTACACTATGCAATCATCGTCGTCCTTTCGATGGGCATCGGCCTGTTCATTCCGCCCTTTGGTATCGGCTATTGGGCCGCGAGCGCCATAGGCCAGGTCGATCCCGATGAAGGCGTCCGCCCGCTCGTGCCCTACATGTTGGCGCTGCTTGCAGGGCTTATTCTGATCGCGGCAGTACCGTGGATTTCCATCGGATTTCTGTGACGCATATGGAGAGCAGGACGTTGGACGCTCTCAGCGAAGACTGAAGGCCGGCGGGCACTGAATTGTGCACAATTATAAATCGGTAAATTATATTTGGTTGACTTCGCCGCTTCGGACTATGAAAGTGAGGAGCGTAGAAGGCAGCCGCTAGTCCGGCAAAAAATGTCCACGCATCGCAGTTACGGCCTTTGGGTGTTGTGGTGCGAAGTCCAAGGAGGAGATCGACGATGAATTCAATTGCTACACGCATCCTATCGGGTTTGACCGCATTCGGCCTGCTGGCCGGGGTCGCGCAAGCTCAGACGGTTCTGACCGCGTCCAGCTATCTTCCCGCCAACAATGTGATCACCGAAGACATCCTGATGGCGTGGGCGCAGGATGTCGAGCACGTTACCGAAGGGCGCGTCAAGGTCGAACTGCTGGCCAAGCCCGTCACCGCACCCGCGGGCACATTCGACGCCGTCCGTGACGGTCTTGCCGACGTTTCCTGGACGGTGGACGGCCTGACCCCCGGCCGATTTACACTCAGCCGCATGGCGGAATTGCCGGGGCTGGGAAACAGTGCCGAAGCGACAACAATTGCCTATCAGCGCACCTACGACAAATTTTTTGCACAGGCCGACGAACATGCCGGAGTGAAACTGCTCGGCGTGTTCACCCATGGCCCAGGCAACATCTTCAACTCGATGCATCCCATCGAAACGGTCGCGGATGCCGAGGGTTTGAAGATCCGCGCCGCCGGCGGCGTGATGACGGATGTGGTGGCCGCGCTTGGCGCCACCCCCATCGTAAAGCCGGCATCCGAGGTTTTCGAACTATTGAACGCCGGTATCATCGATGGCGTGATGTTTCCCGCGGGCTCCATCGCCGGGTTCAACCTGCAGGAGACGATCAAGTTCGGGACACTGGTTCCCGGCGGCCTCTACAATGCGGCCTTTTCAATGTTCATGAACGAGGCCGCGTTCGAGACCTTGTCGCCGCAAGACCAGGAAGCCGTCATGTCGGTCTCGGGCGAGGTTCTGGCGAAGCGGGCGGGCATCGCGCTTGACGAGGATGACCGCGTCGGCCTGGCGGCGATTCAGGCGAACCCCGAGATTTCCATCACTACCGCTTCTCAGGGATTCATCGACGAGATGCGCGAAAAGACAGCTTCGGTGGAGCAGCAGTGGATCGACCAGGCCGCGGCGAAAGGTGTCGATGGCGCGGCTGCCCTTGAATATTTTCGTGAGCAGATCAAGGAACTGTCCGCGAGCAATTGAGGGCTGCCGTTGCTCTCTGAAAGCCGTTTGAGGTTTCCAGGACGGCAAATCGAGTGTCGCCAATTGCCGGTCCTCGAGCCCATCGGCGGTTTGATAACTGGTGAGCTTCCAAATAGATGATCCGATTCCTGGACCGCCTCTACCGCTCGTCCGAACTGTTCCTGCGGGGGCTGGCCTGCATCGCCCTGTTCGCCATGATGCTCGTGACCATGGTCGATGTCGTGGGGCGGTACGCTTTCAACAAGCCGGTGACGGGCGCGCTGGAGGGGACCGAGTTCCTGCTGGTCGTGCTGATCTTCGGCGGCCTTCCATCAGTCTCTCGCGCCGACCAGCATATCAAGGTGGATCTGATCGCCTTCCCGCTCGCCATCGACCGCGTCATCGAAGCATCGGTGAATATTCTCGCCTGCCTTTTGGCGTTCTTTCTTTGCTATGTTGTTTTCCAGAAAGCCAGCAGCCTGCTGGCCTATGGCGATACCACCGCCGTTCTGTCCTTGCCCCTTGCTCCCGTTACCTACTTCATGGCCGCGCTGCTTTTCCTGTCCGGCATCGGCCAACTGCTGCTGATCGGCGAACGGATAAGGCGGGAAAAACCGTCCCCGCATCGGGGAGAAGCCGCATGACCGTGGCCCTTGCCGGGCTGGGAGCGCTTTTCGTCCTTCTGCTGCTGCGCATGCCGATCGCCTTCGCGATGGGGCTTGTCGGCACCATCGGGATCGCTCTTGAGCGCGGCTGGACCCCCGCGGCGGCAACGGCGGCGGCAATGACATATGAGGCCGGCTTCACCTATTCGTTTTCAGTCGTCCCGATGTTCATCCTCATGGGCAATTTCGTTGCCCGCTCCGGCATCTCGGATGAATTGTATGAAATCGCGCGGTCATTTATCGGCCATCGTCGCGGCGGCCTCGCCATCGCGACGATTACCGCCTGCGCAGGTTTCGGGGCCGTTTGCGGTTCCTCGATCGCGACGGCGGCGACAATGACCAAGGTCGCCTATCCGCCGATGCGGGCGAGCAGATATTCCGACAAGCTCGCGGCGTCGGCAATTGCCGCCGGCGGCACTCTGGGCATCATCATCCCGCCCTCGACGGTGCTGGTTCTCTACGGCCTGTTGACTGAGACGAATATCCGCACGCTGTTCATCGCGGCGATCATCCCGGGCATCATCGCGACGCTGCTGCTTTGCCTGGCAGTGATGGTGGTCACCTATTTCGATCCAGCCGCGGGTCCCGCCGGCGAACGCGTCCCGTGGGCGAAAAGGCTGAAAGCCCTGAACGGCCTCGGGTTTCTTGCGGTTCTTGCCGTCATCATCGGGGCAGGTGGTTGGTTCGGGATCATCCCCACAGCAAGCCTCGGCATCGTGGCAGCGCTTGCGATCTTCGTCCTCGCCCTTTTTTCGCCCGGCATCGTCAATGTCATCGCGCTGTTTGCCCTCGTGGTGGGCGGCATCTATGGCGGCGTTTTCACGCCGACCGAGGCTGCGGGCGTCGGCGCCGCCGGGGCGTTCGCCTTCTCGATGGGCCGCCGGACACTGACGTTGCGGGACTTCTGGGACGTGTTGAGCGAGACAGCCCGGACGACGGCGATGATCTTCACCATCCTTATCGGCGCGATGATCTTCGCCAATTTCATCAACTACACCAGTATGGCCGCCGACATCACCGGGGTCATCGTCGATCTCAACCTTGGTCCGGTAGCGGTCATCGGCATCATCTGCCTCATCTACCTGCTTCTCGGATCGATCATGGAAGAACTTTCCATGGTGTTCCTCACATTGCCGATCTTTTTCCCGATCGTGACGCAAATGGGTGTCGATCCGGTCTGGTTCGGCATTCTGATCGTGGTCGTCGTCGAGATCGGCCTCATCAGTCCGCCGGTGGGGATGAACCTCTTCGTGGTCCAGACCAGTCTGCCGCATATTTCCACGGGAACGATGTTTCGCGGCGTGATCCCCTTTGTCGCGGCCGATTTGGTCAGGCTCGCTCTTCTGATCCTTTTTCCCGCGCTTTCGCTTTATCTGCCTAGCACCGTCAATTGACGAGCCGGGTAGCGAACCTGCACTCAATGGAGTATCATTATGGCCGAACTGGAAGTCGATGTCGTCGTAGTGGGGTCGGGAATCGCCGGCCTGTCGGCGGCGCTTGCGGCGCAGGCGCACGGCTTTTCCACCATCCTCGTCGAAAAATCGACTGCCGTCGGTGGCGGAACGTCCCATTCCTATGGTTTGATCTGGGTCGGCGGAAACCATATCGCCGAGCGCGAAGGCATTTCCGACGATATGGCCGACGTGCGCCGCTACCTCGATTTCCTGAGCGGGGGGCATGCGGAGACCGACAGGCTCGAGGCGTTCATCCGCGAGACGCCCAGCGCCATCCGCTTCTTTGAAGATTGCGGCATTCCGTTCCTGAGAATCCACGGACTGACAGACCACTATTTCGACCGGGGGCCCGGCTCCGCCGAGACCGGGCGCTCGATCGAGGCCGCACCGATGTCGGGGTATGAACTCGGGCCATGGCGCCAGAAGCTCTACACGCCGCCTGGCGTGCCGTTCAACATCTCAGCTGAGGAATTGGTCGGCTGGGGCGGCATCCACAGCTTCTCAAGCTGGGATCGGGACACTATGGAGAATCGGAAGAAAGAGGATTTCCTGGGGCTCGGTGTCGGCCTCGTGGCGCGCTTCCTGAAGGCACTCATCGACCGCGACGTGCCCGTCTGGACGGATGCGGCGCTGGCGGAACTCGTGGTCGAGGACGGCAGGACCAAAGGAATAGTTTTGACCGACGGCCGCATGATCGGCGCACGCAGGGGGGTGGTTCTGGCAACCGGCGGTTATGAATCCAACTTGGAACTGGCAAGGAACTATGACGGTCTGCCGGGTTACCGTTCGATCTTCCCCGAGAATATCAGCGGGGACGGAATGATCTGCGGCGCGGAGAAGGGTGCTGCGATCCGCCAGATCCACCAGAATCTGCAGCTCATGCTGGGCTTCAGCATGACGGCCACCGATACGGGCAAGCAGACTTTTCGTCCGGCTGCGATCATCGAACTGACCAGTCCGCACACTATCGTCGTCAACAGAGCCGGCCGCCGCTTTGCCAACGAAGCCTATTTCCAGGCGGTCGGGCCGAAGCTTCGGGAGTTCGACCCGGATACGCATCAATACGTCAATTTGCCCTGCTATCTCATCTTCGATAGTCAGTATGCGCAGAAATTCTCATTCGCGGGCCTGCCGGCCGGCAGCGCCGTGCCGGAATGGGTGGAGCGGAGCGACACTATGGAAGGCTTGGCCGACAAGCTCGGCATGGATCCCGCCTCCCTCACCGCGACGGTCGGCCTGTTCAACGCTTTTTGTGATCAGGGCCGCGACGCGGATTTCGACCGCGGGGCAAACAAATGGAAGCTGGCCGCCGGCACCGACCCGACTGTCAATTCGAGTCTCGGGCGGTTGGACACGGGCCCGTTCTACGGCATCGAACTGCATCCGAGCGTCGGCGCCTCGGCCGGGCTTGCTACCGATGTGCACGGACAGGTACTGCATGTGCGCGGCCATCCGATGCCGGGCCTCTATGCAAGCGGCAATGCGGCCGCCCATACCGAATTCGGGACCGGCTATCAGGCCGGCCTTACGCTGGCATCCTGCATGACCTTCAGTCTCCAGGCGGTGCGCCATATGAAGGCTGCAGCCCAGTAGTGACGCTTTCCTGCAGACCGCTAAGGCCTGTGCGCGCGCATATGCTGTGCCGCCAGCCATCCGAAGGTCATGCCTGAAGCCAGCGTGAAACCCGCTTGATAGCCGGTCCCGAATTCCGTTCGCGCGGCCGTGTTGCCGGTCGCGTAGAGGCCTGAAATTGCGTTTCCCCGCACATTCAGGACTTGCGCGCGATCGTCGGTCAGGAGGCCGGCCGAGCCGGCGCCTGTCGGCCGCAATTCGATGCCATAGAACGGAGCCTTGGACAGCGAGCCCATCGTGGGATTGCGGAGGTTGCCGCCCATCTTGGCCAACCGCCAGGCCTTCTCGCCTCGGTGAAAATCCTCGTCCACGCCGGCTTCGGCAAAATCGGCAAACCGGGAGGCCGTCTGCGCGAGCCCTTCCGGGTCGATGCCAAGGTGGGCGGCCAGCCCGTCCAGCGTTTCGCTCGAGGCTACCCATTGCGGTATCCGTCCGGCGGGCGAACCGCCGAATGAATAATTCTCCGCATATTCGGAATCGAAAAGCAGGAAGCAGGGCAGGTTGGCGTGACTGTGCGTCTCGACATCGAACCGGCGCAAGGCGGGCACCATCCCCTGAAAATAGGATTCATCGGCGAAGCGCATGCCGAACCGGTTGACCACCATGGTGTGGGGACTGCAAAGTTCGACGATGCCGGCCAGATGGAATTCCTTGCCGCCCGGCGCATCTTCAACCGGCACCTCGAATCCGAGGAACAATTGAAGATTGTTGCGGATCAGATGGATCGCGCCGCCGATCTCGCCCGCAAGCACGAGACCGTCACCGCAATTGCTTTCCGGACATTGCGACGTCCAACCGGGCATCCCCTCGAAGGTCTGCACCAGTTCCAGATTGGACTCATAGCCCCCGGCGGCGAGTACGACGCCCCTGGATGCCTTGATGCGGCGGCCATCGGCCAATTCGACGCCGGCCACGCGATTGCCGTCGTTTATCAGCGAGCGGGTATCCACATTGGTCAAGATCGGTACGTCAGCGGCCAGCAGGCCGCGCAGGAACTGGCTGATGAGACCGACGCCCTTGCCGCGCATATCCTTTTGGCGGCGGTCAGTCACGAGGTCCTGGTTCCAGGAATGCATTGTGTTCATTCCGCCCCAGGCCACCTGTTCCTCGGCGGTCAGAAAGAACGGCTGCATGGCCGGGCGCCTCACGCGTTCCCGCCACTCGCCGAGTTCATAGCCGGAAATGAGCTTCGCCTCGACGGTCCGCCCTTCGGAGCGCGCGCCGGGAGCGATGCCCATATAATGATCCGCCACTCCGCGGGTCAGCTGGAATTCCACACCGCATTGTTCGAAGAAGCGGAGCGCGCCGGGCGATTGGTCGACATAGGCTTCCAGCTTCGCCGCCTGGCTTTCGCCGCCCGCAACGAAACGCATATAGGCCAGGATGTCGTCCCGGTTGTCACGCAATCCGGCCGCCTCGGCGAGGTGATTCCCACCGACCCATATCAGCCCATAGGAATCGGTGGTTCCTCCGCCGACCAGATGCGCCTTTTCGAGGAGAAGCGCCCGCATACCCAAATTGGCGGCGGCAAGAGCCGCGGCCATGCCCGCAATGCCCGTGCCGAGCACTATGACGTCGAATTCATCGTCCGCCGCCAAATCGGTCTCCTGCGCCTGCGCGCACGACCGATCAGGCGAGCGCTGTCATCAATGGGTCTGAGCGAGCAGAAAGTCTAATGGAGGGCCGTGCTATGCCGTCGAAACGTTGACTTTGACGCCCACATTGCCGCGTACCGCGTTGGAATAGGGGCACATCGTGCCATGCGCGATATCGACGAGCTCCTGGGCCTGGCTCTTGTCGGGTCCATCAAGGAAAACATCGAGCACGACCGACAATCCGAAGCCGCCGCTTGCGATGGGTCCGATGCCGACTGTCGCGGTTATAGAACTGTCGGAGATCGAGATCTTTTTCTGGCTTGCCACAGCACGCAGCGAGCTTTCAAAACATGCTGCGTAGCCGGCTGCAAAGAGCTGCTCGGGGTTGGTCCCGCTGCCACCGCCGCCGCCAAGTCCCTTCGGAACCGACAGCTCAAGGTCCAAAACCCCATCCTCGGAGCGAGCGCGTCCTGCGCGGCCACCCGAAACTTTCACCGTGGTCGTATAGACGGGATCCATGAACCCTCCTTTTCCCCGTAATAGCGATCGTGCAAAGCCTACGAACGTACCATTAAATGTCAAGAAATTATTTTGCACACAATTTACTTTCACCCCTCGACCCATCGAAAGAGTTCCGTTATCGATCACAGATCGACGGAGAAAAGGGCTTAGGCGAGATGCAAAGTGACGCCGCCAAATTGGCGCCTGAAGGCAGGGAAGTGACCGAGAATCTCAGCATGAAGCTGAGTCATCAAATTTGCTTCGCTCTTTATTCCACCTCTCGAGCAATCACCAACACGTACCGGCCCTTGCTGGACGAACTGGGTCTCACCTATCCGCAGTATCTGGTCATGCTTGTCCTATGGGAAGACGAGCGTTTGAATGTCGGCCAGATCGGTGATCGGCTCATGCTCGACTCGGGCACGCTGACGCCGCTCCTAAAGCGGCTTGAGGGGCGGGGCCTGATCACCCGCAAGCGCGAGCAGAATGACGAACGACAGGTCAATGTCGGACTGACACCTGCTGGAGAGGTCCTCCGCGAATCCGCCATGAACGTCGTGCGCAACATCGCGTGCAAGCTCGCCATGACAGGCGAGGAGTTCGTACAGCTCCATGCCCAGCTCGCAAGGCTCAAGGACAATATCGCTGGCCTGCCCCCTGAAAAGGGGTCCTCCCTGAAGTAGGCTTTCGAGCCAGTTGGAGGACAGAGGAATGCCCCAGAAGAAGAGGCCTGAGGAAATTGTCGCGAAGCTCCGGCAAGTCGACGTGTTGGTGTCGCAAGGCCAGTCGGTAGCCGAGGCGGTTCGCTCGATCGGCGTGACGCAGTTCACCTACTACCGATGGCCAAGGAGTATGGCGGGTTGAAGGCCGACCAGGTGAAGAGGCTGAAGGAGTTGGAGAAGGAGAACGAACGGTTCTGTCGCAAACTCTTCGGTAATGGCGGTGAGGGCATGAAGGCTCATCGGCTTCGTGGGAGTTCGTCATGTTCAAGGGCCGTCATTTTGACCAGTCGGTGATCCTGCTGTGTATACGCTGGTACCTCGCCTACAATCTCAGCCTGCGCGATCTGGAAGAGATGATGACTGAGCGTGGCCTGATCGTCGATCACTCCACCGTTCACCGCTGGGTCGTACATTTCGCGCCGCAGCTGCTGCAGCGCTTCAACGGAGAAAGCGTGCCGTCACTGGCAAGTGGCACCTGGACGGTAATTGCTCACCCCTTGCCAACGGGCCGAAAGCCTGAATCCATCAGGGCATGGATCGCGGTGATTTGCAGCGGCTTTCGAAGGACGAACTGATCGATCTGGTGCTTCGGTTGTAGCGGCCGGAAAAGACGTCGAGGACGTCGTCGAAGCCACCCTCTACGGATCGCAAGGAGCGCCGAAACGCTCCTTGATGACGCGCTTCAGGTCGATGCGCCGCCAGCGCACGACACCGTCAGCGGCGCGGTCTGGACCCTTCTCGACGATTGCGGCCAGGTCCACCTGCTGCTCGGCCGACAGCCGCGATGGCGGACCCGGCGACCATTGATCGAGAACACCATCGGGGCCGGCGGCGTTGAACCGATGCACCCAGTCGCGCAGCGTCTGGCGGTGCATGCCGCCGATCCGCGCCGCATCGGATCGGCTCATCCCGTCCAGATGTCGGGCGACCTGAGAAATTGACCCCTTCCGACACGAGGAACTGACCCCCTCTTCGTGACGAGGAGGGAATGATGAAGACGCTTGATTTCGGCCACTCTGTCTCGCGTGGAACCACGACGCGGGGAGAGGAGATGCTGCAGCCTGACGAGGTGGCGGCGATGATGCGGCTGCACGGTCTTGGCTGGGGAGGCCAAGCGGCTGGCGCGCGAGTTCGGCTGCGCGCGCAACACGGTGCGACGATATCTTCGCCAGGGTGGATCGATCGCATTCCGGCAGCCGGCGCGGCGGTCTGCGCTGGACGGGTTGGAAGGTTGGCTGCGCGAGCGATTCTTCCGACACGGGGGCAACGCCGACGTCATCCGTCAGGAACTGGCGATTGAGCATGGGGTGGTGCTCAGCCTTCGCCATGTCGAGCGTCGGGTTGCGGGTTGGCGCCGTGAACTGAAGGCACAGGCTCGCGCGACGGTGCGGTTCGAGACCCCGCCGGGCAAGCAACTGCAGATCGACTTTGGTGAGGCGCGGGTCTGGGTCGGCGACGAGAGGCTGCGGGTCCATCTGTTTGTCGCGACGCTTGGCTTCTCGCGTCGGATGCACGTGCGTGCGTCACTGCGGGAACGGCAGGTGGACTGGTTCGAAGGGATGGAGAGTGCATTCCTTCACTTCGGGGGCGTGCCGGCCGAGTTGCTGCTCGACAATGCCCGCGCGCTCGTCGAGCATCACGTGTCGCATTGCCTCACGGGGATTGTTACCGAGCGGCTTCGTTGCCTCACCTAAGATGTTACCCGTGGAATTGCATTCCGGCATGATGCCCTCGCCATGAGGGAGGGATCATGATGACGAAGATGACGCATGGCTTGCGCATGGAACTCGCCGATGCAGTCCGGGATCGCTATGCGGCCGCCGCGAGCAAGGACAAACGCCGGATCCTGGAGGAGTTCATCGCGGCGACGGGGTATCACGAGAAATCCGCCATCCGTGTCCTCAACACTTCATCGGGACCGAAGCTCCGGCAGACTCGTCGACGGTCTTCGTTCTATGATGAGGCCGCTCGAGGGGTCTTGATCGTGCTGTGGGAAGCGTCCGATCGGGTTTGCGGCAAGCGCCTGAAGGCTTTGCTGCCCATTCTCCTTCCTGCGTTGGAACGGAATGGACACTTGAAGATCGAGGAGGAGCTCCGCGCCAAAATCCTGTCGATGAGCGCCGCCACGATCGACCGCTTGCTCCAGATGCCGAGGCGCACGGGCCATACGAAAAAGCCCCGAGTTGTGCCAGAGCCGCGGCGGCGCATCAAAATGCGAACCTTTGCTGACTGGAACGACCCGCTTCCCGGCAGCATGGAAATGGACTTGGTGGCCCATTGCGGGGAGCTCAACCGCGGCAGCTACGTTCACAGTCTGGTTCTGACCGATATCGCCAGTGGATGGACGGAGGCTGCACCCATCGTCGTTCGAGAAGGCACCCTCGTGGTTGAAACGCTCGATCGTATTCGAGCGGGCCTGCCCTACGCTCTGAGGGCGCTGGACGTGGACAACGGAAGCGAGTTCGTCAACAACAAGCTGATTGAATATTGCCTCGGTCACGGCATCGAACTCACGCGATCACGTCCCTACCGCAAGAACGACCAAGCGTGGATAGAACAGAAAAATGGCGCCGTTGTACGGAAGCTACTAGGTTATCGGCGCTTCGAAGGTTTAGCGGCGGCCCGGGCGATCACGCGTCTCTACGCCGCATCGCGGTTGTTCGTGAACTTATTTCAGCCATCGTTCAAGCTGGCTGCCAAACATCGAGACGGGGCCAAGGTGACAAAGCGGTATCATCCGCCACAAACGCCCTGCGAGCGTCTCCTGCAAGCGGAGAGCGTACCGATGGCCACCAAGAGCAAGTTGAGCGAGATCGCCGCCAACCTCGATCCCCTAAAGCTTCTGGAGGAGATGCGTGCAGTGCAGGCTTATCTGGCCGCATTGGCTGACGGCGAAGTACCGCCTGCGACGACATCCGAGCCGCCCAACCTGGCGGCGTTCGTGGCAAGCCTATCGAGCGCCTGGCACGCGGGCGAAATCCGTCCCACGTTCTCCACCGAGGCAAAACCGCTCTACCTGCGAAGTCTTCAAAAGGTCGCCACACAAGCGCCTGTTGCGGGTCGATCCACCGCGTCCAAGCTGGCGATCCCACCCGCGACCGTGGCGCCACCAACGAAGAAATCGGAGAAGCCAAAGCCGATCTACGCCGAACCTGGCCAAGGACGGATCCAGGCGCTCCGCATGGCTTGGCCGATCGCGTGTCGTCGACTGGAGGAATTCCCCAACATCAACGCCATGCAGCTCTTCGAAGAGCTATGCATCCAGTTTCCAGGTCGATTTACCCGCAAGCAATACAAAACCTTCGCCCGACGCGTCTCTGTCTGGCGCGAGGCTGCTCGCGCGCGGGGCGTTGTCATCGGGCCCAAAACGTATCGTCTGCTCAGCGGCAAACCGCGTGGCCGACGTCCCGATACCTTCAGGGATCATTGGGAGGAGATGTCGCAATGCCTGGAAGAACTCCCGGATCAGACCGCGCTTGAACTGCTCGTCGAGTTCCAGGCCCGCTATCCGGGACGATATAGCTTGCGACAGCTCTACACGCTGCAGAAGCGAGTAAGGGCATGGCGCCAACAAGCAGTGAAGCGGCTCATTGGCGAGGCAAATATCCTGTTGCCATCTACTGATCTGAACCCGGGACTTCGGGCGAGCGGGTAACATTCTCGATGAGGCAAGCGGTAACAAAATTACGTGAGGCAACACGACATCACGATGCGGTGACGCGCGAGGTTCGGTTCAGCACCAAGCTTCACGCCTTCGCGCGGCATTGGGGCTTCCAGCCACGCGCATGCGCACCGTATCGAGCCCGGACGAAGGGAAAGGACGAGCGCGGCGTCGGCTATGTGAAGAAGAACGCGGTTGCTGGCCGTCGCTTCGACAGCTGGGCGGCGTTCGAAGCGCATCTGGCCGCATGGTGTCGCGATGTCGCCGACCAGCGCGTTCACGGCACCACCGGTGAACTGCCAGCCGTGCGCTTCTTGCGCGAGGCGCCGGCGTTGCGCCCGCTCAGCGGCCGGGCGCCGTTCGGCCAGCTGCGCGACCTGGTTCGCAAGGTTCAGGCCGACTGTGCTGTCGATGTGGACACCAACAGCTACTCGGTCCCCTGGCGGCTGATCGGCGAGACCGTGCAGGTGACGATCTTTGCCGGCCGGATCGTCATTTGCCATGCGGGGGAAGTCGTGGCCGATCATGAGATCTGCTCCGGCCGCCGCCAGCGCATCACCGATCGCGCCCACCTTGCCGGTGTTGTCGGCGCCGACGGACCGGTGCGGCGAATGACGTCGCCGCCACCGGCTCCGCCTCCCGCCTCGCTGCTGCGACCGCTTGCCGAATATGAGCTTGCCGCGGGAGGGGGCTGGTGATGGAAACGATCGACAATGAGGCGCTGGTCGCCATGCGCGACCGGCTGAAGCTGACCGCGATCCGCGACCAACTCGACACACTGCTGGACGAGGCGGCACGCTCGGACATGACATTGCGCGAAGCGCTCGGCTTCCTCGTCTCGCGCGAGATCGCCAGACGCGACGAGCGACGCATCGAAATGGCGACCAAGCTCGCGCAGTTCCCGTTCGTGCGCGAGCTGGAGGGCTTCGAATGGGCAGCACAGCCTTCGGTGGATCAGCGCCAGATCCGCGAGCTGGCGACCTGTCGCTGGATTGCCCATGGCGACGCGCTGCTGTTCCTTGGTCCGCCCGGCACCGGGAAGACGCATCTGGCGGTCAGTCTCGGACGCGAAGCGATCTGGCACAACTATAGCGTCCAGTTCGTCACCGCCGCGACATTGGTGGCGACGCTGGCCAAGGCCCATGGCGACGGCAGGCTCGATGAACAGCTGACGATCTACGCCAGGCCCAAGCTGCTGATCATCGACGAGCTCGGCTACCTGCCGTTCGAACCGACGCGGCGCATCTGTTCTTCCAGCTGGTTAGCCGCCGCTACGAGCGTGGATCCATGCTGGTGACGTCCAACCGGTCCGTCGTCGAGTGGGGTACGGTGTTCGGCGACCCGGTCGTCGCCACTGCAATCCTCGATCGGCTACTGCACCACTGCAGCGTCATCACCATCCGTGGCGACAGCTATCGCCTGCGCGAAAAGCGCCGGGCCGGGATCCTCAACAGAGCCGGGGCACCAGAAAAGCAAACCGAGGCCACCAACCAATGAGGGGGTCAGTTCTTCATGTCGCCAGAGGGGTCAACTCCCGGAGTCGCTTGACACCAGAACCGCCGCGATCGACGAGAGCCGGCTGCTCTGGCGCACATCCTTGGTAACACGAGCCAGACGGCGAAGCTCCATCGCCGAAAAGTCGTCCCGAACCTTCACCGCTGATCCCATCGCCGAATCTCCTTTGGCAACAGGGAATCACACGGCGCAAACGCCTCAAACTGACGAAAGAGTCAGAAGCCGGGACGGTTGGTATCAGAGCCTGCCCCCAATGCCCAGACCCTTCGCGCACGCCCGCGCAAAAGCGCAAGGAAATGATGCCAAGTCGTCACGACCTGGCAAATCCGGATACTTGGCAGCCCGCTGAAACACCGCAATCTCAATAGTTTGCGAATTGATCACACGCGACTATCGGGACATCGAGGTGTCGAGTTCGAGCAGGCTCGCCGATCTGGCCGAAGCCATGGTAGCGGCATTCGGCTTCGACATGGACCACGTCTACGGCTTCTATTCAAAACTGGCGGGAAAGCTGTTCGACTCGCCCCGGCGGTTCGAGCTTTTTGCCGACATGGAGGGAGGTGGTTCTAGCAGCGTGAAACGCACGCGCGTCAGCACGGCTTTCCAGGGCGTAGGCTCGGCAATGACATTTTTGTACGATTACGGCGACGAGTGGCGCTTCCGTGTTGAAGTTGTTGAAATGGGGGTAAGCGGGGCTCCAACCGCACCTTCTTCGCACGGCTCTGACGAGGCACGGTAGCGATCCTTTTGGAGGATCGTTTTGTGTCTGGACTTGACCATAGACTTGAGCCGGAGGGCGAGATCCGGCGTTTTGAGGTCATCAACGGCGCGATGGGCCGCCGGCGTTGGTCGGCCGATGACCGAGCGCGCATCCTGGAAGAGACACTTGCGCCGGGCGCGGTGGTGTCGGCGGTCGCGCGCCGGCATGACCTGACCCCGCAGCAGCTGTTCACCTGGCGACGCGAAGCCCGCAAGCGTGCGGAGGCAGACGCTAAAGCGCTGGCCTTCGTGCCTGCGGTGGTCGCGCCAGAGCCCACGCCCCCGAAGGAGCTGAAGCCGCCGCGAGCGAAGCGTCGTGCGCCGCGACGACGAACAGCGTCGATCGAGGTCGAGGCGGCGGGCGTCACGGTGCGGATTGGTGACGGCGCATCGTCGGCCACGATCGCTGCGGTGATCCGCGCATTGAAGGTCACGTCGTGATCGGGCCGACCGGTGCGGTCAAGGTGATGGTCGCAACAAAGCCGGTGGACTTCCGCAAGGGGGCCGAAGGCTTGGCCGCGCTGGTACGCGAGACGATGGGCGCCGATCCGTTCTCCGGCGCGGTCTACGTCTTCAGGGCCAAGCGCGCCGACCGGGTCAAACTCGTCTACTTCGACGGCACCGGCGTGTGCCTGTTGGCGAAGCGTCTGGAAGACGGGAAGTTCTGCTGGCCCGCGATCACAGATGGTGTGGTCAGGTTGACGGCGGCGCAGTTGCAGGCGCTGTTGGAAGGGCTGGACTGGCGGCGCGTACATGATGCCCGCGAGACGCGCGCGCCGGTCGCGGCAAGTTGATTCCGTCGACGTTGAAAACGCTGGCAAAGCATTGGAATGCATGATTGAATCGGCTTTGTGAGCAATCCAGCCGATCCTTTGACCAACGATCCAATCGCGCTTCAGGCGATGCTTGCCGCGGAGCGCGCCGAGAACGAGCGGCTGCGCCAGATCATCAAGGAGCTGCAGCGTCACCGCTTCGGCCGCAGGGCGGAGAGCCTGCCCATCGACCAGTTGCTGCTGAGCCTGGAAGAGGTCGAGCAGGTCGAGGCCGAAGGCCTCGCCGCGGAGGAAGCCGGTGATCCTGCCAAGCGGGAGGATCGGACCAGGAAGCGCCGCGCCAACCGCGGTTCATTACCCGCCCACCTGCCGCGCATCGAGCAGGTCATCGACATCCCTGACAAGATCTGCCCGTGCTGCAAGGGAATGCTGCACGTCATGGGCGAGGATCGTTCCGAGCGCCTCGACGTCGTGCCGGCCCAGTTCCGCGTCATCGTCACGCGCCGCCCGAAATACGCCTGCCGCGCCTGCGAGGACGTGGTTGTTCAGGCTCCCGCGCCCGCCCGGCTGATCGAAGGTGGCGTACCGACCGAGGCCACTGTCGCCCAGGTTCTGGTCTCTAAATACGCCGATCACCTGCCGCTTCTGTGATCGGGCTGTTTCTGTCAATTCCACAATCCACGAGCAGGGCCATGCTTCTGTCCGTGGTCGGCGATGCCGCCACATGATGCGAACTAAGGAGGTGGACGGCACAATCTCTACCCCGTGCTCAAGAAGCAACTCCGGCAGATGCGTGCTCAGTCGACCTTCGTCCCTGCTCGGGGACTCCGTCACCGCTCTTCAGCGGCGGACCTGAGACAGCTAGGTAAACCGCTTCAGGCGAGCGCCTCCTTCTCGGTTGCCCACCGGAATGGGGACTGCGACCGCCACATGCAATGCAGGATGGTGGCAAGCTTGCGCGCCACTGCCACGCGGGCCTTCTTCATCCCGCTGCGTCGCGCTATGCGCAGCCCCCAGTTCTTCAGCGCCGACCATTTGACGACCCTGCCGAGCAAGGTTGTCGCGGCCTCATACAGCGCCGTCCTGGTGGCTGCGTCGCCGGCCTTGGTGACGTGACCGCTTCGGTCAACCTGTCCGGACTGATATCGGGTCGGTGTGAGGCCCAGCCATGGGCCAATATCCTTTGACCGCTTGAAGCGAGCGGGATCATCGACGGCGTTCCTGAATGTAAGCGCTACAATCGCGCCAACGCCGGGAGCCGTCATCAGGCACTGAACGATCGGATCGGCGCGAGCGGCCTCGAGCAGCTTGCGGTCGAGCGAGTGGAGTTCCTGCAGTAGCACTTCGCGGATCTTCAGCATGCTCTCAACCAGCGTCTCCAGCGCCGGGATGCCGGCTGCCAGCTCGCGTGCCCGACCAGCCCAAGTCCGTCGCGAGACGTTACCCACCTTCAGACCGAAGTTGCGCAGATTGGCTCGCATCGAATTTTCGATGCCGGTCACCTTGTCGACAATGAATTGACGGGCGTTGAGAAGAGCGCGTGTCTCCTGCGCGCTAGGCGCCTTGACATGCACTGATTTGAACCAGCCGAGCCGGACGAGCTGAGCGATACCGCGTGCATCATTGCGATCGGTCTTCACCCGCATGGCTGCGAAAGCCGCACGAACATGCCTTGCCTCCATCACAGAAACGCGAAAGCCTTCCTTCGTCAGCCCGGCGTGAAGCCACTGCGATAGCGATCCTGTTTCCAGGCCGACGTGCTCAACCTTACGCCCTCGATGACGAATGAAGCGGGCGATTGCTTCCGGCTCGCTCGCTGCCTTCCCTTCCTTGATGACGACACCGCGCTCATCGATGACGCAGATGCTTGAGCTTTCCAAAGATACGTCGATCCCGACAAAGAATTGCATGATCCTTCCCTCCAGCTTGTGATTACCGCTCACCATAATTCCCCAGTGCGCGGCGGCGCCAAGCCCGATCAGCGCATCTCTACCGCCAGTCCCAGATCTATGCCCGCCAAGGCGTGAACGTGGATCGGTCCACGCTCGCCGACTGGGTCGGAAAGGCGGCCTTCCTGCTTCGCCCGATCCATGAGCGCCTGTTCGAGCGGTTGAAGGCCTCCGGCAAGCTCTTCGCCGATGAAACCACGGCGCCGGTGCTCGACCCCGGCCGCGGCCGCACCAAGACGGGCCAATTGTTCGCCTATGCAAGGGACGATCGACCCTGGGGTGGGATCGATCCGCCCGGCGTCGCCTATCTCTATGCGCCCGACCGCAAGGCCGAGCAGCCACTGCGGCATCTTCAGGGCTTCGTCGGAATCCTGCAGGTCGACGGCTACCCCGGATACAAGGCACTGGCCGAGCGCAATGCCGTGAGTCTGGCCTTCTGCTGGTCGCACGTGCGTCGCCGCTTCTATGAACTGGCGCAGTCCGGACCCGCGCCGATCGCCACGGAGGCGCTCGCCCGCATCGCCGAACTCTACAAGATCGAGAGCGAGATCCGGGGCCGCTCCCCCGAAGAGCGGCGCACCGTCCGTCAGGAGAGAAGCCGACCTATCATCGATACCTTCGAGCCATGGCTACGCGGGAAGCTTGCGCTGGTCAGCCAGAAGAGCAAACTGGCCGAAGCGATCCGCTACGCGCTCTCGCGCTGGGCTGGGCTCGGCCGCTTCCTCGACGACGGCCGCGTCGAGATCGACTCCAACGTCGTCGAACGCAGTATCCGCCCCATTGCCCTCAATCGAAAGAATGCGCTCTTCGCCGGCTCCGACGGCGGCGGCGAACACTGGGCGACGATCGCCTCGCTCATAGAAACCGCGAAGCTCAACGGCGTCGACCCATATGCCTACCTCGCCGACGTCATCACCCGCATCGTCGCCGGCCACCCGCAGAACCAGATCGACGACCTGCTGCCATGGGCCTATGCCCCAGCGCCACTCAAGGCCGTGGCCTGAGAACAGCGGTCTGATGTCCGCAGTCAAGGGCTTGGACCATAGAAGTTCGTCCGAT
>NZ_JBDPGJ010000031.1:0-462 GCF_040839445.1 Aquibium pacificum | reverse complement strand
CCCCTTGTCCGTACCAGTTCTAAGTTGGTCGTTAATCGCCCGCCGGACGGCCGAAGCCTGCCAAGGGCGTCCCCACCCCGGTGCTGGGGGGCGCCGGCCGGTTGCCCGGCTAGTGCCCTCCTGCTCCAGGGGGTTCCCCCCAAGGCCCAGCGAGCCCGACCCTTAGAGCCAATCCATATCCCGAAGTTACGGATCAATTTTGCCGACTTCCCTAATCTACATTGTACTAACAACTACAGGCTGTTCACCTTGGAGACCTGCTGCGGATATGGGTACGGCCCGGCGCGAGATTTACACCCTCTCCCCCGGATTTTCAAGGGCCAGCGAGAGCTCACCGGACGCCGCCGGAACCGCGACGCTTTCCAAGGCACGGGCCCCTCTCTCGGGGCGAACCCATTCCAGGGCGCCCTGCCCTTCACAAAGAAAAGAGAACTCTCCCCGGGGCTCCCGCCGGCTTCTCCG